>NZ_JBLURD010000003.1:0-355411 GCF_051209435.1 Klebsiella sp. HN106 | reverse complement strand
ATGCGCAGATAACATCATGGCCCGGATACGACGGTATCGTAAGAGAGGCCGGATATACGAACGCAACTTACCCCGTTACACAAAATGCAGAGATGGCTTGCATAACGGGAGGTGTCCATATACGGCTAAGCGCAGCGCAAGCCGGGAAAATTACGGGTTGTTAGCTCTCTTTTTCCGTTTGACGCGATTCATCCGCAATCGGCTTCCCTGACCAGTAACCGGCCAGCAGCGAGCCGGACAGGTTGTGCCAGACCGAGAACAGCGCCCCGGGCAGCGCGGCCAGCGGGCCAAAGTAGATTTTCCCCAGCGCGGCGGCAAGGCCGGAGTTCTGCATTCCCACCTCGATCGCCAGCGTGCGGCAGGTGGACTCGTCAAAGCCAAACAGTCGCCCGCCCCAGTAGCCGCCGAGCAGACCGATAGTGTTATGCAGGATAACGGCGATAATCACCACAAAACCAACGGAAGCGATATGCGACGCCGAGCCTGCCACCACGGCGCAGATAATCGCCAGAATGCAGACCATCGAAAAGGCCGGGAGAAACGGTTCCACCGCCTTCACCACTTTCGGCAGCAGATGATGCACCGCCAGCCCCAGTGCAATTGGGATCACCACAATTTGCAGAATGCTGAGAAGCATTCCCATCACATCTACCTGAATATGCGCATCCACGTACAGACGCGTCAGCAGCGGCGTCGCGACCACGCCGACCAGGGTGGATACCGAGGAGATGGTGACTGAGAGCGCAACATCGCCTTTTGCCAGAAAGATCATCACGTTGGATGCCGTACCGCTGGCGACGCTGCCCACCAGCACCATGCCGGCGGAAAGCTCCGGCGGCATGTGAAAAATCAGCGCCAGCAGCCAGGCGGCGAGCGGCATCACCAGGTAGTGGAGAAAAATCCCTGCGGCAACCGGCGCGGGGCGGGAAAGCACGCGCTTAAAGTCGTCGACTTTCAGATGCACGCCCATGCCGAACATAATCAGCATCAGCAGCGTCGGGACCCAAGGGCCAACGGGAGTAAAAGTGGATGGCGTGTAATAAGCGATAACCGAGAGCAGCAGCGCCCATAATGGGAACAGCCGCGTAAGCGTGGCGAGCATGTTGTTTTCCTTGCACATAAGTTGTGTTTGCTTGTTATTGACCGGCCGGGATCGAGCCCGGCCATAGCTATTGTTTATCGTGCTAAGAAATATTATTCAAACAAATTATGCTCATGTTCCGCTGCGGATAAGCTCCCAGCTGAGTCCGAAGCGCGCTAAATACTTGCGCAGGCGGTCAGCATCGTTAGGATTGGCCTTTTTCTGACGGGAGACGGCGAACAGCTCGCGTCCGGCTTCGGAGAGCGAAGCGCTGCGCTGGCAGACCTCCAGCACCGTTTCCAGCTGCCGGCGATCGAAGAGATCGATTTCCATTGCTATGTCAGGAGAAGACGTCGTTAGCTGCCAGCTCTCTTTCAGCAGCATAATCTCCTCTTCCGCAACGGCCTGCGTAATGCGCCCCTGCTCGGCCAGCGTCGCCATACGCGCCACGGATGAGCTGAGTTCGCGAAAATTGCCGCGCCACTGCGCCTGCGGCGAGCAGGCAAAGGCCAGATAACGCTCGCGGGCCTCTTTATCAAAGCGGATCTGCGTCTGCCGTTCGCTGGCCAGTCGTCGTAGTTCATACTCCACGTTTGGCGCAATATCTTCCCGCCGCTGCGCCAGGCCGGGGAGGGCAAAGCGCCACATATTGATGCGCGCATAAAGATCTTCGCGAAAGCGTCCTTCCGCCACCCACTGCTGCATATCGCGATGCGTTCCGGCGATTAGCTGAAAGTCGCTGTGCGCCTCGTTGTCCGAACCAAACGGGAAAAAGGTTTTTTCTTCAATGGCCTTCAGCAGCATGGCCTGCTCGTCCAGCCCCAGCTCGGCGATTTCATCAAGAAACAGCACGCCGCCGTCGGCTTCGCGTAATAGTCCGGCGCGCGGCGCGACCGCGCCGGTAAACGCGCCTTTGACATGGCCAAACAGCGTAGACATTGCGTTATCGCCGCGCAGGGTGGCGCAGTTAACCGCCATAAATTTTCCCGCCACTAAATGACGCGACTGGCGCAGCTGATAAATACGTTTGGCGAGAAAGGACTTACCGGCGCCCGTTGGGCCAGTAAGCAGGATCGGATCGGTCGATCGGATCGCCACGCGCTCAATTCGATCGATAAGCTTGTTGAACGTCGCATTGCGCGTCTCTATCCCGGCTTTCAGGAAAGAGACCGACTGCTGCTGCTCGCGCTGAAAGCGGCTGGTGAGCGCGGCATAGCGGTTTAAGTCCAGATCGATAACCGAGTAAATACCGACAGCGATGGCTTTATCCGGTGAGCCTTTCGGCGCAGGACCGGTCTGCAGCAGATTGGCGGGAAGATAGCGCGCCTCCGTCAGCAGGAACCAGCAGATTTGCGCCACGTGAGTCCCGGTAGTGATATGCACCAGATACTCTTCGTTTTCGGTATCAAAGCTGTAGCGGCTGGCGAAGTCGAGAAACGCCGCGTAGACCTCTTCAAAATCCCACGGATCGTTTATCTCGACCCTATGCGGGCGTACTTCGGTTTGCGGCGAAAGCAGGGCGATATCTTCGATCAGCTTTTGCGCCAGGCTTTCATCGTGCGGCTGGTGGATGAGCTCCAGCCTGTCGACAGGAAAATCGGCCTGCTGGCATAGCCCAACGGTGGGCCGCCATTTCTTTAAACGATTAGCCCGCTTGCCGCGTTTATCCAGTACCGTTCCGAGAACGCCAATCACCACCCGACGCTTGTTCATTATTTATCTCATAAGATAAGTATCGATACTAAAAGATAAAAAATTCTCCCGAGCCGGGCAACGGCAAAAACCGAGTTAAAAAATAAATCACTTTTAATCAATGAGATAAAAATTTATTTCGTCACTTTTTCGTTCTGGCACGCATCTGGCAATAACCCTTTCGTTATTTCGCTGAATTCGCAGGGGGTTAAACCCCGCCGGCACGTCAGAAACGGTACTGACCGTCTTTCGGGCGCGTTCCGTCAGCCGATAACCACCAATGGGTTCGATTCCCGATTTCACTCCAATGAAAACTGGTTTGTTAATCATAGAGATACTCGGGGTTTTGCGCAGTCAGCACTCCCCACAGCAGGCCGCCGGTAAAGGCGCCGTGCCGCAGGCAAAAGGGAGTTCCCCTGCGGCTTCGCCCCTGCACCCGCGCCTGCTTTTTATAAGGAATAAAAAATGGCTAAAAAAATCACTATACGGAAAGGCCAACTGGGACTTCTCTCTCGTCAGGGAGATTACTATCAGATTCTGGAAGCGGGCGAGTATCGCCTGCCGTGGTTCAACGTTCCTGAAGTGCTAATCGTTAACAGGGACGGCAGCGAAGTGCCGGAGGCGCTGGCCGAGTATTTACGGCGCTTTCAGGCGGAATGGATCGAACAGTACTGCCTGGCGGCGGACCTGACGGATAACGAGGCCGGAGCGCTCTATCACAACGGCGTGCTGCAGGAAATTCTGCCGCCAGCGACGCGTCGACTTTACTGGGCCGCCGGTGACGAGATGCAGCTGCTACGTCTGGATACCCGGCAGGTTGAGGTCCCCGAGGCGATCATGAACGCGGTGCTGCAGCCGAGACGTCACGGGACGGTAAAAGGTCGCGAAGCGATCCTGACCGTATCGGTGCCAGCCTGGCACATCGGGGTATTGAAAGTCGATGGTGAGACGCAGTCGCTGCTGCCGCCGGGCCTGAGCGCCTACTGGAAGATCAATCACCTGGTGGAAGCTGAAGTGGTCGATACCCGCCTGCAGGTGCTGGAAGTCGGCGGTCAGGAGATTCTGACCAAAGATAAAGTGAATCTGCGTTTAAATCTGGCGGCGAACTGGCGCTACAGCGATGTGTTGCGGGCTTTTGGACAGCTGACGAAGCCGCTGGATCATCTGTATCGCGAACTGCAGTTTGCGCTGCGTGAAGCCGTCGGAACGCGAACGCTGGATGAACTACTGGAAGATAAGCACATCATTGATGAGGTGGTGAGCGCGCAGGTAACCGAGCGCATGGCGGCATTTGGTATCGAAGTCGCCTCGCTGGGCGTGAAAGATATTGTTTTGCCCGGCGACATGAAAGCTATTCTGTCGCAGCTGGTGGAGGCGGAGAAATCGGCGCAGGCGAACGTGATCCGCCGGCGTGAAGAGACCGCGGCGACGCGTTCGCTGCTCAACACCGCGAAAGTGATGGAAAACAACCCGGTCGCGCTGCGCTTAAAAGAGCTGGAAACGCTGGAAAGGGTGGCGGAGCGTATCGATAAAATCTCGGTCTTTGGCGGCCTGGACCAGGTGCTGCATGGACTGGTCAATCTAAAAGGATAAACAACATGACGTATAACGGTGTGGATGCCGCCATGCGCCATAAGGTGCGGCGGCAGTTACAGGAGGTGGAGCAGCGCTACGGCGTCAGGGTGCTCTACGCCTGCGAGTCCGGCAGCCGGGGCTGGGGCTTTGCCTCGCCGGACAGCGATTATGATGTGCGGTTTCTCTATGTTCATCCCCCTGAGTGGTACCTGCGGGTGGATGCGCCGCGCGATGTTATCGAGCTGCCCATCGACGCTGAGCTGGACGTCTGCGGTTGGGAGTGGCGTAAGGCGCTGGGTCTGCTGAAAGGGGCAAATCCGACGCTGATCGAATGGCTGGACTCGCCGGTGGTGTATCAGCAGGATGATGCGACGGTTCAGGCACTTAAGCGGCTGATACCGGAGTGGTTTTCTCCGGTACGCGCCCGCTGGCATTACTACTCGATGGCCAGAAAGAATTTTCGCGGCTATCTGCAGGGTGAACAGGTGCGGTTGAAAAAGTACTTTTACGTGCTGCGTCCGCTACTGGCCGTCCGCTGGGTTGAGGCGGGAAAAGGGGCGCCGCCGATGCGCTTTGCTGAACTGCTGGCGGGAAGCTGTCTGGAAGCGGGCCTGCGTCAGGAAATCGACGAGCTGCTGGCGCGTAAACAGCGCGCCGGCGAGGCCGAATATGGTCCGCGGCGGCCATTACTGCATGCGTTTATTCAGTCCGAGCTGCTCAGAGGCGCGATCCCTCCCGCGCTGCCGGATAGCCGGACAGGGAATATCAGGGAGTTGGACAGATTACTGATGACCACGGTGATGGGGAAGTAAATACTGCTAGATGTTGGAATTTGAGGGATGTTTGCCGGGCTAATTTCTGATTTCCAGCGTTGGATAATTTTCTTATAGATTATTGCAACAAATTTCCATGTATTCTTGAGAACATCAGATTAAAAAAGGAATAACTATGGCAAGTTATAAAAAGAAAGTATTTTATATGTTGGGTGTGATTTCATCATTATTATTAATGGTATCCTTGCCGCTGAGAGCTGAATCGATATCCGATGCGCGATATTCATTTTTATTTAAAACAAACCGCAGCGCATGTATGGCCAGGGTTAATAATGCACCGCTACTGAATAATTTTTCGGCTAATAGTGGAACGGTAACGGCAGGAGGAGATATCACTCCCTTTGCCGCAAATGGGAAAAATACCCTTGAACTGGTGATGGGAGCTACGGATCCAGATCAACCTGAGATGCTTTATGCGGATTCATGGTGCGAGCTTGTTGTCTTGCGGAATACCAGAAAATCCAGTGAAGTAGTTTCGACGATAAAGTTAACGGTCGATGGAAATAAGAAAATCATCGCCTCATCTTCTTCTAACCCCAATGGAGCGCAAAATGAAGGCGCGGTTAGCGATGTTCAATCAGCTATGGATAAAGAGAACGATTTATATGGTGCGGGACGTGAGATTACGTTAAGCGGGATGCCTGAATGGGCCTGGGAAAAAGCGCGAAAAATATCTGTACAAGATCTGCCAGCGATAAAAGAAACATACACTAAGATCTGGCAAGCGATGAATAAGCGGGATGTGGGTGCGTTAAAGACCATGGCTCAAATATCAAGTAAAGAGATGGCGTTAGCTACGGGATTTTCTGCTGATTTTATCTTTAAGTCATATGGTCTGCCAGAAAAGGTACAAGATACCAACCTGACGACAGCAGAGTTGAAATGGGAAGATAAAGAACTGGTAACGTATTGCGATGGTCGGCTATTCAGGCTAGCGCGGGGTATATATCAAAACTCGCCGTTGAAAATTATAAATAAAGAGGGGGAAGAGGTTTTTACCTATAATCCCTACCTTGCTATTATTGATGGGGAAGTGGTGATTGTCAGGTGATGAGAAAATATGCCCGGTGGGGTAGCACTTCACCGGGCATATTTAAATAATTACTCGAACAGATTATGGTGCAGCTTCTGGACGACTTTTTCGGCATCTGCACCCGGTACCAGGAAGCACAGATTGTGGCTGGATGCGCCGTAGCAAATCATTCGAATATTAAACGGCTCCAGCACGCCAAACACCTCTTTACCGACGCCGCACGCTTTCGACAGTTCGTTACCAATGATGGCAACCAGCGCCAGGTCCTGTTCAACCTCAACGCGGCACAGCGAGGACAGTTCGGTCAGCAGCGACTGGGTGAGCAGGGTGTCGCCGGCCGAAGTCGAACCGGTGGTATCCATGGTCAGCGCCACGCTCACTTCAGAAGTGGTGATCAGATCAACGGAGATACTGTGACGCGCCAGCGTGCTGAATACCTCGGCCAGAAAACCGCGCGAGTGCAGCATATTGAGGCTGTGCAGGGTCAGCAGAGTCTGCTTGCGGCGCAGCGCCAGCGCGCGGAACAGCGGCGGATTTTCCGTATTTTTGCACACCAGCGTGCCGCCCGCTTTTGGCTCTTTGCTGGAGCCGACGAATACCGGAATATCGCTACGTACGGCGGGAAGCAGGGTGGCCGGATGCAGCACTTTCGCGCCAAAGGTCGCCATTTCCGCCGCTTCTTCAAAGGCGATAACGTCAATGCGTTTGGCCGCCGGCGCAACGCGCGGGTCGGTGGTATAGATACCCGGAACATCGGTCCAGATATCGACGCGGGTAGCGTTTAGCGCTTCGCCGAGTAGCGCGGCGGTATAGTCGCTGCCGCCACGGCCAAGTGTGGTGGTACGGCCTTTCGCTTCGCTGCCAATAAAGCCCTGGGTGATCACCAGGCCTTCCGCCAGACGCGGAGCCAGAAGTTGCTCGGTGAGTTCAGATAAGGCGGCGATATCCGGTTCCGCGCGGCCAAAGCGATCGTTGGTGCGCATAACCTTGCGCACGTCGAACCACTGGGCGGCGATACCGCGCTCGCGCAGGATCTCGACAAATAGCAGAGTGGACATCAGTTCGCCATGGCTGACCAGTTCGTCGGTTAACGCGCTTGAACTGGCCAGGGAGGCGGCTTCCGCCAGGGTGGTGATGTTTTCCAGCAGGCGTTCAATTTCATCGCGTATCACGTTCGGATAACGCAGACGCTCCAGAATATTGAACTGGATTTGCCGCATGGCATCGAGCTTTGCGAAACGTTCGCCAGGTTCCAGCCCTTCCGCTAAGGCGACCAGCAGGTTGGTCACGCCAGCCGAGGCGGAAAGCACCACCACGCGGGTATTGGCATCCAGCAGCGCGACGTCTACGCTGCGGTTCATGGCATCAAAGTCGGCAACGCTGGTACCGCCGAATTTGGCTACAACTAAGTCTGTCATAACAACCTCGTGTCAGGGGGCCTGACTTATTAAAACGATTCCTGACAACCAATCCTGGCGGGGCTGGACGCAGCCGGATTGCAACAAAATGTCTTAATAAGCCAGGCCAAATTATTCAGCCATGGCACAAGGGAAGAGCGAAAAACAGGGTGGGCGCAGAGCGATAAACAAACTACGATGTCACCCAGAAGTGCTCCACCTTGTAGACCCGCTTGCCGATGCAGCGCATCAGATGGCGAGTATGAAACGCCCGACTGCGAACGTTTCTGGTGACAACCCAGGGGATTCAGCCCCTGTGGCCGGTGATGAGCGTAACCAGACGCTTATTCACCTCGGCGTTGCTCCCCCTCACGTATTTTCCCCGGACTGGCTCCTCCAATACGGTTACCTGGGCAACGCACCTCTTCTGGCAATTACCGACGTCTTTCACTTTGCCAGGGGGACGCGGGACATTATACCCCCCTGCAATACCCTTTCGCTGTAGCGTGAAATGCGCGATCCATACCTACCTACGTATATGTAGGTACTGCCGTTATATAAAGGGTTCAGGCGAAGTATGTCAACGTCAGGGTTATGCGGATTTTTCATGCGCGGGTCGCTGACAGAAAAAAGCCTTATGATGTCTATACTATCAGGGACGTTTTGCCTCAAATTGCCCCAATTTCTGACGCGTATCATCGGCATAACATAAAAATCATCACAATTTTTCGTCACCGGCGCTACAATCGACCGCAGTCACAATTCTCAAATCAGAAGAGTATTGCTAATGAAAAACATCAACCCAACGCAGACCTCTGCCTGGCAGGCATTACAGAAACACTTTGATGAAATGAAAGACGTTACCATCGCGGATCTGTTCGCGAAAGATAGCGACCGTTTCTCTAAATTCTCCGCCACGTTCGACGATCTGATGCTGGTGGATTTTTCCAAAAACCGCATCACCGAAGAGACGCTGGCCAAACTGCAGGATCTGGCCAAAGAGACCTTCCTGGCTGACGCCATTAAATCCATGTTCTCCGGCGAGAAGATTAACCGCACGGAAGATCGCGCGGTGCTGCACGTTGCGCTGCGTAACCGCAGCAATACTCCGATTCTGGTTGATGGCAAAGATGTGATGCCGGAAGTGAACGCCGTGCTTGAGAAGATGAAAACCTTCTCTGAAGCTATTATCTCCGGTAGCTGGAAAGGCTACACCGGTAAAGCGATTACCGACGTCGTGAACATCGGTATCGGCGGCTCCGATCTTGGCCCGTTCATGGTGACCGAAGCGCTGCGTCCGTACAAAAATCACCTGAATATGCACTTTGTTTCTAACGTCGATGGTACCCATATCGCCGAAGTGCTGAAAACGGTGAACCCGGAAACCACGCTGTTCCTGGTGGCGTCGAAAACCTTTACCACCCAGGAAACCATGACCAACGCCCACAGCGCGCGCGACTGGTTCCTGGCGACCGCTGGCGATGAGAAACACGTAGCGAAACACTTCGCCGCGCTCTCCACCAACGGTAAAGCGGTAGGTGAATTCGGTATTGATACCGCCAATATGTTTGAGTTCTGGGACTGGGTTGGCGGTCGTTACTCTCTGTGGTCTGCTATCGGCCTGTCCATCATCCTGTCCGTGGGCTTCGACAACTTCGTCGAGCTGCTCTCCGGCGCGCACGCGATGGACAAACACTTCTCCACCACGCCGGCTGAGAAAAACCTGCCGGTGCTGCTGGCGCTGATCGGTATCTGGTACAACAACTTCTTCGGCGCTGAAACCGAAGCGATTCTGCCGTACGACCAGTATATGCACCGCTTTGCCGCCTACTTCCAGCAGGGCAACATGGAATCCAACGGTAAATACGTTGACCGTAACGGCAACGCCGTGGATTACCAGACGGGCCCGATCATCTGGGGCGAGCCGGGCACCAACGGTCAGCACGCGTTCTATCAGCTGATTCACCAGGGGACCAAAATGGTGCCGTGCGATTTTATCGCTCCGGCGATTACGCATAACCCGCTGTCTGACCATCATCCGAAGCTGCTGTCTAACTTCTTTGCGCAGACCGAAGCGCTGGCGTTTGGTAAATCCCGCGAAGTGGTTGAACAGGAATATCGCGATCAGGGTAAAGATCCCGCGACGCTGGAACACGTGGTGCCGTTCAAAGTGTTTGAAGGCAACCGCCCGACTAACTCCATCCTGCTGCGTGAAATCACGCCGTTCAGTCTGGGCGCGCTGATTGCCCTGTATGAACATAAGATTTTCACCCAGGGCGTGATTATGAACATCTTCACCTTCGACCAGTGGGGCGTTGAGCTGGGCAAACAGCTGGCGAACCGCATCCTGCCGGAGCTGAAGGATGGTTCTGAAGTCAGCAGCCACGACAGCTCCACTAACGGCCTGATTAACCGCTATAAATCCTGGCGCGCATAATCGCTAAAACGTTGTCAATGCCGGCCCAGGTGGCCGGCATTTTTTATAGCCGCCGCAGCAGTTTTGCCGGGTTTCCTGCCCACACGCCTTTCTCTGTAATGGATTTTGTCACCACGCTGCCCGCGCCAATCACGACGCCATCGCAAATGCTGACCGCCAGAATGGTTGCGCCGCTGCCGATAGACACATCGTTGCCAATGATGATTCTTCCCCAGCTTTCGCGGTCGGCGTTGGGCTTGCCGTCGCGGAACATATCGTTAGCGAACATCACGCCGTGGCCGATAAAACAGCGTTCGCCGATGGTCACGTACTCGCAGATAAAGGTATGGGACTGAATTTTGCTGTCGCTGCCAACGCGGGTATGGCCCTGGATTTCAACGAAGGGGCCGACGAAGACGTTATCGCCTAGCGTGCAGTCATAGAGGTTGGCGGGCTGGTAAATCACCACGTTTTCGCCGCTGGCGACGTTGCGAATGGCGGTTTCACGAAGGGTATGCATGCTGCCTCTCAGATCGGTTTAGCCAAAATGTGTAATGTGCTTTGCTGGGTCGCAGAATGAAAGATGACATCTTTTACGTGCTGCATTCCCTGACGTTCATAAAAACGGCGGGCGCGGGTATTCGCGGCGAGCACCTCCAGCCAGAGCCAGCGTTCACCGGCAACTTTTGCTCGCTTCTCGACGGCGTGAAAAAGCTGCTCGCCATAGCGATGGCCCGTTGTTGCAGGTAACAGATAGAGCTTATGCAATAGCGTACCGGTTGGACCTTCGGGGTTGATGTCCTGGCGGCAGGCGTATTTAGCAAAGCCGATTGGCTCCTCTGCCTCAGCAATTAACCAGCAGCACTGCGTATCGGCCAGGCTGCGCTCCAGTGAGGCCACGGCATACTCTTGCTGCAGGTAGCGCTCCATTTCATCGGCGTTATGCCAGAGGTGGGTAAAGTGATGACGATAGCTGGCATTCGCCATATCGTTGAGTAAAGCCGCATCTTCCGGACGTGCAAGACGAATCTTTAGCATTCTGCGTTCCTCGCAAAGAAGTGGCGATATTTTGCCCGTAAAGTTCGCTGCGGGTAAACCTCAAAAGTGGGGGAGGAGAAGATGCCGGAGGAGAGCCTCCGGCTGGGGATCAGGCGACGGCGATGGCCTCGATTTCAATACCCGCATCTTTAGGCAGTCTGGCGACCTCAACGCAGGAGCGGGCTGGAAACGCCGCGTTGTGTTCAACGAAGAACGCTTCATAGACCGCGTTGATGGTAGCAAAATCGTTCAGATCCTTGACGAAAACCATCGTCTTAACAATATTTTTCACCTGCAAGCCCGCCGCTTCCACGATAGCTTTAACGTTTTCCAGCGACTGGCGCGTTTGCACAGCGATGTCGTCAGACATGGTGCCATCTTGCGCATTAACCGGGAGCTGCCCTGAGGTCATCGTCATGGTACCCAGGTTTACCCCCTGAACATACGGACCGATGGCGGCAGGCGCGGACGCGGTGGAAATAATCATTCTGTTGATTCCTCTTGATAAGTGGTTACATGAAATAGTTAAGTAAAACCAGTGAACCAACGCCGCTGACGACGACCCAGACCAGCCCCAGTCGGAAGCTGGCAAGCGTGCAGATAATCGCGGCGATGACTTTCGGGTTTTTTAAATCAAACTCCATGCTGGAGTTCACGCTCAGGATCTGAATCGTGATGATGGCTGGCAGAACAGTCACCGGCACAAAGCGCAGCGTTTTGCTGACCCGGTTCGACATCTGGATTTTCCCGGCGAGACCAATGAACGAGAAGCGAATAAGAAAGGTCACGGCGGCCATACCCAGCGTCAGGGCGATAAAAAAGCTATTACTCATTTTCCAGCGCTCCTTCGAGAGAGAGTTTAGCGGCGGCCTGCGCTTGTTTACGCTCTTCGGCGAGATCGACGCTCAGGCCCGCCATTACGCCCAATACGGATGCGACGACAATGCCTAACGAATAGGGCAGCACGACCAAAAGTACGCCGGATACGGCAGCCACAATGGCGGCGACGGTACAGGCCTGGCTCTTGATTTGCGGAACGACGATGGCGATAAAGGCGGCGACCATCGCGAAGTCCAGACCGTATTTTTCAATATGTGGAAATGAGGCGCCAACCAGAGCGCCAAGGAAATCGGCTAAAACCCAGGCGAACCAAAATGTCAGCATGGCTGAAGAGTAGAACAGATATTTATCCTTTTTATTCTCCTCCATCTCTTTCACCGTCGTGGCGTACACCTCATCGGTCAGAGCATAGGCCATAAAGCATTTTTTAAAAAAGGACGCCTCGCGTACGGTACTGGAAATTGATGCGCTGTAAAGTATATGACGGAGATTAATAATCAGCGTGGTGAATATAATTACCCCGAGGCTCGCCCCGGTTTTGAGCATATTCAACGCCAGCATTTGTGCTGAACCCGCAATAACAATGGTGGACCAGACCGTACTTTGCCAGACGCTCATTCCGGCGCTCACGCTTAGCGCGCCGACGATAAATGAAAAGGGAAAGTCGCCGATACACAAGGGAAGAATGGCGCTGGCGCCCCGTAGGATAACTTTTTTGTTCATAAGCAATATCTGTTATTTAAGAAATTAATTATTTATGTAAGGTACGTGGAAAGATTAGTTAATGATTATTTAGCAACCATGATGTTGATAATTTCTTTGTCGGTATAGGCCATGGGCTTAACAACCAGACGACAGAGATTATTAATCGTTTGCTCAACGTCAGCGCAAACGATCCCATCATTAGAGCTTGCGCAGCTATTTTGCATGGCCATCAATACAGCCTTAAATGCGCTGGACACGACGGATGAAACTTTCATCGCGCAGCTATTAGAAGCGCCGTCACAAATCATACCGGTAATATCACTGACCATATTAATAATCGCGGTGTTAATGGTTTCCATATCGCGAGTAAATAGCCACGCCATCCCGGCAGCTGCTCCCATTGCTGCCGTAGACGCCGCGCATAGCGCGGACAGACGTGTATAGCGGGAGTGGATCGATATCGCGGTCAGGTGGGAGAGCGCGAGCGCCCGTGCGAGCGTCTCTTCATCGGCATTAAGATGCTCCGCGACCGTCACTACCGGCATGGTAGCGGCGATACCCTGGTTACCGGAACCAAAGTTTGACATGGCGACGACGGGAGCGCCGCCCATCCTCGCGTCGGATGCGGCGACGGTATTGATGATGACTTTACTGAGCAGGTCGTTGCTGAGCAGACCCTTTTTTACTGCATCAGAGAAGGTACCATTGATGTTTAAACCATATTTCTTGCTCTTGCCTTCATTTGCCAGCGCCGAATTGAGGCGGGCGGCTTCGAGAATAAATTCGATGTCGGCAAAATCGACTTCGCTTATAAAATTGAAGGCTTCGGCAAGCGAAAAGGTTTCTAACGCTTCCTGCTGCGTTACCGTATTCTGTTTATTAGCCAAAGCCTGCGCTTCGCCATTAATATAAAGTTCAACGATATTGGTATGCGTGCCTTTAACTACCACGCGGCAGCTCTTTTCGCCACCGGTCAGGGTCAGATCCAGATGGATAAAATCGGGAGTATCTTCCGCGCGAATATTAACCTGGCCATCGGCGATTAACTTTTGCGCTAGTTCGACATGCTGCTGGGTAATCCCCTCCAGCGTTTTTAAACCCTTATCGGCATCGCCGCCAAAAGCGCCAATGGCGGCGGCAAGCGCGACACCGCTAACGGATGTTCCTGGAATAGTTACGCCCGTCGCGTTTTTGTACAGATTCGCAGAAATAAAACCGTTAATACTTTGACAGGCCGTATCTAAATGTTTCGCAGCGTAAGCGGTAGTAAAAGAAATAGCGACGGGTTCGGTACAACCTAATGCCGGAGCCACTTCTTGTTTTAGCCATTTTATAAAAATGGATGCGCGTTCATTAATCATATTTTAAATCAATCCGCTAATTGTGGGTTATTAACTGGCGAGTATCCTAAGATAATTCTGAAGGAAAAACTTACTCTAATAACCCTGTTATTTATGCATTAAAGAGAAAAATTTTCGCTTATTAAAAGAATGTAAAACTGTGATCTTATTATGGTTAATTAACTGATTTACCGAGTATTTATATTCTGTTTTTTGAACATAAAAAGGGATTTAGTTAACCGCCTCACAGCGATGACGAAAGTAAGATTTTCTCTTTTTACGTATTTCGTCGTATACGAGCAAGGCGGGCAGTGAGGAGAAGGGGACAACAAATGTAGATCTGGATCACACTTTTGCGTTATACAGGTCACAGTAAATCATGATGATGAGGAGTACCTATGCCGCCGGTTTATCGTCCGTTGGTGAGTTTTATTGCAACCGCCATGCAAACCGTTTTGAATCTTGGCCTGCTGTGCCTGGGGGTCATTCTGATCGTATTCCTCGGTAAAGAGACGTTGCATTTGGCGCACGTCCTGTTTACCCCTGAACCTGTCAGTAAATACAAGCTGGTGGAAGGGCTGGTGGTCTACTTCCTCTATTTCGAGTTTATCGCGCTGATTGTGAAGTACTTTGAATCGGGATTTCACTTCCCGCTACGCTACTTTGTTTATATCGGCATCACCGCCATCGTACGCCTGATTATCATCGATCATGAGTCGCCCATGGCGGTGCTGATTTACTCCGCCGCGATCCTGATTCTGGTGATTACGCTCTGGCTGTGTAACTCCAACCGACTGAAACGCGAGTAAACAGACAGCACGCCGCTTCCGGTAGCGGCGTGCTGTGGTTATTATCTGATAGAGGCCTGAAGCGTTTTCTCTTCTGCGGGTGCCCACAGCTCTTCGAGTTCTTCCAGCGTCTTGCCTTTCGTTTCCGGCACAAATTTCCACATAAACATCGCCGCCAGAATTCCCATACAACCGTAAATCCAGTAGGAAAAACCGTTGTGAAAATGGGCAACCAGCCAGGAGTTTTTATCCATCATCGGGAAGGTCCAGGAGACAAAGTAGTTCGCCAGCCACTGCGCGGCAACCGCAATGGCGAGAGCTTTGCCGCGAATCGCGTTAGGGAAGATTTCTGCCAGCAGCACCCAGCAAACCGGGCCCCAGGACATGGCAAATGCGGCGACGTAAAGCAGCATCGACAGCAGCGCCACCAAACCGGATGCTTGAGTATAAAAGGCGGTGCCAAGGCTGAACATGCCAAGCGCCATCCCGAGCGCGCCAATAATTTGCAGCGGCTTGCGGCCAAATTTATCAACCGTCATGATGGCCAGAACGGTGAAAGTCAGGTTGATAACGCCCACGATAATGGTCTGCAGCAGGGCGACATCAGTGCTGGCTCCCAGCGTTTTGAAGACTTCCGGAGCGTAGTAGAGCACGACGTTGATGCCGACAAACTGCTGGAATATAGACAGCATAACGCCGATAGTAATGACGCCTGCGCCAAACATCAGCAGACGACCGCCCGTTTTACGGCCATTTTCCAGTGACAGATTGATCTCCTGCATTGCCTGGACGGCGAGCTTGCTGCCCATAATTTTGCGCAGAATACCCTCCGCCTGTTCCTGTTTGCCCTGCGCCATCAGCCAGCGCGGACTTTCCGGTACGGTATACAGTAGCCCTAAAAACAGCAGTGCGGGAATGCATTCTGAGGCAAACATATATCGCCAACCATTGGTATTCAGCCAGTTAGCATCACCTGATTTTGCAATGAAATAGTTAACACAGTAAACCAATAGCTGCCCAAAAATAATCGCGAACTGGTTAAAGGAAACCAGTTTCCCTCGTATGCTTGCCGGCGCCAGTTCCGCAATATACATCGGTGAAAGCATTGATGCTAAACCTACGCCAATGCCTCCAATAATGCGGTAAATAACGAATTCTGGTACATATCCGGCTAAATAAACTGGCACCGTGTTGTCAGGGTTTATCGGGGTGAAACCTAATTCAGGCCAGGCCGAACCGATACCAGAGATTAAAAACAGAAGCGCGGCAATTTTTAGCGAATCCCGGCGGCCAAAACGGTTACTACAATAGCCGCCAAGCGCGCCTCCAATGATGCAGCCAATCAAGGCGCTGGCAACGCAGAAGCCCAGCAGTGAGTTGGCGGCAGATTCACTCAGGTTTTGCGGAGCCACAAAAACAGTGTTTAAGGATTCTACCGTACCGGAGATGACTGCGGTATCGTAGCCAAATAATAGTCCTCCTAACGTGGCGACTAACGTAATCGAAAAGATATAGCTTGAATTATATTGGGTCTTCATCCTGACCAGCCTTAAATACACATTTCTTCTTATCGGTAATAATGATGGTGTATTCATCACCCGGGGATGGCAATTATCAAATTTAATATTGCAATTACGTTATATTCTTAATGTGATCTCAACTCTATTTAATTGTTAAAAGAACGGCGGTAAATGAAATTGCAGTGATGAATCGCGCAAAAGAAAATAATCGTAACCTAAATGCAAAATAACATAATAAATTTCTTTAAAAGAGTGGCGGATTATCTCTCTTCGGAAGAGACGTTGGTGGGTGGGTGCCGCTGCATCAAGGCGCTGCGGGTGGCTAACGCTCAGCACTTTGCCTGCGAACTTCTGGACTTCCGCGCAAGGGGGAGTTTCATTGCGAGACGTCGGGTACCTGAAACGCGAATAAAAAAAAAGCGGCCTCCAGGGCCGCTGACCAACAGTCACAAATAGAATTTATGTAGGGTCCAGTTGAGGATAGCAGTGGCATTTGCCTTACTTTTTCAGCTGAGGGCGACGGCGGTAATGCCCGGTTGGGGTCGTGCATTACCGCGAAACCGTCATCCCTCCTCTGAAATTTGGGGCGGGTATACTCGTCATACTTCAAGTTGCTGATGCGTTGACTGCACCCGCTCACCCCAGTCACATAGTTATCTATGCTGCTGGGGATTATCGGGCTTGTCGCCTTTCGACAACTCGAATTAATTAGAGTATCTAACGATGAAAATTAACCTTTCACTCCGCCTGCGGTCAGGCCGTTAACCAACCAGCGCTGGGCCAGCAGGAACACTACGGTAATCGGAATGGCGGAGAGCACCGCCGCGGCGGCAAAGTCGCCCCACAGATAGTTCTGCGGGTTGAGATACTGTTGCATTCCGACCGCAAGGGTATAGCTGTTCACATCGCGCAGCAGCAGAGAGGCCACCGGCACTTCGGTAATCGCGGCGATGAACGACAGAATAAACACCACCGCCAGAATCGGTACCGATAGCGGGAGCAGCACCAGGCGGAAAGCCTGCCATGGCGTCGCGCCGTCCAGCGCCGCCGCTTCTTCCAGCGAGCCGTCGATGGTTTCGAAGTAGCCTTTGATTGTCCAGACGTGCAGCGCGATACCGCCCATATAGGCGAAGATCACGCCGCCGTGGGTATTCAGTCCAACGAACGGTACGTACTGGCCGAGACGGTCAAACAGGGCATACAGCGCGACCAGCGACAGAACCGCGGGGAACATCTGGAAAATCAGCATTCCTTTAAGCAGCGTGGCTTTACCCGGGAAGCGCATACGGGCAAAAGCGTAAGCGCAGGTTGTAGAGAGCGCGACGATGCCAATGGCGGTAATGCCGGCCACCTTGATGGAGTTCCACAGCCACAGGAGAACCGGGAAGGGGGGCGGCGTGACGCGGCCGTCAGCGTGTTCGACGCTGAAGCCTAACGCCAGCCGCCAGTGCTCCCAGGAGATACTTTCGGGAATCAGGCTACCGGTGGCGAAGTTCCCTTCGCGCAGCGAGATAGCGATGACCATCAGCAGCGGGAACATAATCGCCGCGATAAAAATCAGCAACAGGAGGTGCGTTGTTAATAAACGCAGCTTCTGAGATTTGGGTTGAACCATAGCCATAATATTTTTACTCCCCTTGATACCGCTCCAGGCTATTTTGCTTGTCATTTTGAACTCGGGCAGTGCTCAGAATCCTCACGTACTACGTGTACGCTCCGGTTCTTGCGCGCTGGCCGAGCTCAAACTGCCCGCGCCAATGACGCCTGGTTATTCCAATTAATCGAACTTCATACGTGTGGCTTTCAGGTTAACAATCGCCAGGGCGCCTACCAGCAGGAAGATCAGCGTGGCGATAGCCGCCGCGAGGCCGAAGTCCTGCCCGCCGCCGCCTTCAAAGGCGATGCGATAGGTATAGCTCACCAAAAGGTCGGTGTAGCCCGCCGGCGTGGTGGTGCCGAGCCGGTCCGGCCCGCCGTTGGTCAACAGCTGAATCAGCACGAAGTTGTTAAAGTTAAAGGCGAAGCTAGCGATCATCAGCGGTGTCAGCGGCTTGATCAGCAGCGGCAGCGTAATTTTGAAGAAGTTCTGGAACGGCGTGGCGCCATCCATTGCCGAGGCTTCATATAAATCGTCAGGAATCGCTTTCAGCAGGCCCATGCACAGGATCATCATGTACGGATAGCCCAGCCAGGTGTTGACGATGATAATCATGGTGCGCGCGGTAGTCGGGTCGCTAAACCAGGCCGGCTTGATGCCGAACAGCGCGCTGAGCATCATGTTGATCTCACCAAAGCTCTGGTTGAACAGCCCTTTGAAGATCAGAATTGAGATAAACGACGGTACGGCATAAGGCAGAATCAGCAGTACGCGATAAATCGCTTTGCCTTTCAGGGCTTCCCACTGGACGAGACAGGCGAGCACCATGCCGACCGCAACGGTGAGAATCACGGTCAGAACAGAGAAGACCACCGTCCAGACGAAAATCGCGAAGAACGGTTTCTGGATACCTTCATCCTGGAACACGCGGGTGAAGTTATCCCAGCCGATGGTCACGGTGTAGCCCGGGCTGAGCTTTTCGCTGCCCCAGCTGCCGTCGGCGTTAATCGCCTGATAGAAACCGACCTCGGCGTTCGGCCGATATTTCACGCCGCTCTGGTTGTTGGTCAGCGTACCGTCATTGGCCAGCGCGTACAGCGGCTGGGTACCGGAGAACTGACGCAGGGAGCTCATGATGACTTTGCTCTCATCCGGCAGGACGGCGGTCAGCTGGTTCAGGGCGGTGCGGTTTTGCGTAATCACGCGCAGGGTGGCGCGTTCGCCTTCCGGCAGAGCATCAGCCTCTTTTAACGCCAGCTTCTGTTCGCCGCCGAATTTAAAAGCGTCGGAAAGATAGTTTTTGCCGCTCTCGCCATCGGTCAGCGCCAGCTTCCACTCATCTCCCGCCGGATAAAGCGCGAAGTTGTAGGATTTACCCGCCTGGAAGGAACGGTCCATCAGCACCTGTTGGGCGCGTTCAAAGGTAAGCTGGTTAGTACTGCTGTAGTTGGTGAAAGCGATAGCGATAGTGCAGATCAGCGGGAACAGGACGAACAGCCCCATCCCGGCGAGACCCGGGTAAACATAGCGCCAGGCATAGGCCTTGCGATTGGAAAAAATATACAGGCCAACCGAGCTTAAAATCAGCGTCATGATGGCAAACAGGTACTCCCCCTGGGCGTACATCAAAACAACAAGGTAACCCACCAGCAGGCACAGCAAGCCGATCACAGACCATGTGAGCTGCGGACTTTGCCACCAGTGTTTCTTTTTCACGACATCCATGGGGATCATCCTCTTTACACTTTATCCTTCGCGCTACCTCTTTGTTGGCTGCGGATACGCATCCCAGTCACTTACGGATGTAAGCGCCTGGGGATTTGCATCCTTGCCGCCTCGATGTAGCGCGAAAGATTTCGTGTAACAACGTATTCAACAAACCTTACTCCCTAAGGAATAAGGGAAACCGTATTACTTGGTGATACGAGCCTGCGCGTCTTTCAGGGCGGCATCGACGGTCTGGCGACCGCTAGCGGCGTTGATAACTGCGGTACGAACGGCATACCAGAAGGCGGACATCTGCGGGATGTTCGGCATGATTTCCCCTTTCTGGGCGTTAGCCATGGTGGCGGCGATACGCGGATCTTTTTCCAGTTTTTCCTGGAAGGATTTCAGCGCAACCGCGCCCAGCGGTTTGTCCTTGTTAACTTCATCCAGACCCTGGTCGGTCATCAGATAGTTTTCGAGGAACTCTTTCGCCAGTTCTTTGTTCGGGCTGGCGGCGTTAATACCGGCGCTGAGTACGCCAACGAACGGCTTGGACGCATTACCTTTAAAGGTTGGCAGCAGGGTAACGCCGTAGTTAACCTTGCTCTTATCGATGTTAGACCACGCCCACGGACCGTTGATGGTCATCGCAGTTTCGCCTTTGTTGAAGGCCGCTTCCGCGATGGAGTAGTCGGTGTCGGCGTTCATATGTTTGTTCTTGATCAGGTCGACCAGGAAGGTCAGGCCCGCTTTCGCGCCAGCGCTATCTACGCCCACGTCTTTCACGTCGTACTTACCGTTTTCAAACTTGAATGCGTAACCGCCGTCGGCAGCAATCAGCGGCCAGGTGAAGTACGGTTCTTGCAGGTTGAACATCAGCGCGCTCTTACCTTTCGCTTTCAGTTCTTTATCCAGCGCCGGGATCTCTTCCCAGGTTTTTGGCGGGTTCGCTACCAGGTCTTTGTTATAGATCAGCGACAGCGCTTCGACGGCAACCGGGTAGGCAATCAGCTTGCCGTTGTAGCGAACCGCATCCCAGGTGAACGGATAGAGTTTGTCCTGGAAAGCTTTATCCGGGGTGATTTCCGCCAGCAGACCGGACTGTGCGTAGCCGCCGAAGCGGTCGTGAGCCCAGAAAATGATGTCGGGGCCGTCGCCGGTCGCGGCAACCTGCGGGAACTTCTCTTCCAGCTTGTCCGGATGTTCTACGGAGACTTTGATGCCGGTGTCTTTCTCAAACTTTTTACCCACTTCAGCGAGGCCGTTGTAGCCTTTGTCGCCGTTAATCCAGATAACCAGCTTACCTTCTTCAATTTTTGCGAGGGCAGAGGCGGAAAACATCATCGTGGTCAATGCAGACAGCGCGAGGATGCGAGCGCCAGTTTTGATTTTCATATACCCGTCCTATTTGGTGATGTGCTCGTGGATACACTTGAGTGGCTTAACGATGATGAGTTTCCTTTTTTAACAACCTCTTTCCATCCTCCCCATGTCTACGCCCCATCCTCCGTTTGTGTGATCTCCATTGCAGAAATGCCGGTTATGAGTCCTGGCGCACATAAAAAGGCGGCTAATTTTGCAGGCGACATCACGAAATCGGCATCCGCCCGTCCCCCCCGGCGGCGAGACGTCATCTCTCATCCTCCCGCCTCCTCCCCCATAAAAAAGCCGGGGGGTGGAGGATTTACCCCACTTATGAATGCCGCATAGTCAGCCCATCTTGAATGTGTCGTTAAGTGACAGGTTGTAACGAAGGGAGAAGGGCATGGCGAGCGTACAGCTGCGAAATGTAACGAAAGCCTGGGGTGACGTGGTGGTATCGAAAGATATTAATCTCGAAATCCAGGATGGGGAGTTCGTCGTGTTTGTTGGGCCATCAGGCTGCGGCAAATCCACCCTGCTGCGTATGATTGCCGGGCTGGAAACGGTGACCAGCGGCGATCTGCTGATTGGCGATACCCGAATGAATGATGTTCCGCCCGCCGAGCGCGGTATCGGGATGGTGTTTCAATCTTATGCGCTTTACCCCCACCTTTCCGTCGCGGAAAACATGTCTTTCGGCCTTAAGCTGGCCGGCGCCAAAAAAGAACTGATCAACCAGCGCGTGACCCAGGTGGCGGAAGTTCTGCAGCTTGCCCATCTGCTGGAACGTAAACCGAAAGCGCTTTCTGGCGGCCAGCGCCAGCGCGTGGCGATTGGCCGTACCCTGGTGGCTGAACCGCGCGTTTTCCTGCTGGATGAACCGCTCTCAAACCTTGACGCCGCGCTGCGCGTACAGATGCGTATTGAAATATCCCGTCTGCATAAACGCCTTGGCCGCACGATGATTTACGTGACCCACGACCAGGTCGAAGCGATGACGCTGGCCGACAAGATTGTGGTGCTGGATGCCGGTCGCGTCGCGCAGGTCGGGAAGCCTCTCGAACTCTATCACTACCCGGCGGACCGTTTCGTCGCGGGCTTTATTGGCTCGCCGAAGATGAATTTCCTGCCGGTCAAAGTCACCGCTACCGCCATTGAGCAGGTGCAGGTGGAGCTGCCGAACCGCCAGCAGGTCTGGCTGCCGGTGGACAGCGCCCGCGTTCAGGTTGGCGCCAACATGTCTTTGGGTATCCGTCCGGAGCATCTGCTGCCCAGCGATATTGCCGACGTCACCCTCGAAGGTGAAGTCCAGGTGGTCGAACAGCTCGGCCACGAAACGCAAATTCATATTCAGATCCCATCCATCCGTCAGAACCTGGTTTACCGCCAGAACGACGTGGTGCTGGTAGAAGAGGGAGCCACATTCGCCATCGGTTTGCCGCCGGAGCGTTGCCATTTATTCCGTGAGGATGGCACCGCTTGTCGTCGGCTGCATAAAGAGCCGGGCGTGTAAGGCTTCCCATTAAAAAAAACGTGCACCCTGCAGCGTCGATAAACAGGCGCAACAACAGGCGAAGCGTTCAAAGAAAAGCAATGATCTCAGGAGATAGAATGATGATTACTCTGCGCAAACTTCCACTGGCGGTCGCCGTTGCGGCAGGCGTTATGTCTGCTCAGGCGCTGGCCGTTGATTTCCACGGCTATGCTCGTTCTGGTATCGGCTGGACCGGCAGCGGCGGTGAGCAACAGTGCTTCCAGGCAACCGGTGCTCAAAGCAAATACCGTCTTGGTAACGAATGTGAAACCTATGCGGAACTGAAACTGGGCCAGGAAGTCTGGAAAGAAGGTGATAAGAGCTTCTACTTCGATACTAACGTCGCCTACTCTGTGTCGCAGCAGAACGACTGGGAATCCACCAGTCCGGCATTCCGTGAAGCTAACGTGCAGGGTAAAAACCTGATCGAATGGTTGCCAGGTTCCACCATCTGGGCCGGTAAGCGCTTCTACCAGCGTCATGACGTTCATATGATCGACTTCTACTACTGGGATATTTCTGGTCCTGGTGCGGGTATTGAAAACATCGATCTGGGCTTCGGTAAACTCTCTTTGGCAGCAACGCGTTCTTCTGAATCAGGCGGCTCCGGTACCTTCGCCGATCGCGACCAGTTCGGTAATCGCGTTTACGACAATATCGTGCCGAACGATGTATTCGACGTGCGTTTAGCCGGTCTGGAAACTAACCCGGGCGGCACGCTGGAGCTGGGCGTTGACTACGGCCACACTAACATCCCTGATGATTATTCTCTGCAGCCGGGCGCTTCCAAAGATGGCTGGATGCTTACCGCTGAGCATACTCAGAGCATGCTGAAAGGCTTTAACAAATTTGTTCTGCAGTATGCAACTGACTCTATGACCTCCAGCGGTAAAGGTGTTCCGCAGGGTGGCAGCATTAATAACGATGGATCTATGTGGCGCGTGCTGGACCACGGTGCGATCTCTCTCGGCGATAGCTGGGATCTGATGTACGTCGGTATGTACCAGGATATCGACCGCGACAACAACAATGGTACCCAGTGGTGGACCGTCGGCGTTCGTCCAATGTACAAGTGGACGCCTATCATGAGCACCCTGATGGAAATCGGCTACGACAACGTCAAATCTCAACGCACCAGCGATCGTAACAGCCAGTATAAAGTGACCCTGGCCCAGCAGTGGCAGGCTGGTGACAGCATCTGGTCCCGTCCGGCAATCCGCGTATTCGCAACGTACGCCAAATGGGATGAGAAATGGGGCTATAACGATAGCGGCGTAGCGTATAACGACACCAGTGCTAAAACCTTTAGCCGTGGCGATAGCGACGAGTGGACCTTCGGTGCCCAGATGGAAATCTGGTGGTAATCGAGCCTGACCGTTCGTAACTAAAAGAGGGGCGCAAGCCCCTCTATCTTAGGCCCAGCGCGCTATTGCCTGGCTACCGCTCGGCCATCGGAATTGAGGTGATAACAATGAAAATGAAGAAAAGTCTCGTTGCCCTCTGCCTGTCCGTCGGCCTGATGGCCTGCGTACCCGCAGTCAGTTTTGCTGATGTTAATTTCGTGCCGCAGAACACCTCTGCCGCGCCGTCGATTCCGGCCTCCGCGTTGCAGCAGCTCACCTGGACGCCGGTCGATCAATCCAAAACGCAAACCACAAAGCTCGCCGTGGCCGGGCAGACGCTCAATGTCCCCGGAATCAGTGGTCCGGTCGCCGCATACAGCGTTCCGGCGAATATTGGCGAGCTCAATATTACGTTAACCAGCGAAGTGGAAAAACAAGCTGCGGTATATGCACCGAACGTGCTGATTCTTGATCAGAATATGACGCCATCTGCATTCTTCCCCAGCAGCTACTTTACTTATCTAGAACCGGGCGTGATGAGCTCAGATCGTCTGGAGGGCGTAATGCGCCTGACTCCGGCGCTGGGACAGCAGAAAATTTATGTGCTGGTCTTTACCACGCCGCAGGATTTACAGCAGACCACTAAATTAATCGATCCGGCGAAGGCATACGCCAAAGGCACCGGCAATGCGGTGCCGGATATTCCGGATCCCATCGCGAAACACGTCACCGACGGTACCATCAGCCTGAAGGTAAAAACCTCTACCGGCTCCAGCGTGCTGGTTGGCCCGCTGTTCGGTTCGTCTGGTCCGGGGCCTGTTACCGTCGGTAATACCGCTGCTCCTGCCTATAGCGCGCCGGTCGCCGCCCCGGCCCCGGCTCCAGCGGCGAAAACCGAACCGATGCTTGATGATACCGAAACCTACTTCAATAACGGCATTAAGCAGGCGGTTGCGAAAGGCGATATCGACAAGGCCCTGAAATTGATGAACGAAGCTGAACGTCTTGGCTCGAAATCTGCTCGTTCCACCTTTATCAGCAGTGTAAAAGGCAAGGGGTGACCGTCTCCCCACAATGCTGATGTTTAGGCACAGCCTTTAGGTGCGTCCGTCAGGGCGCACTTTTTTTTATCGCGCGGCAGCTTCTGTTGCAGGGCTGTTGCGCGGATGATCGTATATTGACGTTTGCCCGCCCCCGATGCCCCATTCTGAGATACAATACCTTTACGTTTTGTACCGGAGATTCAGGCATGCCACATCCTGCGCTTACGCAACTGCGTGCGCTGCGTTATTTTGCCGCAATGCCCCCGCTGCACGCGCATCTGCGCGACTGGCTATTGCTGGAAGACTCAATGACCAAACGCTTTGAGCAACAGGGGAAGCGAGTTAGCGTCATCATGGTTAACGAAGGTTTTGTTGGACGCGAAGCGCTGGCAGATGAAGCGCCTCTGTTACCCGTCGAATCCCGCTACTGGCTGCGGGAAATTATCCTTTGCGCTAATGGCGAACCCTGGCTTGCTGGCCGAACTATCGTGCCGGAGTCGACGCTGAGCGGCCCCGAACTGGCGCTGCAACAGCTGGGACAAACGCCGCTGGGCCGCTATCTCTTCACGTCATCGACGCTAACCCGCGATTTTATTGAAATTGGTCGTAATGCAGAGCTTTGGGGGCGTCGTTCCCGCCTCCGGTTGAGCGGCAAACCGCTGCTGCTGACGGAGCTGTTTTTGCCTGCATCGCCGTTGTATTGAGAGGAAAATGAAATGGAGTGGAGTCTGACGCAGAACAAGCTGTTGGCGTTTCACCGCCTGATGCGTACTGACAAACCGATCGGCGCGCTGCTGCTGCTGTGGCCGACGCTGTGGGCGCTGTGGGTGGCCACGCCGGGGATACCGCCGCTGTGGATCCTCGCCGTGTTTGTTGCCGGCGTCTGGTTAATGCGCGCCGCAGGCTGCGTGGTCAATGATTATGCCGATCGTAAATTTGACGGCCACGTTAAACGGACGGCCCGCCGTCCGCTGCCGAGCGGCGACGTCAGCGAAAAGGAGGCGCGAACGCTGTTTGTCGTGCTGGTGCTGCTTTCTTTCCTGCTGGTGCTGACCCTGAACACCATGACCATTCTGCTGTCGATAGCGGCGCTGGCGCTGGCATGGGTCTATCCATTTATGAAACGCTACACCCACTTGCCGCAGGTGGTGCTGGGCGCGGCATTTGGCTGGTCGATCCCGATGGCCTTTTCGGCGGTAAGCGAATCGCTGCCGCTCAGCTGCTGGCTGATGTTCCTCGCCAACATCCTGTGGGCGGTGGCCTACGATACCCAGTATGCGATGGTCGATCGTGATGATGACGTCAAAATCGGTATCAAATCGACGGCGATTCTGTTTGGCGACAACGATCGCTTAATCATCGGTATTTTACAGGTGGCGGTACTGGGTCTGATGGCGGCAGTAGGCTGGCTGAGCGGGCTGGGCTGGGAATATTACTGGTCGTTGTTTATCGCCGCGGCGCTGTTTGTCTGGCAGCAAAAGCTGATATTTAAACGCGAACGCGATAGCTGCTTTAAGGCATTTATGAATAATAACTACGTGGGGCTGGTACTGTTTCTCGGCCTGGCGATGGGGTATATGCAGTAAATGTGGCGGGGTTCCCCGGCTGGCGCCGTAAAAGCTTTAGCCGGGCTACTAAACCGCAGGGTCTGGTAGCCCGGCGCAAGCCGGGATATCGCTTTAAACGTTACGCTTCATCCTGGGTAACGCTTTCAATCGTCAAACGCACATCAGAAGTAATCAGATCCGCCAGCATACGGTAGATCTTCAACGTCTCTTCCGGCTCGGCATCTCCGGTATCGCTGATATAGCCTTCGTCGCGCAGGGTCAGCACCAGCGTGCTGAATACCGCCTTATCGAAGAACTCCGGCGCATTGATACCGTGCAGAACGGACAGGCGCTGCGCCACGGTGCGGCTCTCTTTCTCCAGCGAACTGCGGTTGATTGACGGGTTAGCGCTCAGCAGCCAGAAGGTGATGGCGTAGCGCTGCAGCGTTTCGCGCGCGCCTGCGGCCAGCAGCTGCAGGGAACGGGCATGAGACGGATTGACGCTCACCTCATCGTCATTCACGGCGATAAGCCCCTGACGCTGCATCTCGGCAATCAGCGCATCGACGACGCCCGCCAGCTCCGCTTTTTCCCAGCGCAGGAACAACTCGGCCTTGAGGAACGGATAGAACATCTCGACGTGACGCAATATTTCGCTGCGGGTAATACGACGATGCTGAGTGACGATGGCGGCTAACAGTGACGGCATCACCAGCATATGGGCGATGTTGTTGCGGTAATAGGTCATCAGGACGGCCTGCTCGCGCGGCAGAATGATGATATCGCCGATCGTGTCTTTCTCGACCTCGAACTTGTTCATCTGCAGCGCGTGGTCGATAAGCTCGCTGGCAGACGCCGCAGGCGTGGTCGCGTCCGCAGAGTACGGCACGTTGCGCAGCAGGGCGAGGTAGCATTCCAGCTGTTCGGTAAGCTGCTCGCGGGTCAGGGAACGCTGACGCGATGCCAGCAGCGCCGTACAGCACAGGTTCATAGCGTTTGCCGCACCGGCATTGTTAATGCGTACCATCAGGTCTGAGGCGATGTTATTTACCGTCGGCGTCAGCCAGGAGGGGCGAACGGCTTCGATAGGATCGATCGACTCGCGCCAGTCCGGCACATGTTGATTCAGGTAGGCCATCAGCGGCAGCGGTTCGCCGAAGTTAACGTAGCCCTGGCCGAGATTACGCAGCTTGCTTAAGCCGCGCAGCATCTGCGGCAGGTTCTCTTTCTCTTTTGTCGCTCCGCGCAGCTCTTTAGCGTAGGTACCAACCTCCATCACGTGCTCGTAGCCGATGTAGATTGGCACCAGGGTGATGGGGCGATTACCGCCGCGCAGCATCGCCTGAATGGTCATCGACAGGGTACCGGTTTTCGGATCCAGCAGGCGTCCGGTACGAGAGCGGCCGCCCTCAACGAAGTATTCTACGGAGTAGCCGCGGCTGAACAGCTCGCCGAGGTATTCGCGGAATACCGTCGAATAGAGCTTATTGCCCTTGAACGTACGGCGAATGAAGAAAGCGCCGCCGCGACGGAAAATCGGCCCGGCAGGCCAGAAGTTCAGGTTGATACCGGCGGCGATATGCGGCGGAACCAGGCCCTGATGATAAATCACGTACGAGAGCAGCAGATAATCCATATGGCTGCGGTGGCACGGGACATAAACGATCTCGTGGCCTTCGTGCGCCAGCTGGCGCACGCGCTCGGCGTTATGCACGTTAATGCCCTGATACAGTCGGTTCCAGGTAAAGCCCAGCACGCGGTCTGTCAGGCGAATCATCTCATAGGAGAAGTTCGCGGCGATCTCTTCCATCAGGGCGATAGCGTTTTGCTGCGCCTTTTCATGAGAAATTTTCTTGCTGCGCGCTTCGTCTTCTACCGCACGGGCAATGGCTTTCGACGCCAGCAGTTTATTGAACAGATCCTGGCGCGCAGGCAGGCGCGGACCGACCGCCGCCAGACGCTGACGGGCGAAGTGCATACGCGCCACGCGGGCCAGCTTCTGAGCGATAGTTTTATCGGTGCCGTGTTCGTCCGCCATTTTACGCAGCGAGACCGAAGGCGAGAAACGCACAAAGCTGTCGCGGCCCAGCCACAGAACGGCGAAGAATTTCTGAATGCCGTTGAGCATGCGCAGTGGCGGGTTAACCTCGCCTTTTTCACGCCCCGGTGCGCGACCGAACATGACCGAGACTGGCACCATTTGCACATCAAGATCGGGGTGATTACGGTGCAAATCCAGATAGTCGTGAAAGAGCTTGATAGACTCTTCTTTCGGCGTGTAATAGGTGAATACGCGCGGTCCGCCGTGGATAAATACGTAGCGCGGAAGCAGGGCGCCGTCGATCTCCAGCGGCTCCAGCGGGTCCGGTAACTCATGCTCCAGACATTGCGCGCGCAGCGTCAGCAGGTCCGCCTTCGAATTGTAGGGCAGGACGTACATAATGGGCCGCGAGGTATCCAGGCCTAACTCTTGAGCAGGTTGTGCCGGAATCGACTTGCTTTTTACCAGCGCCCTTAATGGTAAATTCAGTAATTTATAGTAAATTCGTTGCCAGCCAGACATAGACGATGTGAAGCCTCTGGTTAATCATGCAAATGCGCCGCAAGAATAACAGAAAGTGCGCAAAATTTCCGTTGTAACGCGGCAAACGCGTACACTCATTGACGTCATTTACATAAAAAGGTTTGTTTGATGGCCAATAATACCACTGGGTTAACCCGAATTATTAAAGCGGCAGGGTATTCCTGGAAAGGATTCCGGGCGGCATGGGTCAACGAGGCCGCATTTCGTCAGGAAGGCATCGCGGCCATCATTGCCGTGGTGATTGCCTGCTGGTTAGACGTCGATGCCATTACCCGGGTGCTGTTAATTGGCTCGGTCCTGATAGTGATGATAGTTGAAATTATCAACAGCGCGATTGAAGCGGTCGTGGACCGTATAGGCCCTGAGCATCATGAGCTTTCCGGGCGCGCGAAAGACATGGGCTCTGCGGCGGTTTTGCTGGCGATTGTCATCGCGCTGATCACCTGGGGAACCCTTTTATGGGCAAATTACCGCTAACTCCTGTCGTAGCGGCTCGCAAAACGAAAAGAAACTCCTGATTTTTGTGTGAAATGTGGTTCCAAAATCACCGTTAGCTGTATATACTCACAGCATAACTGTATATACACCCAGGGGGCGGAATGAAAGCGTTAACGACCAGGCAGCAAGAGGTGTTTGATCTCATTCGGGATCATATCAGCCAGACGGGCATGCCGCCGACGCGTGCGGAGATTGCTCAGCGCTTGGGGTTCCGTTCCCCAAACGCGGCGGAAGAGCACCTGAAAGCGCTGGCGCGTAAAGGCGCAATCGAAATCGTTTCCGGCGCCTCCCGCGGTATTCGTCTGCTGACGGAAGAAGAAACGGGCCTGCCGCTTATTGGCCGCGTAGCAGCAGGGGAACCGCTGCTGGCCCAGCAGCATATTGAAGGCCACTATCAGGTCGATCCGGCCATGTTTAAACCGAATGCCGATTTTCTGCTGCGCGTCAGCGGTATGTCGATGAAAGACATCGGCATTCTTGATGGCGACCTGCTGGCAGTCCATAAAACTCAGGATGTGCGTAACGGCCAGGTAGTTGTGGCGCGTATTGACGAAGAAGTGACCGTAAAGCGCCTGAAAAAGCAGGGTAACGTCGTCGAACTGCTGCCGGAAAACAGCGAATTTTCGCCAATCGTGGTGGATCTTCGTCAACAAAGTTTCACCATTGAAGGCCTGGCCGTCGGCGTTATTCGCAACGGCAACTGGCAGTAAACTCTTCCTCTCGCGGCATCATCTGATGCATGATGCTGCGTCGTTTTTCCTCTTTTTGGCACTCTCTCCATGTTTTTTAACGCCGCCGACAAAGCCCTGTGGCGCTTAGCGCTGCCCATGATCTTCTCCAATATCACCGTTCCGCTGCTCGGACTGGTGGACACCGCCGTTATTGGTCATCTCGATAGCCCGGTTTATCTGGGGGGCGTGGCGGTTGGCGCAACGGCAACCAGCTTCCTCTTTATGCTGCTGTTGTTCCTGCGAATGAGTACCACTGGGCTGACGGCCCAGGCGTACGGCGCTAAAGATCCGCAGCGTCTGGCGCGTGCGCTGGTGCAGCCGCTGTGCCTGGCGCTGGCCGCCGGGGCGGCCATTGTGCTCTTGCGGATGCCGTTGATCGACCTGGCGCTGCACATCGTCGGCGGCAGCGAAGCCGTGCTCGAACAGGCCAGACGCTTCCTTGAGATCCGCTGGCTAAGCGCGCCGGCATCGCTGGCGAACCTGGTCCTGCTGGGCTGGCTGCTGGGCGTGCAGTACGCCAGAGCGCCGGTGATCCTGCTGGTGGTCGGCAATGTTCTTAACATTGTGCTCGATGTATGGCTGGTGATGGGTCTGCATATGAACGTGCAGGGGGCGGCGCTGGCAACGGTCACGGCAGAATACGCCACTTTCTTTATCGGCCTGCTGATGGCAAGGCGCGTGCTGGCGCTGCGCGGCGTTTCCCTGTTAATGCTAAAAAACGCCTGGCGCGGCGATATACGTCGCCTGCTGGCGCTGAATCGCGACATCATGCTGCGTTCGCTGCTGCTACAGCTTTGCTTCGGTGCGGTAACGGTATTTGGCGCTCGCCTCGGCGCCGATGTCGTCGCGGTCAATGCGGTTCTCATGACGATGCTGACCTTTACCGCCTACGCGTTGGACGGTTTTGCCTACGCCGTTGAGGCGCACTCCGGGCAGGCCTACGGCGCGCGTGACGATAGACGGCTGCTGGCTGTCTGGCATGCGGCTTGCCGCCAGTCAGGGATAGTGGCGCTGGCGTTTGCGCTGATTTACGGACTTGCCGGCGAACAGATTATTGCGTTGCTGACCTCGCTGCCTTCCCTGCAGCAGCTGGCCGACCGCTATCTGGTCTGGCAGATGATTCTGCCGGTCATTGGCGTCTGGTGCTACCTGCTGGACGGCATGTTTATCGGTGCGACGCGCGGTGCGGAGATGCGTAACAGCATGGCGGTGGCGGCGGCGGGGTTTGCCCTGACGCTGTTGACGGTACCCACGCTCGGTAACCATGGACTGTGGCTGGCGCTGACGGTCTTTCTCGCTCTGCGCGGCGCTTCCCTGGCAGCGATCTGGCGGCGGCACTGGCGGCGCGGAACCTGGTTTTCGTAGTGCATTTAGTACATCTGATGGTTAAAGATTCCGAATAATAAATCTTACTCAGAATACTCATCTATAGTTAAGTCATGTCCGAAACACAGCGGGCTGTTCATTCACCGAACGATAACCGAACGATGAGGAATGCATGATGAATAAAGACGAAATCGGCGGTAACTGGAAACAGTTCAAAGGTAAAGCGAAAGAGAAATGGGGCAAGCTGACTGATGATGACATGACCGTCATTGAGGGTAAGCGTGACCAGCTGGTCGGTAAAATCCAGGAACGTTATGGATATGAAAAAGACCAGGCAGACAAAGAAGTGACCGATTGGGAAACCAAAAACGACTACCGCTGGTAGCGAAAACGTCGTGTTTTAACCCACTGTTATTGCCTGCACGATCGGTACATGGAGGTACTGCTACCCTTGATTCCCGCTGCGGCTAACGCCTCAGCGGGCTTTCTTTTTTATCTGGATGGTATGGTCGTGATGACAGTGGCCCGGCGTACTGCAGGATTCGACCTCGACGCAGGCAGCGCAGAGGCCGTGAGCTTCAATGACGTTGTGGCGCAGCGCGAATCCCATTCTTGCCGCCAGCGTATGCATTATATCTTCGACGCCTTCCGCGCACTCTTCTTTCACGCCGCCGCAGCGGTCGCAAATAAACATCGCTGAGCTGTGGGTTGGCTGATCGAAAAGGTGGCACAGCACGTAGCTATTGGTCGATTCCACCTTATGCACGAACCCCTGCTCCAGTAAAAACTCCAGCGCCCGATAGACGGTCGGCGGTTTAGCCTGGGGCTCTTTTTCACGAAGGAGATCGAGCAGGTCGTAGGCGCTGATTGCCCCTTGCTGCAGGCTCATCAAACGCAATACTTCGAGGCGCTGCGGGGTCAGGCGCACGCCACGCTGCGCGCAGAGCTTTTCAGCATGCGCTAACATTTGTTGCGAAGTGGTCTTATCCATGAGCGTCCTCTGGTTGCGTGAATCTCAAACTGTTACTTTATCACGATACCGATGAAACGCCGAGACCCGGCGGACTATACCCGTCACACTTCGCGTCACATACGCTTTGGCAGCGTCAATTCGTCCCAGCCGTCACGCTCCTGGGGTCGCTCTGGCTTGCCCCCTTATGCTATACCTGATGCATCTCATTTTCGGGAGAAAACGATGAAACGACCTGATTGCATTCGACACTGGCGTGAACTGGAAGGGGCGGATGATTCCACCTACCCTGACAGTACCGAGCTTTTCTCCATCGGTGCGCCGCTGGCGCGCGGTCTGCGGCTCAATCGCCTGGGGATCCACCATGAGCGCCTGCCGCCCGGGCGCCGCACTTCTTATCCACATGCGGAAAGCGACGAAGAAGAGTTTATCTACGTGCTGGAAGGCTATCCGGAAGTGTGGATTAACGGCTACCTGTGGAAGCTGGAGCCGGGGGATAGCGTCGGTTTTCCTGCCGGAACCGGCATTTGCCACACGTTCCTCAATAACACCGAACAGGAGGTCCGCCTGTTAGTCGTGGGTGAGGCAAACAAGAAATTTAATCGTATCTACTATCCGCTTAACCCCGGCTATGCCGCTACGCGTCAGGATCGCTGGGTTGACCATCCGCCGCAGTTTTTCGGCCCTCACGACGGCAAGCCGCGGAAAAAATAGCGTTTATTGCGGGATGGAAAGGGGGGGCGCCGACGCTATGCGCCAGTGGTTTATCTTTGTGCTATAGTAGCGCCCCTTTTTACCCGGATGCTTATTTATTCGCCATGATGTCAGAATCAACGCCTACTGCTTTTGCTGCCCACCGTTTTTCCATCGCGCCCATGCTCGACTGGACCGACAGACACTGCCGTTATTTTCTGCGTCAGCTGTCGCGCCACACGCTGCTGTATACCGAAATGGTGACCACCGGTGCGATTATTCACGGTAAGGGCGACTATCTGGCCTACAGCGAGGAAGAGCATCCGGTCGCCCTGCAGCTCGGCGGCAGCGATCCGGCTGCGTTGGCGCACTGCGCAAAGCTGGCGCAGGCGCGCGGCTATGATGAAATTAACCTCAACGTCGGCTGCCCGTCCGATCGCGTACAGAACGGTATGTTTGGCGCCTGCTTGATGGGGAACGCGCAGCTGGTGGCTGACTGTATTAAAGCGATGCGCGACGTCGTGTCGATCCCGGTTACGGTAAAAACCCGTATCGGCATTGACGACCAGGACAGCTATGAGTTTCTGTGCGATTTTATCGAAACGGTATCCGGGAAGGGCGAATGCGAGATGTTTATCATCCACGCGCGTAAAGCCTGGCTTTCAGGCCTGAGCCCCAAAGAGAACCGCGAGATCCCGCCGCTGGACTATCCACGCGTTTACCAGCTTAAGCGCGATTTCCCGCATCTGACCATGGCGATCAACGGCGGTATTAAGTCGCTGGAAGAGGCAAAGGAGCATCTTGAGCATATGGACGGCGTGATGGTAGGACGTGAGGCCTATCAGAATCCGGGTATTCTGGCCTCGGTGGATCGGGAGATTTTCGGCGTGGAAGGCGTCGATGCTGACCCGGTTTCCGTGGTCCGGGCGATGTATCCCTATATCGAACGCGAACTGAGTAACGGAACCTACCTGGGGCACGTGACGCGTCATATGCTGGGGCTCTTCCAGGGCATTCCCGGCGCGCGCCAGTGGCGTCGCTATCTGAGCGAAAATGCGCATAAAGCCGGGGCCGACATCAATGTACTGGAACAGGCGCTGAAACTGGTTGCCGACAAGCGTTAGTTTTTCGCTAAAATCTGGTCAAATTCACCACGCCTGGCACCTGACATGTCGGGCGTTTTTGTTTTTATTCAATAACTTATATTTGGCATGATTTTTGTAATATCCAGCAAGGTAGATTACATTTCTTTAGGGGAAAGACGATGCTGGAACTCTTATTTGTTATTGGCTTTTTTGTCATGCTGTTGGTCACCGGCGTTTCACTGCTGGGAATTATTGCCGCGATTGTGGTCGCGACCGCGCTGATGTTTGTCGGTGGTTTGTTTGCGTTAATGATTAAGCTGCTGCCCTGGCTGCTGCTGGCCGTAGTCGTGGTGTGGGTGATTCGGGCGATAAAATCGCCAACCGGGAACCGTTATCGCGGTAATAACCGCTGGCGTTACTAAGGTATTGAGCGGTATGTCACAACCTGAAGATTTTTGCATAAAACAGCGTAGGCTTTGCTTATTAAATCTGTCACTATTAGCGCGTTAACGAATTCATCGAGCTGTACCCTACATACAGCCGAACAAAAAAAGTAAGGGCTTCCCAGGGGGAAGCCCTAAACTTTTCTTCTTCTCCCGTCATACTTCAGGCTGCAGGGGCGTTGGTTGCTGAGTGACTCGTCTCATCCATGAGACTCGCCCTTACGGGCCGTCGCTTTGCGGCGTTCAAATCTGTTTCTGACAGATTTGTCATTCACCCCAGTCGCTTACTGTTGTCAGCTCCTGGGGATTCATTCACTTACCCTCTTCCTGTAGCCCGGCTCATTTAGGGAAAAGCCATAACTATGGCAACAGCAAACTCGAGCCCTGCGTCGCCCGGCTTTCCAGCACCTCATGCGCGCGGCGGGCATCGCTCAATGCATATTTCTGACTCTCCGCAACATCCACTTTTATCACCCCGCTGGCGATCAGCGAGAACAGCTCGTTGCTGGCCTCCGTCAGCTCTTCGCGCGTAGTGATATAGCCCTGCAGCGACGGGCGGGTAACGTACAGCGAACCTTTCTGGTTGAGAATGCCGAGATTCACGCCGGTCACCGGGCCCGAAGAGTTGCCGAAGCTCACCATCAGCCCCCGGCGCTGCAGGCAATCAAGAGACGCTTCCCAGGTATCTTTACCGACGGAATCATAAACCACCTGAACTTTCTTACCGTCGGTGATCGCTTTCAGGCGTTCGACGATATTCTCTTCGCGATAGTTAATGATCTGCCAGGCGCCGGCCTGTTTAGCGCGTTCGGCTTTTTGCGCGCTGCCGACGGTACCGATCAGCTTAGCGCCCAGCGCTTTGGCCCACTGACAGGCGATGAGCCCGACGCCGCCGGCCGCCGCGTGGAACAGGAACGGCTCGCCTGCTTTGATCTCATAGGTTTTACGCAGCAGGTAATAAACCGTGAGCCCTTTCAGGAACGACGCTGCCGCCTGCTCGAAAGAGATGGCGTCCGGTAAAATAGCGGCCTTATCGGCAGGTACATTATGCACGGAGCTATAGGCCCCCAGCGCCGATTGCGCGTAGACCACCCGGTCGCCGGCTTTAATATGCTTTACGCCGTTACCGACTTTGCTCACGACGCCAGCGGCTTCGGTGCCGAGGCTGCTCGGCAATGACGGCGGTGGATAGAGGCCGCTGCGGATATAGGTATCAATGTAGTTGATGCCGATGGCCTTGTTCTCTACCTGAATTTCGTGCTCTGCGGGATCTTTCGGCGTGAACTCCAACGCTTGCAGAACATCAGGCCCTCCGTGCTGGTGAAATTCAATTCGTGTTGCCATGCTTCCTCCAGAAATGTGGTAATCTTTCGACCCATTCACTATCTCGGTAACTCCATTCACTATGGCAGGAAATAAACCCTTCAACAAACCACAGACTGAACCCCGCGAGCGAGATTATCAGCTCGATGGGTTAAAGGTCCCGCCGCACTCGATTGAAGCGGAACAGTCGGTGTTGGGCGGTTTAATGCTGGATAACGAACGCTGGGACGACGTTGCCGAGCGCGTTGTTTCGGAAGATTTCTATACTCGCCCGCATCGCCATATTTTCACCGAAATGGCGCGCCTGCAGGAGTCGGGCAGCCCGATCGACCTGATTACGCTCGCCGAATCGCTGGAGCGTCAGGGGCAGCTGGACAGCGTCGGCGGATTCGCCTACCTGGCGGAATTATCGAAAAATACGCCAAGCGCGGCGAACATCAGCGCTTATGCCGATATCGTTCGCGAACGCGCGGTGGTACGCGAAATGATCTCGGTGGCGAATGAAATCGCCGAAGCCGGTTTCGATCCCCAGGGCCGCACCAGCGAAGATCTGCTCGACCTTGCCGAATCCCGGGTCTTTAAAATCGCCGAAAGCCGCGCGAATAAAGATGAAGGGCCGAAGAATATCGCCGACGTGCTCGACGCCACCGTGGCGCGAATTGAGCAGCTCTTCCAGCAGCCGCATGACGGCGTCACCGGGGTCAATACCGGCTATGACGATCTCAATAAAAAGACCGCCGGTCTTCAGCCGTCGGACCTGATTATTGTCGCCGCGCGTCCATCGATGGGTAAAACGACGTTTGCGATGAACCTCGTGGAAAACGCGGCGATGTTGCAGGATAAACCGGTGCTTATCTTCAGTCTGGAGATGCCCTCGGAGCAGATTATGATGCGTTCTCTGGCCTCGCTGTCGCGAGTTGACCAGACCCGTATTCGAACCGGTCAGCTGGATGATGAAGACTGGGCGCGCATTTCCGGCACCATGGGGATTCTGCTGGAAAAACGCAACATCTATATTGATGACTCCTCCGGCCTGACGCCGACGGAAGTGCGTTCACGCGCGCGGCGTATCGCCCGCGAGCACGGCGGCATCGGCCTGATTATGATCGACTACCTGCAGCTGATGCGCGTGCCGTCGCTCTCCGATAACCGTACGCTGGAAATCGCCGAAATTTCCCGCTCGCTCAAGGCGCTGGCGAAGGAGCTGCAGGTGCCGGTGGTGGCGCTGTCGCAGCTTAACCGCTCCCTGGAACAGCGTGCGGATAAGCGCCCGGTGAACTCCGACCTGCGTGAATCTGGCTCCATTGAGCAGGATGCCGACTTAATCATGTTTATCTACCGTGATGAGGTTTACCACGAAAACAGTGACTTAAAAGGCATCGCCGAAATTATTATTGGTAAACAGCGTAACGGTCCTATCGGGACGGTGCGCCTGACGTTTAACGGTCAGTGGTCGCGTTTTGATAATTATGCTGGGCCACAATACGACGACGAATAAATCTCCGTCATCCTTCATGCCGCAGATGCGTTGACTACGCCTGTTCACCCCGGTCACTTAGTTTACTAAGCTCCCGGGGATTCTCAGGCTTGTCGCCTTCCTGCAACACGAAGGATTTAGGAGATGCTTTTATTAAGGAATTCAAATGCAAGCGGCAACTGTAGTCATTAACCGCCGCGCTCTGCGACACAACCTGCAACGATTACGTGAACTGGCGCCTGCCAGCAAACTGGTTGCGGTGGTGAAAGCGAACGCCTACGGACACGGTCTTCTTGAGACCGCGCGAACGCTCCCGGACGCCGATGCTTTTGGCGTCGCCCGTCTTGAAGAAGCCCTGCGCCTGCGCGCGGGCGGTATCGCCCAGCCGATTCTGCTGCTGGAGGGGTTCTTTGAGGCCGCTGACCTGGCGATTATTTCCGCCCAGCGTCTGCATACTGCGGTACACAGCCCGGAACAGCTGGCGGCGCTGGAAGATGCCGACTTACCCGAACCGATCACCGTATGGATGAAGCTGGATACCGGAATGCACCGATTAGGCGTTCTGCCCGAACAGGCCGAAGCCTTCTATCAGCGCCTGAGCCAGTGTAAAAACGTCCGTCAGCCGGTAAATATCGTCAGCCATTTTGCCCGTGCGGATGAGCCAGAGTGCGGCGCGACCGAACGTCAGCTGGATATCTTTACCACCTTCGCGGAAGGGAAACCGGGGCTGCGTTCTATCGCCGCATCCGGCGGTATATTGCTGTGGCCGCAGTCGCACTTCGACTGGGCGCGTCCGGGGATTATTCTCTACGGCGTGTCGCCGCTCGACGGTGGATCCACCGGCGCGGATTTTGGCTGCCAGCCGGTGATGTCCCTGACCTCCAGCCTGATTGCGGTCCGCGAGCATAAAGCCGGCGAGCCGGTGGGCTACGGCGGAACCTGGATCAGCGAGCGCGATACGCGTTTAGGCGTTGTGGCGATGGGCTATGGCGATGGCTATCCGCGCGCCGCGCCGTCCGGAACGCCGGTGCTGGTTAACGGGCGTGAGGTGCCGATTGTCGGACGCGTGGCGATGGATATGATTTGCGTCGATCTTGGGCCTGAAGCGCAGGATAAGGCTGGCGATGCGGTCGTGCTGTGGGGCGAAGGTTTACCCGTCGAACGTATTGCCGAAATCACAAAAGTAAGTGCTTACGAACTTATTACGCGCCTGACTTCACGGGTGTCGATGAAGTACGTGGATTAACGTCCTTTCTCGTTTGCCCTGGCAGCGTTGCCAGGGCATGGTCCACCAGCCCATTCTGACTTATTCCGTAGAATTGCTGGCTGCCACTTCATTCTACTGGGTCTGCTCCGCGTAGGATTCGTGCGTCGTTATAAAGCTGGTTGCGATAATCATTAGGTTGAACAATTGAGTCATCAATGCGTTGCCAAATCTCATCGATAGAATTCGCCACGCTAAACCCGGCGGTTGTGAGTAACTGGCGGATATGTGGGAATTCGTCTTCGTCACAACTGATTGCCAGATAGTTTGCGATGGTGTCTGCTACCAGTTCATATTGCCCTTCTGAATCCAGACGTACCACCTGTGCCTGCTCCAGAGGAATATTATCCGGACCACGCCATAGTCCCACGTACCCCTCATTATCCTCACCAAACCAACTGATAAGTTTATTGGTGGCCTGCATCGCTCTGACGTTGTCAACAATATCGGAGTCAGCCCAATCTTTTTCATTTAAATAGCTGGTATCAGACGGCGCTTCCCATTGAGGGTTATCTGTGAGTTCTAACTCAATATATTCAGTAATTTCAGAAAGTTGATTGATTTTCCCACGCAATAGTAATATCTCGGGAGTCATGGCGTTTGTCCTTGTCTGCGGCGTTATAAATCGATTATCAGAGGCGGGTTTAACGTAATTTTTTATCGTATAACCGCTTTCCTTCCAGAGCATTGTAAAATCAACGTCCGCAATCGGGGGGCTATCCATAAATTCCTTATCCTTTTTTACGTCGTGCTGCTCCAGTTTATGAGGCTTTATGCTATAGGGAATAAAGAAGGTCAACATCCCCTCGATCTTCTTTCGCATCCAGTTTATTGTGTTATGACTTGCCTCATGTAAACCTGGAGAAACATCACGTGTTTCAGAAAGTTGACGCCTACGCTGGCGATCCCATTCTCTCCCTGATGGAGCGTTTTAAAGACGATCCGCGTAGTGACAAAGTAAACCTCAGCATCGGTCTTTATTACAACGAAGACGGCATTATTCCGCAGCTGCAGGCGGTTGCCGAAGCGGAGGCGCGCCTTAATGCTCAGCCGCACGGCGCCTCAATCTATTTACCTATGGAAGGACTGAACGCCTACCGTCACGCTATCGCGCCGCTGTTGTTCGGTGCCGATCATCCGGTACTGGCGCAACATCGCGTGGCCTCCATTCAGACGTTGGGCGGCTCCGGCGCCCTGAAAGTCGGCGCTGATTTCCTGAAACGCTACTTCTCGGGCTCGCAGGTGTGGGTTAGCGATCCGACGTGGGAAAACCATATCGCGATATTCGAAGGGGCTGGATTCGAAGTAAGTACTTACCCATGGTTTGATGATAAAACCAATGGCGTGCGTTTTGAGGCGTTCCTGGAAAAACTCAAATCGCTACCGGAGCGCGATATTGTGCTGCTGCATCCGTGCTGCCATAACCCAACGGGAGCCGATCTCAGCAATGCGCAGTGGGACGACGTCGTTGAGGTGCTGAAAGCGCGTCATTTAATTCCTTTCCTCGATATTGCCTATCAGGGCTTTGGCGCCGGCATGGAAGAGGATGCCTACGCTATCCGCGCCATTGCGCGCGCCGGGATCCCGCTGCTGGTGAGCAACTCCTTCTCGAAAATCTTCTCCCTGTATGGTGAACGCGTGGGCGGACTGTCGATCGTCTGTGAAGATGCAGAAACCGCGGGTCGTGTACTGGGGCAATTGAAAGCGACCGTACGGCGCAACTACTCCAGCCCGCCGAACTTTGGCGCGCAGGTCGTGGCGGCGGTACTGGGCGACAGCGAGCTGAAAGCCTCATGGCTGGCGGAAGTGGAAGAGATGCGTACCCGTATTCTGGCCATGCGTCACGAGCTGGTGAATGTGCTGAAAGAGACGGTGCCGGGCGGTGATTTTGATTACCTGCTTAAGCAGCGCGGCATGTTTAGCTATACCGGTTTCAGCCCAGCCCAGGTTGACCGCCTGCGCGATGAGTTCGGTGTCTATCTGATCGCCAGCGGCCGTATGTGCGTAGCCGGGCTGAATTCAGGCAACGTGCGGCGCGTCGCGCAGGCATTTGCTGCTGTAATATAAGTTTTTCCTGACCTTTTTTGCCCGCGTCAAATCATGACGCGGGTAATTCCCTACCTGAAGTGTGATCATTCTCTTTTTATATGACATCAGAGCAGAAAAATCTTCCTATCCGCGTCAGCGGGGGGTAAGGTCTTGATGCATTAATAAGCGTACACATTATTGAAAATTATAACGATTCGATTATTTAGGGAAAAATATGCGCAAGATCACCCTGGCCTTTGGGGCCGTCTGCTTACTGTTCACGCTAAATAGCTCCGTCGTTGCTCGCGCTTCCACACCGCAGCCGCTGTGGACGGGCACCAATATGGCGAAACTCGCCGAACAGGCGCCGATCCATTGGGTTTCCGTGGCCCAGATTGAAAATAGCCTGTTGGGGCGCCAGCCGATGGCCGTCGGGTTTGATATTGATGATACCGTCCTGTTTTCCAGCCCGGGCTTCTGGCGCGGGCAGAAAACCTATTCCCCCGGCAGCGATGATTACCTGAAAAATCCGGAGTTCTGGGAAAAAATGAACAACGGCTGGGATGAATTCAGCATGCCGAAAGAGGTGGCGCGCCAGCTGATTGCGATGCACGTGAAGCGCGGCGATAGCATCTATTTTGTGACCGGACGTAGCCAGACCAAAACCGAAACGGTAACGAAAACCCTACAGGATGATTTTCTCATCCCGGCAGCGAATATGAACCCGGTTATTTTTGCTGGCGATAAGCCCGGTCAGAACACCAAAACGCAGTGGCTACAGGAGAAAGGGATCAAAGTCTTCTACGGCGATTCGGATAACGATATCTCCGCCGCCCGAGAGGTAGGCGCGCGTGGGATCCGTATATTGCGAGCCTCGAATTCCTCCTATAAACCTCTGCCGATGGCGGGCGCTCAGGGCGAAGAGGTCATTGTGAATTCAGAATATTAAGCCATCCATCGGCGTAAACATCATTAGCTCAAACGGCAGCCGACGCGCTGCCGTTTTTTTGTGCAAAATAGCGCGTCGGAGGTTTTACCTTTTCGCTTATTGCTGCACACTTAGGAAGGTTGATCGGTAAAAGGAGCGGTTTATGTGGCATCAGCAAACTCTGACCTTAGGCCCGAAATCACGGGGCTTTCATCTGGTCACTGATGAGGTTTTAAGCCAGATTCCCCAGCTTTCGGGAGTTAAAACTGGCCTGCTGCATTTGCTGCTCCAGCATACATCTGCTTCCCTGACGCTAAATGAAAACTGCGATCCGACCGTCCGCTACGATATGGAACAACATTTTCTGCATGCCGTACCGGATAATGCGCCGTATGAACACGATTATGAAGGTCCTGATGATATGCCCTCGCACATTAAATCTTCGATGCTGGGCGTATCGCTGATGCTGCCCGTTCAGGACGGACGCGTCAGGCTGGGGACCTGGCAGGGTATCTGGCTAGGGGAGCATCGTATTCACGGCGGATCGCGCCATATCATCGCGACGCTAATGGGGGAATAAAAATGACAATTTCGGATTTATTGCAGTACTGCATGGCAAAGCCGGGCGCTGAACAAAGCGTACATAGCGACTGGAAAGCGACGCAGATCAAAGCGGCGGACGTCCTGTTTGCGATGGTAAAAGAGGTGGAGGACAATCGGCCTGCGGTATCGTTAAAAACCAGCCCCGAGCTTGCGGAACTGCTAAGGCAGCAGCATCGCGACGTTCGCCCCAGCAAACATCTCAATAAAGCACACTGGAGTACGGTGTTTCTGGATGGCTCCCTGCCTGATTCGCAAATTTACTACCTGGTGGATGCTTCATACCAGCAGGCGCTTGATTCTCTTTCCGAGGCTAAGCGTAAACTATTGCCATAGCGTTAAATCCTCCCCAGCGCCAGCAGGGTCACATCAAACAGGCGAAGCAGCGTGGAGTGCAGGTGCGTCTGCATGGCGATCTGTTCATTGCTGGCGCGAATGCTGGCAATATCGCGCTGCCCTTCGAGGAGCAGAATGAGGTCGTCCTGACTTAACCAGCCGCGCGCTTTCTCCTGTAATGCCTGAAGCGTGAGCATTCCGGCGTGGCGAATGCCGCTGTCTTCATCATTTACTATCGCCTCCATAAGCTGTAGCCATTCTGCCGTATTCACGCCTGCGCCGGTCACCTGGGCGCTGACTTCTTTAATGATGGACATGGTTATCTCCCTGAACGCAGCTGTTCGCCGCTGATGGCCTGCTGATAAAGATATTCCGTTTGTTGCGCCAGAGCTCCGGCCGTGAAGGGCGTCAGCGCTGCATCCTGGCGGGAAACATGCGTGTAAAGCCGCTGATAATTCTTCTCCAGCACGCGCAGATTATTCTGCCGCAGCGCATCACCGTCGCTTAATGCCAGGCTAAATAGCTGACGAATCTGGCGATCCTCTTGTCTTAGTAAGCGTTGGTCGACCGGCGCTGTCGCCGCATCGCTGATGAACTGCAGATGACGCTGTTCCAGCATCAATAGCTGCTGGTGGGCCGTATTGCTGTAGCCGTCTACCCAGCTGCAGGCGGTTGTCACCAATAGCGCCGCGATAAGAGTGAATTGATAAAATCCGTGTTTGAAAGACATGATGCATCCTGCAATTTATGGCCGTGACGCTATCTGATGACAGATGTCGTGCGGCCGCAAATCACAAAATATCAGCGGGAGAAAAATGAGAAGAAATGATGCCTCTTCCCGGGACGAGAAGAGGCAGGTGAGGTTACTTCAGCATGGGCTTGAGGAAGCGAGCGGTATATGAAGCCTCGCATTCGGCGACCGTTTCCGGGGTTCCGGAAACGAGGATCTCTCCGCCGCCGCTTCCGCCTTCCGGCCCAAGGTCAACGATCCAGTCAGCCGTTTTGATGACATCCAGGTTATGCTCAATCACCACGATGGTATTACCCTGATCGCGCAGCTGATGCAGTACTTCCAGCAGCTGCTGAATATCGGCAAAGTGCAGACCGGTGGTCGGTTCATCAAGGATATACAGCGTCTGCCCGGTACCGCGTTTGGACAGCTCGCGCGCCAGCTTGACGCGCTGGGCCTCGCCGCCGGAGAGCGTAGTTGCCGACTGGCCAAGGCGAATATAGGTCAGCCCGACGTCCATCAGCGTTTGCAGCTTACGCGCCAGCGCCGGAACCGCATCGAAGAACTCACGGGCTTCTTCAATGGTCATATCCAGCACTTCATGAATCGTTTTGCCTTTGTACTTAATCTCCAGCGTTTCGCGGTTATAGCGTTTGCCTTTGCACTGGTCGCACGGTACGTAGATATCCGGCAGGAAGTGCATCTCGACTTTGATTACGCCGTCGCCCTGGCAGGCTTCACAGCGGCCGCCGCGCACGTTAAAGCTGAAGCGGCCCGGCGTGTAGCCACGCGAACGTGATTCAGGTACGCCGGCAAACAGTTCACGGACCGGAGTAAAGACGCCGGTATAGGTGGCCGGGTTGGAGCGCGGCGTACGACCGATTGGGCTCTGGTCGATGTCGATCACTTTATCGAAATGTTCCAGACCCTGTACATCGCGGTACGGCGCCGGTTCCGCAATGGTGGCACCGTTGAGCTGGCGCTGGGCAATCGGGAACAGCGTGTCATTGATCAGCGTGGATTTACCCGACCCTGAAACGCCGGTAATACAGGTGAAGAGCCCCACCGGCAGCGTCAGCGTTACGTCTTTCAGGTTGTTACCGCGCGCGCCGGACAGCTTCAGCACTTTCTCTGGATTCGCGGGTACGCGCTGTTTCGGTACCTCAATTTTACGCTTGCCGCTCATGAACTGGCCGGTCAGTGATTCCGGCACCGCCATGATATCTTCCAGCTTACCCTCGGCAACGACCTGACCGCCGTGCACGCCGGCGCCAGGGCCGATATCGATAACGTGGTCAGCGGCGCGAATAGCGTCTTCATCGTGCTCAACGACAATCACCGTGTTGCCGAGATTACGCAGGTGGATAAGGGTTCCCAGCAGGCGTTCGTTATCGCGCTGGTGCAGACCGATAGAGGGCTCATCCAGTACGTACATCACGCCGACCAGGCCTGCGCCGATCTGGCTGGCGAGGCGGATACGCTGCGCTTCGCCGCCGGAGAGGGTCTCCGCCGAACGGGAGAGCGTCAGGTAGTTCAGGCCGACATTGACGAGGAATTTCAGACGATCGCCAATCTCTTTCAGTACTTTTTCGGCAATTTGCGCGCGCTGGCCGGAGAGCTTCAGGTTGTTGAAGAAGTCCATCGCGTGACCGATGCTCATGTCTGAGATGGTCGGCAGCGGCGTATTTTCCACAAACACGTGTCGCGCTTCGCGCTTAAGGCGCGTCCCTTCACAGCTGGCGCAGGGACGATTGCTAATGAATTTAGCTAACTCTTCGCGTACTGCGCTGGATTCCGTCTCTTTATAACGGCGCTCCATATTATGCAGCACGCCTTCAAACGGATGGCGGCGTACGGAGGTATCGCCGCGATCGTTCATATATTTGAATTCAATATTCTCTTTGCCTGAACCGTACAGCACGACCTTTTGTACGCTGGTATTGAGCGTGCCCCAGGGCGCTTCAACGTCGAATTCATAATGTTCCGCCAGCGACTTCAGCATCTGGAAGTAGTAAAAATTGCGCCGATCCCAGCCGCGAATCGCTCCGCCCGCCAGCGACAGCTCAGGGTTCTGAATCACGCGCTCCGGATCGAAATACTGCTGGACGCCGAGGCCGTCGCAGGTCGGGCAAGCGCCTGCCGGGTTGTTGAAGGAGAACAGGCGCGGTTCCAGTTCGCGCATGCTGTAGCCGCAAATCGGGCAGGCGAAGTTGGCGGAAAACAGCAGCTCTTCGGCGTTCGGATCGTCCATATTGGCGACGATGGCGGTGCCGCCCGACAGCTCCAGCGCGGTCTCAAAGGACTCGGCCAGACGCGTGCTGAGATCGTCGCGGACCTTAAAGCGGTCGATCACGACTTCGATGGTATGTTTCTTTTGCAGCTCCAGCTTCGGCGGATCGGAGAGATCGCAGACTTCGCCGTCGATCCTCGCGCGGATATAGCCCTGCCCGGCGAGGTTTTCCAGCGTTTTGTTATGTTCGCCTTTGCGCTCTTTAATGATCGGCGCCAGCAGCATCAGGCGCTGACCTTCAGGCTGGGAGAGAACATTATCCACCATCTGGCTCACGGTTTGCGCCGCCAGCGGCACATCGTGATCCGGGCAGCGGGGCTCGCCGACGCGCGCGTACAGCAGGCGCAGATAGTCGTGAATTTCGGTAATGGTGCCTACCGTAGAGCGGGGGTTGTGGGACGTTGATTTCTGTTCAATGGAAATCGCCGGCGACAGCCCTTCAATATGGTCGACGTCGGGCTTCTCCATCAGCGACAGGAACTGCCGCGCGTAGGCGGAGAGCGATTCAACGTAGCGACGCTGCCCTTCGGCATACAACGTGTCGAAAGCCAGTGAGGATTTGCCTGAACCCGAAAGCCCGGTGACGACAATGAGTTTGTCGCGCGGGATGACGAGGTTGATATTTTTGAGATTATGGGTGCGGGCGCCCCGAACTTCGATCTTATCCATTCACCTTTCCCGGTAGATACGCGGATTGCCTGGTTTGTTAGAAGGACAAACGGCAGAAACGGCTAATTATGACACAATTTAACCTGTTTGAATATACAGTATTGGAATGCATTTTCCGGCGAGGTATGCAAAAATGTCGTACCGCGAGAGTTCTCTGGAACATACTTCCCAGCTATCAACATAGCACCTGGAAATGGTACACTCGCGCGTTTACACTATTAAGAAACGCATTCAGGAGACACAAACATGGCCAGCAGAGGCGTAAACAAGGTGATTCTCGTCGGTAATCTGGGCCAGGACCCGGAAGTACGCTACATGCCGAGTGGTGGCGCAGTTGCCAACATTACGCTGGCTACTTCCGAATCCTGGCGTGATAAAGCGACCGGTGAGATGAAAGAGCAGACTGAATGGCACCGCGTTGTGCTGTTCGGCAAACTGGCGGAAGTGGCCGGCGAATATCTGCGCAAAGGTTCTCAGGTCTATATTGAAGGCCAGCTGCGCACCCGTAAATGGACTGACCAATCCGGTCAGGAAAAATACACCACCGAGGTTGTAGTCAACGTTGGCGGCACGATGCAAATGCTCGGCGGTCGTCAGCAGGGCGCGGGCGCCCCGGCAGGCGGTGGTCAGCAGCAGGGCGGTTGGGGACAGCCTCAGCAGCCGCAGGGCGGAAACCAGTTCAGCGGCGGCGCGCAGTCGCGTCCGCAGCAGCAGGCTCCGGCAGCGCCTTCCAATGAGCCGCCGATGGACTTTGACGACGATATTCCGTTCTAACGAAGCGTTAGCGTCGTAAAGCCCTCTCTTAAAAAGCCCCTGTTTGGGGCTTTTTCTATTTTCTGACACAGCTTATCTGCATTAATTCACTGTGTGGCAGGTGTGGCAGGTGTGGCAGGTGTGGCAGGTGTGGCAGGTGTGGCAGGTGTGGCAGGTGTGGCAGGTGTGGCTGTCGGATTTACTGCCGACGCGACCTGATTTTTAGAAGCCGCCGTCGCCTGCTGCTTACGCGCCATTTCATCCACGATCAGCCGGTAAGCAATGTAGTACTTATAGATATTGCTGACATAGCTTACGGTCTCGGAGCCGATTTTCTCGGCGGCCAGATACTCAACGTTGCCAAACCACACGTTCGGGTCAAAACCGCGCCTTTTAGTATCCGCCCGTAGCCGGGCAATGCGCCCGGGGCCCGCGTTATAAGAGGCGAACGAGAATAGCGCCTTATCAAGCTGGGTCATCGGTTCATCGCCATAGTAGCGGTCTATCATCCAGCGCATGTATTTCACCCCCGCATGAATATTGGGGTCGAGCTGCTTAATATCGCCGACGTTGAGCTCCTTACCGGTGCTCGGCATGACCTGCATAACGCCAATGGCGCCGACGTGGCTACGCACCGACTGATTAAGCCGCGATTCCTGATACCCCTGAGCGGCCATCAGCAGCCAGTCAACATCGTAGCGATCGCCATATTTGCGAAAGATCTCCACCATGGCCAGAAATTTACGCCGTTCTTTTTGCCCCGCCGCGTTTTTAACGTAGCTGGCATCCTTCAGGTAGCGCAGCAGTATCGTATTACCCAGCCTGCTGCCCTGGCGATTCTTATTGATGAACGCATTAAGCAGGGCCAGCAGCTGCGGGCTATTGTTACGTACCGCCCAGCCGATATTACCTTCGTCGCGCAGAACAATGTTCTGATGAACCTGAATCCTGGGGAAGACCTGTTTCCAGAACAGGGCCTTGTGGCGGTCGACCACGATCAATGGGATCAGGCCCGCGCTGAGCATCTCTATCAGATCCTCATCTTCCAGCGCTTCGGGCGCCGGTTCGATGGTGATGGGGGGCAGCGATTGCTGCGCAAAGCGTGCGTTGAGCGCGACCAGGCTCGCGTAATAGCTGGATGAGGTGCGGACGAAGACCGTTTTACCGGAAAGCTGCTGTAGATTGTCCACTTTGGGAGAGCCGGGACCAGAAAGAAGCAGCTCCTGAACGTGAGAATAGAGCGGTGCAGTAAAGGTCATCTCCTGCTGACGCTCAGGCGTGATCGTCAGGTTGGCGGCAATAATATCCCCTTTTCCTGCGTTAAGCGCGCTGATGAGCTGGTCACGGGCCACCGGAACAAAGATGATCCGCACTTTAAGGTGACGATGCTTGAGCTTTTTCTCTTTCGCCAGGCTTTGATTGAGACTGCGTTCAAACTCCATAAATATATCGTGAGTCGCGCCGCGCTGGGTGCCTTTATTGATAAAGAAAAAAGTTTTGCTGAAGGGGGTTAATACGCGAATGGTTCGCCGGTCGAGCATACCCGGTAAATCTCCCCTCCATGGCTGTAGCATATCGTCAACGTTGACTTCCAGGGCGTCGCGTTCCGCTGGTTCTGATAGTTTGTTCTCTGTAGCCGCGTAACCGGATGTGAGGCACAGTAGCGCGGCAAAGCATGCCAGCCAGCCGACAAGGTATCGATAGAACGACGAAGTGTTCATGGCGCGGTGCTCCGCAGGGGGATGGTCTTATTTTAGTCAATTTCTGGCCGTTAGCATGTCCGCGAACAAGTGTGAGAATCGGTTAGCCGGTTATTTTAATTATTTTATTAATTAGCATGCTCGGTATTTTTGGCGAGATTATAAAACTATAAATCTCTAATTAATTGTGGAGGCAATATGGTTGAATTATGCTTTTTTAATGTGGATGTTATTCATTTTTTTAATTTCTATTCCTGCTAAATGCGCTTCTGCTATTTATATCTTTTTGTTTTTATTACATTAAATAAAAACATTCATGCGATAAATGATTATCGACTTGATAATAAATCTCATTTCTAATAACGTTGTGTGGCACAATAATCCTATTACTGCTGTTCGGCAAAGGCTATCAAAGAATAGCGTGGCGCGTTTATTTCTTCGTTTTTGCCAGAGTAATAAATCTATTTTGGCCACCCATTATGATTGCTATCTCGCTATTTAAGCGGGAGGGCCTGACTACGCCAAAAAGAGATGTTGCTCTATGCAGGGAAGTCATTGCCGTTGTTTATCTGACGGAAGAAGAAGGCGTGCCCCGACAGCAAAAAAGAAAACAGGGCATATTCCATGAAACACAGTTCACACTACTCGCTGGCCGCGCTGATCCCGATGGCCATCTGGGGAGGGATGCTGCCAGCGCAGGCCGCTGATGGCACGACTCCAGACGATACGAAGAAATCTGAAACGACTGCGGTAAATGACGATGAAACCATGGTGGTCACCGCGGCGGCGCAAACGCTGCAAGCCCCCGGAGTATCCACCATCACCGCCGAAGAAATCCGTAAACATCCGCCCGCGCGCGATGTCTCCGAGCTGATTCGTACCCAGCCCGGCGTCAACCTCACCGGTAACTCTACCAGCGGGCAGCGCGGCAATAACCGCCAGGTCGATATCCGCGGCATGGGGCCGGAGAACACCCTGATTCTGGTGGATGGTAAACCGGTGACCAGCCGTAATTCCGTGCGCTATGGCTGGCGCGGCGACCGCGATACCCGCGGTGATACCAGCTGGGTGCCGGCGGAAATGATCGACCATATCGACGTCATTCGCGGCCCTGCTGCGGCCCGCTACGGTAACGGCGCGATGGGCGGAGTGGTCAATATCGTCACTAAACCGGCCACCAGCGAGTGGCATGGTTCATGGAATACCTATATGAACGCGCCTCAGCACCGTAAAGAGGGCGCGACGAAACGGACAAACTTTAGCCTCAACGGCCCGCTATCGGATGAGGTCAGCTTTAATTTATGGGGAAATCTGAGCAAAACGCAGGCCGATGCCCAGGATATTAATTCCGGTCATGAAGCAGCGCGAACCGGTAGCTATGCGGGATCGTATCCTGCAGGACGCGAAGGGGTAGTGAATAAAGATATTCACGGCAAGCTGCGCTGGGAGTTTGCGCCAATGCAGGCGCTGGAGTTTGAAACCGGCTACAGCCGCCAGGGCAACCTGTATGCAGGGGATACCCAGAATACTAACACCAGCACGTTGGTGAAAAGTATGTACGGTAAAGAGACTAACCGTCTCTATCGTCAGACTTACGGCGTGACGTGGACCGGCGGCTGGGATAACGGCGTGACCAGCAATACCTGGGCGCAGTATGAGCACACCCGTAACTCGCGCATGAACGAGGGGCTGGCGGGCGGAACGGAAGGGATCTTCTCCAGCAGCGAATTCTCCGATATCGACCTGTCGGATGTGCTGCTGCACAGCGAGGTCAATATTCCGTTTACCCTGGGATTTGAGCAGAATCTGACGCTGGGTACCGAGTGGAACCAGCAGCGGATGAAGGATGGCGTGTCGACTACCCAGTCACTCTCTTATGGCTCCATTGACGGCGTTTCGGCAACCGGTCGTAGTCCTTATTCCAGCGCCGAGATCTTCTCGCTGTTTACCGAAGACAATATCGAGCTGACCGATAGCACTATGCTGACGCCCGCTCTGCGCTTCGATCATCACAGCATCGTCGGTAATAACTGGAGCCCATCGCTGAATCTCTCGCAGGGGCTGGCGGATGACTGGACGCTGAAGCTGGGGATCGCCCGCGCCTATAAAGCGCCGAACCTTTATCAGCTTAACCCGAACTATATCCTCTACAGCAACGGCCAGGGTTGCTATGCCAGTAGCTCAGCCTGTTACCTGATGGGGAATAGCGATCTGAAGGCGGAAACCAGCGTCAATAAAGAGATTGGCCTTGAGTATAAGCACAATGGCTATCAGGCCGGGCTGACTTACTTCCGTAACGATTACCATAACAAGATTGAATCGGGCTACTCGGCGGTGGGGACGGCCAGCAACGGCACCACCAATATTTACCAATGGGAAAACGTACCGAAGGCGCTGGTTGAAGGGCTGGAGGGCTCGCTGAATCTCCCGGTAAGCGAAACGGTCAACTGGAGCAACAACCTGACGTGGATGCTGCAGAGTAAGAATAAGACCACCGGCGATCGCCTGTCGGTGATCCCGCAGTTTACGCTGAACTCTACCCTGAGCTGGCAGGCACGCGACGATCTTTCGCTGCAGAGCACGTTCACCTGGTATGGCCGCCAGAAACCTAAACGCTTCAATTATAAAGGCGAGTCTGTTTCCGGCAGCGAGCTGAACGAAGTGAGCCCGTACAGCATTGTCGGTCTTAGCGCGACCTGGGATGTGAATAAAAACCTGAGCCTGACCAGCGGAGTGGACAACCTGTTCGATATTCGCCACTACCGTGCCGGTAACGCGCAGACGACGGGAAATTCGACGACCGGCGCTTATCTGTATGGTGCAGGCGCGGAAACTTATAATGAATCGGGGCGGACGTTTTATGTCAGCGTGAATACGCATTTCTGATTAACGATTCAAACATCCGCCGGAATAATGAACTATTCCGGCTTGTTATTTTTTATGCCGGGAAAAACCAGTGATATAAATTATGACAAAATCTCCACGGCCTCTACACAATTAATTCAACTTAGCAGCCTACAATGAATCCTGTTAATCGGATCTGCTTGATCCCGGAAACGGTTAACGGTGGCATCCTGCCATTTCCATTCTAAAGTAGTTCCTCTTCCCCCTTCCATTCCCAACCGCAGCAATGCGGAGGAGGGGGATCCTCTATCAGGTCAGGTTCAGGCTTCTGCGAAACTGCGTTGGTGTCATCGTATAATACCTCTTAAAGGTTCGGTTAAAGGCGCTGATATCTTCATAACCAGCCATCAGACAAATATCAACGATGCGGAAAGGCGGGTTGATCTGCAATAAATTAAGGGATAGTTGCATTCGCTGCTGGCGGATATACGCCATCGGCGACATGTTAAAATAGTGGCGAAACAGGCGAAAGAGATGCCATTCGGAGTAGCCGGAAAAGCGGCTTAGCGCCTGCATCGTGAGCTTCTTTGCAAGATTGTTTTTTATCCATTGCACCAGTTCGTTAAGCACTGAACGCTGAATTTCATTTCGCGGCATAATGTCTACCCATTTCATTACTATAGAAATCTGGCTGCATAATTTATTCAATATCTCTTCATTTTATCTACGGGATTATGCGTTAATTTCTCCCTGTTCCTGGTTTATCCCAGAGAGCATCATTCCTAACAAGATCTTTTCCCCCTTTCAACCAATGAGAAAGGGGGCTTTTTGTTTTTTTAGTTAAAAAAACAAAAACTATAGAGTTTCGATGTTATGAGGAAATGCTTATCTGACCAGGCTCAAGAGGGAAGGTTCCGTAGAAAAATATTTTTTTCAATATTCTCTCGTATCCATATTTTCTCCATTTTCTCGTCATAATTGCGTGCAATTCTGCGCCTCGTTCAGGTTATTTAAGATTGCGTCAGCAACTGTCTGGTGCAATGAACAGCATTATTCCCGGCAGGTATCTGCTATTGCTAAATATCTTCTAGACGACACCTTCATGCTAAAAAAAACGAGTATCATCGCCGGTCTATTGATTTCCCCTTTAACGCTCTATGCATCAACTTCATATACGGTTGATGACATTCGTTTCGAGGGTCTACAGCGCGTTACCGTCGGCGCCGCGCTACTGAGCATGCCTGTTCATACAGGAGAAGAGGTTTCTAATGAGGATATCAGCGACTCGGTCCGCGCCCTGTATGCCAGCGGCAATTTTGACAACGTACAGATCCTGCGCGATGGCAGCACGCTGGTAGTACAGGTAAAAGAGCGGCCTACCATCGCTAAAATCAGTTTTTCCGGCAATAAATCCGTTAAGGACGATGCCCTGAAAGAGAACCTGGCCGCCAGCGGCATTGAAGAAGGCAGCGCGCTGGATCGCAATACCCTTACGGAAATAGAAAAAGGATTACAGGATTTCTATTACAGTACAGGAAAATACAGCGCTCAGGTTCATGCCGTCGTCACCCCGCTGCCGCGTAACCGCGTTGATTTAAAGTTTGTCTTTCAGGAGGGGGTCTCGGCGAAAATTGCGCAAATAAATATTATTGGCAACAAGGCTTTTAGTGAAGAAACATTATTGGATCAGCTGCAGCTACGTGACAGCGTTCCGTGGTGGAACGTGATTGGCGATAAGAAATATCAAAAGCAAAAGATGGCGGCGGATCTTGAAACCCTTCGTAGCTATTATCTCGATCGCGGCTATGCGCGTTTTAGCATAAATTCAAGCCAGGTGAGTATTACGCCGGATAAAAAATCGCTATATATCACCATTAATATTGCCGAAGGTGCTCGTTATAAAGTCGCCAGTACGATGGTGACCGGCGATATGGCGCAGCATAATCAGGAAATTGAGGCGCTGGTGAAGCCTTTAGCGGGGAAATGGTATAGCGGTGCGGAAATCACGGCAGTCGAGAACAGTATTAAGACGCTGCTGGGAAAATACGGCTATGCCTGGCCGCAGGTGAACACCACATCGGATATTAATGATGCGGAAAAAAGCGTCATTTTGCATATCAGTGTCGATGCCGGACGCCGTTATTCGGTACGCCAGATTCGCTTTCAGGGTAACGATACTTCCCGTGATGCGGTGCTGCGTCGCGAAATGCGCCAGATGGAAGGTGCGTGGCTGAATGATGAGAAGGTCGAGCAGGGAAAAACGCGGCTGGATCGTACAGGATTTTTCGAAACTGTCGACAAGCAGATTGTTCCGGTAAGCGGTAGCCAGGATCAGGTGGACGTGGTCTATAAGGTGAAGGAGCGCAATACCGGCTCCTTTAACGTGGGTCTGGGCTTCGGCACCGATAGCGGCGTGAGCTACCAGCTCGGCGTCACCCAGGATAACTGGCTGGGAACCGGTAATAGCGTCAGCTTCAACGGCACGCGCAACAGTTACCAGTCCTATCTTGAGCTGGGAGCGACAAACCCTTACTTCACCGTGGATGGCGTTAGCCTCGGCGGTAAAATCTTCTACAACAGCTACGACGCCTCGGATGCCGATTCCGGGAGTTACAACCAGCAAAGCTACGGCGTCGGCAGTACGCTGGGATTCCCGATTAGCGAGAATAACGCTCTTAACCTGGGCCTGGACTATGTCCATAACCGCCTGACCAATATGGACCCGGAGCTCACCACCTGGAGCTATCTTAACTCGCGGGGCATCTATCCTGACGTTGTCACCAAAGATGGCGATAGCGGTGCGACCTATAGCGCCAATGACTATTTTGCCAGCGTTGGCTGGAGCTATAACAATCTGGATCGCGGTTTCTTCCCCCGGGCGGGGAATAAAAGCAGCCTGACCGCCAAGGTTACCGTACCCGGTTCGGATAACAGCTATTACAAAGTGACTTTCGATACCACCCAGTATATGCCGCTGACCGAGAACAAAAGCTGGGTGTGGATGGAGCACCTGCGTGCGGGCTATGCCGATGGGCTGAACGGCAAATCGGTGCCGTTTTACGATAACTTTTATGCCGGTGGATCGTCGTCGGTTCGCGGATTTTCGTCCAATACGATTGGCCCAAAAGCAGCGTATTATCGTTGTAATGGTTCTGAAAGCAGCTACAGCACCTGTCCGCTGGATTCTTCATCCGATGCGGTTGGCGGTAACGCGATGGCGGTCCTGAACAGCGAATTTATTGTGCCGACGCCGTTTGTGAATGACAAATATGCCGACAGCCTGCGAACGTCGCTATTCCTCGATGCCGGTACGGTATGGAGTACCACCTGGCAAAATACCGGTCAGACGCTGGCGGCAGGGATCCCGGACTATGGCGACCCTTCGCATATCCGTATGTCTGCCGGGATTGCGGTGCAGTGGATGTCGCCGTTAGGCCCGCTGGTGTTTTCCTGGGCTGAGCCATTTAAAAAATACGATGGAGATAAAGCTGAGCAGTTCCAGTTTAATATTGGTAAAACCTGGTGATGCCCGCGTTTAATATGCGCACAATCGCTTAGATATTTTTGACTCACTCCCGGTGTAATATTACAGGCTACCGCTTTTGGTAGCCTGTAATTTATTGTCAATATATACTTATTTATGTATGTTCATTGCTGGCGCTATCGTTGATTATTATGGCTAACCATTCATTGTTATAATGCAATATTCACGCTACATCTTAGTGAGTATAAAGCGCTTTGAGTATTGTCTGATATCACATTATTAATCTATCGCCTTGCGGTTATCTATGATGAATGCTATCAATATATAGAGTCATTAATCAGCAATGCACGCAAGGATAGAAAATGAAATGGACTATTCATAATACTCTTGTCTGCCCGCATTCCGGGGTAGCTTTTTCCTCAATTTCCAGCCTGCGGTTTTTAAAGTTTATTCTGTGGTATGAGGCCGACATTTTATTACTGCCGGGAGAGTCGATAAAACTCTACTCATCGAGCGTGTTAATCAACGAGCAATATCATGCGGTAAAAGTTTATAACATCACGCGATACGATGAAGCGCAGTGGGAGAAGCTGCGGGAGCGGCCTTCCTGTCCTTATCATTCTACCGCCACGACGGCAGACTCCTGCCGTTACCAGGCGCTCTGCGCCATAAAACGCTGCCCGAACGACTTTCCACGTGCAGTACCGGGGCTGCCGTCGGGGCAGCACGATCTGGGCCAGCAGATACGGTAAAACCTGACCCGTATCTGGCCATTGTTGTTGTTCATGCAGGTGATGTATTGTCGCAAAGGGGGAGAGTGCAGCAGGTTCCCGGTGATTAAGGTCTTACTCTTCTCTGGTGGCCAGAAGAGACGCATCCTCCCGGAGGCGGCACGTAGTCCCTGTCCTCCGGGCTACCCTTTTGTTGGCCCTGTCGCCCGGCTATGCACAGTGCGGACCGGGGATTTTCGCTAACGGCGCTTCGCCAGTGCGGGCATTCACGATGGTGTGGGCGTGGCCGCCCGGATAAGGCGGCCCGAAATCAGGTCATCATCATCGGCCATTCAGGCGGAGTCTGGCTCATGACTTCAATCATCACGTCCTTGATATTGCCCCAGATTTTCGCCACGTCCAGCAGCGTAATGCCCAACAGACCGGTGGCAAACCAGCAGGCCGCGGCCAGGCCAATACAGCTACAGATTACCGCTAAACCGGCATAATCACTTTTACGCAGCTGAATGTTCAACGAGCTGGCCAGAAACATCAGCACTGCGCTCACGAGCGGCCAGCGCAAAAGTACGACACTGGTAGTAATGGAAGCCATCAACCTATCCTCAACGAAATTTGGAAGCCTTTGACAACCTGGCGAGACTGACGGTGATGCGATGCTCTGGCTATCTTCAGGCAAACAGGAACGTAATGAAACAACGTTTTTGTTTCATCAGCTAATGTGAACTATATCACATTTGTTCTTTTATTCACCAGTCCAAAATGGGAGTTTTCTTGCGCTTATTGACCCTGAAAAGTTCGTGGTTAATAAGGGGGGGGAGAGCTTTCATTGCGAAGGTCGATTATAAGCGATAGTCGAGCGCATTTCTTTTTTAATAAGGTTTAGGTTCTGCGGATTTTATTACATATTCCGGCGAATTATACGGATAAACCGAATTAGATAGTGGGGCTAATCTCATTATGTTGAGAATGTTTCTCACGTCTTGCATTAGCAAGTATTATTCATCATTCATAGTCATGAGGTTTTTACGTCAAAGCGTGGGTTGCTGAGATACCCTGATTCATATCACAGTAAGAGGAGTCATCGGGGCCTTTCACCTTGATTAAGGCGTATCGCATGGATAAAAAGCGTAAATGAGTCGTAGCGCGCCACACAAGGCGTTGAGAATTGTTGGCATTGTGCTGGTCATTCTGCTACCGGTGGTGCTGGCATTGTGGTTTGCGCAAATCCGCGCCAAAGCGGAAACCGCCGATCAGCTGCGGCTGTTTTCTCGGCTGGCGCTACAAAAAACGGAGTTGGTTATTCGAGAAGCTGACGAAGCGCGCGATAAGGCCCGTTTGTATCAGGGAGAAGTGTGTTCGCCGTATCATCAGCAATATCTGCTCGGCATTGTACGCGGTCTGCTCTATATCGACGACTTAATCTACGCCAACGGCAGCCATTTTTTCTGCTCCACTGCGGTACGCCGCGAGATGGGGTGGCAAATTCCGGCCGCAACCTATACCAAAAAGCCGGATATCGCGATTTACTACTACCGCGAAACGCCTTTCTACCCTGGCTATGCGATGAACTATCTGCAGCGCGGCCACTATGTGGTGGTGATTAATCCGCTCTCGTTCAGCGCGCTGATATCCAGTGACAGCAATCTCGCCTGGGGCGTGTTTGATACCAAAACGAACCATTTTTTTTCCGTCAGCAAGAACGCCGACCCTGAGGAATTACGTCATCTGATTCGCGCTGAAGAGGCGCTCTTTCAGCAGGATGGCCGCGTTTATGCCATCGCCCATTCCACCGTTCGCCCGATTGCCGTCATCATGTCCACCTCGCGCGTCAGCTATTACCAGAATTTTTATAATCAGGTGACGCTGACTCTGCCGCTGGGGCTGATTTGCAGCGTGTTGCTGTTACTGGTGTGGTCGCGCACGCGGCAGCAGTACCACTCTCCGCGTAATATGCTGCAGCGCGCGTTAAGCCGTCGCCAGCTGTGCCTGCACTATCAACCGATTATCGATATTAAAAATCACCGCTGCGTTGGTACCGAAGCGTTATTGCGCTGGCCGGGGTTTGATGGCCCGGTGATGAGTCCGGCGGAGTTTATTCCGCTGGCGGAAAACGAAGGGATGATCGCCCAGGTTACCGACTATGTCATCGATGAGGTATTTTCCGATCTCGGCGAATTTCTGGCGCGGCATCCGCACCTGTACGTAGCGATTAATCTCTCGGCTGCTGATTTTCAATCCGCGCGCTTGATTGAGCATATCAATGAGAAGGTCCGGCGCTACGCCATCAAGGCGGAACAAATAAAAATCGAAGTGACCGAACGCGGGTTTATTGACGTCCCGAAAACGACGCCGGTGATTCAGGCTTTTCGCGACGCGGGATATGAAATCGCTATCGATGACTTCGGCACCGGCTACTCCAATCTGAACAATCTCCATGCGCTCAACGTCGATATCCTCAAGATTGATAAATCTTTTGTCGATACGCTGTCAAACAACACCACCAGCCACCTGATTGCCGAACATATCATCCAGATGGCGAACAGCCTGCATTTAAAGATCGTCGCTGAAGGCGTGGAAACGGCAGAGCAGGTCGCCTGGCTACAAAAGCGGGGCGTGCAATATTGCCAGGGCTGGCTCTTTGCGAAAGCGATGCCGCCGCAGGAGTATATGCAGTGGCTGGCTAACGACCGCACCAGCCTCTGCCCCTGGCAACAACGTTATCAGGCGGAAATCTGATGGCGATAGTCGGTAGGTGTACGGTCGAATTCGCGGCGGAACACCCGTGAGAAAGTCTGCTGCGATACGTAGCCGAGATCCATCGCGATATCAAAAATAGGGCGCTGGGTGGTTCTTAGCGCTTCCGCAGCGAGCAGCAGACGGCGCTGGCGAATGTAATCACCTAGCGTTTGATGCATCACGGAGCGGAACATCCGCTGGAGATACCATTTTGAGTATCCCGATTTTCTGGCGACTACATCAATGTTAAGTGGTTGATCGATATGTTCATCAATCCATTCAATAAGCGTTTGGATAATATCCTGATGGGACATAAAGCGGCCTCTCTCAATTCTCGATTCGTCGTTTTGTCTGCGGGCGAGTATAATTCCTCAAGTTAACTTGAGGTAAAGCGCTTTATGGAAAAGAAATCTCCCCGCATCAAAATGCTGCTGACTCCCGGCGAAGTGGCAAAACGAACCGGCGTGGCCGTCTCCGCGCTGCACTTTTATGAAAGCAAAGGGCTGATCCACAGCCAGCGCAACGCGGGCAATCAGCGGCGCTACCGGCGCGACGTCCTGCGTGCGGTGGCGATCATTAAGATTGCGCAACGCATTGGTATTCCGCTGGCCACTATCGGTGATGCATTTGGCGTACTGCCGGAAGGGCATAACCTCAGCGCCAAAGAGTGGAAGATGCTGTCGTCCCAGTGGCGGGAGGAGCTGGACCGACGGATTCACACCCTGACCGCGCTGCGCGATCAGCTTGATGGCTGCATCGGCTGCGGCTGCCTGTCGCGCCGCGACTGTCCGTTACGCAACCCGGGCGATAAGCTGGGAGAAGAGGGGACCGGCGCACGGCTGCTGGAAGAGGATTAAAAAACTAAAGCGCCACAACAGGGCGCTTTAGTTGTTTTCCGGTCTTGGTCTTTCGCACTATCCCGCTGGTACGCAGGAGGGTTTCCCCCGACGTCGGCTCACCTCAGTATTGCGCAATATATTGATGGAGGTTCCGGTTTGCGCCGACAACTTAAGTGTGGCTCTTTTCTCTGATTTTGCCGCCTCATGTTGCCGAAAAATTCCCGTCATTCGCTGCCTGTTCCTATAGTTAATTTGAACAAACAGCGGGAGAGGCCCATGTTAACGGTACATCATCTCAATCAGTCACGATCGCAGCGCGTATTATGGGCGCTGGAAGAGTTGCAGCTGCCTTATCAGGTTGTCTCTTATCAGCGGGGAAAGGATATGCTCGCGCCAGCGGAGTTAAAAAGCGTTCATCCGTTGGGGAAATCGCCGGTCGTTGAAGATAACGGCCATATTCTGGCGGAGTCCGGCGCCATTCTGGAGTATTTACAGGAAACCTATGATAGCGCCAGGCGCTTAAAGCCTGAGTCGGTGGAAGATAAACTGCAATACCGCTTTTGGCTGCACTATGCCGAGGGTTCGCTGATGCCCCTGCTGCTGATGAAGCTGGTGTTTTCCAGCCTGGGCAAGCCCCCGGTGCCGTTTGGCATACGCACGCTGGGCAATGCATTAGGCAAAGGGGTACAAAAGGCCTGGCTTAACCGACAGGTTGAGACCCATGCCCGCTTTATTGAATCGCACCTTTCTCGCCAGCGCTGGTTTGCCGGCGCTGAGCTGAGTATGGCTGATATTCAGATGAGCTTTCCGGCAATGGCGCTGCTGGCGCGCGGCGGGGTGGGGGATTTACCGCATCTGACGCAGTGGGTTCAGCGGGTTGAGCAGCGTCCGGCATGGCAGAAGGCGATTGAGCGTGGCGGCCCATTTACCTTACCCGGCGAATGAACCATTACTAAAGCCGATGACAGGGGAAAATTGCTATCAGCGCAATACAAAAATGTTACCGGATTGCGCATGGACGATAACGTTTGCGCATCGGCTGGTTATTTCATGAACGTCATAAGCGAAATTTAGCTAAATCCGACAAACTTCTGTTGAAAAGGCCCGTCTAAAGGCTGGATAATCGTTTGCCTTTTTATTTTGCTCATCATTTCCTCTGCTGACAGGGGGGAGCAAAGTCATTCTTCACACCGTATTGTATGCGCGGAGTTAAACGTTTGCTTTTCACAGCCCCTGGCGCTGCGATGTAGCACAAGGAGATCGCGTTTAACTGGCAGTGGATGGTCCACCTCGCATCCAGACGAACGATAAAAATTCTCAGGGGAAGTTTTCTATGTCTACGCCTTCAGCGCGTACCGGCGGTTCATTAGACGCCTGGTTTAAAATTTCTGCTCGCGGCAGTACCGTGCGTCAGGAAATCGTTGCCGGTCTTACCACCTTCCTGGCGATGGTCTACTCCGTCATCGTGGTGCCGGGGATGCTCGGCAAAGCGGGTTTTCCGCCAGCTGCGGTATTTGTTTCCACCTGTCTGGTTGCCGGCGTCGGCTCGCTGGTGATGGGGCTGTGGGCGAACCTGCCGCTGGCGATTGGCTGCGCCATCTCGCTGACCGCTTTTACCGCTTTTAGCCTGGTGCTGGGCCAACAGATCAGCATTCCGGTCGCGCTGGGCGCGGTCTTCCTGATGGGCGTACTGTTTACCGTCATCTCCGCAACCGGCATTCGTAGCTGGATCCTGCGTAACTTGCCGCAGGGCGTTGCGCACGGCACGGGGATTGGTATCGGTCTGTTCCTGCTGCTGATTGCCGCCAACGGCGTTGGTCTGGTGATCAAAAACCCGCTGGACGGTCTGCCGGTGGCGCTGGGTAATTTTGACAGTTTCCCGGTGATTATGTCGCTGGTCGGGCTGGCAGTGATTATTGGCCTCGAAAAACTGAAAGTGCCGGGCGGTATCCTGCTGACGATTATCGGCGTTTCGATTATCGGCCTGATCTTCGATCCTAACGTTCACTTCTCCGGTATCTTCGCCATGCCGTCGCTGAGCGACGATAAAGGCAACTCGCTGATCGGCAGCCTGGATATCGTGGGCGCGCTCAACCCGGTCGTGCTGCCAAGCGTGCTTGCGCTGGTGATGACCGCGGTGTTTGACGCCACCGGCACGATCCGCGCGGTGGCCGGTCAGGCGAACCTGCTGGATAAAGACGGGCAGATTATCAACGGCGGCAAAGCGCTGACCACCGACTCCCTGAGCAGCGTCTTCTCCGGCCTGGTCGGGGCGGCGCCGGCGGCAGTGTATATCGAGTCTGCTGCCGGTACGGCGGCGGGCGGTAAAACCGGCCTGACCGCAGTGACCGTCGGCGTGCTGTTCCTGCTGATCCTGTTCCTCTCTCCGCTCTCCTATCTGGTTCCGGCTTATGCTACCGCGCCGGCGCTGATGTACGTCGGCCTGCTGATGCTGAGCAACGTGGCGAAAATCGATTTCAACGACTTTGTTGATGCGATGGCGGGGCTCATCACCGCGGTCTTTATCGTGCTGACCTGTAACATCGTTACCGGCATCATGATTGGTTTTGCGGCGCTGGTGATTGGCCGTCTGGTATCCGGCGAATGGCGTAAGCTGAACCTGGGGACGGTGATTATCGCCGCGGCGCTGGTCATCTTCTATGCTGGCGGTTGGGCGATTTAACTTTTCCTGCTAACGGCGGGCGGCTTTGGCCGCCCGTTTAATTTTTAAGCCACATCCTGTTTCCTTTTGCGTTAATCTGAGTAGCGTATTATGCCGAGACATGACGCCTCAGATGTAAAAAAGAAAACGCAGCAAACAGGGAACACATGGAAATATTCTTTACCATACTCATCATGACCCTCGTGGTCTCTCTCTCCGGGGTGGTTACACGCGTACTGCCCTTTCAGGTTCCACTACCTTTAATCCAAATCGCCATCGGCGCGCTGTTGGCCTGGCCTACCTTCGGATTGCATGTTGAATTCGATCCTGAACTCTTTCTGGTTCTGTTCATCCCGCCGCTGCTATTTGCCGATGGCTGGAAGACGCCGACCCGCGAGTTTATTGAGCATGGGCGAGAAATCTTCGGTCTGGCGCTGGCGTTAGTGGTGGTGACGGTGGTCGGTATTGGCTATCTCATCTACTGGATCGTTCCCGGTATCCCGCTGATTCCGGCTTTTGCCCTCGCGGCCGTCCTGTCGCCAACGGATGCCGTCGCGCTGTCCGGCATCGTCGGCGAAGGGCGTATTCCGAAAAAAATTATGGGAATTTTGCAGGGCGAAGCGCTGATGAACGATGCGTCCGGCCTGGTCTCCCTGAAGTTTGCCGTTGCGGTGGCGATGGGCACGATGGTCTTTACCGTCGGCGGCGCGACGGTGGAGTTCTTCAAGGTGGCGGTCGGCGGTATTCTCGCGGGCTTTGTGGTCAGCTGGCTGTACGGGCGTTCAATGCGCTTCCTTAGCCGCTGGGGCGGCGATGAACCGGCAACGCAAATTGTGCTGCTGTTCCTGCTGCCGTTCGCCTCTTACCTGATCGCTGAACACATCGGCTTTTCCGGCATCCTGGCGGCAGTCGCGGCGGGGATGACCATCACCCGTTCCGGCGTGATGCGCAGCGCGCCGCTGGCGATGCGCCTGCGCGCCAACAGCACCTGGGCGATGCTGGAGTTCGTGTTTAACGGCATGGTGTTCCTGCTGTTGGGCCTGCAGCTGCCGGATATTCTCTCCAGCTCGCTGGTGGCCGCAGAGGCGGATCCCAACGTCGAAACCTGGATGTTGTTTACCGATATCATCCTGATTTATGCCGCCCTGATGCTGGTGCGTTTTGGCTGGCTGTGGACGATGCGCAAGCTGAGCCAGCGTTTCCTGAAAAAGAAACCGATGGAGTTCGGCTCCTGGACCACGCGCGAGCTGCTGATCTCCTCCGTCGCTGGCGTTCGCGGGGCCATTACCCTTGCTGGTGTGCTGTCGATTCCTCTGCTGCTGCCGGACGGCAACGTCTTCCCGGCGCGCTATGAGCTGGTATTCCTTGCCGCCGGGGTGATTCTGTTCTCTCTGTTTGTCGGCGTGATTGTGCTGCCGATTCTGCTGCGCCATATCGAGTCGACCGACCATGTACAGCAGCGCAAAGAGGAGCGCCTGGCGCGGGCGGCAACGGCGGATGTGGCGATTGTCGCGATTCAGAAAATGGAAGAGCGTCTGGCGGCGGATACCAAAGAAAACATCGATAATCAGCTGCTGACTGAGGTCAGCTCGCGGGTAATTGGTAACCTGCGCCGTCGCGTTGATGGGCGTAACGATGTGGAAACCTCGATGCTGGAAGAGAGCCTCGAGCGCCGGTTCCGTCTGGCGGCGCTGCGTTCTGAACGCGGGGAGCTGTACCATCTGCGCGCCACCCGGCAGATCAGTAACGAGACGCTGCAGAAGCTGCTGCACGATCTCGACCTGCTGGAAGCGCTGCTTATCGAGGATCAGTAACACCGTACTCGTCCGCGACGGCGCCTGAGTCGCCTTGTCCGGGCTACCGCCCCTCAGACGATTGGGAATCTGTAGCCCGGATAAGGCGTTGACGCCGCGGTTAAGCGTGCCGCTTTCGGCATCTTACTTCAGCCAGAACGCCTTACTGCACTCCAGCCACGCCCGCGCGCTGTGCGACATGTACACGCCTTCCCGCCAAATCATTCCCAGTTCCCAGCGTAGAGCGCTTTGTAACAGTATCCAGCAAAAGCTCTGCGGGTCGAGGCGCTGGCAAATCGGCTCCGGTAAAATCGCGACGCCAATTCCGGCCTGTACCATCGCGGCCAGAAAATCCCACTGTCCGCTGCGCACGGCGATACGCGGCTTAACTTCATGCTGAGTAAATAGCCGCATCAGCTGCTGGCTGAGGGCAAAATCCTCGTTGTAGATCACCAGCGGATGTGCGGCGAGCGCTTCCGGCGACAACGAACTGATGCCTTCCCACTGCGCCGTTCTCGGCGTCAGCACGCAGAGCGGATGGCTGAACAGCGAGAGCGTGGTTAAGCCGCTGGCCTCATCAACGGGAAGCGCGGTCATGGCTAAATCCAGTTCACCGTTGCTTACCGCCTGCTGCACGGTCAGCCCGCCGAATTCGGAGATTTTCAATTCCACACCCGCATAGCGCTGGCGAAAGCGGCTAATCGGTTCGGCCATCAACATCCCGACCATCGGCGGAATGCCGAGACGCAGTACGCCCTTATGCAGATGATTAATATCGCTTAGCTCCGACTCCAGCTGATGAAATTCACCAAGGATGGCCTGTCCGCGCTCGAAAACTACCCGACCGGTATCGGTCAGCAGCAGCCGACGACCGTCGCGGATCAGCAGCGTGCAGTTCAGCTCATCTTCCAGATTCTTGAGCATCTTACTGATGGTCGGCTGCGTGACGAACAACTTCTCCGCTGCGCGGGTAAAGCTTTGCTGGCGCACCACTTCGACAAAATAGCGCAGCGTTCGGATATCCATAATTATTCCCTGAGACTATACCTGTGATGATTTTAATTCATTTCTGCCGGGCCCGGCGGCTCTCTATACTGCTCGCCTGTCTTCTTTTTCAGGAATACCGCTCATGGCCTTTGCGCCAGCTCGCGTGACGCCCTTCGTTATGCAACGTCTTCAGGTACCTGTTCAGGTACTGATCTACGCCGGACTGTTCGTCTGCGCTGACTATTTTGTTAACTGGCTGCACCTGCCGCTTCCGGCGAACCTTGTCGGCATGCTGATGATGTTGACGCTGATAGTCTGCCGGGTGATCCCTTTAAACTGGGTACGCGCCGGCGCCCGCTGGCTGCTGGCCGAGATGCTGCTGTTCTTCGTGCCGGCGGTAGTGGCGGTCGTCAACTACGCGCAACTGCTGATGGTGGAGGGCTGGCGCATCTTTCTGGTGATTGGCTTAAGTACCATGATGGTGCTGGGCGCGACGGCATGGGTGGTTGATAAAGTGTATCGCTATGAAGTCAGCAGGATGAAACATGAGTGATTTCCAGCTGAGCGTCCTGTGTCTTCTTATCACGCTGGGGCTCTATTTTGCCAATAAACGGCTTTATCGCCGCTTCCATAAACTGCCCCTGATGCCGCTGGTTTTCACCCCGATCCTGCTGGTGATGATGCTGGTATTCGGCCATATCTCTTATCAAAGCTATATGGGGGAGGCCCACTGGCTGCTATGGCTGCTGGGCCCGGCGACTATCGCTTTCGCCGTGCCGGTGTATGACAATCTGGCGATTATTAAACGCCACTGGATGTCGCTGACGGCCGGAGTAACGACCGCGTCGGTTGTTGCGGTGACCAGTTCGGTGTGGCTGGCGCGACTGTTTACCTTGCCCGATGAGATCCAGCGTAGCCTGGCGGTACGTTCGGTGACCACGCCCTTTGCGCTGGCGGCAGCTAAACCGCTGGGCGGTCAGCCTGATTTAGTCGCCCTGTTTGTCGTGGTCACCGGGGTATTCGGCATGGCGGTGGGTGATGTGCTGTTTCTGCGTCTTTCTATTCGCGAAGGGATGGCTAAAGGAGCGGGTTTCGGCGCGGCATCCCACGGCGCCGGTACCGCGCGATCTTATGAACTGGGGCCGCAGGAGGGCGTCGTCGCCAGCCTGGTGATGATGCTTTCCGGCGTTGTGATGGTATTGGCCGCGCCGCTGGTGCGCTGGGCAATGTTCTGACTATTATTTTCTGTGGTTTATCCTCCGCAAGGAAATAGACCACAGAAAAAATATATATCATCAATATTTATTTCAGTTGTCATTTCATATTTGATATACCTCAACCAATATAATCAGCACTTGAATCGTTGAAAACATGAAGTCATGTAAAAGTAGATGAAGTTTATCCGCCGATGTTAATCTCACTTATTTTACGTTTAAGTGTAACTAAATGTTTCAAAGTTGCCTCATTTTAACTTGATTCACAAATATAAATCACTATATTTATTTGCAGTATGAATGAGTGGTTTTTGCAATCTGTTGTTTTTATTTGTTTATTTTTAAATCATGTCTTTATCTTATAGGTTAATCTCATTTATGATTTTAGGATTATTCTTCATTAGTTATTGAGGGTAATCTTGTTTTTGGATATCTTATTGAGGTGAGCTTTTATTATTGAATGGATTCATGTGGAGCTTGAGCTTTTGCTTCAATATTTAAAATAATATTGTAAGCAGGCAGTTTATTTCCCTAAGCGCTGATATAACTTATAGATTGAGTTGATGCCTGTTTCCCTTCTCTAATAGAGTGCCATAAACAATTGATGGACTGATTGTTAATCTTAATAAACAGGAGAATACCAATGAAAATGAATGCAATAACTCTGGCTAAAATAGTCGCCTTCTCTGCGGGCTGCTCACTGGTGACAATGGCGCAGGCGGATAACACCATTACTTTTACCGGCACGGTCTCTGATACTACCTGTACAGCCACTATCGATAACGGCGTCTCATCCATTGAGATGGGGACTTCCTCCGTCGCGGATCTGAAGGCGAATACTTATGGCGCGGCCAAGAGTTTTTCTTTCACCCTGACCGGTTGCCCGAAAGTGGCTGATGGCGGTAACGCTAAGGCCAGAGTCACCTTTGGCGGTGAAGCCGATGAAACTAATAGCGATTACTTTAAGAACCAGGCTTCCGCATCGCCTGCGACGGGCGTTGCCGTAGCTATTTTTGATAACCAGGGTGCGCTGCTTAAAAATAATACTGAAGGTGCCGATGTGGATATTTCCTCCGGTGCTGCGACCATTCCTTTCACCGTAAAAATGGCGAAAGCAGGCAGTGCTGAACCGACTAAAGGCGCCGTTCAGACAACGGTAACCTACAACGTTACGTACTATTAATTCAGACGCTAATAAATACCAAGGGAAAGGGTAACTCTTTCCCTTACTGGACTCCATTATGAACAGATTATTCTACTTTATTTGTTTTTATTTGTGTGCGTTTGCGGCGCAGGCAAGCGTAGTCGTGGGCGGCACGCGGGTGATATTCGATGGCACACAAAAGTCGACGACGGTATCTGTTCAAAATAAGGATAATGTGACCAATATCGTTCAGTCCTGGATCTCCGTTGTCGATGCGGCCTCGCCAGCGAAAGATTCATTCATCACAACGCCTCCGCTATTTCGCCTGAAGTCCGGAGAGCAAGGATTTGTACGCATTCTACGTTCGGGTAAACCTTTGGCGGAGGATCGGGAATCCATGTTCTGGTTGAATATTAAGGGGATTCCCGCCATGGAGAACGCGCCGGACAAAAATATGGTTCAGTTTGCGATTAATTCCAGGATAAAGCTTATTTTTCGACCCGCCGCATTGAAAAGCGCCATACCAGAAAATTTTGCCGAAAAGCTGCAGTGGTCTGCTGAAGGGCGAGATATAAAAGTGAAAAATGTTTCTCCTCTATATATGAATTTCTCTGAAGTTTTGGTGAACGGCAAAGCAGTACCTGAAGCGTGGTTTGTTGCCCCCTTTTCAACAATAAAAATACCGGTAGCAAATGCCTCTTCTGCGGGCAAAAAGAAAATCACATGGAGCGTGATCAATGATTATGGAATGCCTGGACCGAAATATACCGCCATCATTCAATAACGTTGGAAAGCGTTATACCTTTTTATTGACCAGCGGCTATGCCGCCTTCATTTTCAGCTTTGCCACAATACCTCTCCCGGCGATGGCAGGTGAGTACTTCAATCCCCACCTGCTGGAGGTAAACGAAACCGGTACCTCCGCCGTTGACTTAACCTATATTTCTGAAGAGACGATTCCGCCAGGTGACTACAACCTGGATGTCTATATTAACCATACGTTTGTGGCTTCTGAGTCCGTCATTTTTACGCGACAGGATCAAAATAACGCCGCTTCATCCCGGCCATGTCTTTCCGTCGCGCGCCTGAAAGAGTGGTCGATTAAAACCGAAGATTATCCTGAGCTTACCGTGGCGGGTTCGGAGTGCGCAAAACTGTCTGCGATCCCCGGATGGGAGACGGCGGTACAGCTCTCGCAACAGCGAATCGACTTTACCTTACCCCAGGTGGCTTTAGTGCATCGTCCGCGGGGGTATGTCCCGGAAAGCCGATGGCAGCAGGGCATTACCGCCGGGCTATTGAATTACAACATTTCCGGGCAAAAAACCGATCCGCGAGATGGAGGCGTTTCCACCTCCAGCCAGTTTGTCAGCCTGCAGCCGGGGTTGAACGTTGGGCCGTGGCGTTTACGTAATTACAGCACCCTCAATCATAATGACGATGGCAGTCAGTGGGACTCCGTCTATAGCTATATTTCACGCGATATCCACGCCCTGAAAGGTCAGCTGATAGTGGGGCAAACCTATACTTCTTCGGCGGTGTTTGACAGCATCAGCTTCACCGGCCTGCAGCTGAACTCTGATAAAGAGATGCTCCCGGACAGCCTGAACGGCTTCGCACCGGTCATAAAAGGCATCGCGCGCTCGACCGCAGACGTGACGGTTTATCAAAACGGATACAGCATTTATAAAACAACGGTCTCTCCCGGCGCCTTTGAGATAAACGATCTTTATCCCACGGGAAGCGCGGGCGATCTCTACGTGACGGTGAAAGAATCAGACGGTAGTGAGCAGAGCTTTGTGGTGCCGTTTGCTTCACTGGCAATATTACAACGTGAAGGGCAGGTTGATTACGCTTTCAGCGGCGGCAAGACGCGCTCGGGAAGCGCGGGCGGAAAGGAGTATCAGCTTCTGCAATCCAACGTTGCCTGGGGAGCGTTGAGCAACGTCACGCTGTACGGCGGCTTTCAGCAATTAGAGGATAAATACAGTAATCTCCTGCTGGGGGCCGGGTTTAATTTGGGTTCAGTCGGGGCGCTCTCTTTTGATGCTTCTCAGTCCTGGGCTGACATAAAAGAAAATTCCTCATCGGATAACGCCTCATCCAGCGAAGGGCAGTCATACCGCGTGCGCTTTAGTAAAGATTTTCCACAGACGGGGACAAACTTTTCCGTTGCCGGGTACCGTTACTCAACGCATGGTTATTATTCTCTGCAGAACTTTATCGATCGGGCGGACTCTCATCGCGCCTGCTGTTCGTCATCCGGTCGGACTAAAGACCGCTTTGACGCTTCAGCGTCGCAGATTTTCTCCGGATTCGGTTCACTCTCCCTTTCGCTGGTCAGTGAGTCTTACTGGGATAACTCGCGGATGGAGTCGCTGGGCGTGAGTTATAGCAATACGTTTAGCCGGATGTCCTACTTCATTAACTACGCCTATAACCGCAATGTGCAGAGCAGCGGCCAGAATGAAAATAGCTCGCCTTCCAGCGACAGCATTATTTCGCTAACCGTGAGTATTCCTTTCGGCGCCGATATATCAGCCAGCTACAATATGAACAGCAGCCGGGTGGGAGACACCACTCACAGTCTTGGTTTAAATGGCTCCGCTTTCGCCGATCGTTCTCTGAACTGGAACGTGCAGGAGGGATATAACGCCAGCGATAAAAGCACCTCAGGGAACATCAACCTCAACTACCAGGGCTCAAAAGGTGAAGTCACCGCCGGATACGGTTATGACAGCAACAGCGCCCACTATAATTATTCGCTACGCGGTGGGATGCTCGCCCATTCCGGCGGGATAACGCTGTCACGCTATCTGGGCGAGAGCGTTGCGCTGATTGAAGCGCCTGGCGTCAGGGATATCGCGGTACGCGGGCAGACTAACGTCATGACCGATTCTGCCGGGTATGCCGTAGTGCCTTTCGTTCGCCCTTATCATGAAAACAATCTCTCCCTTGATGAACAGCAGGTCTCGGGAGCGGAAATAGATAATATCGTCAGAACGGTGGTCCCGACGCGCAATGCGATCGTAAAAGTTAAATATGATACCTGGATTGGCTATAAGGCCATGATGACCTTGCAATTTCATCATAAAGATGTGCCGTTTGGCGCGGTGATTACGCTAGAGGATGAAAGTCAGGAGTATAAACAAAAACGCAGCGCTATTGTCGGTGATTCCGGGCAGGCCTATTTGACCGGGCTGCCAGAAAAAGGCCGCTTATTTGTGAAGTGGGGCGATGCTTTAACTAGCCAGTGTTATGTCAATTATGATTTATCATCTAACAAATCAATTGACGATATTGTTTTTTATACGGCGGATTGCCGATGAACAATCTCAATATATTGTGTTTTGAGCACACCACTAAAATGATAGCGATGCGGATACGCCATGCTCAATCGCCATTGCGGCTAGCGATAGCTGCAATAGTAGGGCTACTGGCCAGTGCTTCATCTGCCTGGGCCTATGACGCTACGAGTACCGTCAATTTTAATGTCACCGGCAATATTGAAGAGCCTGTCTGTGAGGTTTTTGTAAAACCGTCCAATGCTATCAGCCTGGGGACGGTTTCTTCTCAGCGTCTGACCGGTAAACCGGGGGCCAGTAGCGATACCACAACCGTTTCCCTGGCATTTGATAACTGCTCAACCGGTACGTCTTCAGTGACGATAACGTTTAGCGGCGCTCCGTTTGATAGTACTTATCCCACAATTTATGTCAGTGAGCTGATTGATGGGGCAAAGGATGTTGGCTTACAGCTTGTGAGTGCCGCGGATGGGAAAACGCTGGGTCCAAACGAGAGTTATACCTATGCATTTACGGCCTCCCCTGGCGGACACGCCTTTGATATGGCGGCCAGAATGTATACGCCATACGGCAAAGTAACGCCAGGAAACGTTGCCTATACGGTCACTTTCAACGTGTCATACAAATGACGGAAGGTGTTTAGGGATATATATGAATAAATATTTTTTATTACTATTGATGTTGGTTTTCCCTATTTATGGTTGGTCCTGTAGCTCTGGGGCCAATTATGGTGATGTGACGATGGCAAATCTACCCGAACAAATATTAATTAATGCGGGGAGTTATTCTGCCGGAACGGTCCTTTATGACTCCGGGAGAATAACGCGTTCGAATACTCAGGTCTGGAACTGTGAGGGGAAGATGTATGCCCGTTTTGAATGGTCTTCAGCAAATGCAGGCGCACTTACTGGCGATCATATCTATACGACATCCGTACCGGGTATTGGTTTAAGAGTGAAAGTCTGGCTGAATATTACCGGTGAATATGATGGCGATACTGACGATTTTCTCCCTGATTACACTGAGCATTATATTGGCGACTCAGAGTTTTATCTTGGAAAACCAGGGGGGTTTTTAGATATCTATGCCACAACAAACTATTCACCCGCCTACCAGCTACAGCTGGTGGCCACGGGAGGCGCAATCGCCAGCAACAGCTCTCTGTCGATAAAGGACCCTATCTCATCGGTTTCGCTTAAAGATAGCACTGGCACGATGGTTATTTCCCAACTGCACATCAGCGGTACGACGCAAATCAAGCTGACGCCGATGGGCTGTACGGCAGGTACGACCGCGCTGAATTTCCCTATGGGCTCCGTGAAAACGAGTGAGTTTACTCTTTCCTCGACAGCCGGCTCCGCCCAGCAAACGCTGATGCTTTCCTGCGAACCCGGAACCAATATATCAATGCGTGTGACGGCGACTGAAGCCGAAGGCGATAATCCGAACAGGAGCGTTATTGCGTTAACGGCGGGGGAAAACGTAGCAACCGGTGTGGGTGTGCAGTTAAGCCTCAACGGGAAGGTCATACCGTTAAACACCAGTTTTTATTTAAGTACATCCAGCAGAAGTGTAACGTTGAATGCCGGAGCTGAGGCCAGCTACGCAACCTTCACCTACCCGAATAATCCCGGCGGCGCTGCTGCATCGAACTCGCTCATCTTTTCAACTAACTATTACAAAACCGGGGCTGAAGTGACGCCTGGAACGGCCAACGCCAGCGGAACGATAACATTTACCTATAACTAGAATCACCCCTACCCCAGCCGTCAGGCCGGGGTAGGGGTAATCATTAATGCGCCTGACCTTTCTCAATACCGATCCCGGTCTGAGAACGAATAAACTGGGCGCGGAACAGTTCACGCTCGCGCGCGCCTTCCGCGGAGCTATCGGTAGCAGAGAAGAACCAGATACCGATAAAGGCCACGGCGATAGAGAACAGCGCCGGATATTCATATGGGAATATCGCCTTTTCGTGACCGAGGATCTGCACCCAGATAGTCGGACCGAGGATCATCAAAATCACCGCGGTCAGCAGACCCAGCCAGCCGCCAATCATCGCCCCGCGCGTGGTCAGCTTCGACCAGTACATCGACAACAGGATAATCGGGAAGTTACAGCTGGCGGCGATGGAGAATGCCAGGCCGACCATAAAGGCGATGTTCTGATTCTCGAACAGGATACCCAGCAGAATCGCCACCACGCCGAGGATCAGTACGGTAATTTTCGACACCTTGAGTTCCTGACGCTCGGTCGCGCCTTTGCGGAACACGTTAGCATACAGGTCGTGAGACACCGCCGATGCGCCCGCCAGCGTCAAGCCAGCAACCACCGCCAGAATCGTGGCGAAGGCGACCGCTGAGATAAAGCCAAGGAACAGGTTGCCGCCGACCGCATCCGCCAGATGCACTGCCGCCATATTGTTGCCGCCGATAAGCTGCCCGGCCGCGTCTTTGAACGCCGGATTCGCCCCCACCAGCATGATGGCGCCGAAGCCGATGATAAAGGTCAGAATATAGAAGTAACCCATAAAGCCGGTGGCATAGAACACGCTCTTACGCGCTTCTTTGGCATCGCTCACGGTGAAGAAACGCATCAGAATATGCGGCAGACCCGCGGTGCCGAACATCAGCCCGAGGCCGAGCGAGAGCGCCGATATCGGATCTTTTACCAGTCCGCCGGGGCTCATAATCGCCGAGCCTTTCGGGTGCACCGCCATTGCTTCGGTGAACAGATTATTGAAGCTGAAGCCGACGTGCTTCATCACCATAAAGGCCATAAAGCTGGCGCCGAACAGCAGCAGGACCGCTTTAATAATCTGCACCCAGGTGGTGGCGAGCATGCCGCCAAACAGGACGTAGAGCACCATCAGCACGCCGACAAGCACTACCGCGACGTGGTAGTTGAGGCCGAACAGCAGTTGAATCAGCTTACCCGCGCCGACCATCTGGGCGATGAGGTAGAGCGCCACTACCACCAGCGAACCGCAGGCGGAAAGGGTGCGAATCGGCCCCTGTTTGAGACGATAGGAGGCCACGTCGGCAAACGTGTAGCGGCCGAGGTTACGCAGGCGTTCGGCGATCAGGAACAGAATAATCGGCCAGCCGACGAGGAAACCGAGCGAGTAGATCAGCCCGTCGTAGCCGGAGGTGTAAACCAGTGCGGAAATACCGAGAAACGAGGCCGCCGACATAAAGTCGCCGGCAATCGCCAGACCGTTCTGGAAACCGGTAATGTTGCCGCCAGCGGTGTAGTAGTCGCTGCGTGACCGTACGCGTTTTGACGCCCAGTAAGTGATATACAGCGTCAGGGCGACAAAAATCAGGAACATGATGATCGCCTGCCAGTTGGTCGGCTGGCGCTGTACCGCGCCGGTGAGGGCATCTGCGGCATTGACGGTCAAAGGGAGCGTGGCGGCGAGCGCCGTCAGGACTTTCTTCATGATGCTTTAACCTCGCTGAGAATGCTTTTTGTCAGCCGATCAAATTCACCATTTGCCCGCCAGACGTATATTCCGGTTAATACGAAAGAGATAACGATCACGCCGATACCAATCGGAATACCCCGGGTGACGCTGGTTCCCGCATGCAGCGGCGTGCCCAGCCAGCCGGGGGCAAAGGCGATAAGCAGAATAAAACCCACATAAATCACCAGCATAATCAGTGACAGGATGGCGGCAAACCTTTGCCGGGCTGCAACAAGCTCCTTAAAATGCGCACTATTTTCTATCCGCTGACAAATCTGATCGTTCATCATAGCGTCTCCAGAGGTTCCCTTTTGTCATCCACGCGCCGGTCGTCGGCAACACTTATCCCCCCGGCAGTTAACTGTCGGGAGTCAGCCTGTTTACCGCTTTCCTGCTACCTGAAATCCTTGGGGAGTGGGTATTTATATCCTCTCCCCTGGTGGGGAGAGGGTGTAGGGGATCGGTTAGTTTATGATGGCATAGCGATGGCCTGCTTCTCTTCGAGCAGTTTTTCCACCACGCCAGGATCGGCAAGCGTTGAGGTATCGCCGAGATTACTGGTATCGCCCGCGGCAATTTTGCGCAGTATACGGCGCATGATTTTGCCCGAACGGGTTTTCGGTAACGAATCGGTCCAGTGCAGCACGTCCGGCGTCGCCAGCGGGCCAATCTCCTTACGGACCCAGTTGCGCACCTCGGCGTAGAGCTCCGGCGTCGGTTCTTCGCCATGGTTGAGAGTGACGTAAGCGTAAATGGCCTGGCCTTTGATGTTATGCGGAATGCCGACCACCGCCGCTTCGGCGATTTTCGGATGCGACACCAGCGCCGATTCGATTTCGGCGGTTCCGAGACGGTGGCCGGAAACGTTCAGCACGTCATCGACGCGACCGGTGATCCAGTAGTAGCCATCTTCGTCACGGCGCGCGCCGTCGCCGCTGAAGTACATATTTTTAAAGGTCGAAAAGTAGGTCTGTTCGAAGCGTTCGTGGTCGCCAAACAGCGTACGCGCCTGGCCCGGCCAGGAGTCGGCGATCGCCAGGTTACCTTCGGTGGCGCCTTCCAGCGGCGTGCCTTCGTTATCCACCAGCACCGGCTGAACGCCGAAGAAGGGACGCGTCGCGGAACCGGCCTTCAGCTCAATGGCGCCGGGCAGCGGGGTGATCATAAAGCCGCCGGTTTCGGTTTGCCACCAGGTGTCCATCACCGGGCACTTCTCGTTGCCGATCTTCTTCCAGTACCACTCCCAGGCTTCCGGGTTAATTGGTTCGCCGACGGAGCCGAGAATGCGCAGGGAAGAGCGGTCGGTGCCTTCAATAGCCTTATCGCCTTCCGCCATCAGCGCGCGGATCGCCGTGGGGGCGGTATAAAGAATGTTGACCTGATGCTTGTCGACCACCTGGCACATGCGCGCCGGGGTTGGCCAGTTCGGTACGCCCTCGAACATCAGCGTCGTCGCGCCGCAGGCCAGCGGACCGTACAGGAGGTAGCTGTGGCCGGTGACCCAGCCGACGTCGGCGGTGCACCAGTAGATGTCGCCCGGATGGTAGTCAAAAACGTATTTAAACGTTGAGGCCGCATAGACCAGGTAACCGCCGGTAGTATGCAGTACGCCCTTTGGCTTACCGGTCGAGCCGGAGGTATAAAGGATAAACAGCGGATCTTCAGCGTTCATCTCTTCAGGCTGGTGTTCCGCGCTGGCTTTCTCAATCAGATCGCTCCACCACAGGTCGCGGCCTTCCTGCCAGTCGATTTTGCCGCCGGTACGTTTAAACACCACCACGTTTTCGATGCTCTTCACGTGCGGGTTTTTCAGCGCGTCGTCGACGTTCTTCTTCAGCGGGATCGCGCGACCGGCGCGCAGGCCTTCATCAGAGGTGATCACCAGGCGGGAGTTGGAATCTATGATACGTCCGGCGACTGCTTCCGGTGAGAAGCCGCCGAAAATCACCGAATGGATAGCGCCGATGCGGGCGCAGGCCAGCATGGCCACCGCGGCTTCCGGCACCATCGGCATATAGATAGCCACGACATCGCCCTTTTTAATGCCGAGGTCGAGCAGGACATTGGCAAAGCGGCAGACATCGCGGTGGAGTTCGCGATAAGTGATATTTTTGCTCTGGCTGGCGTCGTCGCCTTCCCAGATGATGGCCGTCTGGTCGCCGCGCTCCGCCAGATGGCGATCGAGACAGTTAGCGGCCAGGTTAAGGGTGCCGTCTTCGTACCATTTGATGGAGATATTACCCGGCGCGAACGAGGTGTTTTTCACGCGCGTGTAGGGCTTGATCCAGTCGAGAATTTTGCCCTGTTCGCCCCAGAAGGCATCTGGGTCGGTGACGGACTGCTGATACTGCGCCTCGTACTGTTCCGGGTTAATCAGGCAGCGTTCCGCAATATTAGCGGGAATAGAGTGTTTATGTATTTGGCTCATGGCTTTTTTTCTCCTGTAGGTTGTTAAATATATGTCAAATAAACGTTAATAGTAGGGGCTTTGGCGGCTTTGTTTGCTATTTGGGGGACAGATCACGCATTGATTGAACTGAATGAAAATCAATCAAATGAAACTTTGAGGTGAAATAATTTCTGAAATGGATTTATAGAAAATGAATTTATTAAATATTTTTTATAACAAATACTTATGCAAGATAAGTTGGGGATATTAGCGAGTTTATGCATAAAACCAGAGTAAACCGCTGTTCTTAAAGACTTGCGCAGCATGCCGTGCAAATGATACTGATATTGCGCGTTAAATAACCCCATAAAGCAACGCAACACAATTCATACCCCTTTCAGTGGGTGCCATTACCTCCTGGAATGGCGCCTTTCATCGAGGAAGTCTGTAGTGAAGAAAAAAACAAAAGTCAGCCTGGCCTGGCAAATTTTGCTGGCTCTGGTGCTGGGCATACTTCTGGGCAGTTACCTGCATTACCACGCCGAAAGCCGTGACTGGTTAATCTCGAACCTGCTGACCCCGGCGGGCGATATCTTTATCCATCTGATTAAAATGATCGTCGTACCGATCGTCATCTCGACCCTGGTGGTCGGCATTGCCGGCGTAGGCGATGCGAAGCAGCTGGGCCGTATCGGCGCGAAAACCATTATCTATTTTGAAGTGATCACCACGGTGGCCATCGTGCTGGGGATTACCCTGGCTAACGTCTTTCAGCCAGGAAGCGGCATTGATATGTCGCAGCTGGCGGCGGTGGATATTTCGAAATATCAAAACACCACGGCAGAAGTACAGAGCCACGCGCATGGCCTGATGGGCACCATCCTCTCGCTGGTACCGACCAATATCGTGGCTTCGATGGCGAAGGGCGACATGCTGCCGATCATCTTCTTCTCGGTGCTATTTGGTCTCGGCCTTTCCTCGCTGCCCGCTACCCATCGTGAACCGCTGGTCACGGTGTTCCGCTCTATCTCTGAAACCATGTTTAAAGTGACGCATATGGTGATGCGCTACGCGCCGGTGGGCGTGTTCGCGCTGATCTCGGTGACCGTGGCGACCTTCGGCTTCGCTTCACTGTGGCCGCTGGCGAAGCTGGTGATTCTGGTTTATTTCGCCATTCTGTTCTTCGCGCTGGTGGTGCTTGGCATCGTGGCGCGGGTATGCGGACTGAGCATCTGGACCCTGATCCGCATTCTGAAGGATGAGCTGATTCTGGCCTACTCTACCGCCAGCTCCGAGAGCGTGCTGCCGCGTATTATCGAGAAGATGGAAGCCTACGGCGCGCCAGCGTCGATCACCAGCTTCGTGGTGCCGACCGGCTACTCCTTTAACCTCGACGGCTCGACGCTGTATCAGAGTATTGCGGCTATCTTCATCGCCCAGCTGTACGGTATTGATCTGTCCATCTGGCAGGAAATTACCCTCGTGCTGACGCTGATGGTGACGTCGAAAGGGATTGCCGGCGTACCGGGCGTCTCCTTCGTGGTGCTGCTGGCGACGCTGGGCAGCGTGGGCATTCCGCTGGAAGGTCTGGCGTTTATCGCCGGCGTTGACCGTATCCTCGATATGGCGCGTACCGCGCTGAACGTGGTGGGCAACGCGCTGGCGGTGCTGGTTATCGCCAAGTGGGAACACAAATTTGACCGCAAAAAAGCGCTGGCGTATGAGCGTGAAGTGCTGGGCAAATTTGATAAAACGGCGCAATAAAACAGAAAGCCCGGTGACATCGCACCGGGCCTGAGAGAAAAGCGTCGCGTTTCTGTCGGCGGCTAACGCCTGACCCGGCCGAAACACTCCAGCCAGAACGGCTGGTGAACATCTCCAACAAGCCCGGCGTATGGACTGCGCCGGGCTTTTTCTTATCTTTTACTTATCCTGTCGAACTCTTCACAGCCGGTATCAAACCCCTCCTGACAGCTAACGTTGAGCCAGTGCAGCGCTTTCTGCCGGTTCGGTTCGATAAAGCCTTTTTCCCCCTGCAGGAAAAGCATCCCGGCCCAGTATTCGGCGTAGCCGGTACGGGAGAGGGCAGAGCTCTCTTTAAAGTACTGCGTCGCTTTGACATCATCTTCCGGAAGATGAACGCCGCTGGCGTAAATCAGCCCCAGCAGCATCTGAGCGTCAACGGCTGAATCGCTTTCCGGATCCTGCGCGGCGTGCTGTAACAGAGTGATGGCGTGGGGGTAGTTCGGCGTACCGGCCTGCTGGTTCACCAGCACCCGGGCGAGAACAATTTCCCCCGCCTTGCTGCCTGTTTGTACGGACTTTTCCGCCAGCACTTTAGCCTGGTGGTAGTCGGCCTGCTGAGGATTGCGGATTTTGAGCTGGGCCAGCAGCGCCAGCGCGTCGCCATCGCCGTTGTCTGCGGCTTTCTGCGCCCAGAATTCGGCCTGGGGAAAATCGCCGAAGCTGACGTAAGTATCCGCCAGGTAATATTGTGCACGTGGATCGCCGGCTTCGGCCTGCTGTCTATACTGGCTACCTGGTTCCATGGCGCCTGAGGTGAAGCTTGCTATCACCAGCAGTAAATAGAGGTATTTCATTTTTTATTATCGGTAGAGGACATAACGAGCAGTATAAAGGCAGGGGAAGAAGAAGAAAACGCCGGGAACTCGTGGGGGATACTTATGGTTTATCCGAATAATCGTGCCGTCTGTTTCCCCGGGGGCGGCGCCGACGCGCCTTGCCCGGGCTACAGATTCACAGTCGTCTGCGGTCCGTTAGCCCGGATAAGGTGTTAGCCGCCATCCGGGGGGATTGATTCACAGTCTTCTGCGGTCCGGTAGCCCGGCCAGGTGCGAAGCACCGCCTCCGGGGAGGCGGTCCGATTAACCCAGCGCGCTTTCGCGCAGGCGGGCTTTCAGCTTGTTGTACTCATCAATGACGTACTGCTCAGCGGCACGCTGGTCGGCAATCGGCTCAACGTTGACGGCGCAGTACTTGTACTCCGGCGTTTTGGTTATCGGGCTCAGGTTCTCGGAAACCAGCTCGTTACAGGCGCCAATCCACCACTGGTAGGTCATATAGACCGCCCCTTTATTCGGACGATCGCTGACCTGCGCGCGGGTGATAATACGGCCCTTACGCGAGTTCACCCACACCAGCGCCTCATCCTCAATGCCCAAACGTTCGGCATCGGCGGTGTTGATTTGCGCATAGCCAGGTTCATCCGCCAGCGCGGCCAGCGCCGCACAGTTACCGGTCATCGAACGGCACGAGTAGTGGCCGACTTCGCGCACCGTCGACAGCACCATCGGGTACTCTTCGGTGAGTTTGTCAATCGGCGCGACCCAGTCGCAGGTGAAGAACTGCGCCAGACCGTTCGGGGTATCGAACTTCTCTTTAAACAAATAAGAGGTCCCCTGATCGGCGTCGGACTCATCGCGGCACGGCCACATGACGTAGCCTAGCTCGCCCATTTTCTCGTAGGTGGCGCCGTAGAAATCCGGACACAGATGCCGCAACTCGTCCCAGATCTCCTGGGTGTTGTTGTAGTGCATCTTGTAGCCCATCCGGGTAGCGATTTCGCTGATAATCTGCCAGTCGGTTTTCAGGTCCCATTTCGGCTCTACCGCTTTAAAGAAGCGCTGGAAGCCGCGGTCCGCTGCGGTATAGACGCCTTCGTGCTCGCCCCACGAGGTGGACGGCAGGATAACGTCGGCCGCTGAGGCGGTTTTGGTCATGAAAATATCCTGGACGATAACCAGTTCCAGATCGTCGAATGCCTTACGCACTGCGGACAGCTCGGCGTCGGTCTGGAGCGGATCTTCCCCCATAATATACGCCGCCCGCACTTCGCCATGCGCCGCGCGGTGCGGCAGCTCGCTGATGCGGTAGCCGGTGTGCGCCGGCAGGCTATCGACGCCCCAGGCTTTGGCGAACTTCTCGCGGTTCTCCGGGAACTTAACGTATTGATAGCCCGGATAGGTATCCGGCAGCGCGCCCATGTCGCAGGCGCCCTGAACGTTGTTCTGGCCGCGCACCGGGTTGACGCCGACGCTCGGCTTGCCGAGGTTGCCGGTGAGGATCGCCAGGCTGGTCAGCGAACGTACGGTTTCCACGCCCTGGTAGAACTGGGTCACGCCCATGCCCCACAGGATCGCGGCGGATTTCGCGCTGGCATACATACGGGCGCAGGCGCGGATCTCCTGGGCGCTCACGCCGGTGATCTCTTCCACCGACTCTGGCGTGTAGCCTTCGACGATTTTGCGATACTCTTCGAAGCCCTCAGAACGGCTGGCGACGAAGGATTTATCGTAGAGGTCTTCTTCGATAATCACGTGCCCGATAGCGTTGAGCAGCGCGATATTCGAGCCGTTCTTCAGCGCAATGTGCATATCGGCAATGCGCGCGGTTTCAATTTTACGCGGATCGCAGACGATGATTTTTGCCCCGTTGCGTTTGGCGTTAATCACGTGATTCGCCACAATAGGGTGTGAATCTGCCGGGTTATACCCGAAGATAAACACGAGATCGGTATTGTCGATCTCGGTGATGGCATTACTCATAGCGCCGTTACCGACCGATTGGTGCAGACCTGCAACCGATGGGCCGTGTCAGACGCGAGCGCAGCAGTCGACGTTATTGGTACCAATAACGGCGCGCGCGAATTTTTGCATCACATAGTTGGTTTCGTTACCCGTTCCGCGGGACGAGCCGGTAGTCTGAATCGCGTCCGGGCCATATTTCTCTTTAATAGCGCTGAGGCGAGTGGCGACGTAATCGAGCGCCTCATCCCAGGAGACGGATTCCAGCTTGCCGCCGCGCTGGCGACGGATCATAGGGGTTTTCAGGCGCGGGGTAAGGATCTGGGTATCGTTAATGAAGTCCCAGCCATAATAGCCTTTCAGACACAGGGTTCCCTGGTTGGTTTTCCCCTGTGCCGCTTCCGCCCGAACGATTTTGCCGTTATCGACCACCAGGTTGATTTTGCAACCTGATGCGCAATACGGACAAACCGTGACGACTTTTTTCATCGGTCTTGCTCCAGTTAATCAATTGGCGCATACGCGCTATCGCGCCGTCACTATGCATCTTCTATGCCATGTTTTCATTGTGGGTATCGCCTGATGATACGTTGTTTTTTTGGGCGAAATGCTGACGAAAAACAGGCTATCGTCAGTTTTGACGTGTCGACGCGGGAGCAGGTGACGCGCTCGGACAGACGATGATGGATAGCCCGGGAGGGGCGCAGCTCCGCTTCCGGGGAGGATAGCGGGCAGGCTTGAAAGCGGTGCTGCGCTTATTGGGCTAGGTCAAATAACGGCTTCTCGCCAGCGCCGCCGCGCCCCGGGCGCCGTTAAACGCCGAGGAGGAAGCGGCGATAAAGCGTACGGCCTGATACGGTAGCGGACGGCGAACGTAGGTTTTAACCCTGGTGATTAGGGCGTCGCGCGGGAAAGCGGGCATATCCATTACTCCGCCGCCGAGGATCACCGCATCGGGGTCGAACAGGTTAATACTGGTGGCGATGGCGCGGGCGGCATGATTCAGCAACTGCTGCACAAACGGCTCCTGTGCGGCATGAACGAACAGCTCGCCCAGTTCGTACGCGCGCGGCTGCTGTTCATACCAGCGCTTTAGCGCAATGCCGGAGCAGACGGTTTCCAGACAGGCGGGGTTGCCGCAGGCGCAGGTGAGGGCGTCATCGCCCTGGGGGATATGCCCCAGCTCGCCCGCCACGCCGTGGGCGCCGGTCCACGGCCCGCCGTTTAGCCAGACCGCGAAGCCCATACCGGTGCCAAGATAGGCCGCCAGCACCTCCTGCTCCTGCAGGCCGTTCTGCTGCACATCAAAAGAGAGCTGCAGATTCACATCGCGGGAAAACTCCACCGGGCAGCCCAGCGCCGCTTCCAGCCGGTCCGCCAGGTTATACAGATCGTCAGTGGCCAGAGGCAGGTTGGGGGTGGAGATAATCGTCCGCTTGTCTTTTGCCACCAGCGCCGGAAACCCCATCACCAGCCCGCAGCAGCGGGCATCATGTTGGTTTAGCTGCTGCTGTAGCAGGTTTTTAATGCCGTTAACCAGGCCGTCGGCGTTAATCACCTCCGCGGTACGCAGCTTTTCGCAGTGCAGCGCTTCGCCCTGCGCCGTTTGCAGGCAAAAACGGATATGAGTCGCTCCCATATCCACGCCCGCGACGACGTTACGCTGTTTTTGCATGAGGCTGTACCTCGTTTTTTGCCGCCAGAATTTGCTCGACCATGATCTGCCACGCCTCTTCAATCTTCTCGGCGTGATTAAAGAGGCCCGAAGTGCCGACGATAAAGACGTCCGCGCCCGCCGCCATCAGTTTTTCATAGGTGGCTTTATTGCAGGAGCCATCGATTTCGATCTCGTAGTTCAGCCCTTCGCGCTCGCGCCAGGCTTTAAGTTCAGCGATTTTCTCCAGCATTTCCGGGATAAATGGCTGTCCGGCAAAGCCCGGATCGACGGTCATTACCGTGATTTTGTCGGCTTTATGAATGTAGTACTTCATGGTCTCAACCGGGGTTTCCGGGTTAAGGATCAGCCCGACTTTCATGCCGTGGCGTCGAATTTCTTCGATCAGGCGGAAGGCCTGGCCGTTGATGGTTTCCGGATGCAGGGTGATAAAATCCGCCCCCGCCTGCGCCAGCTGGCTAATGTAATCCTGCGGGCGGGTGACCATCAGATGGCAATCCAGCGGTTTGCTGGCCAGCTTTTTGACCTGGCCGACGAAAAACGGCGACAGGGTCAGGTTCGGCACAAAATGACCGTCCATGATATCGATGTGAAAATAGTCTGCATGCTGGTCGATAAACTCGATCTGTTCTTTAAATTTCAGCAGATCCATACACATTAAAGAGGGAGCAATTTTCATGATAAATTCCTTACTTACTGATAAGACGGTCGAGGGCGACAGCCGCGATGATTAATCCGCCCATTACCACCAGCTGGTAGTAGGTTTGTACTTGCAGAATGTTCAGTCCGTTATTGATAGTGCCGATAATCAGGCCGCCGATGACCACCGAGAAGATGCGTCCTTTGCCGCCGAAGAAGCTGGTACCGCCGATGATGGCGCTGGCGATGGCGTAGGTTTCAAAGCCCATACCGGCCAGCGGCTCTGCTGCGCCGAGACGCGCGGTAGAGACCACGCCCGCCAGTCCGGCGCAAATACCGGAAATGATGAACACCAGCAGCATGTGAAACTTGACGTCGATACCGGAGTAGAAAGCGGAGTTTTTGTTGCCGCCCAGCGCGTAGATATTGCGGCCGACGCGCATACGGGTGGTCAGGAACCACAGGATCAGCGCCACAATCAGCGAGAAGATCACCGGCACCGGGATGCCCAGCGGCGTGGCGGCAAAGAAGTTAACGAAATCAAATGAAAAGCCGTACACCGAGTTGGCATCAGAGATAACCAGCGTGATACCGCGGAAGATGGCGTTGGTGCCGAGGGTAATAATGAACGGATGCAGCCCGGTCCAGTTGACCAGACAGCCGTTGATGGCGCCCAGCGCGCCGCCGACCAGCACGCCGCCGATCAGCGCCGCAAGGAACGGGTCAACGCCCGCCAGCATCAGCTTGGCGGTGACCATCCCGGAGAGCGCGAGGATCGCCCCGACCGACAGGTCGATCCCGGCGACGAGGATCGCGAAGAACTCGCCCATGCCGATCAGCACGGTGACCGAACTCTGGACAAAGATCTGCGTAATGTTGTTGGTCGTCAGGAAGTACTCTGACGACAGGGTGCCGAAGATGGCGACGATGATAGCGAGGATAAAAAAGGTGCCGTATTTATCCCAGAACAGCGCGAAGTTAAACGGTTTTTTCTCGTCCATATCGCCTTTTACTCTTGTGGTAGTGCCCATGCCATAATCTCCTCTTCGCTCATATCGTCGCGATTGGTCAGGATTTGCGTCAGTCGCCCTTCGCAGAACACGGCAATGCGGTCGCAGACGGCGATAATTTCAGGTAGTTCGGATGACACCATCAGGATGACTTTTCCGTCATCGGCCAGCTGGCGCATCACTTTATAAATTTCGGCTTTTGCGCCCACGTCGATACCGCGCGTCGGCTCGTCAAAAATGATCACTTCGGGGCTGCAGCATAGCCATTTCGATATCAGCACCTTCTGCTGGTTACCGCCGGATAGCTCGGTAATGTTCTGATCGACCGAATGGCACTTCAGCGCCAGCAGCTTGCGCTGCTCTTCCGCCGTTTTGCGTTCGTCGCCTTCGCGGAACAACCCCATGGCCCCTTTGTAGCCGCCGCGCTTCAGGCTCTGGCTGACTGCCATATTCTGGGCGATAGAAAAATTGGGGAAAAAGCCGTTTTCCCGGCGGCTTTCGGTGATGTAGCCCATGCCTTTCTTTAAGGCGTCCAGCGGCGAGCGGGGGGAGATCGCTTTGCCGTTGAGGTAAATTTCACCGCTGCTACGCTTATCAACCCCAAACAGGCAGTCCATCAGCTCGGTGCGCCCGGAACCGACCAGTCCGGCAAAACCGAGAATTTCGCCGCGATTCACGCTAAACGAGATATCGCGTACCTTTTTCTTGTCATGGCTGGTGACGTTTTTCACTTCAAACACCGTCTCGCGGGCGATATTGCCGGTGCTCTCTTTCATGGCGTTGAAGCGGTTTTGCAGTTCGCGGCCAACCATCAGACGAACGATGTCATCGTTATTCACTTCGCTGACCATCCCGCTGCAGACGCTGCTGCCGTCTTTCATGACCGTGTAGCGGTCGCAGATGCGGCGTATTTCCGCCAGCTTGTGTGAGATATAGACAATGGCGGTGCCCTCTTTCCGCAGCTGATTCATGATCAGAAACAGATAGTCCACCTCTTTATTGGTCAGCGAGGAGGTCGGTTCATCCATGATCAGAACTTTGGCATCAAGCATCAGCGTCTTGGCGATTTCCAGCATCTGCTTGTGGCTGATGGAGAGGTTTGCCACCTTTTCGTCTAAGTCGATCTTTAGCCCGACGCGCAGCAGCATCATCGCCGCCCGCACGCGCATTTCTTTCCAGTCGATCACGTTGACGCCGCAGACTTTTTTCGTCAGATGGCGGCCAATATATAAATTCTCCAGCACCGTTAATTCATCAATGACGCTGAGTTCCTGATAAATAATTCCAATGCCGAGCTGGGCCGCTAATTTATGATCAAGCTTGTCGTAGTTAACGTTATTAATCGTAATGGTGCCTTTGGTCGGTTCATGTATTCCCGACAGAACTTTCATCAGCGTTGATTTACCGGCACCATTTTCCCCTAATAACGCATGTATTTCATGGGGGTAAATAGTTAAATCAACCGATTTTAATGCGTGAACCGGGCCAAAGGATTTGCCGATCCCCGCCATTGAAATATATGGCGTGAGCATAGATTTTCCTTATATTTTCACCCTCTCCGTGGGGGAGAGGGTCGGGGTGGGGGCAACCGTCAGTACAAGGTTAGTCTTATTTCGTCACCAGAATGGAGTCCACCAGCTTAAACTGCGGGGCTTTATCCAGAGGGATGACTTTGCCGCTCTTCTCAGCATCGACCATCAGCTTAAGACCCGTAGCGCCAATATCCGCCGGGTTCTGGGCGACTGTGGCGGTCATCTGTCCGGCTTCGACCATTTTGCGCGCTTCAGGAATGCCGTCGGTACCGACTACCAGTACCTTGCCGGTTTTGCCGGCATTAGCGACGGCCTGGGCGACGCCCATTGCCATGGTGTCGTTGGCGCAGTAGATCGCTTTAACGTTCGGGTTACGCTGCAGCACGTTGGTGGCGACGTCCAGCGCCTTGATGCGGTCCCAGTCGGCAGGCTGACTGGCAACCAGATTGATTTGACTCGCTTTTTTGAAAGCTTCGGTGGCGCCATTGCGGCGGGCCTCACCGGACGCGTTACCGGCTTTGCCTTCGATAATAGCGACTTCGCCGCCTTCAGCACCCAGTTTGTCGATGATAAACTCTGCGCCTTTTGCCCCGACCGCCACGTTATCGGTGGTGACAAAACCTTCTACGTTGCCGCCGGCTTTCTTCAGGTTATCCATATCGATTTTTTCATCGAGGTTGACCAGATAGATACCCTTTTTCCAGGCTTTAGCCACCGGCATCACCAGGTTTACCGATGAGAGGGGGGCAAAGGCGATACCTTTGTAGTTTTTATTGCTCAGGTCTTCAAACAGCTGCAGCTGCGACTGAAAATCCCCTTCAGAAGGTGAGGCAAAAATATCGACGCTCACGCCCAGGGTTTTGGCTTCGTCTTCAATACCCTTTTTCATATCAACCCAGAATGGGTTGGATAAGGTTTTTAAGACCACGGCATAATCGGCGGCGGCAAAGGCGCTGGTGGATAACATTACGCCCATAGCCGCGCCGCTGAAAAGTTTCAGATATTTATTCATATCAATACTCTCGGTGTAAGATACAATTTTATTGATCCCACTGATGTGGGATCGGCTTTTTATTTACTTCAGCGCGCCTGGAGAAAAGAAATTAACAATTGCGCCGGTTTTTTGCATGTTTAAATTCGCTTGTTCAATATTAAGCTGGGCAACGGAAACAAAGAATGCATCTAATAATGTCAGTTGTAATATACGCGCTGAGGCGTTTCGGCCTAATAAAGGTGTCTCTGGTGCTGGCGAACAAATAATAAAATCAGCTAATTTGGCAATCGGCGAATGATAGCTGTGGGTGATGCAAATAATTTTTGCCCCGTTCTTTTTAGCCAGCTCCACCGCGGATTTAATATCGCTGGTGCGCCCGGAGTGTGAAACCACCAGCACCACATCGCCTTCTTTCAGCAACGAGGCGGACATCATCATGATATGCGCGTCCGGGTAGGCCTGGCAGCGCACGCCGATACGTAAAAATTTATGCTGCACGTCGGCGCAGATGGCGTTGGAGCCGCCCGCGCCGTAAAGATCGCGCTGGTTAGCCTGAGCGAAAAAGCGCGCCGCGCGGTGAATCTCGTCGACGTTAACGATCGACTGGCCTTCCATAATGGTGCGCAGAGTGATGTTAAACACCTTGTTCACCACATCCTGCGGCGCTTCATCAAAGGAGAGCTCGGTCGGTAGCACCTGCTCAGATTGCGAAAAGTAGGCCTCCAGCGCGCTGCGCAGGTTACGAAAACCGCTAAACCCGAGCAGCTTAGAAACCTTAACGATCATGGCTTCTGATACCGACAGCGCTTCCGCGACGTCTTTAATGGCCGGCGCATCGCTGAGATTGCCGGGGGTAAGCAACCATTCGACGATACGGCTCTCGTTTTCGGTCATGCCTTCCTGCTTCATGCGAAGCCAGGGGGCAAGGCCGATACCGTTAGGGAGCGAACTGGATTCTGACTGACTCATCGCTTTCTCTTTGTCCATAAAATGAAGACGACACTATATCACCACAGGCAAAACAAAAAAGATACCGCCAACTTCACAAAATTTATTTTTTTATAAAGTTATGTTTATTGTGAAGTTTTGCTAAAATTCATTTTTACTTTTACATGCAATAAATTCATTATAAATCATACTATTGTGTGATTTATATGGTTCTTTTTCTGAAAAGTGCATATGGCGTTAAATAACGTTTTCGACTTGATTTGTAAAATATCAGCGTGTAGAAAGGAGCCGGATGATGCTATTTTCAGCGTTTCCAGGGGCATTTTTAGGCGTTTAAATCACAACGCCAACCATCCTTGTAAAGTTAACAACAGGCGAGGCTAAGTATGAAAAGGATTGCATTTGGCTGCGATCATGTCGGTTTTATCCTGAAAGACGATATCGTTGCGCATCTGCGCCAGCGCGGGATTGACGTCGTGGATAAAGGCGCATGGTCTACGGAACGTACCGATTATCCGCGCTATGCCAGCGCCGTCGCTGAGTCCGTTGCCGCTGGTGAGGTCGACGGCGGGATCCTGATCTGCGGCACCGGCGTCGGCATCTCTATCGCTGCCAATAAGCATCCCGGTATTCGGGCGGTGGTGTGCAGCGAGCCCTACTCGGCGCAGCTTTCACGGCAGCATAATGACACCAATATTCTGGCCTTTGGCGCGCGGGTGATCGGCCTTGAACTGGCAAAAATGATCGTCGATGCCTGGCTGGATGCCGAATTCGAGGGGGGGCGCCACCAGGGGCGGGTAGACGCGATCGGCGCGATTGAGCAGCAGCGGATTTGAGATTCCTCCGCTACTCGCCGCGGTAGCGCTTGATTAACGTAAAGCCAGCCCACCGATGAGACTGGCTTTATGAAACGTTATACTACCGCTTTGCTTTTTTGCACCCTATCCCTCGCCGGCCAGCTGGCGCACGCCGATGTGATCGACGACGCTATCGGCAATATTCAGCAGGCTATTAACGATGCTTACCACCCGGGCGATAGCCGTTCCGACGACGATGACTATGATGATGGGCGCTATCAGGGCAGCCGTCAGCAAAGCGCCGATCGCCAGCGGCAGTATGAAGACAGACGACGACAGCTTGAAGATCGCCGCCGCCAGCTTGACGAGCGTCAGCGCCAGCTGGACAGCGATCGGCGACAGTTAGAAAACGACTGGCGTCGTCTGGATGATGATTACTGATGCCGGGCGATCCGCGGCGGGAGCCAGGGAATCAGCAGCCCCATAACGATGCCGGACGGCAGCGCCGAGATAAGCAACAGCGGGATTAAATAGAAAAACATCGGAATAAAGGCGCCGATGATGCCGCAGCAAATGGCCGTTATCAGAGGCCCGGCAATCCCGCCTGCCAGCATCCGATAGTACCAGGCGCAATCAGCGTGGCCCGTCAGGATAGCCATGAAAATGCCGGTTAACAATGCGGGTAAAAAGCCAATACCCCAGGTGAGGGATAATACTTCCGGAAGATGATTGAGGAGCTCATCAACTGAGATGACCCTGGGTAAAAAGAGAATGAGCGGTAGCGGTATTAACGGCCCAAGGGCCACGAACCAGCCTGCATGATGAATCATTCGTCCTGTCACGATCGTTTCCTTCCCTGTTTTTTTGTCCGTCGGGAAAGGTATTTCACTACTGTGAAGCGAGGATGAAGTCAGGGTAAAACGGTGATAGAAAATTAGCTCAGTTCGGGCAGGGCGGGGACCAGCTCTTTCAGCAGGGCGACAAGTTCGGGGTCCATATAGCGGTAGTCGTCGGGGATATCCAGCACGTAAAGCGGTTTATTTTCGACCAGGCGACGATATTCAGCGACCAGTCGATTTTTATGTTTCTGCTCCATCACGCAGATAATATCCGCCCAGTTAATCAGTTCAGGAGTAAGGGGTTTTCTGGCGTTCCGGCTCGTGCCCGCAGAGCGCACGTTCATGCCAGGATAACGGCGGAACACCTGTTCCGCCGTCGGGCTTCGCCATTGATTGCGGCTACAAACAAACAGCACGTTGATCAATTCGATAACAGCTCTTCCATTCCCTGATGCGCCAGCTGGCGACGAGTTTTACGGGGATATTCCATTCCCAGCTGCGCGGCGCGTAGCAATTTTTCTGAACGCAAATAGAGATGCTTCCAGTTTTTCTCGCGACGAAAACGTAAGAGGGCGGTGTGAACATCGCGAGACTTATTGCGCTGCTTTTGCGCCATGCGCCAGCCCCGGCTACGGGTTGTTTCCATGGTCTTTTCTCTCTCAGATTAATCGGGTTCAGCAGCCGCGATAATACGGAGAGGAAAGCGCCGCTATGTTAACGCTGCCAGGGGCTTTTTATCCAGCGTTTTCACGCGTGTTGAATACCGGGGCAGGGGCTGCTGGTGTGCGGTCGTCGGAGGATCCGGGCCGTCTGGATAAGGGTTACCGATGTGCCGCGATCCGCGGCGGAAGCCTGGGAATCATCGGCCCGAGCCCCGCAAACCAGCCGATATGATGCAGGAACTTATTCATTTGGCGTTTTTCTCTGCTCCCTGCCCGGCAGATAGGCTATCAGCCATCCCATAATCAGTCCGGAGAACAGGCCAGAACCTGCGATTACCCGGAACCCATGACCACGCAGAATAAAGGTTGTCAGATCGGTATCGGAGAAAAGCAGCACGCCGGTTAGCGGTATTGCCGCGCATATGGCCAGGCCAATGGTCGCGCTGGCGAGGATACGCCGGTAATGAATCGCATGAATACCCGTGGGCAAAAAAGCGACGGCGATCCCGGTCAGTAGCGCCGGGATGGCGCCAGCAGCCCAGGGGACGATGAGAAAATACGGCAGTTCAGAAAAGACAAATTCAAAGAAACTACCCACCGAACGGCGCGACTGTATGACGATGGCGACGATGGCCCACAGCAGGCCAATATAGGGGCCAATGAATGCATACCAGCAGGCATGGCGAAGCGTGCGTCGTGTTGTGGTCATGTGAATCCCTTCAGATGGTTAAGTCCGCAGGGAAGATAGTGAGGTTAAGTGAAGGGATGATGAAGTTTGGTTAAGGCAGCACAATCTCAATGCCGTCAAATCCCGCTTCAAACCCCGCCGGCAGAGAGTGCTCCATCATCCACGCGTCGAAGCGGTGGCTAATATGAGTGAGGATCACTCGCGGGCAGCCGATGACCTGGTTAATGGCCCGCACGGTGTTCAGGTCGCAGTGGTTGCGCGGCGGCTGCGGGCGCGGCTCGTGGCTACAGTCGATGATGATAAGCTGCGGCTGATTATTCAGCAGGAACTTCAGCGTTTTTTCCGGCAGCGCGGCGGTATCGGAGAGCCAGGCGACCCGGCTATGGGCCGACTCCAGCAGATAGCCAAACGTGAGCCTTGAGTGATTCAACGGCAGCGGCGTGACGCGCAATCCCTGAAGTTCAAACCGCACAAATGGTTCGACGGTGTGGCTGAAATCCAGCAGGCCCGGATGCTTAAACAGGTCATCGCAGCCCTGATCATCCGGGGGGCCGTATACCGCAATGGATTCGCCCACGCCCCAGCGCAAGGGGAACAGCCCCTGTACGTGATCCATATGATAATGGGTGAGCAGAAACTGCTGAAAGCTGCCGGCGGGCCACTGCGTCATCAGATCCGGCAGCCCGGCATCGAGCAGCGTCACCGCGCTATTGAATTTAACTATCGCGCTACAGGGGCGACGACGATGCGCTTCGTCGGCGCGGGCGCGGCGACAGGCGGGGCAATCGCAGCCAAAAACCGGCACCAGCTGCGCGCCGCCGGTGCCGGTTAAGCGGATACTCAGGCTCATGCTTTCTCCTCGCGCGTCAGGCTGGCTGCCGTTCGCGTCGGTTGCCGTGAATGCGAATCAGCGAAACCAGAGCGTCCACCGACTGGCTAAGGCGACCATCGTTATTTAGCGTCAGACACGCGCTCGGCGTATAGCGCGCCGCGCGCGCCATGCGCTGGGCGATTTCTGTTTCGTTCTCCCGCCCGCGCCGCGCCAGGCGTTGTCTGAGCACCTCCGGTGAAACCTGCAAACAGATAGGCAGGAGGGCGTCAGCATAGCGCGCCTGCGCTTGCGCAAGGTGCGCGCGTGAACCGTTAGCGACCACGTCGAACCCGGCGTGCAGCCACAGGTCAATCTCGATGCCAATACCGTAGTAATGGTGGTTTGCATGCCAGCTGAGGGCAAACAGATGCTGCTCGGCGCGGGTAAAAAACTCTCGCTCGCTGAGGGCGATATGGTTTTCACCACCCGCATTGGGCGAACGAGTAATGTAGCGGTGCGCTACCAGCAGCTGCGGATGCTCACGCTGGCGCAGCGCCGCCAGCAGGCTGTCTTTACCGGAGCCGGAGGCACCGACCAGCCAAATCAGTTTTCCTGTCATCAGAAGACCCTCTTACCTTGCCGCCAGACGTGATCGATATGGATATGCTCGCCGTGACGGCGCGCCAGCACCAGGTCCGCCCGCTTACCTTCGGCAATCGCCCCGCGGTCGTGCAGCCCCAGCGCCTGCGCCGGGTTTTGACTTACCAGACGAATAGCCTGCGCGAGGGTAAAAGCGTTGCCCTCGTCGTCAGCGATGCGGAAAGCGGCATCCAGCAGGCTGGCGGGATAATAGTCGGAGGAGAGAATATCCAGCAGTCCGCTGGCCGCCAGATGATGGGCGGCGACGTTCCCGGAGTGCGAGCCGCCGCGCACGATATTCGGTGCGCCCATCAGGACGCTCATCCCATGCTGGCGCGAGGCCTGCGCTGCGGCGATAGTGGTGGGAAATTCGGCGATAACGCTGCCAAGCTGGCGTGACTCGAGCACATGTTCGCAGGTGGCGTCATCGTGGCTGGCCAGCGCGATATTCCGCTCGCGGCAGATCGCGGCGATGCGCTGCCGGTTGGGCTGTGACCAGGCAGCCGCCAGCGCCATCTGCTCCTCTTCGAAGGCGTCCATCTGTTCGTTGGTCAGATGGTATTTGCCCTGGTAGTAGTCGCGGTATTTGCTGCGGTCGGCGTACTGGCGCTGGCCAGGGGAGTGATCCATCAGGGAGACCATGCTCACCGGTTCGCGGCCAACCAGCTTCTCGAACAGCGGCAGAGTGGTGTGATGCGGCAGTTCGCAGCGCAGATGCAGCCGGTGTTCGGCGCGGTTGAGGCCTCGCTTTTGCGTCTCCTCCACGGCGTTGATCATCTTTTCCAGGTTCTCCAGACGATCGCCGCCGTCGCGGACATCGCCAATAGCCACGGCATCCAGCACGGTGGTGATGCCGCTGGCGACCATCAGCGCGTCGTGGCTGCTCATCGCCGAGTGGGCGGGCCAGTCCACCTTCGGTCGCGGGGTGAAAAACTTGTCCAGGTTGTCGGTATGGAGCTCGATAAGTCCCGGCAGCAGCCAGCCGCCGTCGCCGTCAATGGCCTCCGCCAGCCGGCTCTGGCTTTCGGCAAAGGCTGAAATTCTGCCGTCCCGCACCTTCAGCGAACCGTTAACCACCTCGTCTTCGAGGACCAGCTTTACGTTGTTGATAATCATGCTGAAATCCCCATGGGGTGCAGGCGGTCGGCGACCTGTTTACGCGTGGCCTCGTCGTGGAAAATGCCGACGATCGACGCGCCGCGGGCTTTGGCTTCCTGGATCAGTTCCACCACGGCGGCGCGGTTTTTGTTGTCCAGCGAGGCGGTGGGTTCGTCGAGAAGCAAGATCGGGTAGTCCACCGCGAAGCCGCGGGCGATATTGACCCGCTGCTGTTCGCCGCCGGAAAAGGTCGAGGGGGCGAGGTGCCACAGACGTTCGGGCACGTTCAGGCGCGTCAGCAGGCGGGCGGCTTTACCGGCGCTCTCTTCGCGCGGGATGCCCAGCTCGAGCAGCGGCTGCATGACGACGTCGAGGGCGGAGATGCGCGGGATCACTCGCAGAAACTGGCTAACCCAGCCGATGGTGGTTTTACGCACTTCCAGGACTTGGCGCGGCGTGGCGGTGACCAGATCCACCCATTCATCGCCGTGGCGGATATAGATGTGGCCGCTATCGGGGAGATAGTTGGCGTACAGCGAACGCAGCAGGGTCGATTTTCCGCTGCCGGAGTGGCCGTGCAGCACCACGCATTCGCCGACGTTTACGCTCAGCGAGGCGTCGGCGAGTACCGGCAGACGCACGCCGTTCTGCTGGTGCAGAACAAAGGTTTTATGGATGTTTTCCACGCGAATGGCGTTCATTTTTAGCCTCATCGTGCCTGAATTTCCCCGGATCGCGGCGTGAACGCCTTATCCGGGCTACCTGATGCATTGATTCACGAAGCGCGACCGGGGATCGCCGGAGACGGCGCGTTGCGCCTGTCCGGGCTACTGGCTCGCAGACGGTCCGTCACCCGTAGCACGGTCAGCGCAGCGCCGCCGGGAGTGGACATACGCTCAGTTCTGCAATACCGACGACACCAGCAGCTGGGTGTAAGGATGATGGGGATCATCGAGCACCCGGTCGGTTAAGCCGCTTTCCACCACCTGCCCCTGTTTCATCACCAGCAGACGGTTAGCCAGCAGGCGGGCAACGCCGAGATCGTGGGTCACAATGACTACCGCCAGATTGAGCTCCACGACCAGGCCGCGCAGCAGATCGAGCAGGCGCGCCTGCACCGACACGTCCAGCCCGCCGGTAGGTTCATCCATAAACACCAGCTTCGGCTGCGTCACCAGATTGCGGGCGATTTGCAGACGCTGCTGCATGCCGCCGGAAAAGGTGGTGGGCAGGTCGTCAATGCGCGAAGGCGGGATCTCCACCTCCTGTAACCACTGCCCGGCGGTGGTGCGAATGTGGCCGTAGTGACGGGCGCCGATCGCCATCAGGCGCTCGCCGATATTGCCGCCGGCCGACACCTGGCGACGCAGCCCGTCCATCGGATGCTGATGCACCACGCCCCACTCGGTGCGCAGCAGGCGGCGGCGATCCGCTTCGCTCATCGCGTACAGAGAACGATTCTGGTACCGCACTTCACCCTGCTGCGGCCTCAGGCGGGCGGAAATCGCCTGTAGAAGGGTGGTTTTACCGGAGCCGGACTCGCCAACGATACCCAGCACTTCTCCCGGCCACAGCTCGAACGATACGTCGCTGAAGCCTTTACCCGGCGCATAGAGGTGGGTCAGGTTATTCACCGCCAGTAACGGATAGCTCATTTTTTCTGCTCCTCGCACTGTTGGCGGCAATAGTCGGTATCGGAGCAGACAAACATCCGCTTGCCGCTGTCGTCGAGCACCACTTCATCAAGATAGCTGTGGCGTGAGCCGCAGATAGCACAGGGTTCATCCCACTCCTGAACGGTAAACGGATGATCGTCGAAATCGAGGCTCTCCACCGGGGTATAAGGCGGCACCGCATAGATGCGTTTTTCGCGCCCGGCGCCGAACAGCTGTAGCGCAGGCATCATATGCATCTTCGGATTATCAAATTTCGGAATCGGCGATGGGTCCATGACGTAGCGGCCGTTGACCTTCACCGGGTAGGCGTAGGTGGTGGCGATATGGCCGAAGCGGGCGATATCTTCGTACAGCTTCACCTGCATTACGCCGTACTCCTCCAGCGCATGCATGGTGCGGGTTTCGGTTTCGCGCGGCTCGATAAAGCGCAGCGGTTCCGGGATCGGCACCTGGAAGATGAGAATCTGATCTTCGGTTAGCGGCGTTTCCGGGATCCGGTGGCGGGTCTGGATCAGCGTGGCGTCCTCGGTACGTTCGGTGGTTGCGACGCCGGTTACGCGTTTGAAAAACTGACGAATCGATACCGCGTTGGTGGTGTCGTCGGCGCCCTGATCGATCACCTTCAGCACATCATTTTCGCCGATAATGCTGGCAGTAAGCTGAATACCGCCGGTTCCCCAGCCGTAGGGCATCGGCATCTCGCGACCGCCGAAGGGTACCTGGTAGCCGGGGATGGCTACCGCTTTCAGGATGGCGCGGCGGATCATGCGTTTGGTTTGCTCGTCGAGGTAGGCAAAGTTGTAGCCGGTCAGTGCGTTAGCCACGTTGATTCTCCCGTTGCAGGCGTTTAAGTAGCGCCAGTTCGGCCTGGAAATCGACATAGTGGGGAAGTTTTAAGTGCGAAACGAAACCGGCCGCCTCGACGTTATCGGCATGAGCCAGCACAAACTCTTCGTCCTGGGCCGGACCCGCCGCCTCTTCGCCGTACTCCGGCGCCTGGAGCGCGCGGTCAACCAGCGCCATCGCCATCGCTTTGCGCTCGCTCATGCCAAACGTCAGGCCGTAGCCGCGGGTGAAGTGCGGCGGTTCATCCTGAGGGTCGACAAAGCCGTTGACCATTTCGCATTCGGTCATCAACAGTTCGCCAATAGTGACGGTGAAGCCCAGCTCTTCCGGGACGATCTCCACCGCGACGTAGCCGCTGCGAATTTCCCCGGCAAACGGATGGTTGCGCCCGTAGCCGCGCTGGGTGGAGTAGGCCAGCGCCAGCAGGTAACCCTCGTCGCCGCGCACCAGCTGCTGCAGGCGCGACGAGCGTGAACAGGGATAAACCGGCGGATGGCGGGTGATGTCGTCGGGCTGCGCGTCAGTATCCTGCTCCGCCTTCGCCAGTCCCTGCTGGACGAGCAGATTAAAAACGTGCGGCGTGGCTTCCTGCGGCGCGCTATCGGTCGCCAGCGGCGGCGTTTCGCCGTTGGCCAGTAGGGTAAAATCGAGCAGACGGTGGGTGTAATCGTAGGTCGGGCCGAGCATCTGGCCGCCGGGGATATCTTTATAGACCGCCGAGATCCGGCGCTCAAGGCGCATAGCGGCGGTGTCGACAGGCTCGCTGACCGCCAGTCTTTGCAGCGTGGTGCGGTAAGCGCGCAGCAGAAAAATCGCTTCGACGCTATCGCCGCTGGCCTGCTTCAGCGCCAGCGCCGCCAGCTCCCGGTCGGCGATACCGCCTTCGGTCATGACCCGATCCACCGCCAGATTGAGCTGTTGGCTAATCTGGTCAACGCTGATTTCAGGAAGCCGTCCATCGCCTCGGCGTTGCTGTTCCTGTAGGGCGTGAGCGGCGACGATCGCCTTCTCGCCGCCTTTGACGGCTACGTACATTAGCAGACCTCGACGTGAGTGGTGCGCGGAATCGCCAGCAGGCGTTCGCCGCAGGTGAGAATCAGATCGATACCCAGCGGGAACGGATGCGGGCGCTCGGTTAACTCTGCAATAATACATTCCGGCAGCTGCGGGGCGATCATCCGCTCCTCGGCGATCCCGGCGCCGGTCAGGCGCAGCATCCGGCCGCCGCTGAGGCTGGCGAGCTGAACAATCAGCGTAACGCCGGTCTCCGGGGCGACGACGGTACCGGCGGAGAGCACGTTGAGCTGTTCGGCGCTGATGCTGTCACTGGCGACGGCGAAGGTTGCCTGCTGCGGCTGCTCAACCAGCGGCGCGCCGGTATGAAAGCGTAAATTCTGGCCGACCAGATCGTTATGCAGCGTCGGAGCGAGCCAGACCGGCGTCTCGTGATCCACCAGCGTCAGCAGCAGGCTGGTGGTGGCGACGTTCAGCGGCTGCCAGCCGTGCTGAAGCTGCTGCAGGGAGACAATCACGCCCGGCTCGCTCATCGCTTTCAGCAGGCGGCGGAAACTGTGCTGGGCATCCTGCACAGCCAGGGTAAAAGCGGGTTGTAAGGTCATGCGTTATCTCCGCGAACCAGAGTAAAGAAGTCGACCCGGCTGGCGTTGACTTCGGCGCGTCGGGCTTCAATGCGCGCGCTACGTTGTTCTTCCAGCGGGGTTATCAGGGTTTCCATCAGGGTGTGAAAATGGTGTGGCGACTGCATCAGGGCATCGATGGCCGCGCAACGTTCAGCGTGCGGACGATCGCGGCCTAAAATCCAGCTATAGCCGAGCGTGCCGTCGGCCAGGCGGATAGCGGCGCGGGTTAAGGTGGCGTCTCCGGCGAAAAATCGATCGCCGATGCCGCCCATGCGCGCCTGCAGCTGGACCAGCCCGGTTTCCGGGGCGCGAATCAGTTCATACTGCGGCGCGAGCTGCAGCGTTTGCATCCGCGCCGCCAGTTCTTGTGGGTCACTGTGGGCCAGCACGGACATCCAGCGCTGGCGGGTAGCGGTATCAAAGTGCATTCAGTGCTCCATGGTGAATTCAATCATGTCGGCGCGGGTCAGGCTGACGGAGTACTCCGTCGCGCTCTGCTCGCCCTGGCGATGATTCAGGGTGCGCACGCACAGCAGCGGCGCCATATTGGGAATGCCGAGAATGCGGCTCTCTTTGGCCTGCGCGCGGCGGGCGCTGATTTTGGTGCGTACGCGGGTCAGTTCGATATCAAGACGATTGCGCAACAGATCGTGGAGCGAGCCGTGGGTAAAGGTTTGCAGAACCGGCCATAGCTGCAGGTCGGCAAAGTAGTGGTCTATCAGACACAGGGCGACGCCGTTCACGCGGCGCAGGGTGCGCAGGTGAATGACGTTATCGCCTTCACTGATGGCAAACGCGTCGGCAACTTGGCTACTGGCCGGACGCAGCACCGACAGCAGCTTTTCGCTGGTCGGGTGGCTGCCCTGTTCGAGAAGATTCTGGCTAAAGCGCGCCTGGGCGCTGAGCGGGTAATCTATCGGGCGCATCAGTACCAGCACGCCGACGCCCTGACGGCGCTGGACCCAGCCGCGCTCGACAAGCTGATCGATGGCCCGGCGCAGGGTATGGCGGTTAACCTCAAAGCGGGACGCCAGCTGCTGCTCGGCGGGCAGATAGTCGCCGCAGCGGTAATGATGGCAAAGCTCTTGCTCCAGTTTGGCGGCAATTTCCTGATATCGCGTGGGGTAACTGGTCGGATGTCTGGATAAGTACATGGCAATCAAGCCTCACTAAGGACAAGAAGGAGTTTTCCTCTGAGCGTGAGCCAATCCTGACGGTTTTTTGTTACGTTTCGGTTAACTCCTGATGACCGGGGGATGAAGAGTTAATGCCGAAGGGATGACAGGTAAGAGGGAATGAACGCACAGAGGCCCTCTACTGAAGGGAGAGGAAAAATCCGGGTGCGGAGTCAGCTGTGCGTGGGGGCTGCAGAGCGGCGCAGGGGTAACAAACTGCACCGCCGGGTACCCTCTCCCTTTCGGGGAGAGGGTTAGGGGGAGGGGAAAAGGTCAGCGTTAAGGTTCTTTCACCACGTTGACCATCCACGGGACGCCAAAGCGGTCGATCACTTTACCGAAGCCGTGCGCCCAGAATGTCTCCTGCCAGACCATCTCTATCTGCCCGCCATCGGCGAGGCCGTCAAACCAGCGTTTACCCTCGATAACATCTTGCGGATCAAGCACGATAGTAAACCCGGCGTAGCGCTCCATTTTACTGGAGGGGCTGTCGCTGAGCATCAGGATGCTGTCGGCGATGCGCAGACTGGCGTGGGCGATGCCGTCGGCGGCCAGATGCTGGCCGGAGGGGCAGCCATCCTCTGCGTCATGAATATCCTGCGGCATTTCGCCCCAGGTAATTTTATGGAGCAGTTCAGCGCCCAGCGCCTGCTGGTAGAACGCGATGGCGGCCGCGCAGTTGCCGCTAAAAGCGATATAGGGACTCAGGGGCATAAGCATTACCTCAGGTAACGAATATTCCATTAAGCGTAGAAGGGGATTGCAAAATTAAGCCAGGCGGCAGCGAGGGAAGACGCAAGAAGAGGCGGAAGACGATCGGACAATTCGCATAACGGCACGGGAAAATATATTTCCCCCCGACGACAGGCGCCGGGGGAATAAAATCAGTTCTTTTTAACAAATTCGGATTTTAGCTTCATCGGGCCAAAACCATCAATTTTGCAGTCAATATTATGATCGCCTTCAACCAGGCGGATATTCTTCACTTTAGTACCGATTTTTAGCATTGAAGAACTGCCTTTAACCTTAAGATCTTTTACTACGGTGACGCTGTCGCCGTCGGTGAGTAAATTACCGTTGGCATCTTTGACCACCAGCGCGTCGTTATCATCCGCAGGCTCGGCATTGTTCCATTCATGGGCGCATTCCGGGCAGATAAACATGCCGCCATCTTCATAAGTGTATTCAGAATGGCATTTCGGGCAGTGTGGCAGTTGCATGACGTTCCTCGCGATTACTGGGTAAAACAGGACGTTGGTCCATTAAATGGCGGCTGATAGCCGAAAGTGTAAGTGATTATAGCGCAATCCCGCACTTTTGTCGGGCCTTTTTTATGAGTTACTGCCGGGAAGAAAATGAATATACCCCGTGAAGAACGACGGGGTTATTTCCATAAAAACCGCCAGATATTTCCGGAAATGTATCGCTAAGTTCCAATATTCATTGAACTTATTGGTTTTCGCCGACTCTGTTTAAGGGTAGGTAAATTTTTGTGAAGTTGATCCCAAATTTAAACGCTGTTAGGGTAAAAAGGCGAGAACGCAAATTCACTACACTTATTAGCGGCTCCGCATATTCATTATGGCCAGAGCAGGCGTCAACAGGTTCGGTTGTACGGACTGTCAGCAGACAGTGCAGGCAAACCTGCTACGCTTGAAATGTGGAGCACAGCAATTCGCCGCTCCCAACGCATGACGCGAATGACCTTGTCATTCGGCGGAGATTCGTGCGCTCAAGGCGAGAGCAAAAGAGGATAATTATGCTTAAAAGGAAAAAAGTAAAACCCATCACGCTTCGGGATGTGACCATCATTGATGATAGCAAACTGAAGAAAGCGATTACCGCAGCGTCGCTGGGTAACGCGATGGAGTGGTTCGATTTTGGGGTATATGGTTTTGTTGCGTATGCTCTTGGTAAGGTCTTTTTCCCCGATGCCAACCCCAGCGTGCAGATGATTGCCGCGCTCGGTACTTTCTCGGTTCCCTTCTTAATTCGTCCATTAGGCGGCCTGTTCTTCGGGATGCTGGGCGATAAATATGGTCGACAAAAAATTCTGGCGATAACCATCGTCATTATGTCGATAAGTACATTCTGTATCGGTCTTATTCCGTCGTATGCCACCATTGGTATCTGGGCGCCGATTCTGCTGCTGCTGTGTAAAATGGCGCAGGGATTCTCGGTGGGCGGAGAATATACCGGGGCATCGATCTTTGTGGCGGAATACTCGCCTGACCGTAAACGCGGCTTTATGGGCAGCTGGCTGGACTTCGGTTCGATAGCGGGCTTCGTGATGGGCGCGGGCGTGGTGGTACTCATTTCCAGCATGGTAGGCGAAGAGAACTTCCTCGACTGGGGCTGGCGTATTCCGTTCTTCCTCGCGCTGCCGTTAGGCATTATTGGTCTTTATCTGCGCCATGCGCTGGAAGAGACGCCGGCGTTCCAGCAGCACGTTGATAAAATGGAGCAGGGCGACCGCGAGGGCCTGCAGGACGGGCCGAAAGTCTCCTTTAAAGAGATTGCCACTAAACACTGGCGTAGCCTGCTGACCTGTATCGGTCTGGTGATTTCCACCAACGTGACCTACTACATGCTGCTGACCTACATGCCGAGCTACCTGTCGCATAACCTGCACTATTCAGAAGACCACGGGGTGCTGATCATCATCGCCATCATGGTCGGGATGCTGTTCGTTCAGCCGGTTATCGGTATGCTCAGCGACCGTTTTGGCCGTCGCCCGTTCATTCTGATTGGTAGCGTGGCGCTGTTCGCGCTGTCGATTCCGGCATTCATCATGATTAACAGTAACGTTCTCGGCCTGATTTTCGCCGGTCTGCTGGTGCTGGCGGTTGTGCTGAACTGCTTTATCGGAGTGATGGCTTCGTCGCTGCCGGCGATGTTCCCGACCCACATTCGTTTTAGCGCCCTGGCCAGCGCCTTCAACATCTCGGTGCTGATTGCCGGTCTGACGCCAACCCTGGCGGCGTGGCTGGTAGAAAGCACGCAGAACCTGATGATGCCGGCTTACTATCTGATGGTAATTGCAGTTATCGGTCTGATTACCGGCCTGTCGATGAAAGAGACCGCCAATCGTCCGCTGAAAGGGGCGACGCCAGCGGCTTCGGATATTCAGGAAGCGAAAGAAATTCTCGGCGAGCACTACGATAACATCGAGCATAAAATCGAAGATATCGATCAGGAGATCGCCGATCTGCAGGAAAAACGCTCTCGTCTGGTGCAGCAGCATCCGCGCATCAACGACTAAACCGTTTTGCTGTTAATCAATGCCGCCGTGGGCTTCCCCGGCGGCATTTTTTTATGCCCCGGCGGGCGCCAGATTATGGCGACGCTGCTGGCTCAGCCTGCGATACTGCTGCGGCGGCATGCCGACATATTTATTAAAAGTGCTGTAAAAGCGGCTGCTGGAGCCGAAACCGGCGGTCAGGGCGATATCGAGGATGGTCTTATCGGTGTCGCTGAGCAGCGCCCGAACGTGATTAATGCGCATCGCGGTAATGTACTGCTTCATGGTTTGCTGCATCACCCGCTGAAAAATCCCCATCGCGTAGTTGGCATTCAGCTTCACATGCTCGGCGACATCGTTGACGGTGAGCGCCCGATCGTAGTGGATGGCAATATATTCCAGCATCTGGCTGACGTAAAACTGGGCGTGGCGCGAAACGCTGTTCTTATGCGTGCGTGAAGTCTTGTTCACCAGAATCGGCTGCCAGCCGGAGAGGCTCAGGCGCTTGAGCATCAGAGCGATTTCATCGATCGCTAACTGGCGGATTTGCTCATTTTCGCTGTTCAGCTCCTGCTGCCAGCGCTGGACTTCAAATACGCTGAGCTGCTGGGCAGCCAGCGATTTCACCACCATACCGTGGGTGACGTGGTTAATAAGCTCCCGATCCAGCGGCCAGGATAAAAACAGATGCATCGGCAGGTTGAAGATAGCCATCTGCCTGCAGGCCCCTGGTCGGGTAAGGCGATGGGGCGTACAGGCCCAGAACAGGGTGATATAGCCCTGCTCGATACGTACCGCTTCATCGTTGATCAGATACTCGACATCGCCGTCGAAGGGGACGTTCACCTCCACCTGACCGTGCCAGTGGCTGGCGGTCATGGCATAAGGAGTACGCAGCTCGATATCCATCCGCTGGTATTCAGAGTAGAGCGCCAGCGGGCTGCGGGGCAGTCGATCGTCGCTGCTGCTCATATACGCGTCGGCGGGATGCGCTGCGCGGGGTTTATCGATCATGATGTGGATTCCTGAATCATCATTCTTGCCGATTTTTGACGCCAGTCAGCGCTTATCTTAGTCGAATTAAAGGCCCGTTTTCTCTTCTTTTTCGCCCATTTATTCCCGAAAAATCAGTTTTCATGCTTGCCGGTAGCCGATCTGAGTTTTCGGGAATGCTCCGGCGGGAAGAGGGCAGCCCGCCGGTAGTCCGGCATGCCACTCTGTTAACGTTCACTAACCCTACGGAGAGCACCCTATGTCTGCCCCCAAAATTACCTTTATCGGCGCCGGTTCGACGGTATTCGTCAAAAATATACTCGGCGATGTGTTTCAGCGCCCGGCGCTAAAGTCCGCGCATATCGCCCTGATGGATATCGATGCGACTCGTCTGGAGGAGTCGCATATTGTGGTGCGCAAACTGATGGATTCTCTGGGCGCGGAGGGGGAAATCAGCTGCCATCGCGACCAGAAAGCGGCGCTGCAGGACGCGGATTTTGTGGTGGTGGCCTTCCAGATTGGCGGCTATCAGCCCTGTACGGTCACCGATTTTGAAGTCTGTAAGCTGCATGGCGTGGAGCAAACTATTGCCGATACGCTTGGCCCGGGCGGAATTATGCGCGCGCTGCGCACCATTCCGCACCTGTGGCGCATCTGCGACGATATGACCGAAGTTTGCCCGAACGCCACTATGCTTAACTACGTCAATCCGATGGCGATGAATACCTGGGCAATGTACGCCCGCTATCCGCATATTAAGCAGGTCGGACTGTGTCATTCGGTGCAGGGGACGGCGGAGGAGCTGGCCCACGATCTGGATCTCGACCCGGCGGATTTACGCTACCGCTGTGCCGGTATCAATCATATGGCCTTTTACCTGTCGCTGGAGAAAAAGCTCAGCGACGGCAGCTATGCCAGTATTTACCCGGAGATGCTGCAGGCATTTGCCGAAGGACGCGCGCCGAAGCATCGCGAAGATTCGCGCTGCCAGAACATCGTCCGCTATGAGATGTTTAAAAAGTTGGGCTATTTTGTCACGGAGTCGTCCGAGCACTTCGCGGAATACACTCCCTGGTTTATCAAGCCGGGGCGTGAGGATCTGATTGCGCGCTATCAGGTGCCGCTGGATGAGTATCCGAAACGCTGCGTAGAGCAGGTGGCGAACTGGCACAAAGAGCTGGAACGGTATAAAACCAGCGAGCGCATTGAGGTCAAACCCTCGCGCGAGTACGCCAGCACCATTATGAACGCCATCTGGACAGGCGAGCCGAGCGTGATCTACGGCAACGTGCGTAACGATAATCTTATCGATAACCTGCCGCAGGGCTGCTGTGTGGAGGTGGCCTGTCTGGTGGACGCTAACGGCATTCAACCGACCAAAGCGGGCAAGCTGCCTGCCCATCTGGCGGCAATGATGCAAACCAATATCAACGTTCAGACCCTGCTGACGGAGGCGATACTCACGGAAAATCGCGACTATATCTACTATGCGACGATGATGGACCCGCATACGGCGGCGGTGCTGGGCATTGAGGAGATCTATGCGCTGGTGGACGATCTGATCGACAGCCACGGCGACTGGCTGCCGGCGTGGGTGCATGGCTAATCAGGTATTGTGCCGGATGACGGCTAGCGCCCTATCCGCCTGGAGGTGGCTTTGCGTTTTTCTCCCGGCTCGCGCTGCGCTTAGCCGGGCTACGGGTTTACCACCGTCTTTCCCGATGGCGCTGTGTATGACCGGGCTACGGGTTTACCGCCATCTGCGTACACGTAGCCCGGACAAAGCGCGTCAAGCACCGCCTCCGGGGAATAGCGCGCAATGCTGCTTCAGATTATCTTCCCTGTGGCGCTGCGCTTAACCGGGCTACGGATTTACCACCGCCTGCGGATGGGGTTTAACCATGCGTCAGAAAGCGCGCCAGCCGCTGCTGCAGAATTTGATTTTCACGGCTCAGGCGCGCGTTCTCGTCAAGCAGCGTCAAGGCGACGGCGATCCCCGGCCAGTCCAGCTCCAGCTCTTTGCGTAAGCGTACGGCGCGGTGAACAATTGTCACCGCACTATCGTCAAACAGCCACTTTTCCCGCTGCGGCTGGCGCGGCTCGATCATGCCGAGGCCGACAATTTCGTTCAGCTCCTCCTCGGAAAGGCCGGTGTGGAGACAAAACTCGGTAATCGTAAACGTCACTGTTATCTTAGCCATCAGGCTTTCCCCCATGTCTTACGCGGCTCGAAGCTGGATTGCGCATCGGCCAGCTGCTGCCAGAGCTCGCGGCTCTTCTCATCCGGTTTTGGCGGCATAACGATTTTAATCACGGCGTACAGATCGCCAGTGGTGGTTTTGCTGGCCAGCCCTTTGCCCTTGACGCGCAGGCGCTGTCCGGCCTGGCTGCCCGGCGGGATGGTCAACAGAATGCTCTCTTTGAGCGTCGGGATAGTGACTTTGGTGCCTAATGCCGCTTCCCATGGCGCCAGCGGCAGGACAATTTCAAGGTTATGTCCGACGATATCAAACAGCGGATGCGGGGCGATATGTATCACCAGCCACAGGTCGCCGTTCGGGCCGCCATTCTCGCCGGGGGTACCCTGACCTTTCAGGCGGATGCGCTGGCCGTCGACGACGCCTGCGGGAATTTTTACGTTCAGGGTTTTCGGCGTTTCGCTTTCTACCATGCCAAAGACGTTATACACCGGCAGCTTATAGCTGATAGTGCGCGTCTGTTCGGCTAAAGTCTCTTCAAGGAAAACCGCGACTTCTATCTCTAAATCATGGCCGCGCACGCCCTGCTGGCGGCGGCTATGATGCGCCTGCTGGCCAAACATGGAGGAGAAAATGTCGTCAAAGTCCTGCTGGCTGTAGCTCTGCTCGTGGGAGTGTTGTTGCTGACGGCCAAAGTGCGGATCGTTGCGGTGCTGCCACAGTTGGTCGTATTCAGCGCGGCGCTGGTCATCTTTAAGCACTTCCCAGGCTTCGGCGAGATCTTTGAACCTGGCTTCGGCATCGTTTTCTTTACTGACATCGGGGTGATATTTGCGTGCCAGACGGCGATAGGCGGTCTTAATGGTTTTCAGATCGTCCGTTGGCTGAACCCCTAAAATGGCATAATAATCCTTTAATTCCATGATGTTATCTCATTTATGCGCAATATTACGGTTACAGATCCCTGGAACAGGTGTCTTTATTAAGCGTAGGGCAAATGAGGACGGATGTGGCGGAAAAGTGGCGCAAACTTGACGCCGTCGGGATCGACGGCGACAAAACGTGGATAACCCTATTCGGCAGAAGGCCTGCTGCGGTTCCTGCGCAGCCCTTCCAGCAGCACCAGGGCAGCGCCAATGGCACCGCCGATCAACGGAAGGGCGGCTGGCGCGTTGGGGAACAGATGAACGATGGTGACATCGCTCACCATCATTGAGCCGGCTATCCAGCCGATAAGCGCGCCGCCCAGCATCACCACCGACGGGAAGCGGTTAAGGATCGCCAACACCAGTTTACTGCCCGCGACAATAATCGGGATGCTGATCAGCACCCCCAGCGCGACCAGCAGCAGATGGCCTTTTCCGGCGGCGGCGACGGCCAGTACGTTGTCCAGCGACATAATGACATCGGCAACGGTAATGGTGACCGCAGTACGCCACAGGCTGCTGGAGCTGCTGATTTCATTCTCTTCTTCCTGATTGGTGACCAGCTTGATACCGATCCACAACAGCATCAGAGCGCCAACCACTTTCAACCACGGCAATGAGAGCAAATAAATAGCCACGGCCAGGAGCAGCACGCGCGCCGCTATCGCACCAAAGGTGCCGATAATAATCGCTTTGGTCCGCTGATGCGGCGGCAGCTTACGGCAGGCCATCGCGATCACCACCGCGTTGTCGCCGCCTAATAACAGGTCGATAGCGATAATTTGCAGCAGGATAACCGCTACGTCCCACTGACTGAAAAACTCATTCATACCTAACTCATCTAACTAAAAAGAGGCCCAGGGGGGAAAAGCAGGGGGCGAAGCGTACTCCCGTTCACGCGCGTTGACCACCCGCTAAATCGCGAGGGCGCGTTGAGTTATTGAAAAATATAGTTACTAATCATTGCCTCGTCCGGGGATGATTCGCGGGCAAAGGATGATATTTTGTTCGTAAAGACACACCTGCCGTTCACCCATCGCAAGGACTACCCACATGCCCGGCCATAAGAATTTACTGACACTCGCCTTTATTGGCGCCGCACTGCTTCCGGTGATGGCAACTGCCGCTGATGCACCCACCTTCACGCCCGAACAGGAAGCCCGTATCGGCAAAATTGCCGCGGACTATTTAGTCGCGCATCCGGAAGTGCTGCTGCAGGCCAGCCAGAAGCTGCAGCAAATTCAGGAACAGCAGCAGGCCAGCGCCGCGACGCAGGCGGTACTGAAGAACGCGGCTGCGCTGACGCAGGATAAAAACACCCCAACCTATGGCCCGAAAGAGGGCAAAGTGACCGTTATTGAATTCTTTGATTATCAATGCGTTTACTGCAGCCGTCTGGCTCCGGTCATGGAGCAGGTTATTAAAGAGAACCCGCAGACCCGCTTTGCTTTCAAAGAGTGGCCAATTTTTGGCAGCCGTTGGGAAACCTCGCTGGAGGCGGCGAAAACTGGGCTGCAGATTTATCAGCAGAAGGGCGCAGAGGCCTATTTGACCTACCATAACGGCATCTATTCCACCGGGCATAACGAAGGCAAGCTAACCGCCGCTGACGTGCAGCAGCAGGCGAAGAAGGTCAATTTCGATGCGAAGAAAGCGGCGGACGTTGAGTCGGTACTGGAAAGTACCAACCAGCTGGCGCAGGAGATCGGTTTAAGCGGTACGCCCGGCGTTATCGTAATGCCGACGACCGGCGCCACGGAGGCGGCGATCACCGTATTCCCTGGGCTGGCGGATAAAGCCTCGCTGGATGCGGCGATTAAGAAAGCGGGCGGCTGATAATTAAAGCCGCCCACGGAAAACTCATCATTAGATGATCTGATAAGTTTTGTCGGCCATATAAAGCGCTAGCCGCTACCGGGTAGCGCTTCTTCGCCACGGCAGCAGCGCTGCAGCATCGACATAATCACCTGAAATAGCTCATCTTTCGCCTGCTGCTCCGTGATGACGCCGTTTACTACCGCAGCCGATAGCCCGTCGGCGGATCCAAGCATGGCGAGAATGGCTGCTTCGCTGAGGTTTTCACTCTCGCAAAGCGGCGAAAAATATTGCCGGCATTTCGCGGTAAATGCGGTTATGCACTCCTGCTTGATTTTCTCCAGCTCAGGCGTCCCGGCCAGCGCGGCCATCACGCTGGGCATTTCGCGGCCCTGGAGCAGGACGCACTCAATGTAGGCATTAGCGATCGCCGAAGCCAGTGTCTCCGCCCTGGGTTCGGTGTTGCGCAGAATTTCATCCATCTTTACGCTCTGGCGCTGGTCGTATTCCGCATACAGCGCCGCGAAAAGTCCCGAACGGCTGTCAAAATGATCGTAAACCACCGGTTTAGTCACCCCCGCCTGGGTCGCCAGATAGCCCAGCGTCAGGGCGTCGGTTCCTTCCTCGCGAATAATATGCCAGGCGACGTCTATTAGCTGCTTGCGCCGCTCTTCTCGCGTTAAACGCTGCCGTACGAGGGGTTGAGACATAAAAGGATTCTCCCGTTGACATGCTAATATACCAAAGGTAAGTTACCATGAGTAGGTTACTGTTAGTATATTAGACTACGTCCAATATCGTTATCGCGCAACTGGGGTATCCGTCATGCATGCATTAATCGTGGTTTCTCATCCTCTTAATACTTCTCTGACTCACAGCGTAGCGACGGCTATTGCGCAAGGGATTGCCGAATCCGGCCAGCAGCACACTGCTGAAATAGCAGATTTAACGCAGGAAGGCTTTAACCCGGTGTTTACTGAGCCGGATATCGCCGCATTTCTGCAAACCGGCTCCACGCCGCCCGATGTGGTTGCTGAGCAGGCCAGACTCGATCGAGCCGACGCACTGGTGCTGGTCTTTCCCGTTTACTGGTGGTCGATGCCTGCGCTGCTGAAGGGCTGGATCGACCGCGTGTTTGCCAACGGCTGGGCCTATGAGGAAACCGCCGGGGGCGAGGTGGTGAAGAAGCTCGGGCGCCTGCGAGTGCACCTGGTTGCGTTAGGCGCAGCCAATCAGAAAACGTATGATAAGCATGGGTTTACCGCTGCTTTTCATGCGCAGATCGCCCACGGCATTTTTGATTACTGCGGGGCGACGGTGGCCAGTTCGCAGCTGCTGCTGTTACCGGAGCTGGAAACGGCGAAAGCGCATCTTGAGGCGGGGTATCAGCTAGGGAAGACGATATTTAACTGAAAGCATAAAAGCAAAAACCCAGCCATAGGCTGGGTTCTCTGAATAGTGGTGCCCGGACTCGGACTAACGCCGCAGGCGTTGAACAGCGCGCTTGTCGCGCTGGCCCCGAAGGGGTGAGCCGCCGTGCGGCGAATAATCGAACGGAGTTCGATGGAGAGTCCGCTCGCGGAAAAGCAAAAACCCAGCCATAGGCTGGGTTCTCTGAATAGTGGTGCCCGGACTCGGACTAACGCCAGAGGCGTTGAACAGCGCGCTTGTCGCGCTGGCCCCGAAGGGGTGAGCCGCCGTGCGGCGAATAATCGAACGAAGTTCGATGGAGAGTCCGCTCGCAGAAAAGCAAAAACCCAGCCATAGGCTGGGTTCTCTGAATAGTGGTGCCCGGACTCGGAATCGAACCAAGGACACGGGGATTTTCAATCCCCTGCTCTACCGACTGAGCTATCCGGGCAACGGGGCGCATTAAACCGTAATCCGTACGCTCCGTCAATCAAATTTCTCGATTTATCTACCGGTTGCTTAACTTTGCGGCAATTCTGCGTCTGAGCGCGCTATTCTGCGGGAAATTACATCATGCCGTTATCGCCTTCGCGGTTCTTCCAGCCGCTGGTCACTGAGATCGCGCGGCGAAGTCCGGAGATCGCGTAGTCGCCGACGACGTCTTCGTCATCGCGCGGCGAGCTGATGGTAATTTCCGCGTCGACGCCGTGACGATATGCGCCGTGGTGGCTAAAGATGGTGCCGATAAAACATTTATCATTCAGCCAGACCGGAATATAGGCGACGGTTTCATAAATATAGTTAGACGCCACGCCGCTATAGTAACTTTCCGCATCGTCGGCCGACGTGCCCGGGGGAATAGGGCAGATTGGCGCTTCGCCGTCGCTCTGCGGCTTATCCTTAAGCAGGCTGCTCTGCATCACCTCCAGCGACTTCAGCAGATCCGTTTTTTCCCCGTCGCTTAACGCGGGCGTCAGCGGCTGGCCTTTTTCCGGCGAGCGGATGTCATTGAGAGTGTAGCGATAGCGGATCGTCACCGCAGGCGCGCTACTGCCCGAGGGGGCAAACGGGCGCAATAAATAGAGATTATCTTCGCCAAACTGACCGTTGTACCAGAGGGCATAAACCTGGCCATTAATGCGTACCCACTGGCTCCACTGGTTGGCGCCGCGGCCGTTAAGGGAAAAAAGCGCGCCGGGAACCCCTGCGTCAAAATCATCGCCGTTGCCGCTATCGTCGCTGTTGACCGTTTCGAAAGCGTCGTCGTTGCGTTTTAAGACTCCGGTATAGCTAAAGAGTCCAGTGCCGCCGACGTAGCTATCGATAATTAAATCGCGTCTGCCGTCACCGTCGAGATCCACCAGGGTGAAGCTGACTTTGCCGTTTTCGGAGTCGGCGCTGATATCAGACTGGAGAAACGCCTGCCACTCATCATCGCTGATATCGGCGGAAGGTTTGCTCGTCGAGACCAGAGAGTCGTCCGCGTAGGTCAGCGTAAAATGGCTGACCTTGCCGCCGAGGGGAAACTGTTCGGCGATCTTATTCAGATCCAGTTCAGGGTTGACCTTCTGCTCTTTTAACACGGCGTTATACAGCGCTTTCAGCGCATTATTATCGGCTTCTTTTTGCTGCCTGGGGATAACCTGACTGACGAAAGTGGGCAGCATCCATGCGCCGCCGGGGGCGATTTCCCGGCAGTCGCCGGTGGTGTATTTCAGGCTCTGAACAAAGGTCCGGCCGTCCCACACGCGCTCTTCTCCGCTGATGCAGTCGGCAATACCGCGGCCCTTGTTGAAAAAGGTAAGCACGCCATCGCCATAGCTGGAGGCGTCGGTAGCGATCAGCTGAGGCTGAGTCATAAATGCTTTGTCGACCACCCATATGGCGTAGCCGTCGTTGTAGGCCGCGCGCCAGCAAAGGGCCTGAATCAAGGTGTGGTTTTTATCCAGCGGGGTGGCGGTGAGCTGACGCTCGGAGGCCGGGATGTCGGCGTTTTGCCAGTCGTCGCAATGGCTGTTAAGCACGGGGGTTAGCTGCGGAAGAAGCTTCTGCCGCTGTTTTGCCGTCAGCGTCGCGGCAGCGGCATTGTTAATGACCGGCGCGGCGATGATTTCCGGCGCGGGCGCCGCCGGCAAAACGTTGTCATCGCCGGCATCTCCTTGACGCATCAGCGCATCGGCGGTGCCCAGGCGCTGCTGGAACTCATCCATTTTCAGAAATGCGGCGCTGCTGCCTGCGCTGGACAGCACCTTGCGCTCGCCGTTAATCGCCAGCTCAATTTTGCCGTTATGCTCCAGGGCCTGAATCAGGGCCGACGTCTGGCTATCATCAAAGCGAAAATGGCTCTCGTCGACGGCTTCGAGGGCGCCGTTGTCGCGATCGTCGATGAACAGAGTGACCGTGGCGTCGGGCGGAATATCGCGTTCGGTTTGCGCGAAGGTCGCAACGGCGACGACGTGCTGCGCCGCGCCCGCATTGCGGGTCAGCAGAACGCTGACTTCGCCCATGGTGACGCCATAGCCTGCGGCCCGGCAGGTGCCGGTGTTGTCGCAGGCGAGCTCCCAGTCTTTATGCGCGAAAGAGAAACCTTGCGGAGAGGCTGCCAGAAGCGGTGTCGAACACAGCCCCATAATGGCAGCCCAAAGAAGAGAGCGCATATCAAACCCTGTCAGCATATCGATGAGTGGGGAATTATATGCGCGATGAATCGGTTAAGATATCGGAATCAGGTCAGCGCACCGCCCATCCGGCACTGGGCAAAACGCAAAATATCTTCTGCCAGGCGACGTGCGGTATCGACGTCAGTCTGGCTACGTTTGATCAGCAGGCGGCTCAGGCAACCTTCGATGATCAGCTCCATCTGCTTCGCGACCATCGCCGGATCGTCAACCTCCAGCTGGCTAAGCAGTTCGTGAGTATAGGCCAGAGAAGCCTGCTTCTGCTGCTCGGCCAACTGATGGATCGGGTGCTGAGCGTCCGGGTAAAAAGTACAGGCGGCGATAAACAGGCAGCCGGGATAACGATGGTTGCTAACGCAGGTGGTCAGCGCGGCGTAGCGGGCCAGCAGTTTCTGCTCTGCGCTTAGCGACTCGTCGAGTAAAAGCTGACGGCGCCAGGCATCGACCTGATGGCTAAGATGGCGAAGCGCGTCATACAGCAGCGCCTCGCGATCGGGCCAGAAACGTTTGAGGTCATTGAGCGGGTAAGCCACGCGCTCGGCGACCATTTCCAGCGTGGTGTTAGCGATACCCTCGATTTCGAGGATTTGGATGGCTTCACCCAGGACTTCTTCACGTTGCACGGTCTTCTCCTCCATTTTCCCTCCTAAAGTGTCGCTCACGGTTATCGATCGCGCAAATGGGCGCTGAATGCCGCGGCATCCATAAACCCGGTGACACGCTGCGCGGGCTGCTCCTCGCCCTGTTCGTTGAAGAACAGAATCGTGGGGAGGCCAAGCACCCTGAGGTGCTTCAGCAGCGCCGCGTCTTGTGCGCTATTTTTCGTGACATCCACTTGTAGCAGAACGGTATCTTTCAGGGCCTGTTGAACCTCAGGTGAGGTAAAGGTGTATTTCTCGAACTCTTTGCAGGCCACGCACCAGTCGGCGTAAAGATCAAGCATCACCGGTTTGCCTTTCGCCTGCGCCAGCGCCTGATTGAGCTCATCGACGCTATGGATACGGGTAAACTGGAGATGGGACTGCCGTTGCACGACCGGTGCATCGAAAGCCCAGTCCTGCAGCGGACGGGCGCTGACCAGCGCGGCGCCGAGCATGGCGATTTGTACGAGACGCAGCCAGGGGCGCGTGCCGCCCAGCGAGGTGATAAACGCCCAGCTAAAAAAGGCGACGCCAAGCAGCGACCAAAGCCGCAGGCCCCACAGGTCTCCCAGGATGCGTTCAAGTAAAAATACCGGCAGCGCGAGGATCACGAAGCCAAAAGCGGTTTTCACGTGAGCCATCCACGGGCCGCTTTTCGGCAGCAGGCGGTTGCCAAATACGGTCACCAGGATCAGCGGCAGCCCCATTCCGAGCGCGTAGAGGTACAGGGTTCCACCGCCCAGCCACAGATTACCGCTCTGGGCGATATACAGCAGAATGGCGCTCAGCGGCGCGGTGGTACAGGGCGAGCAGATTAATCCGGCAATCGCCCCCATGGCGAATACGCCGCCGGGTGAACCGCCCTGGCGTTTATTGCTCATCAGCGTCAGACGCGTTTGCAGCGACGAAGGCAGCTGGAGCGTAAACAGACCAAACATCGACAGCGCCAGCAGGATAAACACGACCGACAGGCCGATCAGCACATAAGGGTGCTGCAGCGCTGCCTGGAACTGCAGGCCCGCAGCGGCGACGACCAGACCCAGCGCGGTGTAGGTTAACGCCATTCCCTGAACGTAGATAAAGGCCAGCAGCAGCGCGCGGGCGGTGGAGAGGCGTTTTTGACCGCCCAGCACGATGCCGGAAATCAGCGGATACATCGGCAGAACGCAGGGGGTAAAGGCGATGCCGATACCAATTAATAGCGCCCAAAGCGCGCTAAAGGGGAGATCGGCGCTGTGGTTGTCCGCGACGGGAGAAGGAAGGTCGGGCGACTCGACCGGCAGCGCCGGGCGCGTTTCCAGCGGCAGCGGCGGGTTCAGCCTGGGTTGCCCGGCGTGCGCATCGTTACTGGAGCGCGCCAGCGCTTTGCCAAGCGGCACGATTTTGGTTTCTGGCGGATAGCAAAAACCCGCATCCGCGCAGCCCTGCCAGGTGACGGTAAGGGTTGCGCCAGCGGCGGCGTGCGTCAGAGTGACCGGGACGGTCAGGCGCTGGCGGTAAATTTCACTTTTACCGTAAAACTCGTCCTCATGCCATTCGCCTGACGGCAGCGAGGGTTCGATAAACGTCGCATCGGCGGAGGTCAGCTTGATCTGTTTGCGGTAAAGATAGTAACCCTCCTTGATTTGCCAGGTCAGATTGAGATCGTGTTGATTCTGCTGAAAATCGAAGGCAAAAGCCTGGTCAGCAGGAACAAAGTTCGAACGACCGGGGGCGTCGAACAGGCCGGCAATGGCCGATGTGCTGCAAAGCAGCAGGATCAGCGTAATGATGCGTTGAGCCATGAGAGGTAATCATTGTCTCCGTGAATAACGGGCAGAACCAAAAGTTCAGGGGTTTGATACGGGTGATGGGACTTCAGACAGTCCAGCAGCGCCTGCTGATGGGCAAGGTCGGTTTTCAGCAGCATTTGCACTTCATACTCCTGCTCCAGTTTTCCTTCCCAGTAATAGAGCGACGTCGCTCCCGGCAGGAGCGTGGCGCAGGCGGCGAGTTTTTCCGCCAATGCTTTGGCCGCCAGGTCCTGGGCGGTCGCTTCATCCGGCGCGGTACAGAGTACAACAACAGCATCAGGCGTAGTCATCGTGAACCTCGTATCAGCGAAAAGAGGCACTATAGCACGCAAGATAGGGAGGATTAACGAAACGGGCCAGGATCTGGCCCGAATTTGAAGAGATTTACAGCATGATGCCGCCAAAAATAAACCCGAGGATCACGCATAGCGTAATGGCGATGACGCCGGGGATCAGGAAGGCGTGGTTGAAGACGTATTTACCGATGCGGGTGGAGCCGGTGTCATCCATTTCGACCGCCGCCAGCAGGGTTGGGTAGGTTGGCAGAACGAACAGCGCAGAGACGGCGGCAAATGAGGCGATGGCGGTGAGAGGGCTTACGCCCAGCATCAGCGCGGCGGGCATCAGCGCCTTGGTGGTGGCTGCCTGGGAATAGAGCAGGGTTGCGGCGAAGAATAGCACGACCGCCAGCAGCCACGGATAGTTGTGCAGCAGGTCGCCTGCTACCGTCTGGATATCGCTGATGTGGGCTTTAACGAAAGTATCCCCCAGCCATGCGACGCCGAGAACGCAAACGCAGGCGCTCATGCCGGATTTAAACGTGCTGGCGTTGAGTACTTCACCGGTGTCGATTTTGCAGGTGATGCTGATCAATGTCGCGATAGTCAGCATAAATACCACGATCGCTTCGTTGCGCGGCAGAACCGGATCTTTAATCAGGCCGACGGTGTCGCTGATGGCGGTGGCGTAAAACATTACCGCGACGATACCAATCAGGAACAGCAGCACAGAGCGTCTGGCGTGCGGCTTAAGCTCGAAAACCTGGCTGCCGCGCAGCTTGACTTCCCCTTTCGCCAGCCGCTCCTGATAAATCGGATCGTCTTTTAGCTCACAGCCGAGGAAGTTACAGACGATGGCGGTGAGCATCACGGCAATCAGGGTAACCGGAATACAGATTGCCAGCAGAGTCAGGTAGCTGACGCCCAGCGGTTCAAGGATGCCGGCAAAAAAGACCACCGCAGCGGAAATCGGCGAGGCGGTGATCGCAATCTGTGAGGCGACCACGGCGATGGAAAGAGGGCGCGAGGGGCGAATACCCTGCTCTTTCGCTACTTCGGTGATCACCGGAAGCGTAGAGAAAGCAGTGTGTCCGGTTCCGGCCAGTATGGTCATAAACCAGGTGACCAGCGGGGCGAGAAAGGTGATGTATTTGGGGTGACGTCGCAGCATACGTTCGGCGAGACTGACCAGGTAGTCCATCCCTCCGGCGACCTGCATGGCGGCAATAGCGGCGATAACCGCCATAATGATTTCGATGACGTCGAAGGGGATCGCGCCGGGTTTAATTTGAAAAAAGAGGGTCAGGACGAGGACGCCCAGGCCACCGGCGAAACCGATGCCGATACCCCCGAGTCTGGCTCCCAGATAAATAGCCAGCAGGACAATAACGAGTTCTGCACCAAACATATATGCCTTCCTTGTTTTATTAACAAGTTGATATTGGATTGTTGTAATTTAGTAGATCAATAAGAACAAAAAAGGCATGTCATCGCTGACATGCCCGTGATTAGTTTAACCTGAAACTTTACTGTTCGCTTTCATCAGTATACCGCTTCGCTTTATAGGCCGGATGCATCAGGTTTTGCGCGGAGAAGATATCGTCCAGCTCCGCCGCGGTCAGCAGTCCGCGCTCAAGCACCACGTCTCTGACGCTCTTGCCCGTCTCGGCGCAAATCTTGCCGACGATATCGCCATTGTGGTGGCCGATATACGGGTTGAGGTAGGTGACGATGCCAATGGAGTTGTAGACGTAGCTTTCGCATACCGCTTTGTTGGCGGTGATGCCGCTCACGCATTTTTCCAGCAGGTTGTAGCAGGCGTTAGTCAGAATATGGATAGATTCAAACATCGCCTGGCCAATCACCGGCTCCATCACGTTCAGCTGCAACTGCCCCGCTTCGGAAGCCATGGTGACGGTTGTATCGTTACCAATCACTTTGAAGCACACCTGATTGACGACCTCGGGGACCACCGGGTTTACCTTGGCTGGCATAATCGAAGAGCCCGCCTGCAGTTCGGGCAGGTTAATTTCGTTCAGGCCGGCGCGCGGGCCGGAAGAGAGCAGGCGCAGGTCGTTACAGATTTTGGACAGTTTTACCGCCAGCCGCTTCAGGGAACTGTGGACCATCACGTAGGCGCCGCAGTCGGAGGTGGCTTCGATCAGGTCTTCGGCTGGCACAACCGGCAGGTTGCTGACTTCCGCCAGTTTTTGAACTGCCAGCTGCTGATAACCATCCGGAGTGTTCAGGCGGGTGCCGATAGCGGTCGCGCCGAGGTTTACCTCCAGCAGCAGCTCAGCGGTGCGCAGAATGCATTTGGTCTCTTCGTTAAGCAGAACGTTAAACGCGTGGAACTCCTGCCCCAGGGTCATCGGCACCGCGTCCTGCAGCTGGGTACGACCCATTTTCAGAATGTCCTGGAACTCAACGGCCTTTTGCTGGAAACCTTCGCCAAGCTGGTTGATTGCATCGATCAGTTTGAGAATGGAGGCGTAGACCGCGATGCGGAAACCGGTCGGGTAAGCATCGTTAGTGGACTGACATTTGTTAACGTGGTCGTTGGGGTTGAGATACTGATATTCGCCTTTCTGATGGCCCATCAGCTCAAGGCCGATGTTCGCCAGGACTTCGTTGGTGTTCATGTTAACGGAGGTGCCTGCCCCGCCCTGGAACACATCAACCGGGAACTGGTCCATGCATTTGCCGTTATTCAACACCTCATCGCAGGCGGCAATAATGGCGTTGGCGATGCTTTTAGGGATAGTTTGCAGCTCTTTGTTAGCCTGCGCAGCGGCCTTCTTCACCATCACCATTCCGCGGACAAATTCAGGAATGTCGCTGATTTTGTTGTTGCTGATGTAGAAGTTTTCAATCGCTCTCAGAGTATGGACGCCGTAGTAAGCGTCAGCTGGAACTTCCCTGGTGCCCAACAGATCTTCTTCGATACGAATGTTGTTTAACATGTGAACCTTCTCTTTCAAGCTGCCTATGAATTCACCAAATACGCAGAATTTATGGGATCTCGCGCATTTTCTGGCCGCAGATTATTTCCTTAATCGGCCCGGTGCCCACGATCATATGCTGATAATAGCGAATATCAGTCACCCTGATCACTTATTATGTAGTGAATCCTATAAGAATTATTAATCTGTGAAATGAGTCACCGGTTTTCTATTCTTGAAAAAAATAAGCTTTTTTTACGATTGAAAAGCGACGTTTTGGCCCAACATCTTTTCGATGCGAATAGCATATCTATGACTACGGGCGCCGACGCTGGCGCCTGTTAATGAAGGAGACGCCGGTGCGTTGGATTCCGTTAATTGCCGTTTTTTTATACGTTTACATTGAGATATCGATCTTTATCCAGGTCGCCCACGTGCTTGGCGTCCTGCTGACGCTGATTCTGGTGATCTTTAGCTCGGTCGTGGGGATATCGCTGGTAAAAAACCAGGGCTTTAAAAACCTCATGCTGATGCAGCAGAAGATGGCGGCGGGAGAGAGCCCGGCCGCTGAAATGATCAAAAGCGTGTCGCTGATCATCGCCGGTTTGCTGTTGCTTCTGCCGGGGTTCTTTACCGATTTCCTGGGGCTGCTGCTGCTGCTGCCTCCGGTACAGAAACATCTGACCTTAAAACTGATGCCGCATCTGCGCTTTAGTCGGATGCCGGGCGGCGGGTTTAGCGCCGGAACCGGTGGCGGCGATACCTTTGAAGGTGAATATCAGCGCAAAGATGACGAGCGCGACCGCCTCGAACATAAAGACGATCGTCGTGATTAACATTTAGCATTGTCCGGGCCGGTCACTCCGGCCTGGTGACTCTCTCCGCGAGCCTGCGCTTTGGTAAAAACAGCCACAGTACCGCCAGCATGATAAACGCGTACAGGCTCTTCCAGCCCACCATCGCCAGCAGCAGCAGGCACAGCACGCTGCCAAACGCCGCTAACACGCGATAACGCCCATGCAGCAACCGGCAGCCCGCCAGCATACACAGCAGATAGATCATAATAAAAATGCCGTTGGCGTAGACGATCAGGGCGTCCAGGTTGATATTGAGCGCGTAAATGCACAAGGCGCTAATCACGCAGCAGCCGAGTACCGCGTTCAGCGCATTGCGCGGAATTTGTCGCGGCGACAGGCGGGCCAGATAGCTCTCAGGCTTATGCTGCGCCTGCGACCACACCAGGCGGGCAAAGCTCTGGATATAGATATTGAGGCTGGCGAAGCAGGCGAGATAGCCGATAACGCAGGCAATCCACAGCGCCTGAATGCCGAACAGGCGTACGACGATATTGGGCAGCGACGCGGCGGCGGCCATCTCCTCACCAAAGGCATGAAAGTGCAGGACCAGCACGGTACAGGCCCAGTAGACCGAACCCGCCAGTAATAAGCCGATCATCAGCGCGCGGGGAAAATCGCGCTCCGGTTGCTTAAATTCAGAGGCCAGATGAGCGAAAGCCTCCAGACCGACAAAACACCAGAACATCACCGAAAGTGCGGAGAAAAGCTGCGAACTATCGATTTCAGCGGGCGCCGGGAAGGGGATCTGCGTGGGGTTGATCCCGCCGCGCCACCAGATAGCGACGATCAGGGCGACAATGAGCACGGCAACCAGCGTTTGTAGATTGGCGCTGGAGCTGGCTCCGCGAGAGCCGACCCACCAGATAATCGCCAGCGTTCCCAGTTCAGCCAGCAGCAGCTGGCTATCGTGCCAGCCAAAAAGCGCCTGACCGAAGCCGGTGGCGATATGCAGGGCCGCGGGTAATCCGACCGGGATCACTGATAAAAAGAGCCAGCCGGTGACGCGCGCCAGACGCGGTCCAAAAGCCATATCCACAAAATGGGCCACGCCGCCGGCGCTGGGAAAGTGCCGACCCAGCGTGGCGAAGACGATAGCGATGGGAAACACCAGTAAAATCAGCGCCGGCCAGGCCCACAGGCTGTTGTCGCCAGCGACCAATGCGGCCAGCGCCGGAACGGCGAAGACGCCGGTTCCCAGTAATGATGTGGAGAGTAACCCCACTCCTTGGGCAAGCCCCAACTCCTGTTTTAAACCACTCATGTTTCAACCCTGCGCCCGGCAAAAAAGGGATGGTATCACAATCGCTTTTGCTTATGACGTCAGGCAACGGCGGCAAATTTGTGTGCGTCTGAGCACGAGGACAAATTTTTTTTTACTTTTCCCCTTGAAGCGGTAAAACCCCACCCCCATCTCTCAGGGCACTAGCCGGAAAACCGTGTGCGGACCGGCGTCATCCATAACTGATAATGACTTTCTCAAAGGAGAGCTATCAATGAGTATTCGTCCGTTACATGATCGTGTGATCGTCAAACGTAAAGAAGTTGAAACGAAATCTGCTGGCGGCATCGTTCTGACCGGTTCTGCGGCAGCAAAATCAACTCGTGGCGAAATCATCGCTGTCGGTAAGGGCCGCATCCTGGAAAACGGAACCGTGCAGCCTCTGGACGTTAAAGTTGGTGACATCGTAATTTTCAACGATGGCTACGGCGTGAAATCCGAGAAGATCGACAATGAAGAAGTGTTGATCATGTCCGAAAGCGACATTCTGGCAATTGTTGAAGCTTAATCCGCGAACGACACTGAACATACGAATTTAAGGGAAAGATAAAATGGCAGCTAAAGACGTAAAATTCGGTAACGACGCTCGTGTGAAAATGCTGCGCGGCGTAAACGTACTGGCAGACGCAGTTAAAGTAACCCTGGGCCCGAAAGGCCGTAACGTGGTTCTGGACAAATCCTTCGGTGCGCCGACTATCACTAAAGACGGCGTTTCCGTAGCGCGTGAAATCGAGCTGGAAGACAAGTTCGAGAACATGGGCGCGCAGATGGTGAAAGAAGTTGCCTCTAAAGCGAACGACGCTGCAGGCGACGGTACCACCACCGCAACCGTACTGGCTCAGGCTATCATCGCTGAAGGCTTGAAAGCCGTTGCTGCGGGTATGAACCCGATGGATCTGAAACGTGGTATCGACAAAGCTGTCGTAGCCGCTGTTGAAGAACTGAAAGCGCTGTCCGTACCGTGCTCTGACTCTAAAGCCATTGCTCAGGTTGGTACCATCTCCGCTAACTCCGACGAAACCGTAGGTAAACTGATCGCTGAAGCGATGGACAAAGTCGGTAAAGAAGGCGTGATCACCGTTGAAGACGGTACTGGTCTGGAAGACGAACTGGACGTGGTTGAAGGTATGCAGTTTGACCGCGGCTACCTGTCTCCGTACTTCATCAACAAGCCGGAAACCGGCGCTGTTGAACTGGAAAGCCCGTTCATCCTGCTGGCTGACAAAAAAATCTCCAACATCCGCGAAATGCTGCCGGTTCTGGAAGCCGTAGCAAAAGCGGGCAAACCGCTGGTTATCATCGCTGAAGACGTAGAAGGCGAAGCGCTGGCGACCCTGGTAGTGAACACCATGCGCGGCATCGTTAAAGTCGCTGCGGTTAAAGCACCGGGCTTCGGCGACCGTCGTAAAGCTATGCTGCAGGACATCGCAACTCTGACCGGCGGTACCGTTATCTCTGAAGAGATCGGTATGGAGCTGGAAAAAGCGACTCTGGAAGATCTGGGTCAGGCGAAACGCGTTGTTATCAACAAAGACACCACCACTATCATCGATGGCGTGGGCGAAGAAGCTGCGATCCAGGGCCGCGTTGCTCAGATCCGTAAGCAGATTGAAGAAGCAACTTCTGACTACGACCGTGAAAAACTGCAGGAGCGCGTGGCTAAACTGGCAGGCGGCGTTGCAGTAATCAAAGTGGGCGCGGCTACCGAAGTTGAAATGAAAGAGAAGAAAGCACGCGTTGACGATGCCCTGCACGCGACCCGTGCTGCGGTTGAAGAAGGCGTGGTTGCCGGTGGTGGCGTAGCGCTGGTTCGCGTTGCCGCTAAACTGGCTGGCCTGACCGCTCAGAACGAAGATCAGAACGTCGGTATCAAAGTTGCGCTGCGCGCAATGGAAGCTCCGCTGCGTCAGATCGTTTCCAACGCCGGTGAAGAACCGTCTGTTGTGGCGAACACTGTGAAAGGTGGTGAAGGTAACTACGGTTACAACGCTGCAACCGAAGAGTATGGCAACATGATCGACTTCGGTATTCTGGACCCAACTAAAGTGACTCGTTCTGCTCTGCAGTACGCAGCATCCGTTGCTGGTCTGATGATCACCACCGAGTGCATGGTCACCGACCTGCCGAAAAGCGACGCGCCTGACTTAGGTGCTGCTGGCGGCATGGGTGGCATGGGCGGTATGGGCGGCATGATGTAATCGTGCGCTATACCCCTTAGATATAAAGAAACCCTCGGGCAGAAATGCTCGGGGGTTTTTCTTTTTGTCGTCTTTTTAGTATAAGGTTGTACATCCGGGCCAGTGCGTCCAGCTCATTGATCGTGGGGAATAACATGCAGGTAAAATATTTAGCAGGGATTGTCGGCGCAGCATTGTTGTTAGCAGGTTGCAGCTCCAGCAACGAATTGACCTCTGGTGGCCAGAACGTACGCTTTGTTGAAGATAAACCAGGCTCTGAATGCCAGCTGTTAGGTACCGCAAGCGGCACGCAGAGCAACTGGCTGTCCGGACAGAATGGTGACGAAGGCGGCTCCATGCGCGGCGCGGCAAACGCCCTGCGTAACAAGGCCGCAGAGATGGGTGGCAACGTCATTTACGGCGTCAGCAGCCCGACGCAGAATCTGCTGTCCAGCTTTGTGCCGACCGATAGCCAAATGAACGGCCAGGTTTATAAGTGCCCGAACTGATTTAACCGGTGCCTCTCTTGCCTAAATTGAGGCACCCTCTTGATCTCTTTTTATTGCTTGCTGAGTTGCGCCTGAGTTTGCTGGTAGAACGCATGCAAAGGACGCAGACACTCCTCCAGCGTCATCATTCTTCCTGGCTGAGAAGGGATGATTTGGCTAAAAATCTGGCTGGGCTGGCGCTGGGTATGCACTTCTTTCAGCTTTGGGCTTCTCTCAATTAAGCGCATTACAACGATATTTTCCTGTTCTGATGGATGAGCGGCATTGGTTTTAATCACTGCGCCGGAGATGATTTTTCGCCCTTCCTCCGTGTCACAACAGTACAACACGCCGAGATAATGGGAAAACAGATTGAGCTTCCATTCATCCTGAAGATACTGCTGATAATCAACGTTGCTGGTATTCGTTAAATCCACCGCATAAAGCATCAGGCCTTCCAGCGAGGAAGTTAAATAATTAATCAGATCGCTATCTCCCGTGTGTTTAAGAGACTGCTGAATGCCCACCAGCAGCGCTTCAACTTGCATATCATCAATACGCAGCGTAGCAATTTGCTCATTTTGCAGCACCAGAATGAGCGTTGACCAGGTGTCGCCGGGTTTTAACGTTATCGACATAATACGTCTTTCCGGATTAGGGTGCTGTACTTCAGGTATATCGATCGCCGGTGTATTTTCTATAAGGCGTTCATTAAAGGCCACCAGTTCATTCTTATAACTTTCACCTTCAGCATTTAAGCGCTGCAGGACGATGGCCATTCTGTGCTGCAGAACTAACAGGAGATCCGCAAGAATCGGCGCCTGAAGATAATAAGACTGACAGAGTTGATTACTCAGTTTGACTTTGAGCATTAAAGCCAAAAATTTGTCATCATATTTAATAGATGCGGTATTAAAACCAATAAATGTTCCTTGCATACGGATCTCCTTTTCCTGGTGGTTACGCTGGTGCCTGCATATGGAGCTGTGACATATCAATGATGCGATCGGCTGAGGCAATGGTGGATGGCCGATGGGCAACAATGATTCGGGTAATGCTTAAACCAGAGATAGACTGGTTAATGACCGATTCATTTTTCAGGTCGAGATGGCTGGTGGCTTCATCCATAAACAGAATGCTGGGTTTTCGATAGAGCGCGCGAGCGATTAAAATTCTCTGTTTTTGTCCACCTGAGATACCTAAGCCAAGCTCGCCGACAATCGTTTCGTACCCCATCGGCATTTTCATGATTTCATCATGGATATTACATCTGCGTGCGCACTCAACGATAAAGTCCATATCGGCATTATCTTCAAAGCCGCTGATATTATCGATAAGCGAGCCTGAGAAAAGGCGGTCCTCCTGAAGGACGCAGGCCGTTCCGAGACGAAAGTTATTGATGCCAATTTTTTGAATATCAAGGTTATCCGCTATCACGTCACCGCTGGTGGGCGCTAACAGACCGCACATGACTTTCAGCAGCGTGGTCTTACCAACGCCGGAAGGGCCAACCAGCGCGATGGATTCGCCGGGCTCAACGGTAATATTTAAATTAGAAAAAATAGGTTGTGAGAACGGATCGTACTGATAGCTGAGATTCTTCACTTCTAATTTCACGCCAGTATTTTCTGCAAAAACCCGGCGTGCAGGCAGCTCTTTTTCCGGCTCGCTAAATACAATTTCTGAAAGACGCTCATTATGTAACGACAGCATGCGCAGCTGCATAACCAGGTCGATCAAGCTTGATGCGCGCTGGGAGAATTGCCCACGATAGGCGTTAAAAGCCATAAACATACCGAGAGTCATATTGTTATCAATGACCATGATCGCGCCCAGCCAGAGTACGGCGACCTGATCGATGGAGGTAATAAAAGTATTAATACCGCCAAACATCATATCAAAGCGAGTCTGTTTGATACCGGCATTGCAGGCGTCAATGTTGATATTTAACCAGTGCTGCGAACGACGCTCTTTTAAGTTCAGCGCTTTAATGGTGGAAATACCGTATAGGGACTCCATAAAGTGCGAGCTGGAGCGTGCGCCCTTGATAACCTGCTCTTCGGCAACGCGACGGTAGAAGCTGTAGGTGGCAAAGCGCATGATGGCATAGCATAAGGTGAATCCAACCACGACCCAAACCAGCCAGCCGCCGTACAGCGTTAACATGACCAGCAGGCCAATCGTCATGATTGAGTCGATAATGCCGGTAACAATGCTATTGGTGAAGGTGGAACGGATAGTATCCAGCGACGAAAAACGAGACTGAATATCCCCTAAATGACGTTTTTCAAAAAAGGATAACGGCAGGCTCGTCAGATGATCGAACAGTGTGGTTTTCCATTGGATGTTCGTCAGCGTATTTAGCGTTAATGAGGTCCACGCTCGCAACATACTAATAAAGGTGCGGAAAAGCGTGAAGAAGACCAGGCCGATACAGATAACCGAAAGTAGGCTCTGGTCGTGCGCCATGATGACATGGTCAGTCACCAGCTGCGTACCGATAGGTAATAGCAGGCCGATAGCTTCAACCACTACCGAAAAGGCAAAGATTTTTAGCAGGACCGATTTAAGTCCCACAATATTGCGCATCAGGTCTAATAGACGCAGGCGTGATTTTGCCTGTTCTTGCTGAAAGTTTTGGTCCGGCCATAGTTCCAGCGCAACGCCGGTAAAGTTATTGGACATTTCCTGGATACCAATAACCCGCTTACCCAGCGCCGGATCGTGAACAATAAAGCTGTTTTTACGTACCTTAGTGAGCACGACGTAATGATTCATTCCCCAGTGGATAATACAGGGTAGCTTCAGCTGCTTGATTTCATCCAGATCCAGAGAGAGGGCCCGGCTTTTCAGACCGGCATGTTCCGCCGTTTTGCTCAGCGACATGAGCGTAACGCCCTGAGAAGGGCTACCGTAACGATGGCGGAAGTTGAACAGGTCGATATTAAGTCCGTAAAAGCCGCAAACCATTGCCAGACAGGCGATACCGCATTCGGCGGCTTCCGACTGTAAAATAACCGGCGTTTTATGGCGGAATGAGAAATTAAGCTTATCGGTAATGGTTTTAAACAGTTCTTTATTCATCGATCGGGCCACTCACGCTTTGCGTCATCTTATAGAAAGGAGTAAACATCCACATGTAAAGCGGGCGTTCTTCAAGGAAAACTACCGCCTGAGCCTTCAGACCGTTAGAGAGCGTGAGCGTTTTTCCATTGTAGCTAAAGGTCTTGTCCTTGATTTTTATAATTGCTTTATAGAGCGCTAATTCCTGCTGATTAGTGCCGTTGCTGACATTGGTATATTCTGCCATCTCCTGACGTGACGCCGGTACCGAGGAAATAGAAACAACCTTACCTGGAAATTGGCCAAATTTATCGGCAGGGAAAGCATCATAGCGAATATTAATGGTGTCCCCGGGTTTCACGTAGGGGATGGTATTATTGGGTAACCAGAGGATCAGATAATACTCAATATCACCGGTAGGTTTGATCTGCGCCAGGCTGCTGCCGTTCTCTACCATCTGCCCTTTAGTCACGGCCAGCGATTCGATCTTACCGTTGGTCGTTGCTTTAATAATCAGATTACCGTTAGCGTTCGATTCTACCAGCTGATTTTTATAATCATTGATTTGGTTATGCTGGCTGGAAATCTGATTATCAAAGTCTGCTGCTTTGGTAATTTTATCGCTGCTGGTTTGCGTGAGCTGAGATTCCAGCTGCATCTTTTGGGTCACCAGGGATTGATAGGCGCTTTGCTGTTGAAAATATAGCGAGTGCTGATAGTTATACTGATCTTTAGTTATCAGACCATCCTTTAAGTATTTATCATAGCTGGCTAGGTTGGTATGCATTTTGTTTAAGCCTACCTGAGTATTAGCCAGCATACGGTTGGTTTCCGTTAACGAGGCGCTGGTGGTTTTAATCTGTTTTTCAAGAGCAGCGAGCGTTTCAGCCTTATTACGCGTCAGTTTGCTTATAATATCTTCGGCGTTAGCAATCTTTTCATTGATAACTTCAATCTGAGCCGCGCTAACGTTGCCACCGATCGTATTACGTGAAACGTCAAGTTCATAAAGCGGTTGGCCTTTTTTGACAATGTCTCCCACCTTTACATGCAGATTCACAACAAAACCCTGCTGTGGGGCAAAGACGTTAACGGAGTGGGGGAGCGTAATGACCTCTCCGCGTACATCAATACGCTGGGTAAAGGTGCAAAATATGAGTGAAAGCACAATGGCAATAAGAAAAATAAATGCCAGAAGAGTGACTAGCCACGCTGGAATGCCTGCTAATAATAATGCCTTTCCTTTCCAGTGGATTTTTTTGTACTCAATCGCTTCCTTGCGATAGATATTTTTTAACATATTATTCCAGATTTTTAATTGAAGAAAACTGAGCCCGTAATTGGGCTCAGTTAATTAATGATTTATATTTAGCTCCAAAGCTTGGTTGTACCGTTTATGACACCTTCGGCTAAAGCGATAGCTTCTGTAGATACAACATCCCATCCTACAAACGCACCCGCAATGCCACAACCGATAGCTCCGACTACTAAGCCCCAAATCATTCCGACACCCTGACCGATGGCACCAAAACCTAAGATGCCGCCACCAGCGCCACCCCAACGACCACCAATAACAGAACCAGCCATACCACCTGCAGAGGCTGCAACTGCAACTGAGGCAACTAATTCAACTGCATTACCTGCCATAGAACTAAGTGCGTTGCCGAGCGAGGAAAAATCCCAGGAATAGCCGCCAGAAATTTCTTCCATTTCAAATACAGTTAATTGTTTCATATACTTTCCTTAGTTATGGATATCTTATATAATCTAAAGTTGATTATATCTATTATTGATTGTTCCGGTTTATGTGTTGCGAAATTATATTGCTGGCGCAGATACAACAAAAACGCTCACAAAGAAAAATTTCGATGAGGATTCTAATCGTTAAAAAGGATTTGCCAATCTCAACTAAAATCAATTCATATTGAATTTTAGTGTTTCATCTAATTATTTTTTTTGCAAGTAAGTATGAGTCCACATTGCTATCGACAGTTGGGGGCGTTTCTGTTGAAGGCGGAGAGGGGAAGAGGCACCATCAAGTTAACTGATGGTGCCAAAGGCAATTATTGACGAGTCATTCTTCCTGTAGAATAATTTCAAATATAGCTCGAACGCTACCTGGTGTTATGGTGTTAGATAGCTTGTAATAGTCCGCAGTGAAGGTAAGAGACTGGCTCTTTTTCATACTGGCAATAGAGTAGTTTTTATAATCAAAAAAGGTGATAGGGCTGGAACCCTGTTTAATTATGAAACCAACATCTTTGGCTCCTCCGATAGTATCAGGGATGGAGTTTAGCAGTACGCCATCTTTTGATGCTGAGTTCTCGGTTATAGGGTTAAACCAGTAGGTATATTTGGTTCCAACGGATGAGTCAGGGCAGGTAATATCGAGCGTAAAGTCTTTTTGCTTGCCAGTTACTCCGCCCTGAGTGATAGCTTTAAGCTGCGATGCTTCTATATTGGAAAGATTGACAGAGCTACCACCCCGAGGGTTTATATTGCAAGTAGTTTGCCGGTAGGAGAAAGGGCCGAGTTTGATGTTGGCTTGGGCAAGCCGGGCAATTGATGAATTAGCATTGACCTGATTGACGCTTCCTGCACGATAGGACACCGAAATCTCTTTTTTCCCTGAGAAGCTCGTATCAATATTGTCCCTGGTTTTTATCAGCCAGACGGTTAGTTGTTTCACGCCGGGATCGCTAAGGCCATAGGCAGAAACAGTACCTAACGTAGCCGGAACGGGGCGGCCGATGGCGCCGGCAATTGCTTCCGAAATTTCAAAACCAATACCCGGTATTCCTGTTTCATACACCGGACCACCGAGCACTCCGGTCACGCCTGCCGCCAGATTGACGCTGGGCGTGGCGATAATGGCGTAAACATCATTTGCCTTGCAGTTATAAAAAGTTTTTGCATTGGCAATCGCTCCGCCTACCGTTCTTACTGCCAGTACGCTACCGGGCGCCAGGCTTGAATCGGATAAAATTTTAGCTGGGCTGAATGTAACATTGAATGCAGCATCAGTTCCGTTGTAATTACAGTCAGCCATTACTGTCTGATTAAGTAAAAGTAAACTAATAAAAAGGAGTATTTTTTTCATAGTCTGTATTCATCCCTGTTACTGGCAAACCGCAGTGGCCTGAGCAATACCTTCGTTTACCGCAGCCAGGCTATAAGGCGCTTTACACTGCTGCCCGCTCTTTGATCCCCACTGTGCATAGACTTCACCGTTATCTTTCAGGCCGGACAAATAGACCATACCACCATCAGAAACGATGCTGGCCTGGGCGTTTTTATCCGTAGTCAACGTTACTGTGGCGCCATAAGGAACGTTTTCACCCGACGCTCTCTTGAGAATAAGGAACGCGCGGCGGCCAATATTGCCCGCGAAGTTTGCCCGTACCACGGCTGCACGGGTTGGCACCACTTTCTGCGTCGTATTTGGCAATTCCATATTATCTCCCAAAGTCGTGCTATCTAAGGTCACGCTGGTTCGATGGTATGGCGTAACGTAAGGAATAATCGCGTAGCCGCGGTAGTCCGTTTCGATCGTCGCGTCGTTTTCCAGACGGACGTGTTTCAGGCCGGGCGCCTTAACCAATACGGCGGTTTCAGACATTTCCTGACCTAATGTTATTCCGTCAGCATGAACCAGCACGCCGCCGCTCAGGCCGTAGTTAATTAACTGACTATTTTTGGCATAGCTGTAGCCGGCGTTAGCCGAACCCATGGAACCACGATAGTTGCCGTAGACGCCGCCGCTGGCATCTTCACGATTGCTGTAGCCCTGCTGGACGTTCCAGTCCAGGTTATGGTTTTCCAGCGCGACGCCACTCAGAGAAACATACTGATCGGTTGAACCCGGACTGCTGTTGGTCACGTTATAGGTCGCATAGGCATTAGGTAACCAATCGCTTAAAGGAATGGAGATATTAAATGAAACAACATGGTCATCCTCAACGTGACGGCTGGAACCATTATTTCCCCAGCTATAGCGGCTATAGCTATAGCCAGCGTAATAGTTAAAGCGGCGGAACCCGCCGTTATAGCCAATATTCAGCGAGTTATTGCGGCGATTGCTATCCCAATAATCCTCAAAAATACCGGATACAGAAAGGTTACCCAGCCCTGAACCCAGGCTTTGGCTCACGGTAATATTGGTTCTGTTACGCAGCGAGTGTGGCGTATATCCGCCGTAGCTGTTGTTATAGGTATTCATCACATCCGTTAGCGTATTGTACCCGGAGGTCGAATAGCGGTAGCCGGCTACGGTAATATTAGTGCCTGTTTCAAGGATATTTTTACCGTAGCGAATGCGCCAGGACTGGCCGGACGTTTTCTCTTCATCTTTCTTTTTAGACCATGCTGCCGTTACATCGGCGGAAACTGCGCCAATATCGCCGAGGTTTTGCCCGGCGCCAAAAGCGAGCGCCTGGTAATTGGCCGCCGCCTGTACGCCCGTATAGAGAGTGGTATTGCTTAATACGCCGTAGCTGATCGTTGCTTGCGTAAAGGGTTTCTCGTCAACGTTGCCATCGTAGGGACGATATTTCCCGCTGGTAATCTCATACTCCATCTGGCCTTCCCGGAGCATTAATGGCAGAGAAGCGTAGGGCACCACGAAGTTTTGTCGGGAGCCATCGGACTCCTCGACGGTGACGTAAAGGTCACCGTTGCCGCCGGTTGAGTAGAGGTCGGTAATTTCGAAAGCGCCCGGAGCGACAAAAGCCTGGTAAATTTGGTAGCCATTCTGCTTAATGACGATACGCGCATTGGTTCGGGCAATACCGCGAACGATGGGCGCGAATCCGCGCAGGCTTTCAGGAATCATGTCCGTGTCGGTTGCCAGCTGAATCCCGGTGAACGGCACGCTGTCAAAGATGCTTGACAGCGAACTGCTTTCGCCCATAACTAAAGTACTTTTTAACGGGACAATGCTCCGCTGCGCATAGAGATATACGGAATCCCAGTCGCTCTTTGCCCCCGCTGACTTGTTCCATGTACTCAGATTGCGCAGGCGCCATGGCCCGAGGTTCAGGCCGGATTGTAAGTTAAGATTGTAATACTCATTATTGGCTTCATAGTCTTTGCCTGAACTAAACTGATAGTTGGTCAGTAAGGCATTAATACCGTCGTCAAACTCATCGGGGGAAACGAAGCCCTGCGCGATAGTGGACAGCGCCGCCTGCGGTATGGATACCAGCAGCTGTTGAGTATTGAAGTTAAAATCGGTGGTAAAATCAGGAATGACATGAGTATCTGCGCAGCCATTCGCATCTTCTTTTAAGCCAGGAAAAGCGTCTGCACGCAAACCATAGCTGGTTAATTTAGCAATGCTTAAACAGGGAATTAATTTCAACGTATCTGTTGTTGGATCTTTTTTTTCCACAAACCGGATATCAGCCGTTTCTTGCAGACTGTTATTTAAAATAACGTCAATGCGATACTCCCCAGGAGCCTGGGCATCACGAGTGGCGTAGAGGGATAAGTCCGGTATTGAAGAGGGGTCGCTCTGACCGACTGATTTTATAAATGCGGGATCAAAAAAATCACGAGCTAAAGCATTGGCGCATAAACCGAGAGCTAGCGCAGGAACAAGAACGAAAAATGTGTGGGAGGTTCCGGATAGCGCGCCTCCCCTTTTTTTTATTGAAATAGACATACTTTTCACCCTGGCCAATCAAAAAAGAATTTAAATCGATGATGTGTGGGCAGAACCCGAGCCTCCGTTATCAGTGGCGACCTTCCACTCGATTTCTGAACCATTTATACCGGCAGGCAAAGTAAATTCTTTGCTGGAAAAAGCATCAATGTTATTGACTGAGCTGCTAATATCTCTGCCGTTTATTTTTATCGACTTAAAATAAATGAAAAAAGGTGTCGGATTCTTTAGCGTTATCTTATTACCGGATTTATGCCACTGCAGATTTTTAGCTTCGGTATTAATATTCATATCCTGAATGGCGCGAGGGCGATAGATAAGACGCATTCTATGGCGCACCGCCAGCTGCAGTTTGTTTTTATCAGCTTCACTGTCGCTGGTTGGCGGAATAGACATCACGTTAAAGAAGTAGACGGTTTCACGATCCTGAGGCGCTTTAGAGATATACGCGTTAGGGAAAATACGTACCGTGTTGGTTTGCTTGCCCTCCAGGCGGAAAAGCGGGGGAGTCACCATAAAAAAGCTGTCTTTCATTCCTTCAGACGCTTCTACCCAGGATTTAATTAAATAAGGCGTGTCATCTTTGTTTTCAATGTTCGTACTGATTTCTCGCGAACCTTCTTTATAAAGATGGCGGGTTGAATCAACCACGACTCCGCTCTGGGCTACAAAGCTGACAGAAATAAAAGAAATTGCAGCTAATCTTAATAATGACTTCAGCATAATTCATTCCCTGAATAAAAATAACGGGGTCTGCCTGAGGCAGGCCCCGTTGTACTTATTAGTAGCTAATAGTAAAGGTGGCTACACCTTTAACTGCACCATCGGTAACGCCATTTGCGGTTTTAACGTATGCAGCTTTATAACGCAGGTAAGACGGAGTACCTGCGGTATAAGCAACAACTTGAGGAGTCGTACCGGTGAAGCTTACGCGAGTGCCGTCGGTGTTCACTACGGTAACCGCAGCGTTAGTCGCCGGGCTGGCAGCAGTGTTGGTCAGCACGTTGTCCTGGCCGCTGATATAGTCGCCGGTTACGGTCACGTTGATGTTACCGGTGTAATTAGTTGCACCTTTCTGGCAATCTTCGACTTTGTACTCAATGTCTTTTGCAGTTGACATATACGGAGTATTAACTGCCATTGCGTCCAGTACAGATGCTTTAACATCGTCCAGAGTTAAAGAACCGCCGGAAATCATAGCGGACGGCGTTACGTTACAGGATTCGCCGGTGTCGGTAACGTTACCCAGAATAGTCAGAGAAGAACTGTTCCCTGCCGCGAAAGCCTGAGCACTCAGAACTGCTGAAGCAGCAACCATTACAGCTACAATTGTTTTTTTCATTTATTTAATCCATTTATAGATACTAAAGTCCTGAATAGCGTCAAGGCGAAGATGTTAATTAGTCTGATAGGTAACAACTAACATTCCGCTATGTATGCCTGATCGCTATCGTTATCATTCTCCTGCCGCCGCATTGTGCATACCTGGTATACATAGAGCGTAATGTGCCGGAGCGGTGACAAATCTAAGTGCAGGGCTGATAAAATGCATGTGAATTCTGTTTGAATTTAAACTCTGTTTATTGAAGGTTGCAATTTCACAAGCAGATTTCGTAGATAATAATGAGTGTGCCTGGAAGGTATAGTTGTAAATCAGTCTTCCCTTTGGTTCAAATATCATGATAATCTTATCTTTGCTCTGGGAAGAGCTGGGATTTTTCTTTGAAATTATCTAATCTGGCAGGCTTAAAGGGATGTACTGTGATAGCTAAAGATGAATTTGAATTTAATTCATCTTTGTTTCATATGGAATGGTGAGGGAGGAAAGGGATTATGATATTCAATGAATATATCATTAACAATGAAGTTATTTTTAATGTAAATATGAATGAGCTGCAGCCGGTGGGGGACAATGGTGAGAGCGTGACGCTGAACGCGCCGACTGCACGCTGCCTGCAACTTTTACTGGAAAGCAATGGGAAAATTATATCCCGAGAAGAGTTTCTGGATAGTGTCTGGAAAACCAGAGGGGTTGTCGTTTCGCAGAATACTTTTTATCAAAACATATCATTGTTAAGAAAGTCGTTAGTGAAAGCAGGATTATCGCAAGATATTATTGTTACAGTCAGGCAGCGCGGGTTTGTTCTCGCGGCAGGCTCAAATATTGCCTCATTCTTACGCTCGGAAGAAAAGGCACCGGAAAATTCTGAAAATGTGCAGGTTACCGCAAGCACCTCTTCGCCTCCGATTGAGAAAAATGTGATGAATAATTCCGCTGTCCGCGAAGATGCGCAAAAAATTTCCACAGACGATAAAGCAACAGTATTTAAATTACCCGGGTGGATTTTGCCTCTGTTATTGGTGATGACCGCCGCAAACATTCTTTCTCTTTTTTTGTAAGTAATAATGAATGGATTAACCGCTTGCTTTTATATTCGCTTTACTCTCCCCTGGAAGAATAATTACTGGTTCTACGAAAATTATAAAGCGTCAGTATTTATACACCAGTAAGTATTAGCAACAGGTAGTCTGCCAGGCAGTGCCCGGCAGACGGATTCGCTATCGTTGCTTCAATCCTAAGTCCAGGGGGGTCTTGCTGGGTTCTCCGCCGATTTCCCGTGCAAGTTTAGGGACTAAATAACCGGAGACCAGCGTGAGTAGTTCGCGCATGATTACCCGGGCCTCTTCGTCACTGACCATGAAATGCGCCGCTCCCTGCACTCTGTCCAGAACGTGCAGGTAATAAGGCATAACCCCGGCATCGAATAACGCATTGCTCAGATCGGCGAGCGTGCGCGCATTATCGTTCACACCGCGTAACAGTACGCTTTGATTGAGTAAGGTGACGCCAGCCATACGCAGGCTCTTCATTGCCCTACGAAACGCGGTATCGATCTCGTTGGCATGGTTAATATGGTTCACCAGCAGCACCTGCAACGAAGATGCAGAGATGCGCGCAACCAGGGTATCGGTAATCCGCGCAGGGATCACAATGGGTAACCGGCTGTGGATGCGCAGGCGTTTAATATGTGGAATGGATTCCAACTGGGTAAGCAGCCAGTCCAGTTCATGGTCCTTCGCCATCAACGGGTCACCGCCGGAAAAAATAATTTCATCCAGCTCTGGATGAGCCGCGATGTATTCCATAGCCTTCTGCCAGTTGCGCTTCGTGCCCTGGTTTTCCGCGTACGGGAAGTGCCGACGGAAACAATATCGACAATTTACCGCGCAGCCGCCTTTCACCAACAGTAAAGCGCGGTTGCTGTATTTATGCAGCAGACCTGGCACAACGCTATGCTGTTCTTCCAGCGGATCGGTGGAGTATCCTGGAGCATGAATAAACTCCTCCTGGGAGGTAAGTACCTGACGGAGAAGAGGATCGTTTGGATTTCCTGGTTCCATACGAGCAATAAATGCCCGTGGGACACGCAGTGCGAACAGGCGCTTAGCGTCGCGTCCTGCCAATAGATTCGCATCAGCGTCTACATTTAAAAGCTGCAGCAGTTCATCGGGACTGGTCACAACATCGGCAAGTTGCGTTAACCAATCTTCTCTGGATGGGGTATTTAGGGTTACAATATGCGCCATTTTGTGGCTTAGCTACCAATTAACAAAGTTTCAGAGGGCCTTATGGCGACTTACTATAGCAACGATTTTCGTGCCGGTCTTAAAATCATGATGGACGGCGAACCTTATGCAGTTGAAGCCAGTGAATTCGTTAAACCGGGCAAAGGCCAGGCTTTTGCGCGCGTTAAGCTGCGCCGCCTGCTGACCGGTACCCGCGTAGAGAAAACCTTCAAGTCTACAGATTCTGCTGAAGGCGCAGACGTTGTCGATATGAACCTGACTTATCTGTACAACGACGGTGAGTTCTGGCACTTCATGAACAACTCGACGTTTGAACAGCTGGCCGCAGATTCTAAAGCCGTTGGTGATAATGCTAAATGGCTGCTGGATCAGGCTGAATGCATCGTTACTCTGTGGAACGGTCAGCCGATCTCCGTTACCCCGCCGAACTTCGTTGAGCTGGAAATCGTTGAAACCGATCCAGGTCTGAAAGGCGATACTGCTGGCACCGGCGGTAAACCGGCTACCCTGTCCACTGGTGCAGTGGTTAAAGTTCCTCTGTTCGTTCAGATTGGCGAAGTCATCAAAGTGGATACTCGCTCTGGCGAATACGTATCCCGCGTGAAGTAATCGATGCGCTGAGACGGTTGGCGCAGCCTTTCGCTGCGCCCTCTACCGGCGTAACTGCAGGCAGGGAAGATGGCTCATAAATTAACGCTCCCGGTATTATTATTTCTTAGCTGCGCCCTTCTGTCCGGATGCAATACGGCTCGCGGCGTGGGTGAGGATATCCAAAGCCTGGGCCATGCTATTTCTCACGCTGCCAGCTAACCTGATTTCATCAGGAAATCCTCATTCATAATCCATTTCTGTTCCTGACTTAATACCTTAAACCTCTTTTTCTCCGAAAAAACGTTGAGATTCCCTCATCCTGAACCAGGTTGTCTATGCTTATAAGGCACGATAACTAAAACTGGTAAATTAAGGATAACATCATGGTAAAAAAAGCGATTGCAGCGGTCTTTACGGTTTTGGTCCTCTCCTCAGCATTGACCGGATGTAACACCACGCGCGGTGTCGGTCAGGATATTTCAGATGGCGGCGATGCGATTTCCGGCGCCGCAACCAAAGCTCAGCAATAGACCATGGCGGTACGGCCGTGGTCGTACCGTTCTTCCTCTCTTTAGCGACATCGTGTATTATTTCCGCGGATTATCATCTACCTTGCGGGACGACCCGTAAGCGTTTCACATCTGGGGACGGCCCCATCAAAGGAGCCTTATGCCCTGGTTAATTCTGTTTATCGCGGGTCTGCTGGAAGTTGTCTGGGCAGTCGGTCTTAAATATACCCATGGTTTTAGTCGGCTTGTGCCGAGCGTAATTACGATTGCCGCCATGGTTATCAGTATGGCGCTTTTATCATGGGCGATGAAAACGCTGCCCGTGGGAACGGCTTACGCCGTCTGGACCGGTATTGGCGCGGTTGGCGCAGCGGTCACGGGGATTATCCTGCTAGGAGAATCCGCCAGCCCGATGCGCATTGCCAGCCTGGCATGTATTGTCATTGGCATCATTGGCCTGAAAATGAGCGCTCATTAATAGCGTTGATTGACCCAGATGAGCTTGCTCACGTCAAATCCCTGCCGGCTGGCGATATCCAGCATCTGCTGCTTCACTTCCGGCGGGATTTTCGGCGCACGCGCCAGTAGCCAGAGATAGTCGCGATCTGGCCCACAAACCAGCGCATAGCGATAATCCTTATCCAGTGAAATGACGTTATAGCCGCCATAGAAAGGGCCGAAAAATGAGACCTTCAGCGCGGCGCGCGTGGGATCGCCGGTAAAGTAAGCGACGCCGTCGGTTTTCTGCCACATACCCCGGTCGGGGTTATATCCCTTGTTTACCACGTTCAGCCCACCATCATCGCGCAGGCTATACGTTGCGGTGACCTTTTCTAAGCCACTCTCAAAATTGTGATCGAAACGGGCGATTTCATACCAGGTACCGAGATAGCGTTGCGTGTCGAATGGGCTGACCACGGTGACGCCGGTAGGCGGCGTCGGCGTGCTACAGGCGATAAGCAGAAATGAAGCGGCAACAACCGCCATGACGGGGAGCAGACGCATAGTTATTTCCTTGCCAGTTTTAAGCTAAGTGTAGATTCAGGCAGGAAAAATGCGGCAGATTTTTCTTGAGAAGAGAGCCCGGTAACATCCTGCTACCGGGCTTGCCGCAGTCGAGGTTAAAGCAGCGGTTTAGATGAACAATATTCCGACCAGCGTGACGACGGTCAGAATCGCCGCGAGGCCGTAGAAGACCCACTTACCGTTGGGTACATGAATTTTTAAATCGTGCATCGCATGGTGAATACGATGAAGTCCGCACCATAGCGGCAGCACAATCATCAGAAAAATAAACGCACGGCCAATGAAGCTGTGGGCAAAGCCCAGCACGCGTTCGTAGCTGAAGGCGTCTGCGGGCGCAAGGCCCAGCGGCAGCATAATACCTACCAGCAGTACGATGACAGGAGCGACAATTGCTCCCCACATGCCGCCAGCGCCAAACAGCCCCCAGAATACGGGCTCATCAGAACGTTTTGGTTTAGGATTGATCATTCCAGCCTCCTTACCAGAACAGGGCGACAAACAGAATCACTACGGTGACGACCGCGGTGACGATCCAAAGCCCTTTAATCACTGGCTCTGGCCCCATTTTTTCGCCTTTGAGGATAATATTGGCAGCTTTCGGTGCCAGCTCAAACCAGGTCTTGGTATGCAGCAGCGCGGCCGCAAGCGTGATCAGGTTCAGAATCACGACAATCGGATTTTGTAGAAAACCGATATACCCGGCCCAGCTCTCCGCACCGTGCTTCAGCGCGAATAGCCCGTAGATCAACACGATACTGAACCAGACCGTGGGGACCGCTGTTCCTTCACGCAGCATATAGAAGCGATAAAACGGCAGCTTTTTCCACCAGGTGGACGGCATCGGCCGCACGTAGGGTTTGCGTTTAGTCGTCATACTGCACTCCTTAGCGTGGTTTCAGGGTGGCGATAAGAAAGTCTTTCGAGCTTTCTACCTTACCCTGCTGGATCGCAGCTGCCGGGTCGACGTGTTTCGGGCAGACTTCGGAGCAGTAGCCCACGAAAGTACATGTCCATACGCCATTCTGGCCGTTAAGCTGCGCCATACGTTCCTTTTTACCGTGGTCGCGGCTGTCTTCGTTATAGCGATGGGCGAGGGTGATCGCCGCCGGGCCGATAAACTCCGGATTAAGACCAAACTGCGGGCAGGCCGCGTAGCACAGGCCGCAGTTAATGCAGCCGGAGAACTGATGGTATTTCGCCATCTGCGCCGGCGTTTGCTTGTTTGGTCCCTGATCGGGCGTGCGCGGGTTGCCGATGATGTACGGCTTAATGGCTTCCAGACTTTCAATAAAGTGGGTCATATCGACCACCAGATCGCGTTCAATCGGGAAGTTAGCCAGCGCTTCAACCTTAATGCCTTTGGTGTATTCGCGCAGGAAGGTTTTACAGGCCAGCTTTGGTACTTTGTTCACCATCATGCCGCAGGAACCGCAAATCGCCATGCGGCAGGACCAGCGGTAGCTAAGATCCGGCGCGAGGTTATCTTTGATATAGCCCAGCGCATCCAGCAGCGAGGTTTGCTCGTCGTAGGGAACTTCATAGAAAGCGCTGTGCGGTGCGATATCCACTTCCGGGTTATAGCGCACCACTTCGACTTTCATGTTTTTCATCTCAGCCATTCGTCGTCTCCTTCTTCTCGGCTGCTTCCGCTTCCGCCCCGTACACGCGTTTTGCCGGCGGCAGAGTGGTGATTTTCACATCACTGTACTCCAGAGTGGTATTACCGTTGGCGTCGCGGAAGGCGAGGGTATGCTTGAGGAAGTTGACGTCGTCACGCTCGGTGCAGCCTTCATCCAGACGCTGATGCGCGCCGCGGGACTCTTTACGCGCGATGGCGGAATGCGCCATACATTCGGCGACGTTCAGACCATGACCCAGTTCGATGGTATACAGCAGGTCGGTATTGAACACGCTGGAGGTGTCGGTGATACGCACGCGCTTGAAGCGCTCCTGCAGCTCGGCCAGCTTATCAACCGTTTTCTGCATGAGCTCCGGCGTACGGTAGATGCCGCAGCCTTCTTCCATCGACAGACCCATTTCATCACGGATCTTCGCCCAGTTTTCGTTACCTTCCTGATTCACCAGGTCCTTCAGGCGCTTCTCGATATCGACGACCTGCGCGTCCAGCGCGGTGCTATTGGCTTCGCCCGCTTCGGTGGCGCGCTGCATGGCCTGTTCACCGGCCAAACGACCAAACACCACCAGCTCCGCCAGCGAGTTGGAGCCGAGACGGTTAGCGCCGTGCAAACCGACAGAAGAGCATTCGCCAACGGCAAACAGCCCTTTAATACGGGTTTCACACTGCTGGTCGGTTTCGATACCGCCCATGGTGTAGTGCGCGGTTGGACGTACCGGAATGGGATCTTTCACCGGATCGACGCCCACGTAGGCTTTTGAGAGTTCACAGATAAACGGCAGACGTTCAAGCAGCTTTTTCTCGCCCAAATGACGCAGATCGAGGTAGACCACGTCGCCTCGCGGCGTTGGGATCGTGTTGCCTTTACGCCATTCGTGCCAGAAAGCCTGGGAGACTTTGTCGCGCGGACCCAGCTCCATATATTTGTTTTTTGGCTCGCCCAGCGGAGTTTCCGGGCCCATGCCGTAATCCTGCAGATAGCGGTAGCCATTCTTGTTGACCAGAATACCGCCTTCACCGCGGCAGCCTTCCGTCATCAGAATACCGGAACCCGGCAGGCCGGTTGGGTGATATTGCACGAACTCCATATCGCGCAGCGGTACGCCGTGGCTGAGCGCCATACCCATACCATCGCCGGTGACGATCCCGCCGTTGGTATTGTAGCGATATACGCGTCCTGCGCCGCCGGTCGCCAGAACTACCGCGTTGGCGCGGATCTGTACCAGCGTACCCTCCATCATATTCATCGCGACCAGACCGCGCGCCTGACCTTCGTCGACCAGGATATCGAGGACAAAGTGTTCGTCGAAGCGTTGGATTTGGGGGAACTGAAGCGAGGTCTGGAACAGGGTGTGCAGCATATGAAAGCCGGTTTTATCGGCTGCGAACCAGGTTCGCTCGATCTTCATACCGCCGAAGCGCCGGACGTTGACGCTGCCGTCAGGGCGGCGGCTCCACGGACAACCCCACTGCTCAAGCTGGGTCATTTCCGTCGGGCAGTGATGAACGAAGTAGTCGACGACATCCTGTTCGCATAGCCAGTCGCCGCCTGCAACAGTATCGTGGAAATGGTACTCAAAGCTATCATGATCCTGCGCGACGGCAGCGGAACCCCCTTCAGCAGCAACGGTATGGCTGCGCATAGGATAGACTTTTGAAATTAGAGCGATTTTAGCATTTGGATTAGCTTGCGCGGCGGCAATTGCAGCACGAAGACCTGCTCCGCCTGCGCCAATAACGGCAAGATCGGCTTGAAAAGTTTGCACGACATTCCTCCAGTTTTTGTTTATTTCGCCGCCGGGCTGGCGAAAACGTATCACTGCTCCTTTATAGGTAAGGAGTATAGCCGCAGGGTTATGAGGGAAAATTGACGTGTTCGATTTTTTTATCGTTATGTGCGGTTGTTTATCTATCCACTGTATGTTTTTGGGTTATCAATAAATTAAGCGTATGTGACGCTTTTGCCTTTTCGCACAAAATTTGTTTCATTCGCCAGTTACGAGTAGACTTCGGGCCCTTGTTTCAAATCGGAGAAAGTACCATGAGCGAAACGGCAACCTGGCAGCCGAGCGCATCCATTCCAAACCTGTTAAAACGTGCAGCGGTGATGGCGGAAATTCGTCGTTTCTTTACTGACCGCGGCGTGCTGGAGGTGGAGACGCCCTGCATGAGTCAGGCGACGGTGACGGATATCCATATGGTCCCGTTTGAAACGCGTTTCGTAGGACCGGGTCATTCTCAGGGGCTGAATCTGTATCTGATGACCAGCCCGGAGTATCACATGAAGCGCCTGCTGGCGGCCGGTTGCGGCCCGGTTTTTCAGCTATGCCGTAGCTTCCGCAATGAAGAGATGGGTCGCCACCATAATCCGGAATTCACCATGCTGGAGTGGTATCGTCCGTGCTATGACATGTACCGGCTAATCAACGAAGTAGACGATCTGCTACAGCAGGTACTCGACTGCCAGCCGGCCGAAAGCCTCTCTTATCAGCAAGCCTTCCTGCGTCATCTGGAAATCGACCCGCTGTCGGCAGATAAAACGCAGCTGCGCGAAGTGGCGGCTAAGCTCGATTTGAGCAATATTGCCGATACGGAAGAGGATCGGGACACGCTGCTTCAGCTACTTTTTGTCATGGGCATTGAGCCGCATATTGGTAAGGATCGTCCGACGTTTATCTATCATTTCCCGGCCAGCCAGGCGTCACTGGCGCAAATCAGCACCGAAGATCATCGCGTAGCGGAACGTTTCGAGGTCTATTACAAAGGCATTGAGCTGGCTAATGGTTTTCATGAGCTCACCGACGCCCGAGAACAGCGGCAGCGTTTTGAGCAGGATAACCGCAAGCGTGCGGCTCGCGGTCTGCCGAAGCAGCCAATCGATCATCATCTGCTGGCCGCTCTGGAAGCCGGGCTGCCGGATTGTTCCGGCGTAGCGCTGGGCGTTGACCGGGTGGTGATGCTGGCGCTGGGCGCAGAAAGCATCGGCGACGTTATCTCGTTTACCGTCGACCGCGCCTGATCTTTCTTTCCGCTTTCCCGCAGGATATTGACCGGGATGACCGCCGATGTGCGGCGGTATGGTTGATTGTCCGGGAGTGCGACAGTTCTGGCCTTGCCCGCGTTCAGGCAAGGCCGATATTACAGACTGCCGGGCGCGCGACTGGTTTTCCCTGCCGAGGTCAGCGCCCTGCTGCTTTTTCTGCCATCGATGCTCTCCAGGCGCATCTGGAACGGCGGGAACGGCATATCGATACCGTGCTCGCGGAATCCGGCCAGAATCAGCTGATGCATCTCATGGCGTAGCGGCATACGGTGACCCATTTCGGCGGCGTAGATACGCAGCTCGAAAATCTGGATCCCCTGCTGCAGGTCAACAAGAAACGCTTCCGGCGCCGGGGTATCGATAACCAACGAACAGCGGTGCGCGGCATTTAGCAGGATCTGCGCCACCTCTTCGGTATTGGCATCCACCGGGGCAGGCACCGTTAACACCACGCGGGTTACAGAATCCGACAACGACCAGTTGATGAACTGTTCGGTGATGAACGCCTTGTTCGGCACGATAATCTCTTTACGGTCCCAGTCGCTGATGGTGGTGGCGCGGGTATTAATGCGCGTCACGCTACCGGTGAGATCGCGAATGGTGACCGTATCGCCAATGCGTATCGGTTTTTCAAACAGAATAATCAGGCCGGAGATGAAGTTGGCGAAGATCTCCTGCAAACCAAAACCGAGACCTACACCGAGCGCGGCAATAAGCCACTGCAGTTTCGACCACTCAATCCCAATCATCGAGAAACCGACCAGACCACCAATCAGCATCAGCAGATACTTGGTGATGGTGGTGATGGCGTAGCCGGTGCCCGGCGTCAGTTCCAGGTGCTGGAGGATGGCCAGTTCCAGCAGAGCGGGCAGGTTGCGCACCAGCTGGGTGGTAATAATCAGCACCAGAATAGCAATCAGCACCGCGCCGAGGGTGATCGGCTCCAGGCTCTCAACGCCCTGCACCGTGGAGGTCACGTCCCACAGCGAGATATTCTCCAGGAAGCCAAATGCGGAGTGGATTTCTGACCATAGCACGATAACCGACACCAGCGCGATCAGCATCAGCAGGGAGCGCACCAGACGCAGGGACTGGGTACTGATAGCATCCAGATCGACCTCGCTGACCTCGGCTTCCATTGAACCTTCCGGGCTGCTGGTATGCTGGACGTCCTCTTCGCCACGCGCGCGCTGGGCGAGGATCTCCGCCCGACGGTGCTTAGCGCGATCGAACGCCAGGCGACGGCGCTGAATCAACATCCAGCGGCGAATGATGTGATAAACCACCAGCAGCAGGAACCAGATGGCGACCGACGTTTCGAGCCTGGCGAGCAGCGCCTGCGATGTAGCGAGATAGCCGATTGCCGCCGCCAGCATTGCCACCAGCGGCGCGCCGAGCAGCATATTCCACAGCAGTCGGTTCAGCATATTGTCGCCGCTGCCTTCTTTATCGAGATACAGCGGGATGCCGGCGCGTTTCAGGCTCAGGGTCACCATCGCCAGCGCGCCGCAAATCAGCATAAAGCAGAGGCGACCCAGCGAGGCGGAGAACTCGCGATCGTTGAGATTATCAAAAGTAATCAGCGCCATAATAAGCGGCACAATGAGCCCGATACTCATCAGATAGTAGCGCATCGCCTTGCTAACCCGACTGCGCGGCCAGCCAAAGTGGGCGATGAACAGACCGTTCGGGCGGGCAAAAGTGGCGCAAATCATTACCACCCACAGCAGCGGCACCGTTGCGGTGACGCTATCGCCAATCGCCACGGCCAGCGGGAAAGGCCAGGCAGACTGCAGACCGTAGCCCAGCGTCATCCACAGTACCGGCAGCGGCGAGGCCACCAGTATAGACCAGAACACCGTTCGCAGGGTGAGCCAGAAGTGATCCTGCGTAACCTTGCCGACGCGCGCGCTGGAACGCTCCAGGAAGCTGGTGAAATGGCGCCGCGAGCTGACGCTGAACCCTACCAGAATGAGTGCGACGAAGAGCGGCAGCAGGGTCTCTTTGCTGGTCAGCATCATCATGCTGGCCTTACCGAGCTGGCTCATGGTATCGAGCGAGATCAGTCGGCGTAAATCCTGAACAATCTCCAGTGGCCAGGAGAAGCCGATTGGGCTGACGTCGGAGGTCCAGAACAGATAGCGGTGGGTCGCTTCGTTGATCTCTTTGAGCGCATCCTCCAGCTGGCCGTTGGCGACTTTCAGCTTGGTCAGTTCGAGCATAAGCGTATCGCCGCCGCGCAGCAGGGAGTTGAGCAGCTCTGTCTGCGTGCGCATCTGAGCCTGAAGAATGCGGTTCTGCTCGCTGGTGAGGGGTTCACCGTTGGCCTGACGAATTTGTCTTAGCTGTGGCTGCTTGCCGAGCTGATCCTCATAGCGCAGGCGCTGCACGCGCAGCTGCGCCATTTCGGTATCCAGCTGCTGCGGTCGCGGGATTTCCGGCAGACGCGCCACCTGCGCGCGCAGGGCTTCGCCAAGCAGATTGGAAGAACCTAACCATTGGGACTGCTCGCGGAGCGTGTTTAAAGCCTGACGCACCTGCAGGGTTTGATTGGTCGCCTGGCGCTGCTGAGAGGCGATCAAGTCCATCCGCTGCGCCTGCTGGTTTAGCGCTTGCGACAGTTCGCGGTTCACTTTGAACTGCGCCACGATATCCGGCGGCAGGTTTTCGCTGTTTTCCGCCAGCAGCTCGGTGCTTTCCAGCGCTTTCTCCGCCTCGCGCTGCCGTTGGTTATTGAGCTGATTTCTTAATGCCTGTAGCCAGGCGTCGAGCTGCTCACTCTCTTTCTGCGCCAGCTCGGATCGCAACCGTGATAGCTCCTGGCGGTTATTGGCGGAAAGCTGCGCCAGATCCAGTTCATCGACCAGCGCTTTCAGCCGCGCGGACTCCGCCTGTAAACCAAGATTTTGCGCCTGCGCCAGCGGCGTATTGCTGCTTTGCGCGCCGATCCGGCGCTCGACCTCATTCAGCTGGCGGCGGGCATCGCTCTGTTGCTGCGGCAGCTGGTTGAGCGAGTCGGCGATATCGCGGGCGCGGTCCTGCTCCTGCTGAGCTTTACGACTGGCTTCCAGCAGTTGGCTGCTGACCTGGAGAATCTCCTGGTTCAGGGCATCGGAGGAGAGGGTAGTGGAGACCTGGCGCGGCTCATCGCTGAGATTGTTGAGCTGCGCGCGCAGGGTTTGCGACAGTTTGGGGAAGTTATCAATAACGTCCTGATACTGGCGGGTGCGCTCAAGGGAGGCATTACGCTCCTCAAGCGCATTCAGGGCAGACTGCAGGACTTCGACGGTTTCAGGCTGGGCGGGCTTTGCCGCCTTCGCCTGTTCCAGCTCCTGGGCTATCTGTTTAGCATCCGGGGCTGTCGCTGCGTACGCCCCGAAACTGAGGCACCAGGCCAACAGGAAAGTGTATATCAGGCGCACGGCGTAACCTTTTCTTTCAGGAATTAACCTTCGTCTTGTTTATCGTCAACCAGCGGACTGGCGGCGTGTTCAGCGCGGACTTCTTCGACTGCCAGCGGAGCGGGCTCGACCGGCGTCACGGCTTCAGGCGCGATCGCCAACGGCTGGCCTATTTTGGTTACCGACAGGCTTTGTAACTGCTCAACCAGCTTCACCTGACCCGGAGCAAACAGGTTAATCACCGTGGAACCCAGTTTAAAGCGGCCCATCTCCTGGCCTTTAAGCAGGGCGACGGAACCTTCGCTCTCGCCCGCAGGCCAGGTCCAGCGCTTAATGATGCCTTCACGCGGCGGCGTGACGGTACCGGACCACACGGTTTCGATGCTGCCGACGATGGTGGCGCCGACCAGGATCTGCGCCATGGGGCCAAACTCAGTATCGAACAGGCAGATGACGCGCTCGTTGCGGGCAAACAGATTCGGCACGTTTTGCGCGGTCAGATGATTTACGGAGAACAGATCTCCCGGTACGTAGATCATTTCGCGCAGAATACCGTTGCACGGCATGTGCACGCGGTGGTAATCGCGCGGGGAAAGATAGGTAGTGACAAAGCTGCCGTTTCGGAACAGATCCGCCATCTGGTAGTTGCCGGCCAGCAGCGCTTCCAGACTGTAGTTGTGGCCTTTGGCCTGCAAAATTTTATCGTCTTCAATAGCGCCGAGCTGGCTGATGACGCCATCGGCGGGCATCACCAGAACGTTCGGGTCAGTATTTAATGGACGAACGTCATCGCGCAGCGGGCGAACAAAAAAGTCGTTAAAGGTCCGGTAGCTGGCAGTATCAGGCTTTTGCGCCTCTTTCATATCGACCTTGTAATATTTCACGAACAGATCGATGACCAGTTTTGTCAGCCAGCCTGCCCGCTTGCGTGCACCCCAGCCTGCGAGGCGGGTGAGCCACAGTTTAGGCAGAATGTATTGCAGTGAAAGTTTAAGATCGTTTAACAAGGTAGCCTCCAGGCCATTATTTGTCGTTCCTGACCCCCGCGCGTCGGCGGGGGCCTGAAAAAGGGGGACGATTCTAACGATGCTCAGCTTAAATGTCAGTCATCGGTTGATGAAAAGCTTTTACGCGTTTTTACCTGCACCTGCGCCATGCTTTCCAGAATGCGATGGTAGTTTTCAAACCGGCTTTCAGCGATTTCGCCCTTCTCCACCGCTTCGCGAATGGCGCAGCCCGGATCGGTATCGTGTTTGCAGTCGCGGTATTTGCATCGGCCTAAATAATCATGGAATTCGACAAAGCCGTGGGTGATTTGTTCCGCGTCGAGATGCCACAGGCCGAACTCGCGTACCCCCGGCGAGTCAATCACATCGCCGCCGTGCGGGAAGTGGTACAGGCGCGCGGCCGTAGTGGTGTGCTGCCCCAGTCCGGAGACATCCGAAACGTCATTGGTAAGGATTTGGTCATCCTGCAGGCCCAGCAGCGCGTTCAGCAGGCTGGATTTGCCTACCCCAGACTGCCCGGCAAAGATACTGATACGATCGGTAAGCGCCTCTTCAAGCGGCTTCAGGCCATCCTGCGTGCGGCTGGAGACCATCAGTACGCGGTAACCAATATGGCGATAAATGTCCATTTGCTCGTTGACGAAGTCCATGCTCTCCTGATCCAGGAGATCGATTTTATTGAGCACGATCAGCGGCTCGACGTTCAGCGTTTCGCAGGCCACCAGATAGCGGTCGATAATATTCGGAGAAAGCTCAGGCAAGATGGCGGAAACGATGACAATCTGATTGATATTGGCGGCGATAGGTTTGACGCCGTCATAGAAATCCGGGCGCGTCAGTACGGAGGTCCGTTCATGCACGGCCTCGACGATGCCTTTGACGTTGACGCCGTCAGCTTCGCTTTTGCCTGGCCGCCAGACCACACGATCGCCGGTGACCAGCGAACGGATAGTGCGGCGTATATTGCAACGGTGGACGCTACCGTCGGCGGATTCGACATCGGCATGCATGCCAAAGCGGCTAATAACGGTCCCTTCGGATTTTTCACCGAAAAGGTTGTCATCAAAATCGGCCTTCTCCGAAGTCGTTTTCAGGCGGCGCTGGTGGTTGGCCTTCACGCGGCGCTGTTGGCCTTTGGAGAGTTTATTTTTACTCAATCGAACTGGCTCCTGGTCGCCCTGTACGGGCAAAACCTCTATGATACACGCTATTTTAGATGAATATAGTGACGTAAGAAGGGTGGAAAATAACATGAGTGCAGATGAAAACAACCTGATTTGGATCGATCTTGAAATGACGGGGCTGGATCCGGAGCGCGATCGCATCATCGAAATCGCCACCCTGGTGACTGACGCGAATCTGAACATTCTGGCGGAAGGGCCGACGATTGCCGTACATCAGTCAGACGCGCAGCTGGCATTAATGGATGAGTGGAACGTGCGTACCCATACCGGTAGCGGACTGGTGGAGCGGGTGAAGGCGAGTACCCAGGGCGATCGTGAGGCAGAACTGGCGACTATCGAATTCCTCAAAAAGTGGGTGCCGGCGGGTAAGTCACCGATCTGCGGCAATAGCATCGGCCAGGATCGCCGATTCTTGTTTAAATATATGCCTGAGCTGGAAGCCTATTTCCACTATCGCTATCTTGACGTCAGTACGCTTAAAGAGCTGGCTCGTCGCTGGAAGCCGGAAATTCTCGACGGCTTTAAAAAACAAGGAACGCATCAGGCGATGGATGATATTCGCGAATCGGTAGCGGAACTGGCTTACTACCGCGAGCACTTCATCAAGCTCTAATGCTTATGCCGGGGCCAGAAGCGCCCCGGTAGTACGTCTGACTATTTAAACCACTTCTGTTCCATCGCCTGGAATTCCGGCGAGGCTTTGACGACATCCAGAGCGGCATTGATATTATTCAGCAGTTCAGGATCATCTTTACGCACCGCAATGGCGTACTGCTTACCGTAGTAGCTGGGATCCGTGGCGCGCTCGTCCATAATCGCGTATTCGGGATTATCCTCGAGCCATTTCGTTAAGGTCTCCTGATCGCCCATCACTCCGCTAATCACACCTTCTTTCAGCGCGTTCAGGGCGCTTTCATCGCTGTCATAAGGCAGCACGTGCACGGCTTTTTGTTTATCACGCAGGTAGTGCTGATGAATGGTGCCCTTTACGACGCCGAGTTTTTTATCTTTGAGATCGGCAAAGGTATGGGCAGCGTCTTTCGCTGTAACTATTGCACCGGAGAGCTCCTGGCGATAGGGATGGCTGAATGCAACCTGCTTTTCTCGCATTGGAATCACTTCAATACCGGCAATCACGGCGTCGAATTTCTTAAAGCGCAGTGCCGGGATGAGAGTATCGAAGCCCTGGGGAGTAAATTTGCATTCGACCTGCATCTGCTTGCACAACGCGTTGGCCAAATCGATATCAAAACCCGTGGGTTGGTTTTTGCCACTGACGGTTTCAAACGGCGGGTTGGCCGTCGTTGTTCCAAAATGTAGCGTTGTTGCCGATGCTGTTCCTGTGGCAAGCATAGCCAGCAGCAGGACGGTAAGCGCTTTTTTCATTTTATTTCCCTGGTTATCATCGTTGTTGACCGTCAGCGGGCGATATCCGCCTGTAAACTTGAGTGATTTTGCGCCTTTAGCGAGCCCGGAAAAAGTCATTTTGCCGCATTTGCTGCTTATTTAGACAAAACAGGCCTGAATGTGGCGATAAAGTGGTCACTTAAATCAAAAACGAAAAAAATTGCTTTCAGGGGGGTTGCAGGTAAATCGAATTCTCGTATAATGCGCCTCCCGTGACGAAGCAGAAATGCAAATCACGACGCCATAGAAATATGGCCAGAAGTTTGCGGGAATAGCTCAGTTGGTAGAGCACGACCTTGCCAAGGTCGGGGTCGCGAGTTCGAGTCTCGTTTCCCGCTCCAAAAATTTGAAAGTACCATCCTAATCACCGGATTTTGAGTTGCAGCAAGGCAGCAACTGAACGAATCTTTAGGAGCTTACTAAAGTAAGTGACTAAAGTGAGTGAAGGCAGCTAACGCAGAAGCGGCTTGAAAGACAAAGATTAAGCGGGAATAGCTCAGTTGGTAGAGCACGACCTTGCCAAGGTCGGGGTCGCGAGTTCGAGTCTCGTTTCCCGCTCCAAAATTTGAAAGTCACCATACCCAAGCGGGAATAGCTCAGTTGGTAGAGCACGACCTTGCCAAGGTCGGGGTCGCGAGTTCGAGTCTCGTTTCCCGCTCCAAATTTCTTCTTATACCTGATTTATCCACAGCGCAATCACGCGCCGGGGATGATTTTCGTCCTGTCCAGAAAATACTGTGAACAGACTTATCCACAGGTTAATCTTTTGCCTTAATCCCGAAAAATACTTCACTATGTAAATAGTATTTATCTATATTGTTGAAATATAATAAGAAAATTTCATTTCAAAGTGTTAACTCGATCGCTTGACGAACGTCTGCATGTTGAAACGCAATGTGTTTTTATTTTTATTCACACCCTGTGAATGAATCAGGCGTCGCGCGGTAACCCTTTTTCAACCACCCTGACCAGCCGTAGCTTTTTCGGTAGTTGCACCTCAATCACATTGGCATTTCTTTTTGCAATTTGCTGCGCAATCGCCCATTCGATATGTTCGTCGAGAAGTGGGTGCTCACCCCGGCGGCTTTCCAGCGCCTGCAGGTTCGCTTCATTCCAGGGCGCATTGCCCAACGCAACGGCGATATTACGCAGCCAGCGCAGATGACCAATACGGCGAATGGCCGATCCTTCCGTCACTTTTAAAAACCAGGGCTCGCTCCAGGCGAACAGTTCTACCAGCGCCGGGGCATGCAGCGCCTGACGCGGGCTGAAATCATCTTCATCGGTTAATTGCGCGAAGCGGTTCCACGGGCAAATCAGCTGGCAGTCATCACAGCCGTATATGCGGTTACCGATCAGCGGACGAAATTCTTCCGGAATAGCGCCTTCCAGTTCGATAGTCAGATAGGAGATACAGCGCCGGGCATCAACGGTATAGGGCTCGACGATGGCGCCGGTTGGGCAGATGGTCATGCAGGCAATGCAGCGTCCGCACTCTTCTTCAACGGGCTGGTCGACGGGAAGAGGGAGATCGATAAGCAATTCGCCGAGGAAAAAGAACGAGCCGGCATCGCGGCTAAGGATGAGTGAGTGCTTACCTGTCCATCCCAGCCCCGCTTTTTCGGCTAAAGGGCGTTCAAGAATCGGCGCGGAATCGACAAAAGGTCTAAAATTGAGCGAAGCACACTGCCCCTGAATCATCTCACCTAATTTTTTCAGGCGATTACGTAACAGCTTGTGATAGTCCCGTCCAAGGGCATAACGGCTAACGTAACCCAACGCGGGATCTTTCAGGGTGCGGGCGAAAGCGGCATTAGCGGGAAGATAGTTCATCCTGACGCTAATCACGCGGAGCGTACCGGGCTGGAGTTCATGAGGTCGCGCGCGCATCATGCCATGACGTGCCATCCACTCCATTTCGCCATGGTATTGTTTATCCAGCCACGCCTGCAGTTTGGGTTCGCTGGCGCTGAGATCGGTATCGGTAATACCGACCTGCTGGAACCCCAGCTCTGTGCCCCATTGTTTGATTTGCTGCGCTAACTGATTGAGATCGAGGGGCTGTGACATGATGGACCATACGATGACGAAAAACGCTGACAGTATACCACATATCATCTGGTCGGCGGATGCGCTACGGCGGGCGGAAAAAGAGGCGGCGGATGCTCTCGGGCTGACGTTATACGAGCTGATGCGTCGTGCGGGCGAAGCGGCTTTTGAACGGGCTTACGAGCACTATCCTGAAAACCGGTGCTGGCTGATTCTCTGCGGTCACGGCAATAACGGCGGCGACGGCTACGTGGTGGCTCGCCTGGCGCAGTCGCGAGGTATTCAGGTCACGCTGCTGGCGCTGGAGAGCGAGAAGCCGCTGCCGGAAGAGGCCAGTACCGCGCGTGAAGAGTGGCTCAACGCTGGCGGTACGATTCATGCCGCCGACATCGCCTGGCCAGAAGATATCACGCTAATTATTGACGGCCTGCTCGGGACCGGATTACAGAGCGCTCCACGGGAAAACGTTGCGGAGCTTATCGCGCGCGTTAATGCCCATCCGGCGCCGGTTGTGGCGCTGGATATCCCCTCAGGTCTGAATGCGCAGACGGGGACAACGCCGGGTGCGGTTATCCAGGCCGCTCATACCATCACCTTTATCGCGCTTAAGCCCGGATTGCTGACCGGCAAGGCTCGCGATGTCGTTGGCCGCTTGCATCACCACGCCCTGGGGCTTGAGGGTTGGCTGGCAGGCCAGACGACGGCACTCAATCGCTTCGATGCCTCGCAGCTTGCCGACTGGCTACCGCCCAGACGCCCAACGTCGCACAAAGGCGACCACGGTAAGCTGGTGATTATTGGCGGCGAACCGGGGACGGCGGGCGCCATACGAATGAGCGGTGAAGCGGCGCTGCGCGCGGGCGCCGGGCTGGTGCGAGTACTGACTCACCGGGACAACATTGCGCCCATTCTGACCGCCAGGCCTGAACTGATGGTCCATGAGCTGACCTCCCGCTCTCTCGAAGAGAGCCTGCAATGGGCGGATGTCGTCGCGATTGGGCCGGGTCTGGGGCAGGGCGAGTGGGGTAAAAATGCGCTGCGCCAGGTGGAGAATTTTCGCAAACCGATGGTCTGGGATGCGGATGCGCTGAACCTGCTGGCAATCAATCCCGATAAACGTCACAATCGCGTGCTGACGCCGCATCCCGGCGAAGCCGCTCGTCTGCTGAACGTGAGTGCGGCAGAAATTGAAAGCGATCGCTTACATTCTGCACAACGTCTGGTAAAACGTTATGGCGGCGTCGTAGTGCTGAAAGGCGCAGGTACGATCGTGGCGAGTGACGCTGGCGAGACGGGTATTATCGATGCCGGCAACGCCGGAATGGCCAGCGGCGGAATGGGCGATGTCCTGACCGGCATAATTGCTGCGTTGTTAGGCCAGCAGCTGACGCCGTATGATGCCGCCTGCGCCGGATGCGTTGTTCATGGCGAAGCCGCCGATCGTCTGGCGGCCAGATACGGCACCCGCGGCATGCTGGCGACCGATCTTTTTTCCACGCTCAGGCGTGTTGTTAACCCGGATGTGATTGACGTAGACCATGATTAATCGAGTGATTCCTTTACCCGACGAGCAGGCAACTCTCAGCCTTGGCAACCGCGTAGCGCAGGCATGCACTGGCGCGACGGTCATCTATTTGTACGGCGATTTAGGGGCGGGTAAGACGACCTTTAGCCGCGGTTTCCTTCAGGCTCTCGGTCACCGCGGCAACGTTAAAAGCCCGACCTATACCCTTGTCGAGCCTTATAGTCTCGATAAGTTGATGGTCTATCACTTCGATCTCTATCGCCTGGCGGACCCTGAAGAGCTCGAGTTTATGGGGATCCGCGATTATTTTACCGACGACGCCATCTGCCTGGTGGAATGGCCGCAGCAGGGTACAGGCGTACTGCCGGAACCGGATGTTGAAATTCACCTTGAATATCAGGCTCAAGGGCGTGAGGCGCGCGTAACTGCGGTCTCCTCATTGGGTGAGTCTTTATTGGCGCGTTTGGCTAATTAGCCTGAAGGACGACGGGATGATGTATCGCTTAACCAGTTGGCTGACCGCCGCACTGATGCTGTTCAGCATTCAGGCCACTGCGGCAAGTTTATCCGATATCCAGGTCTCAAATGGCGATCGGCAGGCCCGTATTACCATAAGTTTTATCGGCGACCCTGAATATTCGTTTAGCCCGCAGGGCAAACGCACCGTCGCGCTGGATATCAAACAGAGCGGCGTACTCCAGGGCTTGCCGCTGCAGTTTAGCGGCAATAATCTGGTAAAAAGCATTCGTTCCGGAGCGCCGCAGGATACCCAGTCGCTGCGTCTGTTGGTGGATTTAACCGCCGACGGCAAAACGCGCGCGGTGAAACAGCAGAACGGTTCTTACTATACCGTGGTGTTTACGATTAATGCCGATGAACCGCCTCCGCCTCCGCCACCGCGTGTCGTGGTGAAACAGGCAGAACGGCCCGTGGCGCAGCCCGTGCGTCCGAGCGAGCCGGCGCGCAACCCGTTTAAAGCCGATAACGACCGCCTGACTGCGGTGACCAGTACGACCAGCGTAACGCGTCCTGCGGCACGTACCGTTTCTACCGACGATAAAGTGATTATCGCCATTGATGCCGGTCACGGTGGCCAGGATCCGGGAGCGATTGGTCCGAACGGCACTAAAGAGAAGAATGTGACCATTGCTATTGCGCGTAAGCTCCGCGCGCTGCTGAATGCCGATCCTCAGTTCAAACCCGTGCTGACGCGCGACGGCGATTATTTCATTTCAGTAATGGGGCGTTCTGACGTCGCGCGTAAGCAAAACGCCAATTTCCTTGTCTCGATTCACGCCGACGCTGCACCGAATCGCGATGCTACCGGAGCATCGGTTTGGGTGCTTTCCAACCGTCGCGCGAACAGCGAAATGGCCGGCTGGCTCGAGCAACATGAGAAACAATCCGAACTGCTGGGCGGTGCAGGCGATGTGTTGGCCAACAGCCAGTCGGACCCTTACCTGAGCCAGGCGGTGCTGGATTTACAGTTCGGCCATTCCCAGCGCGTCGGGTATGATGTGGCGACTAACGTGCTGAGCCAGCTGCAGCGGATCGGCGATTTACATAAGCGTCGTCCTGAACATGCCAGCCTCGGCGTACTGCGCTCGCCGGATATCCCGTCAATCCTGGTGGAAACGGGGTTTATCAGTAATAACGGCGAAGAGCGGCTGCTGGGGAGCGATGCTTATCAACAGCAGGTCGCAGAGGCCATTTATAACGGTCTGCGTAACTACTTTATGCAACATCCTCTACAATCCGCGCCGCGCGGGGCAGCCGCGCAGACTGCCAGCGCAGGTTCGTCAGATGGGACGCTGTTAAATTAAGGAGACGGCCATGCCGATTCAGGTTCTACCGCCGCAGCTCGCCAACCAGATTGCCGCAGGTGAAGTGGTGGAACGACCGGCGTCGGTGGTTAAAGAGCTGGTGGAAAATAGCCTCGATGCCGGGGCGACGCGCATCGATATTGATATTGAGCGCGGCGGCGCGAAGTTAATCCGCATCCGCGATAACGGCTGCGGCATTAAAAAAGACGAGCTGGCGCTGGCGCTGGCTCGCCACGCGACCAGTAAAATTGCTTCGCTTGATGATCTTGAAGCGATAATTAGCCTCGGTTTTCGCGGCGAAGCCCTGGCCAGTATCAGCTCAGTCGCTCGCCTGACGTTGACCTCGCGTACCGAGGATCAGCAGGAGGCCTGGCAGGCCTATGCCGAAGGACGCGATCAGGCGGTAACCGTGAAGCCGGCGGCGCACCCGGTGGGTACGACGCTGGAAGTACTGGATCTGTTTTATAACACCCCCGCCCGGCGCAAGTTTATGCGTACTGAGAAAACCGAGTTTGGCCATATCGACGAGATCGTACGGCGCATCGCGCTGGCGCGCTTTGACGTGACCATTAACCTCAGCCACAACGGAAAGGCCGTGCGCCAGTACCGGGCGGTATCGCAGGATGGCCAGCGCGAACGGCGTCTGGGCGCAATCTGCGGTTTGCCGTTTCTCGAACATGCTCTGGCTATCGAGTGGCAGCACGGCGACCTGACCCTCAGCGGCTGGGTGGCCGATCCTCTGCATACCAATCCGACGCTGGCGGAGATTCAGTATTGCTATGTCAACGGACGGATGATGCGCGATCGCCTGATTAATCACGCGATCCGTCAGGCCTGCGAAGACAAACTGGGCGCCGATCAGCAGCCCGCTTTTGTGCTGTACCTGAAGATAGATCCGCATCAGGTGGATGTGAACGTGCACCCGGCCAAGCATGAGGTGCGTTTTCATCAGTCGCGCCTGGTGCACGATTTTATCTATCAAGGCGTGCTAAGCGTTCTGCAGCAGCAACTGAACGCTCCCCTGGCAGAAGAGGGCGCAGAGCCCGCGCCGCGTCAGGTGCCTGAAAACCGCATTGCGGCAGGCGGCAATCATTTTGCCCAGCCCGCCGTTGCGCGTGAAACTGCCGCTCCCCGTTATCGTGACGAGCCCGTCGCGCCGCGCTTTAATACCAGCACCGGCGGCTCGCGAGAATCCGCTGCCACGGGGTCATCTGGCGGAGCCGGCTGGCCGCATGCGCAGCCAGGTTATCAAAAACAGCAGGGGGCGCTCTATCGCCAACTGCTGGATACTCCGGCCGCGGAGCGAAAACCAAAATCTCCTGCGCCGGTAGCGGAAGGCCTGGCAGGCCATAGCCAAAGTTTTGGCCGCGTGCTGACGATCGTCGATAACGACTGTGCGCTGCTGGAGCGCGATGGCAAGCTTGCGCTGCTGGCCCTGCCGGTTGCCGAGCGCTGGCTACGCCAGGCGCAGCTAACGCCGGGCGCGGAGGCGGTCTGTGCCCAGCCGCTGCTTATCCCGCTGCGGATAAAAGTGTCCGGGGCAGAAAAGGACGCGCTTGAGCAGGCGCAGTCGGCGCTGGCAGAAGTCGGTATTGAACTGCAGTCCGATGCGCACTACGTGACGATCCGCGCAGTGCCTTTACCCTTAAGACAACAAAATTTACAAATCTTGATTCCTGAACTGATAGGCTACCTGGCGCAGCAAAAAACATGCGACGCCGACAATATTGCTCAGTGGATAGCGCGTAATCTGGCGAGCGAACATGCGCAGTGGAATATGGCGCAGGCGATTGCCGTCCTGGCGGATATCGAGCGTTTATGTCCGCAGCTGGTTAAAGCGCCGCCGGGTGGCCTGTTACAACCTGTTGATTTACATTCGGCGATGAATGCCCTGAAAGATGAGTAATGTAACCGAGGCAAGCCTGCCTAAGGCAATATTTTTAATGGGCCCGACGGCCTCTGGTAAAACCGCATTGGCTATCGCCCTGCGTAAAGTTTTGCCAGTAGAGTTGATTAGCGTTGATTCAGCCCTAATCTATCGAGGGATGGATATCGGTACGGCCAAGCCCGATGCCGCGGAGCTGAGCGCTGCGCCGCATCGCCTGCTGGATATTCTGGACCCGGCCGAGGCTTATTCCGCGGCGGATTTCCGTCGCGATGCGCTGGCAGAGATGGCTGATATGGTTGCGGCCGGGCGTATTCCGCTACTGGTTGGCGGAACAATGTTGTATTTCAAAGCGTTGCTGGAAGGATTGTCGCCTTTGCCTTCGGCAGATCCGCAGGTCAGAGCGCGGATTGAGCAACAGGCCGCAGAGCAGGGATGGAACGCGTTACACCAGCAGCTACAGGAAATAGATCCCGTTGCCGCAGCGCGTATTCATCCAAATGATCCGCAAAGACTTTCCCGAGCACTGGAAGTTTTTTTCATTTCGGGTAAAACTTTAACGGAGCTGACGCAAACGTCAGGTGATGCTCTGCCGTATAAGGTGCACCAGTTCGCCATCGCCCCGGCGAGCCGTGAACTGCTCCATCAGCGCATAGAACAGCGTTTTCATCAGATGTTGGCTTCAGGTTTTGAAGCAGAAGTGCGGGCGCTTTTTGCCCGGGGAGATTTGCATACGGATATGCCTTCCATTCGTTGTGTCGGATATCGCCAGATGTGGTCTTACCTTAATGGCGAGATCCCGTATGATGAAATGGTTTATCGAGGTGTTTGCGCCACGAGACAGTTAGCTAAACGTCAGGTTACCTGGCTGCGCGGTTGGGAAGGTATTCACTGGTTAGACAGTGAACAACCTGAACAAGCGTTCAACAAAGTATTACAGGTTGTTGGTGCTAGCCTGGACTGAACGTGTACAATTGAACGGTATCGTGCGTAATTTTTAAGAATCGTAAGGTTCTGAGTACAAAACAAGCATACATATAAGGAAAAGAGAGAATGGCTAAGGGGCAATCTTTACAAGATCCGTTCCTGAACGCTTTGCGTCGGGAACGTGTTCCGGTTTCTATTTATTTGGTGAATGGTATTAAGCTGCAAGGGCAAATTGAGTCTTTCGATCAGTTCGTGATCCTGTTGAAAAACACGGTCAGCCAGATGGTCTATAAGCACGCAATTTCTACCGTTGTTCCGTCTCGCCCGGTGTCACACCACAGCAACAATGCTGGCGGCGGTACTAACAACTATCACCACGGTGGTGGTGCGCAGGGTTCTTCTGCACCGCAGCAAGACAGCGAAGACGCCGAATAAGGCAGATGCTGTTTTTCCACGTCGGGGAGCCAGGTTTTCTGCGTTCCCCGCTGGTATTTTATAAGGGGTTTACGCTTGTTTGACCGTTATGATGCCGGTGAGCAGGCGGTACTGGTACACATCTATTTTTCGCAAGACAAAGATATGGAAGATCTCCAGGAGTTTGAAACTCTGGCCTCTTCCGCCGGTGTCGAAGCAATGCAGGTGATTACCGGTAGCCGTAAAGCACCGCACCCGAAGTATTTTGTTGGTGAAGGTAAAGCTGTCGAAATTGCGGAAGCCGTAAAAGCGACCGGTGCATCGGTCGTGCTCTTCGATCATGCCCTGAGTCCGGCGCAGGAACGAAATCTCGAACGCTTATGCGAATGTCGGGTTATCGATCGCACCGGCCTGATTTTAGATATTTTTGCCCAACGAGCGCGTACCCACGAAGGGAAACTGCAGGTTGAGCTGGCGCAGCTGCGCCACATGGCGACTCGCCTCGTTCGCGGCTGGACCCACCTTGAAAGACAGAAAGGCGGGATTGGTTTGCGCGGCCCGGGTGAAACCCAGCTCGAAACTGACCGCCGATTGCTGCGTAACCGTATTATGCAGATCCTGTCGCGACTGGAAAAAGTTGAAAAACAGCGCGAGCAAGGACGGCGGTCACGGGCCAAAGCCGATATTCCCACCGTGTCGTTGGTCGGTTATACCAACGCCGGTAAATCCACGCTGTTCAATCAGATAACTGAAGCTGAGGTCTATGCAGCGAACCAGCTGTTCGCCACTCTGGATCCGACGCTGCGCCGCATCGATGTCCCTGATGTTGGCGAAACCGTGCTGGCGGATACCGTAGGTTTCATTCGTCATCTGCCGCACGATCTGGTGGCCGCGTTTAAAGCGACTCTCCAGGAGACGCGCCAGGCGACGCTGCTGCTGCATGTCATTGATGCGGCGGATGTTCGCGTGCAGGAAAATATTGACGCAGTAAATACGGTACTCGCGGAAATCGAGGCCGATGAGATCCCGGCGCTGCTGGTCATGAATAAAATCGACATGCTGGATGATTTTGAGCCGCGTATCGATCGGGATGAAGAAAACAAACCGATTCGGGTCTGGCTTTCCGCCCAGACCGGGGTTGGCGTACCGCTGCTTTTTCAGGCTTTGACGGAACGGCTCTCTGGTGAAGTGGCTCAGCATACGCTGCGCCTGCCGCCGCAGGAAGGCCGGTTGAGAAGCCGATTCTATCAGCTTCAGGCGATAGAGAAAGAGTGGATGGAGGATGACGGTAGCGTTGGTCTGCAGGTGCGCATGCCGATCGTTGACTGGCGTCGCCTCTGTAAACAAGAGCCAGCGCTGGTTGAATACGTGATTTGACCTTGCAGCTTGCCTGAAGATATTAACCCCTGTGGGGATATCAAAAACAAATATGGAGCATATACATGGCGTGGAATCAGCCCGGTAATAACGGACAGGACCGCGACCCGTGGGGAAGCAGCAATAACCAAGGCGGCAACTCTGGGGGAAATGGCAACAAAGGTGGTCGCGAGCAGGGACCTCCCGATCTGGATGATATCTTCCGTAAGCTAAGTAAAAAACTTGGCGGCCTGGGCGGCGGAAAAGGTGGACTGGGCGGCGGTAGCGGCTCACAGGGACCACGCGGGCCTATGGGCGGACGTATCGTCGGCATCGTTGCCGCCGCTGCGGTTATTATCTGGGCAGCCAGCGGTTTCTATACCATTAAAGAAGCTGAACGTGGCGTCGTCACTCGCTTTGGTAAATTTAGCCATCTGGTTGAGCCTGGCCTTAACTGGAAACCCACCTTCATTGATAACGTTCAGGCGGTTAACGTTGAGTCGGTGCGCGAACTGGCGGCCTCTGGCGTCATGCTGACGTCAGACGAAAACGTCGTGCGCGTTGAGATGAACGTACAGTACCGCGTGACCGACCCGGAACGCTATCTGTTTAGCGTGACCAGCGCTGACGACAGCCTGCGTCAGGCAACCGACAGCGCGCTGCGTGGCGTTATTGGTAAATACACGATGGACCGTATCCTGACCGAAGGGCGTACCGTCATTCGTAGCGATACCCAGCGTGAGCTGGAAGAGACGATTCGTCCGTATAACATGGGTATCACCCTGCTGGACGTCAACTTCCAGACGGCGCGTCCGCCGGAGGAAGTGAAAGCCGCATTTGATGATGCGATTGCCGCACGTGAAAACGAACAGCAGTACATTCGTGAAGCGGAAGCTTACACCAACGAAGTTCAGCCACGGGCTAACGGTCAGGCGCAGCGTATCCTTGAAGAGGCTCGTGCGTACAAGACCCAGACCGTTCTTGAAGCGCAGGGTGAAGTGGCTCGCTTTGCAAAAATTCTGCCTGAGTATAAAGCGGCTCCGGAAATCACCCGCGAGCGTCTGTATATCGAAACCATGGAAAAAGTGCTGAGCCATACTCGCAAAGTGCTGGTTAACGATAAGGGGAACAACCTGATGGTTCTGCCTCTGGATCAGATGCTGAAAGGCGCTGGCGCGCCAGCGGCAAAGAGTGATAGCAGTGGCGCAAGCGATCTGCTGCGTCTGCCGCCTGCATCCAGCTCAAGCAGCGCCAGTAACGCTTCTACCTCTACGGGAGGCACCATTATGGACCAACGCCGCGCCAACGCGCAGCGTAACGACTACCAGCGTCAGGGGGAATAACGATGCGTAAATCTGTTATCGCGATAATTGTCATCGTGCTGGTGGTGCTCTATATGTCCATCTTTGTTGTCAAAGAGGGCGAGCGCGGTATCACGCTGCGTTTTGGTAAAGTTCTGCGCGACGATGAAAACAAACCGCTGGTGTATGCGCCTGGCCTTCACTTCAAGATTCCATTTATTGAATCCGTGAAGATGCTCGATGCGCGTATTCAGACGATGGACAATCAGGCCGACCGCTTTGTTACCAAAGAGAAAAAGGACCTGATCGTTGACTCCTATATCAAGTGGCGCATCAGCGACTTTAGCCGTTACTACCTGGCTACCGGCGGTGGTGACGTCTCCCAGGCCGAAGTACTGTTGAAGCGTAAATTCTCCGACCGTCTGCGTTCTGAAATTGGTCGTCTGGATGTGAAAGACATCGTGACCGACTCCCGCGGTCGTTTGACCCTGGAAGTGCGCGATGCCCTGAACTCAGGCTCTGCGGGCACAGAAGATGAAGTCAGTACGCCGGCTGCCGATGATGCAATTGCCAAAGCGGCGGAGCGAGTTGAAGCAGAAACGAACGGTAAGGTTCAGGTGATCAACCCGAACAGTATGGCGGCGCTGGGTATTGAAGTCGTCGACGTTCGTATTAAGCAGATCAACCTGCCTGCTGAAGTGTCTGAAGCGATCTACAACCGTATGCGCGCTGAGCGTGAAGCGGTAGCTCGTCGCCATCGCTCACAGGGTCAGGAAGAAGCTGAAAAACTGCGCGCGACTGCGGACTATGAAGTCACCAAAACGCTGGCGGAAGCCGAGCGCCAGGGGCGTATCCTGCGCGGTGAAGGCGATGCGGAATCCGCAAAACTGTTTGCTGATGCATTCAGTCAGGATCCAGGATTCTACGCCTTTATCCGTAGCCTGCGTGCGTACGAGAACAGCTTCAAGAGCAATCAGGACGTGATGGTTCTCAGTCCGGACAGTGATTTCTTCCGCTATATGAAATCTCCAGCGGCAGCGACTCGCTGATAAGCAATGAGTATGCAAAAAGGCGTCCATCGGGGCGCCTTTTTTACATGATGAAAGCGATTAATTACCGCGGTGTTTTTTATTCAATGAACCCACGGATGCTACGTTTTGCGAGAATGCTTCATTTATAAAACCAGCGCTTAATTCATTATCTTCGTTTCTGGGGTTAGTACGCTAATCGATCATTGAAATTAAGAAAAAACAGGTTGTTATGTATTTCATTTCATAAAGCCGGTTCATAACATTGATGAAATAGCGGAGAATGTGAAGTGAGTGCAACTCAACGCGAGTGAGCGACTGGTGCTGTACTGGCTGCATTTAAATAAAGGTGAATAATGAACTCAACAATCTGGTTGGCACTGGCGCTGGTTTTAGTACTTGAAGGGCTTGGACCGCTGCTTTATCCCCGCGCATGGCGCCGTATGGTCGCCACGATGAGCCAGCTACCGGATAATTTATTACGCCGCTTTGGCGGGGGACTTGTGGTTGCCGGCATCGTCATCTACTACATGTTGAGGAAAACGATTGGCTGAGCGCAAAGTAGACTAATTTACCGTCTTTTGAGTGCAAAAAGTGCTGTAACTCTGAAAAAGCGATGGTAGAATCCATTTTTAAGCAAACGGTGATTTTGAAAAATGGGTAACAACGTCGTCGTACTGGGCACCCAATGGGGTGACGAAGGTAAAGGGAAGATCGTCGATCTCCTGACTGAACGGGCTAAATATGTTGTGCGCTATCAGGGCGGTCACAACGCCGGCCATACTCTCGTAATCAACGGTGAAAAAACCGTCCTCCATCTCATTCCATCAGGAATTCTTCGTGAGAATGTCACCAGCATCATCGGTAACGGTGTGGTGCTGTCTCCGGCTGCGCTGATGAAAGAGATGAAAGGTCTGGAAGACCGTGGTATCCCTGTTCGCGAGCGTCTGCTGCTTTCTGAAGCTTGTCCGCTTATCCTCGAATATCATGTTGCGCTGGATGTTGCGCGTGAGAAAGCGCGCGGCGCGAAAGCTATCGGTACGACCGGTCGCGGTATCGGCCCGGCTTACGAAGATAAAGTGGCTCGCCGCGGTCTGCGCGTTGGCGATCTGTTTGATAAAGCTACCTTCGCTGACAAACTGAAAGAGGTGATGGAATATCACAACTTCCAGCTGGTGAATTTCTATAAAGCTGAAGCGGTTGATTACCAGAAAGTTCTGGATGACGTGATGGCGATTGCCGACATCCTGACCTCCATGGTGGTTGATGTTTCCGATCTGCTTGACCAGGCGCGTAAGCGTGGCGATTTCGTCATGTTTGAAGGCGCGCAGGGTACGCTGCTTGATATCGACCACGGTACCTATCCGTACGTAACGTCTTCCAACACCACCGCAGGTGGCGTGGCGACCGGCTCCGGTTTGGGCCCGCGTTATGTTGATTACGTTCTGGGTATTATCAAAGCCTACTCTACTCGCGTAGGCGCAGGCCCGTTCCCGACTGAGCTGTTTGATGAAACCGGCGAGTTCCTGTGTAAACAGGGTAACGAGTTTGGCGCCACCACCGGCCGTCGTCGTCGTACCGGTTGGCTGGATGCCGTTGCGATACGCCGCGCGGTGCAGATTAACTCCCTGTCTGGTTTCTGCCTGACTAAGCTTGACGTCCTGGACGGCCTGAAAGAAGTTAAAATCTGCGTTGCCTACCGTATGCCGGATGGCCGTGAAGTGACCACCACTCCGCTGGCTGCCGACAACTGGGAAGGTATTGAGCCGGTTTATGAAACAATGCCGGGCTGGTCTGAAACCACCTTCGGTGTGAAAGAGCGCAGCGGTCTGCCGCAGGCAGCGCTGAACTACATCGCCCGCATTGAAGAGCTGACCGGCGTACCGGTTGATATTATCTCTACCGGTCCTGACCGTACCGAGACGATGATTCTGCGCGATCCTTTCGACGCATAATTATCTCCAGGGGCGCCGTTCAGGCGCCTCTTGTTTTTGCTGTTCGCCCGCCCCATTTAAATAAATTAGCGGCCTGAGCGCTGGCTGGTTTATCATCAATAGTAATTACGTCTACCGACGCACTCTGTTTTTCTTTTCCCTGAGGTTGATTGTGCAGTTAACGAGTTTCACTGATTACGGACTACGCGCGCTGATTTATATGGCGTCGCTGCCGGATGGAAGAATGACCAGTATCTCCGAAGTGACGGAGGTTTACGGCGTTTCCCGTAATCATATGGTTAAGATAATCAATCAGCTGAGCCGCGTGGGTTATGTGACGGCGGTTCGGGGAAAGAACGGCGGAATTCGTCTGGGGAAACCGGCAAATATGATTCGCGTGGGTGATGTGGTTCGCGATCTGGAGCCGCTCTCTTTAGTCAACTGCAGCAGTGAATTTTGCCATATTACGCCCGCCTGTCGTCTGAAACAGGCGCTTGCTGAAGCCGCGCAAAGTTTTCTCAAGGAACTGGATAACTACACGCTGGCCGATTTGGTTGAAAAGAATCAACCGCTTTATAAATTATTACTGGTGGAGTGACGTAAACTTCACTGGAGATGACAACGGAGGAACCGACATGTCACAAGATCCTTTCCTGGACCGCGAATCTGAAAAATACGCTAATCCAATCCCGAGCCGGGAATTTATCCTCGATCATTTAGCAAAACGTGAAAAACCGGCCAGCCGAGATGAGCTGGCAATTGAGCTGAATATTGAAGGCGAAGAACAACAAGAAGCATTGCGCCGCAGACTGCGCGCAATGGAACGCGATGGTCAACTGGTCTTTACGCGTCGTCAGTGCTATGCGCTGCCGGAACGTCTCGATCTGCTAAAGGGGACCGTTATTGGCCACCGCGACGGTTATGGCTTCCTGCGCGTTGAAGGCCGTAAAGATGACCTTTATTTGTCGTCCGAGCAGATGAAAACCTGCATTCACGGCGATCAGGTACTGGCGCAGCCGTTAGGCGCCGACCGTAAAGGCCGCCGGGAAGCGCGTATCGTCCGCGTGCTGGTGCCCAAAACCAGCCAGATCGTGGGCCGCTACTTTACCGAAGCGGGCGTAGGCTTCGTTGTGCCTGATGACAGCCGCTTGAGCTTCGATATCCTGATTCCTCCCGAAGAGATCATGGGCGCGAGGATGGGCTTTGTAGTGGTAGTTGAGCTGACCCAGCGTCCAACCCGGCGCACCAAAGCGGTCGGCAAAATTGTTGAGGTCCTCGGCGACAACATGGGTACCGGCATGGCGGTCGATATGGCCCTGCGCACCCATGAAATCCCCTACGTCTGGCCGCCAGCAGTAGAAAAACAGGTTGCTGGCCTGAAAGAGCAGGTACCGGAAGAAGCGAAAGCCGGTCGCGTGGATTTGCGTAATCTGCCGCTGGTTACTATTGATGGCGAAGATGCCCGTGACTTTGATGATGCCGTGTACTGCGAGAAGAAACGCGGCGGCGGCTGGCGTCTGTGGGTGGCGATTGCCGATGTGAGCTACTACGTGCGTCCTGGCACGCCGCTGGATGGCGAGGCGCGCAGCCGCGGCACCTCGGTCTACTTCCCGTCGCAGGTCGTTCCCATGCTGCCTGAAGTACTCTCTAACGGCCTGTGCTCACTGAATCCTCAGGTCGACAGACTCTGTATGGTTTGTGAAATGACGATTTCGGCTAAGGGTCGTCTCACCGGCTTCAAATTCTACGAAGCGGTGATGAGCTCTCATGCCCGTCTGACCTATACCAAAGTCTGGCATATGCTGCAGGGCGATCGGGATCTGCGTGAGCAGTACGCGCCTTTGGTCAAGCACATTGAAGAGCTACACAACCTCTACAAAGTGCTGGACGGCGCGCGTGAAGAGCGTGGCGGTATCTCATTTGAGAGTGAAGAAGCTAAATTCATCTTTAATGCTGAACGTCGTATTGAACGTATTGAGCAGACTCAGCGTAACGACGCGCACAAGCTGATTGAAGAGTGCATGATCCTGGCGAACATTTCCGCGGCGCGCTTCGTTGAGAAGGCCGAGGAGCCGGCGCTGTTCCGTATCCATGACAAACCAAGCACCGAAGCGATTACCGCATTCCGTTCGGTTCTTGCAGAGCTGGGGCTTGAGCTGCCTGGCGGCAACAAGCCGGAGCCGCGCGACTATGCGCAATTACTGGAGTCTATCGCCGACCGTCCTGACGCTGAGATGCTGCAAACTATGCTGCTGCGCTCGATGAAACAGGCAGTATACGATCCGGAAAACCGCGGCCACTTTGGTCTGGCGCTGCAATCTTACGCTCACTTTACTTCGCCGATTCGCCGCTATCCTGACCTGTCGCTGCATCGCGCGATCAAGTATTTACTGGCGAAAGAGCAAGGGCATAAAGGTAATAGCACTGAGACCGGCGGCTGGCACTACAGCATGGATGAGATGCTGCAACTGGGGGCGCACTGTTCGATGACCGAGCGCCGTGCTGATGAAGCGACGCGCGATGTCTCGGACTGGTTGAAGTGTGATTTCATGTTGGATCAGGTCGGTAACGTCTTTAAGGGCGTGATTGCCAGCGTGACCGGCTTTGGTTTCTTCGTACGTCTTAATGAACTATTTATCGATGGTCTGGTGCACGTCTCTTCCCTTGATAACGATTACTACCGTTTCGACCAGGTAGGACAGCGTCTGATCGGTGAATCCGGCGGTCAAACCTATCGTCTGGGCGATCGCGTTGAAGTACGCGTTGAAGCGGTGAATATGGATGAGCGTAAAATTGATTTCTCGCTTATCTCCAGCGAGCGCGCCCCGCGCAACGTCGGTAAGACCGAGCGTGAAAAGGCGAAGAAAGGGGCGGCAGGTAAAGCTTCCGGACGTCGCCGCCAGGCTGGTAAGCAGGTAAACTTCGAGCCGGATAGCGCATTCCGTAAACCGAAAGGTCAATCCCAGCCGAAGGCCGCTCAGCCAAAAGGCGAGAAGAAAGCGAAGAAGCCGTCGGCGAAAACCCAAAAGATAGCTGCTGCGACCAAAGCCAGGCGCGCGGCGAAAAAGAAAATAGCTGAGTAATGAGATTTCCTTTACCCTGGCTTCTTGCGTTATTCCGCAGTGGTCGGGGTGAAGGGAACTGATAACAGAACCTAAAACGAGTAGATAAATGAGTGAAATGATTTACGGCATCCACGCGGTGCAGGCACTGCTGGAGCGCGCACCTGAGCGTTTTCAGGAAGTCTTTATTCTGAAAGGCCGTGAGGATAAGCGCCTTATGCCGCTGATCCATGCTCTGGAAGCACAGGGCGTAGTGATTCAGGTCGCCAGCCGCCAGTTTCTCGATGAGAAAAGCGAAGGCGCCGTTCATCAGGGAATTATTGCCCGCGTGAAGCCCGGACGTCAGTATCAGGAGAACGATCTGCCGGATCTGATCGCTTCTCTCGATCAGCCATTCTTTTTGATCCTCGACGGCGTGACCGATCCGCACAACCTCGGCGCCTGTTTGCGTAGCGCTGATGCTGCAGGCGTACATGCGGTGATTGTGCCCAAAGATCGCTCCGCGCAGCTGAATGCCACGGCGAAAAAAGTCGCCTGCGGCGCGGCGGAGAACGTTCCGCTCATTCGCGTCACCAACCTGGCACGCACCATGCGTCTGCTGCAGGAAGAGAACGTCTGGATCGTCGGTACCGCGGGTGAAGCCGACCATACGCTGTTCCAGAGCAAGATGACCGGTTCGCTGGCGCTGGTGATGGGCGCGGAAGGTGAAGGCATGCGACGCCTGACCCGCGAGCACTGCGACGAATTGATCAGCATTCCGATGGCCGGCAGCGTCTCGTCGCTGAACGTATCGGTCGCCACCGGGATTTGCCTGTTTGAAGCGGTGCGTCAGCGCAGCTAATCTCTTCTTCCTGTATAAGCCATTCTCCGGGATGGCTTATCTTCGTCTTGCCTGTTCATCTTCTCGTTCCGTCTGACGGGCGATTTCCAGACCTCTTTCCACATAGTTCAATAGCTGGCTTAAGGATAACGCCTCTCCTGGTTCATCTCCCGTTTGCTCGATGAATTTAAGCTGCGCGCCCCGATTTTTTAATATCTTGATGAGATTGAGAAAATTTCCAACAGGATTCTGCTCTTCAAGGATATCGTCGCAAATTTTGCTTTCATCAAATGAGGTAACGTAGCCCGAAGCGTTCAGGTTCTGCTTGATGGCGTTAATCGCCAGATGGGGTAGATGCCGACGGATAAGCGGAATATAGGTCAGTGCGTTTTCCCGATCTTCAATAATTAAATGAATCATGAAATTCCCTTTCAGATTGTGAGAGAACTTTATAACAGAGTTCTCTGACGGAAAGTGCGCCGTTGTCCATACTTATCGGCAGAGCCATTGAAGGAGGGAAACATCATGCACTGGCAAACTCATACCGTATTTAATCAACCCGCGCCGCTGTGTAACAGCAACTTATTCCTGTCCGATACCGCCCTGCGTGAAGCCGTTGTCCGCGAAGGCGCGGGCTGGGATGGCGATCTGCTGGCGAGTATTGGCCAACAGCTGGGGACGGCAGAATCGCTGGAGCTGGGGCGTCTGGCTAACGGTAATCCGCCGGAACTATTGCGCTATGATGCGACGGGATCGCGGCTTGACGATGTTCGTTTCCATCCCGCCTGGCATCTGCTGATGCAAGGATTATGCGCTAACCGGGTGCATAACCTTGCCTGGCAGGATGACGCTCGCGAAGGCGCCTTCGTTGCCCGCGCTGCCCGCTTTATGCTGCATGCGCAAGTCGAGGCGGGAACCCTGTGCCCCGTCACGATGACCTTTGCCGCTATTCCAATGCTGCAGCGCTCCTTACACGGGGCTTTTAGCGACTGGCTATCGCCGCTCCTAAGCGATCGCTACGATCCGCATCTGGCGCCGGGTAACCAGAAGCGAGGGCTGCTTATCGGAATGGGGATGACGGAAAAGCAGGGGGGATCCGATGTCCTGAGCAACACGACGCGTGCGGAAAAAACCGCCGAAGGCTTTTATCATCTTATCGGTCATAAATGGTTTTTCTCGGTACCGCAGAGCGATGCTCATCTGGTGCTGGCGCAGGCGCCGGCGGGACTCTCTTGCTTTTTTGTCCCGCGCCTGCTGCCGGACGGTCAGCGTAACGGCGTACGCCTGGAAAGGCTGAAAGATAAATTAGGTAACCGCGCGAACGCCAGTGGCGAGGTTGAGTTTTACAATGCTTGCGGCTGGCCGATCGGGGAAGAGGGCGATGGCATCCGTCAGATTCTTAAGATGGGGGGCCTGACCCGCTTTGACTGCGCGCTGGGCAGCCATGCGCTGATGCGCCGGGCTTATTCAGTCGCCCTGTATCATGCTCTGCAGCGCCAGGCATTTGGCAAAAATCTGGTCGATCAACCGATGATGCGTCAGGTTCTGGGGCAAATGGCGCTGCGGCTGGAAGGGCAAACCGCCTTTCTGTTCCGCCTGGCGCGTGCCTGGGACAGACGCGGTGATGCGCAGGAAGCGCTGTGGGCAAGGCTTTTCACGCCCGCGGCAAAATTTGCGGTCTGCAAATCCGGGATCGCCTTCGTCGCTGAAGCGATGGAGGTGCTGGGGGGATCGGGCTATTGCGAAGAGAGTGAACTACCGCGTTTGTACCGCGAAATGCCGGTAAACAGTATCTGGGAAGGTTCCGCTAATATTATGTGCCTGGACGTGATGCGTGTACTGATGAAGCAGCCGGCGGCGCTTGAACTACTGGCGGCGGAGTGCGCGGAAGTGAAAGGGCAAAACCGTCATTTCGATCGCGCATGGCGGCAGTTGCAGCAATGGTTGCGGCGACCTGTGGAAGCGCAGGGGCGGGAAATTACCCGGCTGGTCTATAGGCTGGGCGCTGGCGCGCAGGTATTACGCGTTGCTTCACCGCCGTTGGCGGAAGCCTGGTGCCGTATGATGCTCGACACGCGCGGCGGCATGCGTCTGGACGAGCAGACGCTGGACGACTTGCTGCTACGGGCAATGGGGCGTGGACGTCAGGCGCCTCAGGCATAGAGAATGGCCTGTACCCGCCAGTTATCCGGCTGCTGCTCTTCGTACATCTGGACGATGCGATACCAGGACGCGCCCTGCTCATCGGCCTGCAAGGCGATAGCATGTTCAACGTCCTGCTGGCTGCCGGAAATATTGTTAACGCAAATCAGGCCAATTTCGTTCAGGCCAGTCACGCAGTCAGCGCTGGCAAACTCCGCTGACTGCGCGGAAGTATTGGCCGTGACGGTGGTCAACATCAGGCTGGGTAGGGAAAAATTTCGTTTCATCGTCAGCTCCATTTCACATAGTCCTGAGGGCAGTCCGTTGCTAACGTTCTGCCAGGTTACAGCTGGCCGAACGTTATTATGCACAGGAGAACGTGAATGGGCGCAAAGCAGTGTAAAGCTCGCTTAAAGATTGACCGCTATTTACGGTACAAAATCGCCTGCGAATACCACTGGCCGGGAACCATGGTGTCATCAATCATAATGATGACGTAGTAATCCGCCTTAGCTGCTTCAGCTTTGACTTTTAGCGCAGCCTCGACATCCATCGGTGAGCCGTACTTTAAGACACTCACCGTGCCCATCTTCTGCAAGCCCATCGTCTGATTACGTTGGATCTCTTGCGGATGGTCGGTTGCTGGCGGCGGCGCTTCTGGCGTCCCTTGTAGCGCACTACAGCCGCTTAAAGCGATAGCCAATAGCCAGGGTATAAACCTACGCATAGCCATATCTCGTTTCCTGATAGTCATAGTGTAGTGGTAGCCTGAATCTCATTTCTGGGGAATGTTCCCAAATTGTTATCCGGTACGCGATTTTCGAATGAAAATATCGTGAAAGCGTAATCTGGTTCTCAAGATTATGAATCATGTGCGAACAAGAGACTCGAGTAATAACATAGCACCACACCACTATAGAGAAAGGAGACGGTAAATGATTGCACTAGAAATGCGTAACCTTGCGGGTGGGGAAGTTCTCCATGCGTGCCCGCACGGCGCTGCGGATTCACCGCTGCCTTGCATCGTCTTTTATCATGGATTTACCTCTTCTAAGCTAGTCTACAGCTACTTTGCCGTTGCTCTGGCAGAGGCCGGGTTTCGGGTCATTATGCCCGATGCGGCCGAACACGGTGCGCGCTATCAGGGAGATGAACAAGGGCGGATGCAGCGCTTCTGGCCGATCCTGATGCAAAATTTTGCTGAATTTCCGGCATTACAGGAGGCGATTCGTACGCAGGGATGGCTTGCTGACGACAGGCTGGCGGTTGCCGGAGCATCGATGGGCGGAATGACGGCGCTGGGGATAATGACCCATCATCCAGAGCTGAAAAGCGTTGCCTGCCTGATGGGGTCTGGCTATTTCAGTACGCTCTCGCAGAGGCTTTTCCCTTCGCCTTCATTTGATGCAACGCAGCTGGCGGATTGGGACGTCAGCCAGCAGCTGGCGACGCTTGCCAGTCGGCCGCTGCTGCTCTGGCACGGCGATGAAGATGATGTGGTGCCTCCGGAAGAGACCTTCCGTCTGCAGCAGGCGCTGCGGCAACATGAAATGACCGATAAGTTAACCTGCCTCTGGCAGAAGGGCGTCCGTCACCGCATTACGCCAGAGGCGTTAGCAGCGACGGTGGCGTTTTTTCAACGCCATCTTTAAACGCGAATCACCTGAACGCCCTGATCCTCAAGCTGCTTGAGGATCGCTTCATCCGCCTGTTTTCCGGTAATCACCAGGTCGATTTGCCCGGCCTGGCTAAACAGCATTCCGGCGCGTTCGCCAACTTTACTGCTGTCGACCAGTACCGCGAGTTTACCGACGACGTTAAGCATTTTTTGCTCCGCCATCGCTGTCAGCATATCGGTTTTATATAGCCCTTCGGCGGTGAGACCTTTGCCGCTGGTAAACATCCAGTGCCCGGCGTACAGGCTGTTTTCGCTGCCCTGCGGGCTCAGGGTGATGGAGTGGCTGCGGTTATACTGTCCGCCCATAATGATGACGCTGTCGTGTTCCTGATCGATCAGGTAATTGGCCAGCGGCAAATAGTTCGTGATGATCTGTACCGGTTTTCCGCACAGCTCTTGCCCAAGCAGGAAGGCGGTAGAGCCGCAGTTGATAACAATACTTTCGCCGGGGTTGACCAGTTGCGAAGCCGCACGTGCAATCCGCACTTTCTCGTCGTGGTTTTGCGCCTGGTGAATATTCATTGGTGACCAGCGCGGGCGCTGCTCGCTGATGGCTTCCGCGCCGTTGCGGACTTTTTTTAGTTTGCCGCTGTCGTCGAGCTTATTGATATCGCGCCGTGCCGTCGCCGGAGAAATTCCCAGTCGGGAAATCACCTGCTCCACGGTGACAAATCCCGTTTGTGCCAGCAAATCCAGTAAAATTTGATGTCTTTGCGCTTCCGTCATGAGCAAATCCGATTAAAAGTGATAAGCAAAGATGATATTTGAAATCAGGTGAAAATACTAATGCTGACGGGGATAATTTCCGGCGGGGGCTCCCGCCGGAGATGGCTTAGAGGAAGGACTTAAAGGGGAGGTCCGGTTCCATGGTGAAGCAATCGTCGAATCCGCGAGGATAGTGGTATTCGAAGTTGTCTTTATCCAGCGGCCAGGTGAACTTCCCGCCGACCTGCCAGATAAATGGCTTAAAGCCATACTTCAGGCGGTCTTTTTTCATTTCCCACAGAACGCGGATCTCCTGCGGATCGGCCTGGAAATTTGACCAGATATCGTGATGGAAAGGGATCACCACTTTGGTATTCAGCGCCTCGGCCATGCGCAGGATATCGGCGCTGGTCATTTTGTCGGTAATGCCGCGCGGGTTCTCGCCATAGGAGCCCAGAGCCACGTCGATTTGGTGCTCGTTCCCGTGCTTCGCGTAGTAGTTAGAGTAGTGAGAATCGCCGCTGTGGTACAGGTTGCCGCCCGGCGTTTTAAACAAGTAGTTCACCGCGCGCTGATCCATCCCATCCGGCAGCACGCCCGCGGCTTTTTGTTCTGCGGGTAAGGTGATCAGGGCGGTACGGTCAAAGGCGTCGAGCGCGTGGATTTCAATATCTTTGATTTTAACCACATCGCCCGGTTTCATCACTATGCAGCGTTCTTTCGGAACGCCCCAGCCCATCCACAGATCGACGCAGGTTTGCGGGCCGATAAACGGTACGTCTTCGGCGCAGTTCTGCATGACCGCGGCGGCCACGTTCACATCAATATGATCGTTATGATCGTGGGTAGACAGCACGGCGTCGATCTGGCGAATGGCGAACGGATCGAGGACAAACGGAGTGGTCCGCAGGTTTGGCTGGAGCTTCTTCACACCCGCCATGCGCTGCATCTGGTGGCCCGTTTTCATCAGCGGGTTGCCGTGGCTTTGCTTGCCGGTGCCGCACCAGAAGTCGACGCAGATATTGGCTCCGCCTTCGGATTTTAGCCAGATGCCCGTACAACCCAACCACCACATGGCAAAGGTGCCCGGCGCCACCTGCTCTTGCTCAATCTCTTCGTTCAGCCAGCTGCCCCATTCCGGAAAAGTGTTCAGGATCCATGATTCGCGGGTGATGGTTTGCACTTTACTCATTTATTTTCCCCTCACATATTATCAAAAGTAATCACATTGTGATTTGTTTTGAAGAATACTGGCATCGTTTGTTCAGGATTGCAATCCTGAATTTTGCCTGTTCTGGGGGCAATCCTAAGGGGTAAACGGAGGTTAAGACAGATTTTATGATATGGGTGGAATTATATTTTATTGATTTTAATGCATTATTTTTTATTTTATGAAAATGAGAATTAATACGATGGCGGATTGTGTGATTATTTGCGGCGTGCGTCACATTTAATCAAATATAATCTTGTTGTGATTATTTTTGATTATTAGAGTGATCCCAACAACAAACCCTGAGCGTAGCGTGCGTTCAGAGCGTCCACCTTCTGGAGTGTGTTATGGAGATTCTCTACCACATCTTTACCGTGTTCTTTAACCAGGTAATGACTAACGCCCCGCTACTGCTGGGGATTGTGACCTGCCTGGGCTATATCCTGCTGCGTAAAAGCGCCAGCGTTATTGTTAAAGGGACGATTAAAACCATTATCGGTTTTATGCTGTTGCAGGCTGGCTCCGGCATTCTGACCAGCACCTTTAAGCCGGTAGTGGCGAAAATGTCTGAGGTTTATGGCATTAACGGGGCTATCTCCGATACCTACGCATCAATGATGGCCACGATCGAACGCATGGGAGACGCCTACAGCTGGGTGGGCTATGCCGTGCTGTTAGCTCTGGCGTTGAATATTTGTTACGTCCTGCTGCGGCGTATTACCGGTATTCGCACCATCATGCTGACCGGGCACATCATGTTCCAGCAGGCTGGGTTGATTGCCGTCTCTTTTTACATCTTCGGCTACCCGATGTGGACGACCATCATCTGTACGGCGGTGCTGGTATCGCTCTATTGGGGCATTACCTCGAACATGATGTACAAGCCGACCCAGGAAGTGACTGACGGCTGCGGCTTCTCCATCGGTCACCAGCAGCAGTTCGCTTCATGGATTGCTTACAAGGTCGCTCCGTATCTGGGTAAAAAGGAGGAGAGCGTTGAAGATCTTAAGCTGCCGGGCTGGCTGAACATCTTTCACGACAACATCGTCTCCACGGCCATTGTGATGACTATTTTCTTCGGCGCGATCCTGCTCTCCTTCGGCATCGATACCGTACAGGCGATGGCGGGCAATACCCACTGGACGGTCTATATCCTGCAAACGGGCTTCTCGTTCGCCGTGGCTATTTTCATTATCACCCAGGGCGTGCGCATGTTCGTCGCCGAACTTTCCGAGGCGTTCAACGGTATCTCCCAGCGCCTGATTCCCGGCGCCGTGCTAGCCATTGACTGTGCGGCGATCTATAGCTTTGCGCCAAACGCCGTCGTCTGGGGCTTTATGTGGGGCACCATCGGCCAGCTGATCGCCGTCGGTATTCTGGTGGGCGTCGGCTCTTCCATTCTGATTATTCCGGGCTTTATCCCGATGTTCTTCTCGAACGCCACCATCGGCGTCTTTGCTAACCACTTTGGCGGCTGGCGCGCGGCGCTCAAGATTTGCCTGGTGATGGGAATGATTGAAATCTTTGGCTGCGTCTGGGCGGTGAAGCTGACCGGCATGAGCGCCTGGATGGGCATGGCGGACTGGTCAATTCTGGCGCCGCCGATGATGCAGGGCTTCGCCTCCATCGGTATCGCGTTTATGGCCGTCATCATCATTATTGCACTGGCTTATATGTTCTTCGCAGGGCGCACGCTGCGTGCTGAAGAGGACGCGGAAAAACAACTGGCAGATGCTTCTGCTCAATAAGGAGTTTTGACTATGACCGTACGTATTCTGGCTGTATGTGGCAACGGGCAAGGAAGTTCCATGATCATGAAGATGAAGGTGGACCAGTTTTTGACCCAGTCAAATATCGATCACACGGTGAACAGCTGCGCGGTGGGGGAATATAAAAGCGAACTAAACGGCGCGGACATTATCATCGCCTCCACCCATATCGCCGGTGAGATTAGCGTCTCCGGCAATAAATACGTGGTTGGGGTACGCAACATGCTCTCGCCAGCGGATTTTGGCCCAAAACTGCTGGAAGTGATCAAAGCGCACTTTCCGCAGGATGTGAAGTAAGGACGCCAAATGAAATTACGTGATTCGCTGGTGGAGAATAACTCCATCCTTTTACAGGCTGATGCCAGCACCTGGCAGGAAGCCGTCAAGCTGAGCGTTGATTTGCTGGTGAAAGCCGATGTGGTAGAGCCGCGCTACTACCAGGCCATTCTGGATGGCGTAGCTCAGCACGGCCCTTATTTTGTGATAGCTCCAGGCCTGGCGATGCCGCACGGTCGCCCGGAAGAGGGAGTCAAGAAAACTGGCTTTGCGCTGGTCACGCTGAAAACGCCGCTGGTTTTCAATCATGAGGATAACGACCCGGTCGACATCCTGATCACCATGGCGGCCGTGGATGCCAATACCCATCAGGAAGTGGGCATCATGCAGATCGTCAATCTGTTTGAAGACGAAGCCAATTTTGACCGTTTACGCGCCTGCCGCACCGCGCAGCAAGTGCTGGATTTAATTGATAACGCCACGGCGGCGGCCGTTTAAAAGGAAGAGAAAATGTCATTACCTATGTTGCAGGTTGCGCTCGATAATCAATCCATGTCTTCCGCGTATGAAACGACGCGCCTGATAGCCGATGAAGTGGACATTATTGAAGTCGGTACCATCCTTTGCGTGGCTGAAGGCGTTCGCGCCGTTCGCGACCTGAAGGCGCTCTATCCCAACAAAATCGTGCTGGCGGACGCTAAAATCGCCGATGCCGGTAAAATCCTCTCCCGCATGTGCTTTGAAGCCAACGCCGACTGGGTAACCGTGATCTGCTGTGCGGACATCAACACCACCAAAGGCGCGCTGGACGTGGCGAAAGAGTTCAACGGCGACGTTCAGATTGAACTGACCGGCTACTGGACCTGGGAGCAGGCGCAGGAGTGGCGCGAAGCGGGTATCCAGCAGGTAGTCTATCACCGTAGCCGCGACGCCCAGGCGGCCGGGGTGGCATGGGGCGAGGCGGATATTAACGCTATCAAACGCCTGTCCGATATGGGCTTTAAAGTCACCGTCACCGGCGGCCTGGCGCTGGAGGATTTGCCGCTGTTCCAGGGAATTCCGATCCACGTCTTTATCGCCGGGCGCAGCATTCGCGACGCCGCTTCGCCGGTGGAAGCCGCCCGGCAGTTCAAACGTTCTATCGCCCAACTGTGGGGCTAAGGAGCGGCTATGCTGTCGAAACATATTCCGCTCGGCATCTATGAAAAAGCGCTCCCCGCCGGGGAGTGCTGGCTGGAACGCCTGCAGCTGGCTAAGGCGCTCGGTTTTGATTTCGTCGAAATGTCGGTCGATGAAACTGACGCCCGCCTGGCCCGACTCGACTGGAGCCGGGAGCAGCGCTTCGCGCTGGTTAACGCGATTGCCGAAACCGGGGTGCGTGTGCCCTCAATGTGCCTGAGCGCCCATCGGCGCTTCCCGCTCGGTAGCGAAGACGACGCGGTACGGGCGCAGGGGCTGGAGATTATGCGCAAAGCCATTCAGCTGGCGCAGGATGTAGGCATTCGCGTTATTCAGCTGGCGGGTTACGACGTTTACTACCAGGAGGCCAACAACGAGACGCGCCGTCGTTTCCGTGACGGGCTAAAAGAGAGCGTTGAAATGGCCAGCCGCGCGCAGGTAACGCTGGCGATGGAAATCATGGACTATCCGCTGATGAACTCGATCAGCAAGGCGCTGGGCTATGCTCATTACCTGAATAATCCGTGGTTCCAGCTCTATCCGGACATCGGCAACCTTTCCGCCTGGGATAACGACGTGCAGATGGAGCTGCAGGCCGGTATGGGACATATCGTGGGGGTGCATGTAAAAGATACGAAACCCGGCGTATTTAAAAACGTGCCGTTCGGCGAAGGCGTCGTCGATTTTGAACGTTGTTTCGAAACGCTCAAGCAGACGGGCTACTGCGGCCCGTATCTAATTGAAATGTGGAGCGAAACGACCGACGATCCGGCCGCCGAGGTCGCGAAAGCACGCGATTGGGTGAAGGCGAGGATGGCCAGCGCCGGTCTGGTGGAGGCAGCATAATGCAAACGCTAAAACGGCAGGTATTTGAAGCCAATATGGATTTACCGCGCTACGGCCTGGTCACTTTTACCTGGGGTAACGTCAGCTCTATCGACCGCGAACGCGGGCTGGTGGCGATTAAGCCCAGCGGCGTCGCCTACGAGGTTATGAAAGCGGACGATATGGTGGTCGTGGATCTGGAGGGGAGAGTGGTCGACGGGCGGTATCGTCCCTCTTCCGATACCGCCACGCATCTGGCGCTGTATCGCCGCTACCCGAGTCTGGGGGGCGTGGTACATACTCATTCGACGCACGCAACGGCCTGGGCACAGGCGGGTCTGGCCATTCCCGCGCTGGGAACGACCCATGCGGACTACTTCTTTGGCGATATCCCCTGCACCCGGGCGTTAAGCGCGCAGGAAGTGGCGGAGGCTTATGAGCTGAATACCGGCCACGTGATCATCGAAACGCTGGGCGACGTTGAGCCGCTGCATACGCCGGGCGTCGTGGTCTATCAGCACGGGCCTTTTGCCTGGGGCAAAGATGCGCACGATGCGGTGCACAACGCGGTGGTGATGGAAGAAGTGGCGCGGATGGCGTGGATTGCTCGCGGGATCAACCCGCAGCTGAAGCCCATCGATAGCTGGCTGATGGACAAACACTTCATGCGCAAGCACGGGCCAAACGCCTACTACGGGCAAAAGTGAAATACGTGCTCCGGAGCATTTCATCTTTATGATGAATCAACCGGTCTGCTCCGGAGCCTTTTTTATCGTTGTTGATAAGCCGACGGCATACAGCGCATACCTATCAGCGTCACGACGCAAATTATCGCGCCAGCATAAAATGTCGAGGCGGCGCCCAACATCTCCCACAGCACGCCTGCACCGGCGCTGGCCAGCAGTAGCGCGATTCCGCTCATCAGGTTGAACATTCCGAACGCAGTGCCGCGCAGTTCAGGCGGGGCGGTATGCGCCACCATTGCCGCCAGTAGACCCTGCGTCATGCCCATATGAATACCCCACAGCGCGACGCCGGCTAAAAGCGTGCTCCAGTGGCTACTCAGCGCCAGCACGATATCGGCGGCAATCAGCACCAGCAGGCCCCACTGCAGCATTTTGCTGTGGCTCATCCTGTCCGATAATTTCCCGAAAGGATAGGCAGTCAGGCTGTAGACCAGGTTCATGGCGACCATTACTAGCGGTATGGCGAATAGCGGGATCGCCATTTGCTGGGCGCGTAGCACCAGAAAGGCTTCGCTGAAGCGGGAGAGGGTGAAAATCGAGCCAATAGCCACCACCCACCAGTAAGCGGCGGAAAGCTTCTTGAGATTCTCGCGGCGCAGGGGATTGGTGCGTTTCTGGACGACCGATGTGTTGGGTTCTTTTAACCCAAAGCCCAACAGAGCGATTGAGAGGACGGCGGGAATCGCCGCGACCCAGAAAATCGACTGGAAATCGTTATCCCAGAGAAACATCAGCGCGACGGCAAGCAGCGGGCCCAGAAACGCGCCGATGGTGTCCAGCGCCTGGCGCAGCCCGTAGGCGGCCCCGCGAATTTCCGGGGGAGTGACGTCGGCAACCAGCGCATCCCGCGGCGCGCCGCGTATTCCTTTGCCGATGCGGTCGATCATTCGTGCGCTAAACACCATGCCGGAGGTAGGGGCGATAGCAAAAAGAGGCTTACTCAGCGCTCCCAGACCATAGCCGAGCAGCGCCAGCCCTTTACGTTTGCCGACATAATCGCTGATGACGCCGGAAAACACCTTCAGCATCAGCGCGGTGGCTTCCGCCACGCCTTCGATAATGCCGATAATAATCACGCTGGCTCCCAACGTGGTGGCCATAAATAAAGGGAGCAGGCTGTGGATCATTTCTGAGGAAACATCCATCAGCAAGCTAACGCCGCCCAGCACCCAAACCCCTTTTGGGATACGGCTGAGCGTGGCAAAACGCGGAACCATGAATCACTCCAGAGAATCATGTAGTTAAAGAGAGATTAAATCAGGTTACGCGCAGGCTGATAAGTCACGTGGAAAAATAATTCTCAATTGCATTAAGCAACGCTCTCTTCCGCGACGCGGCTGACGCCTTACAAACATCAGGTTCTGTGTTTTGTGTCGAATTGAGCAACGTCAGCGGGCCGGGCAGGAGCATCGCTGACTTCCTCTGTTATTGGATGAAGTCAGCGCTCCGGAGGCGTTAGCGGTAAATGACGGCGCTGGCGTGAATTTGCCCATCGCTTCCCGGTTCATGAATAAGGATTGGCTGGAAGTATTTCGCTCCCTGAACATCGCTCTGCTGGCTAAGCGCCTGGTCAGCTTCCTGCTCGGTGGCGATGTTATGGTTGATATAGATAACGCCGAGGCTCTGCACATCATCCATATTGCGGGCCTGGCGGGCATCGATTTTAATAGCAGCCAGCGCGTTGGCGCATAACAAAAGCGCTGCCATCATGGTTATGAGGATGTATTTCATCATCTACGCTCCTTATGACAGTCCTGACGTTCACCCGCTTCCCTGGGGTATGGATTGCTTCTGATCTAATTGTAATCGCTGCCTCTCTGGCGCATCGCGACCATTTCTGATGCAGTTGTTCAAAAAATTGTCGCTTCCGTTGTTGATTAATTTTAAATCACTGGCTTAGGGTCACTTTGCGCTTAGTGCGAATTATTTGCACAATTCACTTGTCTTAAACCCCGCTCGCCCGTATTATGACGCGTCAATTTTTCAGCCGCCCTTTAACACGTTCCTTGCCTCCATGGGCCGCGGCTGACCCAGACAGGAGGCTGAATAATCCGTAAGGAGCAATTCGATGCGTCATTACGAAATCGTTTTTATGGTCCATCCTGACCAGAGCGAACAGGTTCCGGGCATGATCGAACGTTACACTGGTGCAATCACTGCAGCAGAAGGTACGATCCACCGTCTGGAAGACTGGGGCCGCCGTCAGCTGGCTTATCCGATCAACAAACTGCACAAAGCTCACTACGTTCTGCTGAACGTTGAAGCGCCGCAGGAAGCGATCGATGAGCTGGAAACTAACTTCCGCTTCAACGACGCCGTTATCCGCAGCATGGTAATGCGTACTAAGCACGCTGTTACCGAAGCATCTCCGATGGTTAAAGCGAAAGACGAGCGCCGTGAGCGTCGCGAAGATTTCGCTAACGAAACCGCAGATGATTCTGAAGCTGGGGATTCTGAAGAGTAATCCTGATGACCAATCGTCTGGAGCTGTCCGGCATTGTTTGCAGGACTCCACTTCGTAAGGTCAGCCCGTCAGGAATTCCACACTGCCAGTTCGTGCTTGAGCATCGTTCAGTGCAGGAGGAAGCCGGTTTTCACCGGCAGGCGTGGTGCCAGATGCCCGTGATAATCAGCGGACACCAGAACCAGGCCATTACTCACAGTATAACGGTCGGTAGCGCAGTAATCGTTCGAGGGTTCATCTCTTGCCACAAGGCAAAGAACGGCTTGAGCAAAATGGTTCTGCATGCCGAGCAGATTGAATTGATAGATTCTGGAGACTAGCCATATGGCACGTTATTTCCGTCGTCGCAAGTTCTGCCGTTTCACCGCGGAAGGCGTTCAAGAGATCGACTATAAAGATATCGCTACGCTGAAAAACTACATCACCGAAAGCGGTAAGATTGTCCCGAGCCGTATCACCGGTACCCGTGCAAAATATCAGCGTCAGCTGGCTCGCGCTATCAAACGCGCTCGCTACCTGTCCCTGCTGCCGTACACTGATCGTCATCAGTAATCGGTCACGGTCCATTAATACGACTTTGAGAGGATAAGGTAATGCAAGTTATTCTGCTTGATAAAGTAGCAAACCTGGGTAGCCTGGGTGATCAGGTTAACGTTAAAGCGGGCTATGCTCGTAACTTCCTGGTACCACAGGGTAAAGCTGTTCCTGCTACCAAGAAAAACGTTGAATTCTTCGAAGCACGCCGTGCTGAACTGGAAGCCAAACTGGCAGAAGTTCTGAGCGCTGCTAACGCACGTGCTGAAGCAATCAACGCACTGGGCACCGTTACCATCGCGTCTAAATCTGGCGACGAAGGTAAACTGTTCGGTTCCATCGGTACTCGCGACATCGCTGACGCTGTAACTGCAGCTGGCGTTGCCGTTGCTAAGAGCGAAGTTCGTCTGCCGAACGGCGTTCTGCGCACCACCGGTGAGCACGAAGTGGACTTCCAGGTTCACAGCGAAGTCTTCGCTAAACTGGTTGTTAACGTTGTAGCTGAGTAATTTATTACTCAACTCACGTCGAGACGCCGGCCCTGTGCCGGCGTTTTGCTTTTCTGTATTTGCCTAATCTTTTCCTGGTATGGTGGCTATTCTTAGCAACTTTCTGGATAATAAAATAAAACACTATTTTATTTCTGGTAAAGTGAATGGACGCACCCTCAATATTTTCCCGCAAGAATGTGGCTTATGCCTGCGCAACCCTCTGCTGCCTGCTGTGGGGAAGCTCCTATCCGGCGATTAAAAGCGGCTATGAACTGTTTCAGATTGCCACTGATGATGTGCCGTCAAAAATCGTTTTTGCTGGCTATCGCTTCCTGTTTGCCGGAACCCTGCTGCTGCTCTTCGCGCTGGTGCAACGTAAGCCGATTGCCCGCTTAAATCCGCGTCAGTGCGGGCAGCTGGCGATACTGGGCGTTACGCAAACGTCTATCCAGTACGTTTTCTTCTACGTGGGCCTGGCGTTTACCACCGGCGTGAAGGGCTCGATTATGAACGCTACCGGAACCTTCTTCAGCGTCCTGTTGGCGCACTTCATCTATCAGAATGACAAGCTGAGCTATAACAAGGCCATCGGCTGCATTCTCGGTTTTGCCGGCGTCATGCTGGTGAACTTTAATCATTCATTGAGCGATTTTAGCTTTGTCTGGCAAGGAGATGGTTTTGTGGTGCTGGCGGCTTTTATTCTGTCGGCGGCGACGCTATATGGTAAACGCATTTCACAAACGGTTGACCCAACGGTGATGACCGGCTGGCAGCTGGCGTTTGGCGGTCTGGTGCTGGTTGGCGGCGGTTACCTGACCGGCGGAACCCTCGAGGTTCACAGCTCCGCAGCGGTGCTGGTTCTGGCTTATTTGACGCTGCTCTCTTCCATCGCTTTTGCTTTGTGGAGCGTGCTGCTGAAGCATAACCGCGTGAGCATGATTGCGCCGTTCAACTTTGTCATCCCGGTAGCCGGAACCGTGCTGTCGGCCATCTTCCTTGGCGAGAATATTTTTGAACCGAAATATGCGGTTGCGCTGGTGCTGGTGTGCGCCGGGATCTGGTGGGTAAATAAGCCGGGGGCAACATCCGGAAAATCTTCACAGCAGGCCGGGTAAGCTACCCGGCCGGAACGCTTAACGGACGCGAATAAAGCTACCGTTCGACTGGCGGGTAAACAGCACCTGCTGCCCGCCGCCGGTATCGATAGTCAGCCCGGTGACCACGCCGCTGGCATTCTGGCGGATCTGTACCGTCTGCCCGGTTTGCAGCGAGCTTAGCGGCTTACCGGCACCTTCAACCTGGGCCATGGCGTAAACGTCGGTCGGCGGCAGGTTGTGGTCGCGGAACAGCTGCGCGAGGGTTTTGCCGGATTCAATACGGTAGGTCCGCCACTGCTGCTCAATGCCGGGAGTCGACTGCGGCTCCTGATAAGGCTGGGAAGCGGTCTGCTGCTGCGGTTGATCCGGCTGCTCATCCTGAATGGGCTCCGGCGCGACCGGCGCCACCTGATCGGCATCGTTGACCGGCGGCGTGTTGGTGATGGGCGGCAGTGGGACGGCCTGATTACCTGAAGACTGCGGCTGCGACTGAGATTGCAGGTCGAGATTCGCCTCGCGGCTGGCCTGAACTGAACTGCCGTTATCCTCTGAAGGGAGCAGAACGCCGATAACCACCAGCAGCGCTCCGGCAATAATACCGCGGCGGTGCATCGGCGGTAGCGGATCCATGAGGCGAAAATGATCCGGGGCATGCCAGATCTTCTCCAGGGTAGATTTCAGTTCAAAGCGCCCGGGCATGGCTTTCCTCCTGCTCCGCATATTTTTATCCTGCTGTCTCTAGAGTATAGATGGCTAACTTTCTGAAGGACGAGACAAAGATATGTTTCGTGAGGTTAACCTTATCTCTCTATTGTTTCTGTTTCCGTCAGATTTGTCATCATCCTGCCGACAAAGTTTTACCCGTCGTGCTGTGGCTGATATGCTGCCCACCTCTTTATACCCGTCATACTTCAGGTTGCAGATGCGTTGGCTGCAGCTCGAATTATTTAGGGTATATGTTCCGGCTTTTCTGCTTATGCTGCGTGAAGCCGTGGAATATGAAATTCTCACCCAAAAAAGGAACAAAGATGGCAACCCCTACTTTTGACACGATTGAAGCACAGGCAAGTTACGGTATCGGCTTGCAGGTTGGACAACAGCTGAGCGAATCTGGCCTGCAGGGGCTGCTGCCGGAAGCGCTGGTCGCGGGTATTGCTGACGCGCTGGAAGGTAAACAGCCGCAGGTGCCGGTGGAAGCCGTTCACCGCGCGCTGCGTGAAATTCACGAACGCGCTGACGCCGTGCGTCGCGAACGTTTCCAGGAAATGGCCGCGGATGGCGAGAAATACCTGGAAGAAAACCGCGAGCGCGAAGGCGTGAACAGCACCGAATCTGGCCTGCAGTTCCGCGTACTGACCCAGGGTGAAGGCCCGATCCCGGCGCGTACTGACCGCGTTCGCGTTCACTACACCGGCAAACTGATCGATGGCACCGTCTTCGATAGCTCTGTTGCGCGCGGCGAACCGGCTGAGTTCCCGGTGACCGGCGTGATCGGCGGCTGGATTGAAGCGCTGACCCTGATGCCGGTAGGCTCTAAATGGGAACTGACGATTCCGCACAACCTGGCCTACGGCGAGCGCGGCGCGGGCGCATCCATTCCTCCGTTCAGTACCCTGATTTTTGAAGTTGAACTGCTGGACATTATTTAAATAGCTGGTGCTTCCTCTTCCGTATGGGGGAGGGAGCCGCTTTAAATAGTGTAAAACCCTTAAGTTGAGCATTTGCTGGAGCTTTATATTGCATATCTGCTGAATGGGTGTATTTTTGTGAGCTGTTTCGCGTAACCGGAGTGATATAACACTCACTTTAAACATAAAATTAACATTATCTCTAAATCATAGTATTCATCCCTCCGATTCTTACCTAATATCGATAAACCCTCGTTCCGGGGTTAATACGAATGAAGGGCCAATAGAGCCCGAACAACACAGACAGGTACAACAGGAAAAATCACATGGTAGATCAGGTAAAAGTCGTAGCCGACGAACAGGCGCCGACTGAACAGTCGCTGCGGCGAAATCTCACTAACCGGCATATTCAGCTTATCGCTATCGGTGGTGCGATAGGCACCGGGCTGTTTATGGGGTCAGGCAAAACTATCAGCCTTGCCGGGCCGTCAATTATTTTTGTTTATATGATCATCGGTTTCATGCTGTTTTTCGTCATGCGCGCCATGGGTGAATTACTGCTGTCGAATCTCGAATACAAGTCATTCAGCGATTTTGCCGCCGACCTGCTGGGCCCCTGGGCAGGTTATTTCACCGGCTGGACCTACTGGTTCTGCTGGGTGGTGACCGGGATGGCGGACGTGGTGGCGATCACCGCCTACGCGCAGTTCTGGTTCCCGGGACTCTCCGACTGGGTCGCCTCGCTGGCGGTCATCCTGCTGCTGCTGGGTCTTAACCTCGCCACCGTGAAGATGTTCGGTGAGATGGAGTTCTGGTTTGCGATGATCAAAATTGTCGCTATCGTGGCGCTGATCGTGGTCGGCCTGGTGATGGTGCTGATGCACTTCCAGTCACCGACCGGCGTGGAAGCCTCTTTCGCCCATCTGTGGAATGACGGCGGCTGGTTCCCGAAAGGCATCAGCGGATTCTTTGCCGGCTTCCAGATCGCCGTTTTCGCCTTCGTGGGCATCGAACTGGTGGGAACCACGGCGGCGGAAACGAAAGATCCTGAGAAATCCCTGCCGCGGGCGATTAACTCGATTCCCATTCGTATCATTATGTTCTACGTCTTTGCGCTGATCGTCATTATGTCGGTGACTCCGTGGAGCTCAGTCGTGCCGTCAAAGAGCCCGTTCGTCGAGCTGTTTGTGCTGGTCGGGCTGCCGGCGGCGGCGAGCCTGATCAACTTCGTGGTGCTGACCTCGGCGGCCTCTTCCGCTAACAGCGGCGTATTCTCTACCAGCCGTATGCTGTTTGGTCTGGCGCAGGACGGGCAGGCGCCGAAAATGTTCGCCAAGCTGTCGAAACGCGCGGTACCGGCGAAAGGCCTGACCTTCTCCTGTATGTGTCTGCTGGGCGGCGTGGTCATGCTGATGGTCAATCCAAGCGTCATTGCGGCGTTTACCATGATTACTACGGTGTCGGCGATCCTGTTTATGTTCGTCTGGACAATTATCCTGTGCTCGTATCTGGCCTATCGCAGGAAACGTCCGCAGCTGCATGAGCAGTCCAAATATAAGATGCCGCTGGGCAAACTGATGTGCTGGGTGTGCATGGCATTCTTCGTCTTTGTGCTGGTGCTGCTGACGCTGGAAGCCGATACCCGCGAAGCGCTGATGGTGACCCCGCTGTGGTTTATACTGCTCGGCGCGGGCTGGCTTTTTGCCGGCAAGAAGCGTCTGGCGAAATAAAAAATCCTCGGGAGAGATGTTTAACGTTGCTTGCAACGGCCCGAAGGGGGCAGGGCGCCCGTCATAAAAAAGGCCACCCGGGGTGGCCAATAAGACTGACAATGTCGAGGGCGCCTTCGGGCGCCTTTTTTATTACTTGCTATTTACCTGCGAGGGCACGCGGGAACAGCACGTTATTTTCAAGGCTGATGTGCTCCATCAGGTCATCAATCAGCTCGTTGATACCGTTGTACATCGCTTTCCAGGTGGTGCAGGCTTCCGCCGGCGGCGTCACGTTCTGCGTGATGTGCTTAATCACCTCCAGCAGCTCGCCCGCTTCATCATGCTCGCTTTCCATCACGCTGATAGGACCGCCGGCCTGCGTTCCCATGCCCTGTTTGATCATCGGGAACAGAATCTGCTCCTCTTTCATCATATGGCTGGAAAGCTCCTGGTGCAGCATGGTCAGATACTTGGTTAAGCCTTTCGGAACGTTGGGCTTGTCGGCGTGAACGCGCTCGACTTTAGTGGCCTGTAAAATCAGCTCCGGCAGCTGCTCGCGATGCCTGTCGTGATAGCGAACGATAATGTGATCGATAATTTCCGCATAGGGCGCAACCCGCCAGTTGCGCTCTACCGGCTCTTCCGCCAGTTTTGCCAGCTCGGCTTCAATCACCGCGACGTCCAGCTCTTTGCGAGATGCCGCGCGATCCAGCGTCTGTTTGCCGCCGCAGCAGTAGTCCATATCGTACTTACGGAACAGCGCGGAGGCGCGCGGAATCGTCAGCGCCAGCTCGCCTAAAGGTTGGTCACGGAAAGCCATAGCAGTTACCTCGTCATCAAGAATATAAGTTGTATTTTAAATGCATCTTATGTTCCAGGGAATACCCCTTTAGGGTACCAGGCTATTTTTTCTCGCTGACCAGTTTCTGCAGCATGGGTGTTTCCGGACGAGCACGCACGGCAGACACCACGCCGATCACCAGCAGCAGAATACCGCTTAGGGTCAGAAGCGGGGGCAGGCTCTGGCGCAGAATAAAGGTATACAGCAGTCCGGCAAGGGTTTCGAAGACGATCAGCGGCCCGAGGATCACCGTTGGCAGACGCTGGCTGGCAACGTTCCAGCACCACGCCCCAACCCATGAACAGAAGATAGCGATCGCCAGCATCAGGGTGACGAACACCGCCGGGCGCGGGCCGAAGGGGAGCGGGAAGTCCGGGTGCTGTCCATGCAGCCACCCGCAGGCGATAAGGTATCCGACCAGCGATACCGGCAGGGTCACCAGCGCCTGCGCGGTAGCCCACATCATCGGCGGTTTATCCGGGTTTTCCCGCAGCCAACGGGCGTTGCGCAGCGCGTACCAGGCCCAGCACACCACCGAGATCAACGCCAGCAAGATACCGGAGCCGTAGCGCCACGGGCTGAAATCGGGTAAGCCCTGATGCAGTTCAGCGATATTGACGCATGCCAGGCCGAAGGCAATACAGACCAGCGCCGGGAACAGTCGCCGCCACGGCAGCTTTCCATCGCGCTGGCTATAGAGCAGGTTGGCGAAAACCGGCAGCACGACCGGCAGAGTGCCGATAATCATGGTCGACACCGGCGCGCCGGTACGCTGAATCGCGCTGGCCAGGCAGACGTAATAGATTAAGTTGCCCATCAGGGTCAGTCCCAGCGCCGTCCACCACTCTTTCCTGGCGAGCTGGCGCAGCCGTGCGCGGCCCAGCCAGGCCAGCGGCAGGGCGATCAGCCCCAGCGCCAGATAGCGCCCCATCGACTGTAAAACAGCCGGGTATTCCGGCACCAGTAAAGGGCCCACGAATATCAATCCCCACATCAGCCCTGCCAGCAGGGCGTACAGCACACCACTAATCATCATGCTTTCCATTACTCTTTTGGTTGGCGACAGTGTAGGAGAGGCTTTAGCGGGAATATTGTATGAGGTTGCGCATTAGCGCGGGAGAACCTGCTTTTGATAACGTACCGGGGTAATGCCGTAACGGCGGGTAAACGCGCGGGTCAGGTGCGACTGGTCGGTCAGTCCGGCGGCGAGAGCGACGTCGGCAGCGGGCATACCGTGGGTGAGAAACGCTTTGGCGCGCCACAGGCGAATGGCCATTAACATCTGGTGCGGCGTAACGTGGAAGTGCGCTTTGAACTGGCGCTGGAAATGGTACGGGCTCAGCGCCGCCACCTGCGCCAGCTCATCGAGGGTCACCGTACGCATATAGTTATCATGCAGATAGTCTCGTACCCGCTCGAAGCGGTGGCGAGCTTCGGGCAGCGCAGCGGCGTGGTGAGCGAATGGCCGGAAGGTATCGATTAAATCCAGCAGCAGACCCTGCTGCGCGAGCGGATCGTCAGTATGCCACAGGCCGTAGATGAGATTGCCGATTTGCCGGGAGCGAAGCGGGTCCTGACGCACCACTTCGCTGAACCACCAGTGGCGCACGCCGGTCACCTTTTCCAGCGTATCCGGGTCGAGATAAATCATCCGATAGCGCCAGCCGTCGGCAGTCTCCGCCTCGCCGGTATGCAGTTCATCGGGATTCATGGTGACGATAGAGTTAACCGTAGCTACATGCTGGCTGCCGCGATAGCGAAAACGCTCGGCGCCGAGCTCTATCGCGCCGATACCAAAGGCTTCATGGGTGTGCGGTTCAAAGGCGTAGCGGGAGATGTGGGCATGATACAGCTCAACGCCGGGCAGCTGCGCCAGATGGCGAAAGCGCGCGCTGTCTCTTTCATCATTAAACTGTTCCGGTACGCCTTGCATGCGATAACTCCCGACGGACATCCGTACATTATTGAGGATGGTCCGCCGGGATGCTACAAAAATTAACCAGCCTGTAACTTTTACAGGATGCCTTTGATGCTATCAGCGAGGGTGGTGGTCGGGCGGCCAATCAGCGCGCTCAGGGTGCGGCTATCGTCGAACAGCCCGCCTTTGGAGGCGCCGGTATCAGAATCCGCCAGCATATCAGCCAGGCCTGCGGGCAGGCCGACGCCCTTCAGCGCGGCGGCGAAGTCGGCTTCGCTGAGGTTTTGATACACCACGTTTTTACCGCTTTGTTTGCTCAGCTCAGCGGCGAGTTCGCTCAAAGTCCACGCCTCATCGCCCGCCAGTTCATACACTTTTCCGGCGTGGCCCTCTTCGGCGATAACGCGAGCGGCAGCGGCGGCGTAATCCGCGCGGGTAGCAGAGGCGATTTTGCCGTTACCGGCAGCGCCGATAAACACGCCGTGCTCAATCGCCGGCGGCGCGCTGGCGAGATAGTTTTCGGTGTACCAGCCGTTGCGCAGCAGGGCATATGCAATGCCGGAGTCGGCGAGCATCTGCTCGGTGGCGATATGTTCATCCGCCAGCCCCAACGGGGAGGTATCGGCGTGCAGCAGGCTGGTATAGGCGATAAATTTCACGCCGGCAGCTTTCGCTGCATTAATCACGTTGCGGTGCTGGACGGCGCGCTGGCCGACCTCGCTGGAAGAGATCAGCAACAGTTTGTCCACGCCCTGTAGGGCGGCGGTCAGGGCCGCTTCATCGCTGTAGTCGGCCTGACGAACCCCTATGCCCCTTTGGCTCAGCGATTCGGCTTTTGCCGGGTTGCGCACGATAGCCACAACCTGGCCCGCGGGGACGGTTTTTAACAGGTTTTCCAGGACGTGTTGGCCAAGCTGGCCGGTTGCGCCGGTAATTGCGATCATGGGTCTTCTCCTTCGTGTTCATTGGCAGTTATGGTAAGCTAACACCTTAACTAACTTTTAGTAAGTACGTACAAAAAGGTAAGTATGAATATGGCGAATCTGACGCTGAGCGAGCAGCTACGTAACGGCAACCTGTTTGCCGAACAGTGCCCCTCGCGGGAAGTGCTCAAACACGTGACCAGCCGCTGGGGCGTACTGATTTTGGTGTCCCTGCGCGATGGCACCCATCGGTTTAGCGATCTGCGGCGTAAGATCGGCGGCGTCAGCGAAAAGATGCTGGCCCAGTCGCTCCAGGCGCTGGAACAGGACGGCTTTCTTAACCGCGTGTCGTATCCGGTGGTGCCGCCGCACGTTGAATATAGTCTGACTCCGCTCGGTGAGCAGGTGAGCGAGAAGGTGGCGGCGCTGGCGGACTGGATTGAACTGAACCTGCCCGCGGTTCTGGCGAACCACGAACAGGTAGCCTGAGGTTGATGTCAGTGTAGCCCCGGTAAGCGCAGCACAACCGGGGAACCGGCAATTATTTACTCAAATCCAGCTGATAAATAGCAAAGCCGATATCGTCGGTAGCCACCTGGCGCATCGGGTATTGCGCTTTCTCTTTGATAAATGCCGCGGCCTTGTCGCCCGGTGAGGTTTCAAAGCGAATATCCAGCGGTACTGTGCTGTGGATCGGCGCCAGGCGCCAGTTGTTATCCGCCGCCGGATGGATCTCGCCGTTTTTCTTCGACTCCGCGCCAATCCACGCCGCCAGCACCGAGCGGTTTTCATCCGGTGAAGCGAACGCGATATGATCCTCGCCGGTGCCCTGGAATTTACCGCCGTAAGCGCGATAGTTGTTGGTCGCGACGAGGAAAGTGGCGTTCGGATCGATTGGCTTGCCGTTAAAGGTCAGATGCTTAATTCGCTCGGCCTGCGGATTCACGCTGTTGCATTCGCCGTCGTAGCGCGCCGGCTGGGTGATATCGATCTGGTAGTTCACGCCGTCAATCACGTCGAAGTTGTAGGTGCGGAAGCCGTCCCAGTTAATCAGCGACTGCGGCTTGCTGCTGGCGGGATCAATTTGATTGAACTGTCCGGCGGAGCACTCCAGCCACTCTTTAACCTCTTTACCGCTGACTTTCATCACCACCAGGGTGTTGGGATACAGGTAGAGGTCGGCGGCGTTGCGGAAGGTGAGCAGCCCTTTTTCCACTTCAACAAAGCTGGCCGGGTCATTTTTACGTCCGCCGACTTTAAACGGCGCGGCGGCGGAGAGTACCGGCAGCTTCGCCAGATCCGGGTCGCCCTGAATGTAGTGCTCAACGTAGGCCTTCTGGGCCATATTGACCACCTGTACGGTTGGGTCGTCCTGCACCAGCGCCAGGTAGCTGTACATATTATCCGAGGATTTACCAATCGGTTTGCCGACAAACTCGCGGGTGGCGTCATGGTCGGCTTTTAATACCGCCACCATGTTGCTGTCTTCTGCCGCCAGCGATTTCTTCGCCACCGAGTCGTAGATCGGCCGCGCTTCGGCTTTCGCTGCGCTGACCTGCCATTTGCCGCTGTCGTTGTTAAGGACCAGATCGACCACCCCAAGGTGATCGCCCCACATGCCCGGCATCACTGCCGGTACGCCGTTCAGCGTACCTTTCGCGATATCCGCGCCTTTGATACCGGCAAAATCTTTGCTCGGGAAGACGGCGTGAGCGTGGCCGAACATAATGGCATCGACCCCAGGCACCTGGCTTAAATAGTAAACGGAGTTCTCCGCCATGGCCTGATACGGGTCGGCGGAGAGGCCGGAGTGGGCAATGACCACCACCACGTCCGCGCCTTTTTCGCGCATTTCCGGGACAAACTTGCGTGCGGTTGCAGTAATGTCGTTAACGGTCACCTTGCCGCTAAGATTGGCCTTATCCCAGGTCATTATCTGCGGTGGTACGAAGCCGATATAGCCAATGCGCAGCGTCTGCGTTTTGCCGTCGCTATCCTTCACCTGGGTATCCTGAATCAGATAAGGCGTAAACATCGGTTTGCCGGTTTTGACGTCGATAATATTGGCGTTCACGTAGGGGAACTTCGCCCCTGCCAGCGCTTTATGCAGGAAGTCGAGCCCGTAGTTAAACTCGTGGTTGCCGAGGTTGCCCACGACATAATCCAGGGTATTCATTGCCTTGTAGACCGGGTGAACATCGCCCTCTTTCAGACCCTTTGCGGCCATATAGTCACCCAGCGGACTGCCCTGAATAACATCGCCGTTATCGACCAGTACGCTATTGCTGACTTCCTGACGCGCTTTCTCAATCAAGGTTGCGGTACGCACCAGGCCAAATTTTTCCGTGGCGGCATCTTTGTAATAGTCAAAGTCCATCATATTACTGTGCAGATCGGTGGTTTCCATGATCCGCAAATCGACCGTTGCCGCATTTACGCTGGCGGCGATCAGCGTGGCCAGTAGCGTTGCGCTAAACTTAATCATCAGTGGCGTCCTTTTTATATGAGCAGTGGCACAGAAGAAAATGTATTTACATTCTGTTGCTTACAGAAATGTGAATCATGCCAGAAAAGCGGTGAAGGAAACCGCCATCGTTATCACAGATAGCGGAACTCACAATGATGCGATATAAATAAAACAACGAGTTAACGCCACTGTAACCAGACGAGGTGGAGAATGTTAGAACAAGTATGTCAGCTTGCACGGAATGCGGGCGATGCCATCATGGAAGTTTACGATGGAAAACAGCCGATGGACGTTACCAGCAAGAAGGACGATTCTCCGGTCACGGCCGCGGATATTGCGGCGCACAAGGTGATTATCAGCGGCCTGCTGGCCCTGACGCCCGATATTCCGGTTCTGTCGGAAGAGGATCCGCCGGCCTGGGAGGTGCGCCAGCACTGGCAGCGCTACTGGCTGGTGGACCCGCTGGACGGCACCAAAGAGTTTATCAAGCGCAACGGCGAGTTTACCGTCAATATCGCCTTGATTGAAAACGGTAAACCGACCCTGGGCGTGGTCTACGCGCCGGTGATGAAGGTGATGTACAGCGCGGAAAAGGGTAAAGCATGGAAAGAGGAGTGCGGCGTTCGCAAGCAGATTCAGGTCCGCGATGCGCGCCCGCCGCTGGTGGTGATTAGCCGTTCACACGGCAATGACCCGGAGCTGCAGGAGTATCTTGAGCAGCTTGGCGAACACCAGACCACCTCAATTGGTTCGTCGCTGAAGTTCTGTCTGGTCGCTGAAGGGCAGGCCCAGCTTTACCCACGCTTCGGGCCGACAAGTACCTGGGACACCGCGGCCGGTCATGCGGTCGCCAGCGCCGCCGGGGCGCACGTTCACGACTGGCAGGGGCGTACTCTTGATTACACGCCGCGTGAATCGTTCCTCAACCCCGGCTTCCGGGTCTCTATTTATTAAGCAACTTGTGCAGCAGGCCCACTACCTGCTGCACCTCCTGCTGGCTGAGCGCGCCGTCTTTAGCCCACTGCACGCGACCCTCTTTGTCCAGCACCACGATGGCCGAACTCTCTTCTTCGAGCTGCCACGCTTTGCGCACCGCGCCGTTGCTGTCGACGATGAACTGTGACCAGGGGTAGAGCTGCTTATTGTTCTCGATACTGCTGCGGACAAACATTCCCGAGCCTGGGATAGCGTCATCGGTATTGACGATAGTCGTCGTTTGGTAGCGGTTGTGCGGCAGCTTCGCGCTTTTAATGGCTTCAATTAAGGTCGCGTTTTTTTCTTTTGCCGACGAGCGACCGGCAATGTGCATCACGACGCGCACTTTTCCCGCCAGCTGCGCGCTATTCCAGCTTTTATAGCTAAATTTATCGTTATCCAGCACCAGTTCTCCCCGATCCGCTACGCCGACCGGCGCAACGCGCTGACCGTCGACAAAGTTATGCGCCGAGGCCAACAGTGGGAACAGGAGACATGAAACGGCCAGTAATCTACGTAGGGTCATGGTGTTTCCTTTTATTATCTTTGCAGGTGATCCGACCACTTGGTCTGCTTTAATCATAAGTGCGATTTATCGGCATTACCCGCAATGATGGTGCCAGTTTGCGTGTTGACGCACAATTCCGTCTAAAATCGGCGACTTATACTACCTTCATCGGATGCCTGAAACGAAAACTCTGAATTATTGTCATCATAAGGTAAATAAACTTATACAAACTGGGTATCACTCAGATTCTGGACTATAGTTTCAGGGCATTAAAATTTGCGATTCCGGTACGTGGGCTAACTGTGGCACCACAGGAGCGTAACCCTGGCAGGAGACAACAATGAAAATTTTCCAACGCTACAACCCGCTACAAGTAGCGAAGTACGTGAAGATCCTGTTCCGTGGACGTTTGTATATCAAGGACGTTGGCGCTTTTGAGTTTGATAAGGGCAAAATCCTTATCCCGAAGGTTAAGGACAAGCTGCATTTGTCAGTGATGTCCGAAGTCAACCGCCAGGTCAGCCGTCTACAAACAGAGATGGCATAACCTGAAAAGTGGTATGACTACACGGTAAAAAGGCGGCTCCCCCAGGGAGCCGTTGATGTTTCTGGACCCGGCATCAGCCCCAGATTGGTCGGCATACGCAGACTTGAGTGTATATCGATGGGCAATGCGTAATCTGACGAGATTGCGATCTTTATTGGCCGGGCAAGGCGTTAGCCGCCGCCCGGCAACAGGGGGGAGAACAGCGTTCGCGAGAAAGCGTTACGCTGACTCTTTATCACTGTTCGCCGCGTCCGGCAGCTTGGGCACCAGCACCGTCGGCTTATTGTCGATGCGGGTCACCAGCAGCTGATCGATGCGGTAGTTGTCGATATCCACCACCTCGAATTTATAGCCGGAGAACTTCACCGCGTCGGTCCGCTTGGGAATTTTACGCAGCATAAACATCATAAAGCCGCCAATAGTCTCGTAATTTCCGGACTGTGGGAAATCATCGATATCCAGCACCCGCATCACGTCGTCGATCGGCGTGCCGCCGTCAATCAGCCAGGAGTTCTCATCGCGTGCGACGATCTGCTCTTCCAGGCCCTGGCCGACCAGATCGCCCATCAGGGTGGTCATCACGTCGTTAAGGGTGATAATCCCGACGACCAGCGCATACTCGTTCATGATCACGGCGAAGTCTTCACCGGCGGTTTTAAAGCTTTCCAGCGCTTCAGACAGCGTCAGGGTATCCGGGACAATCAGCGTATTGCGAATCTGCACGCCGCCGGTCAGCACCAGGCTTTGGTTCGCCAGCACGCGGTTCAGCAGGTCTTTGGAGTCAACGTAGCCGATGATGTGGTCGATATCTTCGTTACACACCAGGAACTTAGAGTGCGGATGCTCTGCAACCTTATTCTTCAGGCTCTGTTCATCTTCATGGAGATCGAACCAGATGACGTTTTCACGCGAAGTCATGGACGAAGGCACGGTGCGCGACTCCAGCTCAAACACGTTCTCAATCAGCTCATGCTCCTGCTTACGCAGCACCCCGGCCAGCGCGCCGGCTTCCACTACGGCGTAAATATCATCGGAGGTAATGTCGTCTTTACGCACCATCGGAATTTTGAACAGGCGGAAGATGTTGTTGGCCATGCCGTTGAACAACCACACCAGCGGGCGGAAGAGAAACAGGCAGAAGCGCATCGGGTTGATGATGCGTAAAGCGACGGCTTCAGGCGCAATCATACCGATGCGTTTCGGGGTCAGGTCAGCAAACAGAATGAACAGGCTGGTGACCAGGGTAAAGGAGATAATAAAGCTCAGCTGCTCGGAGAGCTCGGGGGACATATAGCGACTAAAGAGGCCGTGAAACGCCGGCGAAAATGCAGCATCGCCGACGATACCGCCGAGAATCGCTACCGCGTTGAGGCCGATTTGCACCACGGTAAAGAACATACCGGGGTTTTCCTGCATCTTCAGCACGCGTTGAGCGTTGACGTTGCCGTCATCGGCCAGCAGCTTGAGTTTGATTTTACGTGATGCGGCCAGCGAGATTTCCGATATCGAAAAGAACGCACTGACGGCTATCAGACAAAGTATTACTAAAATACTGTTTAACATATCTTATCTGACCGTTGAGATCAGATCCTCGGAAGGGAAGTGGATAACGCTAAGTGGAATTCACAAAAAGCCGGTCCGAAGGCTCTGGACCGGCGATAACACGGCGTAGTATAGCGTAAGGTACTGTAAAGCCGCCAGAGCGTAAATTATTCAATCCGGCAGCCTGCTATTACGGGTCAACGGCATCAGGGCTGCGGCGGTAAACAAACCCCAATCCCGCCGATACCGCAGTATCCGTAGGGGTTTTTATGCAGATACTGCTGATGATCGTCTTCCGCATAATAGAACGGCTTTGCCGTGGCGATCTCGGTGGTGATAGCGCGCGGGTCGTTGGCTTCCTTCATTGCCGCCTGGAAACGCGCGAGGCTGGCTTTCGCGGCTTCGCTCTGTTCCGGCGTCAGCGGATAAATAGCGGAACGATACTGCGTGCCGCGGTCGTTACCCTGCTGCATGCCCTGCGCCGGGTCGTGATTTTCCCAGAAGACCTGAAGCAGCTGCTCATAGCTGATAACCTGCGGATCGTAGACCACGCGCACGGCCTCAGCATGGCCCGTCTCGCCGCTGCAAACTTCACGATAGGTGGGGTTTGGCGTGTAGCCGCCGGTGTAACCTGCGGCGGTGCTATAAACGCCGGGCAGTTGCCAGAACAGGCGTTCGACGCCCCAGAAACAGCCCATGGCGAACAGAGCGACTTCCATTCCGGCGGGGACGTTGGTCATCGAATGGCCATTGACGGCGTGGAGCGTAGCCACCGGCATCGGCGTATTGCGTCCCGGCAGCGCGTCCGCTTGGGCGACAAGATGCGTTTTATCAAATAGACTCACGGTGGGCCTCTCTAACAGAAAATGTGGTTAAGGTTGTAACCAAGCGTGACTTTTAACACAATAACCACGCTTAATACGTCTAGATTTAAACATAAGAATTATTTGGGTTAACGTCTATTTTTCAACCCTTAGTTGTTAGGGTTTTGTTAAGCCGTGGAGCGGCACTTTCGTTTCCTTCGGGGGGAAACAAGGATATTCAGGAGAAAACGTGCTACAAATCCGCCAGTTATGTATCACCAGCCTTTTGCTGGTCAGCGGGGTCGCCAGCGCAGCGAACGTGCGTTTGCAGGTTGAGGGGTTATCCGGGGAACTGGAAAAAAACGTCCGCGCCCAACTCTCTACGATCCAGAGCGATGAAGTTACGCCGGACCGGCGCTTTCGCGCGCGCGTGGATGATGCTATCCGCGAAGGTCTGAAAGCGCTCGGCTACTATGAGCCCACCATCGATTTTGATTTACGTCCGCCGCCGGCGAAGGGGCGCCAGGTACTGATCGCCAAAGTCACGCCTGGCGAACCGGTGCGCATTGGCGGTACGGAAGTCATTTTACGCGGCGGAGCCCGAACCGATCGCGACTATCTGGATTTGTTAAACACGCGACCGGCCATCGGTACCATCCTCAATCACGGTGATTATGACAGCTTTAAAAGCTCTCTGACCCGGGTCGCGCTGCGTAAGGGCTACTTCGATAGCGAGTTTAATAAAAGCCAGCTTGGGGTTTCTCTTGACCGTCATCAGGCCTTCTGGGATATCGACTACAACAGCGGCGAGCGCTACCGCTTTGGCCCGGTGACCTTTGAGGGCTCGCAAATTCGCGACGAATATCTGCAAAATCTGGTGCCGTTTAAGCAGGGCGACTATTACACCTCGCAGGATCTCGCCGAACTCAACCGCCGCCTGGCGGCGACCGGCTGGTTCAGTTCCGTCGTCGTGGCGCCGCAGTTTGAGAAGTCCCGCCAGACGAAAGTGTTGCCTTTGCAGGGCGTGGTTTCTCCGCGCAAAGAGAATACTGTTGAGACCGGGGTCGGCTACTCAACCGACGTCGGGCCGCGCGTCAAAGGGACCTGGAGAAAGCCGTGGATGAACTCCTACGGCCACAGCCTGACCTCCAGCCTCAGCCTGTCCGCTCCTGAACAGCAGCTTGATTTCAGCTACAAGGTACCGCTGCTAAAAAGCCCGCTTGAACAGTACTACCTGATGCAGGGCGGCTTTAAGCGTACCGATCTCAATGATACCCAGGCGGATTCTACCACCCTGGCCGTGTCGCGCTATTGGGAGATGTCGAGCGGCTGGCAGCGCGCGCTGAACCTGCGCTGGAGTCTCGACCACTTTACCCAGGCCAACGTCACCAATACCACGATGCTGATCTATCCCGGCGTGTCGGTGAACCGGACCCGTTCTCGCGGCGGCCTGATGCCGACCTGGGGCGATTCACAGCGCTATTCGGTGGACTACTCCAACACCATGTGGGGCTCGGATATTAACTTTATCGTGATGCAGGCGCAGGACGTCTGGATCCGCACCCTTTATGACCGCCACCGCTTCGTGGTACGCGGCAACCTTGGCTGGATTGAGGCCGATAACTTCAGCAAAGTCCCGCCGGATCTGCGTTTCTTCGCCGGTGGCGACCGCAGCATTCGCGGTTATAAATACAAATCTATCTCGCCAAAAGATGATGACGGCAAGCTGATGGGGGCTTCGAAGCTGGCCACCGGCTCGCTGGAGTATCAGTACAACGTGAGCGGCAAATGGTGGGGCGCGGTGTTCGTCGATAGCGGCGAAGCGGTGAGCGATATCCGCGAAAGCAACTTTAAAACCGGCGCTGGCCTCGGCGTACGCTGGCAGTCCCCGGTCGGTCCAATCAAGCTGGATATCGCCAGACCGATCGGTGACAAAGAAGAACACGGTTTACAGTTTTATATCGGCCTGGGGCCTGAATTATGAGTTTATGGAAGAAGATAAGCCTCGGCGTACTGATTTTTCTGGTGCTGCTGCTGGGGACGGTAGGATTCCTGGTGGGGACGACGACTGGCCTGCATCTGGTTATCAAAGCCGCCGATCGCTGGGTCCCTGGGCTGGAAATTGGCAAAGCCACCGGCGGCTGGCGCGATCTGACGCTGGAGAACGTGCGCTTTGAGCAGCCGGGCGTGGCGGTCACCGCCGGGCAGTTCCACCTTGGCGTTAAGCTACGCTGCCTGTGGGACAGTAGCCTGTGCGTCAACGATATTTCTCTGCGCGATATCTATGTGGCGATCGATACCAGCAAAATGCCGCCAGCGGCGCCGGTTGAAGAAGAAGATAGCGGACCGCTGAATCTCTCCACGCCTTACCCCATCACCCTGAGCCGGGTGGCGCTGCATAACGTCAACGTGAAAATTGACGATACGGCCGTTTCGCTGCGCGATTTTTCCACGGGGCTTAACTGGCAAGAGAAAAACCTGACCCTGACGCCAACCTCGCTGCAGGGGCTGCTTATCGCGCTGCCGAAGGTGGCGAAAGTGGCCCAGGAGCAGGTCGTTGAGCCGAAAATTGACAATCCGCAGCCGGAAGAAAAGCCGCTCGGCGAGACGATGAAAGACCTGTTCTCGAAGCCGGTGCTGCCGGAAATGACCGATGTCCATCTGCCCTTGAATCTCAATATTCAGGAGTTTCGCGGCGAGCAGCTGCGTCTGACCGGCGATACCGATATGACCATCTACTCGCTGCTGCTCAAAGTCAGCAGCATTGATGGGCAGATGAAGCTGGACGCGCTGGACGTGGATTCTGACCAGGGCAAAGTGACGGCTTCCGGTAATGCACAACTGCAGGATAACTGGCCGGTCGATATCACCCTCAACGGTACGCTGAATGTAGACCCGCTCAAGGGCGAGAAAGTGCAGCTCAAAGTGGGCGGCGAAGTGCGTAAAAAGCTCACGCTCGGCGTGGATCTGAACGGCCCTGTCGCCATGACGCTGCGCGCCGAAACGCAGCTGGCGGAGGCCGGCCTGCCGCTGGATATGGAGGTGAAAAGCAAGCAGCTTTACTGGCCATTTACCGGCGAGAAAGCGTATCAGGCTGACGACCTACTGCTGAAATTTAACGGCAAGATGACCGACTACACGCTGGCCTTCAGCACCGCGGTGAAAGGGCAGTCGCTGCCGCCAGCGAAAATTAGCCTGAACGCGAAGGGCAACGAGCAGCAGGTGAATCTCGACAAGCTCACCGTCGCCGCCCTCGAAGGAAAAACCGAGTTGAAAGCGCTGCTCGACTGGCAGCAGGCGATCAGCTGGCGCGGCGAACTGACGCTTAACAGTATCAACACCGCTAAAGAGGTACCGGACTGGCCGTCGAAGCTCAACGGACTGATTAAGACCCAGGGCAGCCTGTACGGCGGCAGCTGGCAGATGTCGGTACCGGAGCTGAAAATCACCGGTAACGTGAAGCAAAACAAAGTCGACGTGAGCGGTTCGCTGCAGGGCAACAGCTATATGCAGTGGAAAATCCCCGGCCTGCATCTGGCTCTGGGCCCCAACAGCGCCGACGTGAAAGGCGAGCTGGGAGTTAAAGATCTTAACCTCGACGCCACCATTGACGCGCCGCATCTCGATAACGCCCTGCCGGGCCTGGGCGGGACGGCGAAGGGATTAGTAAAAGTTCGCGGCACCGTCGATGCACCGCAGCTGCTGGCGGATATCACCGCCCGGGCGCTGCGCTGGCAGGAGCTATCGGTGGCTCAGGTGAACGTGAAGGGCGATGTGAAATCCACCGACCAGATTGGCGGTCATCTTGACGTACGCGTGGACCGCATTAGCCAGCCGGGCGTGAATATCAGCCTGGTGCAGCTCAACGCGAAGGGCAACGAGAAACAGCACGACCTGCAGCTGCGGGTGCAGGGCGATCCGGTTTCCGGACAGCTGTCGCTGGCAGGCAGTTTTGACCGCAAAGAGGAGCGCTGGAAAGGCACGCTGAGCAATACCCGCTTCCAGACGCCGGTAGGGCCGGTGGCGCTGACGCGCAACATCGCGCTGGATTACCGTAACCTCGAGCAGAAAATCAGCATTGGACCGCACTGCTGGACTAACCCGAATGCCGAACTGTGCGTACCGCAGACCATTGACGCCGGCGCGAGCGGGCGCGCGGTAGTGAATCTCAACCGTTTCGACCTGGCGATGCTGAAGCCGTTTATGCCGGAAGAGACGCAGGCCAGCGGCGTGTTTAGCGGCAATGCCGACGTGAGCTGGGACACCACCAAAGAGGGGCTACCGCAGGGCAAGGTCACCCTGAGCGGACGTAACGTGAAGGTGACCCAGACGGTCAACGACGCGCCGCTGCCGGTGGCGTTCGATACCCTGAATCTTACGGCCGATCTGCACAACAATCGCGCCCAGCTGGGCTGGCTGATTCGCCTGACCAACAATGGTCAACTGGATGGGCAGGTGCAGGTCACCGATCCGCAGGGCCGACGTAATCTGGGCGGGAACGTGAATATCAGCAACTTCTCGCTGGCGATGATCAACCCTATCTTCTCGCGCGGTGAAAAGGCGGAAGGGCGGCTCAATGCGCGTCTGACGCTGGGCGGCAACGTACAGAGCCCGCAGCTGTACGGGCAGATGCAGCTGAATGGCGTGGATATTGACGGCAACTTTATGCCGTTCGATATGCAGCCGAGCCAGCTGGCGATGAATTTCACCGGTACCCGCTCGACCCTACAAGGGACGGTGAATACCAGCCAGGGCCATATTGCGCTCAGCGGTAACGCCGACTGGACGCAGATTGACAACTGGCGCGCGCAGATTGCCGCGAAGGGCAGCCGGGTGCGGATAACCGTGCCGCCGATGGTGCGCCTGGATGTTTCGCCAGATGTCGTCTTTACCGCCACGCCAAGCCTGTTTAACCTGGATGGTAGCGTTGACGTGCCCTGGGCAAGAATCGTCGTCAATGAAGTGCCGGAAAGCGCCGTTGGGGTCTCTTCTGACGAAGTCATGCTGGATAAAAATCTGCAGCCGATTAAGCAGCAGAGCGCCGGTATTCCGATTAACAGCAACCTGACGATTCATGTAGGCAACAACGTTCGCCTCGACGCCTTTGGGCTGAAAGCGCGTCTGACCGGCGATTTGAAAGTGGCTCAGGATAAACAGGGGCTGGGCCTCAACGGGCAGATTAATATCCCGGAAGGCCGCTTCCATGCCTACGGCCAGGATCTGATCGTGCGTAAAGGCGAACTGCTGTTCTCCGGACCGCCGGATCAGCCGCTGCTGAACATCGAAGCCATTCGTAATCCGGATGCCACGGAAGACGACGTGATCGCCGGCGTTCGCGTGACCGGTTCGGCCGATCAGCCGAAAGCGGAAATTTTCTCCGATCCGGCCATGTCGCAGCAGGAAGCGCTCTCTTACCTGCTGCGCGGGCAGGGTTTGGGCAGCGGACAGAGCGATAGTGCGGCAATGACCTCCATGCTTATTGGTATGGGGGTTGCACAAAGTGGTCAGGTTGTGGGTAAAATCGGCGAGACGTTTGGCGTAAGTAATCTGGCGCTGGATACCGAAGGGGTGGGCGACTCCTCCCAGGTGGTGGTCAGCGGCTACGTGCTGCCGGGTCTGCAGGTAAAATATGGGGTAGGGATCTTTGACTCCCTGGCGACGTTGACGTTACGTTATCGCCTGATGCCTAAGCTATATATGGAAGCCGTGTCTGGCGTAGACCAGGCTCTCGATTTGCTCTATCAGTTTGAGTTTTAGCAATGCGAATATTTGTTTACGGCAGTTTACGACGCAAACAAGGCAACAGCCACTGGATGACCAACGCTCAGTGGCTGGGCGATCATAGTGTCAATGATTATCAACTGTACAGCCTGGGCCACTATCCAGGCGCGGTGCCCGGCGATGGCACGGTACATGGTGAGGTCTATCGTATTGACGCATCGACGCTGGCTGAATTGGATGCGCTGCGTACTAAAGGCGGCGAGTATGCTCGTCACCTGATCCAGACGCCCTACGGTAGCGCCTGGATGTATGTCTATCAGCGCCCCGTTGAGGGCTTCACGCTGATAGAAAGCGGCAACTGGTTGGACAAAGACCAGTATTAATAACGATAACGCCACCTTCGGGTGGCGTTGTTTTTTATGGGGGGATGTTGTCGGCCCGCTAAGGCATCAGCCGCCGCTCAGCAATAGAGCAACGCCAAAAAAAACACCGCCGGAGGCGGTGTTTTTGCGAACCTGAGTGCGGCAGAATTACTTCTTAGCGCGCTCGAAGGAAGCCACGATTTCGGCTTTCGCCGCTTCAGCGTTGTCCCAGCCGTCAACTTTAACCCATTTGCCTGCTTCGAGGTCTTTATAGTGCTCGAAGAAGTGGGTGATCTGCGCTTTCAGCAGTTCCGGCAGGTCGTTCACATCTTTGATGTGATCGTATTCTTTGCTCAGCTTGGTGTGCGGTACCGCAACCAGTTTCGCATCTTCACCGGATTCGTCGGTCATTTTCAGTACGCCAACCGGACGGCAGCGGATAACGGAACCCGGCTGCAGCGGGTACGGCGTCGGGACCAGAACGTCAACCGGGTCGCCGTCCAGGGACAGGGTGTGGTTGATGTAGCCGTAGTTGCACGGATAGAACATCGCCGTGGACATGAAACGGTCAACGAACAGTGCACCGCTCTCTTTGTCGACTTCGTATTTGATAGGATCTGCGTTCGCCGGGATCTCGATCACGACGTAGATGTCTTCCGGCAGATCTTTGCCCGCAGGTACGTTGAGTAAGCTCATGTCTGTTTCCTTTAAAATGTATGGCAAACAAGTGCCCGGTATTATAGCCAACTCACATCGAATGTCTTCGCTTCTTTTTCCCCAGAACGGGTGGGTGGAGTCCGAATTTTTCGGCTTAATACAGCCTGAAAATCCATAAACATAGCCGCATACTGAATAAAATTATGTAACCGTTTTCATTGCATATGCTTGATATCTCAAAGCGCGCAAAATTTCGTCATAAACGGCGAAGCTCGCGCGGGTCGCGAAGCCTCACCGGCTCTCCGCTGAAGAGTAACGCACCGATTAACATCTAGTTAACTTTTTTGAAGTGTGATGTAACGCATTCAGTTACATCTCCGATTGTCTATAGTTTGTCCGCTGGTGAGGCTTTATCCAACAATAACCCTACGAGGATCCTCTTATGTGGAAGCGCTTACTTCTTGTCACCGCAGTTTCCGCAGCTATGTCGTCTATGGCCATGGCTGCCCCTCTGACCGTGGGTTTTTCACAGGTCGGCTCTGAATCCGGCTGGCGTGCGGCAGAAACCAACGTCGCGAAGGAGGAAGCCGCGAAGCGCGGTATCACTCTGAAGATTGCCGATGCGCAGCAAAAACAGGAAAACCAGATTAAAGCCGTCCGCTCTTTTATCGCTCAGGGCGTCGATGCCATCTTCATCGCTCCGGTGGTGGCGACCGGCTGGGAACCGGTACTGAAAGAAGCGAAAGAGGCCAAAATCCCGGTATTCCTGCTCGACCGCTCCATTGATGTTAAAGATAAAGACCTCTACATGACCACCGTGACCGCCAACAACGTGCTGGAAGGCCAGCTGATCGGCGAGTGGCTGGTGAAAACCGTCGATGGCAAACCGTGTAACGTTGTTGAGCTGCAGGGGACCGTAGGCGCCAGCGTGGCGATTGACCGTAAGAAAGGCTTCGCCGAAGCCATTTCTAAAGCCCCTAATATCAAAATTATCCGTTCCCAGTCCGGCGACTTTACCCGCAGTAAGGGCAAAGAAGTGATGGAAAGCTTTATCAAAGCGGAGAACAACGGCAAGAACATCTGCATGGTTTACGCCCATAACGACGACATGGTGATTGGCGCTATTCAGGCGATTAAAGAAGCCGGGCTGAAGCCGGGCAAAGATATCCTCACCGGCTCTATCGACGGCGTGCCGGATATTTATAAAGCGATGATGGCCGGTGAAGCTAACGCCAGCGTCGAGCTGACGCCGAATATGGCCGGCCCGGCGTTCGATGCGCTGGAGAAATACAAAAAAGACGGCACCCTGCCTGAAAAAGTCACCATCACTCAATCGACGCTCTACCTGCCGGATACGGCGAAAGAAGAGTTAGAGAAGAAGAAAAATATGGGCTACTGAGTCGTAGCTAAGAACAGGCCACGTTCCCGGTGGTGCTACGCTGACCGGGCTACAGTTTCACCGCCGTCTGCGGAGCGGGTAGCCCGGACAGGCGCGCAGCGCCGCCTCCGGGATTTCCCCGGTCGCTATAGCACGGCTGATTTCCCTCTCCTCCCCTCGGGGAGAGGGCAAAGGTGAGGGGGGAGCATGAACGGCGAATCGCATCAGGAAATCCTTCGTACGGAAGGGCTCAGCAAGTTTTTCCCCGGCGTGAAAGCGCTGGATAACGTTAATTTCAGCCTGCGCCGGGGCGAAATCATGGCTCTGCTAGGCGAAAACGGCGCGGGTAAATCTACCCTGATTAAAGCGCTGACCGGCGTCTATCACGCCGACCGCGGGACAATCTGGCTGGAAGGCCAGGCGATTTCGCCGAAAAACACCGCCCATGCCCAACAACTGGGGATTGGTACCGTCTATCAGGAAGTGAACCTGCTGCCTAACATGTCGGTGGCGGATAATCTGTTTATCGGCCGTGAGCCCCGGCGTTTTGGCCTGCTGCGGCGTAAAGAGATGGAAAAGCGCGCCACCGCGCTGATGGCATCCTACGGTTTTTCCCTTGATGTACGCGAGCCGCTGAACCGCTTTTCGGTGGCGATGCAGCAGATTGTCGCCATCTGCCGGGCGATTGACCTGTCAGCAAAAGTGTTAATTCTTGATGAACCGACCGCCAGCCTGGATACCCAGGAGGTGGAGATGCTCTTCACCTTGATGCGCCAGCTGCGCGATAGCGGGGTCAGCCTGATTTTCGTCACCCATTTCCTCGACCAGGTTTACGCCGTCAGCGATCGTATCACCGTGCTGCGCAACGGCGGTTTTGTCGGCTGCCGGGAAACCCGCGAGCTGCCGCAAATTGAGCTGGTGAAGATGATGCTGGGCCGCGAGCTGGAGCATAACGCCCTGCAGCGCGCGGGCCGCACCCTGCTCAGCGATAAGCCGGTGGCCGCCTTCGAAGATTTTGGCAAAAAAGGCACCATTGCACCGTTTAGTCTGCAGGTCCGTCCCGGTGAAATCGTCGGCCTGGCGGGTCTGTTAGGCTCGGGGCGCACGGAAACGGCGGAGGTAATCTTCGGCATTAAACCCGCCGACAGCGGCAAAGCGTGGATCAAAGGCAAGCCGCAAACCCTGCGCTCGCCGCATCAGGCATCCTGTCTCGGGATCGGCTTCTGCCCGGAGGACCGCAAAACCGACGGCATTATCGCCGCCGCCTCGGTGCGGGAAAATATTGTTCTCGCGCTACAGGCGCAGCGCGGCTGGCTGCGGCCGATTGGGCGGCGCGAACAAAATGAGATTGCCGAACGTTTTATTCGTCAGCTGGGTATTCGTACCCCCAGCGCCGAACAGCCGATCGAATTTCTCTCCGGCGGTAATCAGCAAAAGGTACTTCTCTCCCGCTGGCTGCTGACGAAACCGCAGTTCCTGATCCTCGATGAACCCACCCGCGGTATTGACGTGGGTGCCCACGCCGAGATCATCCGCCTGATCGAAACCCTGTGCGCCGATGGTCTGGCGCTGCTGGTTATTTCTTCAGAGCTGGAAGAGCTGGTGGGTTACGCCGATCGGGTGATTATCATGCGCGATCGCCAGCAGGTGGCGGAGCTGGCTCTGAGCGAGCTCTCCGTGCCGGCGATCATGAACGCTATTGCGGCATAAGGAGTAACCGATGATGCCTCAATCTGTTCCGAAAACCGGCCAGCCGAAACGGCGCGTTAACTGGCCCAAAGGGATGCCGCAGATCCTTGCGCTGCTGCTGGTGCTGGTGGTTGACAGCCTGGTCGCCCCGCATTTCTACCAGATCGTGCTCCAGGAGGGGCGACTGTTCGGCAGCCCGATTGATATTTTGAACCGCGCCGCGCCAGTGGCGCTGCTGGCGATCGGCATGACGCTGGTTATCGCCACCGGCGGGATTGACCTCTCCGTCGGGGCGGTGATGGCGATTGCCGGCGCAACGGCGGCGTCGATGACCGTGGCGGGACACAGCCTGCCGGTTGTGCTGCTGGCTTCGCTGGGAGCCGGCGCGCTGGCGGGCCTGTGGAACGGTATCCTTGTGGCGGTGCTGAAGATCCAGCCGTTTGTCGCCACGCTGATCCTGATGGTCGCCGGACGCGGCGTGGCGCAGCTGATCACCTCCGGGCAGATCGTCACTTTTGACTCCCCGCCGCTGGCCTGGCTGGGCAGCGGATCGCTGCTGCTGTTCCCGACGCCGGTGATAATCGCCATCGTTACGCTGGTGCTGTTCTGGCTGTTTACCCGCAAAACCGCGCTGGGGATGTTTATCGAAGCGGTGGGGATTAACATTCGTGCGGCGAAAAACGCTGGGGTAAATACCCGCATCGTCGTGATGCTGGCCTACGTGCTGAGCGGAGTATGCGCGGCCATCGCCGGCATTATCGTCGCGGCGGATATTCGCGGCGCGGATGCCAATAACGCCGGGCTATGGCTGGAGCTGGATGCCATTCTGGCGGTCGTTATCGGCGGCGGCTCGCTGATGGGCGGGCGCTTTAATCTGCTGCTCTCGGTTGTCGGGGCACTGATTATCCAGGGCATGAATACCGGGATCCTGCTGTCCGGTTTCCCGCCGGAGCTTAATCAGGTAGTCAAAGCGGTGGTGGTGCTGTGCGTACTGATCGTCCAGTCGCCGCGCTTTATCAGCATACTGAAGGGGATGCGTGGCCATGATAAAACGTAATTTACCGTTAATGATTACCCTCGCGGTCTTCGTACTGGGATACCTTTACTGCCTGACGCAGTTTCCCGGCTTTGCCTCGACGCGGGTGATCTGCAATATCCTGACCGACAATGCTTTTCTCGGGATCATCGCCGTCGGCATGACGTTCGTGATCCTCTCCGGCGGGATCGATCTGTCGGTGGGGTCGGTGATCGCCTTCACCGGGGTATTCCTCGCCAAAGCGATCGGTTTCTGGGGGATCTCGCCGCTGGTGGCATTTCCGCTAGTGCTGGTGATGGGCTGCGCTTTTGGCGCCTTTATGGGGCTGCTCATCGATGCGTTGAAGATCCCGGCGTTTATCATCACGCTTGCCGGGATGTTTTTTCTGCGCGGCGTCAGCTATCTGGTTTCGGAGGAGTCGATTCCCATCAATCATCCGGTGTATGACGCGCTTTCCGGACTGGCATGGACCATCCCCGGCGGCGGTCGTCTGAGCGCCATGGGGCTGTTGATGCTGCTGGTGGTGATCGGTGGCATTTTTATGGCCCACCGCACCCGCTTTGGCAATCAGGTTTACGCCATTGGCGGCAACGCGACGTCGGCCAACCTGATGGGGATCTCCACGCGGAGCACGACGATTCGCATCTATATGCTCTCTACCGGTCTGGCGACGCTGGCGGGGATCGTCTTCTCTATTTATACCCAGGCGGGTTATGCGCTGGCAGGGGTTGGCGTCGAGCTGGACGCCATTGCTTCGGTGGTGATCGGCGGCACGCTGTTAAGCGGTGGCGTGGGCACGGTTCTCGGCACCCTGTTTGGCGTCGCCATTCAGGGGCTGATTCAAACCTATATCAACTTCGACGGTACGCTTAGTTCATGGTGGACCAAGATCGCCATCGGTATTCTGCTGTTTATCTTTATCGCGCTGCAGCGCGGCCTGACGGTGCTGTGGGAGAATCGGCAGAGTTCGCCGGTGACAAGGGTAAATGTGCGTGCGACTGCTGAGTAGTATTCTGGTTTTTCGCTCAACTTATGTACGTACTCGCCATGTTCATCCATGATAGGTGCCTGATACAACAGGCACCCTGAAAAGGGATATTTTGAGCAAAGGAACGCTATTAATGGATATGGTTGAATGTGAAGGATTATCAGGCAAGTGCGCCAGCTGTGGGCAAAAGGTATTGCCTCCGGCGCGTTATTGCAAAACCTGTAAGGATAAAAAATATACCGGTATCGGCGGCTGGCTTTATCTGCCGGCTTTAACCCTGACGCTCAGCTCGCTTTTACAGATCGTCGGGATATGTAATACGGTAACGGTTTTTCTGGATGTTGAAGAGGAGTTTAGAGCGTTTGCGCTGTTTGAAGCGGCTGGGGCACTATTTCTTTGGTTATTGGTAGTTTATACGACGATGTTGTTTTTCAGGAAGAAACGTCAGTTGCCAAATTATTATACTGTCTGGGTTCTGTTCACCACGATTCTCTACGCCATCGACTGCTGGATTGCTGCGCATTTTTATGGTGTAGGGCTGGAGGTTGAAGATATAAAAATTTTGGCCTCATGCGCGCTGCAGATAATCATCTGGATACCTTATTTCCACCTGTCGAAACGCGTCAAACTCACCTTCGTGAACTAAAGCAAATAGACGCCGGAATTATCCGGCGTCTGAATATTACGCGTCCGGGAACTCTTTAATAAAGTTCTCGACGTCTTCGACCATATGGTTATTGCCGACGAAGAAAGAGCGGCGCTGGTGCAGGCTTTCCGGGATAATATCCAGAATGCGCTCTTTACCGTCGCTGGCCTTGCCGCCCGCCTGTTCAGCGAGGAACGCCATCGGGTTGCACTCGTACAGCAGACGCAGTTTACCGTCCGGGTGGCTGGCGGTGCTCGGGTAGAGGTAGATGCCGCCTTTGAGCAGGTTGCGGTGGAAATCCGCTACCAGCGAGCCGATATAGCGCGAGGTATACGGGCGCTGGGTCTCTTTATCTTCTTCCTGGCAGTACTTGATGTACTTCTTCACGCCCATCGGGAACTTGATGTAGTTACCTTCGTTAATCGAGTAGGTATTCCCCTTTTCCGGGAAGCGCATGCGTTCCTGGCACAGGCAGAACACGCCAAGGGACGGGTCGTAGGTAAAGGCGTGGACGCCGCAGCCGGTGGTATAAACCAGCATCGTCGAGGAACCGTAAACCACATAGCCGGCGGCGACCTGGCGGTTACCCGGCTGCAGGAAGTCTTCTTCGGTGACGGGAGTACCCACCGGCGTGACGCGGCGATAGATAGAGAAAATCGTCCCGACGGAGACGTTAACGTCGATGTTAGAGGAGCCATCCAGAGGGTCCATCAGCACCACGTATTTGGCGTGTTCACAGCCTTCAAAGACGACGATTTCATCTTCTTCTTCAGAGGCGATCCCGGCAACAATATCGCGTGCTCGCAGTGCGGCTTTCAGCTTTTCATTGGCAAACAGGTCGAGTTTTTGCTGCACCTCGCCCTGAACGTTTTCAGCACCGCTGGCACCCAGGATATCGACCAGACCGGCCTTGTTGATATCGCGGTGGATGATCTTGGCGCCTAACTTTATCGCCGACAACAAAGCAGTCAGCTCGCCCGTTGCGTGAGAGAACTCGTGCTGCTTTTCGACAATAAATTCACCTAACGTTTTCATAACCCGTTCCCTGCATGTTTATGTGAAGTAAAACGAACAAAACAATCTTAACAAAGAATAAAAAAAGTTCGCACAGGTGAATCGCGCCAGCAAAATACGGATTCCCCTGAAATGCATTTCTTTCAGCCCCAACATCCCGGTAAACTGTGCTTCAGATAAGAGAAGGAAATGACGAATGCGCATTCATATTTTAGGAATCTGTGGCACGTTTATGGGGGGGCTGGCGATGCTGGCGCGTTCCCTCGGTCATGAGGTAACGGGGTCGGATGCAAACGTCTATCCGCCAATGAGTACCCTGCTGGAAACCCAGGGAATTGAGTTAATTCAAGGATATGATGCCAGCCAGCTGGATCCTCAGCCGGATCTGGTGATCATCGGTAACGCGATGACGCGCGGCAACCCGTGCGTGGAAGCGGTGCTGGAAAATAACATCCCGTATATGTCCGGGCCGCAGTGGCTGCACGACTTTGTCCTGCGCGATCGCTGGGTGCTGGCGGTTGCCGGGACGCATGGTAAAACCACTACTGCCGGAATGGCGACCTGGATCCTTGAAGCCTGCGGCTACAAGCCGGGCTTTGTCATCGGCGGCGTACCGGGCAACTTTGAGGTGTCCGCGCGCCTTGGCGACAGCCCGTTCTTCGTGATTGAAGCCGATGAATACGACTGCGCTTTCTTCGATAAGCGCTCTAAGTTCGTTCACTACTGCCCGCGTACGTTGATTCTCAATAACCTTGAGTTCGACCATGCGGACATTTTTGACGACCTGAAGGCCATCCAGAAACAGTTCCATCATCTGGTGCGCATTGTGCCGGGCAAGGGCAAAATCATTCTGCCTGAGAACGACATCAACCTGAAACAGACGATGGCGATGGGCTGCTGGAGCGAGCAGGAACTGGTCGGCGAACAGGGCCACTGGCAGGCGAAAAAGCTGACCACCGATGCTTCCTCATGGGAAGTGTGGCTGGACGGCGAGAAAGTGGGCGAGGTGAAATGGGCGCTGGTCGGCGAACATAATATGCATAACGGCCTGATGGCCATTGCCGCCGCCCGTCATGTCGGCGTGCTGCCTGCCGATGCGGCCAATGCGCTGGGTAGCTTTATCAACGCCCGCCGCCGTCTGGAACTACGCGGCGAAGCCAACGGCGTCACCGTATACGACGATTTTGCCCACCACCCGACGGCGATTCTGGCGACTCTGCAGGCGCTACGCGGCAAAGTTGGCGGTACCGCGCGAATTCTTGCCGTGCTTGAACCCCGTTCCAACACCATGAAAATGGGCATTTGCAAAGACGACCTGGCGCCGTCTCTCGGTCGTGCCGACGAGGTCTTCCTGCTGCAGCCGCAGCATATTCCGTGGCAGGTAGCTGAAGTAGCTGACGCCTGCGTACAGCCCGCGCACTGGAGCGCCGATGTCGATACGCTGGTGGATATGATTGTGAAGACCGCGCATCCTGGCGACCACATTCTGGTCATGAGCAACGGTGGTTTTGGCGGCATTCATCAGAAGCTGCTCGATAAGCTGGCGAAAAAAGCCGAGGCGGCCGAATAGGCCATTCTCCGCGTTGGTCCGCCCTCCGCGTGAGGGCGGATAGTTACGGATGGTTCATGTTGATTTCACAAAGAGTGACCTCTACCGATTCCGCTTATTTTCCCGCGCTGGACGCCCTGTACGGCAGGGCCTTCCCGTGGCACGAACAGCGTGAAGCCGAGGCTAAACAGCAGGCGCTTGATAATCCCCATTATGTACTGGAAGCCTGGTTCGATGATGGTCTGTTTATCGGCCTGAGCGGCTGCTGGCGGTTTGCTGACTATAGTTACATTGAACATCTGGCCATCGACGATACGTTACGATCGCGTGGCTACGGCAAGCGGCTGTTAGCTGAAATACTTCAGCGTGCGCCGCTGACCATTCTCGAAATCGATCCGCTGACCAGCGAGATTGCCCATAAGCGTCTGCGCTTTTATGAAACCATGGGGTTTTGCGCGAATCCCTGGGCGCATCGCCATCCGACCTATCATCAGGGTATTGCCGATCATGAATTGATCGTGTTGAGCTACCCGCAGCCGATTGATGAGGCGCGGTATCAGCGCTTTGCGCGGGATTTGCGTTTGGTGGTCATGGCTCAGGCTGGTGCGATCGAGGTATTGTCGCCCGGACAAGGTGCGCCAGGCGCCGCCTCCGGGAAAATCCCCGGTTGCGGCTGATGCCTGAGCTGGGCTAAAGGTCCGCGTGTTTTGAGTTTTTGTCGTCCGGACAAGGCGCGTCAAGCGCCGCCTCCGGGAAGCCGTGCGTAATACGGCCTCCGCTTTTCTTCCGGTTCGCGCTGCGCTTAGCCGGACAACAAGTTCACCGCCGTCTGCGTGTTTTGTCGCCCGGAACATGCTTAACGCGTTAAATTACTCTTTCGCGATAGGCGTTTCGTTTTCCGCCACTTTGCTATCGCCCTGAATAGCCGCGATTTTCTTCTCCACCTCGGCAACCTGCTCGCTGCTGTGCAACAGCGTATAGGTCAGATCAAACTGGGCGCTTTCCCCGGGCTGAAGCTGCTTAACGCGTTTTTGCTCCCGCTCGATAGTGACCGGATAGGCGTAGCTGGTGCCTGGCTCAATACCGGTGACGTAACCCTGTTTCTCGGTATCGGTATTTTTCCACAGGGTCAGCACCGGTAGCTGGCGGGTATCAAACTGAATAGATGCCCCTTTATCGCCGGCTTTGTTGACCACTGCGGCTAGCGTTTGATGATTTTCATCCGCCAGAGGCTGCATATTAAACACCATTTCATCGAAATCTTTCGTTGGTCCGGCGTAGGTTTGCCAGCTTTTTAAGCCCGCTTTGGCGTAGTCGTTGAATGGACTGATGCTGGCGATCGGGGCCAGGAAGCGGGCGCCTTCTTCGAGGATCGGCTTGCCAAAGTTGCTGTGATAGATAATTTGATAGTCATGCGGATAGTCGGCATGGTTGGTCAGGACATCGTGCAGGCTAAAGCTATTGCTGCCTGGCACGTAGCGCAGTTCGGTCATGGTCTGCAAATCTGCTTTCTTGAAGGTGCTCTCCTTCACCAGTCCACGAACGCGAATTTCATATGGCGCGGTATCCGCCACTTCAACTTCTACCTGGGAAGCCGGCGTGTTGCCGACTTTGCCGTGCAGGGTGTAAATCTGCCCATCGGCGGTCACCGGGTGGCCTGTCCATTCGTAGCCGCAGCGTACCATCATTTCATTGAAACCCTCCAGCCATCCCAGTCCGTTACGGCTTTCGAGGTTAATAAAGGCGGGATTAACCACTTCTTTGACCGGCGAATCCCAGCCCATTCGCGATCCAAAGCCTTCGATTTTTAGCAGGTTCATGCCGCGGGTCGGGCTAAGCGCGATGGTCAGGCCGTCTTTACTATGGATCACAAGGATTTTACTGCCTTCTTGTTTACCGCCGTGAAGGACTTTTTGCTCAATGCTGAAGTTATGCTCTTTTATCTTCAGCTGATCGCTGGTTATTTGCCAGTTTCCTTTATCTATGCCGCTTTCAGCGCTTGTCAGCACCCACGTTTTTGCCATTACCGGCGTAGAAATAAGCGCGGCAATGGCCGTCAAAGCTAATGTCTTTTTCATTTTTCATCCCTTTTGCTGAATCGATTGTGTCACTGATGCAGGGAATTTAGTTGCAAGTGGATTATGAAAATGTGAAGTGTCTCACCTGGTGAGAAAACAGGCGTTTTTATATTTTTAAATGAGATATAAATCTCTTTTCGTCAGTGATATTGAATTTCGTTGCTGAAATTATGTGATTACTATCGTCTTTTGCTTTAACGATTCAGCTTGGGTTCATTGCAGAAATACCGAGGCGGGATAAAAGGGATGGCTGCAGGGAGTCGCTATTCCCTGCAGCCTTAGGCAACGTGGCTTTACCGTTCACAACATCGCAGCGCTGAGGCTATCAAGCGCCGTAGAATGCCTGGGTGTACAACCCTTTAACGTCCTGAACTGACGGATAGTTAGGATTGGTTAATGTACAGGGATCGTCGACGGCATGGCGACTCATTCGGTCGAGCACATTAACAAAGGTCACTTCATTGATTTCCACTTCGTCACACTGGCTCAGCGTTTTCGGGACGCCCAGCCGTTGATTCAGCGCATTGATCGCGGCAATTAAATTATCCATACCTAATGCGGCTTCCAGCTGACGATATTTTTTGGTGAACTTCGCATTATATTGAATGATATACGGCAACATAATCGCATTCGCCAGACCGTGAGTAATGCCAAATTCACCGCCAATTTTATGCGCCATCGAATGCACTAATCCCAGTGACGCATTGGTGAAGGCGATTCCCGCCAGCGCGGAAGCATTATGCATATGCATGCGGGCATTTAAATCATCGGGTGAGCGCCAGGCGGTTTCCAGATGCTTAAATACCAGCCGAATGGCCTCTACCGCATAAGGGTCGGTAAACGAGTTGGCTGCAGTGGAGACGTAGGCTTCAATCGCATGGGTCAAAACGTCCATGCCGGTGTGAACCGTCACGTGAGGCGGCATTTTTGCCGGAATAGTGGGGTCGAGAATGGCGATATCCGGCACCAGATCGGCGGCAACAATCGGGTATTTGATATGATTTGCCGTATCGGTGATCACCGAGAAGGCGGTGATTTCGGACGCGCTGCCGCTGGTGGAGGGGATCGCCACAAACCGTGCTTTGCTGCGCAGCGGCGGCATGGCACCGACGGGAATAATATCCTCAAACTTCAGCTGCGGATGTTCATAGAAACACCACATAACTTTAGCGGCATCCAGCGCGGAACCGCCGCCAATGGCCACTATCCAGTCAGGTTCAAAGGCCAGCATCGCTTTGGCTCCGCGCCAGACGGTTTTAATGGACGGATTGGGTTCAACATTATCGATAATAATGCACTCTATACCCGCTTTATTGAGTTCGCTGACGGCTTTATCCAGAAAGCCAAAACGCTTCATTGAACTGCCGCCGGTGACTAATGCGGCTTTTTTTCCGCTCAGGGTGGAAAGATGCTCTAAAGCATTTTCGCCATAAATAATACTGCGAGGAATTGAGAAGGCCTGGGTCATAGGAAACTCCATTTAATATTAAGGATTTTTTTAGTGTGCAGTCGTTATTAACGATTCAGCGACACGTGCAGAATAAAAAAATCGAATTAATGCTCCAGATACTGCCGAAGCAATATCTGGAGGGAGCTGACCGTCATATTTCAAGCTGCTTGTACGTTGCCCGCATTTGTTGACCTCAGCCATTTACGCCAGTAAATGACTGAGGATTCGCTGGGTTGCTACCTGTCCCGCAACTCGTTATATGTTGGGTTTAAATGGCTATTAAATCGTACCGTCCCAGGAGTCGACTTTTTCGCGTTTTGCTTCTTCTTCATCAAACCAGCGCGAAGTCACGCATTTGGACTCTGTATAGAAACGAACACCATCTTTGCCCAGGCAGTGCAGGTCGCCGAAGAACGACTGTTTATGACCTGAGAAGGGGAATACGCCGACCGGCACCGGGATGCCGACGTTAATACCGACCATACCGCCGTGGGTGCGTTTCTGGAACTCGCGGGCGTAGTAGCCGCTTTGGGTGAAAATAACCGAGCCGTTGGCAAACGGGTTATTGTTCATTAATTTCAGACCTTCTTCGAAGGTTTTTACCCGCTTAAAGCACAGGACCGGCCCGAAAATTTCCTGCGTCCCGACGCTCATCTCCTCGGTCACGCCATCGAGTATAGTCGGCCCGACATAGAAGCCTTTTTCCTGGCCCGGCACCTTAATATCGCGACCATCGAGCACCAGCTTCGCACCCTCTTCGATGCCTTTATTAATCCAGTTGATGACGGATTGTTTATGGTCTTTAGAAATCACCGGACCCATGTCGGTATCGCGCAGATAGCCGGGGCCGATTTTCAGCTGTTTGGCTTTTTCGACGACGGCGGCAATCAGCCTGTCGGCAATCTCTTCCTGCACCACGACGACCGGCAGCGCCATACAGCGTTCGCCCGCGCAGCCGAACGCGGCGTTGATAATACCGGCGGCGGTACGGTTAATTGGCGCATCGGCCAGCACCAGGGCATGGTTTTTTGCTTCGCACAGCGCCTGGACGCGTTTGCCGTGGGCGGCGGCTTTGGAGTATACGTGCAGGCCGACGGACGTCGAGCCGACGAATGAGACGCCGTTAACGTCCGGATGGGTCAGCAGAATATCGGCTTCGTTACGTGAACAGGTCACGATGTTAATCACGCCATCCGGTACGCCCGCTTCCTGATAGAGTTTGGTGATTTCCATACAGGTCATCGGCGTCATACTGGCCGCTTTAATCACCATAGTGTTACCGGATGCGACGCATAGCGGCGCCATCCATCCCATCGGAATCATCGCCGGGAAGTTAAACGGCACAATGCCGGCGAACACGCCAATCGGCTCACGGTAAAGGTTGGTGTCGATCCCGGCTGACGCGTCCATCAGATTTTCACCCGCCAGCAGAGTCGGGATAGAGCAGGCAAGCTCGGTGCCCTCTTTCGCTTTTAATACATCGCCCTGAGCATCTCCCCAGGCTTTACCGTTTTCTTTCGCCACCAGCTCGGTTAAGCGATCCTGATGCTGGATTAATAATTCACGAACGCGAAACATAATTTGCGAGCGTTTAATCGCCGGAGTATCTGACCACGCCGGAAAGGCTTTGCGCGCCGCGGCAACGGCATCCAGCACTTCTTGCTCGGTGCAGCAGGGGGCCTGAGCCATGACTTCCCCGGTACTTGGGTTATAGACGTCCATATAGCGTTCGGTCTGCGAAACGCGCCATTGACCATCAACGAAATATTTCAGTCTTGGTACAGTAGTCATATTTTTCTCCATGATAATATCTGTCGACTTTCTCTCATAATCAGCCTCTGAGCGGCGGTAAATCACTTACCGCCGGGTCAGCCACTTTCTTGAATATTGAATAAGCGCTTATTTCCGGACAACGGCCTCCGCTTTTTGCGATTTTCCGGCTGCGGTCGGTGATTTTTCAGCGTATTGATTGCCGTAGAAGCTGTCTGTCAGCAGCTGTTTCAATTCAGAAATCAGCGGATAGCGCGGGTTGGCGCCGGTGCACTGGTCATCGAACGCATCTTCCGCCAGCTTATCGACGTGGGCGAGAAAATCGGCCTCCTGCACCCCCGCCTCGCGGATGGATTTTGGTATGCCCAGTTCAGCTTTGAGTGCTTCCAGCCAGCCAAGGAGTTTTTCGATTTTCGCTGCGGTGCGGTCACCCGGTGCAGTCAGACCCAGGTGGTCGGCGATTTCCGCATAGCGACGACGGGCCTGCGGGCGGTCATACTGGCTGAATGCCGTCTGTTTGGTCGGGTTGTCGTTGGCGTTATAGCGAATGACGTTGCAAATCATCAGCGCGTTCGCCAGACCATGAGGAATGTGGAACTGAGAACCCAGTTTGTGCGCCATGGAGTGACATACACCCAGGAAGGCGTTAGCAAACGCAATACCGGCGATCGTTGCAGCACTGTGTACGCGCTCGCGCGCTGCCGGGTTCTTAGAACCTTCATGGTAAGACGCCGGCAGGTTTTCTTTCAGCAGCTTCAGCGCCTGCAGCGCCTGGCCGTCGGAGAACTCGGAAGCCAGTACGGAAACGTAAGCTTCCAGCGCATGGGTCACCGCGTCCAGACCACCGAAGGCGCACAGGGACTTCGGCATTTCCATGACCAGGTTGGCATCAACAATCGCCATATCCGGGGTCAGGGCATAGTCAGCCAGCGGGTACTTCTGCCCGGTGGCGTCATCGGTAACAACGGCGAACGGCGTCACTTCCGAGCCGGTACCAGACGTGGTGGTGATCGCCACCATTTTGGCTTTAACCCCCATTTTCGGGAACTTGTAGATACGTTTACGGATATCCATAAAGCGCAGCGCCAGCTCTTCGAAGTGGGTTTCCGGATGTTCGTACATGACCCACATGATTTTCGCCGCGTCCATCGGGGAGCCGCCGCCCAGGGCGATAATCACGTCCGGTTTGAAAGCGTTCGCCAGCTCAGCGCCTTTACGGACGATGGTCAGAGTCGGGTCAGCTTCCACTTCAAAGAAAACTTCTGTTTCAACGCCAGCCGCTTTCAGTACGGAAGTGATCTGATCCGCGTAGCCGTTGTTAAACAGGAAGCGGTCGGTGACGATCAGCGCGCGTTTGTGACCATCGGTGATCACTTCGTCCAACGCGACTGGCAGTGAGCCCCGACGGAAGTAGACAGATTTCGGAAGTTTGTGCCACAACATGTTTTCAGCTCGCTTAGCCACGGTTTTCTTGTTAATCAGGTGCTTCGGCCCGACGTTTTCCGAGATCGAGTTGCCGCCCCAGGAGCCGCAGCCGAGGGTCAGGGAAGGGGCGAGGCTAAAGTTGTAGAGGTCGCCGATCCCGCCGTGGGAGGTCGGGGTGTTGATCAGGATGCGCGCGGTTTTCATCTTTTCGCCAAACAGCCTGACGCGATCCGCCTGGTTATCCTGGTCGGTATACAGGCAGGAGGTGTGGCCGATGCCGCCCATATCCACCAGCTTCACCGCTTTCTCCACGGCATCGGCGAAATCCTTCGCCCGGTACATGGCGAGCGTGGGCGACAGCTTTTCGTGGGCAAAAGGCTCGCTGTCGTCGATGTCCCGGACTTCGCCAATCAGGATTTTGGTGTCCGCAGGCACCGCGATCCCGGCCATTCCGGCAATATTGACCGCTGACTGCCCGACAATAGCCGCGTTGAGTGCGCCGTTTTTCAGCAGAATCCCCTGCACGGCCTTCAGCTCCTGCCCCTGCAGCAGATAGCCGCCGTGGCTGGCGAAACGTTCGCGTACCGCGTCGTAGGCCGCATCCACGACCACCACCGACTGCTCGGAGGCGCAGATGACGCCGTTATCGAAGGTTTTTGACATCAGAATCGAAGCCACCGCGCGCTTCACGTCGGCGGTTTCATCGATCACCACCGGGGTGTTGCCCGCGCCGACGCCAATCGCCGGTTTACCGGAGCTGTAGGCCGCTTTGACCATGCCCGGCCCGCCGGTGGCGAGGATCAGGTTGATGTCCGGGTGGTGCATCAGGCGGCTGGACAAATCCACGGTCGGCTCGTCAATCCAGCCAATGATATCCGGCGGCGCGCCGGCCTCTACCGCCGCGCGCAGCACGATCTCCGCCGCACGGTTGGTGGCGTTTTTCGCCCGCGGGTGCGGGGAGAAAACGATGCCGTTGCGGGTTTTGAGGCTAATCAGCGACTTAAAAATGGCGGTGGAGGTCGGATTGGTGGTGGGGACAATCCCGCAGATCAGGCCGATGGGTTCGGCAATGGTCATGGTGCCAAAGGCGTCATCTTCAGACAGCACCCCGCAGGTTTTCTCATCTTTATAGGCGTTGTAGATATATTCGGAGGCAAAGTGGTTTTTGATGACTTTATCTTCCACGATGCCCATGCCGGACTCGGCAACCGCCATTTTGGCCAGCGGAATGCGGGCATCGGCGGCGGCCAGCGCGGCGGCGCGGAAGATTTTATCGACCTTCTCCTGAGAAAAGCTGGCATAGGCCTGTTGCGCCTTTCGTACCCGCGCGACCAGGGCATCGAGGTCGTCATTACTGGTGATGAGTGACATAAGTTTTCTCCGTAAGGGATTGAATTCTCTTAAGTAAAACATGTGCCTTTCCTGTAATGACGCCAAACCTTCCGCCACTGCAGATGCCTGGTTTTAATTAACAGAACTGACTGACCAGAAACTTCTCGGGTACCGTTGCGTTTATTCGCTCGCTAGTGAAATTAATTTTTCATTATAATGATGTATGAAATACAAAAACCGTTTTGAGAGATGGATCAAAGATAAGCAAACTGCTGTTAAAGGCAGCCTGTTAAAGGCGAGGTGATATTATTTAATTCATTAAAATCATGTGATTATAATTTTAATTTTTCAAGGGTGGTGAAAAGAGAGCGGTTGGCTGTCTTGCCGTGTCAGGTTTTATTGTGAAATAAAGGTTAAAATTAAACGCTTATTAGAAATTAAAATGAAAAATTAAAACCAATCAGAATGCAGGGGAAAGGAGAAGGGAGAGATCGATAATGTCGCTTGTACGGGCGGGCGGGTCGCCCGGATCGGGCAAGCGCCGTAATCCGGGGGAGTCATGCAGAATTAGCCTTCGTTTTCGGCCAGTTCACGCAGATACTGGAAGATAAGCCGCGCGGATTTCGGCGGTTTATTACCTTCTTTCTCTTTTTGCGCGTTGCGGATAAGCGAACGCAGCTGCTGACGGTCGGCGTCAGGCCACAGGTTCAGCACTTCCGCAACGGCGTCATCACCATTATCAATCAGACGATCGCGGATCTGTTCAAGCTTATGGAACAGCGCAACCTGCTGGTTGTGGCGGTTCTTCAGCTTGTCCAGCGCCTGACGGATCGGCTCGACGTCACGGCTGCGCAGCATTTTACCAATCAGCTGCAGCTGGCGGCGGCGGCCTTCTTTCTTGATACGCTGGGCGAGCTCAATCGCGTCGCGCAGGTCGGTATCCAGCGGGATTTTATCGAGCGCGTTTTTACCCAGCTCGACCATTTCCGCGCCAAGACGCTTCAGTTCTTCGGCGTCGCGCTTTATTTCACTTTTACTGACCCAGATAATTTCATCGTCTTCATCTTCGACGTCATCACCAGGGACGTCGTCGAGCCAGTCTTCGGGCTGCTTTGTCATCTCAGGCTCCTTAAAAAAGAGACTAATGTTACCAGTTAAGGCGCGCACTGAAAAACGGTTCTCTGTTAGACTTCAGTTAACTCCTTCTTACATTATGGCATTAGCGATGAAAGTCATCTCTCAAGTTGCACAACAGCGTAAGACGCTGGAAGAGGCCGTGACCACGGCGCTGGAACTGGCGGCAGGCAAATCCGACGGCGCGGAAGTCTCCGTCAGCAAAACCACCGGTATCGGCGTTAGCACCCGCTACGGCGAAGTGGAGAACGTAGAATTCAATAGCGATGGTGCGCTAGGCATCACCGTTTATCATCAGAATCGTAAAGGCAGCGCCTCTTCGACCGACCTTAGCCCGCAGGCCATTGCCCGCACGGTGCAGGCGGCGCTGGATATTGCCCGCTACACCTCGCCGGACCCGTGCGCGGGCGTGGCGGATAAAGAACTGCTGGCTTTTGATGCCCCGGATCTGGACCTGTTCCATCCGGCGGATGTTTCCCCGGATGAAGCCATTGAGCTGGCCTCCCGCGCGGAACAGGCGGCGCTGAAAGCTGATAAACGCATCAGCAATACCGAAGGCGGTAGCTTTAACAGCCATTACGGCATCAAAGTGTTTGGTAACAGCCACGGCATGCTGCAGAGCTACTGCTCGACTCGCCATTCGCTCTCCAGCTGCGTGATTGCTGAAGAGAATGGCGATATGGAGCGCGATTACGCTTACACCATTGGCCGGGCGATTGGCGATCTGCAATCGCCGGAGTGGGTTGGCGAAGAGTGCGCCCGCCGCACCCTGTCGCGCCTGGCGCCGCGTAAGCTATCGACGATGAAAGCGCCGGTGATTTTCGCCAATGAAGTGGCTACCGGTTTGTTTGGTCATCTGGTCGGGGCGATTGCCGGCGGTTCGGTTTACCGTAAATCCACCTTCCTGCTTGATGCGCTGGGAACCCAGATCCTGCCGGACTGGCTGACCATTGAAGAGCATCCGCATCTGCTGAAGGGGCTGGCCTCTACGCCGTTTGATAGCGAAGGCGTGCGTACGAAACGCCGCGATATCATTAAAGACGGCATACTAACCCAGTGGCTGTTGACCAACTACTCGGCGCGCAAGCTGGGATTGAAGAGCACCGGCCACGCGGGCGGCATTCATAACTGGCGTATTAACGGTCGCGGCCTGAGTTTTGCAAAGTTGCTTAAAGAGATGGGGACCGGTCTTGTCGTCACGGAACTGATGGGGCAGGGTGTAAGCGGCGTCACCGGCGACTACTCACGCGGCGCATCCGGCTTCTGGGTAGAAAACGGCGAAATTCAGTATCCGGTCAGTGAGATAACCATTGCAGGAAATCTGAAAGATATGTGGCGTAATATCGTGACCATCGGCGACGATATCGAAACGCGCAGCAACATTCAGTGCGGTTCTGTACTGCTGCCGGAGATGAAGATCGCCGGTCAATAACACCTGTGTGCTTAATAATAAAAAAGGAAGTGAGCAATGCGTAAAAAACTGTTAGCGATGCTGGCCGTATCGGCTTTTGCGCTTGGTTCGGCATCGGCTTTCGCCGATCTGGGCGAAGATATGGATACCCTTGCCGAGAACCTGCAAGTGGTGCAGAAAACTTCAGATGCCGGTGAGCTGAAAGCGGCGCTGAATAAGATGCGTACAGCGGCGGTTGACGCCCAGAAAGAGACGCCGCCGAAGCTGGAAGGTAAAGCGGATGACAGCGCGGAAATGAAGGACTATCGTCACGGTTTTGATGTGCTGATCGGCCAGATTGACGGCGCGCTGAAGCTGGCTGACGAAGGTAAAGTCAAAGAGGCTCAGGCCGCAGCGGAAGAGTTTAAAACCACCCGCAATACGTATCATAAAAAGTATCGTTAATCGTCTGCAGGTTTCAGGTATTTCTGCCGGGCGGCGGCTGACGCCTTGCCCGGCTTACCAGACCCCAAATCTAAATCTGAATCCTCGGTCGGTAACCTCAAGCCCTGTTCCTATCCTCAACCTTGATCCCAACCCTTTCCGCTGTCCAGGCAGCCTGGCGGGCGGATAAAAAACCTGTTCCATCACATTTTTGCGTTTTTCTCTTCAGGTCGTTCCGCGCCGCCAGCGCTGCGATTATGTGATATCCATCACGCGAATTTGGCTAAGTGAACACATTCTCTGTGGTTATGTGAAATGAATCACACATGCCGTCGTTCTTTCCACTTCGAAGTGGAAAACAACTCGCTACAAACTCTTATCCCCCGGCATTAGTGTTATCCCCAGAGACATCAACGGGGTAATTCAAGTGAATAACGGAGCGGTAACACACGTCCCAGAGGAGCAGGCCACGCTAACCGAACAGCTGGCCGACAGGATGCTGCAGCAGGTTTTCGCGCTATTAAGCCGCCGCAACATCGTTCCCAACGACGTTCAGGAGCAAATGCTGACTTCCCACGTTCGGGCGATGGCCCATCGGTCAATCAGCGGCGAGCCGCTGCCGGAAGTGGATGCCAGCCTGTTCGAAGAGATCTCAGAAGATTCAATGATGCTGGCCCGCGAAGTGGTCGCGCAGTTCGGCAATCTGCCAGATGAAGAAGCCTGGCTGCTGTCCGTCCACTTCGAAGTCGCGAAAGATAACCTGTAAGGAGCATACAAATGGAACAAATCACCGTTGTTATTGGCGATCGCCTGGGTAAAGGTCAAAAAGTTGCCGCAGGTGCGGAAAAAGCTGGCGCTCGCGCCGTTGTCGTTCCGGGCGTTGCTGCGGATATGAAACTGGGCGACATGATGAAAGCCGAAAACGCTACCTTCGGTATCTCTTTCTGCGGCAGCGGCGGCGCAGGGGCAATCACCGCGCAGAATAAGCATGGCTACAAAGCAAAATATGGCATGCGTTCCGTTGATGAGGGCGTCACCGCGATCAACGAAGGCTACAACGTACTGGGCTTCGGCTTTATGGATAAAGAAGAACTGGGCGAACGCCTGGTGGAAGCCTGGAAGAAGAAATACGGCGCGTGAGTATGAAAGAGCAATTCACCACCACGGTGAGCGTTACCGGCAAAGGCGAGAGCAAAACGCGTGCTTTCGCCGATGCCCTGAACCATGTCCAGGCGGCGGTGATGAAAACGTCGCCGCACATCTTACTGCGTATTGAACCACAGGATGTGGAGGTTGTTCATGCGCGTGAAGCGGTACGGAAAGAGGCATTTTTATTCTTCTTTCTGCGCCGTGAGCGACGGACCTACAGCGTGGAGCTGAACGTTACCGTCACCGTGACCGCCATTAATCTCGATAAAGTGGATTTCGTCACGCAAACCTGATTTTCACCAAAGGGTCAGACTATGTTCCTGATAATTTTAATAAAATCGCTCATCATCGGCGGCCTGGTCGGCGTCGGCGTAGGCGCCGGAGCGGCACGCATGTTTCATGCGCCCACCACGCAGGGGATGGGGGCGTTTCGTACCTTGGGCGAGCTGAATTCATGTGAAGGCGATCCGGCTTCACACTTCTCTTTTGGTCTGGGCTTCTTCTTCAACGCCTGGGCCTCTTCCGTCGCGGCAGGCTCCTTCACTCAGGACGTTGACCACCGCATCATCCCCAACTGGGGGGCGGCAGCGCTGATGATCAAAAACCGCAACGTCGGCGAGACGCTGCACGATCCGAAAAAGATGGCCATCGCTTGCGGCATTATCGGCATGATCGTTGTGGCTTTCCTCAACCTGACCGCCTCTTCAGTACCGGAAGCGCTACAGGTGACGGCGGTCAAAGTGCTGGTTCCGGCGGCAAACCTGCTGGTGAACACGGTGATGCCGGTCATCTTCTGGCTGGCGGCGATTGATGCCGGCAAAAAGTCGGGCTTTTGGGCGACGATTTTCGGCGGCGCGGCGCAGCTGATTATGGGTAACGCCGTCCCGGGCCTGGTGCTGGGCATCCTGATCGGGAAAGGCGTGGAAGAGAGCGGCTGGCACCGCGTCACCAAAGTGATGATGGTAGCAATCGTCGCGCTGTTCGTTCTGAGCGGCTTCTTCCGCGGTTTCGACATGAAGATGATTGAATCCTTCCATCTGACCGTGCCGAACTGGCTGGAACTGATCCACAACTCGCTCAGCGGTAAATAACAGGGGCCTCTCATGGAACAAAATAAAGGTTTTTGGTATGCCGACTGGTCGTTCCCGATCTTTGTTGGTCTGCTCTCCGCCGGCGTTTTTGCCGGGACGCATATGTACTACCTCTACGGCATCGGCGCGTTTAATGAAGTCGCCTTCGTGGCGATGCTGAAAGCGGGAATTGATACCGGTGCCTACGGCGCGGTAGCGGCGTTCGGCGCCAGCTTCCTGTTCGCGCGTATTATCGAAGGCTCACTGGTGGGGATTCTGGATATCGGCGGGGCGATCCAGACCGGCGTCGGCTTAGGCGTTCCGGCGCTGCTGCTCGGCGCGGGCTTTGTTTTCCCGGTCGCCAACTTTGCCGCCTCACTGGTCACTGGCCTGGTGCTGGGGCTCGCCATTGGCTACATCATTATCCTGGCGCGCAAATTCACCATCAACCAGAGCGACTCCACCTACGGCGCGGACGTCATGATGGGGGCCGGTAACGCCTCAGGCCGCTTCCTCGGACCGTTGATTATCCTCAGCGCCATGACCGCTTCTATTCCAATCGGCATCGGTTCCCTGGTGGGCGCGCTGCTGTTCTACATCTGGCAGAAGCCTATCACCGGCGGCGCGATCCTTGGCGCCATGCTTCTTGGGTCAATCTTCCCGGTGGCGATTAGTTAAGTCCTGCGGGCGCCTCGGCGCCCGCGTTAACAGGAGAGAGATATGTTTGATTTACTCCTGCGCCGTGCGCGCCTCGTCGACGATACCCTGACCGATATCGCCATCCGGGACGGTAAAATCGCGGCGCTTGGCGAGATTAGCGCGCCTGCGCGCAAAACCCTTGAACTGGACGGCCGCTATTACGTCAGCGCAGGCTGGATTGACTCTCACGTTCACTGCTATCCGAACTCGCCGATTTACCATGATGAGCCGGACAGCGTGGGGGTTGCTACCGGCGTGACCACCGTGATTGACGCGGGCAGCACCGGTGCGGACGACGTTGATGACTTCTACCAACTGACCCGCAAAGCCGCGACCGAGGTTTATGCCCTGCTTAACATTTCCCGCGTCGGGCTGATTGCCCAGAATGAACTGGCCAATATGGCGAATATTGACGCAGAGGCGGTGAAGCAGGCGGTCAACCGCTACCCGAACTTTATCGTCGGCCTGAAGGCGCGGATGAGCAGCAGCGTGGTGGGTGAAAACGGCATTACGCCGCTGGCGCGCGCAAAGGCAATTCAGCAGGAAAACGGCGGCCTGCCGCTGATGGTGCATATCGGCAACAATCCGCCCGATCTGGATGAAATCGCCGATCTGTTGACCTCCGGCGACATTATTACTCACTGCTATAACGGCAAGCCCAATCGCATTCTGACGCCGTCCGGCGAGCTGAAGAGTTCGATTACCCGCGCGCTACAGCGCGGCGTGCGCCTTGATATCGGCCACGGCACCGCCAGCTTCAGCTTCGAAGTGGCGCGCCGGGCGATTGCCATGGGCATTCTGCCGCACACCATCAGCTCCGATATCTACTGCCGCAACCGTATCGACGGTCCGGTGCGCTCGCTGGCGCTGGTGATGTCGAAATTCCTCGCTATAGGGATGTCGCTGCCGCAGGTTATCGACTGCGTGACCGCCAACGCCGCGGAAGGCCTGCATCTTTCCCATAAAGGGCGGCTGGAAGTGGGCTATGACGCCGACCTGACGCTGTTTACTCTCGCGCAGATGCCAACGGTGCTGGTGGATGCTGAAAAAGAGAGCCTTCAGGCCGACAAGATTCTGCTGCCGCTTGCCGCCATTCGCGCGGGCAAGGGCTATCTGACCGAACAAGGGAGCGCGGAAAATGCCTTCGATTTTTGAGAAATATGATTTAAAGCAGGTCATTAACACCTCCGGACGCATGACCATTCTCGGCGTCTCGACGCCGCGACCGGAAGTCGTGGAAGCCGCGATGGCGGGGATGAACCAGTACTTCGAGATGAAAGATCTGGTCAATAAAACCGGCGCGTATATTGCGAAGCTGCTGGACGTGGAAGGGGCGACCGTTGTCTCCTGCGCCTCGGCGGGCATCGCCCAGTCGGTGGCGGCGGTGCTGGTAAAAGACAGCGACTGGCTGCTGGAAAACCTGCACGTGACGCCGATTGAAAACAACGAAATCGTGCTGCCTAAGGGCCACAACGTCAACTTTGGCGCGCCGGTGGGCACCATGGTAGCGCTGGGCGGCGGCAGGCTGGTGGAAGCGGGCTACGCCAACGAATGTTCCGCCGGGCAGCTGGCGGCGGCTATCACCCCGCGCACCGCGGCCATTCTGTATATCAAATCCCACCACTGCGTGCAGAAAAGCATGCTCAACGTGGCGCAGGCGGCAGCGGTGGCGAAGAGCCATAATCTGCCGCTGATTGTCGATGCGGCGGCGGAAGAAGACCTCCAGGCCTACTATCGCGCCGGCGCGGATCTGGTGATTTATAGCGGCGCGAAGGCGATAGAAGGGCCGACCAGCGGGCTGGTTATCGGCAAAACCCAATACGTTGAGTGGGTCAAACGCCAGTCGAACGGCATTGGCCGGGCGATGAAGGTGGGTAAAGAGGGGATCCTCGGCCTGACCTGCGCCATTGAACACTATCTGACGGCGAGCAAAGAGAGCGGTGAAGAGATGGTGGCGAAGATGACGCCGTTTATTCAGCAGCTTAATACGCTCGATGGCGTCACCGCGCGCGTGGTCTGGGACAGCGCCGGCCGCGATATCGCGCGGGCGGAGATTAAGTTTGATGAAGCGGTGACCGGCGTCAACACCGGCGATCTGGTCAATGCGCTGAAGCAGGGCGAATACGCCATCTACTTCCGTGGCTATAAAGCAAATGAAGGCATTATTGAAGCCGATGTCCGCAGCGTGAACGCGCAGCAGCTGGAGATTGTCTCCCGTCGCATCGCAGAGGTTTTGAACAAGGAGAAAAACGCATGAAACTGACCCCTAATTTTTATCGTGACCGCGTCTGCCTGAACGTGCTGGCGGGAAGCAAAGAGAACGCCAGCGAGATTTATGAGGCGGCGGAAGGTCATGTACTGGTGGGCGTGCTCTCCAAAAATTACCCGGACGTCGCCAGCGCGGTTGCCGATATGCGTGAATACGCGCAGCGGATTGATAACGCGCTCTCCGTGGGGCTGGGCGCGGGCGACCCGAACCAGTCGGCGATGGTCAGCGAAATTTCGCGCCAGGTGCAGCCGCAGCACGTCAACCAGGTATTTACCGGCGTGGCGACCAGCCGCGCGCTGCTGGGCCAGAACGAAACCGTGGTTAACGGCCTGGTGTCGCCAACCGGTACGCCGGGAAGGGTGAAGATCTCCACCGGTCCGCTCAGCAGCGGCGCGCCGGATGGCATCGTGCCGCTGGAAACCGCGATTGCCCTGCTGAAAGATATGGGCGGCAGTTCAATCAAATACTTTCCGATGGGCGGGCTAAAGCATCGTGACGAGTTTATTGCGGTGGCCGAGGCCTGCGCCCGTCATGATTTCTGGCTGGAGCCCACCGGCGGGATCGATCTGGAAAACTACGGCGAGATCCTGCAGATCGCGCTGGACGCCGGCGTGAGTAAAATTATCCCGCATATCTACAGTTCGATTATTGATAAAGCCAGCGGTAATACCCGCCCGGCGGACGTGCGTCAGCTGCTTTCGATCACCAAACAGTTAGTACAATAGCGCCGATTGCCCCTCCACCCCGGCCCTCTCCCTGACAGGGAGAGGGAGAAAAGCAGAGACGGAGCCTTTTGCGCCGATCGCGCGAAGAAATACCGAACTGCGCCCTCGGCCCTATGGGCGAGGATTAGGGTAAGGGGAAACCTCCACCGAACCATCAAGGAGTCACCATGCCAACCGCTCGTCACCTGCTTGTTGCTTCACTCTCTCTGCTTGCCGCCGGCGCCGCTGCGCAAACCCAGTACGCCTGGGTCGGTACCTACAACCCCAATGGGGAAGGCCTGTATCGCTTTACCGTCGATAACCAGACTGGGGAACTGCGCGATAAAGCGCTGGTCGCTAAGCTACCTAACCTGGCCCAGCTCACCGTTTCGGCGGATGGCAAAACCCTGTACGCCGCCAGCGAAGTGGAAAAGGGTGTGGTGCAGGCGTGGCGCATCGGCAGTAACGGCGAACTGCGTGAGCTGAATCAGGTCGCTTCCGGCGGCGCCGGGCCGGTTTATCTCTCCCTGACTTCCGATGGACGCCATCTGCTGGTGGCAAACTACGTCAGCGGTAGTATCGCCGTGCTGCCGGTGAAAGAAGATGGTAACCTGGGCGAGGCGGTGGACGTGCATCAGGATCAAGGCCCTGCGGGTGCGGAACGCCCGGCGGCAGCCGTCGAAGGCAGTTTTGCCATTAGCGATCATAACGGCCCCCACGCCCATATGATCGCCGCCGATCCCAGCGGTAAGTTCGTTTACTCCACCGACCTCGGGCTGGATCGGATCTATCAGTACCGGCTGGATAACGCCACCGGGAAGCTAACGCCGAACGATCCGCCGTTTATTGCGGCCTCATCTCCCGGCGCCGGACCGCGCCATTTTGTGTTTACGCCGCAGGGCGACGGGCTATGGTTAATTAACGAAGAGGCGTCGACGCTCACTTTCTATCATCTCGATAAGCAAAGCGGCCTGTTGCGCGAGGGGAAAACGGTCTCGGCGCTGCCGGAAGCGTATAAGGGCACCAGTTTTGCCGCCGGTCTGGTTCTGAGCCGCGACGGCAAGCAGCTGTACGTTGCTAATCGACTGCATAACAGCATCGGCCACTTTACGGTGCTGGCCGACGGCAGCCTGCGCCATCAGGACGATATCTGGACCCGCGGCGACTATCCGCGCACGCTGACGCTCGACAGTCAGGGGCAGTGGCTGTACGTCATGAACCAGCGTAGCGACAACATCACCCGCTTTCGCGTCGCGCCGAAGGATGGCAGGCTGACGTTCTCTCCGGACTATACCCCAGTTGGCAGCCCGTCGCAGATGGTGATATCCGCTCAACCCTGAGCCGTAAGAAAAAGGAACTGACATGCGATTTCCCAATCAACGTTTAGCGCAGCTGTTTACCCTGTTGCAAAACGAAACGCTGCCCCAGGAGGAGCTGGCGCAGCGGCTGTCGGTTTCTACTCGCACGGTGCGCGCGGACATCACCGCGTTGAACGCGCTGCTGCAGCACTATGGCGCGCAGTTTATCCTCACCCGCGGCAGCGGTTATCAGCTGGTGATTCACGATCCGTCGCGCTATCAGACGCTGGCAGAGAGTGCGCCGAAAGCGCAGCATATCCCGCGAACCGCGGCGGATCGCATCCACTTTTTGCTGGTGCGCTTTTTAACTTCCGCTTTCTCAATCAAGCTGGAGGATCTGGCCGATGCGTGGTTCGTCAGCCGCGCTACCTTACAGGGCGATATGGTTGACGTACGCGAGCGCTTTCAGCGTTATCAGCTCACCCTCGAGACCCGGCCACGTCACGGTATGAAGCTGTTCGGCAGCGAGGTCTCCATTCGCGCCTGCCTGACCGATCTGCTGTGGGAGCTAAGTCAGCAGGGGCCGCTGAACCCGCTTATCGGTGAAGAAGCGTTTGATGCCAGCGTACCGACGCTGCTGGCTGGCGTGCTGCAGGAAACGCTAACCCGCCATCACGTTCGCCTGACCGACGCCGGGGAGCGCTTTATTTGCCTGTACGGCGCGGTTGCCGTGCGCCGAGTGAGCGAAGGATATCCTTTAGCCGATTTTAGCGCCGAGGATGTCGCGCAAAACGTACGCGATGCCGCCCGCGAGCTGGCAAATACGATGCAGCAGCTGGCGGGCAAACCGCTTGCTCCGGCGGAAGAGGAGTGGCTGTGCGTCCACCTTGCCGCCCGCCAGGTGCAGGATGTCGATCCGGGGACTATCAGCGCCGACGACGACGAAGCGCTGGTGAACTACATCCTGCGCTATATCAATCAGCAATATAACTATAATTTGCTGGAGGATGCCCAGCTGCATGCGGATTTGCTGACCCATATTAAGACCATGATCACCCGCGTGCGCTACCAGATAATGATCCCCAACCCGCTTCTGGAAAATATCAAACAGCACTACCCCATGGCGTGGGACATGACCCTGGCGGCGGTATCCAGCTGGGGAAAATATACCCCCTACGCCATCAGCGAAAACGAGATCGGCTTTCTGGTGCTGCATATCGGCGTCGGGCTGGAGCGCCATTACAATATCGGCTACCAGCGCCAGCCTCAGGTGCTGCTGGTCTGCGATACCAGCAACGCGATGGTGAGGATGATTGAAGCCATCCTGCAGCGTAAGTATCCGCAGCTGGAAATTGCCGCCACCCTCTCGCAGCGCGAATATGAACAGCGGGAAGAGATCGCGGAAGATTTTGTCATTTCCACCGTGCGCATCAGCGAGAAAGATAAGCCGGTAGTTACCATTGCGCCATTTCCTACCGACTACCAGCTCGACCAAATCGGCAAGCTGGTGCTGGTGGACCGCACCCGTCCCTGGATGCTGAATAAGTATTTTGATGAGACCCACTTTCAGGTGATAGATACCCCGATGGATCAGCAGGCGCTGTTTGCTACGCTGTGCCAGCAGCTGCAGCAGGAGGGGTTTGTCGGGGCGGAGTTCCATGATTCGGTCGCGGAGCGTGAGGCTATCGTCAGTACCATGCTTGGCGACGGGATCGCGCTACCTCACGCCCTCGGGCTGCTGGCAAAAAAGACCGTGGTTTATACCGTGATTGCGCCGCACGGCATCGCCTGGGGCGATGAAACCGCGCATATCATCTTCCTGCTCGCCATCAGTAAAAGCGAGTATGAAGAGGCGATGGCGATCTACGATATTTTCGTCACCTTCCTGCGCGAGCGCGCAATGACCCGCCTTGCTGCCACCCGCAGCTTTGCTGAGTTTAAAGCGGTGGCCATGGAGTGCGTCAGCCGGTTTTGAGATGCGCTGCCAGAGAATGGTATAAGCTGGGTGAAACCGTAAAAGAGCAGTTCAAAAGTCAGCTGGCGGTTGTGCTGGAGAACCTTCATATTGAATCTTCGCGGCTGACCCGACTGCTATAAAATTCAGCTGAAATCAGCGGGATACCGACTGGTGTATCAGGTTCGGGATGAGGTGGTGATTGAAGGTTTAGGTTATTCCTGTGGGAAAACGAGAAAAACTAGCCGTCTATCGGAACGTCAATAAACGGCTGTCGCGAGAGGCTATCTCAGGTGATGCACAACCTGATTGCTGCTGCCGCGCCAGATTAGCGCCGGGTCTTTGAGATCCTGCACAAATTTGCCATCAACCAGTACGTTGATGAGATCCACCACCTGCATCTGCGCGTCGTTAAGTTCGTCCAGCTTGTAGCCGGTCCATACCCAGATATCTTTGCCGGGGCACTCGGCGCGAACGCGCTGCACCAGCTTAAGGATCTCCGGCACGTTCTGCGGGTGCAGCGGGTCGCCGCCGGAAAGCGTGATCCCCTGGCGCCTGATGCGCGTATCGTTGAGGTCAGCAATGATGCGGTCGGCTATCTCGGCGGTAAACGGCATGCCGGAGTTCAGCCGCCAGGTGCTTTTGTTGTAGCAGCCGGGGCACTCGTGAACGCAGCCGGAAACGAACAGGGTGCAGCGGGTGCCCGGACCGTTAACAATATCTACCGGGTAGTACTGATGGTAATTCATTTTTCGCTTCTCAATTAACGCCATAGCCGTGTTGGCTGCGCTCGCTCACCCCATTCACGTACTTAATGTACGCTCCCGGGGATTCCCTCGTTTACCGCCTTGCTCTGACGCTAATTGCTTTGCGAAAACGGAGGGGCTGTGCATTTGTAAAGGGAACAACTCCCGGCGTCGCTGCGCTCGACCGGGCTACGAAAAGCCGCATACGCGGTTGTAGCCCGGATGAGGCGCTTTGCGCCGCGATCCGGGAACGGCTCTTTAGTGGCCAAACGGCTACGGGGCCGGCCCCCTCTCCCCGTTGGGGAGAGGGGGAGGGGCTAAACCACCTGGAATTAACCGATCTGCCCGTTGCCCAGATGCTTCACGCGGCGCTTCACTTCTTCCTGCTTGCCGGCGTTGAACGGGCGGGCGTCCGGGCTTCCGAGATAACCGCATACCCGGCGGGTTACCGACACGCGAGAGGCATCGTGGTTGCCGCATTTCGGGCAGGTGAAGCCTTTGCTGGTACACTCGAACTCACCGGTAAAACCGCACTCGTAGCACTCATCGATAGGCGTATTGGTCCCGTAATAGGGCACGTGCTGATAGCTATAATCCCACACGTCTTCCAGCGCCCGCAGGTTGTGCTGAATATTCGGGTACTCGCCGTAGCAAATAAAGCCCCCGTTAGCCAGTGGCGGGTAAGGCGCTTCAAAATCGATTTTATCGTACGGGTTCACCTTCTTCTCCACATCGAGGTGGAAGCTGTTGGTGTAATACCCTTTGTCGGTGACGCCTTCGATCACGCCGAACTCAGCGGTGTCCAGACGGCAGAAGCGGTCGCAGAGATTTTCGCTCGGCGTGCTGTACAGGCTAAAGCCGTAGCCGGTCTCGTCTTTCCACTGGTCTACCGCTTCGCGCAGACGCTGAACGATGGCGACGCCTTTTTCACGCAGCGCTTCGCTATCGTACATAGGCTTATTGCCGAACAGCGCGTTGATGGTTTCATGGATACCGATATAGCCAAGAGAAATCGACGCGCGGCCGTTTTTGAAAATCTCCGAAACGTCGTCATCCGCTTTCAGGCGCACGCCGCAGGCCCCTTCCATATACAGAATCGGCGCAACGCGAGCCTTCACTCCTTCCAGACGGGCGATGCGGGTCATCAGCGCTTTACGCGCCAGCTGCAGACGCTCATCCAGAAGTTTCCAGAACACAGCTTCGTCGCCGCGGGCTTCCAGGGCAATACGCGGCAGGTTGAGGCTGATAACGCCGAGGTTGTTGCGGCCATCGTGCACCTGTTCGCCGTCCTCGTTTTCCCACACGCCGAGGAAGCTGCGGCAGCCCATCGGGGTTTTGAACGAGCCGGTCACCTTCACGACCTGATCGTAGTTGAGGATATCCGGATACATGCGCTTGCTCGCGCACTCCAGCGCCAGCTGTTTAATGTCGTAGTTCGCGTCGCCAAACTTATGGTTCAGGCCGTCGCGAATGGCGAAGACCAGCTTGGGGAACACCGCCGTTTTGCGATTTTTACCGAGTCCCGCGATGCGATTGCGCAGAATGGACTGCTGAATCAGACGCGATTCCCAGCTGGTACCGAGGCCGAAACCGAAGGTGACGAACGGCGTCTGACCGTTGGCGGTATGCAGGGTGTTCACTTCATATTCCAGCGACTGGAAGGCGTCGTAGCACTCTTTCTCGGTGCGGGAACGGGCATAACCTTCGGCGTCGGGGATTTGCCACTCTTCGGCAATTTTACGGTGCTTATTGAAGCTTTCGGTAACAAACGGCGCCAGCACTTCATCGATGCGGTTGATGGTCGTGCCGCCATAAATATGGCTGGCGACCTGCGCGATAATCTGCGCCGTTACCGCGGTGGCGGTAGAGATGGACTTCGGCGGCTCAATCTCGGCGTTGCCCATTTTAAAACCCTGCGTCAGCATGCCTTTAAGATCGATCAGCATGCAGTTGAACATCGGGAAGAATGGCGAATAGTCGAGATCGTGATAGTGGATCAGGCCGCGCTCGTGCGCCATCACTACATCATGCGGCAGCAGGTGCTGACGCGCATAGTGTTTAGCCACGATACCCGCCAGCAGATCGCGCTGGGTAGGAATAACTTTACTGTCTTTGTTGGCGTTCTCGTTGAGTAACGCCGAGTTGGTCTGCTCAACCAGGCCGCGAATTTCCTGGTTCAGACGACCGCGTTTTTCACGCTGGCTATCGCGGTCGTGGCGATATTCAATGTAGGCACGCGCCAGCTGCTTGTAAGGGCCGGACATCAGCTGATTCTCAACGGCGGTCTGGATCTCGTTGATATCAACCTGGGTGCGGCCCTGCATTTGCTGGCTAACGACTTCTGCGACGGTGGCGCAATAGTCTGCGTCATCGACTCCCGCTGCTTTAGCTGCACGTAGAATTGCTTCATTAATGCGCTCTGACTTGAACGGCACTTTACAGCCATCGCGTTTCATCACATGCGGTGTCATGATCACTCCATACTTTTTATAGAACAGGTTATCCACAGAGGCGGAAGGTTAACCGAAGTCCCGGGGCGCTATAGCTGCCGCCGTTTCCCTCCGATCCCGGCCCTTTTTATCCACATCCCATCACCGCCCGGGTACGATGGGTTGTGGTGACATAATAGACTATTAATACAATATGTGGGGCCGGGGCGCATTTTAAGTTCTATATGTAGTGCTTTGCATCAAAGATGTTTGCAATTTTATTGATGCAGAACAAAGTAAAAAGAGGAGAGCAGGAATGATGGGCGCTTGCGCTTAATGTAAATTTATCCGCTTATAAAATAAGCAAAAATGGGGCCTGAACGCAGGAAATTCAGGCCCGATAGGGATAACGTCAGGCGAGCAGCGCGTCGTTAAGCAGGTCGACCAGCAGCAGCAGGGCGTAGCGGGCGGCTTGTGCATTCTCGGGCAGGGGCAGCAGCGCGGAGGCCATATTGCTTAATGAATGGTCGGCGGGAGTGAGGGCGAAAATTGTCGCTTCTTGTACCCGGGCCAGCAGGGTCGCGCCCTGCAAAATCGCATCGGCCTCGCCGGTTGCCAGCACCAGCAGAAGATGATCGTCACTAAGGGTACTGGCTATCATGCGCATCAGGGCGCTGTCCTGGCAGAGATTCATCACGATCCCGATGGAGAGCAACTGGTGCTGGAGCAGCGTGGCCAGCGCAATATCCTGTGCGCCAAGGGCGAAACAGTGTACGGCGCGGGCATTTTGCAGACGCGTGCGCAGCTTTTGCAGCGTAGATTCGGGGGTGCTTACCAGCTGTTGTTCCAGACTTGTGCTAATCAGGCTTAATTTGTTGCGCCACGCGGCGGGCAGCGCGGCGCTCTCTTCGTTTAGCCAACCGGTGCGCCGTTCGCAAGCCTGCGCCAGCTGCTTACGCAAATCACGAATATCCTCGCAGCCTACGGAGCGGGCAAAGCGGGTAATCGTGGCTGCGCTCACGCCAGCGCGCGCCGCCAGTTCATCAATCGAGGCGCTGGCGGTAAAACTTAAATTCTGCAGAATAAATGCCGCGACCTTCGATTCCTGAGCGCTTAAGCGAGTCATGCCTTCCTGTAACTGTCCTACGATATCCATGCTTTCAGCCTCTCTCTGCCACCGCCAGATTGAAAATATTTTTCAAATAATGATGACTCTTTATACCACTTAATCACGCGTAATGCCTGGGATTATTGCTGGTTCGGCTTTTTATGGGCAATTATAAGGGTGAAAAATAACGCCTCGATCACGTACATGAAAAAAATTTTCATATAGCCTTCTTCTGTACCCGCACCTCGCCCTATAGTCGATGGTGCCTGTTTAGCACTCGCTCAAGCAAAACCCATGGGGAGGAATTATGCCACGTATTGTCCTGTGCTGCGCCGCCGGAATGTCCACCAGCATGCTGGTTAACAAAATGAAAGCCGAGGGGCAACAGCGCGCGCTGGCGCTGGAGATTTACGCTGTACCCGTCGCCGAGTTTGAGCGCGAGTTGCCCAATGCCGACGTGATTTTGCTGGGGCCGCAGGTGAAATATGAAGCGGCCCGGTTGACGGAGCTTGCTGCCCCGCACGGAAAAGCCGTGGCGGTGATCGACATGGCGGATTACGGCATGATGCGCGGGGCCGCCGTACTGGATAAAGCGCTCGCTCTGCTGAACCACTAACGCTTTCCCATCAACGCGTTCATTTCGCAAAGCCACTGCGGCCTTGCGCGGGGATCTGTACGCCAAAAATGAGGCCACTATGCAAGCATTGAAAATAGCTGTAATCGGCGGCGGCAGCAGCTATACGCCGGAACTTATCGAAGGCATCATCCTTCGCCATCAGCAGATTCCGGTCACGGAGCTGGCGCTGGTCGATGTTGACGCCGGGCGCGAGAAAGTGGCGATTATCGCCGCGCTGACCCAACGTATGTTTAAGCGCCATGGCCTCGAACAGGTTAAGGTCAGCGTGCATTTCAGCCTGGATGAGGCCATTCGCGGCGCTAAATTTGTGCTGACTCAGCTGCGGGTTGGTCAGCTGGCGGCGCGGGCGGCGGATGAGCGTCTGGGGCTGAAGTATCAGCTGCTGGGCCAGGAAACTACCGGCGTCGGCGGATTTGCCAAAGCGCTGCGCACTATTCCGGTGATTTTACAGGTTGCCCGCAAGGTGGAAGCGCTGGCGCCCGATGCCTTTATCCTCAATTTTACCAATCCGGCCGGGATTGTGACGGAAGCGGTGAGTCGCTACAGCAGCGCCAAAATCATCGGCCTGTGCAACGTGCCCATCAATATGCAGCATATGATTGCCGGAATGCTGGACGCAAAAGAAGAGGAGGTTCGGCTGAGCTTCGCCGGGCTGAATCATATGGTCTGGGTACACAAGGTGATGCAGGGGCGGGAAGAGGTGACCAGCAACGTCATCGACATGCTGTGTGACGGTCAATCGCTCTCGATGAACAATATTCAATCGCTGCCGTGGCCGGCGGAGTTTCTGCGGGCCCTGAAGGCGATCCCCTGTCCCTATCATCGCTATTACTGGCTGACGCCGGCGATGCTGGCGGAAGAGATTGAAGCGGCAAAAACCAAAGGCACCCGCGCAGAGCAGGTGATGAAGGTGGAACAGGAGCTGTTTGATATCTATGCCCGGCCCGATCTGGATGAAAAGCCCGAACAGCTGAGCTTCCGCGGCGGTGCGTACTACTCCGAAGTGGCGGTGGAGCTGATTAACGCCATCTACAACAATCTTGGCAAGGAGATGGTCGTCAACACCCGCAACAACGGCGCGATTCACGGCTTCGATGATGATGCGGTGGTGGAAATTAACAGCATTATTGACGCGCAGGGCGCACGACCGCTGGCCTTTGGCGCGCTGCCGCCGATCATGAACGGACTGACGCAACAGGTGAAAGCCTTCGAGCGCTTGACGATTGAGGCCGCGGTCCACGGCTGCCGGGATAGCGCGCTGCTGGCGCTGGTGAGTAACCCGCTGGTCGGGAATGTGACCGATGCCCGGGCGCTGCTTGATGAGGTGTTAACCATCAACCGCCCCTGGTTAACGCAGTTTAACTAAACTTTTCCGCCTTCGGGGATACCACTATGTCTCGTACTTCATTTATTGAACGCTATGTCATGCCCGCCGCGCTGAAAATCGGCGGGCAGAAGCATGTCCTGTCGGTACGTGACGGCATTATCCTTAATATGCCGTTTATGCTGATCGGTTCGTTTTTCCTGATATTCGCTTATCTGCCGATCCCTGGTTACGGTGAGCTGATGGCCAGCGTGTTTGGCGATGCCTGGCGCGATAAGATGCTGTACCCGGTCAAAGCGACCTATGACATCATGGCGCTGCTCTCCGCCTTCGGCATTGCCTACCGGCTGGCGGAGAAATATCGCACCCTGGATCCGCTAAGCGCCGGGGCGATGTCGCTGGTGGCGTTTGTGATGACGATCCCCCAGGTGACGCTCTTTACGCCGGCAGACGGTTCAGCGGCGCAAATCGTCAAAGGCGTGCTGCCGGTGGGGATGATTGGCAGCCAGGGACTGTTTGTGGCGATTGTGATTTCGCTGCTCTCTACAGAGATTTATCGCCTGGTGGCCAGCCGTAATCTGGTGATCCGCATGCCGGACGGCGTACCGCCCGCGGTGGCGAAATCTTTTCTCGCCCTGATCCCCGGTTTCTGCGTGCTGGCCGTGGTGCTGGCGCTGCGCCTGATCGTTGAAGCTTCGCCGTTCGGCGATATCAATAGCATGATTACCACCCTTATCGGTATTCCCATGTCGCACGTCGGCGGTTCGCTGCCGGGGATGATTATCTCGGTGATCCTGATTGGTATCCTGTGGACCTTGGGGCTGCACGGCGACACCATTGTGCTGGTGTTTATTCGCCCGGTCTGGCTGTCGAATATGTCGGAAAACCTGGAAGCGTTTCAGAATGGACTGCCGATCCCGCATATCATTACCCAGCAGTTTTATGATCTGTGGATTGCGCCCGGCGGTACCGGTGCGCTGCTGGGGCTGGTGATTTTTATGCTGCTGCACAGCCGTAGCCAGCAGATGAAACAGCTGGGAAAAATCGCCGCGCCGGGGGCGCTGTTTAATATCAGCGAGCCGATGGTATTCGGCATTCCGCTGGTGATGAACCCGTACTTCTTCCTGCCGTTTATTTTGACGCCGGTCCTGCTGGTGATTGTCTCGTATACCGCGATGGCCACCGGGCTGGTGATGAAGCCGGCGGGGATTGCGCTACCGTTTACCACGCCTATTTTTATGAGCGGCTATCTGGCGACCGGAGGGCATATTTCCGGCGCGGTGCTGCAGGTGGTGAACCTGGCGATCTCGCTGGTGATCTATTATCCGTTCTTCCGGGTATGGGATCGCCTGAAGGCGAAAGAAGAGCAGGCGTCCGCGCAGCCGGAAGCCAGCGCGACGCTGTCTGCGGCTGATCGTATTTAAAGCGTATTCCCGGACAGGCGCTTGACGCGCCTGTCCGGGCCACCGGCCCGCAGACGGCTGTGAATCGGAAGCCCGGCTAAGCGTAGCGCAAGCCGGGGAGGGGGTTACGCCTGCAGCCACCATACCGCTTCAAACGGGCGCAGGGTCATATCGGCAGGGCGGTTCGCCACTTCCGCGTAGTTGCTCATGAGCGTCCGCCAGTCGCCGCTCATGACTTCCGGCTGCCAGCGCTGGAACTCGCGGCTCAGGTTCGCCACGACGACCAGCGTTTGTCCCTGCCACTGACGGCGGTAGCACCACAGCGACGGATGTTCCGGCAGCAGGTCCTGGTAATCGCCCCAGGTCAGCACCGGCGTGCTCTTGCGCAGCGCAATCAGCTGCTGATAGGCATAAAACACGGATTCCGGGTCCGCCAGCGCTGCTTCGGCGTTAATCTCGCGATAGTTGTCGCACAGCGCAATCCACGGCTCGCCTGCGGTGAATCCGCCGTTTTCACCGCGGTTCCACTGCATGGGCGTGCGGCTGTTATCGCGCGATTTACTGGCCAGAATCGCCAACAGTTCATCCGCGTCCCGGCCCTGAGCCGCGCGTTCGATATACATGTTGTGGCTCTCAACGTCGCGATAATCGGTGATGCGCGTAAAGTGCGGATTAGTCATGCCAATCTCTTCGCCCTGATAAATATAGGGCGTGCCCTGCATGCCGTGCAGCACCATCGCCAGCATTTTCGCCGCCGGGACGCGGTATTCCCCTTCATCACCGAAACGGGAGACGATGCGCGGCTGATCGTGGTTACACCAGAACAGCGCATTCCAGGCGCGATTGTGCATTCCCTGCTGCCAGTGCCTGAACAGCGATTTCAACGCCACAAAATCCGGTCGCGCCAGCGTCCACTTCTCTCCGCCGGGGTAGTCCACCTTCAGATGGTGGAAGTTAAAGGTCATCGAGAGTTCGCTGCCGTCGAGCGCCGCATATTTTTGGCAATGTTCAAGCGTGGTGGAGGACATTTCGCCCACCGTCATCAGATTTCGCGGGGTGAAGACATCGCGGCTCATCTCCTGCAAAAATTCGTGCGCTCGCGGACCGTCGGTATAAAAGCGGCGGCCATCGCCAGCGGTATCGGACGGGAAGGACTGGTCTTTGGAGATAACATTGATCACGTCCAGGCGCAGGCCATCGACGCCGCGATCGGCCCAGAATTCGCAGACTTTTTTCAGCTCTGCGCGCACGGCAGGGTTTTCCCAGTTCAGATCTGCCTGCTCAACGGCGTACAGATGCAGATAGTACTGCTCGCTTTCGGCGTGCCACTGCCAGGCGTTGCCGCCAAACTTAGATTGCCAGTTGTTCGGCGGGGTGGTCGGCTCGCCGTCGCGCCAGATATAGAACTGGCGATACGGACTCTCTTTGCTGAGCGCTTCCCGGAACCAGGCATGCTCGGTCGAAGTGTGGTTCAGCACCATATCCAGCACGATACGAATTCCTCGCGCCTTCGCCTGAGCCACCAGCTCATCGAAATCGTCCAGCGTGCCGTAGGCAGGGTCGATAGCGGTATAGTTGGCCACATCGTAGCCGTTATCCACCTGCGGCGAGACATAGAACGGCGTCAGCCAGATAGCGTCAACGCCAAGCTTTTGCAGATAGTCGAGGCGAGAGGTGACGCCGCGCAGATCGCCGGTACCGGTGCCGGTCGTATCCTGGAAACTCTTCGGATAGATTTGATAAATAACGCCGTTTTGCCACCAGAGGGGAAGGGTATTCATATTGCGTTCCTGCTACAAAAGAGGGGGGCGACAGCGCGCCCCGAAAATAAGATGTCAGACAATCTGTAAGGTGCCCTGGCGGAATTTGCGTTGGTAAACGACTGTCGTCAGGACAATCGGCACAATCACGGCAATGGCCATCGCCAGTGCGTAAACCTGCCAGTAGGTGGGTTGAATAGAGAGAATGCCCGGCAGGCCACCGACGCCGATGCCGTTGGCCATCACACCGTTCAGTCCGCACAGCAGCCCGGCAAGACCGGAGCCGACCATCGCGCAAAGCATCGGGAAGCGGTATTTCAGATTGATACCGTACATAGCGGGTTCCGTCACGCCGAGATAGGCGGAAATGGCGGCCGGAACGGAGATTTCGCGTTCGTTCTGTTTACGGCTGGCGATGATTATCCCCACCACTGCCGACGCCTGAGCGATGTTGGACAACGCAATCAGCGGCCATACCGGCGTACCGCCCATGCTTTGAATCATCTGCATATCGATGGCGAGCGTGGTCTGATGGACTCCGGTGATCACCAGCGGGGCGTACAGGAAGCCGAACAGCGCGGCGCCAATCGGCGCAAAGCTGCCGGTTAACAGATGACGCACGGCCCAGGCCACGCCGTCGCCAATCATGCGGCCAACCGGTCCGATAAAGGCGTGCGCGAGGAAGACCGCCAGGATCAGCGAACAGACCGGCACGATCACCAGGTAAAGATAGTCAGGCACGATGCGTTTCAGCCGCGTTTCAATAAAGCCGAGCGCCAGCCCCGCCATCAAGGCCGGAATCACCTGCGCCTGGTAGCCGACTTTCTCAATCGTAAACAGGCCGAAGTTCCATACCTCCGGCACCTGCTGACCCAGCAGGTAGGCGTTCATCAGCTGCGGAGAAACTAACGTAACGCCCAGCACGATGCCGAGGATCGGCGTGCCGCCTATTTTCTTTACCGCAGACCAGCAGATACCCACCGGCAGGTAGAAGAAGATCGCCTCGCCAATCAGCCACAGGAAGTCATAAAGGGTTTTCAGCGACGGATGCATCTGCGCCAGCGTCTGGCCGTTGCTCATTGGCAGATCGCCGATCACGTTGCGGAAGCCTAAGATCAGGCCGCCGCTGATCAGCGCAGGTAGCAGCGGGAAGAAGATCTCCGCGAAATGTGAAATGAGCTGTTCATGCCACTTCATATTCTGGCGTGCGGCTTTTTTGGCCTGCTCTTTATCCGCGCTGGCCTGGCCGGTGGTCGCCAGTAGCGCTTTATAGTAGTCGCCAACCTCGGTACCGATCACCACCTGGAACTGACCGGCGTTGGTAAAGCAGCCCTTCACCATGCGTAGTTGTTCAATTTCTTTCGGTTTGGCAATGGCTGGATTATTCAGCACAAAGCGCAAACGGGTAATACAGTGGCTGACGGTGGCGATATTATCGCGTCCGCCCACCAGTTCGATAAGTTTATCGATGTCCTGCTGATTTACTTTACTCATGATGAGGCCTCATGACCGAGGGGAGAGGTTGCATTTAACTTGCAGTGGATCCTACTCGCTCCGTTTGAATTGCAAAATGGGAACGTTCCCGAAACGCAGCGAAGATCACATAAATCGTTAAGACAGGCTTAATTCAGTACGGCGGGAATGACGATTTGACGAGGCTCCCGACTGCCGGCGATCTGCTCGATCAGCTGCTTAGCCGCCTGGCGTCCGGACTCGGCGTAGCCGGGATCGACGGTCAGGATCTCCGGGTGGAGAAACTTCATCAGCGGCGTGCTGCCGACGCTGGCAAGCTGGAGATGATCGATACCCTGTTGCTGGAGATATTTGCTGGCCCCCAGCGCGAGGGTGTCGGTGGCGCAGACCAGCGCGCTGGTTTCAGCCGACAGCAGGCAGGCGACGTTTTCGTAGCCCTGCTTCATGCCCAGGCCCGGCAGCGCGGCAAGGGGCGAGAGGTGCTTTTGACGGCAGAAATCGAGGTAGGCCTGGTGGCGGCGCTGCCCGGTGGTGACGTCGCTGTGCGGAACGCCGAGGAAGCTAATGTGGCGATGCCCGCGATCGTACAGGCGCTGCATCAGCATCCTGATCGACCCTTCATCGTCATAGCACACGGAGGCGATGCCCGGCGCGTCGCGGGCCAGCAGCACCAGCGTCTCCCGCCACGGGGTGAGCATCTCTTCATGGATGCCGGTAAAACCAAACAGCACCACGCCGTCGATATTGCGCCGGGCGAGCATGCCGAGATGCTCCTCTACCAGCGCCGGGGAGAACTGGCTTTCCATCATAATCGGATCGTAGCCCTGCTCGTAAAAGGCGGGCAGCATGGTCTGGACGGCAAGGTTTTCCGACAATGAATCCAGACGCGTGACGATAATCGCCACCACTTTGTCGCTCTGGCCGCGCATCGCCCTGGCAGAACGAGAGGGTGAAAAACCGTGCTGCTGCATCACCGCTTCGACTCGCTGGCGAGTACGTTCGCTAACGCCGCTTTCGTTATTAAGCACGCGCGATACCGTCGATTTCCCGACGCCGCTTAAGCGCGCGATATCTTTGATGGTCAGCCGGTTTTGCATGCAGGGTTCTCGTTGTAGTCCGCTTAAAGTGAGCCTAATGCTACTCAACGAAACCACAATGAGCAAAGTCTGGTTTACGTCTGGTTTAGTTGCCGGGGGGTATCATCGCCATAATAGCCACAAATAGATTATCGGTGACGTTATAATTCGCGCCGTTTGTATTCATTTACCGGAGATTTTATGGACCCCGATCCCACTCCTCATCCTCGATGGAGCTACCACTTTTTCCGGTAAATCTGCTTAGCGCTGCTTTACCGGAAGCGTAAAGCAGCGATGTCTTTGATGTCCCTGCCATAAAAATAACATGCCTGACAGGTAAGGTTGACTTGCGCCTGTCGTTAGCGCTGCGTTCGCTCGTGCGAGCGCGGAGGGACCGTTTATGTTGAAAAATTTTACCCGCCAGCTGTTCGCCCAGCTTGGCCGCCATTTACCGCATCGTTTAGTCCAGCGCGATCCGCTTCCTGATGCCCGCAATATGGCGAGCGCGCCAATCCCCGATTCTCTTGGCAAGCAGTGCCTGAACGTCGCGGCAATGGATGATAATGAAATCTGGCGCGCTTTCGCCAGCCATCCGGAAGGGCTCAATGCAGGCGAAGTGGCGCAGAAAATCGCCCGGTATGGCGAAAACCAGATCCCGGCGCAGAAGCCGTCACCCTGGTGGGTGCATCTGTGGAGCTGCTATCGCAACCCCTTCAACCTGCTGTTGACCGTCCTGGGTATCGTCTCCTACTCGACGGAAGATCTGTTTGCCGCGGCGGTCATCGCCCTGATGGTGGGGATCTCCACGCTGCTGAACTTTATCCAGGAAGCCCGCTCGACCAAAGCGGCGGACGCCCTGAAGGCGATGGTCAGCAATACCGCGACGGTACTGCGGGTGGTGAATGAGCAGGGTGAAAGCCGCTGGTGCGAGCTGCCCATCGACCAGCTGGTGCCGGGGGATATCGTTAAGCTATCGGCGGGAGACATGATCCCCGCAGACCTGCGCGTTATTCAGGCGCGCGATCTGTTTGTCGCCCAGGCATCGTTGACCGGTGAATCGCTGCCGGTTGAAAAAGTCGCCCATACCCGCGACCCGCTGCAGACGAACCCGCTGGAGTGCGACACTCTGTGCTTTATGGGTACCAACGTGGTGAGCGGTTCGGCGCAGGCGATTGTTTTCGCCACCGGCGGCGGTACCTGGTTTGGTCAACTGGCTGGCCGCGTTAGCGAGCAGGAAAGCGAGCCAAACGCCTTTCAGAAAGGGATCAGCCGGGTCAGCATGCTGCTGATCCGCTTTATGCTGGTGATGACGCCGGTTGTGCTGCTGATTAACGGCTATACCAAAGGCGACTGGTGGGAAGCGGCGCTGTTCGCGCTCTCCGTCGCGGTGGGTCTGACCCCGGAGATGCTGCCGATGATCGTCACCTCGACCCTGGCGCGCGGGGCGGTGAAGCTGTCAAAACAGAAAGTGATCGTCAAGCACCTCGACGCGATACAGAACTTTGGCGCGATGGATATTCTGTGCACCGATAAAACCGGTACCCTGACGCAGGATAAAATCGTGCTGGAGAACCACACCGATGTCTCCGGCAAGGTGAGCGAACGCGTGCTGCATACGGCCTGGCTGAACAGCCACTATCAGACCGGACTGAAGAATCTGCTCGATACCGCAGTGCTGGAAGGCGTTGAACAGGAGTCGGCGCGCGGGCTGGCGGAACGCTGGCAGAAAGTGGATGAGATCCCGTTTGATTTTGAGCGTCGCCGCATGTCGGTGGTGGTGCAGGAGCAGAGCAACGTTCATCAACTGATCTGCAAAGGGGCGCTGCAGGAGATCCTCAACGTCTCGACCCAGGTGCGCTATAACGGCGACATCGTACCGCTGGACGACACCATGCTGCGGCGCATCCGTCGGGTGACCGACAGCCTCAATCGTCAGGGATTGCGCGTTGTGGCGGTGGCGACGAAGTATCTGCCCGCCCGCGAAGGCGACTACCAGCGCGCGGATGAATCCGACTTGATCCTTGAAGGCTATATCGCTTTCCTGGACCCGCCGAAAGAGACCACAGCCCCGGCGCTGAAAGCGCTGAAGGCCAGCGGTATTACGGTCAAAATCCTGACCGGAGACAGCGAGCTGGTGGCGGCCAAAGTCTGCCACGAAGTAGGTCTGGATGCGGGGGACGTGGTGATCGGCAGCCAGGTTGAAGCGCTGAGCGATGATGAACTGGCCGAGCTGGCAAAACGTACCACCCTGTTTGCGCGCCTGGCGCCGTTGCACAAAGAGCGTATCGTGACTCTGCTGAAACGCGAAGGACACGTGGTGGGATTTATGGGCGACGGCATTAACGACGCCCCGGCGCTGCGCGCGGCGGATATCGGTATTTCCGTCGACGGCGCCGTGGACATTGCTCGTGAAGCGGCGGATATCATCCTGCTGGAGAAGAGCCTGATGGTACTGGAAGAAGGGGTTATTGAAGGCCGCCGGACCTTCGCTAATATGCTCAAATACATCAAAATGACCGCCAGCTCCAACTTCGGCAACGTGTTCAGCGTGCTGGTGGCCAGCGCCTTCCTGCCGTTCCTGCCGATGCTGCCGCTGCATCTGCTGATCCAGAATCTGCTGTACGATGTCTCCCAGGTCGCCATTCCGTTTGATAACGTTGACGATGAGCAGATCCGTAAACCGCAGCGCTGGAACCCGGCGGATCTCGGGCGCTTTATGGTCTTCTTTGGGCCGATCAGTTCGATATTCGATATTCTGACGTTCTGCCTGATGTGGTGGGTATTCCACGCCAATACGCCGGAACATCAGACCCTGTTCCAGTCCGGCTGGTTTGTGGTGGGCCTGCTGTCGCAGACGCTGATCGTGCATATGATCCGCACGCGGCGGATCCCCTTTATCCAGAGCCGTGCGGCCTGGCCGCTGATCGTGATGACGCTGCTGGTCATGGTGGTTGGAGTAGCGCTGCCGTTCTCGCCGCTGGCGGGGTATCTACAGCTTCAGGCGCTGCCGTTAAGCTACTTCCCGTGGCTGATTGCTATCCTGGCGGGCTATATGACCCTGACCCAAATGGTTAAGGGCTTTTACAGCCGTCGCTACGGCTGGCAGTGAGCGAGGCGCTTTACGAGCAGAAACAACAAAGGCAGCCACGAGCTGCCTTTGTTCATACTGTCTATGATTAGCGGCGAATGGCGATCGCTTCAATCTCAATCTTCACGTCTTTCGGCAGACGCGCCACTTCTACGCAGGAGCGCGCCGGGAAGGTGGCGTTGTGCTCGGTGAAGAAGGCTTCATACGCAGCGTTAACGGTTGCGAAATCGTTGAGGTCTTTCACGAAAACGGTGGTTTTAACGATATCGCCCACTTTCAGGCCCGCGGCTTCGACGATAGCTTTCACGTTCTCCAGCGACTTACGCGCCTGAGCCGCAACCTCTTCAGGCACGCTGCCGGTTTTCGGGTCTACCGGGATCTGCCCGGAAGTGATGATCATGTTACCCAGATCAACGCCCTGAACGTACGGGCCGATGGCTGCTGGCGCATTTTCCGTCGCGATAGTTTTAGACATGAGTTCTCCTGAAATATTTAAATGTAATCAGACTGGCGTGGGCCATTATAAAGAGTGCTGGCTGCTTTATCATTAAGCAGGCCGCATTTTGCGAAGGAGAAAAGCGGATAACGCAGGGCGCTATCCGCATAAGGCGTGAGCCGCCGGGAGAAATTATTGGGCGACTTCGGTCCAGGCCATCGCCCAGTCAGAGCCAACCCCCGGCTCGTACTGGCTGGCGTGTTGGCTCCACTGCACGCAGTAGCCGCTGTAGGGGAACGGACGACATTGGTACACTTTGCCATTTTTAGGCTGCATGACCTTCGTCCCCGCCGTATAGCTTTTCAGGTTATCCGGGAAGGTATAATCGTAGTTTCCCGCAGGCGCTGGCGTTGGTTCGCTCTTCTCTTCCAGCATCAGGTTGATCACACCCTGGCTGATAATGGCGCCCTGCGCATTACTGGCTGAGTAGCGCAGCATATGATGGCCTGCCTGAACGTTGGTCAGTGGAATCGATAACGGCAGAGAGCGATTATCTATCGTTTGCTGGAGACTCCCTTTCTCTGCACCAGCATGATCGCTGACGACGGCGGTGAGATGCATTTCGCCTTTGGCCGCGGCGTTGAAAGTCACCGTTGCTTTGCCGTTTTCGATGGGGGTTGCGGCGACGTTGCTGAGGCTCAGGGATTCTTTCGCGGTATCGTCCGCTTGCGATTCGCTATAACTCAGCGTGACGCTTTGCAACGCGCTGCCTTGCGGCGCATACACCTGGTTAACGCCATAGATGGGATTAATGTTGCCACTGCCGTCTTTTACTCCGGCACGCAGGCTATCATGGTGTGCGGTATTAATGACTTCCGCCAAATCGTAAGACCATTGACTGGATTTCCCTTGTGCTTCGCTGGCAATAGTCAATTCCGTTTGCAGCGAATGAACCTCTCCGCTGGCATTAAAGACATGGGCAATGACTTTATCACCAGCATGAAGATCTTTTCCGCTCAGCTGACCGGTAAGCTGCGTTGTCCAGAGGGAACCGTTCTCAGCGTCATCGCCGGTACCGCCAAAATCGACGTCAATGGCCTGATAAAAACTATTTGCCGTATCGGCGATTTCCCAGACTGCATAAATAACCTGATAACCGGTACGCTCTGGCACATTACATGAGTGGGTGACCTCAATAGCCGGCGTCATGCCGTTACCGTCAATTTGACAGAAGGGCTTACTTTCAAAATCGCTGCGCGTCAGCGGCTTATTTTGGTCCCAGTTCTGTTTGGTTATGTAATAACGCCAGTTGGTGGTTTTATGGGGGGCAGAATGGTGCCAGATGAAGTTATTTGCCCCGCTCTTTATTGCGCTTTTAGCCCAGCGAGTCGGGCTCTGGCTATCAAGCTGCGAGAAGTTGGCTTTACCCGCGCTGGCCAGTTGACCGTCCGGCGGCATTGCGCCTTCAGGAAAACCGCTCGTTTGCTCAACGCTTTGCGGCTCCCACTGTACTGAACCGCAGTCGCTGTTTTTGCCTGTATTACATTGATAGGCCCGACTGGGCGGAAACGCCACGTAGCCATGAGCCAACGCCGAGGTGGTAAATAATAATGCGGCGGTATATATCGATAATTTCTTCAGTTGCATAATTCATCCAGTGAACAATGATTAATTATTGGAAAGCGTTTATGCAGTGTATAAAGCGAAAAATACCGGAGCAATATCGATGATATTTAATGATGAATATAAATAATGACTCATTTTAGCAATGAGGTGAGACGATCGTAAATGATAATAAACTGAGATAGAGTGATGCCTTTTCAAACGAACATTGAAATGGCAGCCGCGCGTTTAATGTATATGATGCTTTCAGGAACAGGCCCCTTTTCGGGGCTGCTCCTGATGACGCTAATAAATTTAGTTTGCCAGCACGACATGATGTGAAAATTCTTTTTCACAGTATTTGCACTTCAGCGCGATATCGTTTTCACGTTTCTTCACTGCAAAGCTGGAGGACACCGGCTCGGCGTGGCTGATGCAGTTGCTGTTCGGGCATACCAGCACGTTATTGATACGGTCCGGCAGATTCGGTCGGGATTTACCAACGACTTCATACTCATCAATGCGGTTCACCGTGGCCTGAGGCGCATACAGGGAGAGCTGGTTGACCTGCTCATCGGTCAGGAAGGTGTTCTCAATTTTGATTAAATCCTTACGGCCCATTTCGCCTGACGGCAGGTTCAGGCCGATGGTGATGCGCTGATCCGTTTCGGTTAGTTTGAACAGCGTCAGCAGCTTAAAACCGACCTGCGCCGGGATATGGTCGATAACGGTGCCACGTTTGATGGCTTCTACCTGTAATTTATTGTCGTGTGTCATCTTTATTTCCCCTTACAGTGCCAGATCGCTATTCAGTACCAGTGCCAGTAACGCCTGGCGCGCGAAGATGCCGTTGCCCGCCTGCTGGAAGTACCAGGCGTGCGGCGTTTTATCAACATCGGTGGTAATTTCGTCAATGCGCGGCAGCGGATGCAGCACCTTCATATTCTCACGGGCGCCTTCCAGGTCGGCGGCGCGCAGAACAAACTGCGCCTTGACGTTGGCATATTCTGACGGGTCGAGACGCTCTTTCTGTACGCGAGTCATATACAGAATGTCCACCTCTTCCATCACCTCTTCAATCGCGTTATGCAGGCTCCAGGCAATGCCTTTTTCGTCGAGCATATCGAGAATGTACTGCGGCATGGCCAGCGCGTCCGGCGCGATAAAGTAGAAGCGATTGCCGTTAAATTTCGCCAGCGCCTGCGTCAGGGAGTGGACGGTACGGCCATACTTCAGGTCGCCGACCATCGCCACGTTAAGATTTTCCAGACGGCCCTGCGTCTCCTGAATGGTGAAGAGATCGAGCAGGGTCTGCGTCGGATGCTGGTTAGCGCCATCGCCGGCGTTGAGTACCGGAATACCGCCGGAGAACTCGGTCGCCAGGCGCGCCGCGCCTTCCTGCGGGTGGCGCATCACGATAGCATCGACGTAGGTGCTGATGACCGAGATGGTGTCGGCCAGGGTTTCGCCTTTTTTGCCCAGCGAGGTGTTGCTGCTGTCTGAGAAACCGACCACGCTGGCGCCCAGGCGGTGCATGGCGGTTTCAAAAGACAGGCGTGTGCGGGTCGACGCTTCAAAAAAGCAGCTGGCAATCACTTTATGCTTGAGCAGCTCCGGCTGTGGATTTGCTTTCAGTTTTGCAGCGGTCGCCAGTACCAGTTCAAGGTCTTCGCGGCTGAGATCGTTTATGGAAATGATATGTTTTTGGAATAGCGGGTTAGCCATGTTTATCTCCTGACGCCTGGGCAAAAAAAAAGCCCCTTAAATAAGGGGCTTTACGAATACGGATGCAACGGAAAGGAAAAACGGCAGGCCAGCGTCTGTTCTCAGACGCGGTAAGACGCGATGTCGTACACACTGAACCATAATTCCTCCCGGCAAAACGGGTGGCATTATACGCAGCTCATTTTTCGGATCAAGCGATTAATCCACAAACAGGTAAACGTTTGCCTGGGTAATCATGCGTTAACGCAAAAAACCCGTAAAAAGTGGTGGTATGGCAGTCAGAAGGGGGGTATAAAACCTGAAAATGAAAAGCTGTTTTACATTTGAGGTTACTATGATCGTTGGAAATATTCACCATCTGCAAAGCGGGTTGCCGGAGCCTCTGCGCAAAGCTATTGAATACGTGAAAGCCCATGTCACCGACGCGACGCCGCTGGGTAAACATGATATTGACGGTAACAATCTGTTTTATCTCATTTCTGAAGATACTACCGAGCCGATGGCCGACCGCCGCGCCGAGTATCACGCCCGCTACCTGGACATCCAGATTGTATTGAAAGGTCAGGAGGGCATGACCTTTAGCGTTCTCCCTGCCGGCGAGCCGGATACCGACTGGCTGGCGGATAAAGACATCGCTTTCCTGGCTGAAGGGGCGCAGGAAAAAACCGTGATTCTCAGCGAAGGCGACTTTGTCGTGTTCTATCCCGGCGAAGTGCATAAGCCGCTATGCGCGGTTGGCGCACCGGCGAAGGTGCGCAAAGCGGTTGTGAAGATGCTGATGGTTTAGTTGACGAGCGTATTTTTACCCAAGGCTAGCAATTGTCGTCTTGTGACCATTGTTAGCCTTTGTTTTTTCTGGCTATTCCCGATTTTTTACTTCTTATTCCCTCTCATTTGATGCTTCAGCCAAATGCTCATACCGCGCGCATTGTGCAAATTTTGATGGCGATCTCATTAATACGTTATATAACGTATTAATGTTGTTTCCGTTAATTTGAACAATCAATAGTGAGATGTGGAGTTATTACTATATGAATACTAAAGAAATAATTAATGCCGTTGCGAAAGAGATAGAAGATAAAGGCGGAATCCGCCAGGTGTTCCTTGTGGCCTGCGGCGGGTCATTAGTGGATATGTATCCGGCTAAATACTTTCTTGATAGCGAGGCGACAACGCTTCATGTAGGCATGTATACCGCCAATGAGTTTGTCTACGCGACGCCAAAAACTTTGGGGGTGAATTCGCTGGTTATCGTCTGTTCGCACGGGGGCAACACGCCAGAATCCGTCGCTGCGGCTAAGCTTGCACAGCAGCATCAAGCGCATACTATTACGCTGACTCACAACGCTCAGGCACAGCTGATCGAATACGCCAGCCACAACATTCTCTATGCCTGGGGTAACGATACTAATGTGGTCGATAATCCGATGGCGATTATCCTCAATCTGTGCGTTGATACGCTGCAGCAGGTTGAAGGTTTCGATAATTACGCTGATTTCCAACAGGGAATGGCCCAAATTAACGGCGTCATTGCTCATGGCCGTCAGCAGGTTGCGGATCGCTGCCAGCGTTTTGCCCAAAAATATCAGGATGAAAAACTCTTCTATATCCTCTCCAGCGGAGCTTCTTACGGCCATGCTTATGGTTTTGCTATCTGCTCACTAATGGAAATGCAATGGCTACATGCCGCACCTATTCACTCCGGTGAGTACTTCCACGGGCCTTTCGAAGTTACGGATAAAGAGACGCCGTTTATTTTATTAATGAACGAAGGCCGTACGCGGGCGATGGATGAGCGAGCTTTGGTCTTCCTCACCAAGTATGCAGAGAAAGTGGAAGTCGTTGATGCTAAAGAACTGGGCATCGGGGTTCTCCCTCCGTCAGTCGTGGAGTTTTTCAACCCGGTGCTGTTTTACAGCATCATGTGTGAATATCGTTCTGCGCTTGCCGACATTCGTCAGCATCCATTGGATACCCGCCGCTATATGGGGCTGGTGGAATACTAAGGGGAATTATGATGAATGTGATTGGAATTGGCGATAACGTCGTCGATAAATACGCCCATACTCAGACCATGTATCCCGGTGGAAATGCGTTGAACTTTGCCGCTTATGCGGCCATGTTGGGACACAATGCGGCCTATCTGGGGATTTTTGGTAATGATGCCGCTGCGGAGCACGTTATGCAGGTGCTGGATAAAGTTGGCGTCAAGTGGCCCCACTGTCTGCAGGTGGCCGGGGAGAACGGCTGTGCGCAGCTGAAAATCGAAGAGGGAGAACGGATATTTCTTGGTTCGAACGCCGGGGGGATTCGTAAGACAACTTCGATGGATTTTATTTTTCAGCATGAGCAATACCTGCGTGAGTTTGATCTGATCCATAGCGGTTGTTACAGCTACATGGAGACGCAATTACCTCAGTTACGCAAGCTCAACATTCCTGTCTCTTTCGATTTTTCAGATGACTTTGTACTGGAGCAGGCGCTGCTGCTGTGCCGCTACGTCGACTTCGCATTCTTCTCATGCGCTGACTACAGCCTGGCGCAAACGCGTGAAATTGTGCAACAGGCGCAGGCCAGCGGGAGTCGCATTGTCTGCGCGACGCGTGGGGATGAAGGCGCGATTTTATTTGACGGGCAGGATTGGTATCAGCAGGCGCCCGATTACGTCACTCCAGTCGATACAATGGGCGCAGGTGATGCTTTTATTACCGCTTTCGTTTGCCATTTTCTGGCCCAACCTACGGGTAACAAGCGCGAAGCGATTACCAATAGCCTGCAAAAAGCAGCAGCTTTCTCGGCACAAATTTGCCTGAAAGAAGGGGCGTTTGGCTACGGGACTCACTACTAACCTATAACGCCCTCTCTCATTTTTCCGTACTGATTTCCGTCCGCTTGCCGGGCGGAAACGGGGATTTGTGCGCTTTTTCCGTGAGGAAAGAAATATGCATAGTGAAGCTGCTGATTTGATTTTACGTTCTGATGCTATTTTTACTGCTGCCAGAAATGAGCTATTTAGCGGATATGTCGTCATTAAAAATGGCGCTATCGCGGCGATGATAGCGAATGGGGAAGATATTCAACCCTGGAGAGGTGAAAGTACTCGCTTTATCGAACTTGGCGATCGCCTGATTTGTCCGGGATTTTGCGATAATCACACGTTTTTTACCGGCTATATGAGCATGCGGCGTGGCGTCGATCTCCATGCCGCCCGCGACAGTAATCATGCTCTTGAACTACTACAGGCTGCAGAAAATCTTCTCCCTGAGGGGAAAAGCCTCTATGGCTGGGGCTGGTCTGTTGCCCGTTGGGGAGCGGTGCCTGATGCCAGGTTACTGGATGACGCTTTCCCGCAGAGGCCGGTTGTCGCCATTAACGATGACAAAAGCTATTGCTGGATGAACCGTGCCGCCGTGGAGCTTTATGGCTTTACCGCTGAAGAGTGCAGCGCGGAGGCGAGAATCGCATTATTGGATGAGATGCTGGCTGATACCGCACAGTTAAAAAAAGAAATGCGGGCATTTATGACCCGACTTGCCGGACAGGGAATCACGGCGATAAAAGACGTTTGTTTCAACGATGCGCCGCGGTTGATGAATGCCTGGGATGAACTGGAAAAAGAGGATGCGCTGTCGCTGAGGGTGAGCATTGTTTCTCAGCCCGTATCTGCGCCTGTCGATCTTGCTTTCGGTGAACAGGCCCGACGCCGCTTTCATTCGCCATGGCTGCGGTTTCATGGTTTTAAATTTATGGTCGATGGCGTTATTGCCGATCATACCGGCGATATGATTTACCCCTATGCCGATCGTCCCGGCACGAACAATGAAAGGCCCGTTGACTATGATGCCCTGCGCCAGCAGGTTTTGCTGGCTGATGCTCGTGGATTCAACTGCTGTATGAATGCGGAGGGCGATGCCGCAATTCGCCGCTGTATAGATATTTTTGCCGAATGCCGTCAGCGTCACCCGCAGAGTGTGATCAGACATTCTCTGAGCGATCTGGAATGCCCGCATCCAAACGATATTCCCAGAATGGCTGAGCTCGGCCTCTTTGCCGAAGTTTATGCACAAATTCTGCTCCTTAACCCCTGCGAAGCCGAAGCCTATATGCGCGAACGCTATGGCGAAGAGCGCGAAGCGCAATTCTACGATTATGCCGCACTATTCGGGGCTGGCGTAACGGTCACTATTGGTACCGATCTGCCCCTGTTTATTCCTTCTGTTCCTGACGCGATGTATGCCGCCTGCTGTCGCCAGTTCCCTGATGGTTCACCCGTGAATGGCTGGTACCGCGAACGCGGAATGACGCGACAGCAGCTCTTAACGGCCTGGACGCTGAATAGTGCTCGACATCACGGCATGGAAGATATGACCGGTAGCCTTGAGCCGGGAAAACGTGCGGATATCGCGGTTTTTGACCGTAATTTGTTGAGCTGCCCGAATGATGAGTTACGGACTTCCACCGTTGTACTGACCCTGGTGGATGGCCGTATTACCCATGAACTTCTGTGACTCTAAAAATGCCGAATGACGGCGAACATAATATAAACATCTTACCGAGGCGGATTATGCGTATTGCAAAAATAAAGTGGGCGATGCCACACTGCTACGCTCTGATTTTCTTCATTATTATATTAGTAGCGCTGCTGACATGGTGTATTCCCAGCGGCAGTTTTGATTATCACTCAGTGACTTTACCCGGCGGTGAAACGAAAACATTAGTGATCCCGGGGTCTTATCATCTGCTGGAAAAAGTCAGCAGCGAGGGCGATTTACGTCAGGGTATTGCCGCCGTACTGGCCGCGCCGATGGAGGGAATTATCAAGGCCGCCGACGTAGTGGCGTTTGTACTCATTGTTGGTGGTGCTTTTGGCGTTATTTTACGTACTGGCGCTATTGAGCGGGGGCTGGTGGCGCTGGCTGAACGTCTGGCTGGTAAAGGGATTCTGGTTATCCCTATCGCAATGACCTTGTTTAGCCTGGGGGGCGCAACTTTTGGTATGAGCGAGGAGGTGATCCCTCTTTATGCGATCTTTATATCCCTCATGTTCGCGCTGGGTTATGACTCAATGACCGCGATCCTGATTCTTTTTCTGGGAACCCAGATTGGCTATGTTGGCGCAATGACCAATCCGTTCTCTGTACTCATTGCCCAGGGCGTAGCGGGTATTCAGGGAAATCCGCAGCTTTGGCTGCGTGCCATCGCATGGCTGGTCTTCACATTGCTGGCGATGACTTACACCATGTGGTACGCACATCGTGTTAAACGCACTCCACAAAAGTCGCCGGTATATGAGAATGATTGCCGCAACCGTGAGCAGTTTTTGTCGATACAGGATACGTCGGTCCATTTTTCCATCGCCGATCGAGTGATTATCATCGCTTTTGTGCTGGCGCTGACCATCATCTCATGGGGGTTAATCACGCGTGGCTGGTACATGGTTGAGATCGGCTCCGTGTTCCTGGCTCTGGGGCTATTTTCTGGGATCGTCGGGCGCATGGGTATTAGCGGGATGGCCGACAGCTTTGTCGAAGGGTGTAAAGAGTTTGTTTACGCCGCCGTAGTGATAGGACTCGCGCGCGGTATTTTGGTGGTGGCGGAGAACGGACGAATTATCGACACGTTGCTCTTTGGCTTGTCGGAAATGCTGGAAGGGTTGCCGCAGTACGCATTCACCACTCTGATGCTATTAGGGCATAACGTCATCACCTTTTTTGTCCCCTCCTCTTCGGGCGAGGCTGCGCTCACTATGCCCGTGCTGGCGCCATTAGGCGATTTAGTGGGTATCAATAAAGAGGCGATGGTAATGGCTTATCAATTTGGCAATGGCCTGACGAACCTGGTTTCTCCTACCGGTGGTGTATTGCTGGCCGGGCTGTCTATTGCGCGCATTGGATTTGGTCAGTGGTTAAAGGCGATTGCGCCGCTGTTTCCGGTGCTGTGGATAGTCAGCGCCGTGTTTGCTGCGATTTCGGCCTGGGTCTAAGGGATATGCGCGCCGTCGTAGTTTGATGGGCGCGCTTCGATTATAATCCTGCTTCGCATCAATGGCCGTGCTGGTACCTCTTTTATGTCGAATTTTGGACTGCAACAGAATACTTCCGTACCGTTATACAGGCAGCTTAAAGATAAAATCCTCAGCGATATCTCGTCCGGGAAACTCGCTGAAGGAGAGAAAATCCCCACCGAGATTGAGCTCAGCGAACTTTACAATATCAGCCGCATTACGGTGCGCAACGCAGTGAAAGAGCTGGTAGCCGAAGGCTATTTGGTGAAAAAGCAGGGGAAGGGGACTTTTGTCTGTCTGCCTAAAATTGAGCGTAAAGTTGTGCACCTGCTTAGCTTTACTGCCGCATGCGATGCTAACCATCTACCAACCCACAGCGTAGTGACTCGTCGTGAGATTCTGCCGGACTATCGTAATGCGCGTCAGCTTCTTGAGCTTGAGAGGGATGATTCCGTGCTTTATATCCAACGCCTCAGGATCGCTGGCGATGCGCCGTTAATGTTAGAGAATAATTACTACTCTCTGAAACGATTAGGATTTTTACAGCAGGAAGATCTCAGCGGGTCGCTTTATCAGCTATTGCGTGATAAATACGCGATCGTGCCTACCTATGCGGGTGAAACGACGGTAGAGATGGTGCGCGCGCATTCTGACAACGCACCGCTGCTGCAGCAACCGCCCGGCGAACCGTTATTCCTAATGAAAACGCTGATTCTGGATAGCCAGCATCAGCCTATTCACTATGGAGAACAGTATATTGTCGCCGAGCGTTACACGTTTAGTTTTTGATTTCAGTGGGAAAGCGTCGCAACCATCACCGCTTTGATGGTATGCATGCGGTTTTCCGCCTGATCGAAAACGATGCTCGCCGCGGATTCAAATACCTCGTCGGTCACTTCCATTCCGCCGTGCAGGCCGTACTCCGCCGCCATCTGTTTGCCGAGCGTGGTCTGGTCGTCGTGGAACGCGGGCAGACAGTGGAGAAATTTCACCTGCGGATTGCCGGTCAGCGCCATCATCTCGCGGTTCACCTGATACCCGCGCAGCAGCGCGATACGCTCCGCCCACTTCTCTTTAGCTTCGCCCATCGATACCCAGACGTCGGTATAGATAAAGTCCGCGCCCTTCACGCCCGCAGCGATATCTTCAGTTAGCGTAATATTGCCGCCGTTTTTCTGCGCCAGCGTGCGGCACTGCGCAACCAGCTTCTCTTCCGGCCAGCAGGCCGTTGGCGCGACCAGACGCAGATCCAGCCCGGTCAACGCAGCGGCTTCAAGCATGGAGTTACCCATGTTATTCCGCGCGTCGCCGGCGTAGACCAGAGTCATCTCGTTAAAAGCTTTGCCCGGCAGGTGTTCCTGCATAGTCAGTAAATCCGCCAGCAGCTGGGTGGGGTGAAATTCGTTGGTCAGGCCGTTCCACACCGGAACGCCGGCATACTCGGCAAGGGTTTCCACCACTTCCTGGCCATGGCCGCGATATTGAATACCGTCATACATGCGCCCCAATACGCGAGCGGTGTCTTTAATCGACTCTTTGTGGCCAATCTGGCTGCCGCTTGGTCCGAGATAGGTGACGCGAGCGCCCTGGTCAAATGCGGCAACTTCGAAAGAGCATCGGGTGCGGGTAGAGTCTTTTTCGAAGATGAGCGCGATGTTTTTACCGGCGAGATGCTGAATTTCGATATTGTTTTTCTTATCAGCTTTAAGCCTGGCGGCCAGCTCAAGCAGAGCGGTGATTTCGGCGGGGGTAAAATCGAGCAACTTTAAAAAATGCTTCTGATAAAACGCGGACATGGTTCCCTCACGTGGCTCAAGCCATTTGTTGAATTAAAATTCACTTTATATGTATGAATATTCATTTGCAACCCCGCATCATAAATCTTTCTCTCAGAAGGTGGAGGCAATCACGGCGGTATGTGACAATAGAAGTATCTGCGACACATTATGAGGAACGAGCCATGGCTAACCCGGAATTACTGGAAGAACAGCGTGAAGAAACGCGTCTGATTATTGAAGAACTGCTCGAAGACGGCAGCGATCCTGACGCGCTGTACACCATTGAACACCATCTTTCTGCCGATGATTTCGAAACGCTGGAAAAAGTGGCGGTCGAGGCCTTCAAGCTGGGTTATGAAGTGACTGAGCCAGAAGAGCTGGAAGTTGAAGAGGGTGATACCGTGATTTGCTGCGATATCCTCAGCGAATCCGCGCTGAATGCCGAGCTGATCGATGCCCAGGTTGAGCAGCTGATGACCCTGGCGGAAAAATACGACGTCGAGTACGACGGCTGGGGTACCTACTACGAAGATCCTAACGGGGAAGAAGGCGATGACGACGAAGATCTCGTTGATGAAGACGACGACGGCGTCCGCCACTAAGTAGCAGAGGTATACGGCGGCACGGTATGCCGCCGTATAGCAAGGAACTTCAATGGATTACCCGCAAATACTCGCTCCGATTTTAAGCTTTCTGCATTGCCCAACACCTCAGGCGTGGATTGATGAAGCCCGTAAACCGGAAAACCTCCCGCTGCTGTTGACCGACCATATGGTGTGCGAACTGAAAGCGGCGCAAAACGCCATGCTGCTGGTGCGTCGATACGTCGCGGATAAAGCAGGCGCGGATGAACTGCTGGCCTGCCTGAAGCCGTACGAGGACTTTACCTACCGCTGGGGGCCGGAACCGGATTTCGTCGCGCTGCATAAGCAGATAAATAAAAGCGCTATGCCGCAGACCGACGATCCCTGGGGACGTCAGCTACTCGACAGCATGATCCTGCTAATCAAAGAAGAGCTGCATCACTTCTGGCAGGTGAGGGAAATTATGCTTTCCCGCGATATCCCATACGTCAAAATCACCGCCAGCAACTATGCTCGCGGGCTGCGCCGGGAAGTGCGTTCGCATGAACCGGTCATGTTGATCGATAAACTCATCTGCGGAGCCTATATTGAAGCCCGTTCCTGCGAGCGTTTTGCCGCGCTGGCGCCATGGCTGGATGACGATCTGCAAAAGTTTTATCTGTCGCTGCTGCGCTCTGAAGCGCGCCACTATCAGGACTATCTGGATTTGGCGCAGAGGATTGCCGGGGACGATATCAGTGAACGCGTACGCCAGCTTGGCGAGGCGGAAGCGGCGCTCATTAACGCGCCCGAGGCTGAGTTTCGCTTTCACAGCGGCGTGCCCGCCTGAGCGTCAGGCCGCAGCTTCATCGCAGCGGCCTGACGATCCATTACAGATTGGCGTTTTTATCTTTTTCTGCTGTCGCGGCGGCTTTGGGCGCGCCGAGGGTGGTTTTAAACCAGTTCACTACCCGTTCAATAACCGGCTTCTGGTACCAGCTGTCATCGCCGTGCTCCGCGCCTTCCAGCAGCACGTAATCGGCCGGGTTACCCTCTTTCTTCAGCGCGCGATAGAGCTGTTGACTTTGTACCGGTGAAACCAGAGTGTCGGCGCTGCCGTGCATAATTAAAAATGGCGGCTTTTTACCGCGGATATGGCCCATCGGGCTGGCAGCCAGCGCTTTTTGCGGGTCACTGGCAATCGTCGCTCCCGGCCAGTCGCGAAAGGCGCTACCGTGGACCAGCAGCGCTTCAGTGACTGCAGGTGACTGGTGCACTTTTTGAATCGCCTGCGGAAAACCTTCGCCGATATTTAACAGATTCGAAATTCCGTACAGCGTGGCGGCGGCCTGCACGTCCGATGACTGCGCCAGGTTATCGCCACGATCGAACGTTTTTTCGCCATTGGTAAGCGCCAGCATCTGCGCCATATAGCCACCTGCGGAATCCCCCAGCACGCCAATACGCGACGGATCTATACCGTACTCAGCTGCATGTTCGCGCAGATAGCGAACGGCGGCTTTACCATCGATAACCGGGGCCGGGAAGGTATCGGGAACCGTACGGTATTCCGCCGCCGCGACGACGAATCCCGCCGACGCCAGCGCCATACGCATCTCGATAAACTTATTCCAGGCCGCGCTGGTGAAACCGCCGCCGGGGAAATAGACGATTGCCGGTTTCAGATCGCCGTTACGCGGCACCAGCAAAGACATATGCAGTTGACGAACGGCGACGGTGCTTTTTACCTGGCTATATACGATATCGTTGAGCGCATCGATACGGCCCCGGGTTTTTTCCACGCGGATGATCTGAGCGCCTTCGGTATTGCCAGCGAGTTCGCCGGCGTTAACGCTGGAAGCCATGCCGGCAAGTATCATGCTGCCGGTGAGCAGGAGGGAGAGTTTTTTCATTGTGTTCTATCCTGAGCAAGGCCTGCCGCGGCGGCAGGCTAAAAGATCCAATGCTCGAAGAGTGTATTAGCGAACACGTGCGGTGAATAACGCTCTTTTTGCATGAAAACCATGCGTTTTTTCGATTAATCCGCATCGCCTTTTCGCTGGCGCTACAGCACTTTCAGCATCCTGACTTCGCAGTCAACGTGGCCGGTGCAGCCCAGCGGCTCAGCAATATGCTCGAAGCCAAGGTGTTCATATAAACCGATCGCTTCTTTAAGGAAAGCGGTGGTTTCCAGATAACAGCGTTTGAATCCCTGCTGGCGGGCGTGATCCAGGGCCATCAGCGCCAGCTTTTTCGCCAGCCCCTGGCCGCGCGCGGAGGTCATAAAATACATTTTCTGGAGTTCGCAGATATCGGGCTCGCTACAGGTCAGAGGCGCAACCCCGCCGCCGCCAACAACCTGACCGTTTTGCTCAACTACCCAATAGGCGGCGCCCGGCTGGCTATATAGCTCATAGAGTTCATCCAGATTCGGATCGGCTACCGTATAGCCTTTGTCGGCGGTCAGGCCATATTCAGCGGAAACCTGGCGGATAACAGCGGCTATCGCCGGATTATCATTAGCCGTGATGCGGCGCAGGGTCAGCGGTAGGGTTGCGCTCGTATTCATGTGAAGACTCATTGCAAAATAATGACGGATAATGTTGTTAATAACACTGCTGGAGGGGAGAGTGCAAGCGAGGATCTTTCACAGAAAACGCCCCTTATCCGAATGGATAAGGGGCGAGTGAATTACAGCGCGGCGATAACCGCCTGCTGCTCAATCAGCTTCGCTTTCGCTTCCGCATAGCCTTCCAGCTTCTCACGCTCTTTGGCGATCACCGCTTCCGGCGCGCGGGCCACAAAGCCTTCGTTGGAAAGTTTGCTTTCGATGCGGCTAATCTCGCCTTCGATTTTGCTCACTTCTTTCGCCAGGCGCGCCAGCTCATCTTCTTTATTGATGAGGCCAGCCATCGGGATCAGCAGCTCGGCGCCGTCGATAATTTTGGTCACGGAAACCGGACCTTTATCATCGGCCGGCAGCACGGTGATGCTTTCCAGACGCGCCAGGTTCAGCAGGAAGCTGCGGTTATCGTTCACGCGACGAATCGCGGCGTCGCTGCAGCCGCGCAGCAGCAGCTCAAGCGGCTTACCTGGGGCGATGTTCATTTCCGCGCGGATGTTACGCACGGCGACGATCGCCTGCTTCAGCCATTCGGTATCGGCCAGCGCCGCTTCGTCAACCTGAGACGCATCGTACTGCGGGAACGGCTGCAGCATGATGGTATCGGCAGTGATACCGCAAATGACCTTCACGCGCTGCCAGATGGTCTCGGTGATGAACGGAATAATCGGGTGCGCCAGGCGCAGCAGACCTTCCAGAACGGTCACCAGCGTGTGACGGGTGCCGCGCAGCTCAGACTCGGAACCGCCGTTCATTACCGGCTTGGTCAGCTCCAGATACCAGTCGCAGAACTGATTCCAGGTAAACTCGTACAGAATGCCTGCGGCGATATCGAAGCGGAAGCCGTCCAGCGCTTCGCGGTAGGCTTTGATGGTCTGGTTGAATTCCGCAAGGATCCAGCGGTCCGCCAGCGACAGGGTCATTTCGCCGCCGTTAAAGCCGCAATCCTGATCTTCGGTATTCATCAGCACAAAGCGGCTGGCGTTCCACAGCTTATTACAGAAGTTACGGTAACCTTCCAGACGCTTCATATCCCAGTTAATGTCGCGGCCGGTAGAGGCCAGCGCCGCCAGGGTAAAGCGCAGGGCGTCGGTACCGTGCGGCTCAATGCCGTTCGGGAACTGTTTCTCGGTGCGTTTGGCGATTTTCTCCGCCAGCTGCGGCTGCATCATGTTGCCGGTACGTTTCTCCAGCAGCTCCGGCAGGGAGATGCCATCAACCATATCCAGCGGGTCGATAACGTTGCCCTTCGATTTGGACATCTTCTGGCCTTCGTCATCGCGGATCAAACCGGTCATATAGACGGTTTTAAACGGCACCTGCGGCTTGCCGTTTTCATCTTTGATGAAGTGCATGGTCATCATGATCATGCGGGCAATCCAGAAGAAGATGATGTCGAAGCCGGAAACCATCACGCTGGTCGGATGGAACTGGCGCAGGGCATCGGTGTTTTCCGGCCAGCCAAGAGTAGAGAACGTCCACAGCGCGGAGGAGAACCAGGTATCCAGCACGTCTTCGTCCTGGCGCAGCGCCACGTCGGCGCCGAGGTTATTTTCCTGGCGTACTTCGTCTTCGGTGCGGCCAACGTAAACGTTGCCGTCGTTGTCGTACCATGCCGGGATGCGGTGACCCCACCACAGCTGACGGGAGATACACCAGTCCTGAATGTCGCGCATCCAGGAGAAGTACATGTTTTCGTACTGCTTCGGCACGAACTGAATGTCGCCGTTCTCGACCGCTTCAACCGCCGGTTTAGCCAGCACGTCGGCACGTACGTACCACTGATCGGTGAGCATCGGTTCGATAACGACGCCGCCGCGGTCGCCGTATGGTACGGTCAGATCGTGCGGTTTAATCTCGTCCAGCAGGCCCAGCGCGTCGATGGCGGCAACCACCGCTTTACGCGCGGCAAAGCGCTCCAGCTTCTGGAACTCCGCCGGGATGGCGTTTGAGTAGACGTCGGACTCGTTGCCTTTGGTGTCGTAGACTTCCGCGGTTTCGCGGATATCGCCATCAAAGGTCAGGATGTTGATCATCGGCAGCGCATGACGCTTGCCCACTTCATAGTCGTTAAAGTCGTGCGCCGGGGTGATCTTCACGCAGCCGGTGCCCTTTTCCATATCGGCGTGTTCATCACCAACAATCGGAATACGGCGGTCAACCAGCGGCAGAATGACGAATTTGCCGATAAGGTCTTTATAGCGCGGATCTTCCGGGTTAACGGCCACGCCGGTATCGCCCAGCACGGTTTCCGGACGGGTGGTAGCGACGACCAGATAATCTTTACCGTCAGCGGTTTTCGCGCCGTCGGCCAGCGGATAGCGGATATGCCACATCGAGCCTTTAGACTCGCGGTTTTCCACTTCCAGATCGGAGATGGCGGTACGCAGTTTCGGGTCCCAGTTGACCAGACGCTTGCCGCGATAGATCAGATCTTCTTTGTACAGGCGGACAAAGACTTCTTTTACGGCGTTGGACAGGCCTTCGTCCATGGTGAAGCGCTCGCGCTCCCAGTCCACGGAGTTGCCCAGGCGGCGCATCTGACGGGTAATGGTGCCGCCGGATTCCGCTTTCCACTGCCAGATTTTATCGATAAAGGCGTCGCGACCGTAGTCGTGGCGGGTTTTACCTTCTTCGGCGGCAATCTTACGCTCAACCACCATCTGGGTAGCGATACCCGCGTGGTCGGTACCGGCCTGCCACAGGGTATTTTTACCCTGCATGCGCTGGTAGCGAATCATGGTATCCATGATGGTTTGCTGGAAGGCATGACCCATATGCAAACTGCCGGTGACGTTCGGCGGCGGGATCATGATGCAGAAACTTTCCTGGCTTTCGTCGCCATTGGGTTTGAAATAGCCCTGCTTTTCCCAGTGCTCGTAAAGCGGCTGTTCGATATCTTGGGGGTTGTATGTCTTTTCCATTATTTCCAGGTTGCCGTGTTCAGGTTGAAACCAGCCATGCGGTACGCTTTGTAGCGTTCGCGCGCCAGTTGTTTCAAAGAGTCTTCATAAGGGACGAAGTCTATCACTTCTGTGAAAGCGGTGGCAAAATCTGCAAAGTTTAGCCGCAGGCTAATCAGAATATCCCGCGGGCTGCTGTTGCGTTTTTGCGGCCAGGCGATCTCTACCGGCGCGCCGCCGCGCGGACCTTCCCCCGCCAGATTATGCGGAACGAAACTTTCTGCGGGGCGTGCCCAGAGCGCTTCGTCCAGACGAATGGCCTGCTGCTCATCTTCACAGGCGATGAGCACGCGTTTACCGCTGCGCCAACGTTCTGCGGCAATGTCACACACCAGCTGTTCAACGGCGCTCAGGCCATCCTGTTGCGTATCATTGTCCAGAAGATAGAACGTTGCGTTTTTCATATATGGGGCTTCTTGTGGTGACTTTAAATGCTTAAGCCGGGCGGCGCTACGCTGACCCGGCCTATAAACGGTATCTTTCCAGAGGCCCGGCAAGCGTAACGCCGCCGGGCATCAGACGGCAATTACTCTTCGCCGGTAAATCCGGCGCGGTTGAGCAGGAACTGCGACAGCATCGCCACCGGACGACCGGTCGCGCCTTTGGCCTTCCCGGAACGCCAGGCGGTGCCGGCAATATCCAGATGCGCCCAGTTGTATTTACGGGTAAAGCGCGCCAGGAAGCAGCCTGCGGTAATCGCTCCGCCAGGACGGCCGCCGATATTGGCCATATCCGCAAAATTTGACTCCAGCTGTTCCTGGAACTCGTCGGCAAGCGGCAGACGCCATGCGCGATCGCCCGCCAGTTCGGACGCGCCGATCAGCTCGTGGGCCAGCGGATTGTGATTCGACATCAGGCCGGTGATGTGGTGGCCGAGCGCGATCACGCAGGCGCCGGTCAGGGTGGCCACGTCGATAACCGTTTCCGGCTCGAAACGCTCAACGTAAGTCAGCACATCGCACAGCACCAGGCGACCTTCGGCATCGGTGTTCAGCACTTCCACCGTTTGCCCGGACATCGTGGTCAACACGTCGCCAGGACGATAGGCGCGGCCGCCAGGCATGTTTTCACATCCGGCCAGCACGCCGACAACGTTCAACGGCAACTGAAGTTCCGCCACCATGCGCATCACGCCGTACACCGCCGCCGCGCCGCACATATCGTATTTCATCTCGTCCATGCCTTCTGAAGGCTTGATGGAGATACCGCCGGAGTCAAAGGTCAGGCCTTTACCCACCAGCACGATAGGCCGCGCGTCTTCTGCCGGGTTACCTTTGTATTCGATAACCGACATCAGCGATTCGTTCTGCGAGCCGTTGCCGACCGCCAGATAAGAGTTCATTCCCAGCTCTTTCATCTGCTGCTCGCCGATAACGCGGGTAATGACGTTCTTACTATAGGTATCGGCCAGCTGGCGCGCCTGGGAGGCCAGATACGCGGCGTTACAGATGTTGGGCGGCATGTTGCCCAGATCTTTCGCCGCTTTGATGCCGGCGGCGATCGCCAGACCGTGCTGGATAGCGCGTTCGCCGCTGGTCAGCTCGCGACGGGTGGGAACGTTGAAGACCATTTTACGCAGCGGGCGACGCGGCTCGCTTTTGTTGGTTTTTAACTGGTCGAAGCTGTACAGCGTCTCTTTGGCGGTCTCGACGGCCTGCCGCACTTTCCAGTAGTTATTGCGGCCTTTGACGTGCAGTTCGGTCAGGAAGCAGACGGCCTCCATTGAACCAGTATCATTCAGCGTATTGATGGTTTTCTGAATAACCTGCTTATACTGACGCTCGTCCAGCTCGCGTTCTTTACCGCAGCCAATAAGCAGAATGCGCTCCGACAGAATGTTCGGCACATGGTGCAGCAATAAAGTCTGGCCAGGTTTGCCTTCCAGCTCGCCGCGACGCAGCAGGGCGCTGATATAACCGTCGCTAATTTTATCAAGCTGTTCGGCGATGGGGGAGAGACGACGTGGTTCAAAGACGCCGACCACGATACAGGCGCTCCGCTGCTTCTCCGGGCTACCGCTTTTTACACTGAACTCCATGCACTACGCTCCTGAATCTTAAAGACAACGACGGTGGCTACGGATAGAATTGAAAGCTTTCGTAACTCATGTCCGCTGTTGTGGTGACTTCGTGTTAATCTTAACGTTATTACGGCCTTGGTTCGTCAGAAAAGATCCTGATACGCAGAACCAGCGAGTCATTTAATCTTAGCGATGTTTTCGACGACTAAAGAGAATAAATGACGTTTAAGCCATGAAACAAGCAATTTTCCTGCAATAAAACGGGTTTTTACGGGCGTATTTATAGTGATAATCATAAGATATCTGGTTCGTGAGACGCTGAAAAGCCAGTTGGCGATCCTATTCATCCTGCTACTCATTTTCTTCTGTCAGAAACTGGTCAGGATCCTCGGCGCCGCTGTTGATGGCGATATCCCGACAAATCTGGTGCTCTCGCTGTTAGGGTTGGGCGTACCTGAAATGGCGCAGCTTATTCTGCCCCTGAGTTTATTCCTCGGGCTGCTGATGACGCTGGGCAAACTGTATACCGAAAGCGAAATCACGGTGATGCACGCCTGCGGCCTGAGTAAGGCCGTGCTGGTGAAAGCCGCCATGATCCTTGCGCTCTTTACGGGCATTATCGCGGCGGTCAACGTGATGTGGGCAGGGCCCTGGTCGTCCCGTCATCAGGATGAAGTGCTGGCGGAAGCGAAAGCAAACCCCGGCATGGCCGCGCTGGCCCAGGGCCAGTTCCAGCAGGCCAGCGACGGCAGCGCAGTGCTGTTTATTGAGAACGTCAACGGCAACCGTTTCAGCGACGTCTTCCTTGCCCAACTGCGGCCACGAGGCAACGCGCGCCCTTCGGTGGTGGTCGCGGATACCGGCGAGCTCTCGCTGCGTAAAGACGGTTCGCAGGTGGTGACCATGAATCAGGGCACCCGCTTTGAAGGCACCGCGATGCTGCGCGACTTTCGCATTACCGACTTTAAAAACTATCAGGCGATTGTTGGCCATCAGGCGGTGGCCTCCGATCCGAACGATACCGAGCAGATGGATATGCGCACCCTGTGGCGTACCGATACCGATCGCGCCCGGGCGGAGCTGCACTGGCGCTTCACGCTGGTGGCAACGGTATTCATCATGGCGCTAATGGTGGTGCCGCTCAGCGTGGTGAACCCGCGCCAGGGTCGCGTGCTGTCGATGCTGCCGGCGATGCTGCTCTATCTGGTGTTCTTCCTGCTGCAAACGTCGATTAAATCGAGCGGCGGTAAAGGCAAAATGGATCCGATGATCTGGATGTGGGCGGTAAACCTGCTCTATTTCGCGTTGGCCGTGCTGTTGAACCTGTGGGATACGGTGCCGATGCGCCGCTTCCGTGCCCGTTTTAACAAAGGAGCGGCGTGATGCAGGCGTTTGGCGTACTTGACCGTTATATCGGTAAGACGATTTTCAATACCATCATGATGACCCTGTTCATGCTGGTTTCCCTGTCGGGCATCATCAAGTTTGTCGACCAGCTGAAAAAGGCCGGGCAGGGCAACTATGATGCGTTAGGGGCCGGAATCTACACGATTCTCAGTGTGCCGAAAGATATCCAGATCTTCTTCCCGATGGCGGCGCTGCTCGGCGCGCTGCTGGGGTTGGGCATGCTGGCGCAGCGTAGCGAGCTGGTGGTGATGCAGGCTTCCGGCTTTACCCGCCTCCAGGTGGCGCTGTCGGTGATGAAAACCGCGATTCCGCTGGTGCTGCTGACCATGGCGATGGGCGAGTGGGTAGCCCCGCAGGGCGAGCAGATGGCGCGCAACTATCGTGCTCAGCAGATGTACGGCGGTTCGCTGCTTTCCACTCAGCAGGGCCTGTGGGCGAAAGACGGCCATAACTTTGTTTATATCGAGCGGGTAAAAGGTAACGATGAGCTGGGCGGAGTGAGCATCTACGCGTTTAACGACCAGCGCCGTCTGCAGTCCGTTCGCTACGCCGCTTCGGCAAAATTCGATACCGAAAATAAGCTCTGGCGACTGTCGCAGGTGGATGAATCCGACCTGACCGATCCGAAACAGGTCACGGGGACGCAGACCGTCAGCGGGACCTGGAAGACCAACCTGACGCCGGATAAGCTTGGCGTGGTGGCGCTGGATCCGGATGCGTTGTCAATCAGCGGCCTGCACAACTATGTTACCTATCTGAAGTCCAGCGGTCAGGATCCGGGCCGCTATCAGCTCAATATGTGGAGCAAAATCTTCCAGCCGCTGTCGGTGGCGGTGATGATGCTGATGGCGCTGTCGTTTATCTTTGGCCCGCTGCGTAGCGTGCCGATGGGCGTCAGAGTCGTGACCGGGATCAGCTTCGGTTTTATCTTCTACGTGCTGGACCAGATTTTCGGCCCGCTCACCCTGGTCTACGGCATCCCGCCGATAATCGGCGCGCTGTTGCCGAGCGCCAGCTTCTTCTTGCTGAGCCTCTGGCTGATGATGCGTAAATCCTGACGTAACGCGCCCCCTTCCTGAATCAGAAAGGGGGCGTTTTTTTAGCGTTTCCGTCCGCCAAGTAAGCTTCCCAGCATTCCCCTGACTATCTGCCTGGTGACCTGACGCACCGCGCTCTTCGCTGCCGTTTGCACAATGCCGTCGCGTTTGCCGCCGCGCGGCCCGGTAGTGCCGAACAGGATATCTTTGAGCCCGCCGAGCAGGCCGTCGTCATCGCCGTTTGGCTGGCCTTTTGCGGGCGGGGATTGCTGCTGCTCAGTTGTGGTCTGCACGCCCTGCTGCAGCATTTCAAACGCCGATTCACGGTCGATCTCTTCTTCATATTTTCCGTACAGCGGCGAGTGGTTAAGCAGTCCGTTACGTTCGTCATCGGTGACCGGGCCCATGCGCGAGCAGGGCGCGATAACCATCGCCCGCTCTACTATCGAGGGGCTGCCTTTCTCATCAAGAAAGGAGATCAGCGCCTCGCCGGTGCCCAGCTCCTGGATCGCCTGCTCGGTGCTGAACGCCGGATTCGCGCGCATAGTTTGCGCGGCGGTTTTTACCGCTTTTTGGTCTTTCGGCGTGAAAGCGCGCAGGGCGTGCTGCACCCGATTGCCCAGTTGACCCAGCACCGCATCGGGAATGTCCGCCGGGTTTTGTGAAACAAAATAGACTCCGACGGCTTTAGAACGAATCAGGCGGATGACCTGCTCGATTTTATCCAGCAGCACCTGGGGCGCATCGTTAAACAGCAGATGCGCCTCATCGAAGAAAAAGACCAGCTTTGGCTTTTCCTGGTCACCGGCCTCCGGCAGACGTTCGTAAAGCTCGGAAAGCATCCACAGCAGGCTGGCGGCGTACAGCTTCGGCATCTGATAGAGCTTTTCCGCGCTCAGGATATTAATTACCCCTTTACCCTGCGCATCAACGCGCATCCAGTCCTGGATATCGAGCATGGGTTCGCCGAAAAAGTGCTCTGCACCCTGCTGCTCCAGGGTCAGCAATCCGCGCTGAATCGCCCCGACGGAGGCGCTGCTGATGTTGCCGTACTGGTTCTGAAAAGCTTTGGCGTTGTCGCCAATGTGTTGGGTAATCGCGCGCAGGTCTTTAAAGTCGAGCAGCAGCAGCCCGCGGTCGTCGGCGATCCGGAAGATGATATTCAATACCCCGGACTGAACCTCATTGAGGTTGAGCAGGCGAGCCAGCAGCAGCGGCCCGAGATCGGAAACCGTGGCGCGGACCGGGTGGCCTTTCTCGCCAAAGATATCCCATAGCACTACCGGATTAGCATGCGGCTGCCAGTCCGTTGCGCCGATTTTTTCCAGCCGCGCCTGCAGTTTTTCCGAACTTTGGCCCGCCTCAGCGATACCGGTAAGGTCGCCTTTCACATCGGCCATAAATACCGGAACGCCGATTTCCGAGAAAGATTCCGCCAGCTTTTGCAGCGTGACGGTTTTACCGGTCCCCGTGGCGCCGGTAATTAAGCCGTGGCGGTTCGCCATAGCGGGCAATAAATGCAGCTGTTTTTCCAGCGTGCGTGCAATCAGCAGCGGTGAGCTCATGAGCGATTTCTCCATTTATCCTGCTGCGAGTATAGGCAACCTGATAGCAAAAGTGGGGAGATCGCGCACGCCTTCGCTTATTCCCTTCAGGCGCAGTGGCGCTGAATTAACGCGATACTGTGCTCGATTTCGCGGCGGATATCGTCTTCGCTCCAGTTTGCCAGCTCCGGTGAGAAAGGCTCGAACGCATATACGCCCTGATAGCCGCGGGCCTCCAGGTTTTTGACCTGCTCGCAGCTTTGCAGCTGGTCTTTTTCGGTCAGCATGATGCGTTCGTTGTCGGTCAGGGTTTCGCGCGGGCGGGTATCTTCTACGCCGGAAAGATGCACCAGGCCGATTTCGCCGATATCCACCTGGCTAAACTCCTGCTCCGCCTGCGGATAAAGATGATGGTGAAAGGTATCGATCAGCAGCTTAAACGGCACCCGTGCGTCGTGAATCAGCGTTTGCGCCTGCGCCGAGGAGCGCAGCGAGCTTTGCGGGAAGCCGAGCGGCTCGACGAGTCCCTCAATGCCATAGAAGGCGAATAGCGGCGCCAGGTCGCGCAGGGCGTTAAGGGTTTCGCTCGCCGGAACCTCGGTACCATCGTTCAGCGGGCACAGCACCAGCGATTTCGCGCCGACGGCTTTGGCCTCTTTTAGCAGGGACTCCGTCAGGCTGCGAACCTCTGCGGTGCGGCAGTTGAAAGGATAAACCGCGTTGATAGTGAGGATCTCAATATGGTAGCGGTCAGCCAGTTCACGAACCTGCTGGTGGCTCAGGTCGTCGGTCACTTTTCCGCTGGGGAGGTCGTTACGTAGCTCGACTTTGTTTAGCCCGAGGCTGTTCACCAGCCGGAAGAAGGCCTCAATGCTGAGGGAAGGGGCAATCTTGCGGTTGATACAGAAACGCTGTGCTGCAATAGCCATTTTGACTCTCCTGAAATAGATAGTTCGGCGTCGTTCGATTACCCCATAGTCAAAACATTTATTCCAAAATTAGCAATGCATGAAATGGCGATTTTTTGAGCCGACTCGCAAAATATTTTTCTTGGCTTCTTGCATTGCGGCGGGTTCCGGAAGGCGCTACGCCTGTTCTCTTTTTATGGGGGCTTTGCCTGTAAGACAGCGTTTCCTTACAAGAAAATGCGACCATCATCACCAAAATACAATTTCATTAATGATGAATATTGAAATATTAATTTCATTTTACTACGGTACAACACAGCAGATCCAGTAATGGGCCGTACTGCGTTGGCCCCCGATACCCCATACATATGAGGCGAGAGCATGACTATCACAGGAAACTTTATTGGCGGGAAGACCGTTACCAGCGGCAGCAACAATACAATGCCGGTTTTCGACCCCGCGACGGGCAAAGTGGTCCGCGAAGTCACGTTATCGACCGCGCAGGAAGTCTCCGATGCGATTCAGGTGGCGCATGATGCTTTTGATGGCTGGTCGCGTACCACGCCGCTGCGCCGGGCCCGCGTGCTGTTTAATTTTAAAATGTTACTTGAACAGCACGCTGAAGAGCTGGCGGGGATTATCGTCAGCGAACACGGTAAAGTCTTTTCCGATGCGATGGGCGAACTGACGCGCGGCATGGAAGTCGTTGAGTTTGCCTGCGGGATTCCGCACCTGATCAAAGGCGAGTTCTCATCGGATGTCGGCACCGGCGTCGATAGCTATTCTCTGATGCAGCCGCTGGGCGTAGTGGCGGGCATTACGCCGTTCAACTTCCCGGCGATGGTTCCGATGTGGATGTTCCCGCTGGCGCTGGCCTGCGGCAACAGCTTTGTCCTTAAGCCGCCAGCGCTGGCCCCTGGCGCTGCGGTGCGCCTGGCGGAGTTGCTGAAAGAAGCGGGGCTGCCGGACGGCGTCTTTAACGTGGTGCACTGCAGCAATGAAGATGCTGAGCAGCTGTACAAGGATCCGCGTATTGCGGCGGTAAGCTTTGTGGGATCTTCCGGCGTGGCGGAGCATATTTATAAAACCGCCAGCGCTTATGGTAAGCGCGTTCAGGCATTTGGCGCGGCGAAAAACCACGCGATTGTGATGCCGGATGCCGATCTTGATGCCACCGTGAATGCGATTATGGGCGGCGCGTTCGGCTCTGCGGGCGAGCGCTGCATGGCGCTGCCGGTGGTCGTCGCCGTGGGCGATGAAACGGCAGATAAACTCATTGCGCGCCTCAAGCCGCTGGTGGAGTCCCTGAAGGTCGGCCCGGGCTGTATGCGTGGAAAAGAAGAAAACGAAATGGGTCCGGTCGTCTCAGAGGCGCATCAGAAAAAAGTGCTGGGATATATTGATAAAGGCGTCAGCGAAGGGGCGACGCTGGTAGTTGACGGGCGTAAGCTGCGAGTTGCCGGTTTCGAAGAGGGTTACTACGTTGGCGGAACGCTGTTCGACAACGTGACGCCGGAAATGACTATCTGGCGCGAAGAGATTTTTGGCCCGGTACTGGGTATTGTCCGCGTGGCGGACTACCACAGCGCGCTGGAGCTGGTAAACAGCCATGAGTTCGGCAACGGCAGCGCCGTCTTTACCAGCAACGGCCACACCGCGCGTGAGTTTGTACATGATGTCCAGGCCGGAATGGTTGGGGTCAACGTACCGGTACCCGTTCCAATGGCCTTCCATAGCTTTGGCGGCTGGAAACGCTCCGTATTTGGCGCACTGAACGTGCATGGGCCGGATGGCGTGCGTTTCTATACGCGTATGAAAACCGCCACCGTCCGCTGGCCGCAGGGTCAGCAAACCGTATCTGAATTCAGCATGCCGACGTTAGGCTAATCGGCGAAGGAGAGCGCCATGTCTTTACTGGCTAAAGCAAAAAAAGAAGGGCAGATTCAGCACATCACCCCGCAGAGCGCGGGGTGGAAGTACATTGGTTTTGATGTCTGGATGTTAAAGAAAGGGCAAACCGTTACCCTGGAAAGCGGCGATCGCGAGCTGTGCCTGGTGCTGGTCGCCGGGCTGGCTTCGGTAAAAACCTCGCAGGCCGATTTTCCGAATCTGGGCCAGCGTATGTCGCCGTTTGAGCGGACCCCGCCCTGGTCAGTTTACGTGCCGCCGCAGGATAAAGTCGAAGTGACGGCAGATTCTGACCTTGAGCTGGCGGTATGCAGCGCCCCGGGTAAAGGAACTTTACCGGCTCGAGTTATCTCCCCGCAGGACGTGGGCGTAGAGCATCGCGGTAAAGGGCGTAACCAGCGGCTGGTGCACAATATTCTGCCGGATAGCGCGCAGGCGGACTGCCTGCTGGTGGTGGAGGTTTACACTGACGAAGGAGCGACCAGCTCATGGCCGTCGCACAAGCACGACACGGCGCTGCCGGGTCAGGAAACCCAGTTGGAAGAGACCTACTACCACCGTTTCGATCCGCCGCAGGGTTTTGCCTTCCAGCGCGTCTATACCGATGACCGTAGCCTTGATGCCTGTATGGCTCCCTACAACCACGATGTGGTCATGGTACCGCGCGGCTACCATCCGGTAGCGGCGATTGCCGGGTATGACAGCTACTACCTGAACGTGATGGCCGGTCCGGATCGCAAATGGATGTTTACCTGGGAAGAGGATCACGCGTGGATCAACAGCCCTGATTATCCCCGCCACGATTAACAACAGTTGAAGACAAAAAGGCCGGTTAGCCATGCTAGCCAGCCTTTTTGATCCTGTAGCCCGAATAAGATCGTCGTCGCAATTCTGCCACATCCCCGGCTCGCGCTGCGCTCAGCCGGGCTACGGGTTTACCATCGTCTGCGGACAAGTCGCCCGGATAAGACGTTTACGTCGCAATCCGGGAATAATGAAAAATTTAAGCCAACTGCTTCGTTTCTGCATCCTTGCTGCTGTTCAGCGCCAGCGAGACCGCCAGCGTCTGAGCCAGACACAGGGAGGCCACCTGCGAGCGGAAACCATCAACCTGCGCCTCGCGCACGACAAAGCAGACGTCGCTGAAGGCCGCCAGCGGGCTGACCTGGCTGTCGGTAATCGCTATCTGACGTGCTTTACGCTGCGCGCCGAGCTCCACCAGTTCAACCACTTCCCGCGCATATGGAGAGAAGCTCACCGCCACGACGACATCTTTCGGCCCGACCAGGCTGAGCTGTTCGGTAAACATGCCGCCCAGACCGTCAATCAGGAACGCTTTACGGTCCAGATGGCGCAGGGCGTAGGTCAGATAGGAGGCAACGCTAAAAGAGCGGCGCAGGCCGATAACGTAGATATTTTCCGCTTCCGCCAACAGCGCGACCGCACGCTGCAGATCGTCGCCGGAGGTCTGCATCGCCAGCTGCTGCAGCGCCTGAGTATTAACCATAGTGAACATATTCAGGATTTCGGTCGGCGTTTCCGGCGGGGTTGCGTCATCCGTGGTGGTCTGGCGGAACAGACGCGCGCGCTCGGTATAGTTAGCAGTCTCTTCCATCAGGTGCTGCTTGAACATCTGCTTCATTTCGTTGAAACCGCTAAAACCAAAGGCGTTAGCGAAGCGGATCAGCGTGGAAGGGGGGACGTCAGCTTGTTGCGCGATAGAGGCCACGGTATCGAAAGCCACGCTATTGCTGTTATCGAGAATATAGCGGGCTACCTGTTTCAGGCGTTTGCTTAACGTATCGTAGCGACGCCTGATTTCATCCTGCAAGATGGTAAGTTGGGTTGGATTATTGGCCATAGATTGCGCTCTGAGAAAATGAAAGGAATATAATTTCCAGTGTATCAAATGAAGCGAATTTTTCATTTACTACGATGAAATACGCGATTCATTTCACGAAGATCCAGAAAAAAGCCCGCATCTTGGGGAAAGGATGCGGGCCTGGTTAGTATCAGCCGCGGGCTTCTCGCCAGTAGCCGATGAGCGTGAGGTAGTTGCGTTTCACTTCGTTAATCAGCGCCTCGTCGCTGAGCTCTCCCTGCATCCAGCGCCGTGAAGGCTGGCCAAAAATGGTGCGTCCTACGGCAAAACCTTTGATCATCGGATGCTTCGCCGCTTCGGCAAAACCGGCGCGCAGACGGTCCGAAGGGGCGTCCAGGCCGAGGATTAAGATCCCGCGGCACCAGCTATCTTCGCGCGCGATCAGTTTGCCAATCCTTTCCCACTCCGCGCTCGACAGCGGCGGCAGCTTCCACCAGTCCGGCTGGATGCCCAGCTGATAGAAGTGCTCCAGCATGTCGTGGTAATGGCGTTCATCTTTATCCGGACCGTTTTCCGGCAGGATGATTTCCAGCAGCAGCTCATGCCCGGACTTATTGCACGCCTGCCAGACCTCCAGCAGCAGCGCATCCTGTTCGGCGCGCAGCTCGGCAGGGTCGGCAGGATGATAGAAGACCAGGCATTTCACGACGTGCTCCAGCGGCCAGTCGATAAGCTGGGAACCGATGTTGCCATGTTCCAGGCGCAGCGGGCGCGAGCTTGGCATTTCAATCGGCCGGCCAATCCACCAGCCCTTGCCGGTGATGGCATTGAGCGAGCGCTGGCCGTAGGTGCCATCGGCGAGAATGCCGCTGCGGCCGTCAAGACCGGCTTCGTCTGCGGCGGCTTCCGCGGCCGCCAGCAGCAGCAGCTTCAGCTGCGGAATACAGGATTCATCACGCCCGGTTTCCAGCGCCAGGTCTGCCAGCTGCTTACGGTGGTCAAAGGCGAAAATGCACAGCTCCGGCCACGCCTGGCGGCGGCTGGTGACGCGATGGAGATGGTTGAGGCGAGCGTCGATATCCGGACGCGGGACAGATTCTGCTCGCGACAGATAGTCGTCAAGTTCGGCTTTGGTTGGCATCGCGGGCGCGCAGCCGTGACGTGAAACCACCAGCGCGCCGCAGGCGTTAGCGTAGCGACAGGCCTGCTCCCAGCCTTCGTCGTTAAGCCAGCCGCGCAGCAGGCCGGACATAAAGGCATCGCCAGCGCCGAGGACGTTAAGCACGTCTACGCGCACGCCCTGCTGCAGCGGCACGCTATCCCAGCTGTCGGGAATGTCGCCTTCCAGCACCACGCAGCCCATCGGACCGCGTTTGCAAACCAGCGTCGCTTTCGTGGCGTTACGCACGTTTTTCAGCGCGGTCAGAGTATCGGTACTGCCGCCGGCAATATGAAACTCCTCTTCAGTCCCCACCACTAAATCGAATAGATGCAGGACTTCCTGCAGCTGGCTGGTCACCTGACCGGACTCAATGAAACGCGTTTCGCCGTCGCCCAAAGAGGTTAACCCCCAAAGCACCGGACGATAGTCGATATCCAGCGCCGTACGCAGGCCGTGACGGCGCGCGTACTCCAGCGCCTTCAGCACCGCTTCACGCGTGTTGGCGTGCGAAAGGTGGGTACCGGTTACCGCCAGCGCCCGGGAGGAGGCGATGTACTCTTCCTTAATGTCTTCTGGCGAAAGGGCCATATCGGCGCAGTTATCGCGGTAAAAAATGAGCGGAAATGTCTCCTGATCTTTAATCCCCAGCATCACTAACGCCGTCAGGCGCTGCTTATCGGTGATCAGATATTCGGTATCGACGCCGGCGCGGCTGAGCGTTTCGCGTAAAAAACGACCATTGTGCTCATCGCCCACGCGGGCAAGCATCGCCGATTTTAATCCCTGTATAGCGGTGCCGAAGGCGACGTTGCCGGAAGAGCCACCCAGGTACTTAGAAAAACTGGCAACATCTTCCAGCCTCGCGCCAATCTGCTGGGCATAGAGATCGACTGCCACCCGGCCAATACAGATGACGTCGAGTCGCTTTACTGCTGCATTCATAGCTAGGGTTTCCTTTTGCATTTCTGCTGTACGGAAGAGTCGGGATGCCGACAGCGTCTCCGAAAACAGCCTGAGGGTTATTGGTTATCCCTAGTTTGAGAAATAAATATTTCATTTGCAAACTAGATCGAAATTAAAAAACCAAAAATGTGAGGGATATACCACTCTGCCGCGCCGAGCCCCATTCTGCCTCAGATCCTGCGCGCCGAGGTAAAGCTGAACTACCGGCCATTTACTATCACTCTTTACCTATGATTTTTAAGGGGATATTAAGAGCAGTACCGCGTAAATTGCGTGTTATCCCGGATACAGGATGTGAATGAAACGGGTGAAATGCATAGAGAGTTTGATCCCTCTCGCAAAATGAAATATTTCTTCTGTATTTCTATTTAATGAAAAAAATGTTTGCCTATAATCCAGAAGTATTCCAGTGGCGTTAACGATTTTCCTGGCCCATCGCTTGTCACGCTGGGCGGGGTAAAACGCTGACCTACACGCAAATACTGAACAATAAGGATTGGGCAACATGGGCAAACTGAGACTGACAATGGCGCAGGCGCTGGTGAAGTTCCTGGATAACCAGTACCTGGAAGTCGATGGCGAAGAGCATAAGTTCGTCAAAGGTATCTTTGCTATCTTTGGCCACGGCAACGTGCTGGGAATGGGCCAGGCTCTTGAACAAGATAGCGGTGAAATGCGGGTCTATCAGGGGCGTAACGAGCAAGGGATGGCGCATGTCGCCACCGGTTTTGCCAGACAGTCCCTGCGTCGTCAGATTATTGCCTGCACCTCCTCCATTGGCCCCGGCGCGGCAAACATGATTACCGCTGCCGCCACCGCGACCGCCAACCGCATCCCTCTGCTGCTGCTGCCGGGAGATGTGTTTGCGACCCGCCAGCCTGACCCGGTGTTACAGCAAATTGAGCAGAGCCACGATCTCAGCATTACCACTAATGACGCGTTTCGCGCGGTGAGTAAATACTGGGATCGCATCACCCGTCCGGAACAGCTGATGAGCGCCTGCATCAACGCCATGCGCGTGTTGACCGACCCGGCGGAAACCGGTGCGGTCACGCTCTGTCTGCCGCAGGATGTCCAGGGCGAAGCCTGGGATTATCCGCAGTCCTTCTTTACCCGTCGGGTACACCGCCTTGACCGCCGTCCGGCCAGCGCCGCACAGCTGGCGGATGCCGTGGCGGCGATTAAAGCCAGCCGTAAGCCGCTGATCGTCTGCGGCGGCGGGGTGAAATACTCCGGCGCCGGCGAAGCGTTGACCCATTTTGCCGAACGCTACGGCGTACCGTTTGCCGAAACCCAGGCGGGTAAAGGCAGCGTTGTCTCTTCGCATCCGTATAACGTGGGCGGCGTCGGCGAAACCGGCTGCCTGGCAGCGAACCTGCTGGCGAAAGAGGCGGACTTAGTCATCGGTCTCGGCACGCGTTTCAGCGATTTCACCACCTCGTCAAAATGGATTTTCCAGCACCCGGGCGTGCGCTTCCTCAATATTAACGTCAGCAACTTCGATGCCTGGAAGCTGGATGGGATTCCGATGCTGGCGGATGCCCGCGAAGCCCTCACCGCCCTCGATGACGCCCTGTCCGGCGAATCCTGGCAAGCAGGCTGGGGCGAGCAGATTGAAAGCGTGCAGAGCCGCCAGCTGAAAGAGACCCAGCGCGTTTACCAGGCGGTATGGCAGGAAACCGCTTTCGTCCCGGAAATCGACGACCATCTGGATCGGGAATCGGTGTATCGCGAATTTCGCCAGATAACCGACTCCACCCTGACGCAAAGCAGCGTCCTTGGCGTACTCAACGAAACGCTGCCGGCGGATGCGGTGATTGTGGCGGCGGCAGGTAGCCTGCCGGGAGACCTGCAGCGCGTCTGGCGCAACCGGGCCACCAACACCTATCACGTTGAATACGGCTACTCCTGCATGGGGTATGAAGTCAGCGCCGCGCTGGGCGTGAAGTTAGCCCAACCGCAAAGCGAGGTCTATTCGCTGGTGGGCGACGGCTCATTCATGATGCTGCACTCCGAGCTGGTGACCTCCCTGCAGGAGCGCGCGAAGATCAACATCGTACTGCTCGACAACATGGCCAACGGCTGTATCAACAACCTGCAGATGGAACACGGTATGGACAGCTTCGGCACCGAGTTCCGCTTCCGCTGCGCCGAATCGGGCCAGCTGCAGGGCGGCCTGGTACCGGTAGATTTCGCCACCGTCGCTGCCGGCTACGGCTGCAAAACCTGGCGCGTCACGACGCTAGAAGAACTACGCCACGCGCTGGACGCCGCGCGCCGCGAAACCGTCAGCACCCTGATAGACATTAAAGTGCTGCCGAAAACCATGGTGCACAAATATGGCAGCTGGTGGAACGTCGGCGTCGCGCAGTCAGCGCTCTCCGAGCGGATCCGTAAGGTTGCGCAAATGATCAATGAAAAACGCGCTCAGGCGCGGGATTACTAAAACAGAACACAAACCCTGAACCCTACAAATCTCGGGAGAAAACCAACTATGTCACTCAAATTAGGTGTCATCGGTGCCGGCGCTATCGGTAAAGAACATATCCGTCGTTGCACTCAGGTACTGCAGGGAGCCACGGTAGTGGCGGTTTCGGATATCAACGAAGAGAACGCGCGCGCCGCGGTTGCGCTGCCGGGCGTGCATGCCGAAGTGTACGCCGACGGTCATGACGTGATTAAGGCCAGCGATGTGGATGCCATTCTGGTTACCTCATGGGACCCCACCCACGAAGAGTACACGCTGGCCGCCATCGCCGCCGGGAAGCCGGTGTTCTGCGAGAAGCCGCTGGCGATGAGCGCGGAAGGCTGCCGCCGCATCGTTGATGCGGAAATGAAAGCCGGTCGCCGCCTGGTGCAGGTCGGATTTATGCGTCCTTATGACGAAGGCTATCTGGCGCTGAAAAAAGTGATCGATGACGGCGATATCGGCGCGCCGCTGATGCTGCGCTGCGCGCACCGCAACCAGTCGGTAGGTGAGGATTACATCACCAACATGGCGATCACCAACACCCTGATTCACGAGCTGGATGTACTGCGCTGGCTGCTGAATGACGACTATGTTTCCGTGCAGGTGCGCTTTCCGCGCTCCACTTCCCACACCCATGCGCGCCTGAAAGACCCGCAGATCGTGTCGTTTGAAACGAAAAAAGGCACGCTGATCGACGTGGAAGTCTTTGTGAACTGTCAGTACGGCTATGACATCCAGTGTGAAGTGGTGGGGGAAACCGGTATTGCCCGCCTGCCTGAGCCGTCGGCTGTGCAGATGCGCAAAGCCGCTAACCTGTCGACCGCTATCCTGACCGACTGGAAGGATCGCTTTATCAAAGCGTATGACGTTGAGCTGCAGGCCTTTATCAATGATGTTCAGGCCGGCCAGCTGCACGGCCCATCGGCATGGGATGGCTACGCGGCATCCGTTGCAGCCGACGCCTGTATCAAAGCCCAGGGCACCAGCGAACCGGTTGAGGTGACGCTGCCTGAGTGCCCTGATTTCTACAAACGCTAATCCCGCTTTGCTGACGGAACTTCTTTGCACAGGTAACGACGATGAAAATTGCTTTTGACGTTGATGTCATTAAAGACCTCGGGGTCACCCGAATGGTCCATCAGGTGGCGGAGTGGGGCTACAAGTACATTGAGCAATCGCCGCACCCGCAGATCAACCCGTTCTACAAGCACCCGCGCGCCAGCCGGGAAATTATGGCTGAGTACAAGCAGGCGCTGCGCGATACCGGCGTAGAGCTCTCTTCGTTTATCTGCGTCTACCGCTGGTCCGGTCCGGATGAGCTGCGCCGTCAGGCAGCAGTAAAAAACTGGAAACGGCTGATCGAAATCGCGGTTGAAATGGGTGTACAGGTGATCAACACCGAGTTCTCCGGCGATCCTAACCAGCCGGAGATTTGCGATGAGATGTTCTATCGCTCCATGGAAGAGCTGCTGCCGATTTTTGAGCGCGAAGGCATCCGCGTTGAAATTCAGGCGCATCCGTGGGACTTCTGCGAAGAGAACAACGAAACCGTCGATATCGTGAAGTCGTTCCGCAGCGATAACGTTAAGTACGTTTACAGCGTCCCGCACACCTTCTTCTATGACAAAGGCGTGGGTGACGTTGAGAAGATGCTGCGCTACGCGGGAAGCGATCTCTCCCATGTGCTGATCGCGGATACCCGCAACCATACAAAACACTGCCGCTATATCGTTAATCCACCGGGCGTAGATGCCGTCGTTCACCAGCACGTGGGCGTCGGGGAAGGGGATGTTGATTTCGACGCGCTGTTCCGCACCCTGCGCGATATGAAATTTGCCGAGCAGACCTTCAAGGTCGGCGGTGAGCCTATCGTGGCCACCTCGCTGTTCGGCTACCCGGAAAAAATGAAATACCAGGCAGTGGAAACCCGTGAACTCATCGAACGTGAATTGCTGCGCCGGTAGGCGCAGCGGCAGGAGCCCCCTACTATGAACAAAGATAACGTAAAACTGGCTATCGCCCCGATTGGCTGGACTAACGACGATATGCCGGAGCTGGGCAGCGAGAATACTTTTCAGCAAATCGTCAGCGAAATGGCGCTGGCGGGTTTTACCGGCAGCGAAGTCGGCAGCAAATATCCACGCGATCCGGCGGTTCTCAAGCCGATGCTGGATATCCGCGGCATTCAGATTTGCAACGCCTGGTTCAGCACCTTTTTTGCTAACGGCCAGCGGGAAAAAACCATTGATGAATTCGTTAACCACATGAATTTCCTGCATGCTATGGGCGCGAAAGTGATCGGCTGCTCGGAGCAGAGCGGCAGTATTCAGGGGCTGGAAAAGCCTATCCTGGAGAATGAGAAACCGTGCTTTAGCGAAGAAGAGTGGCAGCGGGTGGCGGAAGGCTATAACACCCTCGGTCGTCTGGCGGCGGAAAAGGGCATGCAGGTCTGTCTGCACCACCATATGGGGACCGGTATTCAGACGACGGCAGAGATCGACAAGTTTATGTCGCTGGTGGATGACAAGGTCTTCCTGCTCTACGACACCGGACACGCCTGGTATTCCGAAGGCGGCGAAGAGCCGATGCTGGCGATTCTGAAAAAATATCTGCCGCGCATTAACCATGTTCACCTGAAAGACGTACGTCCGCCGGTGATCGAGCAGGTGCGCCGCGAAGGACTCTCCTTCCTGGACGGCGTGAAGAAGGGGACCTTCACCGTGCCGGGCGACGGCGTCATTGATTTCCGTCCGGTGTTTAAACTGCTGGACGAGCATGGCTATAAAGGCTGGATGGTGGTTGAGGCCGAGCAGGATCCGGCGCTGGCCAACCCATTCGAATACGCCGTAAAAGCGCGTAAATACATCCGCGAGACGGCAGGAATCTAATCGTTGTTTCATTTTCAGGCCATACGCCGTATGGCCTGCTTTTTTTGCCCCATCACTCAGCAGTAGCTCAAGACGTAGAACGAAAACAACACGTCGGTGAGGCCTCGGCCTCTGCATTCAGACTAGAGCAAATCTTCCCTCAAACAAGGCGGGTTACTGGAGTCTATTATGTCTAAGGAACAATATCTTACACTCAATAAAGCGTCGGGACCGAATAGCAATACCCCGACAACGCCCTTTGTAAAAGTTGTCGCCCTGATCGCGACGCTTGGCGGTTTACTTTTTGGCTATGATACCGGGGTGATTTCCGGTGCCTTACTCTTTATGGGCACCGAGCTTCATCTCACTCCCTTTACCACCGGTCTGGTCACCAGCTCGTTGCTGTTCGGCGCCGCCTTTGGCGCACTGCTATCTGGCAATCTGGCGAATGCGGCGGGCAGAAAGAAAATTATTCTGTGGCTGGCGGTGCTTTTTGCCATCGGCGCGATAGGTACCTCTATGGCGCCGGACGTTAACTGGATGATTTTCTTTCGTCTTATTCTCGGCGTCGCGGTCGGCGGGGCGGCGGCTACCGTTCCGGTCTATATTGCCGAGATAGCTCCCGCGAATAAGCGCGGACAGCTGGTTACTTTGCAGGAACTGATGATCGTATCCGGTCAACTGCTGGCCTATATTTCTAATGCCACGTTCCATGAAGTCTGGGGCGGGGAAAGCACCTGGCGCTGGATGCTGGCGGTGGCGACGCTACCCGCCGTGCTGCTCTGGTTTGGCATGATGTTTATGCCGGATTCACCGCGCTGGTACGCGATGAAAGGGCGCCTGGCGGAAGCTCGTCGCGTGCTTGAGCGCACCCGGCATAAAGATGATGTTGAGTGGGAGCTGCTGGAAATCACCGAAACGCTGGATGAACAGCGCAATCTCGGTAAGCCCCGGTTCAGCGAGATTATGACCCCGTGGTTGTTCAAGCTGTTTATGATCGGTATTGGTATAGCGGTTATTCAACAGCTTACCGGTGTAAATACCATTATGTACTATGCCCCCACGGTACTGACCTCGGTTGGTATGACTGATAATGCCGCACTGTTTGCCACTATCGCCAACGGCGTAGTCTCAGTATTGATGACATTCGTTGGCATCTGGATGCTTGGCAAAATTGGCCGTCGCCCGATGACCATGATTGGTCAGTTCGGCTGCACCGCCTGCCTGGTCTTTATCGGTGCGGTCAGCTATCTGTTACCGGAGACGGTTAACGGCCAGCCTGATGCGCTGCGTGCCTATATGGTTCTGGCAGGGATGTTACTGTTTCTGAGCTTTCAGCAGGGGGCGCTGTCACCGGTGACCTGGCTGCTTATGTCGGAAATTTTCCCAACCCGTCTGCGCGGTATTTTTATGGGGGGGGCGGTATTTTCAATGTGGATTGCCAACTTCCTGATCTCCCTGTTCTTCCCGATACTGCTGGCGTGGTTAGGGCTTTCAGGCACCTTTTTTATCTTCGCTGGTATTGGCGTATTTGGCGCGATATTCGTCATTAAATGCGTACCGGAAACTCGCCACCGTAGTCTTGAACAAATCGAGCACTATCTGCGGGATAAGCTGGACACCAGTGAAGAAGGGCAGGCCGCCAGGGCCCGGCGAATAGTGGCTGAATCGCAGGCGAATAAAGTGTAACGCTGAGCGGTATCTGCGATGCTGGAGCGGTACTCAGCGGTCTGTACGGACCGGGCTAATGAGCCGTATCGAACGATCCCCTCCCCCTTGAAACAGGGGGAGGGGGTACACTGCTTCCGTACGGTATGACAGAAGATACCTCAGCTATCGGCGGGGATAGCGAGGGAAAGGGCTACTTCACTTCCGCCAGCGCGGTTTTATCGACGTAGGGCTTCATCAACGCATCGGCTTCCTTCTGCGCCGCCTGCACCGCGGCTTCCGGGGTAACATTGGCATCATTGACCACCGCGGCCAGCTGATTTTCCATCGCCTTACGCACGGCAACGGTCTCCCAGGTGGAGTACCATGGGTGGGCATACTTCAGCTGTTCGAGGGCGATAGCCGCGCGCGGATCCTGCTGCAGATACGCCTTCATTTCCGGCGTATCGTAGGCGGCCTTACGCGGGGAGAAGTAACCGGTAAAGCGACTCCAGGCGCCGTTGACCTGCGGGCTCACCAGATACGTCAGGAACTGATACGCCGCTTTTTTCTGCGCGTCGTTGATGCCCTTGAAGCTGACCAGGCTGGCGCCGCCGATCGGTACCGCCCGCTGCTCTTTAGCCGGCAGCATCGCCACGCCCAGCTCAAAATCTTTGCTGTTCTCGCGCATAAAGCCCAGCGCGCCGGTGCTCAGCATCGCCATTCCGACTTTGCCGGAGAAGAAGCTGGCGCCGATCTGTTTCGAATTTAACACCCCGGAAGGCATCACTTTGTCTTTATAGACCAGGTTCTGCCAGAAGCGCAGGGCGCCGATGGTGGTTGGCGTGTTGTAATAGACTTCGCCCGGATAGTCCTCGTTAAAGTATTTCCCGCCGTTAGCGCGCACCAGCGCCGAGAAGATCCAGCCGCCGTAATCATCATTAGTCGACGGCAGCATGATCCCCCACTGGCCTTTGCTTTCGTCGGTCAGCTTTCTGGCGTCCGCCAGCAGCTCGGCCCAGGTTTGCGGCGGCTGTTTGATCCCGGCCCGATCGAACATCGTTTTGTTGTAGTAGAGGATCGGCGTCGAGTTATGGAACGGGATCGCATAGGTGGTGCCCATCACCTGGGCGTTTTTATGCATGGCGGGCCAGAACGCCTTCACCAGAAAATCCCCCGCTTTTTGATCGCCATACTGGAACAGTTCGTCCATCGGCAGGATCTCATCTTTCAGCGCCAGATCGGTGGTGAAGTTGGCGGACATAATCACCAGCGCGGGCGGCTGCCCGGCTTTCTGCGCTGATTCGGCTTTGATCTTGGTGGTGTCGTAGTTGCCGGTAAAGATCCCGCGCACTTCGACATCCTGCTGCGACTCGTTGAATTGCTTAATGACGCGGGTCATCTCCATGGTCAGCTTGCCGTCCACCGGCGCCGGAAACATGAAGTCGATCTTCTCTTTCGCCAGCGCCGCGCCGCTCAGGGCAAGGCTGAGCCCAACCGCGAGAGCGGTGAGAGGTTTAAACATAGTTTGTCTCCATCAGTAAGCACCTGTCCACAGGCTATTTTATTTGCCAGTTTGGCCCTAGGCAGTGCTCAGAATCCTCACGTACTACACGTACGCTCCGGTTCTTCCGCGCTGTCCGTGTCCAAACTGACTGCAACAATTACGCCTGATGTACCGGCGCTAAATTATGCTGTTTCTCAGCATGAAAAAGATGCACATCGGCAGGTGAAAAGCCGAGGATCAGCGAATCGCCTTTCTCCGGCACCGCGCCGCGATGGCGACGGCTAAAGCGTAAGGTGCCGATGGGGGTGCTGACGTGGAGCAAATAATCGGCTCCCATCAGTTCTCGTTGCAGCACGGTGGCGGGCAGGCGCAGATGGCTCTCCTCCACGCGGTCGCTGATATGTTCCGGGCGAATGCCTAACCACACCCGGGATTCTTCACGGTAGCGCGGCGGCAGCGGATAGCGCAGCTCACCCAGTAATACCTCACCATCAGCGCAGGGCAGTGAGAGCAGATTCATCGCCGGAGATCCGATAAACCCGGCGACAAACAGGTTGGCCGGGTTGGCGTACAGATACTCCGGTCGCCCGACCTGCTGTACGTGGCCGCTGTTCATCACCACGATGCGGTCGGCCATCGACATCGCTTCCGTCTGGTCATGGGTGACGTAGACGGTACTGGTTCTGAGCTGCTGGTGGAGATCCATAATGCTGTCGCGCACTTCGCTACGCAGGCGGGCGTCGAGGTTGGAGAGCGGCTCATCCATCAGGAACAGGCGCGGATTGCGCACAATCGCCCGCGCCATCGCCACCCGCTGCCGCTGGCCGCCGGAGAGCTTCGCCGGTTTGCGATCGAGCAGGGTATCCAGCTGCAGCATCTGCGCGACTTTATCCACCCGCGGCTGCCAGCTGGTCTTCTCCTCTTTGCGCACCTTCATGCCGAAGGTGATGTTGTCGCGCACCGACAGGTGCGGAAACAGCGCATAGTTCTGGAAGGTCATCGCGAAGTTGCGCTCTCTGGGCGACATTTCGGTGATGTTCTCATCGTGCAGCCAGATCTCCCCCTCGCTGACCGGCTCCAGCCCGGCGAGCAGGCGCAGCAGGGTGCTTTTACCGCAGCCGGACGGGCCCACCAGCACCACGAATTCCCCTTCGCGAATATCCAGCGACAGGGCGCTGAGGGCCGATTTACCGTCAAACTGTTTACTGATGTTTTGCAGACTAAGCATGGCGTTTAGCAATCTTCCGTTGGGCAGCTGATATTTTCGTCGTACATCCACGGTCCGGCGTAATGGGTCAGAGGATGCTGATAGCTCACCCACTGCTCGTCGACCTGGCGATGCATCAGGCACGACGCTGGAGAGAGGTCGTAATACGGACGGGTATCTTCATGAAAATAGGGCACCTGGTGGACGGTTCCCGGGATGGTGGAGATGATGGCCTGACGATACTGGGTCATGGTCAGGCTGTGGTTATGGCCGCAGAAAATGCGCGTCAGCGACGGGAAACGCTCAACCAGCGCCAGCAGACGATGGCCGTTTTCGCAGGCGATAGGGTCCATCTGCGCGTTGCCCAGCGGCAGCGGCGGATGATGCATAAACACCGTCGCCGGTTTATCGCCGCCATCAAACAGCTGGGCTTCCAGCCACTTGATGGTTTCCTCGGTCAGCCAGCCTTTCGACGTACCCGCCTGGCTGGAGTCGATAAACAGCAGGCGAGTGGCAAAATCGTCTACCGCGTAGTGCATGTCTTGCGCGTCGCGGCCGAGCTGCGGGCACAGCGGATACAGGTATTCCAGAAACAGCGCTTTATCGTCGTGGTTGCCGGGAATGAGATACAGCGGATAGTTCAGGCTGCCGAGGATCTGGCGGGCGACCTCATACTCTTCCGGGCGGCCGCAGTTGACGATATCGCCGCTCACCACCACCGCGTCCGGACGCTCCTGCAGGGCGTTCAACTGGGAGACGACGTCGGCATTGGCGGCGTTGACGTCAATAAAGCCGTACAGCTTCTGGCCGCGGCTGCGGAAATGGGTATCGGAAATTTGCGCTAACAGCATGAAGAGCTCCTTATTTGATCCCGGAGAAGCCGAAGCTTCGCAGGAACTGTTTCTGGAAGAGGATAAACGCCAGCATCAGCGGCAGGCAGACCATCAGCGTGCCGGCGCCGATGATGCCCCACTGACCGCCGGATTCGGCGCCCATGGCGAACGAGACCAGCCCCACGGTCAGCACCTGTTTGTCCGGGTCGTTCAGCATCATCAGCGGCCACAGATACTCGTTCCAGTGGTAGGTAATGCTGACGGTGGCGAAGGCCAGCACCGACGGCCAGGACATCGGCAGCAGCACGCGGAACAGCACCTGCCACCAGCGACAGCCCTCCATCAGCGCCGCCTCTTCCAGCTCTTTGGGTATGGCCAGAAACGCCTGACGCATCAGGAACACGCCGAACGCCGAGGTGAAGTAGGGCATCATCACCCCGGTGAGGGTGTTGAGCAGGCCGAAGGTTTTCAGGGTCAGCATGTTCGGCACCATCATCACCACCGGCATGATCATCAGCTGGACGAGGAACATCAGGAACAGCGTCTTCTTGCCGCGAAACTCGTGGCAGGCGAAGACGTAGCCGGCGGTGGTGATGGTCAACAGCTGCACGAAGAAGGTGCCGAAGGTGAAGATAAGGGTATTGGCGTAGAGGCTCAGCCAGTCGGCGCTGGCCCAGGCATCGCGAAAGTTATCCAGCGTCAGCGGCATACGGGGCAGCAGGGAGGCCATATCCTCGCCGAAGGTCGTGGCGCTAAACGAGGTCGCCAGCATCCATAAAAACGGGCTCATCCACAGCAGCGCCAGGCAGCACATTAATACCGTGAGCGTAAAGGGCTGCGAGCGGCGCAGGCGCAGCCAGAGCGGGCGCGATGCGCTGTGCGATCGCAGCGCCAGCGGCGAGATTTCAGCGCTCATAGTGCGCTCCTTTCTCCAGCAGTTTGAGGTTAATCAGCGAGAAGGCAAACAGCCCGGCCAGCGTCAGGAAGGTGGCGGCGGAAGCTTTACCTAAATCATGGGTGTCCCAGGCGAGGTTCTGGATGTAGTAGAGCAGTACTGTCGTGGCGTTATCCGGCCCGCCGCGGGTCATCACCGCCACGTGGTCGATCTGGGTGATGGAGTAGATCAGCGCCGTGGTTATCACAAAGCTCAGGGTCGGGCGCAGCAGCGGCAGCGTGACCTTAAAGAATATCTGCGTGCGGGTGGCGCCTTCCATGATCGCCGCTTCGCGCGTGGAGGCCGGAATGCTTTGCAGCCCGGCGAGGAAAAACAGCATGTAATAACCGGCGAACTTCCACACGCCAATCAGCGCCAGCGCCAGCAGCGCGCTATTGCTGCGCCCCAGCCAGTTGTTGTTCATCGGGCCGAACAGCTTCGCCAGATAGTGGTCGAGCAGGCCAAGGCCCGGCATAAAGATAAACAGCCACAGCGCGGCGGCGCTGACCATCGGGATAATCATCGGGAAGAAGAACGCGGTGCGCAGCCAGCGGTTGACGCGGTGATTCTCGGTCAGGGCGACCGCCAGCAGCAGGGCGAGGGTCACGCCCGGTACCACCGTCAGCAGGATATAAAGCAGGTTATTCACCAGCGACTGCCAGAAGACGTTGTCGGCGAACAGACGACTAAAGTTCTCCAGCCCGACATACTGGCCGCCGTCGCTGACCATGCGGGTATCGAACAGGCTGTCATAAATCGATCGCCCGAGGGGAAACCAGGTAAACAGTAATAAAAACAGCAGGGAAGGCGACAGTATCAGCCAGGGAAGCCAGGTTTTTCTCATGGTGGCGGACGTCTCATTCAGGCGTTTGTAGAAGCCCGGATTGTGAGAAGGATTGACTGCAAACGTATGGCGGGGAGATGACGGTTTAATGACCAGGGAAACAAGCGCCGGGCAGACGGGCCGCCCGGCATCACCCCGGCCAGTGGCGTTCAGGCCGCGCGGCTGCGGCCTGAAGCATGATGAGGAACGATCAGAAGTCGGCTTTCAGCACCACGCGGTAGCGGGCCTTGCCCTCGCGAACGTGCTTCAGCGCCTCGTTGATCTGCGACATCGGGAACAGCTCGGTGGTTGGCGCGACTTTGCTGCGTCCGGCAAATTTCATCAGCTTGCGCAGCTCGGACGGGTTGCCGGTGGCCGAGCCGGAGATGCTGCGGTCGCCGCCAATCAGGGTAAAAGCGGGGACCGGGAACGGCTTCATTACCGCACCGACGGTGTGGAAGTTGCCGCCGTACGCCAGCGCTTCAAAGTACGGCTGCCAGTCGAGGTCGACGGCGACGGTGTTGATAATCAGGTCGAACTGGCCGGCCAGCGCCTTTAAGGCTTCGGGATCGCGGCTGTTCACCACGCGATCGGCGCCCATTGCCAGTACTTCCTGCTCTTTCGCCGGGTTAGAGCTAAAGGCGGTGACTTCCGCGCCCATCGCGTGCAGCAGCTTGATGGCGATATGGCCGAGGCCGCCAATGCCGATGACGCCGACGCGGCTGTTCGCCGTGACGTGATGCATCAGCAGCGGTTTGAAGACCGTGATGCCGCCGCAGAGCATCGGCCCGGCGGATTCAAGATCGACGTTTTCCGGCAGCGGGATCACCCATTGCCAGTCGGCGCGCAGCTTATCGGCGAAGCCGCCGCGGTTGATGATGGTGGGCACCGAGCCTTCCAGACAGTTCACGTGGTTGCCGCTGATACAGGCGTCGCAGTGGCCGCAGCTGCGCGCTGTCCAGCCAATGCCGACCTTCTGACCAACCTTCAGCCCTTTATCCTGCGCCGCGCTGCCCAGCGCCGCCACCCGGCCAATCACCTCGTGACCGGCCACCAGCGGATAGCTCGACATGCCCCATTCGTTGTCGATCATCGACAGGTCGGAGTGGCAGATCCCGCAGTACTCCACCTGCACTTCGACATCTTCCGGCTTAAGGTCGCCGGCATCGTACTCCCACAGCGACAGATCGGCGCCCGCTTCTTTGGCGGCGTAACTTTTAATAGTGCTCATGACAGTTTCCTTGGGTTTGGCGTAGTTAAGAAGGAAGTGTAGAGCATGGGGCGAGGGGACGCTTGGCAGAAGGAGGGGGGAAGGAGGGGTATAGAGGAGGGAAAAATGTGCCCTGAAGAGGCTAACCCACTGAGCCGATGAAAAATTCATCACTTGGTGGCAGGTGAATGCAACGTTGCTTGCATGGCAGCGTATGACAGGTATAATCCAGAACGTTTTCCGTATCCTTTCCGTGCCGGAGTGGCGAAATCGGTAGACGCAGTTGATTCAAAATCAACCGTAGAAATACGTGCCGGTTCGAGTCCGGCCTTCGGCACCATCGGAACATCAATAGACGTCAACGGACGTCTTTTTTTGTGCCTGAAATCCAGTATCCGCAAGGCTTTCCTCGCTTTTTCACTCAACCTAAGTCAACCTGATTCAATCTACATCAACTTACTGATGCGGGTACAACTGTGGGTATATCCCGGTTCGATAATGTTTGTACCCACACAGAACCCTTGAAAGGATACTCATCATGGCTCTGAGTGATGTGAAGGTTCGTTCGGCTAAGCCTGAAGAAAAAGCCTATAAGCTGACTGATGGCGACGGCATGGTATTGCTGGTTCACCCCAACGGTTCCAAATATTGGCGACTGCGTTATCGCTTCGGTGGCAAAGAGAAGATGCTGGCGCTGGGGAAATACCCTGAAGTGTCATTGGCGGATGCCCGGGCACGCCGGGATGAGGCCCGTAAGCTATTAGCTAACGGCGTCGACCCTAGTGAGAATAAGAAAGCTGTTAAGGTAGAGCAAGAGCAGGAAGCGATAACGTTTGAAGTGGTTGCCCGAGAATGGCATGCCAACAATCAGAAGTGGTCCGCATCGCATAGTGCTCGTGTATTGAAAAGTCTTGAGGATAATCTCTTTGCTGCTATCGGCAAACGCAATATTGCTGACCTGAAGACACGAGATCTGCTTGTGCCCATTAAGGCTGTGGAATCATCCGGACGACTCGAAGTCGCCGCCCGCTTACAACAGCGAACTACCGCGATTATGCGCTTTGCTGTTCAGAGCGGCTTAATCGACTATAACCCCGCGCAAGAGATTGCCGGTGCGGTTGCTACGGCAAAAAGACAGCACCGTGCTGCGCTGGAACTGAACCGTATTCCTGAATTGCTTCACCGCATCGATCACTATTCCGGAAGACCATTAACCCGACTTGCTGTCGAACTTACCTTGTTAGTTTTTATCCGCTCAAGCGAGCTGCGTTTTGCCCGCTGGTCAGAAGTCGATTTTGAAACGGCTATGTGGACGATTCCTGGTGAGCGTGAACCGCTGGACGGTGTTAAACATTCACAGCGTGGTTCAAAGATGCGGACACCTCATCTTGTTCCTTTGTCGCGTCAGGCCTTAGCTATTCTGGAAAAGATCAAAAGCATGAATGGGAACCGAGAGCTGATCTTCGTTGGCAATCACGATCCGCGTAAGCCGATGAGCGAGAATACGGTGAACAAGGCTCTGAGAGTGATGGGTTATGATACAAAAACGGAAGTATGTGGGCATGGTTTCAGGACAATGGCGTGTAGCTCACTGATTGAATCGGGCTTGTGGTCGAGGGATGCCGTAGAGCGGCAGATGAGCCATCAGGAGCGTAGCTCTGTTAGGGCTGCCTACATCCATAAAGCGGAACATCTGGGGGAGCGCAGGTTGATGCTGCAGTGGTGGGCGGATTATCTTGATGCGAATCGCAATGAGGCCACATCACCTTATCTCTATGCAAAGATTAATGAACCCTTATCTTGATTGAATATAAACAGCCATTCAGTTATTTATCAATGAAATGGCTGTTTATACCCGTGTTGTGCGCTGTATCGTTAACGGCATTACGACTGCCAGGCAACCTTTCTCCTTAAAGGCGGAATTCAACATATTTTTATAATACTCTTTTTTGATGACTTCGCTGCGCCGGAGGCCATGTGTAACGTGGTTTAGAGTAAGTAATGTTGATGATCTACCCCGAGATAGATTCTTCTAGCCATTAATTTAAATTTATAACTGTTGGCTAACAACGCTGAACGGTTCTCTGCCAACGGCGGAGATAATCGGCTAGGTGTTGAAGGTATCATATTCTTCCAGCAACCAAGTGGATTTGCCGACATTGCAGCTCGTGCTTGTTAAGCCCATCAAAAAATTAATCGCTTGAACGCGGCTATTGGATTGGATTTTATACTGTCTATTTATCATTCAACTGAAACACATAAACCATGTTAACTATGTGGTTTTTATGCTTGTTCTTCAGCGCAGTCACGGTATGATTTAACAATTCGCCCTTCAGTTTATGCTATATGACTTTGCTATAAGTAAGCAATTTGGGGAAGCATGATTAGCTATTAATATCTTGAAATAGCTAATCAAAAGTCAACTTACTCCGGTGATATAAGACTGATATGTAACCAATATTTTATTTGTTGTGGTCGCTTCGGAAGGTAGTCGAAATCGTTAGTAAAAAAACATCAATGTTGAGGCGAAAAATAGTTGGCAGCTACTTTGATCAGGCGATGAAGAGATGTGCGTTCATGTTGTTGTTCGTCAGGGACGGTTCACCATTTATCGGAAAGGTGACTGCCCTATCACAGTGAGTGCTCAAATAGTAAACACGTTGTAGATATGGCCTATCCTGCACGGTTTTCAGACCGTGTCATTTGCTGCCGTAGTTGAAGTTGAAAAACACGCTCGGGAAAGTTAAGCAGACGCTAAGCAATGCACTACAGGAAGGTTTGTCCCCCTGAGTCCCGTCTTGCCAAGAGCATCTCTGAAAAGTGCCTCGAAAATATGATGAATATTTATCGAAGACGTTTTTGGCGTGGGAGTATGGATTACGGGTTTTGACGTTGAGCGTTTGGCTGAGTGGTTGCAGGTGCATTTATATTAAGGGGAAGAAGAATGAGAAAAAACTGGACTATAAAGGAAGATTGTAAGCTGCTTACCTTGGTACGTCAGCACTTTTCTGCGTTGGTCAGCCATAACCGGCTGAATGCCACAATGCCATTTAGCCAGCAGCTTCACGATGCATTTGACTCACCTGATCGCGATGCCGCAGCATTGTTGTATCGACTCGAACAGGCAAAAATCCTGGGATTTGCCAGCCGTCCTGGAGGCGATCCCACTAAACAGCTGTTTCGCTGTCTGATAAACAATGATTTGGCGCTATACGATTACAGCCTCACCTTTCCCACTCTCAGAAAAGCATTGCATCCAGATACCGTTGCAGCAGCACTAAACCACTTCACGAATAGCAATCCACACGAATCACTGTCCAATACTATCAATGAAATTGCAAAAGCCTTGCATCTTTGCTCCATGCAGATAGAAAAGCTTCTGATCGACAGTGGCCAAATAACCATCAATAGTTACCGTGAGTGTGAGCGTGTTGGAGAGATAACTATCAATAATAATCTGCAAGATCTCATCTCCAGGCAAATTCCTGACATAACGCTGGTTGAAGATATTAACGCTTGCCGCGCCCAAGTTTCTCAACTTTACCACGTGCATGAACGTGATGGCGCGGAGGTCATCTTCAGTTCCGATGGCACGGGGTTCGGCAAAAGTTATGGCGTAATTCAAGGGTATGTCGAATATCTGGAGTGTTTCGCCAAAAAACAAAAGTCAGATGATCTGTTTCCCGAAGGTGGCTTTACCAACCTGCTGTTCATGTCGCCGCAAAAATCACAAATCGACCTGGATAGCAGCCAGAAAGACAAAATTCTGGCTTCTGGCGGCGAATTCATTTGCGTTCTCTCTCGTAAGGATATTGCCGATCTCGACTTTATGGACTGGGCCACGGGCCTGAAAAATCGCGACCGCTATATTCAGTGGTACGAAGGGGCGAAGGGTAGCAAATATATTGGCAGCGCAATGCGTTCGCTCAATTACCATGTCTCACAAATTGATCGCTGTGAAGAGCAGTTAAAAAAGCTGACAACATACGGTTCTCAGGATACCAACTACGAAAGAGAAATTCTTGAAGAGCAGCTAAAAAACTGTCGCCATAGTATCCGCAATACGATTGAGTCAGCCTGTAAATTACTATTTGGACCAGATAGTGAAAAAGCTTCCATTAAAGAGTACATTCGTCGCGGGCTCCAGGCGCGCCAAGAGCGAATGCAACACGCGGAGACAGCACGAAAACCAAGCAAGTCTGAACTAAGCGTACACGAAGTCTACTTCGAGCTTATCAAACAGGTATTGCCTTTCGAAGTTTGCCAGTACCGCCCGTCGGTGCTATTAATGACTACAAATAAGTTCGACACATCAACTTACCGACTGGCGCCTCGTCAGCGAGGTGAAGGCGTGCATTTTGAGTCCGTAGGTTTCGATTTGCTGATTGGCGGCAAGCTGGCTCCCAAAGATCCACAGATCAGCACCGTTGCGGCAGCTGGCCATACCGGGCAGGTTGCTTATCTTCGTGATGAACACTTCAGACGTAATCCAGACTGCCCTTTTCGCCAGAAAAATATTCGCTTTACGGTAATCATTGATGAACTACATGAAGCCTACACCCGTCTTGAAGAAACATGCCATGTAAAGCTAATCACACAGGAAAATAATCTGGCGCATGTTATCTCTGTCGCGGGACGTATTCACAATGCGGTACTCAGCCTGGAGCGCCGGAAAAAGCCCAAAGAAGCGCAAACGACCTTTGAGCAAGAGATGGTCAAATTCATCACCATCCTTCGAGACCTACTGGCGAAAAAGTGCGAATTATCACCCGGTACGACGCTGGGCTCGATCCTAGAGATGTTTCGCGACCAGTTAGGAGCATTCGAAGTTAATGGCGACGCCGCCGAACGCATCATTTCCATTACCCGGAATGTGTTCAGCTTTAACCCCAAAATGTACGTTAATGAAGAGGGGCTGAAACGCATTCGTATGCGCAACAGCGAAGGCGACATAACGCGCACCGAGCTATATTACGAAGTCGAAAATGATGCCAGCGACACCAATCCCACCCTGCACGATCTGTTCCAATTGGTCTCCGTCATCCTCGCCGCCTGTTCTGATATCACCAACCGACACTTTAAGCGCTGGGTAAAAAATGGTGGCCAGGATAACTCCAGCAGCCAGAATACACCTTTGGGCCAATTTGTTGACGCAGCCAATAATGTAGCTGGAGTGGTGCGACATATCTTCGATCGCACCACCGATAAAAACCTGTTGATTGATCATTTCTACACTTATCTGCAACCCAAAACCGTATTCACGATGACGCCGATAGTTGAACTCAATTACGTGAACAGTGGAGCCGAGCGTACAATTATTCTGGCGTTTGAGATGGATCTGGTACAAGAGTTGCCTGAAGCCATGCTGCTACGTTTATTAACGGGCACGCACAATAAAGTGATTGGACTTAGCGCCACCAGTGGTTTTAGCCACACCAAAAACGGTAACTTCAATCGTCACTTCCTGGAGCGCTATAGCCGTGACCTTGGCTATCGAGTCATTGAACGTAAAAAAACAGATATCGATACGCTTAGAGCACTACGCGCGTTGAGAGCCAGTATCCGCAACGTCGACTTCAGGGTGTTCGATGATAAGCAGTTAAAATTGACCGATATCTACCAAAATTGTGAGATCTATCGCAGGACGTATGACAACTTTTTCGACGCGCTGAAGAAACCGCTGGAGTACGACCTGAAAAATACCTATAAACGGCGTCAGTACCAGCGGGAACTTGAAGCGTTATTGCTTGCCGCCTACGAGGGTAAAAACAGCCTGATTTTGTCCCTTTCAGGGACATTTAAGCGGGCCTTTATCAGCGCCTGGCGCACTCATCAATCAGCCTGGCGTCAGCAGTACGGTATGCACTCCCGGTGCGATGAAAAAACGGATAACGATAAGAAACATGACCAGATCCTGACCTTTACCCCATTTAAAGGGCGTCACACCGTCCATTTGGTCTTTTTTGATTCACCACTGGCTAATGTCGAAGATATTAGGCAAGAAACCTATCTCCAGAACAGCAATACCGTACTGGTATTTATGAGCAGCTACAAAAGTGCAGGCACCGGCCTCAACTACTTTGTTAAATACCATGACGGCGATATTAATGATATCAATGCACCGCGTCTGGATGTCGATTTTGAGCGCTTAGTGCTCATCAACTCCTCGTTTTACAGCGAAGTAAAGGACAACAGCGGCAACCTTAATACATTACCTAACTACGTTACCGTGCTTAAACACTACGCTGATGACGATATTACCGTCCACAAGCTGGCCGATTTCAACGTTAATTTCGCCCACGGCGAAAACTATCGCCTGTTAATGGCCGAACATGATATGAGCTTATTCAAAGTCGTCGTGCAGGCCGTAGGGCGAGTCGAGCGTCGCGACACTCTATTGAAAACAGAAATCTTTTTACCCCGCGATGTGTTCCGTAATGTTGCATTCCAGTTCGCCGCTCTCAGTGAAGATAGCGGTAACGAGGTAGTATCAGAAAGCATGTCCTTGCTTAACCACCGCCTAATGGAGGAGTGCGAAAAGCTGAGTCAGAACCAGTCATTTAGTGATGCAGAACAGCGGTATGCGTTTGAACAGGCTATCGTAGAAAATGGTCGCCGCATCGATGCTGTTCAAAAGCGAGTCCTGAAAACCGACTGGATAAATCAGGTACGCGCCGGCAACCTTGAATATCTCGAATTGTGTAATTTATTCCGCGCTTCTGACTCCTTTACCGATCCCATGCGTTGGCTGGAAAAACTTCAGGCTAATTCCTTGTATGCCGCCAATCGGCAAATGCAATCAATCCACCACGCCCTGTTTATCGACCGCCATCAGGGCAACCAAACTATTTTACTTTGCCACAAACGCGGCCCGGATGGACTTGTCCACAGAGATTATTCCGCCCTGTCGGATTTCGCTGGCGGCGCAAGAGAGTACCGGCCTGAGCTCACCCTCTTTCCGCAGTATAGAAACGATGTCGATTTTACCCCCGGCAACCTGGTCGGCGAGTTGATTCGTGAATGTGACAACATCCAGGAAACGGCATTCAAAAAATGGGTACCCAACCCCAGGCTAGTTCCGTTGCTCAAAGGCAATGTCGGTGAATATCTCTTCGATAAAGTGCTAAAAAGCTATGGCGTTACCCCACTTTCTGATCAACAGGTGTTTGAACGCCTTGAACCGCTAGTATATGAGTTTTTTGACCGCTTTATTGAAGTGGGTAACGACCTGCTCTGCATCGACGTTAAACGCTGGGCGACGCAGTTGGATGATTTAACGCGGGCAGAAGAAACGCTTGAGAAAAGCAACAACAAGATTCGCCAGATCCGTAATATCACCAGCCAAAAGGCGGATACAGAGGGGCAGAAACAGCTTCAGGCTGTGCTGTCAGGCCGTTACGAACGCATTCGATTTGTCTATCTGAACGTCGCCTACAGCCAGAACCCCAATAATCTGATGTGGCAAGATAACGTGGATCACACGATCCACTACCTTAACCTGTTGCAAACCGACTACCAGTACTATCAGCCCAAAAATCGAGAGAGCGGACGAGCTCAGGAAAACTCGAAACTGAGCATGACATTGGACATTAACCCAATGTTACTAACCTTGCTGGGTGTAGAAAAGTTGCCGACTAAAGGAAAAGTCTCATGATCCCTAATTTGAATGAACTGACGGATACTCCGATTGCCCGAACCAATTTGATCAAGCTTGAAGAAGATCAGCTGACGACCATCCAGCGTCTATTGGCCCCTATATCTAATATCTATACGATAGACTTTATGGTTCAGCGCTTTACTAAAGAGCGAAAAGAAAAATCCGCTGATTACTATGCGCGAATTCATCAGGAGGTAAAATCTTGCGTGCGGCAGAAGCTTGGGCTGGAAGCCGGGCAGGAGGTAAAATATGAACTGCATTGCTTACCAAATTACCATCACGTCTTTTTTTTCCTGGCGCCTGCAACTAACCCGAACAGTCAGGCTCACAGGACGTTGGCAGAACGTATTGAAACGCTTTGTCAGCAACTCACCGCTGAAAATCATGACCTATCTCGCCTGATTCAGGGATTATTTAGCCTGCATTTGAAAATGGTAATGCTGGAAAAAGCCAGTGAGCGCTTTTCGGTATCGCCGACTTACTTCAACTCAACGCTTTACCTTAACGCTCGTCTGAGTCAGCCCGTCACACAAAAAAAAGGCACCGGGGTGATGGAAGCCTTTGAGCTCGACATTTATGCCTCAGAATATAATGAACTCGCTTTTACCCTGCACAAACGAAAATTCTTGGTCGAACCGTCGGATGAGATGCACCTATCCCTGGACGATACCAGCGTGTGGTTTAGCATCGATAATCGTCGGCTTAAAGCTCGGCGCAAACTTGATGCCCGTGATAGCAAACTGGATTTTTTTCGTGAGCGCAGCGGTTATGGCGAATGCCAGGCCTATACCTATAACGTGGTCATGAATGCTGCCTGCGAGCGGCTCAGTGAACTAGAGATCCCCCATCAACCTATCCCATTTCAGGCTACACACGAGGTCAATCAGTTTGCTACCGACCTCGATCAACAGCTGGCTAATACGCTGTTGGTGGTTAATAACGGCGTCGAATTCAGCGTCACGCAAGAAGCTTATTTCTTTGATGCATTAGCCAACCAGTTCCCCGGGTATCAACTCTGGTCTCTGGCATCGCTTAAACATTCCCGACAAACCGGATTTGCTGAGCTGCCTGCTAATACATCTATTCTGGTACTCAATGCGGTAGAGGAAGAACGAAGCAACAGCATCCGGCAGCAAGAGAATGAATCTGTTGAGTACAATGATTTCTATTCAGCCTTTGCCGACGCCCGAAAACAACCTGAACTCAACTGGGATATTTATACCCAGCTTAAGTTAGATCGTTTGCAAGGGTGGCTAAATCAACAACCACTGCCTGTGGTTTTACAAGGAATGAACATTGATCGTAAGTTGCTGGATGCGATTGATTTTATTAATGAACAATTGATAAGCAACCCTGCTCAATACGAAATCGAACTTACGAAACCACACAGTCGTCTCAAGTCAGCAGTTACCTTATTGAAAAGTAAGGTACGCCGAACGAAAACTGAACTATGGTTCAAAGAGAGCTTACTCAATCAACATCACATTCCACTGCCAGACTTGGCGAACGGGCACTATACCGCCTATGCGGTACGCAAAACGAAAAGTAATATCCACCTGCTTGGGTATGTTGAACTAAAAATAGAGCACGGCCAACTTAGGGGGGTTGATACCGGGATCGTCGAAGGTGAATTCGAGTATCTATCTGTTGATCATCCAGCTCTGGGACGACTAAAGAAATTATTCGATAAAAGCTTCTATCTCTACGACCATACAGCAGATGTGCTGCTTACCACCTATAACAGCTCCCGCGTGCCGCGCCTGATTGGCCCGGCGCAATTTAATATCGTCGATTCATACGCTTATCAGGAACAAGAAAAAGCGCTGGCGGAGCGTCAAGGTGATAAATTTAACGGGTATACTATCACTCGCTCAGCAAAATTGGAGCAAAACGTACTGCCCTATCTGATATCACCGGGCCGCTCGAAATACGACTCGTTGACTAAAACTCAAAAGATGAAGCATCACCATATTTACCTGCAACCGCATGAGAATGGAGTGTTTGTTCTGGTAAGCGATGCTCAGCCTACAAATCCTACTATTGCACGGCCTAACCTGGTAGAAAATCTGCTGATATGGGATGCCCAAGGTAAGGCCGTAGATGTATTTAATCACCCGTTAACTGGTGCTTACCTCAATAGCTTCACCCTGGATATGCTAAGGAGCGGCGAAAGTAGTAAGAGTTCGATTTTTGCCAAGCTTTCACGATTGATGGTTGAGAACTAACACGGTCTATAACCTTCGTCCCTTAATCACGAATTCTCCCCCACTGACTCAGTGTGGGGGAGTTGACTCAGCTCACTTTTTAACTATCGTTGTTTGAAATTTATACGTGATTTCTGCGCATTACATTCCATTTTATACCCCCTGACGCGGCCCTTCATGTTATCTTTAAAGCCCTCTTTTTTATCGCAGTGTGCAGCGACATATCGCTCGGGATAGTGTTATCACCACTGCCTCATACAGACAGAAAAACCGATGAATAAGCAAAATTATGCACCTGGAATGCGGGTGGTTATTCGTGATGCAGAGTGGCGCATTCGCCGGGCGGATGACAGCGGAGATGGTGGTTACCTGCTGACCTGTGATGGCATTTCGGAGCTGGTACGCGGTAAAGAAGGGCTGTTTCTAACAAAGCTGGAGCAAAAAGTCGAGATTCTCGATCCAGCAAAAACAAATCTGGTGGAAGATGAGTCGGCCAATTACCAGGCGGCTCAATTGTACATAGAGAGCCAGCTACGCCAACGCGTCCCGACTGACAGCAAAGTCCATTTTGGACATCAGGCTGCGATGGATTCCATGCCCTTTCAGCTCGATCCCACGCGCATGGCACTGGCGCAGCCGCGTCAGCGGATATTAATTGCTGATGCGGTAGGGCTGGGTAAAACGCTTGAAGCCGGTATCCTGGTTTCAGAGCTGATTCGCCGTGGACGTGGCAAACGCATTCTGGTGCTGGCGGTTAAATCCATGCTCACGCAATTCCAGAAAGAGTTCTGGAGCCGTTTTGCTATTCCGTTGACGCGGCTTGACTCCGCTGGTTTACAAAAGGTGCGTAACCGTATCCCAACCAACCACAACCCGTTCCATTATTTCGATAAGACCATTATATCCATCGATACCCTGAAACAGGACATCGAATATCGCCATCACCTGGAAAACGCCTGGTGGGATATTATTGTTATCGATGAAGCGCATAATGTCGCTGAACGTGGGATCAGCTCTTTGCGCAGCAAACTGGCAAAATTGCTCGCCGGGCGCAGCGATACGCTGATTATGCTTTCAGCTACGCCGCATGACGGTAAGGCTGAAAGTTTTGCCAGCCTGATGAACATGCTCGACCCGACGGCCATTGCCAATCCGAAAGAGTATGAATACGCCGATTTTGCCGATAAAAATCTGGTTGTGCGTCGCTTCAAAAAAGACGTAAAAGATCAGATGGCTGGTGAGTTTCCGGAACGTAATATCGTCAAATTGATGCGCCCGGCAACCGGAGCTGAAGAGGAAGCCTACCGCCGATTGGTTGAGAGTCAGTTCCGTGACGATGATGATGAAGACTCGCGGTCAAATAAAGGCCGCCTGTTCAAAATTACGCTCGAAAAAGCGTTGTTCTCCAGTCCAATGGCATGTGCCAGCGTGGTGGCTAACCGCCTGAAGCGGCTTGAGAACCGCAAAGAAATAAACAGTCAGAGCCAGATTAACGAATTAGAGTCACTGCTGCTGGCGCTCAATAATATTGATGCCAGCCAGTTCAGCAAGTATCAGTTGTTGCTGGAGACCATCCGTAACGATCTCTGCTGGAAAGCGAATAACACGGAAGATCGTCTGGTGATCTTTACCGAGAGTATCAAAACGCTCGAGTTCCTTGAGCAGCAACTGCGCTCCGATCTCAAGCTGAAAGACGATCAAATTGCCACGTTGCGAGGCGATCAGGGCGATACAGTTCTGATGGAAACCGTCGAAGCGTTTGGCAAAACCCAGTCTCCGCTACGCCTGCTCATCTGCTCGGATGTGGCGTCTGAAGGTATCAACCTGCATCACCTCAGCCATAAAATGATTCACTTCGATATTCCGTGGTCGCTGATGGTATTCCAGCAGCGTAACGGACGTATTGACCGCTATGGGCAAAAACACCAGCCACAGATCCGCTACTTGCTGACTGAAGCCAGCGAACCGCAGATCAACGGTGATATGCGTGTGCTGGAAGTGCTGATCAATAAAGACGAACAGGCGCAGAAGAATATTGGCGACAGTTCCGAATTTACCGGCAAATTTACCCAGGAAGAGGAAGAGGAGCAGGTTGCTGAATTCATGATGCAGGACGATGGCGCCAGCCTGTTCGACGACCTGTTGAATAGCAATGTCACTGAAAATTCTGAACACGACCTGTTTGGCGAAATCTGCAGCGCAGTGTCCAGCGATGCTTCGATCGTGACCGAAAGCGACATTAGTCTGTTTGATAATGAGCAGGCATACTGCGAAAAAGCGCTAGGCTATCTGAAGGCCTGCGGCCAGACCGTGCAATACGATACCTTGCCTGATAACACCTTATCGCTGGTCGCACCGGAGGAGTTACGCCGTCGCTTTAACCAGTTACCGCCGGAAATTGCGCCGGAAAACTGGCAGCTTTATCTAAGCCAGGACAAAACCGTTATCACGGAAGCCATTTCGCGTGCGCGCGGTGAGCAACATGCCTGGCCCGATGTGCAGTATCTCTGGCAAATTAACCCGGTCGTGCAGTGGTTAGACGACAAAATTCAGTCCGCCTTTGGTCGCCACCAGGCACCGGTGATGCGCCTGCCGCACCTGTTTGAGCCTGATGAGGATCACTTCATCCTTTCCGGGCTTTTCCCGAACCGTAAGTCGCACCCGATGGTGAACCCGTGGCTGGTGGTGAGCTTTAACCGCGAAACGTTAAGCGGTAGCCTGCCCTTTGCTGAGTTCCTGAAACGACATCCGCAATTGAGAAGCAAACTGACTAACAGTGGTGGTAAAGATCGTAACCACCAGCGTCAGCAGGATCTGCTGGAAGCGGCAATCGCCCATGCGCGGGATGTGTTTGTTCACGATCGAAATGCTTTTGAGGAGCATATCAATCAGCAGCTCAATGAGCATCTGCAAAAGCTGGACGTTCTGCGTGGGCGTCAGTTGAGTCAACTGGAGCTGGATTTTGCCGATAATAAACAGCAGCTTTCAGTGAAACAGAGCCGCAAAGAACAACGTCAGCGCGAAATCGAACACAATTTTGACAGCTACATCCAATGGATTGAGGACACCATGACCACCGAAAAAGAGCCATACATCCAGGTTATTGCTGTAATCACCGGAGCGGAGGGCTAATCATGGCGCTGGTCGGTATTAATAACGAAAACGAGTTTTACTCTAACCACTATCTGGGCGAAGTCTTTACCAGCGATATTCGCGATGTACTGGAACCCTGGATTGAGCAGGAAAATGCCGCTCGCGAAGCTGAACGCGCTGCCCGCGAACAGGGCAAAGAGGTTGAGGCGGGCTACCGCGCACCGTGGAACCAGCTTAACAGCCTGGCGACAGAGTTTTTCCGTAAACTCACTGAACATGAAAAACAGCGCCAGATCCCGCTGCGTCTAGCCGATCAGCGCAGTCGCTGGCAGCCGCTGTTAAAGGCATTGGGTTATGAACTCAATCCGCACATTCAGATGCTGGATGACGATACGCCTTTGCCGGTACTGGCTCGTTACAACAGTACCGACGGCAGCCCGTGGCTGTGGATTGTTGAAGCACATGATCAGGATGAAGGAACGCTGGATCCGCTGGCGCTGTCGCTACTGACCGCGCAGTTCCCGGCAGATACCGATAAACATAAGCGCGACAGTCTGCGTAAAAAAGCGAACGGCGAATACCGCAGCTGGCAGGATCTGCTCTCCACGGTGGTCTTTACACAAAATGAACCGCCGCGTTTTGTGCTGCTGCTCGGTAACCGCCAGCTGTTATTGCTGGATCGTACTAAGTGGGCGCAAAACCGTCTGCTGCGCTTTGACTTTGAAGAAATTTTAAGTCGTCGCGAGATAGATACCCTGAAAGCGACGTCGGTGTTGCTACACAAAGATTCGCTGTTGCCAGGCAGCGGTGCGCCGTACCTCGATTCGCTGGATGACAATTCGCACAAACATGCGTTTGGCGTGTCGGAAGATCTGAAATATGCCCTGCGTGAGAGCATTGAGCTGTTGGGCAATGAAGCGATGCGTTATCTCATCAACAACGAGCTGGCTTATTACACCGGGAAACGAGCTATTAACCCGGATGAGTTGAGCCGCGAATGCCTGCGGTATATGTATCGCCTGTTATTCCTGTTCTATATCGAAGCGCGCCCGGAACTGGGTTATGCGCCGATGACCGCCAAAACCTATCTGCAAGGATACAGCCTGGAAACGCTGCGCGATCTGGAGATGATCCCGCTGACCAGCGAAGAAGATCGCAACGGGCGCTACTTTCACGATAGCCTGAATATGCTGTTCAAACTGGTGCGTGACGGCTACAGCGGCGGCGTGAAAATGCAGAGCGACCTGGAGAGCGGCGACCAGATCACTATTCACAGCCATCAGTTCAGCGTGCCGCGTCTGGAAAGCCATCTGTTTGAAGCGAATAACACCCGTATTCTTAACCGTGTGGTGTTCCGCAACGAAACCCTGCAACAAATTATTCAGGCGATGTCGTTAAGCCGCCCGGGTAAAGGACGTTTTAATCGCCGGGGGCGTATCTCCTATCGCCAATTGGGTATCAACCAGTTAGGTGCAGTGTATGAAGCGCTGCTCTCTTACCGAGGATTCTTTGCCAGTGATGACCTCTACGAGGTGAAAAAAGCCGGAGAAGAGTTTAACGAACTGGAAACGGGCTACTTCGTCAGCAAAGACGAGATCGGCAAATACCACGACGACGAGAAGGTTTACGAAAAAGACGGCAGCCTGCGTATTCACCGTAAGGGCAGCTTTATCTATCGCATGGCCGGGCGCGACCGCGAAAAATCCGCCTCTTACTACACACCGGAAGTACTGACCCGCTCGTTAGTCAAGTATGCACTGAAAGAGCTGTTTAAAGAGCAGATTGATCCGATTACCGATCCTCATGCCAAAGCTGATGCCATCTTAAACCTCACCGTATGCGAACCGGCGATGGGCAGCGCAGCGTTCCTTAACGAAGCCATCAACCAGCTGGCGGAAGCGTATCTGTTCCACAAACAGCAGGCGGAAGGTCGCCGCATTCCTCAGGATCGCTACACCCAGGAGCTGCAACGGGTAAAAATGTACATTGCCGACAACAACGTATTCGGCGTGGACTTGAACCCAGTGGCGGTGGAACTGGCGGAAGTGTCGCTGTGGCTGAACGCCATCAGCGGCGATGCATTTGTACCGTGGTTTGGCTACCAGCTGCACTGTGGCAACTCGTTGGTGGGCGCACGCCGTCAGGTGTTCAACAAGAGCGAACTGACCTACAAAAAAGCGAAAGGTCCGAGCTGGCTTAACAGCGAACCGGCCGAGCTGGCGATGAATATTCCACGCGAAGAGAAGCAGATTTTCCACTTCCTGCTACCGGACAGCGGCATGGCCAACTACAGCGACAAAACCGTTAAGCAGCGCTATCCGGATGATTTCAAAGCGCTGGACAGCTGGCGCAAAGAGTTTACTAAAAGCTTTGCTCCACATGAGATTGTTGATGTGCAACGCCTCAGCGGCAAAGTGGAAGCGCTCTGGAACACGTTCCGTCAGCAGCTGAAAGCCGAGCGTCAGAAAACCGCCGACAATTACCCGGTATGGCCTGCGGAAAACACGGCTCAAGTTCGGTCTTCTTTAAGCAGCAAAGATGAAACCTTCAGCGGCCGCCTCGAAGATAACAGTACCTATCAGAAACTGCGCTGGGTGATGGACTACTGGTGTGCGCTATGGTTCTGGCCAATCGACAAAGCGAATGAACTGCCGGACCGCGGTATGTGGCTGATGGAGATGGAGACGCTGATCGACGGTATTGTCGTCACGGAAAGAGTCACTGAAGTTGCAGAGCAGGCCACCGGCAATCTGTTTGCCGAAGAGGATATTGTGCGTGAAGAATCATCGCTGTTTTCCGGTGCAGGCCGCCTGAAAACTGAAGTACTGTTCCGTCATTTGCCGCGTCTGGCGATTGTTGATGCGCTGAAGAAGCAACACCGTTTCTTCCATTGGGATCTGGAGTTCTGCGATCTGTTTGCCGAACGCGGCGGCTTTGACCTGATGCTCGGAAACCCGCCGTGGTTGAAAGTGGAATGGCAGGAAGCTGGCGTGCTGGGCGACTACGAGCCGGAGTTCGTGCTGCGTAAGCTGAGCGCCTCGAAGCTGGCGACACTGCGTGTTGATACCTTTAGCGCCATTCCGGCGCTGGAAGATGCATGGCGCAGCGAGTATGAAGGCTGTGAAGGGATGCAAAACTTCCTGAATGCGCAGCAGAATTACCCTGTACTGCGTGGTGTGCAGACTAATCTGTATAAATGCTTCCTGCCGCAGGCATGGCGCTTAGGGGCGCAGAAAGGCGTGGCAGGTTTCCTGCACCCGGAAGGGATTTATGATGATCCAAAAGGCGGGCAATTACGTGCGGCGGTATATCCGAGGCTGAGGACACATTTTCAATTTCATAACGAATTGAGTCTTTTTGCTGAAGTGCATCATGCAACGATGTTCAGCATTAACGTATATGGACCGCAGAATACAACGCCGTCCTTTATTAATATGTCAAATGTTTACGCAGTAAGCGCTATTGATGCCTCTTTTGAACACAACAATGCAGGCCCTGTTCCTGGTATCAAAGATGAGCAGGAAATTGAAGGCAAAATCAAAGTTTCCTGGAATACGTCGGGCCACCATTCACGGCTAATTCATATTGGTTTGAAGGAGCTCTCTTTATTTGCTCGTCTGTATGACAGTGAAGGAACTCCTGCATGGCAGGCTCGTTTACCAGCTTTGCACGCAGAACAACTTGTTGCTGTTCTGGAAAAGTTTGCTAATCAGCCGAAGAGATTGGGGGATTTACAGGGGCAATATTTATCCCTGGAAATGTGGCATGAAACAAACCAGCAGAAAGACGGCACTATTGAACGTAAGACGCAGTTCCCTGAGGAAGCATCACAATGGGTATTATCTGGCCCGCACTTCTTTGTTGGGACGCCGTTCTACAAGACTCCACGCGAAAATTGTACGTTAAACAGCGATTATGACTGCCTGGACCTGCTAACTTTGCCCGACGATTACCTGCCGCGCACTAACTATATTCCGGCATGTGATGTGCAGGAATATGCTAAACGTACACCACGCGTTACGTGGACTGAACCGGGTGAAGATGAACCGAGAAAGGTGACAGATTATTATCGTTTTGTTAACAGGAGAATGTTTGGTGGGTCTTCTGAGAGATCTTTTATCTCTGCAATTCTTCCCAAGGGATTTGCAAACATCAACACATGTGTCGCGACAGCGTTTGAGTCAACTAATATGCTGGTTAATTTCACCGGCCTTTCACATTCAATTGTTTATGATTTCATTTTGAAATCAACTGGAAAATCAGATCTGTATGGTGCGCAACTCGGTGGGTTCGTTTATACAGAAATATTTGGTGTAAAACTAAGGACCTTATTATTAAATGCTCTTTCAAGTGAATACGCCGAGCTCTGGCAATCCTGCTATACCCCAGATTTCAACACCCAGCGCTGGAGCCGAAATCTCCCGCAACTTCCACAAGATTTCTTCGCCAATCTGACTCCAGAGTGGCAGCGTAACTGCGCTTTACGCTCCGACTACAGTCGCCGTCAGGCGCTGGTGGAAATAGACGTGCTAGTGGCGCAGGCGCTGGGGTTAACCCTTGAAGAACTGCTCACTATTTACCGTGTTCAGTTCCCGGTAATGCGCCAGTACGAAGCCGATACCTGGTACGATCAAAATGGCCGTATCATCTTTACCCCAAGCAAAGGGCTGGTGGGCGTTGGCCTACCGCGTACCGCGCGTAAATCCGACCTGAAAAACGGTTTTGTCTTTAACGTCGACAGCCCTGAATGGACCGGCGGCGACTGCACCGATCAAGCCATCGGCTGGGATGATGTCAAGCATCTGCAAACCGGTACCGTTAGCGTCACTTTTGATGACTATACCCGAAGCGACGAAGGCGAGCGCCGTACTGTCACCTGGCAGGCACCTTTTATCAAACCTGACCGTGAAGACGACTATAAAGTCGCCTGGTCATTCTTTGCACAAGATAAGGAGAGCGCCTGATGCTGCCTTCCGTTGTCAGTCGGCAGGTTGCCGACAGCGTTGCCTCCTTTTTACGGGCAGCCTTCCCGCTTAACAGCCCGCTGTTTAATGGTGAAGAAAACAATAACGTCTCGATGCTGGAGCAATTTCTGGCCCAGCCGGAAACGCTGCTGAAAGGTCCGTATCTTTCCGCTCAGCTGCCGTTTCGTAAAAGTGACTTATCGCTGAATTTCTTTCCCAACCTGACGCTGCCGTTCCCACCACATGCGCATCAGGCGCAGGCGTTCCAGCGCCTGGGTATCGAGGTGCCTCAGCCGACGCTGGTGGCGACCGGGACGGGTTCCGGTAAAACGGAATGTTTTATGTTCCCGCTGCTTAACCATTGTGCTGGGGCATCAGAGGCCGGTGTTAAAGCGATCATCATTTACCCGATGAACGCCCTGGCAACCGATCAGGCCAGCCGTTTCGCTAAAATTATCGCCAGCGATCCGCAACTGCATGGCAAAGTGACCGTCGGCCTGTTTGTCGGCGACAGTGAAATCGAGCCCAGCAAAAAGATGTCTGCGGATAAAGTCATCACCTGCAAACATACCCTGCGTGAGAATCCGCCGGATATCCTGCTAACCAACTATAAGATGCTGGATTACCTGCTGATGCGCCCCGGCGATCAGAAACTCTGGCGCTATAACCAGCCAGGGTCACTGCGTTATCTGGTGGTGGATGAACTGCATACGTTTGATGGTGCGCAGGGATCGGATCTGGCCTGTCTGGTGCGCCGCTTAAAGCATCATATTGGTGTCGATGACAAGCGTTTTGCCTGCGTGGGGACGTCGGCTACCGTAGGTGACGAACTGGGGCAACTACTCGATTACGCGAAAACGATCTTTGATCAGCCATTTGGTGATGACGCGGTTATTCGAGAAGATCGCTATACGGCGGCAGAGTATCTGCAGGGTTATACCATTGAGTACAGTCAGTATCCGGGCCAGGAGGCCAGCGCTGTGCTGGATCCGCAAGCGTACGCCAGCCCGGTAGACTATCTGAACGGACAAATTCCGCTGTGGTTCCCGGATAGTTCACTGCAATTACCTGCCGATCTGGACAGCGATCTCGGACGTGAAAAGCGTATTGAGTTGGGCTCATTGTTACGTCGCCACAGCATCCTGCACGTACTCCTTGAGGATTTGCAGGGGGGAATTTTGTCGGAACAGCAGTGCCTGGAAAATCTCCAGGTGATGCTGGCGGAAAGCGCCGGGCATGCAACCCGCGTGCTGCAAAGCATTCTGGCACTAATTGCCCAGGCACGCCTGGAGGTTCCAGAAAAACAGGAAGATCGGGAAAAGCGCCTACAGGTGAATAAAGCACGTCCCGTTCTGCCTTTTGTGCAACTACGTTCTCAGCTGTGGTTGCGCGAGATGCGCCGCTTGGTCGCCAGCGTGTCAAAAACACCTGAGCTTGTTTTTGCTGATGATGTCGCGGTGGAAGATCGCGAACATTATCTTCCCGTTATTCACTGTCGTGACTGCCATGCTACCGGGTGGGCGAGCCTGCGCCATGGTCAGAGCGTTCAACTCGAAACTGATCTGGACGGTATTTATCGTCAGTTCTTCGAAAAAGGCCGTTCTATTGTACTGGCCTTCCCGGATAACAACGATAAACCTGTCAGCGGTGTTCACCAGAAGCTGTGCCCTTCCTGTTTAAAGCTCAATAAGCAATCTAACGTGCAGTGCGGGCATTGTGGCCATACTGGTCTGCTACAAGTACTTATCCCGGATATGCTCAAAGAGCGTAAGGATGAGCTGGAATTTGCCAACGAATGCCCGTACTGCAACAGCAAACAGGGTATTTCGATTCTTGGGTCACAGGCAGCCAGCCTGTCGGCGGTGATGATCCATCAGCTTTATGGCAGCCAGTTCAACGAACATAAAAAGCTGATTACGTTTTCTGACTCGGTACAGGATGCCGCACACCGCGCCAGTTTCTTTACCGCCCGAACCTGGCCGTTGATGGTACGCGGACAAATCGCCAGCGTGTTGGGTGAAAAAGAAACGTTACCGTTGGATACCTTTGCGGCACGCGTCTGTCGGCAGACGCGTGAGCGTTCACCGGATGATGCTCATTTTGCCGCGAGCTTCATCGCGCCCAACATGCAGTGGATGAACGATTACCAGACGCTGAAGAACGAAGGCCTGCTGGCAGAGAGTTCCGATTTACCGGAGCTGGTTTCTCTTCGTCTCGACTGGGAGGTATACAGCGAATTTACCCTACGCGCACGAATTGGACGTACGCTGGAGGCTACCGGTTACGCAGCTGCAGGAATTGATGTTGCACGTTTCAATTCAGCGATAACGGCGCTTCATCAACAGCTTGTCGAAGAGCTGGGTGATGAAATGGTTGGGGTCAGCGTTGAGCAGGTGGCACACCTGGTGATTGGCGTTCTTTGGCATCAGCGGCAGGCGGGAGCTGTTCTGCATCCGGCGTTCGAAAGTTATCGGCGTGAGGGTAAGACCTTTATGATGACACAGAAGGAGCGAACTTCACGCTATATGCCATCTATTGGTCCGAAAACGCGTAAACCGGCCTATGCCTCGTTTGAAAAAATAAATGGCTTCCATCGCCTGATTGGTGCGAAATCCAACCCCAGCTGGTATCAGCATTGGATCAACCGAACGCTCAGCAACGGCAATAATCTGTTTATCAGCAGCCTGGCCGAGACGGTTTTACGACGTCTGTTTGCGACACTAAAAATGGCCGGGTTGGTAAAAGACTTTGACACAAAAGGCAAAGAAGCTTGGGGGCTAGTACCTTCAGCGCTGGTAGTGAGCCGAGATGTTGTTCAGCTAAACTGCTCTTGCTGTCGTGAGGTTGTTCGGGCACCGGCCGATCAGGGGTGGCACTGGCGAAACGCTCCATGTCTTTCTCTGCGCTGTGAAGGCCGCTATCAGGAAACTGAAAATACAGTGACCTGGCACTGGGATAATATGGACATCGCTCGTGTTCAGGGGGCAGAGCATACCGGATTACTGAGCCGTGAAGATCGTGAGGCTACGGAACAATCGTTCTACCGCGGTAATCAGCCATGGAATATAAACCTGCTTTCGGCAACACCGACGCTGGAGATGGGTATCGATGTGGGTGACCTTTCTACGGTATTACTCTGTTCTGTTCCACCCGCGCAGGCTAATTACTTACAGCGTATTGGTCGTGCCGGGCGTAAAGACGGCAATGCACTTAACATCACGGTGGCTGAGGGGAACCCGCACGATCAGTTCTTCTTTGAAGAGCCTCTGGAGATGATGCAAGGGCAGGTACAGGCCCCTGGTGTGTTCCTGAACGCAACGGCTATCCTGGAGCGTCAGCTGGCCGCATTCTGCATGGACAACTGGGTGAAAACCGGCGTCCCGGCATCTGCTATCAGCAAAAACGTGAAGCAGATGCTGGACGAGCTGGAGTTTGGACACAAGTCTGGGTTCCCTTATAACTTCCTGCGTTATGTTGAACAACATCATGCGGATATTGCTCAGCAGTTCTCGTCCATCTTCCCGGATCTTACGGAAGACACTCGTCTACAGTTACTGTCATATTTGCAAGGGGCATCAGGGCAGCGTTCTCTGGTTCAACGTATCGAACAAGCATTAAAACTGCTGGTGGAAGATCGCAAATCGTTGCGTTCCCGGATTGATAAACTCAAGCGCAGTATCGACAAGCTGGAGAGCGATCCGCACGATCAAAACTTTGACAGCGATATGCGCGAGTTGACTTCGGAACGTCAGGCGCTAATGACGCTGGTGAACCAGATCAATAACAAGCAAACGCTTAATTTCCTCACCGATGAAGGATTACTTCCCAACTATGCCTTCCCGGAGGCCGGTATTACGCTGCGTTCTGTGCTGTGGCGGCGCAAGGACGGTGGGGAAACGCGTGAGTATCAGAACACGACCTACGAATACGAACGTCCGGCTTCAACGGCGCTGGCTGAGCTTGCCCCGTTGAATAACTTCTATGCGGGTGGGCATAAAGTTGAAATCGAACAGATTGATCTGAAAGTGTCTGAGCCTGAAAACTGGCGTATTTGCAGCCACTGTAACTACAGCGAGAATATCGATCAGACCGGCGATCAGCATAAATACTGTCCAAAATGCGGCACACCAGGTTGGGCTGATGCCGGGCAAAAAACGACATTACTGAAGCTTCGTCAGGTTTATGCCCGCTCAAGCGCGCGTGACAGCCAGATCAGTGATGAGAGCGATAGTCGCGAACCGGCATTCTTCCAGCGACAGCTACTGGTCAGCTTCGAAAAAGAGGATGTATCGGCCGCTTATGCTATTGATGAAGGAGAAATCCCGTTTGGCTTTGAGTTTTTGAGCAAAGTGACTCTGCGAGATATCAACTTTGGCAAAATGGCGGATGATGCCAATGAGCTGATGATCGCAGGAGAGGCAAAGAAACGCACCGGGTTTAAAGTTTGCCTCGGTTGCGGCATGGTGCAGCGCCCTCGAGATCATGAACCACGTCATGACCTGAGCTGTAAATATCGCGCTGAACCCGAAAAAGCGAAGTTTGAAGATTATCTCTACCTTTATCGCCAACTGGAATCTGAGGCATTGCGTATCCTGCTGCCAGTGACCAGCTACAGCAACGATCGCGTGGTGGAAGCCTCCCTGGGGGCAGCCATTCAGCTTGGGCTTAAACATTACTTCAAAGGTAACGTGGATCATCTGAAAGGCGTGGTGTATCGCGAGCCGGAAAATGAGGGCGAATCCTGGCGTCAGTATCTGGTGATTTACGACACCGTACCAGGGGGAACCGGCTCACTCAAAGAATTGATGCGTACACCTGACAACCTTCTGAAATTACTTGAGCTGGCCTACAAGGCGCTAGTGGAATGCAGCTGCAACCATGATACGCATAAAGACGGCTGCTATCGCTGTGTTTACGCTTACCGTGACCGCGGGCGTATGAAGTATGTATCAAGAGATCAGGCGCGTCTCTTACTGGCGAAAATCCTGAAGGCCAGTGCTGCTATACGCGTTATTGATTCCATCAAAAACATTTCGCTTGATGCCATGATGGGGAGTGAACTGGAAAAACGGTTCATTCACTGCCTGCAGGATAACAAAAATCTTCTCGTGAGCCGGAGTTATGCCCATCAGAATGCAGGCTGGATTATTAATACCCGTACAGAACCGGCGATGAGCTGGCATCTCAAAGCACAGGTTGATTTAGGGGTTAAAGAAGGAGTAGGCATCCTTAGCCGACCAGATTATGTGCTCTATCCTCTGATGCAGTCAGAAAAGATAAAACCGGTAGCAATTTTCCTGGATGGTTTTGCTTTTCATAAAGATAGCGTGTCGGATGATGTCCAAAAACGGCAGGCGATTAAAGACAGCGGTAATTTTTGGGTATGGACAGTGACCTGGGCAGACCTTCAAGAACAAGGTATTAAACATGTACAGAATGTTATGGGGCTTGGTCATAACCCGGATATGAAACAGCCTAAGTTTTATAACCCGTTCCATGATACAAACTTTGCTACGCTTGAAGGTTCATTCAGGGAGAGAAACAGTTTTGCACTGCTACTCGATTATCTCTCTGATCCCGGTAATAAAACTCTGCTATGGCAGAAAATGGCCGCTGCCTTTGCCTGGGTGTGGCTGGATCCTAAAAAGTCGCAGGATACCGGAGCCAAACAAAAGTATGCCTATGAAATGCAGGAGAACGCTCCCGCTTATCGGTTGAATGCACTTTTGCCTGATGAACCTTTTGTATTTGGAGGTTTACTGGATAGCTGTAGTTCATCACAACAGTTCATTGAGCTGGCAGCTGTTGTACCGCAACAAGCCATTAAATCAACGACAAGCATTGAACAAATGCGAAATTGGTTGAGGCTGCATATTTGCTTTGACGATCGTTATCCCCAGGATAATGGCTATGAAGCCGGATTTAATGGTTTCTGGTGGATGGTGAATTTACTGCAGTTCCTGCCAGATATGACATTCACCAGCCGTAAAGCGGTCCATTTACCGCAGAAGCCTGAAGCGGTAAAAATGCAGACTTCGGTGGTAGTGGATATTCAGCCTGACGAGAGCTGGGCGGATATACTTGAGTTTGGTTTATTGAGCGCAGAAGAAATCGCTTTGCTTCAGTCGTTATCGCTTCCGGCACCGACAGTCGGATATGAATTACAGGATGACGATGGCGAAATTATTGCAGAAGCCGATCTCGCCTGGCCATTACAAAAGCAAGCCCTGATTATCGATAATCAGAGCTTTACTGCTTTATTCGAAAGTAAGGGTTGGCACGTTGCTTTCGGGCCAATTGACGAAAATACATTGCAGCATCTGTCCGGAGGTGACAAATGACGATTCCAACGCCAAAGGTGGCACTTTCTGATGGTTTTCTGGGGGCTTTTGCGCGGATTCCTAAAGCGCAGCAAAAAAAGGTCCAGGAATTCATCTCTAAGTTCCGCCAGGATCCGACGAGTAATGGGCTGAACTACGAAAAGATCCACGATGCACGCAGCAATAATGTGCATTCCGTGCGTATAGACCAAACCTACCGGGGGATCGTCCTGAAACCTGAGCAGGGTGCTCTGTATATGCTGATGTGGGTGGATAAGCACGACGAAGCCTACGACTGGGCGCGGCGACACGAATGTGCGATTCACCCGGTAACCGGTGCGATTCAGGTGATTGATACCAGCTATATCAAACCTACCCCCGAGCCGACTGTTGTTGATAAACCCAAACTCTTTGCTGCGTATACGGCAGAGCAGATCCTCGCGCTGGGTGTTCCTCCTGTGTTTATTGAGCAGGTGATGGCTCTTGTGGATACCACAGGGCTGAATCAGCTGGAAAGCGTGATGCCTGCAGAAGCCTGGGAGCCCCTACACTGGCTGGCAGAAGGTCTGGATTACCAGGAAGTGCTGGAGGAGTTTAACGATCACCGTGATGAGCCTGTTGATACCAACGACTTTATTGAGGCAATTGAGAGAAGTAAACGTCGTTTCCATGTCGTTGAAAATGAACAGGAGCTACTGCAAATGCTCAATGCGCCACTGGAAAAATGGCGTGTATTCCTGCACCCGAGCCAGCGAAAACTGGTGGAGTCTCCGGCAAATGGTCCGGTGCGAGTGTTAGGTGGTGCAGGCACGGGTAAAACAGTTGTTGCGATGCATCGTGCACGTTGGTTATCCCAACGCCTGGCCGATAAACCCGGTAAAAAAGTTCTGTTCACAACCTTCACCCGTAACCTGGCGGCGGATATTCGCGCCAACCTCCAGCGTTTGTGTAGCCGTGAGGAGATGGCGCGTATTGAAGTTGTTAACATTGATGCCTGGATGAGCGAGCAGCTTAAACGCCATGGATATGATTTCCGCGTGGTCTATGACAGCGATGAAGGGCGACGTAAATGCTGGAACTATGCCTTGCAGCAAGTTCCTGCTGAATTGGGATTACCGGATAACTTTTATTCTGAAGAGTGGCAACGTGTTGTTCAGCCGAATGCGATTTACAGCCGTGAAGAATATCTGAAGGTGAGTCGTATTGGTCGTGGCACGGCGTTATCCCGTATTCAGCGTGCGAAAATCTGGCCTGTGTTCGAAGAGTTCCGGGCACAAATGGCGCGAGCCAAACTGCGAGAGATGGGTGATGCCATGCATGAGGCAATCATTCTGTTTAAAGAAAAGCAGGTGCAATTGCCTTATAGCAGTATCGTAGTCGATGAAGCTCAGGATATAGGCGCACCGGCCTTTACCCTTATTCGTAGCCTGGTTCCAGAGTCTCCTAACGATCTCTTTATCGTGGGTGATGGACATCAGCGTATTTACCGCAATAAAGTCGTGCTCGGTCAGTGTGGGATTAATGTTCGTGGGCGTCGTAGTAAAAAACTGAAAATTAACTATCGGACTACAGAAGAGACGCGACAGTTTGCCGTCGGGTTATTAACCGGCGTTAAGGTTGACAACCTGGATGGTGAAACTGATTCCTGCAACGATTATTTATCATTGCTTCATGGTGAAAAACCCATGATTACTAATGCTTCAGATTTTAAGGAAGAGGCTGAGACGATTATCAAGCAAATTCAGGCGCTGTTAGCCAATGATGTCCGTTCCCAGGATATCTGCATTACTTCCCGCACGAGGCATACGAATGAGCGCTATGTGTCAGCTCTGAATGAAGCGGGAATTGAAACTTTTAATTTAGGGAATGATAGTGGCGACAGTGATCAACGGGCCGGTGTTCGCATTGCAACAATGCACCGCATTAAAGGGCTAGAGTTCCAGTATGTGTTCCTTGCGGGTATCAACGATGGCGTTGTACCGGAAGTAAAAGCCATAGCATCTGACGATCCTGTTGAACAACGTGATGCATTATTTAATGAACGTGCGCTGCTCCATGTGGCTGCAACCCGCGCGGTAAAAGGACTGTTTGTTTCATCTTACGGTAAACCTAGTTTCTTACTGGAGCCTGAAAGCGAGTAATCCAGCCAGATAACCAGAAGCTACAGCTTCTGGTTATCTGCATTTTAGCACTCATCAATATCGGCCACTGATTTGCTGATTTGGTAAGTGCCAGGAAAGAAAGTGGAACATGGAAGGGCTTTCGCAGTGCACTGATTGCGTGTTGTTAGCCCTGTGGGCATAAGCGACTGACGCAACGAAATGTACATCGAGAAATTTCTGACTGAATACGATGACTCGCTAACGGGTGAGTTGAATGTGGATCCGCTTGGGCAATTAGTCATCTGGTCGTCCTGGGGGCAGGACATCTTTCATAGCCGTATTACTTCTATCGCAAATGATGTACGGCAATATACGCTGAATCTGCTGCATCACAGCGTATTGCGCCAGATACTGGTCGATGAAAAGCTGCAAACTTCAGGCGTGATGAAAGGTCTGTATCCCAAAAAGCAATTACATGAGTTTAGAGTTGCCTGTCTGATCCATCTGGAAAATATTTATATCTACTCCATGCTGGCGGCTGAAAAAAGAGGTGTCACTCTCACTGGTGTGCAGGGTATTAATAAAGCCAGATCTAAATGGAACGCTGCAAATAAAAATCCTCAGATACTTTTTGGTCATGAGAAAAGTAGTGAGTTACTGACTAATCAGATCGCTCTTGGTACCAATGGGCGCTATAAATCGCCAATGATGAAAATGCATTTTTTCTCTACTGATTATCGCTATGATCTGCCGGAAAGCAAGCCAGTGTGGCAGGCAGCAGAGGCATTTATTCGGAATGTACCAGAGCTGAAAAAATTACATGCAGCGGCATTGACTTACATGCAATTGAAAATGCAGGCCTCACATAAGCGCGACCTCAACCCATTTTTCGAAGATATTCCTGTCGGCCTAAAAAAGGCGTATGTAAAGGCATTCCGCGACCCGAAAATGGTCGGGGATTATTCGCGAATATTCTGGCTACAAAGAACGGGGTTAGATAAATATGCAGCGGGTGCTATTTATCGGGTACTCAAGCAGGAACGTTTGGACGAGTTAGAGCTTACAGATGCTGAAGTTTTCAAACGTGCCATGCATCAGGCGAAAAGTATGCCTGAAATGAATGAAAGTGACCTCAGGGCGTTACAACATATCAGTCAGGCGGAGCCATTTTTATCCCTGATCGACCTGATGTTTTCAGGCTTACGCCGACAGAGTAGTCAGACTTTGGCAGAATTTCGTCAATTCTGGCAGTCGCGCGGTCTTACGGAACTTGATCTGCCACAAAGGGCGACTCAGCTTCTGGAAAATGATGTGCTCCTTTCCTCGCTTTCCGGTACGCCCGCCAGACGTTTTCAGCAACTATTAGCACTGGCCTGTATGCCGTCGCTGGAAGATCAGGTTCGAGGCTTGCTGGATTATCATCACAAGATAATGGAGTCAAGGGGGCAGTTCCCGTGGCTCCTGCTTGAAGGTGATGATATTTTGCTGCAGGTACCACCATGTTCGCTACGCGAAGATCGTCAGAATAGCGACTGGGTAAACCGTTATTATCTACCACAGTTCAGACATTTGCTGAACGGTTTATGGGGGCATTCTGCATGAAGCTGTTAGATGTCTTCAAAAAGCAAATTGCTGATATGGGTATGTTGAAACGTGTCTGGCTCACCACCTTTAATCTGGATATCTCTTTTGTTGAAACGTGGGTACTTCCTGCTGTGTTGGGTATGGACCCGCCCGTTAGTCGTATGGATTACGAAGGTCTGCAGCGTGCGCTGAATGAGAGTGGTATTGATTTCCGCATCTACTGCGATCCGCGCATGATTGCGAAAGAAAAGCCGAAACGTACCTCCATTGCGGTATATCCGGTGTCGGTGCGTAAGCTGGCTCAAAGCGAAGAGTCTTATCTGGATAAAGAGCGCGGGCTGTTTCACCCAAAAGTATTTTATCTCGAAGATCACTACAGAAAGATTATTGTGGGTGCGGGCAGTGCCAACCTTACGCTTAGTGGGTGGGGGCGAAATCAAGAAACTGTGGATTTTCGTTGTGTTGCAAGTAATGCCCAATACCAGCAGGTAAAACGATTTTTTACCACAATTGATAACAGTCTGAATGATGAAGAATTTTTCCCAACCCGTCGCAAGTTTCTCGGTGATGATCCTGATTGGTCATTTATTCACAGTCTGGCTGGTTGCACACTGCTAGATGCATTAAAAAACGGCGGTGAGATTCATACACTCAGTGTTTGGTCGCCTTATCTTGCTGAGGATTTAGCAGGGTTTATCGACAATATTGGGCATGAAGTGCTCGTAGAACTGGTTCCGGATTTGGTTGAGGGACGTTATATCCGCACTCGATGGAGTGACAGTATTCAGGCAATGATTACAAATAAAAAGCTTACCGTGTATCGCTCTCCAGTGCCCAAGGACGATAGGGCATTGATGACCCACGCCAAGCTCTGGCTGGCGAAAAGCAATACCGGTACGCAACTTGCCGTGGGGTCCTGGAATTTCACCAACCCGGGTTGCAGCAGCTTACCTGAGGCAAACTGGAATGTAGAAGCGGGAATTGTGCATCCGGTCTCTCGTAACATCACGATTTGCGGCAAAGAATGGGATGATGTTAATGAAGAGAATTTCGCCAGTGAAGCATTGTTGGAGGAAGAGGCGCTGGAGCCTGATGAACTTCAACCTTTCGATCTGAGCGTTATTTTTGACTGGACTCGATGTGAGTATCAGATTTCCGGGCAATGGTTCGGTGGTAAGCCTGCGTCAGGTTATCAACTGATATTGCCCGGTATCAACGGGGCAAATGAATTGGTATGGAAAGCTACCGGTATAGGTCTGAAATCGCCCCGGCAATTGACGGTATTAAAAAGCAATGCCGTATTGGATAACCCTTTTTATACCCTTCGTAGAACTGGAATAACCGACTGGCAGGGCATGATCGTTGAAAGCGGTATTGAACACCGGCGTGCGTTGAGCTTTAAGTCGCTAGATGACTTACTTAACAGCTATCTGAATTCAGTGGATCCCGCATTGAGTGATCGCCTTATGCTGCGCTGTGCTGGAGCGCAGGATGAAGAGCAAAGTGAGGGGATGGCGCAAGCCATGAATTTAGATGCCACTAGCTATTTCCGCCTCTTTCAGGCTATCCAACAACGGCGCAACTGGCTAGCAGACGCGGACGATGGCACTCAGCTGTATCGTCGTTTGTTCAGTGAACCAGGTTGCTTACAGGAATTGGCTGAAATAGCTAGGGAGCGTATAAATCAACCGACTCAGCTAGTATTTAACTGGTTTCTGGCCCAAGAAGTTAACACTCTGGCCGCTCTGGCAAGAAAGCGTGTTAAAAGCATACGTCACAAACAAGGGGCTGAAGCCATATCTGTGGCTGTGCACTTGTGGGAGTCTCTACAGGTTGCAATTCCCCCCCTAACTAGCGATGCCACTAGCCTACGTTATCTCGCTGCTATCATGGAAGACTGTAGTTATGGCGAATAAGTTAAAACAGATCATTACCCCGGTTGAGGTTTCAGCCGTGATGAATTTCGATGCGACTGATACGCACTGGCAGTATCAATCCGGTGCTTCCAGCATGGCGGCGAAGCAGGCAGAGGGGGTGGCTGGGTTGTGGAATTTGCTGAATAAACAACGACTGGCACTCCTTGCTGATGAAGTCGGCATGGGGAAAACTTATCAGGCGATGGGAGTAATGTTGTTGTTATGGCAGGCAAAACCTGATGCACGCATTCTGGTTATGGCACCTAACAGGACGCTCTGTGATAACTGGGAGAGAGAATTTAGCATTTTCACAGAGATACACTATCGGGCTGAACATAATGCCTTTACCACTTTAGAGGGTAAGACAAAATATGCCCCACAAATTTATGGCAGACTGGCGGAGCTGGCGGCCGCTGTGGAGAAAAAATCTCACCATTTTTACCTTACTACTATCCATTCACTAAGCGGTCTGGTCCCTCCAGATGAAAAAAAAGATGCTTTAAATGCTGCCGCGTCTTATGGCGTGTTATATCGTCAGCAGATTAAGCAAGCTCTTGGAAAAGGAGGGTTTGACTTAATTATAATCGATGAGGCTCATTACTTTCGTAACCGAAGCGGATCACAGCGTGCCGCCGCCGCTCAGGCCTTCTTTGGTGATGCGCAGGGCCGGCTGGGGAGCAATGTACTGTTGTTGACGGCAACTCCAAATCCCTCAGCATCGCGAAATGTTTATGACATATTTAGCTACTTCAGTGACATGCCAAAACGTTATGCAGAGGATGATGTCCGTGCGCTGATGAATGATTTTGCCATCCGCCGACTGCGCAAAATGCAGGGCAGAGAGAGCAGCCACAGCAAATATGAATATCGTCATGAGCGCGCTAGCATTTCCAGTTTTACTAATAAGATGGATGCTGAGTTGTTTTTTGCTCTATATCAGAAACAACTCGTGGTTCAACTGGACAAAGAGAAAAAGGCAGGTGGCGGCAGGCGCATGCTATATGGCTATCTTGAAGGGTTTGAATCAACGGGCAGTACCGCAAGTGAGCGGGATAATAGTAGTGATGAAGAGGGGCAAATCCATAATGACTTCAACCACGCGCCGGATTCTGCTCTGCTCAATAGCTTGACCCGGCAGTTTCACGATATCTATAACCGCTTTCCAGATCATCCCAAATACGACACTCTGGTAGAGGCCTGCTTTACCAGTGATCCGTTCAAGCAGTCTCAGCCGCTACATTGTAGTAAGCATTTGGTTTTTGTTCGTCGAATACCATCTGTACGCGAAATTACTCAGCGCATCAACGCACGTTATGATGAAATAATGGCTGAGCGATTGATGAATGTCTGGCAGCTACCTGCAAAGGCGCTGGCAGAATGGCGAGAGTCGGGTTGGTCCCGAGATATTTTTGTTAAGCTTTTATCGGAAAAATCCAATGAAAAGTCCGATTTTGATGAGCATATGCTGGAGGACGGGGAGACAGATGAGCCTGAAACGGATAACGAGCTAAAGCTTTCAAGTAAAATTGCCGAGCTATTTGTTATGAAGAAAACGGGCCTGCGCAGTACCGACTGCGCCAACGTTAGTTTGCGTTTCCGTCGCCCTGAAAGCCTCTTTTCATTATTTCTTGAGCCTGCATTGGATGGTACGACCGGGACCTATCATTATCATTACCGCAAAGAGTCTGGTGAACGTCAACGTGACAGCTATGGTGATGCCGCGAGAGATGCCCGGCTGCAGCAGTCGACAACAGCTCAGAAAATCAAATATATCACTGCTTTGCCCACAGCCTGGGGATTGATGTTTCATGAGCTGCCGCGGCCAGCAAAAGAGCAATTGATTAAGTGGCGTGACCAGCCTAACGGTATGGCAATTATTGAGAACTTTGCCAACTATCTTCGCACGGGTTACCTGTTTGCCAGCCCTGTGATCATTGAGCTCTATTGCTGGTTTACAGAGTTCAACCGTCGACCTCAAACAGGTGAGGTCCAGCAGCGATATCAGCATTTTGTAGAATGGGTCACCCCAAAATTGAATGGATCACTGATGCTACGTTATTTTGTGGCTGCCATTGAAACTTTCGAAACGCTATGTGTGAAAATTGTTGGCCAGAAACTAGATAATACTCAATATACTTGGCGCGAGTTCACTAGCTTGAGTAGTCCAAGTTGGTATGCCAGCGGGCAGTCAAAAAATCGTGAACGTTTAATTCGTGGATTTAATTCACCTTTCTTCCCTAATGTGCTGGTAGCAACCTCTGTGTTGCAGGAAGGCGTGAATCTTCATCTTCAATGCAATCAAGTTCATCATTATGGCATCGCCTGGACTCCTGGTGATAACGAGCAGAGGAATGGACGGGTTGATCGCCTCTTTGGTCGAATCAATACAATGCTTCAAGTCCAGGGGGCGGCTGAGATGATTATCAATTATCCCTACCTTGCAGGTACCTTCGACCAGGATCAGTTGGCATCATTTATACGCCATAAACACAGTGTTGAAGAGAAGTTAGATAGTTGCGAGCTGGAGGATTTTGACAGCGAAATTGATATTCAGGAGGATCCTCAAGGTTGGCAAAAATGGCTACGGCATCCTTGTAAGGATAAAGATAAAGAAGATCCTTACCCAGCCAAGTTTGATCAGTAGTGTTTATCATTTATGCGGTAATAATATATCAGGTGGTTACGAGCAGTTTTTTGCAGGAAACTGTTTTAAATAGAAACTGGGGTCACAACACCACAGGTCAGGCAGTATTTTTTTCCATCGCAATCATTTTTACATAAAACGCAGTGCCAGAAAAAAACAGTGGTGCAGACACCAGCTCTGCCAGCATAAATCTCAGTTTTCTTTGTCGGCAATCATCCTGACCCTGAGGGTGCCAGAGCGTTATCGTCGAAAGCAATCAAGGAGTTGGCAAAAATAGTATTGGTTCCTACCAGACAATTTGCAGGTCTAACCGTCCCAGCAGGACTGACAGACACCGTGCGGTTGGATGGTTTAAAGGTGTTATGAGGGGGGGAGTAGTGTGGTTCTCACACGATGAGATGCTGGCGTAAAAAATTGCCTTACTTAGAAGACATTCTTACGTGGCCGTCTGCTTGAAGGTCGTTCGGGGACCTCATTGCAACCGAACAGTAACAGCCCATATTTCTGCTGGGTTTTGGTCATATACACCAGTACAAACCGGCTTGCTGTGCCCAGGGATAGGTATTCTGAGTTTTACTACCATCCAGCCAGAACACGACATGAGCATGGTAGTGGTGGTCTTCTGTCCATTCGATAACCCAGAAGAAACCGACCACCGTTTCGAGTTGCATCATACGGTTCATCAGCTTTCGGATATCTCATTCGAGTTGCCGATGATCCCGCAGGAAAAACTTAGCGGTATGATCCTGGTAAAACAGATCTGTTCGGAGTGCCAGCAGGCAGGAATAGCGCTCTATCAGTTTGTCGATATGGTTGTTCAGAAGTAACTGTCGAAACCAGTCTGGCTCCCATCGTTGTTTGTTTTGCATAGGATGAATTTCTTTAGTGCTGGCGAGGGCCAGTCAATGGAATGCACCTGGCCTTCAGGAAGAGCCATGGCTAGGGGAACCGCATGGATTAAGAGGATGGTTGTAAAAAGGGAGTGCCTATTAATTATATTAATTAACCTAATTTAATTTTCACTCCCCAATAACCCTCAAATCCCTTGCATGACTATGGATGAAGCCTGATTCAGTGGCTCCGCTGTCGTCCGCCATGCAAAGCAGACATACTCGTCCATCAGACTGGTCAGCGCAGGGTTTTCAGCCTGCCGGTCATTGATCCAGATATCCATCTCCTTGTCTTTTTTGAACCTGAGGTTGTCGGTCCAGTCATCAAGGCAATTACCCAGCATCAAATCGTACCAGCACAGCCAGACCAGCTTCAGACGCAGCTCGCTACCGCCGAACTGGCGGAACAGACTGATGAGCTTATTTGCCAGAGGGCGTTGTTTTAAACGCACGCACTCAGACAGCAAAACCCCCTCCAGCATTGGATGGTGAGCCAGCAGATGCTCCTGGGTAAATAAACTGACACTCAGGTCATCATTAACAGTCAGTGGGGCTGCTGCTCTGCCATAAATAATCCGGTGCAGGCACTGGGGGACAATAGCAATAACCTCTTCCTCTCCCGGAAACTTAAGGCTGCCAACCGTCAGGGTATGATGGTGGTAGATATTCTGGTGACACATACCCGATCTGACCGTCAGCTTCGTAAAATCAGTCAACCAGACCTGATAATATTTATAAAGTTCTTCGTAACGTGGTTTGTAATCTTTCATTGTTCATATTCCTTCTGGCTTTAATGACAGACAGCAGAAAACCTCCGAACGAGTCGGATAGTTATTTTTTTGCCGGGGGTTAGGTCACAGTGGTGTTATTTACGGGACTGGTTAATGCGTTCCTGAAGCCAGTTTTCTACTTCGCTCTTTAACCAGCGAGAACTGCGCCCCAGTTTGACTGGTTTGGGGAAGTCACCATCTTTAATCAGCTTATAGAACCATTTATCCGTAAGTCCCGTTAGCTTCGTGAGGAACCGCATATCCACCAGTTGGTCATCAAGCAAAGAAATTTGTTCTGTCATAATGCTGTCTTCCATTGTGGGATTATTCTGAGCTGGTGGTTGATTGCTCGTTACTACCAGCCCTTCCACATCAATGGATTGATACGTAAAAAAGTGCAGAACGTAAGTTACAACGTGCGAGGACGCCCCAGTCCACTGGGGGGCGGTACCTCACTGGCTCCGTAGTGATAGTGACCGTGCTTTTGCTCTTCTTTGGCGAGATAGCTGATAATGTAGCGCAGGTTATCAATGGCTTCGGTATCATCGTAGTTCACCGGTCTATCAATACTGACTTCATAAGAGGGTTTGTATTCGCAGCGGTTGTAATAGCCTTCTCGTCGCGTTATTTCCCACCATATTGTTCCTACTCTCTCAGCTATTGGGTAGGTAGCCTGGTTAAGGTGCCTGTCGAGATAGAACACGATATGGGCATGGCAGCCGTGGTCTACAGAATTCTCTAGTACCCAGAAATACCCAGCCAGATTTGTGTGCTGCATGGTGCGTTCAACCAGCATGCGTACCTCTCGCTCGGTTTCATACCATGAATGACGTTTATAACGCTCTGTACCTTTCTGATAGAACAGGTCGAGTCTGAGTGCCTGTATTCGGGAGTATCGGTTCAGTAGCTGATTCAGGTGGTCATTGAGTAGAGACAGTAGAAACCAGTTCATCGTGTATCTGGAATTGAAAGGGTAAGGTGTGTGCATTGATTTATCCTTTGTCAGGTGGAGTACAAAGGATTGGGATGAGATGTAATTTTTAAGAGAAGCGGAGATATGGCAGATACAGGGAACTGTGTATCCAGGGGATGACAGACAGGGTTAATGATTGGGGGAAGGCGTTGTGAACAGGGTGGTATAGAAACAGGAAGTGCCCCTTAATTATACTAAAAACCCAAATGTTCATATCTGCTGTTGAACGATTCTAATGAGGTGAACAGAGAAGATTCGTAGAGTAAAAACCACAGGAATAACGCAGTAATAAGTCAGAGCATTATCACAATAAAATCAGCAGGATATCAGTTAAAAATCAGTCATTCTTCAGGTCTGTGACTAGACTCCACCACACAAAAAGGTACTCATGCTAATCTGTTTTTGGGAGTCAGAAGCAGAGGGAAGAGACGATGTTGCATTACGATATGATCCGCAGCGAGATAATGTACCTAAAAGCGCTGGATAGTTTTTTCAATACAGATCACTCGTTACTGTGCAGTACTTATGATACGCCGGATGATTTTCGACGTTTGATCTCTCAGATACTTGAACGACATTTTCTTGGCGATCAGGACAGAATCAAAGCTGCGCGGAAAACACTTAAAGAATGGGCCGACCTGCAACTGATTGATAAAGATTATTTTGATTGTTTCAAAGGTTCACCAAGAGCATCGTGGTTTGCTCACCATTATATTTTCGAATACCCAGTAAAATCTGCAGGGTTGACACTTGGTGGATTGGGGAATGACGTCGGTTGTTCAGGTGGTTTTAATTCTCTTTTAATGAACGATAATATCCTCACAGAGCTTGATTTCTCTAAATTTAATTTCGACCTGGACGATATTGATTGGGACCTGATAACAAATCCACAGGCTACTGCTTCGAAAAAACCGAAACGTGTTTTCTCCCGATTTTATCTGAACGCGGGAGCAAGTACCGATCTGTACAACCCCACTCCGGTAACTGAGCGTGAACTCATCAATGGTGTGATGAGGTATATTGATGAAGCTCCATGCTCACTTGGAGATAAGATCTCTTATTTCAGAAAACTGCATGAGCGTTGGCTTGAGCAATATGATTTTTTTCTGACAGATTTTGACTGGATGTCACGAGATGATGAAACTCAGTTAGTATATCTCTGGGACTATCTCAAAGGAAAAGGACGAATAGCGGGCTATCTTCGCCCTTATAATACGTCTATGCGTTATGACATGATTATTGCGGCTATAGATGTGTGGAACGTCCAACCTGAAGAGAAGTTGGAGTTTATTGAGAAGATGAAACATGCCTGGCAGGCGGCAAAATCTTATCGGCGATCTGCTAAATAGCATTGTGATCCCAGTGGTTTCTTCGTCTGATTTCTCATTGTGAAGGATTAATATGGCGAGGTATGGAAGTTGGAGCGGTTGCATGCTTACTAGAGTGTCTGCTTCTGGCTCGAAGCGTATAAGCTAACTGAGTTGAAGGTCAGCTGTGAGCGAAAAGCGGTCCTTAAATGCAATTTTCATTGATAACGACGTCTTGTTGCTATTGAAGACATTATCAACATTATTGTGTTTTTACTTATATTTGAAGGGGGCTATTCAAGGGATTGCCCCCTTTTAACAGAAATTCTACCAGAACAGTAGGTCTGCTAATCGGTCTCTATAATTGAGCTTAATTCGTTAATGAGCAGGTGGGGGCTCATTTGAGTTAAATCATACTGCCTCCCCAATTTCTCTTGCATTCCTCCGCGTATTTTCTTTAATAAATATTTTCCTTTAATGTTATCAACTGATGTCGGAATTTGGTTTCCAAATAATGTTAGGTGTCGAGGACATTCTTCCAACCTCCCCTTATATAAATTATATTTAATCACATCTCTTTTGGATTGAAAATCAGACTGGATGACAACATGATTTTGTGTGGCTATATCAGAAATCCATGTTTGTATATCTTGCACAGAAGAGCCTGTAATATGAGATAAATGCTCTATTCTAGTAAAATAACTCTCAATATCACTACCTTCAGTAATGAATGGAATGGCGCCGCCTCTTTGAATTTCTGCTTTTACTATCTCTACTTCACCATCAGTCATAAAATCGCGGTCACGATGAATTATAACCTTGCAATTAGGGGACATTTCCTTAAGAAGGTCAGCAGATACAATTGCCCCTTGTACATTTGTGCATGTTTTGTAGCTATAGACTGCAGTTCTCTCCATATCAAAACCATTATGCTGCAAAAGGGCCTTGAAATATTTTTTATCTCTATCCTCAGTGAGGAATATATTCTCCACAACCCCCTCAGTTACTCTATCCAAGTCATTTAAAGCTCCTAAATCTAAGAACATTGATATTTTGTCCAAGTTCATACCTTGACTCTGAACATTACCATCTTTCATCCAAATAAAATTCGCCTCACCATACAATGAATCAATTATATGTTTGCTATGAGTGGAAAGTATAACTTGAGTTTCTGATTTGTTACTTTCTGATATTAAATTTAATGAGTCAGTGAGAATATATTGATTATCCGGATGAAGATGAGAATCCGGTTCATCCAAGAGTAATAATTTAGGTTTAAAATATACTATATATGCAAATATCTGTAATGTTTGGAGTAATCCAGTTCCCGCCAACTCGATAGGGTAAGTTTTTCCACTTACATTTTCTTTAAAATTAACGGTTAGATAAGTATCCTTATCCTCTTTGAAATCCACTTCGATTTCTATATCTGGAAATACAACTTGCAGCATACTATTGAGATTTACCAAGCGGTTGTCTTTGTTTAGATAATATATTACATTTCTTAAGTATAAATTTGCATCACCACTTGCCACTCCTCTTCTAACTATTGCTGGTGATTTTAATTCTTCCTTCTGTGATATACCAGCCAGACCAGGGACATATATACTAAAGAGATTTTTTTCATCGGTGATTACTGAACCGAATCCGGTATAATCACCGGTCCTTTCACATGACATATTTCCATGATTTCGTCCCTTAGATATAATTATATTGTATTCTAATTGTCGATCAGCAAGTTCATCATATCCCAAAAGACTCAACACACTTTGATTGCCAGGCGACCTCGAGTTTTTATAAGGTTCGCCGTTCTTTAAAACAGTGAAGTCCGGGGTGATATTATACATTAAAAGTTCAGTGGAGAATGTTTGTTGACTTTGTTGCCGAGCTGCAATAGCTGCGCATACTGAAAAATGTATAGCTTGCAGAATACTGCTCTTACCTGAGCCATTTGCTCCTACTAATACATTTATATCACTAAGGGTGATTTCTGCTGTGTCAATTTTTTTGAATTTACTAACAGACAAAGACTTAATGAACATTTTCTTTTCCTTTTTTAATGAAAGGTGCAAAACTTTAATTCATCATTTTAGGTGTTAACATTCAAAATCATAAACTGATTTTCTATTTTACTAATGGATAGTAGCCCTATCAGAGTAAAGATGGTGTTAGGTATTTTTCTTACATCTGAATCTGAGAAATATTCGGATTCTTTATAGCAACTATTCCATATGTCGAGTTCTCTAAAATCATAAGCTAAATGAGCAATTTTTTCCCAAGCTTCATTTACTATATGCTCAGCCATTGTAAAAAAATCACTCTTAGTAGGAATGCCTATTCTCATTGTTACTTAACCTAATCTCTCAATACTTCCAAGAATAACTATATGATATTCTTATTAAAATTCCAATATTAAGTTTCCGCTTTCTTCAAGTAAATCCACATAGAACGATGTAAGCAACTTCCGCTTTTGGCACGAAGCGGACATCTTTCAGCCCTAGACTACACAAAGTCCTTTACGTATTAATCTAAAATTCAAAATAATTTCAGATAGATATCATCTCTGTGAACCCCCCGCCTTCCTGACTGGATCGCGGGGTTTTTAATTTTTCGCGCTGAGACTACTGTATGAATAAACCTGACGGCCTTCAGGCCTTTGAACAACCGCTCGCGTCGCTTCCGTGCACGCTTCGCCAGCTTATTCTTGAACGTATCCAGAACCTGACTCACTACGAGCCGGTGATTGGCATCATGGGCAAAAGTGGTGCTGGTAAATCCTCTCTCTGCAACGAACTTTTCCGGGGCGAGGTGTCCCCGGTGAGTGACGTGAACGCCTGTACTCGCGACGTACTGCGCTTCCGGCTGTGCAGCGGTTGTCACAGTCTGGTGATTGTCGATTTACCGGGTGTAGGTGAAAGCGGGCGACGGGATCATGAGTACCGGGCCCTGTACCGTCGAATCCTGCCGGAGCTGGATCTGGTGCTGTGGATCATTAAGGCCGATGATAGGGCACTGACCGTGGACGAGCAGTTCTGGCACGGCGTGATGCAACCTTACAGGCAAAAGGTACAGTTTGTGATTAACCAGGCCGACAAAATCGAACCCTGTTATGAATGGGATACCCTCACCAGCAAACCTTCACCGCACCAACTGGGAAATCTTAAAGCGAAGCAGGCTGCAATTATGGCGATGTTTAAACCGCATCATCCGGTCTGTGTGGTGTCAGCCCGCACTGGCTGGGGCATTGAGGAGATGGTGGCAGCCATGATGCGATGTCTGCCTGACCGCGCCACCAGCCCGGTAGCGACACAACTGCACGGGAGGCTATGCACAGAGCCGGTAAAGTCGCAAGCCCGTAACGATTTCGGTGAAGCTGTGGGCCGGGTTTTCGATACAGCAGAATCATCTTCGTTCATGCCTGCATCGCTGAAAACGGTGATTCGTAGCGTGCGTGATGCGGTGGTGTCGGTCGCACGGGCCGTCTGGGTCTGGATATTCTTCTGATATCGCAATTTTCTCTGCGAATGATGAACTGGTTGTTAATGATGTGTTGATTGTGGACACGTCCTTTCCACTACGTTTTATCATCAATTAAATCAGGCGAAGTATCATTATCTGTCAGACGAGCGCCCACAAGGCTGGACTGCTCATAAAAAATAGTTCCGATGTTGTCCATACCCTGTCCACTCCTTCCTTTAAAGTAATCAGTATTAATTCAGAGAGTTAACTTCTCAGGAGAAATCTTTCATGACGCTTCAGGAACGGCGACATGACCGGCTTGCCGTCAGGTTGTCGTTGATTATCAGCCGTCTGGTGTCCGGTGAAACTCTGTTTATTCGCAAACTGGCAACTGAATTCGGGGTGTCAGAGCGCACGTTACGTCGTGACTTTCGGGAACGTCTAATGTATCTCGACCTGGATTATTACCAGGGGCAGTGCAGTCTGCGCTCAGATATTCACAGTACGCGGCAGGAAATAGATATTCTGACCTTTGCTCACCGCACAGGATTGGCCGGGGTTTTCCCGGGCTTTGACCGGCGACTGGTCAGCAGCCTGCTGGACTGTGATGAGCGACCCTGTCTGGTATGGCATCAGGACAGACCTCATCCCCCGTCAGGAAAGCTCTGCTTCTACAGGCTGGTCAGAGCTATTTCGGGATGTCAGCGCATCACCATTCTGACTGAAGGGGAGCGTCATGAGGCCGTTGCACCTTACCGGCTAATCGCTCTGGACGGTTACTGGTATCTGGTCGCTGAGCATAACAGGCAATTACGTGTCTTCCGGCTGGATGAGATTCATCTGGTAAGGCCATCCCGGGAAACATTTATTCGCAGTGAGCTTCTCCATCAGCTGTCGGAGGACAAACATTTTATCTCAGCCTTACCTCATTTCCGTTTTATTCAACAGTCGCTGAATTCATTTTCTCCATCAGAAAGTCGGGGGCAATCTGGACAAACTGATTAGAGATGGTCTCCATAATTAAATGTAAGGTTAATGTAATGAAAAAATTGAAATTGTTGTCTTTACTGCCAATCATGTTGCTCCCCTTACTTATCGCAGGTAATGCTCACGCAGCACGTCCTTATAGCGGGTTCCTGCCTGCGGCAGTGAATAATAAGAGTGGGAATATATTCTGGTGTGATGCCCACCGACAGGTCAGAAAACTATGTACAGCGACGGAAGTGGATTCAAGGGGATGGTTTATTGTTGTCCGCTCAAAACCTTCCAGAGATTGTCCGGGTGGCATATGGGGGTGGATCACTCCTAGTAAAGACGGTGTAGCAACAGGCTATACGATTACTCCAGGTAAAGAATTCAATCTCACCATGAAGGATATGTGCAGTCCGGATATGAAAGTAACGTTCCGCCCGAATAAAAAGGACCCTCGTTATGACGATCTCGTCGGGATTTATGCCGGGAAAGAAGCGTTTCGCTACAAACAAATAAAATAACCCAACTGTTTATTCATTACTTTATTGTTTGAACAACAAAAGCTTTATTACATGATTTGAGGACAACATTATGCGACTGCCTTACGTAATATTTACAGCAGCTATACTGGCTTCTGCATCAACAGCACAGGCTATTCCCAATATGTGGACGAGTGGTTTTGGGATGGGGGTGACAGAATACATTATCAGTAGCCCCGAGAAGGTCATTTTTAACCTCAATTGCACCGGTAATCCGGATGAGCAAAACAATCTGCAGCATGGCGTATTAGTAACCCTGCCCAATGGTACGATGCTGGATTCTCACGATGACGGGACAGAAATAACGGTGGTCATGGATAACAGCCAGTATCCGTTACCTTCATCCCTCGGCTGGAGGAATGGCGACAACGCCTGGGTGTCATTTATTGACGCGCTGGGTCAGTCGTCTAATTTCGATGTCTACGTCAACAATAACAAAGTTGGCTCCTTTAGTCCGGGCCTGAAAAATACGCAAAAAGAGCTGTCTGACCTCAGTGAGTGTCGGACCACACACTACAGCGATTAATTATTCACATTTCAGACCTCTCCAGCCCGCTACGCACCAACACCAGATAGCGACAGGCCATGCTCCTTCGGGAACATGGCCTTTTTTGTTTTTATTTGATTATCAGATAAGGAGTTTGCTATGCGATTAGCCAGCCGCTTCGGCCGTATAAACCAGATACGCCGTGACCGGCCTCTGACCCACGAAGAGCTGATGAGTCATGTGCCCAGCGTGTTCGGGACTGACAAGCATGAATCTCGTTCAGACAGGTACACCTACATCCCGACCATCACCATCCTCGAAAGCCTGCAGCGTGAAGGCTTTGAGCCGTTCTTTGCCTGCCAGACAAAGGTTCGCGACCAGAGCAAGCGGGAACACACCAAACACATGCTTCGCCTGCGTCGTGCCGGTCAACTGACCGGGCATCAGGTTCCGGAAATCATTTTGCTCAACAGTCATGACGGCTCCTCAAGCTATCAGATGCTGCCGGGGCTATTTCGAGGCGTCTGTACCAACGGTCTGGTCTGCGGCCAGTCATTCGGAGAAGTGCGGGTACCGCATAAAGGCAATGTCGTCGAGAAGGTGATTGAAGGGGCTTACGAAGTGCTCGGTGTGTTTGACCGGGTGGAGGAGAAGCGCGATGCAATGCAGTCACTGGCACTGCCAGAACCAGCCCGTAACGCCCTGGCGAATGCCGCGCTGAAGTATCGCTTTGGTGAAGACCACCAGCCGGTCACGGTATCGCAGTTGCTGACTCCGCGTCGTCGGGAGGACTACAGCGATGACCTGTGGACCGTTTACCAGCGCGTGCAGGAGAACCTGATGAAAGGTGGTCTGTCAGGGCGAACCGCTCAGGGGAAAAGCAGCCGCACCCGTGCCGTTACTGGCATCGCTGGCGATGTGAAACTCAATCGCGCCCTGTGGGTTATGGCAGAAAACATGCTCGATTTTTTCGGGCGTTAAACAACCGTTCCGGCATAAGGAGATAGTTTAATGAATACACAAAATCATCAGTTCGCGGAGCATACCGCAATTACTGCCTCAGTGGTCCCGGACGAGTTACGCATCGGCTTCTGGCCGCAGCACTTTGGCTCCATCCCACAATGGATAACCCTTGAACCTCGCATTTTCGCCTGGATGGATCGGCTGTGTGCCGATTACCACGGTGGTATCTGGAACTTTTCGACGCTCAGCAACGGCGGTGCTTTTATGGCTCCCGAGTCAGAGCACGATGAGAAGTGGACATTGTTCAACAGCATGAACGGCAATGGCGCAGAGCTTACCAGTGAAGCTGCAGGGATGGTAGCCTGCCTGATGGCTTACAGCCACCACGCCTGCCGCACCGAGTGTGACGCTATGACTGGACACTATTATCGCTTACGCGACTACGCGCTAAACCATCCGGAATGCAGCGCCATTATGCATCTTATAGACTAAGGAATGCCTGACATGAATACTGTATTATCCCCGGAGTCATCGCAGCCTGAACTCTTTCCACTGGCGATTATGGCCCAGCATGGTTGTTTGCTCTCCGCGACCTCCGGATTAACCCCCTATGCCCAACGCACCATTCGTCGTGCCATCAACCTGCTGGATAAATATCTGCGCCAGCCCGGTATATCCTTTACCTCTAGTACTGCTGCCCGTGACTGGCTTCGGTTACATCTGGCAGGACAAGAACGGGAAGTGTTTATGGTGCTCTATCTCGATAACCAGCACCGTTTACTGGAGAGTGAATCGCTATTTGCCGGTTCGATTAACCATGTCCAGGTCCATCCTCGAGAGGTAGTGAAGTCAGCGCTTCGCTTCAATGCTGCAGCTGTCGTGCTGGCGCATAACCATCCATCCGGTGATCCGGAGCCCAGCCAATGCGATCGCAACATTACGGGTAGGCTTAAAGAAGCCCTGGCACTAGTTGATGTGAACATACTCGATCATCTGGTTGTCGGTTCAGATGGCATTGTGTCGTTTGCAGAGCGAGGCTGGATATGAGGGTACTTCAATGAAATCTACTGGCTCAGAGAACGATTCATTTCTCCAGTGGGGGCTGAATCGTGATGTGACGCCTTGCTTTGGCGCTCGTCTGGTACAGGAGGGAAACCAACTGCACTATCTGGCTGACCGGGTCAGCATTACCGGTGAATTCAGTAACGCAGAATCTTTGAAGTTGGATGAAGTATTCCCACGTTTTATCAGCCAGATGGAATCGATGTTGACCACTAGTGAAATGAATCCTCGCTATGCCCACTGCGTCACCCTGTACCACAACGGTTTCACCTGCGAAGCCGATACACTTGGCAGTTGCGGCTATGTATACATCGCCGTTTACCCCACTCAACGTTAACTAACTCCACAAGAGCAAATATGAAAACTCTACCTGCAACAACTCCGCAGGCGGCGACGCTATGTCTATCGCCCGTGGCAGTGTGGCAAATGCTGCTTGCACGCCTGCTGGAACAACATTATGGCCTGACACTCAACGACACACCATTCAGTGATGAAACGGTAATTCAGGAACATATCGATGCCGGTATAACTTTGGCCGATGCCGTTAACTTTTTGGTAGAAAAGTACGAACTGGTTCGTATCGATCGCAGGGGATTCAACTGGCAGGAACAGTCCCCATATCTGCGGGCAGTCGATATTCTGCGGGCGCGGCAGGCAACTGGTTTATTGAAAAGAAATCGTATTAGCGCGGCACAGTGAACATTGGGAATAACCTTTCTGATTCACACTGCAGCTTTCCTTACTTATTTACTCATTCCAGAAAGCACCTGCCGATACTGGCCGGTGCTTTTGCTTATATGGACGAAATATCATGCAAATTGAAGCTGTAATTTTAACTGGGCACATTATCGCAAGCACAATCCGGGAATGCTGGGCCGTCGTTATTGATGGTTTTGACGCATACTGCGAACAAGCTTATGATCCAGCTTAATTTCTTTTCCTCATGAAGGGACGGCTATGGGCAACAGAATGTGGATGATCCGTGGTGACGGCGGCAAGCTCTATGACGATTTTCGCGATAAGCAAATTGTAGGCATCGGTTGGTCTCAGCTGGCTCCATTAGTCAAACCCGGCCTGTCCCGAGCTCAGTTACTCGCCTTATACCAGGAGGCAGATCCATTAACAAAGCTGGGAACTGCGCGTTCTGGTGCATCGCAGGTCTGGCGTTTTGTGAACGAAATCCAAAAGGGTGATTGGGTTATTACCTATTCGCCAGCCAACCGTACTTATCTGCTAGGTAAAGTTACATCTGATTTCCAGTACCACCCTGAATGGGTGGAAGAGGGGATGGGAATCGCTCGACAGGTAAAATGGAATACTGAAGAAATCGATCGCGATCGATTGTCTGTTGCTACCAAAAACACATTGGGCTCTACGCTGACGGTTTTCCAGCTTCCAGAATATGCTCTAGAAGAGCTTTTGCAGGATAAGAAACCCACTGTAGATGTGATTACACAGAATCCAATTGCGATGGATGAAGATGAGGTCGTTTCTGATCCGCTCCGCGATATGGAAATGCTCGCGTTTGAAGGTATCAAAGATCGCATCAACTCTCTTGACTGGGACGAGATGCAAAATCTGGTTGCCGGAGTTTTACGCAGTATGGGTTATAAAACGCAGGTGTCACCTGCGGGAGCCGATCGGGGTAAAGATATCATTGCTTCACCTGATGGATTCGGTTTTGAAAATCCACGTATTATCGTTGAGGTAAAACATCGCAGGGAGCAAATGGGAAGCCAACAGATCCGCAGCTTTATCGGAGGTCGCCATAAAGATGATCGCGGGCTTTATGTCAGTACCGGTGGTTTTACAAAAGATGCTCGATATGAAGCCGACCGTTCGACGATACCACTAACGCTCTGGACGCTTGATGATCTCGTCCGTGCGCTTATTGAGAACTACGAACAAGTTGATATCGAGACTAAACTTTTGGTGCCTCTGAAGAAAACGTTCCTGCCTGCCTGAGTCTTGCTTCGACAGCCATAACAGTGTTCTACTGCTATGGCTTTATACCCACTCGAAATGTCTATTTTTTATACGGATTACAACGTGTGGGTACAAGTGCGGGTATAACTATTTAACCCTGTTTCTAAAAAACATTGATATCAGTCTATTAGGTGTGAAATTCGAGTCCGGCCTTCGCCCCCCCCCCAATCAGTCCACTAAAATACTTTTTTGTATCTGCATTTCATCATGTGAAAACCTCCTGTTGAGGCCTCTGTTCTTCTGGCTCCGATGTGGCTAGCATAGTACGTTCCCCACTTTCCACCCGCGCTTCCTCCTCACACCACCTTTCAAACAGCCTGGCGAATCTGGCGCTTTGCCAGGTTTCTCCAACCTGGCTCAAGATAAAGCCAGTGACCACAATAGCGGAAATAAAGTAAAACAGTGAAAATGCGATAGCCGAATTTACGCCCCCGCTGGCCAGTAACGATTGTATTGTCGTCCACCAGGCGTAAGCAAAAATGAGTATTGAAAATACCCAGAACCCCCCGCTAACGATGTGAAAATTTTTAATTTTTTTATCATCTACAGAAAAATGATTTTCTTCACAACGATATAAGGATGGGTTTTTAAGGAAACTTATTAATCGTATATCATATGAGCCGATATTTTTATCAGCGATACACGCGATCAGCTGATGGGCGTGCCAGACAGGAAGCGTTATCCCGATCTGCTCATACAAAAATTTCATTTGTACCGTCTGATGCGTCCTCGAGAGTTTAGTGTCGGGTATTTCAGCGTTCGCTATCTCAGCGATTTTATTCAGCACCTCTATTTTCGTTTCAATAGGTACCTTTTCGAAGCGAATTTTTCGCTTTGCTGGCGGGCTGGACATCACTTTTCCCGCCCAGTCGATGATCTTTTTAGCCACATATAAAATCGCGGGTAGCAAAACCAGCTTTGCAATATCTATCTCGTTAATGGCTCCCATCGTTATTCCTTTATAAAATGAATACGCAATGAATTTACAACACTGAATTTATTTTATGTAGCCCTCATTATTATGAGGGCTTCGATATAGCTAATTCCTGGGCTGGCTCCTGGTCTGACTTAATGCCAACCGCCCAATACGGCCCCTGCCCGGAGGCCGTTATACTTAAAGACTGAAGCCAATCTCCACCGATGCCGTACTGCGTTCCCCCTCGCCATGGTAAACCGCTTCGATATTGTTACCATCGGGATCGAGTACAAAGGCCGCGTAGTAGCCCGGGTGATAAGTTCGCTCACCGGGCGCTCCGTTATCACTGCCGCCGTGTGCCAGCGCTGCCTGGTAAAAAGCATCCACCGTCTCACGATCCCTGGCCTGGAAAGCCAGATGATGGCGTCCTGTCGGCTTACCTGCGGAACCGGGGCTATTAATGGATGAAACAACAAGCTCATCAGCCCAAAAATAATCGTCGTAGGTATTCACGACAGGGATCTCAAGGACCGCCAGCACGGCTGTATAAAACGCTTTGCTGGCCTCGAAATCATTTACCACAAGCTGGATATGGTCGATAAGCCTGCCGCGATGTAATCGGTAAGTCTCCATGATGGTTTCCTCATTCAGTCGTATTAACAGGTAATTATCCGTTATCTAAAACGAACGTTGTACGGATTTGATGGATGAGTACAGGTCCGGAGTGGCGATATAGAGCATGGCATTAAAATCCTGTCTGTCACCGCAATCCTGACCCCTCAACCCCGTCCCCCAATCACCCCGATAAACTCTCTGACCTGCTTCTGCTTCCTGGCCGACAGCTTCTCTACCCTGCGCATCGCGGCTTCCAGCTCCGGTTCCGGCTCAACCGCCGTCAGCACAATACAGCCCTCCATCACCCGCACCTCCACCCGGGTGCCGGTCGAAAACCCTGCCGCCGCCAGCCACTCGCCCTTCATGATCAGCGCCGGAACAAGACGACGATCTGGCAAACGTCTCACATAACTCACCGTCAACTGACGCTTATTTTTCGGCGACACTTCTGGATCAAACGAATCTACAATACAATCAGCACTAGTCATGGTTGCTATTCTCGCGAAATAGTAATTGTGATCAGCGGTGCGGGTGTGTTGGCGCACATTCGCACCGCGCTAAATAACACCTGTAAACCTAACCAGTAATAAAAATAAAGTCCAGACTTTAATCGGACATAATAAACGCCTTTAACCGCAAATTAAGAATTAACAGAATACGTGATGCTATTAATTAGCGCCTGTTGAAAATGACTTTCCTGATATTGCTGAAATAACCGCAAAGCAGATTCAAAAAACAAAAGCGAGATAATGCGCGCAACAGAATGCCATGCCCAATTACGGGCACCCCATCTCTTTAGCCAGCGTCCCCTTCCGGGACTTCAGGCGGCGGGCGATACCTGCCGGCAGGGCGGACCAGAACGAGAGCGCCGGATGAGTCCGCCGCTCAATCTCCTCCACCGTCACTTGATAATCACAAAAACTGGCGCTTTTGGGCGTTGCCTGATCCAGCAAAAACGCCGCGTATTCGCCTTTATCCGGACTGGAGCCGATAAAAATAATCTTCCAGTAGCCGCTGGGAAGCTCCACCTCGGGCGCGGCGGGCAGGGTAGCGATATGCCGTTCGAACAGCGGCCCGGTAACGGACCACACCGCCGCCACGTCGCGGCGCTCGGCGAGGGCGCGCTCCTTATCCTCCAGCCGCGCCCACGCCCCCTGATTCAGGTCGGAGGCCTGCGGGGTGATATTAGAAAGATAGTTTAACGCCGGCCAGTCTGCGCTGGCGCCGAGCCCGGCGAGCGGCGCCTGATGCCCGCGATCGACCGCCAATGCTGCGCTGGCCCCTTTATATGCCGCGGGGGCAAGGGTATCCGCAGCGGGTAAATCCGGATCGCGCTTCCAGCTGCGCGAACGCCCGCTGGCCAGGCTGGCTTTGGTGATTTTATACGCCACCCAATTAGCGAATTTGCGGTGGCTGTTGTTATTGAGCGTATAGGCTTCGCGAACCAGCGTCTGGTCGCTTCCACCGGTCGGACAGCCCACTTCACAATTATCTACGTGGGATAACCCGGCAGCGCACGCGGCGGTAAAAAATAGCGACGGCAGAACGCTGAATATTCTGAATAGCTTCATGTTGTTGATGACGTCAAAGAAAAGATGAACCGATGCATAAAAGAACCCCCTGAATAACCAGAGCGGAATTCAGCTATGAATCGCAAAGATGAAGTGAGAGCGTAAAAAGAGTTAGCCGGTCGCAGCTGCGCGGAATATCACAAGATGATTTAACATCACGGCGGATGTTATTTTGTGAATCCAGAAATGATGTTGAATGAGGTGACCAGACTCTCAAGCCCGCTATTTTCAGCCGGGCTGAACGGGTGGGAATATGCTCGACGAAGCGTAAAGCGGTGCGGCATCCATGACGTTGTCTGAAAAATGTCGCGGCAGGGGAAAACGCTTCTCTCTGAGCGGGGGATTATTCAGACTACGCGGATGACCGATTAAGGAGAGAAGGTATGAAAAAGGAACTCTGGAGAGGCGTGCTGGCACTGGCCGTACTTAGCCTCCCCGCGATGGCTAAAACAGGCGTGTCATTCAGCCACAAAGACTGGGAAGTGGTGTGTGATAACACGCTGACCTGCCGGGCGGCGGGATACAGCGCTGAAGAAGGAAGCGGAGGTTCGGTGCTGCTGACCCGCCAGGCCGGAGCGGGCACCGCCGTCTCGGGAGAGCTGATGCTGGCGGAGGTGACCGACAGCGACGTTCTGCCGGGCAAACTGACGCTGTGGATCAATGGCCAGCCGGCAGGCGATGTGAAGCCCGTAAAAGAGAGCTGGCCGCTGTCGGAGAAACAGGCCCGGGCGATCGTTAACGCCATCAAAGGCAGCGGGAAGGTCGAATTTACAGGCGGGGAGGCGCCGTTTGAGCTTTCCGGCGAAGGCGCTTACGCGGTACTGCTGAAAATGGACGATGTTCAGGGGCGAATCGGCACGCCGGGCGCGTTGACCAAAAAAGGCGACGGGCCGGAAAGCAGCGTCCGGGCGGCGATTCCCGCCCCGGTCATTCACCGGGTCATGCCTGAGAAGGCGCAGGAGAGAGCGTTAACCGCGCCTGAGCTGGCGGTGCTCAAGCCGAAGCTTCTGGCCACGCTAAATAACGATGATTGGTGCGATCGCCTCCAGACTGAGGAGGGTGAGAAGGCTGAAACTATTAGCCTGACGCCGCTGGATCACGCCCATTCTCTGATTTCGACCTTGTGCTGGCGGGCGGCCTATAACGAGGGATATGGCTATTGGGTTGTGGATAGCAAACTTGAGGGCAATCCGACGCTTATCACGGTCTCCGGTTCTGAGTATGGTGACGGCGAGATTTTTATGAGCCAGAAAGGGCGAGGGCTCGGCGATTGCTGGGGGACGGCAAGCTGGCTCTGGGATGGCACAACGTTCCGCAAAAGCCGTGAAGCGACCACCGGGATGTGCCGCTATCTTCGCCTCGGCGGGACATGGGATCTCCCCACCTGGGTGACCGAGGTTAAACCGGTAAAGTGAAATAGCACGGCCAGAATCTCTCCCGGCACAGACGTCGACAGAGAGGGCGGAGAAGGATCTTAACGATCGCCAGCGTAGCAGGATCGCGATCGAGAGCGGCAGAGGCGGCAGAAAACTGACGCCTTGTTCAAAATAACAGCGCGGCTAATGTATTGCTAACTCGAATTAGTTTATGATTAAGCCGTTCTGTTCGTTATGGAAAATGAGTTTATGGCCAAAACCGTTGAGCAAGTCGCCAGGGCGCTGGAAATCTCGATTACCACCGTGCGCCTGGTGCTGGGTGGCAAAGCTGAGCAGTATCGCATCAGCGCCAAAACGCAGCAGCGTATTAATGATTACATCGCCGAAAACGGGCTGGTCGTTAACCATATCGCCCGCAGCCTGAAGCTCAATAAAACCGAGACCTTAGGGCTGGTGATCCCGCGTTTATCCAACCTGTTTTTCTCCACCCTGGCGGAAAAGCTCGAAGCCTGCTGCCGTCAGGCGGGGTATCAGCTAATGATTGCCTGCACCTACAGCGACAGCGAGCATGAAAACAGTCTGGTTGAAGGACTGCTGGCGCGCAACGTTGACGGGCTCTTCGTGGTGCCCTCTACCCGGGAAACGCAGCTGCATCACCAGAAGGTAGCGCGCAAGCGGCCGCTGGTGCTGCTCGACCGCGATTTTGGCGAGAGCGACGTGTCGCTGGTGGTGAGCGATAACTACAATGGCAGCAAAAAGCTGGTGCAGGCGATGACCCAGGCGGTGGACGTCTCGCCGATTTTTTTTATCGCCGGGGATACCCAGCAGCCGTCGATCCAGCGTCGTCTGCAGGGCTACCTGAGCGAGCTGCCCGCCGGGAAGGAGTGGATATTGTCCGCCAGTCATAACCGTCAGGAAGAGGGCAAGCAGCTGATGCTCGATTTTCTCCGTCAGCATCGCGAACCGCCGAAGGCGTTTATCGCCTCCTCCCTGCCCATTCTGGAAGGGACGCTGAGCGCGCTGCGGGAAACCTACGGCTTTATTCCGTCGGATATTCCCATCGGCACCTTCGATGAACACCAGATGCTGGGATTTCTGCCGAACGCAGTATGGTCGATGCGCCAGGATGAGGACGCCTGGGCACAGCACGCGTTTCATCTGATGCAGCAGAAGCTGCAGGGGGAAAATGCCGATGTGAAGATCACCGTCCCGATGACCCTGATTCATCGCCCGCTGTCGGTAGAGAAGCAGCGGAGCCAGTAAATGACACGGCTTGTGTGAACACGTCAATCCCCGGCCGCGCTATGCTGGCCGGGGCTACAAATACCGCATCCTGCGCGCGCTGGTAGCCCGGATAAGGCGCGGGCGCCGCAATCCGGGAACCCTTAACGATCCCTCATCAAGTCAATCGCTGAACAAACCGCGCCGCCAGCCCGGCGTCCAGCTCTGGCGGCAGGCCGCTGATCCCGACGCCGCCAATGGCCAGCCCGTCGACGATCACCGGCTCGCCGCCCGGCATCGCCAGCAGCTGCGGGTCGTTAAATACCGCCAGCTGCAGGGCGCCGGCGCTGACCTCTTGCGCCAGCGTTGCCGTCGGACGGCGAAAGCGCAGGGCGCTCCAGGCCTTGCGCTGCGCCAGCTGGCGCGGTAGCGGCGGGCAGCGAGCGTGCGCACCAAAGGCGATGAGCTCGCCCTCCGGCCCGACAACCGCCACTGCCAGCCCCCGGGTTCGCGCATCGCTTTCCGTCTCCTGTAAAAACCGCGCGACCTGCTGGCATACAACGCTATCGTTCAGACGGACCTGGGGACAGAACGCGTCATTGTCCGGCATCGGCGATATACCCCCTTAAGCGCAGATAGAGGTCATCCAGCTCGCCTTTCTGCGCCGCCGTCAGCGCCACAAACGGCTCGCGGGTGGGGCCGGTATCGACGGTCTCTTTCGCGGTAAGATACTTCGCCGACTGGAACACGCCGCGCGCGACCAGCTGCTCCACCACCTCGTTGATCTGCTGCTGCAGGCGCTGCGCCCGGGCGATGTCGCCCTGCTGGAAAGCGCTGCGCAGGGCGAGAAACAGCTCCGGCTGCAGGTTAACCGTGGTGCCAACCGTGGCCGTCGTGCCCGCCGCGAGGCTGGAAAGGAAGATCTCATCGAAACCGTTAAAAAAGACTTTCTCCGGGTAGCGGGCGATCATGCGTTCCAGCGAATAGAGGTTATGCGAAGTATGCTTCACCCCCAGAACCTGCTCTTCGCCGAGCAGCGCGTCGGCGCTCTGGGCATCCAGCTCGACGCCGGTAAACTGCGGAATATTATATAAAATCACCGGAATCGAAATGGCGTCCAGCACCCGACGGTAGTAGGCGATAATCTCCTCGCGGCTATATTTGTAGTAGTAGGGCGGCACCAGCGACACCGCGCTGGCGCCGTCCTGCTCGGCGTGCTTCGCCAGCTCGACGGCGTCCCGGGTGCGTGGCGTCCCGACGTGGGCGATCACCGGCACCTGACCGCCCGCCGACTGCACCAGCGTCGCCAGCACCTGCCTGCGCTCATCGAAACGCAGCAACGGTCCCTCCCCGGAGGAGCCGCAGCAGTAAAAGCCTTCAACCCCGCGCGCCAGCTGGGCGCGGGCGAGCGCGTCCAGCGCCGCGTAGTTCACCGACTCATCGGCGTGCATCGGCGTCACCACCGCGGAGATAATGCCGCGAAAACGCTGCCATTTATCGCTTACCATGCGGTCCAGCCTCCATCCACCACCACGTTGGAACCGGTCATATAGACCGAGGCGTCGGAGAGCAAAAACACCACCGCGCCGTTGTACTCGTGGGCTTTCGCCATCCGCCCGATGGGAATACGGTGGGTGTAGTTTTTCTGAAAGCGCGGGTCCTGATCGCTGCGCTCGACGCCGGAGAGGGTCAGGGTATTGACGCGAATGCCGTCGCGCCCCCAGTAGGTGGCGCAGTAGCGGGTAAAGTTATATAGCCCGGACTTTGCCGCTGAATAGGCCACCGGTTTGACGAACGGAATGCCGGTGTCCTCTTTTTTGTAGCTGTAGATATCCTGCACCGGAGAGACCACGCCGTAGATCGAACCGACGTTGATGATCGAGCCGCCTTTGCCGGCCTGCTTCATGCGTTTGCCGACCTGCTGGGTCATCAGGAAGGTGCCAACCAGGTTCACTTCCACCACCTCGCGGAACACCTCTTCCGGGAACTCCTCAAACGGCCCGGAGACTTCCGGCGGCGCGCTGGGCTGGGTATCGACGCCCGCGTTGTTGACCAGGCCATCCGGCACGCCCCACTTCGCTTCAATGCTGTCCAGCACCCGGTTAATGCTGGCTTTATCGGTAATATTCACTTCCGCGCACAGCAGGCGGTCGGAGTCCTTAATCGCCCCCAGCACGCGGTCGACGCGCGCGGCATCGACGCGGGTGGCCAGCGCCGCCACTTTCGCGCCGCGTTCGTGTAACGTCTTCACGTACTGCGCCCCCAGCTGTCCAAGGCCGCCGGTCACAATGATGACCTTGTCTTTAACCGAGAATAACGTGTCTTCCATTGTCCTTTCCCCTCACTGCGTGGTTAGATTTTGTGGGTTGCGAGGTAATCACGATCGAGAATAATGCCGTGGCCCGGCCGTTCGCTCGGTACGTAGTAGCCGTCCACCTCTTCGCCCGCTTCGGCGATGATGCGCAGATCTTTCCAGCGCCCGCCGTCGGTCATCTCGGCGTATGAGATATTCGGCACCGTAGCCAGCAGGCTGGCGCTGAGCTCCATAACAAAATGCGGCGTCATCGGCAGGTTGTGCGCACGGGCGACGGCGGCGATATCCAGATAGCCGGTGATCCCGCCGACGCGGCCGAGATCTGCCTGGATGTAATCCGCGCTGCCGCTCTCGATGTACTGCGTAAACTGATTTAAGTTATAGACGTTTTCTCCCAGCGCGATGGGCGTGGCGCTGCGCTCGCGCAGCCGCAGGTGGCCGGCGATATCGTCGGAGGGCAGCGGCTCCTCAATCCACAGCAGGTTAAGCGGCTCGAACAGCTTGAATGCGCGCAGCGCCTGCGGGAAGTTCCAGCCCTGGTTGGCGTCCACCGCCAGCGGGAAGCCCGGCACCGCCTCCTGAATCTTACGCAGCCGCTCCACGTCCTCTTCCAACGTCGGTTTGCCCACTTTCACTTTCGCCGCCAGATAGCCGGTGCTTTTCCAGCGCTTGACCTGGTCGATCACTTCCTCAATGGACAGATGTAGGTTGATGCCGCTGCCGTACAGCGGAACGCGATCGCGCACGCGGCCAAGAATGTCGATAATCGGCGCGTTGAGGGTTTTACCTAACAGATCCCAGTAGGCAATATCCAGCGCCGCCAGGGCATGGGTGGTGACGCCCGCGCCGCCGACGTCGTGTACGTGTTTATACGAGCGATGCCACAGGCCGCGCGGGGAGAGCGGCTGGCCAATAACGTCAGGGATAATCTCGGCAATCAACGCAGAGATGGTTTTCCCGCACCAGCCGGAAGTGTGGCTAAAGCCGGTGCCGACGTGGCCGTTAGAACCGTAGACGTCAACTATCGCCACTTCGATATCGGTGACGTGGTGAATTTGATCTCCCCACGGGCCTTCCGGCAGCGGAACGCGGGCGGTCATCAGTTCGATATTTTCAATCACGGGCATTTTTGTGCTGTTCATCTGATTCCTTCCTTTATGGGTTCAGCGGGGGCCGCCCCTGCGGCCCGGGCGGTTAATGTTTGGAGGCCGGGGATTCATGCCCCTCCAGGGCGATTGCCGGGCTGGCATCATGTTCTCGATCGTTCTCGTCGCCCACCGCATGACCGAAGACTTCCGGCAGCAGGAAGATCGAGGCGAGGAAGGCGCAGAACGGCGCGATAGCGATAATCATTGAGGCGACCGGTACGCCGACCGCTTCAAACAGGGCCGGGAAGACCAGGGTGGTGACGAAGGCGGTGACTTTGACGATGGTGTAGCCGATGCCGGAGGCCACGCCGCGATAGCGCGGTTTTGCCACCAGCGAGATCACCGTCATGCCGCTTTCGGAATCCCAGTAATGGCCCCACAGCATCAGCGCCGCGCCGAAAATGATAAAACCAAAGCTGCTGCTGTAGACGCCCCACGCCGAAATTGAGATGCCGATGGTGACCAGCAGGAAGCCGTATTTGCTCAGTCCCTTATGCCCGAGCTTCGGCAACAGCAGCGGGCCGACAAACGCCGAGAGCGCGGCGATACAGTTCACCGCCAGCAGGGCGAGGTTATTCTGGATCTGCCCGGAAATCCCGATGGTGACGAGGATCAGCGGCAGGAAGAAGGAGAAGGCGTAGTTTTCAAACGACTGCACGGCGCAGGAGAACCAGCCGAACAGGGTGGTGCGGCGGGTAAAGGGACGACGGAACAGATCGTGCAGCGTCTCTTTGAGCGTCGGGTCGGCGATGGTGACGTTTTCGTTGGGCAGAATATCGTCCAGCAGACGGCCATCCTGTTCGCCGTAATAGTCACGGGAGGCTTGTTTCGCTTCGATAAAGCGGCCGCGTTCGACGAACCACGCCGGCGTCTCCGGCAGCTCCCGACGCATAAACAGCAGCAGGCAGGCTGGGATCGCCGGGACCGCCAGCACGATGCGCCAGATCATATCCGGGTGAACATCAAGCGCCACCAGCGTGGTGACCAGCAGAATGGCGGCGATAATCCCCAGCGCGAACATAAACTGCCAGCGGTTAGCCATCACTTCGCGCTTGCCCTTCGGCATCACCTCCATGATGTAGGTAAAGCCGTTAGCCACGTCCGCGCCCACCGGGATCCCGGCGAGGCAGCGAATAATCGCCAGCCAGTACATATTGGGCGCCAGGCCCTGAAGAACGGCGAAGATCGCGAACAGGATCATCGACCAGAGGAAAATTTTACGCCGTCCGAGCTTATCGGTCAGCCAGCCGCCGAGCAGCGCGCCGACCACCGCGCCAAGCTGGGTGCCGGCGGCGGTAAAACCAAGCAGCCAGCTGCTGGGCTCATAAATATCTTTCAGGGCGAATAAAATAAACGCCATGGAATAAATATCCCATGACTCAATTAATAATGCGGTGATCATTAGCCATCCCGCTTTGGTGCAGCCGGGGGCCTCCTGCTGATCGAGCCGTTTCTTTGCCTTCTGGATAATAAATTCAATATGTTGCTGCTGATACATATAATCCTCTCTTATCCGGGCAGGCGGAGGGCCCGCCCGGACAGATGCGCGTTAATCCGCTCTTTATGGGCGATAAAGAGACGAATGAAGCGGATGTTTGCCAGGATCGCTAACAACGTAAAAATTACATAAGCGAATCAGTTGTTATTTCATTAATAAATGCGCATCGCCTGCGATAAAGACTTTCATATTTTGCGTCAGCGCCTGGGCAATAAAGGCGTTCAGCACTTCGGATAATACCTCCTCTTCTACATAAGCCAGACTGAGATGGTTGCTCTGGTGGCCCGCCATTAAATCGTCGCGCGAAACCCCGTCGAGAACGGCGTTGAGTAATGGCCACTCGTAGTTGGTTGCCCGGCGGCGGCGTTCGAATTCGTCATGCGGCAGTTCGACGGCGGTGCCGGTGCCGATATGCAGGATCACCTGGGTACCTTCGTAATGCGCTCGCGCCCAGATAAAGCGTCCGGCTTTGCCCTGACCGGCAATGGTCGAGCCGCCGTAGGGGAAGAACATCGCCGGCTGGCGATAGCCGGTGGCCCCGGCGATCCCGCCCTTCAGATGGGCGAACGGCACCGCGCCGGAGATCTCCAGATCCCAGTAGAACGTGCCGTTGTATTCGCTACCCCAGCGGATATCGTGAAGGGTGGTTTCGCTCGCCATGCCCAGTGCGCCGAGCAGCTTCGCCAGCATCACCTGTGGGATGGCGCTGCCCATATCCACCTCGTTGATGCAGGGGATCGGCGCGTCCGGGCAGACGATCTCGCCGTTCTCATCCGGGATCGGGAAACGTTCCGCGTTGCCGATGGCGCCTTCGGCAAAATCCGAGGCGGCGCAGCTGTCTTTGAGCCCCTGCTGATACTGCACGCCCACCGCCGTCAGGCCGAAGCGCTTCACGAAGCGCGCCATGGCGATCATCATCGCGCACTGTTCCAGCACCTGCTCCCGGGTCAGTTCCTTCGTCCCGTCGGCGCCGAACCGGAAGCGCATGCCGCGGGTCTCATACCAGTCGAGACAGGCTTCGCGCAGGTCGGTCGGCACTTTGTTCATTTCAACCAGCAGCGCCGATTGCGACAGCGACTCCACCGGAATCCCTACGTCGATCATCGCTTTTTGCGGGAACACGCCGTTGATCATCCCCATACAGAAGGTATCGAACAGGCCGACAATGGCTTTGTGTTTGAGGATCGACTGCCCAACCTTCACGCCAATCTGTCCGGCTTCGCTGGCCAGCAGCGGCGCGCTGGGCGCAACCGGATGCAGATAGCCGAGCTTATGGCTGAGATGGCCATCGCGCAGCCAGGTGTCCAGGCCGCGAATAAACGCCTCGTCGGCGAAGGTTTCCGACCACAGCCGCGAGTAGTTGCGCTCCAGGCTGGTGAGGCAGCCTGCCATACAGAGCATGCCGACGAGGCCCGGCCAGGTGCCGTCAAAATTGGCGAGCAGCAAAATAGGGCCGCGATGATGTACCAGCGAAGGCGCAAGGTGATGGGAGTATTGCCAGGCGGTAAGCAGGACAATAATCGGCGCATCCGGATCGATCCCGGCAAACAGCTCGCTACCCTCTTTCTGGCTGCTGATAAACCCGTGGCCGCGGCGTTCGTTGACCGGATGGGCGCGGCGCAGGCGGTAGCCTAATGTTTCCAGCGCCGTTTCCAGACGCTGTTCAAACAGCTTCTGCGTGGGCCAGCAGGTGACGTTAGCCGGTTCGCGGAGATCCGCATTGGTGACCATCAAGACTTCGCCTGGCTGCGGGGTAATAAGCCCGGCTTCGGCGGGTAACGTTAAATTCAACATGTGAATTTCTCCTGTAGGGGGTAGGTCGCTTAGTTATCGTTGATCGTTCTGCGCAGGGATTAGCGCCGCATCAGCCGCTTCAGGCAGACTGATTTCTATGGCTAACTCGAATTAGCAAATTAGGATAAAAAAAAGACAGGGACAAACCCTTTGCCGGGGATTTGTGATGGCTATCAATGTGAAATTTTTAACTAATTAATTTTAAAAACATTATTTTAAAAGGTGGGGTGAAGTGACGAGGAAAGTTTGCTGAGGCGGTTTAAAGGCGGGCAGAAAGGCGGGCGGGAAGCGCAGCGAGGACGGTAAATTCAGGTTTGATATTTAATGAATTGAAATTATTGAATTATTTATTTTTCCGTTTGAGCATTTTGTCTGGGGTGATTGACAGGAGTGTTAAAATTTAACCGATCCTGGTCACACTCTTTTAGCATTTACGTTGTGAATTTCTGTATCTTGTTATAATTAGCTAATTCGAGTTAGCTTGTTGGTGATTTTCCCTCGCCAACGATGTTAGCCAGGCGCTGCCCGACTAAACAATAATGATTCAGGACAGAGGATTTAATGATGACCCTGCTTACCTCGCCCGCCATTGCCCCTGCAAAAAATGAACAAACATCGCAACAAACCCATGAAAGAAGAAAGCTGCTCACCGTGCTGGGCTCCGGTCTTTCTGGCACAACGATTGAGTTCTATGACTTTTTTATCTACGGCACCGCCGCCGCGCTGGTGTTTCCGTCGCTGTTTTTTCCTAACCTCTCGCCGCTGATGGCGCTGCTGGTATCCTTCCTGACGCTGTCGATTACCTTCGTTAGCCGGCCCATCGGTGCCATCGTATTTGGCCACTATGGCGATAAGATCGGCCGCAAGAAATCGCTGGTTCTGTCGCTGATGATTATGGGTATTTCGACGTTTTTCATAGGATTAATCCCCAGCTACGACACCATAGGCAACGCAGCGCCGTTGATACTTATCTTTTTGCGCCTCTGCCAGGGCTTTGCCATCGGCGGCGAATGGGGCGGGGCGACGACGCTGATCACCGAGTATGCGCCGCGCCATCGCCGGGGCTTTTTCGGCACCTTTGTTCAGTTGGGCAACGTGCTTGGCCTGTTTATCGCCACCGGCGTTTTTGCGCTGGTGGTGATGCTGCCGGAGGATGACCTGATGTCCTGGGGCTGGCGCGTGCCTTTCCTGTTAAGCATCGCGCTGCTGTTCGTCGGGATGTTTATCCGCTCAAGGATCGAAGAGACGCCGGTGTTTCAGGAGAATCAGAAGCAGCAGCAGAACGCGCCGAAAGCGGCCGAGCAGAAGTTTCCTGTTCTCACCGTGCTCAAACATCACCGTAAAGCGGTATTCCTGGCGATGGGTATGCGCATGGGGGAGATTGTTCTGGGCTGGCTGACGGTGGCGTTCTTTATGTCCTACGTGACCCGGGAACTCAACTTTACTCGCGAAACGGCGCTGAACGGGCTGCTGCTGGCCAGTTTTGTCGGCATTTTTACCTTTCCTTTCTTCGGCTGGCTGTCCGATAAAATTGGCCGCCGACCGGTCTATCTGGCCGGCGCCGCGATCACGCTGATCTTTGCCTTCCCGCTGTTCTGGATGATCGACTCCGGCTCGGTGAAGATGTTTATGTTCGCCACCACCTTCTGCTATTCCGTGGGGCTGGGCATGATGTTCAGCGTCCAGCCCGCCTTCTTTTCGGAGCTTTTTGACACCAGCGTGCGCTACACCGGCGTGTCGCTCGGCTTCCAGTTGGCGAATATCGTCGGCGGCTTAACGCCGATGATCGGTACCTTACTGCTGGTGTGGTCCGGTGGCGCATCGTGGCCCATCTCGCTGTTTCTCGCCTGCATGGCGCTAATTACCATCCTGTGCGTCTGCGTGACGCGGGAAAGCTATAACGATGAGCTTAATGAGGTGAAGAAGTAGCCGGGGAGGGCTGCCCCGCCATGACCGGCGGGGCGGGCGTATCAGAACAGATTAAATTTATATTCGATAATCACTTCCGAAGAGAGCGAGTTGGCCCGGCTGTAATGGCCGTCGGTAAGCACCGGCGTTTTGCCATTCATCTTATAGGACCAGCCCGGCCCGAACATCGCCCAGACGGTGAGATTTTTCAGTCTCGGGTGCGTCGGCACCCAGCGGCTGAAGGCGTTAATTTCCCCGGTACGGACGTGGTTGCCGCGGTAGTTAAACTGGGCGATGTTGCCGGCGAGACCGATAGCCAGCTCCGGCGTCAGGTTATAGTCCGACATATTAGAGAGAACCAGTTCACCGTCGCGCATATAGTCGTTGCCGGCGTAAGCCATTGAGATAAAGGTCCCGCGCGAGTTTTTACTCATATGGCGCGGGTAGAAGCCCACTTCATTGGCCTTATTCGCATCGGTATAGCCCAGACCCCACTTGGTGCTCCAGTTGTCCGCCTGCCACTTCACATCCATGGCGATGTGCCAGGCATCATCGTCAAAGTCACGCTTATTTGCCGGCATCGCTTTATACTCGTCCAGCGCGTGAGTGGCGTAGACCTGAGTACCGATGTTCAGCGCTTTTATCGGCTTAATATTGGTAAACAGAATATGGCGGCGCAGATAGTTGTCGCTTTCACCATAGCCGTACTGCATGTTCAGGTGCTCGCTTTGCCACAGAATATCGCCGCTGGCGATATGGTTAATGTACTGTCCGCTGTTGGTCTGGAAGCGTTTCTTATCCGGCGAGTTACGATCCATCGCGCTTTCGATGTACGCGCCGCGCAGCGTGAAGGGACCGTAGTTCACCGCGCCGGTCCAGCCCAGGTAGGTGGTTGGAGAGAGGCGGGTCGAGTTGGAGATGACGCCAAAGTTTTTCATCGTCTGCCAGCCCCAGCGGGCGTTCAGATGAGTGTCCGCCAGGCGATACTGCAGCTTGATATTGCGTTGACCAAATTTGGAAAAGCCTTCAGCGTTGCTTTTGTTATTTCCGCTGCCGTTGTTATAGAGTACGCCGCGGGAGTTAAAGTAATCGCTGGCGCCGAGCTTTACCGCCCCGTAGTATGTGGCATCAAAGCCAATAATATCGGCAAAATAGCCGGACTGATAATCGACGGCGACGCCCTGACCCCAGGCATTATGGACTTTCTTCGGCTCGGTCTCTTCTTCCTTAAGATATTTCCAGTAGTTTTTAAAGGATAAATTCAGATGAGACTGGCTGAATAACGGATCGTTGAGCACGGTATCGATATAATCGCGCTCCTTCAGACTGTTAGTGGTCGAAGCTGACCAGGCGCTGGCGGGAATAGCCAGCAGCATAATGGCGACTGTTGTAGTATTGATTTTCATAATAAACCCCAGAGTAGGGACGCAGCGATCCAGGCGAGGTGTTTTCGCCTGAAGTCTGCCGTAATAAATAATTAAGCGTGGGTATTATTTTTTATCGAGAGCCTGTTTTCCGGCTTCGACATATTTCATAGTGCCGATTTCAGGAACGGTATATTTGCCGTCTTTATAAACAATTTTAACCACCGCGGCATTGGCAAGCGGTTTGTTTTTCGCGTTATCGTCCGTTAAGTCGGAAATCATGATCTGCATTGCGGTACCGGATGAAATCGCCAGCACGTTTTTATCGCCCCGGGCCTGCGCGTTTTCAACGATGGTATGCAGCGCTGCCTGGGTGCGGGTTTTTACCTGCTGATAGTTTTCCGCCATGCCTTTGGGATCGGCTGCAGCCAGCGCATTCTGGTTGGTATCAACGGCCAGGGTGCCCGCTTTCATTTGGCTGAACAGCGCAGCGCCATCTTTAAGCCCCAGCTGTTTGGCGCCGGCGTCGGCCATATCTTTGTTATAGCCGCCTTCAAAACCGCCGAAGAAGGCTTCCCGCAGGCCGCTTAGCTCAGTAAGTTTGTAATCACTTACTCCGGCTTGCTTAAGTATCACCTGCATGGTTTCACGCTGACGTCCGGCATCGCTGGAATAGAAGCTATCAAATGGAATGCCTTTTAGTCCCTCGCCGAGATAACGTGCGACGCGAATGCCGTCTTCAGTAAGCGGGGAGTCAGCCCAACCCTGTACGCGGTCAAACGTATTCAGCAGCGTTTTGCCGTGACGAGCGAAATAGATATTCACGCCATCGTCGTTTTTAACTTCCGCTGCCGAGCAGGTTGCCGCACCTGCCGCTATCATTAATGCTATAAGCCACTTCTTCATATAACGCTCCACCTGAATGGTCTTTTTATAAGCAAAAAAAAACCTACGTCAGATATTCGACGCGAAGCATAAATAAAGCTATGTTCGCTCGAACTCTATGACGTAGGTTTCGCCTGTTCTTGACAGTAACAATCCAACAGTGGCGACGTTAGCACTAATTATGCAAAAAGACACCCTCTATTTATTGTTATTGTCAATAAATGTGATCGTCTTCATGAAGGTAATTTTGCTGGTTGAGATGTATCTTAAGTTTAATTTTCAGAATAATTGGCAGTTTTTGACTTAAATAATTATTGGGGATTGATCTCCGTCACAAAATAATGATGTCCGCTCTGGACTCTGCCGCGCACTGGCGTTATTTTCGCTTCACTCTGGGATTGTTACTGACCACAGGCAAAACCTAAGACTCCTGTCCGCCAATTTGGCGTGCGGCAGGAGTCTTAGGTTTTTTTTTGCGCCTGATAAATACCTCTGCTACCTAACAAGGAGTGATGATGAGAACGAAAATTCTGACTGCCGCCATTCTGGCGTTATCTGCCGCTGGCGTACAGGCTGCTGAAAAACCGCTGAAAATACTGTTGGTTAACGACGATGGCTGCCAGTCTGTGGGAACCACATCGCTGCAGGAAAAATTGGCGGCCAAAGGATATGACGTCTGGATGGTGGCGCCGGCAACGAATCAGAGCGGGATCGGGTCGGCAATCACCTTTAAGACGGGTAAGGTCTTTGATGTCAAAAAAGCCGCTGACAAACGCTACTGCTTCCCGGGAACGCCCGCCGACGCGCTGGATTTCGGCCTGTGGGGCGTGCTGAAAGACGCGCCGCCGGATCTGGTGATCTCGGGCGTTAACGACGGCCCCAATACCGGTATGGCGCAGGTTAACTCCGGTACCGTTAGCGCTGCAGCCCGCGCCATTCGCTATGGCTTCCCGGCGATTGCCGCCAGTATTGGCTACCGATTCACGGAAGAAGAGATGAAGAACAAATGGCCGAGCACGCATAAGTACTGGCCTGACTCGGTGGATTACGTTGTCTCGCTGGTTGATAAACTTAACGCCGCGCATAAACCGGGAAGCCCGATTTTGCCGCAAGGGTCCGGTTTGAGCATTAACTATCCGCCGCTGCCGTCGGCTGAAATTAAGGGCGTTCATTATATTGAGAATGAACAGTTCCCCGCGCCGCAGATTGGTTATGAACTGCTGGCGGACGGCACTGCAAAACAGACGATGAATCCGGAAGCGATAAAACCGGCGGAAGGGGATAATGACTCGGGCTGGCTCAACAAAGGATATATTACTTACACCCTGTTTGATGGTTCATGGAACGCGCCGCAGTTCCAGGCGCAGTATGAGACGCTGCTCGGAAAATAACGTCGTAGTGATATAAAAGAAGAAGGCGCTATTCGCGCCTTCTTTATATGAACAGATGATGAAGCGCTATTCGTCGAAGAACCAATAGCCCTGGTTAATCAAACGGGTCAGCTCGGCGATAAAGGCCGGATTGCGCAGTGCGGCCTCACCTAACTCATCTTTACCCAGCAGGGTATAGCGGCAAAGCGCGTCCAGTGCCGCAGGCTCGGTTGGCTCAAGCTGTTCACTATTCACAAAAAAGTCATCGCCAATGTGCAGTACCCGCAGGCCGCTCAGGCGAGTCAGCATTTCGCCTCCCTCGAGTGCGTCGACAATCTCTTCTTCTGCATAAGGCGGTTCAGCTGGCGCAATATCCAGCTCGTGGCGCGGCGTGGTAGCAAAACGTCCAAACCACTGGCGGAAATCTTCCGGCTGGCTAATCATCTCGATCATCATGCCGCGCAGACGTTCCAGTTCATACTCTTCAACCCGGCCTGGATGTTCACGGCAGGTTAAATCCGGATCGCTGTAGTGCTCGCCGCCGAGATCGTTTTCCAGCGCGTAATCGGCAAAGCTGCTGATCAAATCGCGGCCGTTTGGCCCGCGGAAGCCAACGGAGTAGTTCAGCGCCGTTTCGTGAGTGATTCCGTCGTGCGGGAATCCCGGCGGAATGTACAAAATATCGCCGGGCTCCAGATCCTCATCAATAATCGGCGGGAACGGGTCGACGTGCAGCAGCGCGGGATGCGGGCAGAACTGACGCATCGGCAGCTTATCGCCCACGCGCCAGCGGCGGCTACCCATGCCCTGAATAATAAAGACATCGTACTGGTCGATGTGCGGGCCCACGCCGCCGCCCGGTACGGAAAAGGAGATCATCAGGTCGTCTAAACGCCAGTCCGGCAGTACGCGGAAAGGGCGCACCAGCTCAGCGGCGGGCATGTGCCAGTGGTTTACCGCCTGAGCCAATAGCGACCAGCCGGTTTCGCCCAGGCCATCAAAATGTTCAAACGGCCCGTTGCTGGCCTGCCATTGACCATTCTTAAGGCTCACCAGTCGACTATCGACTTCCGGTTCCATGGCCAGCCCGGCCAGTTCATCCGGGGTAATCGGATCGACGAAATTCGCGAAAGCCTTCTTTAATACCACCGGCTGCTTTTGCCAGTACTTTTCTAAAAACTCGGGCCAGTTAATGTTGAGTTGATAAGCCATAGGTTTATACCAATAAGAAGAAACGGGCCTGATTATAGAAATATGCACCCTCAAGCCGCTTTGTCATGGGTCAAGGCTGATGCTTAATTCATCATCTGAACTAACGGCACCATAAAAGAGGGAAAACCTGAAGTGGGTAACGCCGTTTTTTGCAAAATCTCATTTTTGGCTAAAATGCGCTGCAGGCCTTGTAGTTCCTGGGTTCTTACGGTTTTTCGTAGCAAAGGTTAATCGTGAAAAGTTTAAATTATGAGCGCTTGATAAGTTTTTTGTATTTTTAGGGTTGCTATATCCCGGCAGCTCCCTATAATGCGCTCCCACTGACACGGCAGATGTGAATCACTTCACACAAACAGCCGGTTGGTTGAAGAGAAAAAATCCTGAAAAACAGGGTTGACTCTGAAAGAGGAAAGCGTAATATACGCCACCTCGCAACGGTGAGCGAAAGCCGCGTTGCACTGCTCTTTAACAATTTATCAGACAATCTGTGTGGGCACTCAAAGTGACATGGATTCTTAACGTCTTCGGACGAAAAATGAATACCAAGTCTC
>NZ_JBLURD010000002.1:520157-957612 GCF_051209435.1 Klebsiella sp. HN106 | reverse complement strand
CACGGCCAATAAAATCCCATCCGAGCGACCGGATATGCCGGAACCAGGCATTCTGGAAGCCCGCATCGGTAACGATGATGACTCTGGCCGTCGGGTTCACCGCCCCGGCAAGGGCATCAAGGAAGTCCTTTCGAGACTATCAAGAGTCAGTCTGATATTTCAATTTTGCTGCAATTTTGAGCGATAGTGATATTTTTCTGCTCAGTAGAGCGGACGTAGAGCCGTGGTAAAATGAATTAGAACAGGCGAGAGGGGGTTGATATGAAAAAACTAATTTTGTTGGGTCTATTGATTCTCAGTGGTCAGGCTATGGCAACTAAAATCACAATGACGGATCCACTGGAGGAACAGACGGAGAACGGTAAGACTCTTTGCATCTATGAGAACAGTATCTACACATTCACCTACCTAACTAAGGGGAAATGCCCCTATACGAAAACATTCGATACGGAGGACTCAGAGGAGTGAAGACGGAATACCAGCCGATAATCAGTTTTTTTCTGATGTGACGCTACGGAGCGCGTTAATCCGAAGGAGGTGAAACTCTGGAAGCGAACATAGCACTTAGATCATTTAAATACATCTTAAAGGCTACCCTCGCCCTCCAGCTTGCAATATAATGAATGTAAACTTTGCACTCACTGATGTTAAAATATATCGAATATTCTCTAATGGAGATCAGGAATGAAATTATTTTTGGCTCACGCAAAAGAAGATGAAAAGGTTACAGAGTCAATTTATGAGAAATTAAAAAACAATGGTTATAGTCCTTGGATGGATATAAGGGATATTCCTGCGGGTGTAAATTGGGACAACGAAATTCAAAAAAACTTTAGCAGTGCAAATGTTATAATTATTATTCTTAGCAAAATTAGCTGTCAAAAAAATGGTTATATCAGGCGTGAAATGAATGAGGCTATTGATAAATTAAAATATTACAAACCTGATGACATATTTGTTATACCCATCCTTATTGATGATTCACCTGTCCCAACATTCATATCTTCAAAAATTCAATACATCGATTATAAACGTGAAGATGGCTGGGCGTTGTTAGAAAAATCGTTAGCATTAGCTGCAACTCAACAAAACATTGAAATTGCGAAAGGGGTAACGTACGGTGATTTTACATTCACAAGTGAAATATTTAAGGAAGAATATAACAGCATACCTGGACATGAAATTGATATAACCTATCCGATTGTTTCTAACCAAACTCATCCTCAGTCAGCAAAGATCATATCTAACTATTTCAAAGGTCGGGCCACGCGCTTAGTTTTCGATAACAGAACTTCACCTTGGCCAAGTAATTTTGGTTGGAATGAAGAGTGTAAAAGTACTTATACCAGTGACTATATTGAAGGATATTACATTGCATACTGTAATAACCATATCCTAAGTATTCTCCATAGTGTCAATTGGTATGGTGCAGGCGCAGCTCACCCGAATAGCCATTTCGATGTTAGCAATTTCGTAGTAACCGACGGTGATTATTCCTATAAATTTTCATTATATGATCTCTTCATTGATGAAAAAGGGTACGATGCTATTAACAAAATTAAAGAAAGGCTTATATCGGATGCGCCCCGTGTATTTTGGGAAAGAACGGGAGAAAAACCTGAGGAATCTGATATGGAATGGTTAATTAGAGGGATAACGGATAGTAAACTGGATATTTTCACCATTACTGAATCAGGATTAACTTTTCATTTTGCTCCATATGAAATCCACTGCTACGCCTTAGGTCCGTGGGAGTTATTCATATCCTTCTTCGATATCATTGATTATCTTAAGCCAGATGGTATTTACTCATTAATTAAGGTCGTATAAATCCATTAATGGCTACGGGATTTATAGGAATGATACGAGGGGGCGTAATGCCCCCTTGCTTGTTAAGGAACTGGCACTACAGCAATAACAGAGAATCCAGCTACCGCCGTTGTCCCTGGTTTTGGGGAGCTAAGTCTTGCAGTATCTCTTCTTACTGCATCGTATATTTCATCTTGTGTTGGTTCGTTGTCAGATTGAAGTAACACTTCTTCCGATCTGGTTTCGTTACCGTCTCTGTGTTCGTAAGTGATTTTATACGTAACGCTCATCTTTTTTCTCCGACTAGTATGTTCTTAAGTTTAAACAATAGCAGCCATAAAGCCCCGTTGGTGATACAGAAACAAGCGGAGCGTAGCGACGTCATCAGATTGTCAGAGGGATCACACCTTATCAGGATGCTCGTGTACCTTTCGGAGCGTGAGCGAGACTCTGATAGAGCTTGCATGTGGTGTGCAAGTACCAATATCACCATAAACCTGTTTATCCCTCAGTGAGGGGCATCGGGCTTAAATGCGTGTGATCAATCTGTTTCGGGATGGTTTAGAGACGTTGGCAGCGTCATTAGCTTCGAGTTGATAGCGGTTCGTGTAGACTGTTCACGCTTTGTACCTGTTCGAGCTTTACAACTACAGGCCGCTACGTGCTAACATCCCTGAATAGCCACTGTTAACCATAGCGGCAACTGTTGGTCATAGAATCCCTTAAAAGAAGATCGTAACTTGAAAGAGAAACACTCTTTAAGTTATTGTTTTTAATGGATTTTGTTGTGTGAGTGCCGATAATAGGAGTCGAACCTACGACCTTCGCATTACGAATGCGCTGCTCTACCAACTGAGCTATATCGGCCCTGCAAGACGTGCTGACGAGCGTAAGCACGGGTTAGAAGGTTAAAACTAAGTGGGTGATGCGTCAATGCCCTTGTGAATCAAACGGCTACTTTTGCATCACCCAATGCGCATTAAGCACGAATGGTATCGTCGCCGAAACCAATCCACTTATAGGTCGTCAGGGCTTCCAGCCCCATCGGGCCGCGCGCGTGCAGCTTCTGGGTGCTGACCGCCACTTCCGCGCCGAGGCCGAACTGGCCGCCGTCGGTAAAGCGGGTAGAAGCGTTGACGTACACTGCCGAGGAGTCCACCTCGTTGATAAAGCGGTTCGCGTTGCCCAGGGTGCGCGTCAGGATGGCGTCGGAATGCTGAGTACCGTGCTCGCGAATATGCGCTACCGCTTCATCCTGATCGGCCACCACCTTCACGTTCAGATCCAGCGACAGGTACTCATTGTCATACTGCTCCGCTTTCACCGGCTCTACGCTGGCCGGGCCGTTTTGCAGCGCGGGCAGGGAGGCCGCATCGGCGTGCAGGCTGACGCCGCTTTCCGCCATCTGCTTGCTCAGCGCGGGCAGGAAGCGTTCGGCGATATCCTGATGTACCAGCAGCGTTTCGACCGAGTTACAGGCGCTCGGGCGCTGCACTTTGGCGTTAACGATCACTTTCAGCGCTTCGGCAACGTCAGCGGAGTGGTCGATATAAATATGGCAAACGCCGATCCCGCCGGTGATCACCGGAATCGTCGACTGTTCGCGGCACAGCTTATGCAAACCTGCGCCGCCGCGCGGGATCAGCATATCGATATACTTATCCATCTTCAGCATCTCGCCGACCAGCGCCCGATCCGGACTCTCAATCGCCTGGACGGTGGCTGCCGGTAAGCCGCACTCCTGCAGCGCCTGCTGAATCACTTTCACCGTGGCGGCATTGGTGCGCCAGGTCTCTTTGCCGCCGCGCAGAATCGCCGCGTTGCCGGTTTTCAGGCACAGAGAGGCGACGTCGACGGTCACGTTCGGGCGCGCTTCGTAAATCACGCCGACCACGCCCAGCGGCACGCGGCGGCGCTCAATGCGCAGGCCGCTGTCCAGCAGGCCACCGTCGATCACCTGACCAACCGGGTCCGCCAGGTTGCAGACCTGACGAACATCGTGAGCAATCCCGCTCAGGCGCGCCGGGTTGAGCGCCAGGCGATCGAGCAGCGCCTCGCTCAAACCGTTAGCGCGCGCTTCCGCCAGATCCTCAGCGTTAGCCCGCAGGATCGCGTCGGTCTGCGCTTCAAGATAGTCGGCAATCTTTTCCAGCACCTGGTTTTTTTCGCGGCTTGAAAGCTGCGCGAGTTTGTACGAGGCCGCTTTGGCAGCAATGCCCATTTGTTCCAGCATTTTCAGCTCCTTAACGGATAATCATGTCGTCACGGTGGACGGCGACCGGGCCATATTCATAGCCCAGAATGGCATCGATCTGCTGCGAGTGCTGCCCGGCGATACGGCGCAGCGCATCGCTGTTATAGCGGCTGACGCCGTGGGCGATATCGCGGCCTTCAAGGCTGCGGATGCGGATCACTTCGCCGCGCGAGAAGTTGCCGGTGATGGTTTTAATCCCTTTCGGCAGCAGGGAACTGCCGCGTTCAAGAATTGCCTGGGTCGCACCGGCGTCAACGGTAATTTCGCCCGCCGGCGGCGCGCCGAAAATCCAGCGTTTGCGGTTTTCCAGCGGCGACTCCTGGGCGTGGAAGCGGGTGCCTACGGAAACCCCCTCCATCACGTCGCCAATCACGCCAGGGCGGCTACCGGCGGCAATGATCGTATCAATACCCGCGCGGCAGGCGACGTCGGCGGCCTGCAGCTTGGTGCCCATACCGCCGGTACCTAAACCCGACACGCTATCGCCCGCGATAGCGCGCAGGGCGTCATCAATGCCGTAAACGTCTTTAATCAGCTCGGCCTGCGGGTTGTTGCGCGGGTCGGCGGTGAACAGCCCCTGCTGATCGGTCAGCAGCAGCAGTTTATCGGCGCCCGCGAGAATTGCCGCCAGCGCCGAAAGATTATCGTTATCGCCGACTTTAATTTCAGCGGTCGCCACGGCGTCATTTTCATTAATGACCGGCACGATATTGTTATCCAGCAGCGCGCGCAGGGTATCGCGGGCGTTAAGGAAGCGTTCGCGGTCTTCCATATCGGCGCGGGTCAGCAGCATCTGGCCAACGTGAATGCCATAAATAGAAAAAAGCTGTTCCCACAGCTGGATAAGACGGCTCTGGCCGACAGCTGCCAGCAGCTGTTTCGACGCAATGGTCGCGGGCAGTTCCGGGTAGCCGAGGTGCTCACGTCCGGCGGCTATCGCCCCGGAGGTGACGATCACAATTCGATGTCCCATCGCGTGCAGCTGCGCGCACTGACGCACTAATTCAACGATATGGGCGCGGTTCAGGCGGCGGGATCCGCCCGTTAAAACACTGGTGCCCAGTTTTACCACCAGCGTCTGGCTATCACTCATGATTCTCTGCCGTTCAAAAAGGAGTTTCGATATCGAGTTGATGTTGTAACAGGAGTGAGCCCGCTTGCCAACACCTGGCGTGGTGGACGAACCACTTCATTGCGCGGATCGGGCATTCTGGCGAGAAAATATGACACATTCATGACGGAAATAATTTAATACTCTTTTTAAGTAAAAGTTCCATGTTGTCATAAATTTTTAATATTAGAGCGTTAAAAAACCTGCAGTTTTTGACAGGGCTTCCGCCCGGAATTGATTAGCGCGTATAAATAAATTACCAGGACTGAATAATGAAAAAGAGCTCACTGGCATTAATGATGATGGGTCTTATTGCTTCTTCGGCTACCCAGGCGGCAGAAGTTTATAATAAAAACGGTAATAAACTGGACGTCTACGGCAAAGTCAAAGCGATGCACTATATGAGCGACTATGACAGCAAAGATGGCGATCAGACTTACGTTCGTTTCGGCATTAAAGGTGAAACGCAGATTAACGACGATCTGACCGGCTACGGCCGTTGGGAATCGGAGTTCTCCGGCAACAAAACCGAAAGCGACTCCACGCAGAAAACGCGTCTGGCGTTCGCCGGGGTGAAAGTGAAAAACTACGGCTCATTCGACTATGGTCGTAACCTCGGCGCGCTGTACGACGTCGAAGCCTGGACCGATATGTTCCCGGAATTCGGCGGCGACTCTTCCGCTCAGACCGATAACTTTATGACCAAACGCGCCAGCGGCCTGGCCACCTGGCGCAACACCGATTTCTTCGGCGTGGTAGATGGCCTGAATCTGACCCTGCAATATCAGGGCAAAAACGAAGGTCGCGACGCGAAGAAACAGAACGGCGACGGTTTCGGTACCGCCCTAAGCTACGACTTCGGCGGCAGCGACTTTGCCGTCAGCGCGGCCTATACCAGCTCCGATCGCACGAACGACCAGAACCTGCTGTCTCGCGGTACGGGTAAAAAAGCGGAAGCCTGGGCAACCGGCCTGAAATATGACGCCAACAATATTTACCTGGCGACCATGTACTCAGAAACCCGCAAAATGACGCCAATCAGCGGCGGTTTTGCCAATAAAGCGCAGAACTTCGAAGCCGTGGCGCAGTACCAGTTCGATTTCGGACTGCGTCCGTCCCTGGGCTACGTGCTGTCAAAAGGTAAGGATATTGAGGGAGTAGGCAGCGAAGATCTGGTCAACTATATTGATGTTGGCGTGACGTATTACTTCAACAAAAATATGAATGCCTTTGTGGATTACAAAATTAACCAGCTGAAGAGCGATAATAAGCTCGGCATCAACGATGATGATATCGTTGCTGTCGGTATGACCTATCAGTTCTGATAAGTTAACAGCTAACAGACAACAAAGCCGCCGTGGTGACAGGGCGGCTTTGTTATGAGTGATTAACGATTTTTTGCCAGATGCAGATTATCGTTATTCATGGTTATCTGGGCGTTATATTCCTTCGGCAGGCGGCGAGCCTGGTAGAATACCGATTGCCAGTATGGATTATCCAGCGAAGAGCGCATCACGCCCTGGCTGGTGGAGGCATGAAGAAAATTACGGTCGGTATCATAGAAACCGACGTGCATGCCGCCTTTAATACGGAAGAAGACTAAATCTCCCGGCCGCAGCTGCCGCGGGCTTACGCGCTCGCCCATATGCAGAAGCTCGCGCGTCGTAATGCGCTCCATCGGCAGGTTGAAGCGATCTTTGAGCGTGCGCCAGACAAACCCGGAGCAGTCGACGCCGCTTTGCTCCGTCCCGCCCCATTCGTAGGGCGTTCCCTCCCAGGTATGCATTTGATCGTGCAGCGCGGCGATCACCGGGATCAGATCGTCTGAACCTCCGTCGATGGTCGAGTGACTACTCTGGGCGGCGGTTTTATGCGGTTTCGATGAGGATGAACATCCTGCCAAAAGCAAAAAAGGAACAAACAGTAGCGCGTGAGAGAGTCTGGGCTTCATATCATTGTTTTTCGTCACTGAAAACGGGCCGTGATATTTTATAGCCGATTCGCTACGGCCTCAGAATGACCAAACGCAAAATTTACGAAACCTTACGTAATTAATAGGGGCAGGATCGTGCAGTGAAAATAACGCGCATTATTTAACGCCAACCTGAACTTATCGTATTAATAAATTTTTTCTCCGTGAAACAATATTTCACAAATATTCGCGTGTGACGCAACCGGGCAGATTCACTTCAAGGTGAAAGATCCTCATCATCCCGCCATTGCGCCGCCAGGCTCCCCTCCAGTACTTTTGAGGAATAAGAGAGAGAGTGGGGCGGGCTAATGCATCTGGATTTTCGCCAACTGCGCAACTTTGTGGCGCTCGTTGAGTACGGCAGTTTTAATCGCGCGGCCGAGGCGGTGTGCCTGTCGCAGTCGGCATTCAGCCGCAGCATCCAGGCGCTGGAGCAGAGCGTCGGGCATCCTTTATTTGACCGGCAGAGCAAGCTACCGACGCTCACTCTGCATGGGCAAAAGCTGCTGCCTTACGCCCGCCGTTTTCAGGAACTTAACGTCGAGCTCAGCAGCCAGCTGCGCGAAGCGGACGATGCGCAAACCGGCGAGGTCGCCTTTGGCTGCGGCCCGGCCCCCGCCGCGAGGCTGATTCCGGCTGCCATCGGCGAGTTTCATCGTCTTTTGCCGCAGGCGAAGGTGCGCTTTCAGATTGATAACTGGCTGGCTCTGCATCAGGCGCTCACCTCCCAGAGCTATCCTTTTGTCGTCGCCGACAGCTGGCAGGCAGAGCTCGACCCGCAGCTGCGCGTTCAGCCACTCAGCCCGCAGCGCTGCTTTTTCGTCTGCCATGCCGGGCATCCGCTGGCAAAACAGGGTCCGGTCTCTATTCAGGCGATGCTGCGTTACCCCTTTGCGGCACCCTATCTGCCGCCGGGCGTGCGCAAAGTGCTGGCGACCCTCAGCCAGCAGCAGGACTTCGCGCCGGCGATTCAGTGCGACCATATCTACGCGCTGCTTTCGACCCTGGCGCGAACCAATGCGATTAGCTTCGCCAGCGAGGATGGCTTCGCGCTATGCCAGCACAGCCATCGGCTGGTTAAGCTGGAGCTCAGCGATCTGCCTGAAGAGTGGCGGCTGATGCAGACCCGGTTTGCCATTATCTCTCCGGTTCATGCGGCTCAGCCGCCGCTGGTTGCGAAACTGATAGAGATGATCCTCCATACCGATCGTCAGCATCAGCTGCAGCTGCTGGCCCAGGAGGAAGGGAGTTAACCGGCGTTTTTCGCCTGGCCTTGGGCATCGTACTGCGGCCAGCGATTTTCCAGCTGCTGGGCTTTCAGCGCCCGCTCGACAAACTGGCCGTCCACCCACTGGCTGACGTCGAAAGCGCTGCGGATCAGGCGGCCCGAGTGAGCCTGCCCGACGCTGCTGCTAAAGCTGGCGGTCAGGAACGGGTCGATGCGCGGCGAGGTGGTAAAGTTCAGATCCTGCGGCTGCAGCTCTTCGAGAAACAGCGCCTGCGGGATCTGGCTCTGCTGCGCCATCTCGGCGGACCAGGCGTCGCGATTGGCGGGGTCACTGATTTCAGCGGCGTTCTTCACCAACACGTTAACGATCTGCTGGGTCGCCTGCGGCCAGGCGTCTATAAACGTCTGCGTGCCGAGGAACCCGGCCTGAGTGGTGTTCTGGCGGCCGGAGTCACCGCTTTTGACGACCACATCAATCTTATCGCCGCGTAGCGCCAGCAGCGAAACGCCGCCCCACACCGCATCGACGCGACCGGCCGCCAGCGCCGCTTTGCCGGCGTTCCAGTCGAGGTTGATCACCTGCAGGCTGCGCTCGTTGAGGCCGACGGTTTGCAGCGCCCGGTCAAAGGCCAGCTGGTCCGCCGTGCCGCGATAAACCGCCACCCGTTTGCCTTTCAGATCGGCGAGGGTTTTAATCCCGGAAGCTTTGGTCACCGCGAGGTAAGATTCCGAACCCCGGCTGCCCAGCAGCAGGCGCGTCGGCAGCCCGTTGGCCTTACCGATAATCGCCGCCAGATCGCCGAGGTAGACAAAATCCAGCTGGCGGTTGGCTAACGCTTCATTTACCGCCGGACCGGCGCCTTTGAAAAACTGCCACTGCACTTCCACGCCCTGCGGCTTAAACACCTCTTCCAACTGATGGCGGATAAACGCCATGCCGACCGGCCCCTCAATAAAGGGTTTACTGCCCGCGCTCTGGTCCGGCACGCCGATGCGGATAGTGCGTAGCGTTTCGGCCTGGACGCTGGACGCCAGGCCGATGACCGCGACCAGCGCCAGCAAGGCGCGGTTGAATATTGCTTTCATCATAACGTGTTGCTCCCTTGAGTTTTTCTCACCCTAAAGAGCCGACGGGTAACGTGTTAAATGCTTTTATTCGCCAAGCATTGCCGAAAAAAAGCTAAATCAGAAGCCGCGTGCCCGCCAGGCTGAAATGCATTTGATGCATCGGGATTATTCGCCTTACGCAATGGCGGCGAAGCGTGAGGCACGTTTTGATAGCGACATGACTGACTGAAAAGTGGACCGAAATGTCGCAGATGATCTTAAGAACGGATGCTCCCGGCAGGCCGGGGTTCAGGCTTAACGGCTGGCCGTGGCTGCTGCCTGCGTTACTGCTGCTGCTGTGGTACATCGCCGCGCGCGAGGGATGGATGCCGGAGCAAATTTTGCCCGCGCCGTCGGTGGTTGCCGATACCGCCCTGTCGCTGCTGAGCGGCGATCTACTGGCGCAGTGGGGATTCAGCCTTCAGCATCTGGCGCTTGGCCTGCTGCTGGGCGCCATCGCAGGCACGCTGCTCGGGGCGCTGTTCGGCCTGGTGCCGGCCGCCGCGCAGCGGGTGGAACCGCTGTTTTACGCGCTGGCGCAAATCCCGACGCTCGGCTGGATCCCGCTGTTTATGGTGCTGTTCGGGATCGATAACGGCCTCAAGCTGGCGGTGATCGTCAAAACCACCGTAGTACCGATGACCATTAATACGCAGCAGGCGGTGGCCGGCGTGCCGTTGACCCTGAGCGAAGCCGCAAGAGTAATGAATTTTTCCCGCTGGCAGCGGCTGCGCTGGCTGGTGATCCCGGCAAGCCTGCCGGGTTGGTTTACCGGCCTGCGTCTGGCGCTATCGCAGGCCTGGGTGTCGCTTATCGTCGTGGAACTGCTGGCTTCTTCGGAAGGTATTGGCTACCTGATGGTCTGGGGTCGTCAGCTGTTTCAGTTGGATATCGTCTTCGTCACCATTGCGGTGGTTGGCCTGAGCGGCATGCTGATGGAGTGGGCGGCGAACCGGGCCTGTTCCCGGCTGGTGTTCTGGCCGCAGCCTGCCGCCGGACGCCTGGCGTGGAAACCGCAGGCCAGCTGGCGGGCGCTGCAGCTGCCGTTAGTTCTGCTGGCGCTGTGGCAGCTGGCCAGCCAGTCAGGCTGGATTGATGAAGCCTTGTTCTCTTCGCCGCTGGCGGTAGCGGTGCGCTTTATTCAGGGCATCCTGAGCGGGGAGCTGACTACGGCGATGTTGGCCAGTCTCGGACGGGCCTTTGTCGGCGGCGCGCTGGGGATTACGGGCGGCCTGCTCTGCGGACTGCTGCTGGCGCTGCGCCCGCGCGCCGGGCAAATCTTCACGCCCACGTTAAACGTGCTGCGCCATATCGCCCTGTTTGCCTGGCTACCGCTGCTGACCGCATGGGTGGGCAACGATAACGGCGGCAAAATCGTCTTTATCGCGCTGGCGTCGTTCTTTCCGATGTTCTTCAGCACGCTGCAGGCCGTGCTGCAGCGTAACCCGCAGCTCGATGAAGTGGCCAGGGTACTGCGCCTGGGCGAATTAGCGCGCCTGCGCAGGGTTATTCTTCCCGGCGCGGCGCAGGGGATCTTCGCCGGTCTACGGCTGGCGCTGATTTACGCCTGGCTTGGCAATATCGGCGCGGAATATTTCATGTCCTCCGGCGTCGGCATCGGCAGCCTGATGATCAACGCCCAGCAGCTGCTGGATATGCCCACCATTCTCTGCGGCATGGTGCTGGTCGGTATCACCGGCGCGGCGCTGGATAAAGCCGGACGTTTACTGGAAATGCGCGCCACCCGCTGGCGTCAACAGGAGCAGCTATGACCTCTTCAACTCTGGTCTCTTTTCGCCACGTGCGTAAATCCTGGCAACAGGTAACGGCGCTACAGAATTTCAGCCTGGATATCGCCGCCGGTGAACTGGTGGCGCTGGTGGGCAGCAGCGGCTGCGGTAAATCGACGCTGCTGCGGATGCTGGTAGGCCTGGAGTCAGCGACCCAGGGCGAAATTCGCATTAACGGCGAGCCGGTCACCGGCGTGGGCAAAGAGCGCGGCATCGTATTTCAGGAGCCGCGCCTGTTTCCGTGGCTGAAGGTGCTCGACAACGTGATGCTCGGTCTGGCGGATGAAAAGCTCAGCCGGGCGGATAAGCGCCAGCGGGCGCTGGAAATGCTGGAACGCGTGCAGCTCAGCGAATTCGCCAACGCACTGCCCGCGCAGCTCTCCGGCGGTATGGCCCAGCGGGTCGCCATTGCCCGCGGCCTGGTGGCCCGTCCGCAGATTCTGATGCTCGATGAGCCTTTCGGCGCGCTGGATGCCCTGACGCGCCATACCCTGCAGCAGGAACTTTTACAGATACATCAGCGCGCGGGAACCACCACGCTGCTGGTGACGCACGATGTGGAAGAAGCCGTCGCCCTGGCCGACCGGGTCGTTGTGCTCTCGCCGCGTCCGGGGCGGATACGGGAAGTGGTAAGCCTGGCGCTGCCCCATCCGCGCCAGCGCGATGATGCCGCGTTTACCGCCGCCTGCCGCCAGATACGCAATCTGATTACTTCTGCCTGATTCTTTAATGTAAGGAGCAACTTATGGGACACCCCTCCGTCTTCCCGACCGGCGCCACCCTCTACGATCCGCAGCGCGCCTGGAGCGGCTACACCCTTTTCCAGGCCACCGAACACGGCGCGGTGCTGGTGGATATGAACGGTCACGTGGTACGCGAATGGCCTGAACTGCATGGATTTCCCAATAAAATCCTGCCCGGCGGCGCCATCCTTGGCCACAGCGGCGAGCGCGATCCGCGCTACGGCATGCAGGATATGCTCGATCTGATCCAGGTGGACTGGGAAGGCAATGTGACCTGGAAATTCGATCGCTATGAGCAGGTGAGCGATCCCGGCAATGAAACGCGCTGGATGGCGCGAGCTCATCACGACTATCAGCGGGCAGGCAATCCGGTGGGCTATTACGCGCCGGGGCTGGAGCCGCAGGTGGATGGCGGCAATACCCTGATCCTCGCCCATACCAACCTGCTGAACGAAGCGATCTCCGACAAGCTGCTGCTGGACGACACCATTATTGAAGTCGACTGGCAGGGCAACGTGGTGTGGGAGTGGCGCTGCAGCGACCATTTCCATGAGCTGGGTTTCGACGACGCGGCGCGTACCGCGCTCTACAACAATCCGAATATGCGCGCCAGCGGCGGTGGAATGGGCGACTGGATGCATATCAATTCGATGTCGGCGCTGGGGCCGAATAAGTGGTATGACGCTGGCGATGCGCGTTTTCATCCTGACAACATTATCTGGGACGCCCGTGAATCCAACATTATCGCCATTATCGACAAACAGAGCGGCAAGATCGTCTGGAAGCTGGGCCCGGACTACAGCAAACCGGAGTTGAAACACATCGGCTGGATTATCGGTCAGCATCATGCGCATATGATCCCGCAGGGGCTACCGGGCGCGGGCAATATCCTGATTTTCGATAACGGCGGCTGGGCCGGATACGGCGCGCCGAATCCGGCATCGGCGGACGGAGTGAAAAACGCCTGGCGCGATTACTCCCGGATCCTGGAGATCAATCCGCTGACCCTTGATATCGAATGGCGCTATTCGCCTTATGAAGCGGATTTGCCGCAGCCGACCGATTCGTACCGCTTTTACAGCCCGTACATCAGCAATATGCAGCGCCTGGAAAACGGCAATACCCTGATTAACGAAGGATCGAACGGGCGCATTTTTGAAGTGACCCGCGATCACGAAATTGTCTGGGAATATCTTTCGCCGTTCTGGGGCAAGACGCTGAACAACAATATGGTCTATCGCGCCTACCGCATTCCCTACGCCTGGATCCCGCAGCTGGCGCAGCCGCAGGAGACGCCGATTGCGGCGGTCGATGTACGAACCCTGCGCCAGCCCGGTGCGGCGGCAGCGGGACCGGCGCAAAGCGTGGTGCGGGTGGCGGGCGTACAGCCGTACAGTAAGAGCGCCGATGCGCTGTGCGTGGCAACCGATAACGATACCCTGCGCCGCAGTCCGAAGCTGTTCCGCGTCGCGGAAAGCGCGTTCACGCCGATAAGCGCGGCGAGCGAGCTGGAGAGTAAAAGGCCCGTGCTGCTGTTCGTAGGCGCGGAGCGCTGCGTGCACTGCCGCAAGCTCTGGCAACTGCTGGCGCATGAGAAACTCAGCTCGCGAATTGCTCAACTGGATACGCGCTATCTGGATGCCGACCAGCATCAGGATCTGGCGACCACGCTCGGCGTGCGCGGCCTGCCGACGTTGCTGCTGCTTAAAGCGGGGCAGCCAGCAACGCGCGCGCCCGCGCAGCTTTCGGTGGATAATATGTTCGACTGGCTGAATCGCGCAGCAGAGTAAGTCGCGATTATTGCGGACTGGCGTTTGCCGGTCCGCCGTTGATCTGGCGGATAAAGGCCATCGGCGAATAGCCCATCGCTTTGCGGAACATCGCGGTAAAGGCGGCCGGATACTCATAGCCCAGACTCAGCGCGACTTCGGTAATCGAATCCCCTTCACGCAGCGCCGTCATGGCGTACATCAGGCACGCCTGCTGGCGCCAGTTGCAAAACGCCATCCCGGTCTCCCGGCGAAACAGACGATTAAAGGTGCGTACGCTTTTGCTCAGCTTTTGCGCCCACTGCTGCGGCGTGCTGCGGATACTGGGCTGTTGCTGAAAATCGCCGCATAGCGCCGCGAGATGGCTGTTCTGCGGGAGCGGGGTAAACATCGGCAGCGGCGCGGCGGCGCCCAGTTCATGGAGCAGGAGCGCAATCAGGGCGGCATCGCGCCCGCTCTCTTCATACAGCAGCGGTAGCTGGCAGGCGGCCAGCAGGAGCTGATGGAGCAGCGGAGAAACCTGTAACACTTCGCAGCGCTCGCTATCACGCGGGGCGACCTGCGCATCAATATACAGGCTGTGGGTGCTGACGCCGGGCATCCAGACGCGATGCGGTTTTGTCGCCGGGATCCATACTCCGCTGAACGGCGGGACCAGCCACTGGCCGTCATCCGTTTCGACCTTCATTAACCCGTTCATCGCGTACAGAAACTGCGCCCGGCGGTGGCTGTGGCGCTCCAGCAGCGTATTGGGCGGGTAGTCGCTGCCCAGCGCCAGCACCCGGCGAGGCAGATGATCGACGTCATTAATCGCAACGTTGCGCATAAAAAGTTGCCCTGGCTGAAATTCGTAATAGATTGGCTTTAAAGCGTAAGCCGGCCATGAGGTTATTCTATATCGTTACCTCCTTTTGTGGAGGAGTTCGAATGAGCGACTGGCTTTTTCTGTGCGGCATACTATCCGGCGTGACCACCTGGCTCTTTGGTTTCGGCGGCGGTTTCGTTACCGTCCCGCTGCTCTATTTACTGGTCACCGGCGCGTGGGGAGCGCAAAGCGCAGTCGGACAGCAGGCGATGCAAATCGCGGTCGCCACTTCGGCGCTGGTTATGCTTTGTTCCGCGCTGCTGGCGACCTGGCGGCACGTGCGTACCGGCACCCTGAGCTGGCGTCGTCTGTGGGCCATGCTCACCGGCATTGCCGTTGGCGGCATCGCCGGTGCGCTGCTGGCGCTTGAGGTGAGCGGGGAGTGGATCCGCTGGCTGTTCGTTATCTACCTGCTGGCAACCGTTGCCGATTGCTACCTTCGCGCCGGATTTATGACTCCGCCATCCCGCCGGGTGGTGCCGTCGGTGCCACATGAGCTTTCGACAGGCGGTATCATTGGCCTGATCGCCTCTTTTCTCGGCGTGGGGGGAAGCGTGATGACCGTTCCTCTGATGCGCCGTCGCGGCGTGCTGATGTCCGAAGCAGCGGCGATGGCCAACGTGCTGACGCTGCCGCTGGCGGCAACGGCGACGCTGACCTGGCTATTGCTCGCCTGGCTGTCGCCGGTGGCGTTACCGAATGGGTTTATCGGCAACATCTGGCTATCGGCGGCGGCGCAGTTGGTGGCGGGAAGCTGGCTGGGATTAAAAATAGCCTCCCGCTGGCTGGCGCGTTTACCGGATCGCTGGCATGTGAGAATTTATCCGCTATTGCTGATAGCCGTACTGCTGGTGATGAGCGTGCGGGGATAATGAGGGACGCGGCGCTGCGCATCCATCCGAGAGTCGCCCGGATAAGCGTAGGGTATGAACCGGAAACATGGGTAACACTTTAGACCGGATACATGGGTAACAGTTATAACTGGCATAGAAGAGGAGACTCGTTATGCCCGGTTCATTCTGCTGTCATTTTACTTGCGCATGCTCGCGCGAGGCGCTGTGGCCGATAAAGGAAAATAAACGATGGGTAAAACGCTGACCATTTTCGATCTGGATAATACGTTGATTAAGGGCGATAGCAGTACGCTGTGGAGCCGCTTTATGGTGCGCGAAGGCTGGGTAAACGATGCCGATTACCTGGCGCGGGAAGCGATGCTGATGGACGATTACGATCGCGGCGAGATGAATATCGCCGATTATGTGGCTCTGATTCAGGCGCCGCTGGTTGGTGTGGCAAAGCAGGACGTGGATGCGCTACTGGCGCGCTGCGTGCGTGAAGAAATTATGCCGCGCGTTTATCCGCAGGCCTGGGATCTGATTCGGACTTTACAGGCAAAGGGCGAGCAGATACTGGTGATCTCAGCCTCGGTCAGCCTGCTGGTACAGGCAGTCGCGGCGCAGCTGGGCATCGAGCAGGCGCTGGGCATTGACGTTGAGATGGTGGACGGCGGCTATAGCGGAGTGATTGCCGGTACGCCGAGCTATCAGCAGGGGAAGGTGGTGCGTCTTGAGCAGTGGCTGGCGGCGCATCCCGCCTGTTCGGGCGAGGTGACCTTCTACACCGATTCGATTAACGATCTGCCGCTGTGCCTGCGCGCCGATCGCGTACGGCTGGTCAACCCGTGTCCGCAGCTGACGGCGGCGAATGCGCAGCATCAGTGGCCGGTACTGACGTGGCGGCTGTGATTTTCCCCGGGGGGCGGCGTAAACGCCTTACCCGGCTACTTTTTCGTGCAGTTTGGGTAACCCGGATAGCTGCGCAGCGCCGCCTCCGGGAATGTTGTGATATCAGACTTCCCCGGGGAGGCGCAGCGCGATCCGGAAAAAACTAATCCGCTTTAAACAGCGGCACCACGCTGCCGCCAATATAGCGGCGGCGCAGCCAGGCGGACAGCGTATCCATCGCCATCACCACCGCCACCAGCAGCAGGGTAATAAACATCACCACGTCCCAGTTCCACAGACGCATATTTTCCGCATAAATCAGGCCGATCCCTCCCGCGCCGACAAAGCCGAGCACCGCGGCGGAACGGGTATTCGATTCGATCTGATACAGGCTCAGCGCCAGGAAAGTGGGGAAAGATTGCGTGAAAATGCTGAAACGGTGCTTCTGTAACCCGTTCGCGCCTACCGCCGTCAGCCCGCGTCCCGGCGAGCGCTCAACCGCTTCGTGCCCCTCAGCGTACAGACGCCCCAGCAGCCCGGTATCCTGCATGATTATCGCCAGTACCCCGGCCAGCGGCCCGAGCCCCACCGCGCGGACAAAAATCAGCCCCCAGATCGCCATATCGATACCGCGCAGCACGTCGAACAACCGGCGCATCAGCAGGGCAATCGTCCCCGGAATCACGCCACGCATAATGTTGCGCGCCGCCAGGAAAGAGAGCAGCAGGGCGATAACCGTCGCGGTAAGCGTCCCGGCGAAAACAATCGCCAGGGTAATAGCGATTTGCGTGAAGTAATAGCGGAACGGCCAGTTAAAAAAGTCGTGCCAGACGAACATCCGCAGCAGATAGCGACTGATTTGCTCCAGTCCGCTGGCGAGTTGCTCGCCGCTGATGCCGAACTGCATAAAGAACCAGACATAGTAGAGCAGGCAGGCCAGCGTCAGCAGGCCGATATAGCGCAGATAGCGCCCCTGGGCCTGATACAAATGCCGATGCCGGCGACGGCTGGCGGCGATATCCGGTTGATTTTGCCACTGTCTCATTTTTTCCCCTCCAGAACCCACTGCCGCAGGCGGCCGGACAGCATATCCAGCAGCGAGACCACGAGAATAATCAGCAGCAGCGTGATGCTGACCTGATCGTAACGGTCCAGTTTGATATTGGTCATCAGCTCCTGGCCGATGCCGCCCGCGCCCACCAGCCCAAGGATGGTTGAGGAGCGGAAGTTAATTTCGAGGCGCATAAAGCCGTATGAGAGGAAGATGGGTTTGACCTGCGGCCACAGGGCAAAGCGGATACGCTGCAGATGCGACGCGCCGCAGGCGGCCAGGCCGCGCACCGGTTTATCCTGGGCGCTCTCTACCGCTTCATAGAACAGCTTGGTCAGGCTGCCGATAGTGTGCAGCATTAATGCCAGGAAGCCGGGGATGGCGCCGATACCAAAAGCCATCACGAAAATCACCGCCCACGCCAGCTCCGGCATGGTGCGCAGAAAAGCCACCAGCACGCGGACGGCAACACGCAGCGGGGCAGGGGACCAGGCATTATTAGCGGCAACGAACGCCAGCAGGGTGGCAATCACCACCGCAACCAGCGTCGACGCCAGCGCCAGCTGCAGCGTTTCCCAGATAAGCGGTAGCTGAATCGGCAGGCGATAGCCCCAGTAAGCCAGAGAGCCCTTAGTATGCGAATCGGCAAACAGATCGGCGATGTGCAGCGTGGGCAACGTCTCAAACAGGTAATCGAGAAAATTGGGCAGCGAGTGCCAGATGGTAAGGAGATTAAACTCGGCCAGGCTGCCGGCGGCAAAATAGAGTACCAGCAGCAGCAGGGACCCGCTAAAGGTATCGCGCTTTTGCCGCGAGCGTACCTGCTGATAGTAGCGTTCGAATTGGGTGTGGGTGTTATTCATGCGTCGCTGTGTCTTCAACGAGTCGCTGCCCCCCGCGACACTCGCCGGGCGGCAGCGTCAGGGTGGGATTAACGCGCGCTAACCAGTTCGCGTTTCATATCAATAATCTGCTGAAAATCAGCCACGCTGCCCGGGCCGATATGCTGCGTGCCGCCCATCGCTTTAATAAAGCAGGCGTGATCCTCGGTATCCAGCTTTTTAATCGCGGTAATGACTTTGGCCTTAAAATCAGCAGGCAGGGAATTGCTGACCAGGATCGGGCCGTTCGGGATCAGCGGCGATTGCCAGATAATGCGGATTTGCTTCATCAAATCCGGGTGATCCATGCGAATCAGGCGGTTGAAGGCGCCGACGCTGTAGCCGCTATTATAGTCACCGACCATGGAGGTCCAGGTCACCGCACCGGCAAACTGACCGTTCAGCACGCCGAGAATATCCTGCTCGTGGCCGCCGGAGAAGGTCACGCTGGAGAAGAAGTTATTATATTTATTATCCGCGGTGCCGCCGAACTGCTGTTTAAAGGCGTGGTTAGGAATTAAAAAGCCGGAAGTGGAATCCGGGTCGGCGAAGCCAAACGCTTTGCCCTTCAGATCCTCTAACTTTTTATACGGGCTGTCCGCTTTGACAATCACCACCGAGTGGTAGCCGCGGGACCCGTCTTTATCATCTACGGCAATCCCAACAATATCGACCGCTTGCGGATTGTTAATATAAACGGAGGCGTAAGAAGACGGCGACATACTTAATACCACGTCAACTTTGCCACCCAGTAATCCCTGAATGACGCCGGAATAGTCGGAGGAGTTACGTAATTTTGTATCGACCTTCAGCTCTTTATCAAGGAATTGCTTAACGCACTGGTTGTCGCCAATTTGCTGCGTTGCGTTCTGACCGCCAAGGATACCCAGGTTTAATTCCTTCGGTTGTTCAGCAGCGCTTGCCTGCCACGCCATCATAATGCCTGCAACCGCTGCGGATAAACGAACAGCGCCAGTGATGTACTTTTTCATTATTTTGCCCGTGTGAGTGAAATTAATGCAATTGGCTAATTTCATCGCCATACAGCCGATGCAGAATATCCTGATTCAGCTGCGTGGGATGGTCGTCAAAAATAATCTTGCCTTTGGCTATGCCGATAACCCGCGTGCAGTATTCTCGCACCAGCTCCACCGAATGCAGGTTTACCATCACGCTGATGCCCTGTTCGCTAATTTCGCGCAGGACATTCATGATCCGCTGCGTATTTTTCGGGTCGAGAGAGGCGACCGGTTCATCGGCCAGCAAAATCCCCGGGTTTTGCATCAGGGCCCGGCAAATGGCCACGCGCTGCATCTGGCCGCCGGAGAGATTTTCCGCTCGCTGCAGCGCATGCGGCAGCATATTCATCCATTCCAGCAGGGAGATAGCGCGGGCGCGGTCGGCGTCGGGGAAGATTTTGAATAATGATTTCAGGGTTGAGGTTTGGCTCAGGCGTCCCAGCAGCACGTTGGTCAACACGTCGAGACGCGGAACCAGGCAAAAATCCTGGAAAATCATACCGCACTGGCTACGCCAGGCGTTCATCGCCCGCCCGGACAGCTTTGATACGTCCTGCGGCGTCCCTCCTTCCGGGAAGCTGAGGATTTCGCCGCCGCTGGCGCGATGGGTACCGTTAATGACGTGCAAAAGCGTCGATTTTCCGGCGCCGGAGCGACCGATCACGCCAACCAATTCGCCCGCATGCAGATCGAAACTGATGCTATCCAGTACGGTTTGCTGCGCGCGCCAGGCTTTGCTCAGGTTGCGTACGCTCAGGACCTTACGCTGCCGGTCGATAAACGGCGGCGTAAACGGTTGATAATCGGTTTCTGCAACCGCAGCCAGGGAACTGTTCATAAGTGCGTCCAGATTCGTCAGTAAACTGGGCACTATTAATGGTGTTTTATATGACTGCCAGATGACAATAAGGCGAACAAATAGTGAACGAACCGGTGAGTCAGCGTAACGGATGACGAAAAATTCCGTCAGTGATCACATTTTTGCATCGGCAATCCGGCGTCTGAAAATACTCAGCCTACCTTTAATACGCTATGCGTACGATATTAAGAATGATACGTATTTCATCTGATAGAGATGCCGCGTTTTATGCGACATTAGCCGCAACGGTTTTATTGCCGCTGGCGCAAAGCAAGGCCTCAGGATGTTCGTGCAAATCTTCTTTCTGAGTCGATTTAACCGAATAGATAATCTTTTCGTGCTTGTTTACGATTCACCGCGCTAAATTTTTTGTCGGCGACTATACCTTTCGTGCGGAGCATAATTTCATTATTTACGCTAATTAATGAAATTAACCACTATTTTTGTGTTGATTATTGGTTTTTTCTTCTTATTTTTTGAATTTCTTCGGTTTTTTTGCTTTTTCGAATGAAAGTGCGGTTAAGAATAGTCTTAACAGCTAATAGCTAAGATCCTGGAACATATAATATTCACTTAAGAATCGACGCATATCCCACCAATAACCATATGAAAACAAATACTTTTTGTGTTTAACTCAATATCCTTATTTTTATTCTTCAGGCTTAAATTGACCTGGTCGGTAATTAGCCCCCAGCGCACTTATTGACACACATGGAGAAAAATCCTAAATTTGGTGACACAAGAAACAAGCAAGTCATTTAGTGTTCTTTGCCTCAAGCAATACTATTTTGTGGTTTTAGATTGGATATATTTATAAGAGGGAATTTGCTGAATTAGACTTTGCAGGCCTGGGCTATCAGCAGTGTTGTGATACGTTCAAGATTTCCAGGACTATGGGGTTTAACACTATATGGATTATAAATATTCTTTAGATCAGTGCATCTGGCCGGCGCATGATAGCTTTTTTTTAAAAGGTCTCGCTGAGCTTATTCTGGATATCGATGACTTAATCTATCTTTCACTAGAAAAGGTACGCCGGGAATTTGTATTTATTAACCTTAGCGCCAGTTCGCTGAATTATTTTATCCGCCGCGATAATGAGTGGTTGGCTGAAATGAAAGGAAAGCAGATTGTACTTATTGCTGCAAGGCGCTCGGAGGCGCTGGCCAATTACTGGTATTACAATGGCTCCATTCGAGGCGTGGTCTACGTAGACTTAGCTAAGGATATTCGTCAGGAGCTGGCTTACGTTATCAATGGCCGTTTTCTACGTAAAGATATAAAGAAAGATAAAATTACTAACCGGGAAATGCAGATAATTCGTATGACGGCGCAGGGAATGCATCCGAAATCTATCGCCAAAATTGAGAATTGTAGTGTGAAAACAGTCTATACCCATCGGCGAAATGCTGAGGCCAAATTGTATTCAAAAATATATAAGTTAGCGCTGTAATTAGTAATAAACGTTGTATTTAAAAATTGTGCACCAGGTCGTAACACCCAAAATAATTTGCGTCGCAGATAATAATGATGCGGCCTGAACTATGGCGGGAATGCACACAGACGTGGGACATCAGGTCCCTTAATAAACTCAGGATGAAAAAGCTATGAAAAAAAAGGTTCTTGCAATTGCTCTGGTAACCGCGTTTGCCGGTATGGGTGTCGCTCAGGCAGCTGACGTTACTGCTCAGGCAGTCGCTACCTGGTCCGCAACCGCCAAAAAAGACACAACCAGCAAGCTGGTTGTGACTCCGCTGGGCAGCCTGGCTTTCCAGTATGCTGAAGGGGTTAAAGGCTTTAACTCACAGAAAGGCCTGTTTGATGTGGCTATTGAAGGTGACACCACCGCGACCGCATTCAAGCTGACCTCTCGTCTGATCACCAATACCCTGACTCAGCTGGATACCTCTGGTTCCACCCTGAGCGTGGGCGTTGACTACAACGGCGCTGCGGTCGAAAAAACGGCTGACACCGTCATGATCGACACCGCTGCGGGCACCCTGGGCGGCAACCTCAGCGCGCTGTCTAACGGCTATAACACCGCTGGTCGCACCACCGCTCAGGACGGCTTCACGTTCTCCATCATCAGCGGCACCACCAACGGCACAACTGCCGTTACTGACTACAGCACGCTGCCGGAAGGTATCTGGAGCGGTGACGTCAGCGTACAGTTCGACGCCACCTGGACCAGCTGATCCTCTCGTAGCACCAGGCAGGGGGTTCTCCCCCTGCTTTCTTTCACGGAATGAAATGATATGAAAAAACACATTCTGGCCATCGGCCTGTTGCTCAGCACAATGACGCCTGCCCTGGCGCTGGATGTGGGCGATATCTCTTCGTTTATGAACAGCGACAGCAGCACGCTGAGCAAAGAGATCAAAAATACGACCGACAGCGGTCGCTTAATCAACATCCATATGGAACGCCTCTCTTCGCCGCTGGATGGCGGTAAGGTGATCCCGATGGATAAGCAGGACGAGATTTTACTGACTCCCGCCAGCCTGCTGCTGCCCGCGAAGGCCAGCGACGTGATCCGCTTTTTCTATAAAGGCCCGGCGGACGATAAAGAGCGCTATTACCGCATCGTCTGGTTCGATCAGGCGCTCAGCGATGCCCAGCGCAACGGCTCGACCCGCAGCGCGGTAGCCACGGCTTCGGCACGCATCGGCACCATCCTGGTGGTGGCCCCGAGAAAAGTGAATTACCGCTATCAGTACGCCAACGGCACGTTGACCAATACCGGCAACGCCACCCTGCGCATTCTGGCCTATGGCCCGTGCCTGAAACCGGCGGATGGTAAGGATTGCAAAGAAAACTACTTCCTGATGCCCGGAAAAGAGCGCCGCTTTACGCGCGTCAATGTGGCTGACAAAAAAGGACGGGTCGCGCTCTGGCAGGGCGAGCAGTTTGTTCCCGTGAAATAGACAACTGTGCTGACGGACCAAAACTATGCTTATACCAGGGATTGCCCCAGGACTTAAAGTGCTCCTTGCCTCTGGCATGGCCATCTTGCTTGTTCCGCTCAGCGTTTCCGCCGCGGCTGACAAAGTACAGCAAATCGGCGGCGTCATTATCCCTCAGGCCTTCAGCCAGGCGCTGCAGGACGGAATGAGCATTCCTCTGTTTATTCACCTCGAAGGCAGCAACGGTACCCAGGACGATCAGCGCATCGGCAACGCTTTTATCTGGCTGGATAACGGCGTACTGCGCGTCCGGCAAATACAGCTGGAAGAGAACGATAACAATGCCACCGTCAGTGAACAGACCCGCAAGCAGCTGACCGCGCTGGCCAATGAAGCATTCACTAAAGAACTCAAAATTAGTCTGACAGATGATGCGCAGCTACAGCTCAGCCTGCGCCAGCTGCTGCTGCAGCTGGTGGTGAGAAAGGAGGCGCTGGGTACCGTGCTGCGTTCGCGCAGCGAAGATATCGGTCAGTCCAGCGTCAATACCCTCAGCAGCACGATGAACTATAACCTCGGCGTATATAACAACCAGATGCGCAACGGCGGCAACAACACCTCCAGCTATCTGTCGCTGAACAACGTCACCGCGCTGCGCGAGCATCACGTGGTGCTCGACGGCTCGCTGTACGGTATAGGCTCCGGCAATCAGGACAGCGAAGTCTATAAAGCGATGTATGAACGCGATTTTGCCGGCCATCGTTTTGCGGGCGGGATGCTGGATACCTGGAATTTACAGTCCCTCGGCCCGATGACCGCCGTTTCGGCAGGGAAGATTTACGGCGCCTCATGGGGCAACCAGGCCAGTTCAACGGTGTTCGACAACTCCCAGTCGGCGACGCCGGTGGTCGCCTTTTTACCCGCCGCCGGGGAAGTGCATCTCACCCGCGACGGGCGCCTGATGAGCGTGCAGAACTTTGCCATGGGTAACCACGAAGTGGACACGCGCGGCCTGCCGTATGGCATTTACGATGTCGAGGTTGAAGTCATTGTGAACGGCCGGGTGGTCAGCAAGCGTACCCAGCGGGTCAATAAATTGTTCAGCCGCGGACGCGGCGCCGGCACGCCGCTGGCCTGGCAGTTCTGGGGCGGCAGCTTCCATATGGACCGCTGGTCTGAGAGCGGTAAAAAGACGCTTCCGGCTAAAGACAGCTGGCTGGCGGGCGCCTCGGCCTCCGGTTCGCTCAGCACCTTAAGCTGGGCGGCGACCGGCTACGGTTACGATAACAACGCCGTCGCTGAGACGCGCCTGACCCTGCCGATCACTGAGTCCATTAACGTGAACCTGCAGAATATGCTGGCCAGCGACAGCTCGTGGAGCAGCATCGGCAGCATCAGCGCCACGCTGCCCGGCGGCTTCAGCTCGGTGTGGGTCAACCAGGAAAAAACGCAGATTGGCGACCGGATTCGGCGCAGTAATGCCGACAACCGGGCTATCGGCGGTACGCTGAATCTCAATTCACTCTGGTCAAAACTGGGGACGTTCAGCATCAGCTATAACGATGACCGCCGCTATAACAGCCACTACTACACGGCGGATTACTACCAGACGCTTTATACCGGATCCTGGGGATCGCTGGGCCTGCGCGCAGGGATACAGCGCTTTAATAACGGCGATAGCAGCGCCAGCACCGGGAAGTATATTGCGCTCGATTTCTCGCTGCCGCTCGGCAACTGGTTCAGCGCCGGGATGACCCATCAGAACGGCTACACCATGGCCAACCTGTCGGCGCGTAAACAGTTTGATGAAGGCAGCACCATCCGTACCATCGGCGCCAACGTTTCGCGGGCGATTTCCGGCGACACAGGCGATGATAAAACCCTCAGCGGCGGCGCATATGCTCAGTTTGATACCCGCTACTCCACCGGTACGCTGAACGTGAACAGCGGCGTGGATGGCTACGTGAACACCAACCTGACCGCCAACGGCAGCGTGGGCTGGCAGGGGAAAAATATCGCCGCCAGCGGCCGCACCGACGGCAATGCCGGGGTGATTTTCAACACCGGACTGGAAAATGACGGCAAGCTGAGCGCCAAAGTTAACGGTCGCATTGTTCAGCTCTCCGGCAACCGCAACTACCTGCCGCTGTCGCCCTACAGCCGCTATGAAGTGGAGTTGCAGAACAGTAAAAATTCGCTCGACAGCTACGATATCGTGACCGGGCGCAAGAGCCAGCTGACCCTTTATCCGGGGAACGTGGCGGTGATTGAGCCGGAAGTGAAGCAGATGGTCACGGTCTCCGGGCGCATTCGCGCGGAAGACGGCACGCTGCTGGCCAATGCGCGGATTAATAACCATATCGGTCGTACCCGCACCGATGAGAACGGTGAGTTTGTGATGGACGTGGATAAAAAGTATCCCACCATCGATTTCAGTTACGGTAAAAACCAGAGCTGCGAAGTGGCGCTGGAGCTAAGCCAGGCGCGCGGCGCGGTATGGGTGGGCGATGTGGTCTGTAGCGGCCTCTCCACCTATGCCCGCGTGCAGCCGACAGGAGAAGGTAATGAAAGCTAAGTGGCTGGCATGTTTAGTGATGTTAACGGCGGCGCTGTGCGTGACGCGAGTCAACGCTGCGGTCACCAAAACCACCTGGCCGGATGCGGCGGCCATGCAGTTTGTTTTTGTGGAAAACAACTCGGATGATAACTTCTTCGTCACCCCAGGCGGCGCGTTGGACCCGCGTATGACCGGGGCTAACCGTTGGACGGGACTGCAATATAACGGCTCGGGCACCATTTATCAGCAGAGTCTGGGCTATATCGATAACGGCTATAACACCGGTCTGATTGCCAACTGGAAGTTTGACATGTGGTTTGATAACTCCCCCACATCCCATCCGTTACAAGGGCTGCGTTGTATCAACTGGTATGCGGGCTGCGATATGGCCACCAGCCTGATCTTGCCGCAAACTACCGACGCCAACGGTTTCTATGGCGTGACGGTGACCCCTGGCGGACAAAAGTGGATGCACGGCATGATGTCCGATGCTTTCTACCAGTATCTGCAGCAGATGTCGGTGGGCAGCAGCTTCTCAATGACCATTAACTCCTGTCAAACTTCTGTTAACTATGACGCTACCAGCGGCGCGCGTTGTAAAGATCAGGCTTCAGGTAGCTGGTATGTACGTAAAGTCACCCATACCAAAGCAGCAAACCTGAAGCTGATTAACACCCATGCGCTGGCGGAAGTGTTTATCAACAGCGACGGGGTTCCGACGCTGGGCGAAGGCAATGCTGACTGTCGCACCCAGACTATCGGTACCCGCTCCGGTCTGAGCTGCAAAATGGTGAACTACAATTTGCAAACCAATGGCCTCAGCAATACCTCAATTCATATTTTCCCGGCTATCAGCAACTCGGCGCTGGCCTCCGCGGTGGGGAACTACGATATGCAGTTCAGCCTCGACGGCAACTCATGGAAGCCGGTGAACGGCATCGCTCAGTACTATACGTTTAATGAGATGAAATCATCAGATTCAGTGTATGTCTTCTTCTCAAGCAACTTTTTTAAGCAGATGGTGACGCTGGGTATCAGCGACGTGAATACCAAAGATCTGTTTAATTTCCGTTTCTATAACACCACCTCGCCCGAGTCTGGCTGGTACGAGTTTTCAACCTCTAACACCCTGATAATTAAGCCGCGTGATTTCAGCATCAGCATTATTTCCGATGAGTACACCTCGGCGCCGACCCGCGAGGGCTACGTGGGCAGCGGCGAGCCGTCGCTGGATTTCGGCTATATTGTGACGACCAGCGGTAAGACCGCCGCCGATGAAGTGCTGATTAAAGTCACCGGCCCGGCACAGGTTATTGGCGGGCGTTCATACTGTATTTTTAGTTCATCCGACGGCACGGCGAAGGTGCCGTTCCCGGCGACGCTGGCGTTTACGACGCAGACCGGGTCAACCAAAACTTACGATGCCGGATGCGATGATACCTGGCGCGATATGACCGATGCCCTGTGGTTAACCACGCCATGGACGGATATTTCTGGCGATGTCGGGCAGATGGACAAAACGACGGTGAAGTTTTCCATCCCGATGGATAATGCGATATCGCTGCGAACGGTGGATGATAACGGCTGGTTTGGTGAAGTGAGTGCTTCAGGAGAAATTCATGTCCAGGCGACGTGGCGTAACATTAACTAATTTGCTGCGGATGCTGATCTGCCTGCTGTCGCTGGGACTGGCGACAGCAGCGCAGGCTATCTCGGTGGGGAATTTAACCTTCTCGCTGGCAGCGGAAGACAATTTCGCTGCTAAGCGGGTTATCAACAACAATAAAAGTGCCCGGCTGTATCGGGTCTCTATCGTCGCTATCGACCGCCCCGGCGGCAAAGAGGTGCGTTCCCGTCCGGCGGACGGCGAGCTGCTGTTTGCCCCGCGTCAGCTCACTCTACAGGCGGGGGAGAGCGAATATTTTAAGTTTTACTACCACGGCCCGAAAGATAACCGCGAGCGCTATTATCGGGTATCGTTCCGGGAAATTCCGACCCGTAATTACGTAATGCGTAATCAAAGCGGTACGGAAGTGAGTATGGATCCGGTGGTGGTCATGGACACTATCCTCGTCGTTCGCCCGCGCGAGGTACAGTTCAAATGGGCTTACGATCGCGCGGCGGGGACCGTCAGCAACACCGGCAATACCTGGTTTAAGCTGCTGATCAAGCCCGGATGCGATACGACGGAAGAGGAAGGGGATGCATGGTATTTGCGGCCCGGGGACGTTGTCCGCAAGGCTTCGCTGCGCCAGCCGGGGAACCACTACATTATCTATAACGACAAATTTATTAAAATGACAAAAGACTGTCCGGTGAAGTAGCCGGGCAGCGCTCGCCATCCGGATAACATTCATCATTGAGAATGATCTATTTTTGATTTTTTATGTTTTTTTGATGTTATTTTGCGCCGAAAAAATATCAACATTATGTCCGCTTTGATACGTGATGAAATGATGTTTTCGTATCCCGAATATATATGATATTCCATTATTAAATAATTCATGCTAATTGTCTTTATCGTTCCGGCTATGAATTTTTTCTATTAATATGGCTTTTCCTAAGAAAGTTCCTAATGGCTGGTGGGGAAATTCCTGGACCAGATGAATTGAGAATTATTTTCAAGCGCCATGTTTTTACTATCTCATTGTAATTAATGGTTTTTTTGTGATTCCTTGTTTTTAAGTTAATTAAGATACTCTAATTTTTTTTATCATTTTATTTTAGGGGTTCTAATTTCTTAGTTGTGAAGTGCCATTTCATCCATCCTTCATATTGACTCGTGTTAATTAAACACATAACTTCTGAAACATAAAGTGGCTGTTTCATATTGTGATTGCGCATTTAAATACAAATTATATGCCATGCGTATGTTTTATTTTGTGTTATATAGAATCTGAATTATTCATCTTATATATGTTTAGTGGCGTTTTTTGCGCAGAGGAGTCGCCTTCCTTTGTACTCTTCCCGTTAAGGAAAGCGGCAAATCATGGATGAGGAGCGCGTGATATATGGACTATCTCACTGATTTACGGTCATGTATCTGGCCGAGAGAAGATCGCTACTTTGTTGACGGATTATCCACGATTATTTTTGATATCCGCGATTTGATCTACCCATCTCTGGATGAACTACGCGACGGGTTTATGTTTATTAATATTAGCCCTAAATTTATGAGCCACTTTATCAGCCATGAACACCAATGGCTGAAAATCGCCGAGAAAAAACAGGTGATATTAATTGCCGCAACCAGGCTGGAGGCGCTGGCCAATTACTGGTATTTCAATAGTCAGGCCAGAGGCGTGGTTTATACGGAATCCTTATACGCTATTCGCCATGAGCTGACCCGAGCCATAAACGGTCGTTTTCGCCGCAGTGATATAAAAAAAGGAAAAATGACCCGTAAAGAGATGCAAATCATTGGTCATCTTGCGCAGGGGATACAGCCGAAATCTATTGCCAAAATTGAGAACTGCAGCGTCAAAACGGTTTATACCCATCAGCGTAACGCGGAGGTGAAGCTGGATTTTAAAATAAATAAATTAGCCATCTGAGATTTAAGCTCGGCGGGTCGTTTATCCCTTCGCCGGGCGAGCGTAAATGTTATGGGTCGTAAATAATATATATTATATAAATCAATGTATTACCTGAAATAGTATCAAGCAACCTTGCTCCGGCGCAGAAGAGACGCGTTGCTCAGGAAACGCAGCGTGGCGCGATAATCCTTCACCGCGCCACGGCCGATGGCTACCCGGTCGCTCTCCCATATCGGCGATTCGCCAGCAGACTCAGTCCGCAGCACAGCAGATAGTAAACCGCGCCGGTAAAAACAAAAATCGCCAGCGGGTAGATCTGCACCCGGTTATTGACCTGCCCGGCGACGGTAGTCAGCTCCGGCACGTTGACGATAAAGGCCAGCGAGGTGTCTTTGAGCAGGCCGATAAATATCCCAACCAGCGACGGCTGAACGTTACGCAGGGCCTGCGGTAGCAGGATCAGGCGCAGCGTTTGCCCGGGAGCGAAACCCTGGGTCAGCGCTGCTTCGTATTGCCCACGGGGTAGCGATTGCAGGCCCGCCAGCACTGAATGCATCACCGAGGCGGCGGTAAACCACGCCAGCGCCACCGTGACGGTGACCGCGCCCGGGAGATCGCTGCCGGTGAGCATAGGAAGCAGATACCACAGCCAGAAAATCACGAAGATCAGCGGGATGCCGCGAATAATTTCCGCCCACAGAAATAGCAGCCGCCGCACGATCCCTTCGTAGCGCCAGGCGATAGCTGCCAGCAGAACGCCGCCCGGCAGCGCCAGCGCGGCGGCGCCGATAGCCATCAGCAGCGTCAGCACCACGCCGCCGGGGATACCGTCCGCCAGCCGCCCCCACAGCAGATAATCGAGGTTATCAACGATGACCGCCAGATTAGCGTTCATAACCGGCTCTCCTTTGCTGAGCTCTTCCCGGACCGAGACGCGTCAGCGCCACGCCCAACAGCACCCCAAGCGCCAGATACAGCACGGTGCCGACGGCAAACGCCTCCAGCGCATGCGCGTTGTAGCTCTCGATTTGCCGCACCTGATAGGTCAGTTCGGCAAAGCCGATACCGCTCGCCAGCGAAGAGAGCTTCATCAGGTTGAGATACTGGCCGATAATCGGCTGCCAGGCGTTAGCCAGCCCCTGCGGCAGCAGAATGTGGCGCAGCTCCTGCCAGGGCGTAAACCCCTGCGACAGCGCCGCTTCCCGCTGACCGTGGCTAACGGCGCGCAGCCCGGAGGCGATCTCTTCAATCAGAAACGCCGAGGTAAAGACCCCGAGTCCCCACATTGAGCAGAGAAACTCCGGCGTCAGCCACCAGACGTTGCCCGGAAGAATCGACCAACTGCGATCGTCATTAATAAAATCCCGCGCCCCCAGCGGCAGCAGATTCCAGGCGGCAAAATACCAGAACAGCAGCTGGACCAGCAGCGGCGTATTGCGGAACAGTGAAACCCAGGCCGCCACCAGCCAACGGCCGGGCCTGCCGCCCCCGAGACGCAGCGCCAGCAGCAGGATGGCCAGCACGGTCGCCAGAACCATCCCGGCGATGCTGACCCAGACGGTGGTGAGAAAACCGGAGATGATCCATTGCAGCGGCTGCCCGCTCAGCACGCCATGCCAGTCGAGATGCGGGATCACGCCTCACTCTCCTGGTGCAGCGGATCGAGCACCTTTTGCAGGAAACGGCGGGTGCGGGCGTGCTGCGGCCGGGCAAAAAACTCGGCCGGCGGCGCGACTTCGAGAATATCGCCGCCGTCGATAAACACCACCCGGTCAGCAATCTCGCGGGCGAACTGCATCTCATGCGTCACCACCACCATGGTGATCCCGCTATGGGCGAGGTTTTTCATGACCTGCAGTACTTCGCCGATCATCTCCGGATCGAGCGCCGACGTGGGTTCGTCGAACAGAATAATCTGCGGCGAGGAGGCGAGGGCGCGGGCGATCGCCACCCTCTGCTGCTGGCCGCCCGAGAGCTGGGCCGGCATCTGCCGGGCTTTATCCGCAAGGCCGACCTGGTTGAGCAGCGCCAGCGAGCGCTCGCGGGCGGCGCTTTTGCCCCAGCCGTGAACGCGTTCCAGCGCGAGGGTGATATTCTCCTGCGCCGTCAGGTGGGCATAGAGATTAAACTGCTGAAAAACAAAGCCGACCCGGCTGCGCAGCTGGCGCAGAGCGCTGCCGGTGAGCTGCGCTGTCGGTTTGCCGTCGATCAGTATTTCGCCGCCGCTGAGTGATTCAAGCTGGTTGATCAGCCGGATCAGGGTTGATTTGCCCGATCCCGAAGGGCCGAGGATCGCCACCACTTCGCCGGGTTCAACCTGTAAGTTAACGCCGTTCAGCACCCGATGGTCGCCGTAGCTTTTGGCAACATCGCGAAACTCAATGCTGGCGCGCTGCAGATGCGAAAAATCCGCGGACGATGCCGCGGAGCGTGAAAATAGAGCCGATAACATCATCTTTCTCTGCTTATTTCGCTTCGATAGTAAAGGCGCGCGGCTGCGGGGTTTTGGTGCTCGGGCCAAACCAGACGTCGTAAATTTTGGCCGCCTCACCGGATTTCTCCAGCTTGACCAGCTCGTCATTGACCGCTTTCAGCAGGGCCGGTTCGCCTTTCTTCACGCCGACGCCAATCTCTTCTTTGCTCAGCAGGTCGGGGATGATTTTGAAGTTAGCTTTGTCCGGCGCTTCCGCCAGCAGTCCGGCCAGGATGGTGCTGTCCTGAGTGATGGCCTGCACGTTGCCGTTGCGCAGGGCGGTCAGCGCCAGCGGAATATCATCATAAGAGAGCACGCGCGATTGCGGGAAACGCTGATGCAGCGCCTGTTCGCCGGTGGTGCCTTTTACCGCGCCGATGCGCGCTTTGCTGTAATCATCGAGCTTATCCGGTGATTTTGCCGGAACGAGGAACTGCTGGCCGGTCACAAAGTAAGGTGTTGAGAAATCAATGACCTGTGCACGTTCCGGAGTGATGGTGATATCGGCGACGATCAGGTCGGCCTTGCCGGACTGCAGCAGCGGAATGCGGTTGGCCGGGTTAGTGGCGACCAGCTCCAGCTTAACGCCGAGAGATTTGGCCAGCGCTTCGGCGAAGTCCACGTCGTAACCGACGATTTTATGCGTTTTCGGATCTACCGAACCGAACGGCGGGTTGGCGTCGAAAGTGGCGACTTTGACCACGCCGGCGGCTTTGATATCGGCTAATTGATCGGCCTGAGCCTGCGCGGCGAGCACCAGCATGCCCAGCGCCAGCGCGATTTTTGTTTTTGCAATGCGCATTGTTATTCCCCTGAATCCCTGTTTTGTTTTGTGTTTATCACGCTCCCACAAATCGCCCATCGGCGGCAAAGAAGAAAAAGTTCTTATCTATAACAAAAAAGAACTTAACAAAACTGTGGGTATTGTTTAACCGGATGGGCTACTACGCTGGGGAAAAGTAGCCCGGACAGGTGCGTAGCACCGCCTCCGGGAGGGTGTAGAGGGGTTCCGTTCACCATCAAGTCGCAGAAAATGCCTCATCGAGGTACGTGAACGGGAAAAGGGGGAGAAAACCGTCTCCCCCTTTACAATCCCCGCGGTCCCGCAAAGAAATCGGTGCTGCGCACTGCGCTCACCTCCCGGACCTCAGCCTGCGGTCGGCTCAACTCGACCTTACTCGTCCCATCCCTGGGACTCGCCCCTACGGGGCCAGCGCAAGCGCTGTTCAAAATTGCTCCAGGCAATTTTGTCGTGTCTCGATTCGCCTCTGGCCGCCATCCCTGGCGGCCAGCCCTTGTCTTCGGTCCTCCGGTTCGCCGATTTCAGCGGGGGCCAGGGCATCGCTGCATAACACGTTGTTTCAGAGATATCTCCGCTGCTGTATGAAACTCTCCCGGAGGCGGCGCTTGACGCGCCTGTCCGGGCTACCAAACCGAGGAAAAGTAGCCCGGATAAGACGTTTACGTCGCAATCCGGGAAAGGCCCCAATATGCATCCCGCAGCATTACTAATCCGGAATTGATATTTCCCGCTCGCCGTCAACTGTGGTTGAAATAGACCCAGGCAAAAATGCTTCCTGACGGAGGAGAAAATGAAAGTGGCGCTGTGGCAACGCATAACGGGCTGGCTGGCTTCTTTATCTGACGGTGAAGCCGGGCAGCAGGATACCCAACGCATCATGGAGGCAATATTACCGGTCGCCAGTCTCTACGGAATTGAGCTCGGCAACGTTGAAACAAGGTGGTTTCGCCATGATAAAACATACTGAGCGGCGCAGGACGCGTGAAGCCTACTGGAACGAGGTGTGCTTTGTGTAGCGCGAGGCTGTTTGCGGTTGCGGCGACGCAGGAAGCGAAGCCGCAGCCCTGAACAGCTTTATCCCCCCAGATACATCCGCTTAATTTCCGGATTCGCCAGCACCTCCTGCGCAGGACCCGAGAGCATAATCTTCCCATTCTCCAGCACATAGGCGCGATCGGCGATGGTCAACGCCGCCGTGGCGTTCTGCTCTACCAGCAGCACGGTAATATTCTCCTCCCGTAGCTGCCTAATCGTGGCGAACAGCTCCCCGACAATTTTCGGCGCCAGCCCGAGACTTGGCTCATCGAGCATCAGCAGTACCGGTTCGCTCATCAGCGCTCTGGCGATCGCCAGCATCTGCTGCTCGCCGCCGCTCATGGTGCCCGCCATCTGAGCACGCCGCTCCTTGAGGCGGGGAAACAGGCTGTACATGCGTTCGCGCAGGCGGGTAAAGCCGGCGAGATTATTGTAGGCCCCCATGCGCAGATTTTCTTCGATGGTCAGGTTGGTGAAGATGCGCCGTCCTTCGGGTACCAGCGCCAGCCCCTTACGCACAATCTGATGCGTCTGGCTGCGGGAGATATCCTCGTTGAGAAAATTGACCCGCCCCGTGGAGCGCACCAGATTGACGATGCCGTTGAGGGTGGAGGTTTTCCCGGCACCGTTGCTGCCGATAAGGGTAACGATCTCCCGGTCGTAAATATCAATATCAACGCCTTTTAGTCCCTGAATCACGCCGTAAAACACGTTTAATTCGCGCGCGCTAAGCATAACGAACGTCCCCCAGGTAAGCGGAAATCACGCCCGGATCCTCAATGGCTTCCGACATCAGGCCGCTAAACAGCGGCTTGCCGTACTCCAGCACCATCACCCGCTCGCACAGCTTGTTGACGAACGGCATATCGTGCTCGATCAGCAGTACGCTGAGCTGATAGTCGTTACGCATGCGGAAGATCAGGTCTGCCAGATCTTCCGTCTCCTTTGGGTTCATCCCGGCGGCGGGTTCGTCGAGCAGCAGTAATTTTGGCGAGGTCGCCAGCGCGCGAGCGATCTCCACCTTGCGCTGGTTGCCGTAGCTAAGGTTGGTGGCCTGCACGTCGGCGAAATGGGCGATACCGATATCGTCCAGAATCGCCATCGCTTTGGCCTTTGCCGCCCGCTCGGCGGGGTAGTAGCGGCCGATATGCAGCGCCGCTTCCAGCAGCGAATAGCGGCTGGCGCTGTCGAGGCCAACCATCACGTTTTCTAATACCGTCATCGAGTTGAACAGGCGGATATTCTGAAAGGTGCGGGCAATCCCGGCGTTGACCACCCGGTTCGGCTTCAGCCCTTTTAGCGATTTTCCCGCGAGGGTCACGCTGCCGCTGGTCGGTTTATAGTTGGCGGTGATGACGTTGAACATCGTGGTTTTGCCCGCGCCGTTGGGGCCAATCAGGCCAAAAATTTCCGCCTCGTCGACGTGGAAACTGACGCTGTCGATAGCCCGCAGGCCACCGAACTGCATGGTCACGTCCTGCACCTGTAAAATGACCTTATTTTGCGCCATCGCCGCGTCTCCTTTTGCCCACCTGCCAAATCTCTTTTTTGCCCAGCAGACCTTCGCGGGCGAACAACATGATGATCAGCAGCAGCAGCGAGAACACCACCATCCGCAGGCCCGGATACGCGCCGAGATCGTGACCGAAGAACTGGAGCGGCTGATCGAGAAAGCGCAGCCACTCGCCGCTGCCGACCACCAGTACGGTGCCGAGCAGCGCGCCGGTGGTGCTGCCCAGGCCGCCGAGCACGATAATAATCAGTAGCTGGAAGGTAAGCATAAAGTCGAACAGGCCCGGCGAGATGGTGGTCAGCAGCGAGGCCAGCAGGCCGCCGCCGATCCCTTCGAAGAAGGCGCTGGTGGCGAAGGCGCAGGTTTTAATGCGAAACGTGTTCACGCCCATGGCGATAGCGGCGTCTTCGTCGTCGCGCACCGCTTTCATCATTCGCCCGTACTTCGACCACACCAGCTGCAAAATCATCCCGGTCGCCAGCAGGGCGAACAGCCCGCACCAGAACAGCAGATGCGGCTGCTGCGGAATATCGTTGAGGCCAATCGCGCCGTTGGTGATCTGCGGATTGTTGATTGCGAGGATTTTAATGATAAAGCCGAAGCCGAGGGTCACAATCGCCAGGTAGTCGCCGCGCACGCGGAAGACCGGCAGGGCAAGGCAAACCGCCAGCGCCGCCGCGCACAGGCCGCTAATGAGCAGCGCGGGCAGGAACCCGGCGTGCAGCACGAGGATCCACGGGCTGGGCGCGGCCATCTCAAACATATCCAGCTTGCTGTCGCTGGGGAGGATCAGCAGGGCGGTGACGTAAGCGCCGACCGCCACAAAGCCGTTGGGCTCCAGCGACAGCTGGCCGGTCACGCCGTTGATCAGGTTATAGCTGACTGCGAGGATCATAAAGACGAAAATGGTGCTGATGACGCGAATAATGTAGTCGTTGAAGACGACGTTGATCCCGGCCAGCAGCGCGACGCAGAGAGCAATAATGACCAGGTTGCGCAGCTGCGCCCCGGCGGTAGTCGTAGCGTTGAGCATCAGAAACGGCTCCTTTCCAGACGTTCATCGCCCATAATGCCAACCGGGCGGAATAAGAGGACCAGAATCAAGAACATAAAGGCAAAGGCGTCTTTGTAGCCGCCCAGCTCGGGAAACAGGGCGACCGCCACCACCTCGGTAAAGCCGAGAATAAAGCCGCCGAGCACCGCGCCGGTGACGCTGCCGATTCCGCCGAGCACCGCGGCGGCGAAGGCCTTCAGGCCGATCAGCACGCCCATCAGCGGGTCGATGGTCGGGTAGCTGATGGAGTAGAACACCCCGCCCAGCGCCGCGAGGCTGCTGCCGAGGGCGAACACCAGCGAGATAATGCGGTTGGCGTCGATGCCCATCAGGCGCACGGTATTAACGTCGAAGGCCACCGCGCGGATCGCCATCCCGTAGCGGGTGCGGTACAGCAGCCAGAGGATCGCCAGCAGCAGCAGGACGGTGATCAGCGGCACAATCCACGCCACGTTGGTGATAATCACGTCACCAACGGCGCGAGTGTTATTGAAAAATTCCGGTGCGGAAAAGAAGCGCGAGCTGCCGCCAAACAGCACGTTGAACAGGTTTTCAAGGAAGAAGCTGACGCCGATGGCGGTGATCAGCATCGAGATTTTTGATGCCTGACGCAGCGGGCGATAGGCCACCCGGTCGATCAGCATGCCGAACAGGCCGCACAGCGCGAGGGTCAGGAAAACGGCTACCCCGAAGGGTAGTCCAATGGAAGAAAACAAAAACAGGGTGGTAAACGCCCCGACCATCATCACGTCCGCATGGGCGAAGTTGATCAGGCGCAGCACCCCATAAACCATCGTATAACCGATGGCAATCAGGGCGTACATGCCCCCAAGGCTCATTCCATTGACCACTTGCTGGAGAAAAATGGCACCATCCATCTGATATCTCTCTTATTTTCCCTAAATAATTCGAGTTGCAGGACAAAACGGTTAACCGTTTTGAACAGCGCTTGCGCTGGCCCCGTAGGGGCGATGCTCATGGATGAGCCGAGTAACACAGCCAGCGCACATGCAACTTGAAGTATGACGGGGTTAAGGATTAACCACGGTACGAAACGCCAGCTTGCCATCCTTCACTTCGTTGATGACCGCGCTGCGGATAGCGTCGCCGTTTTGTAACGTCAGCGTACCGGTTACGCCCTGGAAGTCCTTAGTAGCGCGAATTTTTTCGTTAACGCAAACCCGGTCGCGCGGGTCGCTGCACTGGTTCATGGCGTTGATAATGACGTTATAGGCGTCCGCCGCCATCGCGCCCCAGGTATGGGTCGGCTGCTGGTATTTGGCTTCCCAGGCTTTGATAAACACCTCGCCCGCCGGCGTTTGCTCTTTGGCGTTCGGCGAGTAGTAGTCGGTGGTCATATAGCCGTTGACCGCGTCTTTGCCGACGTCAAAAAAGACCTGATCCGCCGCCAGCCCGTCGCCGCCGACCACCGGCTTGCTCAGCCCCAGCTGCTTCGCCTGTACGGCGATCAGCGCCCCTTCGGTGTAGTAGATCGGCATATAGATCATGTCGACGTTCTTCGCCTTCACGCTGGCCAGCTGGGCCTTAAAGTCTTTGCTGCCGCCGGGAGCCTGAACTTCGATAGGAATGGTGCCGCCGTTTTTCAGGAACTGCGTGCGGAAGGCTTTCGCCAGGCCAACGGAGTAGTCGTTGCTGCTGTCGAAGACGATGGCGGCGGTTTTAGCCTTCAGATCGCGCGAGGCGAGGTTAGCGCCGACCACTCCCTGGAAGCTGTCGGAGAAGCAGACCCGACTGACGTAAGGGTGGTTGCGGGTGACGCGGTCGTTGGTGGCGGTTGAGGAGACCAGCGGCGTTTTACTGTCGTCGGCGATTTTGGTCATCGCCAGGGTATTGGAGGAGGTGACTTCGCCGATCACCGCGTCGACTTTATCGCTGGAGACCAGGCGCTGCATGGCGTTAGCGGCTTCGACCTTGTCGCTCTTATCGTCAATCACGATAAGCTTCACGGTGTCGCCATTTTTTAACGTCGGCGTAATGCTCTGGATGATATCCAGCCCTTTTTGCGAAGGTTGTCCGTAGCCGCTCAGCGCGCCGCTCAGCGGCAAGACCACGCCAATTTTAATTTCAGCCGCCTGCGCGCTGCTGGCACCGACCCACGCGGCAACCAGCGTGGCCATTAAAGACGCTTTCCCGGAAAACTTGTTCATTTTTACCTCACCGTCGGTCGATTATTTATACCCTTCATACTTCAAGTTGCATGTGCGTTGGCTTTCCTCGCTCACCCCAGTCACTTACTAGAGTAAGCTCCTGGGGATTCCCTGCGTCGCCGCCTTCCTGCAACTCGAATTATTTTGGGTATATCTTTAACCATCAATGACTGCATAACATTGAGAAATAATTCACCTGGATATCCGGCGAATTATTGGCTGTTATATTGAATAGATAACGAGATATATTTGGTATGCAGATTTACCTTACAACGTCCGTTTCGTTTTTACTCATGCAATATTCTTATTACCTCCAGGCGAGGGCATAAGGCTGATGACAACCCTGTTTTGGGTACGGTGAACGCATTATGCCGGGGGCGGCTGACGCCTTACCCGGCCTGCAAAATCCGCAATGCCAGCGTGCACCCGAAAATAATATCCAGGTGCGCCGGTAATATTAAAAATCTATTCTTCTGTCCGCCTGGTTTATTATTTTAGCTGGCTCAACGGTTTTATTTTTCCATGCAGTGCAGGATTATCGCTTTCGTCTTTCAGGCGCACTCCGGTAAGCCGCCGCAAAAAGGCCTGCTCCAGTAGCCAGGCCAGCTTAAAAGCGGCGGCAGCAAAGCTCAGCCCTTCCGGACGGATATTAGAAATACAGTTGCGCTCCGACTCCAGACGCTGACGATGCGGCTGCCAGGTTAAATACACTCCGAGGCTGTCCGGCGAAGAGAGCCCGGGCCGTTCGCCAATCAATATCGCCACCGCTCTGGCCTTCAGCGTTTCGCCTATATCATCGCCCAGCGCGACCCGCGACTGGTGCGCCAGCACCACCGGGGCCAGGCTCAGGCCGAGGGTTTTCAGATAGGGCAGCAGGGCGCGAATCAACGGCACTGCCTGGCGCTGAACGGCGTACGACGACAGTCCGTCGCCAATCACCAGCAGCAGGTCGGCGGGGCGCGGGCCGCTGGCGGCGAGGTCGGCGCGGCTCTCTTCATTCAGCTGTCGCCCCAAATCCGGGCGATTCAGATAGACATGGCGATCGCTGGCGGCACTGCGGACAGTCAGCGTCGACAGCCCCAGCTCCGCCAGCGGCTGAACAAGCTGGTCGCTGGCGAAAGGTTGGTGGATAGCATCGCGCGCCCGGGCGTGGGCGAGGCCGAAATTCAGCACTTCGCGGGTAGGCAGGCTGGCGCCGCTGCGCCCCAGCGCAATCCGCGCATCGGTAAACTCACGCAGCGGGTTCCAGGCGTCGGGAGGATTCATACCGGTTCTCCTTGCGGCAGGACGGAAAGCAGCGGATGGCGGGCATCGGTCAGACGCAGCGCGCCGTGGCGGTCAATAATCTGCATCTTCGTCAGCCAGTCGGCGAACTCAGGCGCATGCTGTAAACCCAGCAGTCGGCGGGCGTAAAGGGCATCGTGGAACGAGGTGCTTTGATAGTTGAGCATGATATCGTCAGCCCCCGGTACGCCGATCAAAAAGGTCAGCCCGGCCGCGCAAAGCAGCGTCAGCAGGGTATCCATATCGTCCTGATCCGCTTCGGCGTGATTGGTGTAGCAAACGTCGCAGCCGATGGGCAGCCCCATCAGCTTGCCGCAGAAGTGATCTTCCAGTCCGGCGCGGATAATCTGCTTACCATCGTACAGATACTCCGGGCCGATAAAGCCCACCACCGTATTGACCAGCAGCGGCTCAAAATGGCGGGCGACGGCGTAGGCCCGGGCTTCGCAGGTCTGCTGGTCAACGCCGTGGTGGGCGTTGGCGGAAAGACAGCTGCCCTGGCCGGTTTCAAAATACATCACGTTGTTGCCCAGCGTGCCGCGGTTCAGGCTAAGCGCCGCTTCCCGCGCTTCCTGCAGCAGCGCCAGATTAATGCCGAAACCGCTGTTGGCGGCTTCGGTACCGGCCACCGACTGGAACACCAGATCCACCGGCGCGCCGCGCTCAATCAGCTGCAGAGTGTTGGTGACGTGGGTCAAAATGCACGACTGGGTGGGGATGGCGAAGCGCTGAATAATATCGTCAAGCATATGGTTTAGCTGCGCCAGCACCGGCAGGCTGTCGCTGGCCGGATTGATGCCGATCACCGCGTCTCCTGCGCCGTACAGCAGGCCGTCGAGCATGCTGGCGGCGATGCCTTTGAGGTCATCGGTCGGGTGATTGGGCTGCAGGCGCACGCTCAGGCGCCCCGGCAGGCCGATAGTGTTGCGAAAACGGGTGACGACCCGGCATTTGCTGGCGGCGAGGATCAGATCCTGATTGCGCATCAGCTTGCTGACCGCGGCGGCCATCTCCGGGGTTATCGCGCGGGCGACCTGGCGCAGCGCCGCTTCATCGGTGGCGTCGTCGAGCAGCCAGTCGCGAAAATCGCCGACCGTAAGATGGCGAATCGCCGCGAAGCCCCGGGCGTCGTGGGTATCGAGGATCAGCCGGGTCACCTCATCCTGCTCGTAGGGAATCAGCGGATTATCGAGAATCTCGGTGAGCGGAACCTCCGCCAGCGCCATTTTTGCCGCCATCCGCTCTTCGGCGGAGCCGGCGATAACGCCCGCCAGCGCGTCGCCGGAACGCGCAGGGGAGGCCTTCGCCAGTAGGGTTTTCAGGCTCTCAAAGCGCCATACCTGGCCCGATAGCGTGGTTTTATACATGTGTCGCCTCCTCAGGAGACCGTATGCAGCTGCGGATCCACCGCCGCGCGCTGGCGGGCCGCTGCGGTCTTGCGAAACCACAGGTAGCCGCCGAGCATCATGGCGGCGAAAATCAGCGCCAGCAGCGTGTTGTACCAGACCATCGCCACCAGGCAGAGCACCGCCATGGCCAGCGCGAAGGCCGGCGCCCACGGATAGAGCGGCGCGCGGAACGGTCGAATCAGCTTCGGCTCGCTGCGGCGCAGCTTAAACAGCGCCGCCATCGAGGTGATATACATAACAATAGCGCCAAATACCGACATCGTGACGATACAGGCGGTCAGCGGCATTCCGCTAATGGTGATCAGCGAATCGGAGAAAATGGCGGCGATGCCGACCACGCCTCCGGCGAGGATCGCCAGATGCGGCGTGCGGGTGCGGCGGTTCAGCGTCGCCAGCCCGGCGGGGAGATAGCCCGCGCGCGCCAGAGAGTAAATCTGCCGCGAGTAGCCCATGATAATCCCGTGGAACGAGGCCACCAGGCCAAACAGCCCCAGCCACACCAGCATATGCAGCCAGCCGCTGCTGTTGCCGACCACCATTTTCATCGCCTGCGGTAGCGGGTCGTTGATATTGGCCAGGGTTCGCCAGTCGCCGACGCCGCCGGCAAAGACCATCACGCCTATCGCCAGTACGGTCAGGGTCAGAATGCCGCCGCCCAGCGCCCGGGGAATAGTGCGCTGCGGATCTTTAGCTTCTTCGGCGGCCATCGATGCGCCTTCAATCGCCAGAAAGAACCAGATCGCGAACGGGATGGCGGCAAACATGCCCGGCAGCGCCAGGCCGCTGAAGCTTTCCGCGCCCGCCCAGCCGTTAGCGGTAAAGTGGCTCCAGGAGAAGCCCGGCGCGACCACGCCCATAAACACCAGCAGCTCGAAGATCGCTAATAACGTCACCACCAGCTCAAAGGTGGCGGCAATCCCCACGCCGAGAATATTCAGCGTCATAAAGATAATATAGGCGCCGCAGGCCACCCATTTGGGGTCGAGCGCCGGAAACTGCACGTTAAGATAGGCGCCGATGGCCATAGCGATGGCGGGCGGGGCGAAGACGAATTCAATCAGGGTCGCGAAGCCGGCGATAAATCCGCCGGTGGGGCCAAAGGCGCGGTAGGCGTAGGCAAAAGGTCCGCCCGCATGCGGAATGGCGGTGGTCAGCTCGGTGAAGCTAAAAATAAAGGCGCAGTACATCGCGGCGATGGCCAGCGCGACGATCAGAAAGCCCAGCGTCCCGGCCTGGGACCAGCCGTAGCTCCAGCCGAAGTACTCCCCGGAAATAACCAGCCCAACGGCGATCCCCCATAAGCGGAAACTGCCGAGCGTTCTTTTAAGCGTTGTGGTTTGCTCTGTCATGTTCGTTGCCTCGCCAGATAAAGATATCGGGAGGGTTGCAAAGAGAATGCCAGGGCATACCATCGATAAACGCGGCGGTTTAAGAACCTATCCCATTAGGGCTATCTTATTTGCCAGTTTGGCCCTGGGCAGTGCTCAGACAATACTCACAGAGTGTTGAACGCCCTTCTGGGCGGCCCGCAGGGGGAGCGTAGCGAATCACCCTCACGTACTACGTGTACGCTCCGGTTCTTGCGCGCTGTCCGTGTGCAAACTGTCTGCAACGATTACGCCTGTTGGGCCAGGCTCTAAGCCAACGAGGATCAAAAAAGGGGCAGACCGCGCCCGGCGGAAGAGTCGCCGTGGTGCAGCTGCCCGCAAATGTGGCGTTACTGGCGCACGATGGCGCCAGCGTCTTGTTGAATTACCGGACCTGCTTTCACCTGCAGGTTAAGTCCTTTACTCTCCAGCTCGGCATTGCGAATGCGCAGGCCGCGGTCGGCTTCAATATTGACGTTGCTAAAATGGAAACCGCTGAGCGGCGCTTCCGGGGTACCGATAATATAGGCCGCCGCTTTGCTGTCGCCGGTGGAGGTTAAATTCTCAACGGTGATGTTACTGAAGTGCGGAGTCTTGTATTTATCGAACGGCTGTTTCGGGTCGCTGTCCGGCGGATAGATCTGCTCGCCGAGGGTAAAGCCGCCTGCCTGCAACAGCTTATCGACATCGGCCTGCACAATCGGCGCGGCTTTGTAATAGGCGGAGAACACCAGCGGCACCTCAACGTTATGCATTCTGGTATTGCGGTAGACGATATTTTTTACCTCGCCGCCTTTGCCGCGCGGGCTTTTAATCCGAATGCCGTACATCGAACCTTCGAAGGTATTGTTTTCCACCAGCACGTTATTCACGCCGCCTGCGCTCTCGCTGCCGATGGAGATCCCGCGCCCCTGCTTCAGAGTGTTGTTGGCGATATAGATGTTATCCACCACGCCGTCCGGGAAGCGCGGGTCGGCTTTCTCCGCCTTGATGGCAATATGGTCGTCGTTACAGTCGATATAGTTGTTGGTAATACGGATATTCTGGCTATCGATAGGATCGATGGCGTCGGTGTTCGGCGCATGCCACGGCGAAAGAATACGCGTGCCGTTGATATCGACATCGTGCGCGTAGCGGGTGACCACGTGGAAGCTGGGTGAATGGGTGAGGGTCACGCCGTCGATAAGCACGTTGCTGGCGCGGGTGATATAAATCAGCCGCGGCCGGTCGGTTCCGCCTTTCTTGCCGGTGGCGCGGATATTTTCCCGCCAGCGTTCCCACCACACTGCGCCCTGGCCGTCGATAGTGCCTTCACCGACGATGGCCACGTTTTGCGCGTCGGCGATGCTAATAAACGGCAGCCAGCCGTTTTCCGCTTCGGCGTATCGCGTTTTATCATCGCCGCGATAGGCAGCCACTTCGGTTGAGGCCACCAGGGTGGCGTCTTTCTCCAGCTTAAGCTGAATATTATTTTTCAGAAACAGCGGGTTGGTGAGGAAATTACCTTTCGGCACCAGCACCGTTCCCCCTCCGGCGGCGGCGCAGTCATCAATCGCTTTTTGAATGGCATCGGTGTTGAGCGCGATTTGCAGCCGATGGCCTTCTGCGCCGTAGTGGGTGATATCACAGACTTTATCGGGAAACTTCACGGAACTCGCGGCCTGAGCGGCGTGCAGCGGTAGAAGGCCGACGGCGGCAGCGGCGGCCCACAGAGGCAAAGCGCGGGGTATCATGGCATTATCCTTTTTTGGTTTGTTGTTTTGTAAAATTAGCACCAATGTTTTGATTTAATGAGGGCGGCGATCACGGTTTCTCTTTTGTCGTTATTCTGCCCATAAGTGGCGATGATGATTTGGGCGAATGCATAGATGACAGGCCCGGCGGCTTTGCAATTTGGCGACAGGCGGGGTATAAGAAACCTCTTATCTAGATGTTTAGATGTCTATACGCCCATGGGGTCAAATGCAAACAACACAACAACAACAAGGTGGGCAGCTTAAGCGCACCATGAAGACTCGCCACCTGATCATGCTGTCGCTGGGTGGCGTTATTGGCACAGGGCTATTTTTTAATACCGGCTATATCATCTCCACCACCGGAGCGGCGGGCACGCTGCTGGCCTATCTGATTGGCGCGCTGGTGGTCTGGCTGGTGATGCAGTGTCTGGGCGAACTTTCGGTGGCGATGCCGGAAACCGGGGCGTTTCACGTCTACGCCGCGCGCTATCTCGGCCCGGCGACCGGGTATACCGTCGCCTGGCTCTACTGGCTGACCTGGACCGTCGCGCTTGGCTCAAGCTTCACCGCCGCCGGATTCTGCATGCAGTACTGGTTCCCGCAGGTGCCGGTATGGGTCTGGTGCGTGGTGTTCTGCGCGGTGATTTTCGCGCTCAACGTTATCTCCACCCGCTTCTTTGCCGAAGGTGAATTCTGGTTCTCGCTGGTGAAGGTGGTCACCATTATCGCCTTTATTATTCTCGGCGGGGCGGCGATCTTTGGCATCATTCCGATGCAGGATGGCTCTCCGGCGCCGGGGCTGCGCAATATCACCGCCGAAGGCTGGTTCCCGCACGGCGGTCTGCCGATCCTGATGACCATGGTGGCGGTTAACTTCGCTTTCTCCGGCACCGAGCTTATCGGCATCGCGGCGGGGGAAACGGAGAATCCGCATAAAGTCATTCCGGTGGCCATTCGTACCACCATCGCCCGGCTGATTATCTTTTTCATCGGCACCGTCTTCGTGCTGGCGGCGCTGATCCCGATGCAGCAGGCGGGAGTCGAGAAAAGCCCGTTTGTGCTGGTGTTTGAAAAGGTCGGTATTCCCTACGCGGCGGATATCTTTAACTTTGTGATCCTGACGGCGATTCTGTCGGCGGCCAACTCTGGCCTTTACGCCTCCGGGCGGATGCTGTGGTCGCTCTCCAATGAAAAAACGCTGCCGTCCTGTTTTACCAAATTGACCAGGAACGGGGTACCGCTGACGGCGATTTCGGTCAGCATGCTCGGCGGCGTGCTGGCGCTTTTCTCCAGCGTCGTGGCCCCGGATACGGTGTTTGTCGCGCTGTCGGCGATTTCCGGTTTTGCGGTGGTGGCGGTATGGCTGAGCATTTGCGCCTCGCACTTTATGTTCCGCCGTCGCCATCTGCAGCAGGGGAAGGCGCTAAGCGAACTGCACTATCGCGCGCCGTGGTATCCGCTGGTGCCGGTGCTGGGATTTGTGCTTTGCCTGGTAGCCTGCGTGGGTCTGGCGTTTGACCCGAGTCAGAGGATTGCGCTGTGGTGCGGGATCCCGTTCGTGGCACTGTGTTATGGTGCGTATTATCTGACTCGTTCACGGAAACTCACCCAGGAGCCTCAACATGTCGCAGAATAATCCGTTAACCGCCCTCCTCGACGCAAAGCCCTTTATCCTGCTGGACGGCGCGATGGCGACGGAGCTGGAAGCGCGCGGCTGCAATCTTGCCGACAGCCTGTGGTCGGCGAAAGTGCTGGTCGACAACCCGGAGCTTATCCGCGAAGTTCACCTCGACTATTTCCGCGCCGGCGCGCAGGTGGCGATCACCGCCAGCTATCAGGCCACTCCGGCAGGTTTTGCCGCCCTCGGCCTTGATGAAGCGCAGTCGAAAGCGCTGATCGGCAAAAGCGTTGAGCTGGCCCGCAAGGCGCGGGAAGCGTATCTGGCGGAAAACCCGCAGGCGGGCGCGTTGCTGGTTGCCGGTTCGGTCGGGCCGTACGGCGCCTTCCTGGCGGACGGCTCGGAGTATCGCGGCGATTATGTCCGCAGCGATGAGGAATTTCAGGCATTTCATCGTCCGCGCGTGGAAGCGCTGCTCGACGCCGGGGCCGATCTGCTGGCCTGTGAAACGATGCCGAATTTCGCCGAGATGAAGGCGCTGGCGGAGCTGCTGACTGCCTATCCGCGCGCGCGGGCATGGTTCTCGTTTACCCTGCGCGATGCGCAGCATCTCAGCGACGGCACGCCGCTGCGGGAAGTGGTTGCCGTGCTGGCAAACTATCCGCAGGTGGTGGCGCTGGGCATTAACTGTATCGCGCTGGAAAACAGCACCGCCGCGCTGGCGCATCTGCATAGCCTGACGGCGCTGCCGCTGGTGGTTTATCCTAACTCCGGGGAGTACTATGACGCGGTATCCAAGACCTGGCATCGCCACGGCGAAGCCTGTGCAACGCTGGCGGAATATTTACCCCAGTGGCTGGCGGCGGGCGCGAAGCTGATTGGCGGCTGCTGCCGCACGACGCCGAAGGATATTGCCGAACTGAACGCGCGGCGTTGAGTTTGCGCCAGGTGGCGGCTGATGCCTTACCCGGCCTACAACGTGCACGAATCGTAGGCCGGGTAAGCGTAAGCGCTACCCGGCATCAATCACTTGGCATCCGCTAACACAAACATCCCGTACGGGTGGATTTCGAGATAATAGTGCTCGCCGACATCCGGCTGCAGCCGCGTCGCGTTCACCTGCAGCAAAATTTCCTGCCCGTGCCACTCTACCGTCACCTCGTACTGCGGTCCCATATAGGCCACGTGGCGAATCGTGCAGCGCTGGCTCTCCTCGCCGCGATCGCTCAGGGTGATTGCCTCCGGGCGCACGCCGACGCTGCCCTCGCCCTGGGCGGCAAAATGCGGCGGCCTCGGCAGCCGATAGCCATAAATATTGACAAAATCCTCGCTAAAGGCGGCCGGGAACAGGTTGGCATCGCCCATAAAGCTCGCCATAAAGCGCGACGCGGGCTGGCGGTAAAGATCCTGCGGCGAGCCGATCTGCATGATATGTCCCTTATTCATCACCAGCACGGTATCGGAAACCGCAAAGGCTTCGCTCTGATCATGGGTCACGTACAGCGAGGTGATATCAAACTGCTTCTGTAACTCGCGGATCTTATCGCGCATGCTGCGCCGCAGGTTGGCATCGAGGTTGCTTAAGGGCTCATCAAACAGCAGCACCTTTGGCTTGAGGATCAGGGCGCGCGCCAGCGCCACGCGCTGCTGCTGACCGCCGGAAATCTGATCGACATAGCGATCTTCGAATCCTTCCAGATCCACCATCGCCAGCGCCTCCTTCACCCGCGCTTTCACGTCGCTGCGCGACACGCCGAGCATCTTCAGACCGTAGCCGACGTTGTCCCCCAGCGACATATGCGGAAACAGGGCGTAAGACTGAAATACCATACAGATGTCGCGCTGCTGAATGGAGCGATGAGTAACGTCTTCGCCATCGATGAAAATCTGTCCTTCGCTCGGTTTTTCCAGCCCGGCGACCAGGCGCAGAATGGTGGTCTTGCCGCAGCCGGACGGGCCGAGCAGGGTCACCATTTGTCCCTGGGGGATGGTGAGATTGATATTGTCGATAACCGTGTTGCTGCCGAATCGCTTGGTGACGTTGCGCAGCTCAACAAAATTTTTCTGACTCATAGTGCGCTCCATTACGCCTGGTTTTTGGCTTTTGACCGGGAGATACGCGCTTCCCCGATCAGCCAGTCAAAGATAAAAATAATCGCCAGCATCACGACGATCAGAATCGATCCGTAGGCGATCGCCACGCCGTATTCGCCGTCTTCCACCCGGTTGAGGATATAGGCGGTAGCGACGCGGGTGTCCGGCGTCACGAGGAACACAATGGCGCTGACGGTGGTAATGGCGCGCACAAAGCTGTAGATCAGCGCCGAGAGGATCGCCGGGCGCAGCAGCGGCAGCAGGATATGCGTAATGGTGCGCAGGGAACCCGCGCGCAGGCTGAGCGACGCTTCGTCCAGCGATTTGTCGATCTGGCCTAAACCGGCAATACCTGCCCGAATGCCCACCGGCACGTTACGCATGACCATCGAGATAATCACAATCGCCGCCGTTCCGGTGAGGTACACCGGCGCGCTGTTAAAGGCGAGAATATAGGAGACGCCCGCCACGGTGCCCGGCACCGCGAAGCACAGCATGGTGGTGAACTCGATGGTCTTTTTGCCTTTAAACTGCTGTCGCACTACGATCCAGGCGATCAGCAGGCCGAAAGCGGCGGTGATGGGCGCGGCGATCCCGGCGTAAAGCAGAGTATCGAGCAGCGAAGGCCAGGCGCCGTCGCTCATCCCCTGGCCGAACAGCTTGATAAAGTTATCCAGCGTCAGGGTGTAGTCCACGCCCCAGTTAACGGTAAAGCTGCCGTAGAAAATACTGCCGTAGAGCAGGGCGTTGAAGGCGATCCACACCGCCAGAATGGCGATCACGCTCCACACCAGGGTCACCGGCAGCGGCTGCACGTCGCCACGGTAGGACTTGCCGGAAACCGTGACGTAAGAGCGCTTGCCGATCCACATATACTGAATGCAGAACACCAGCAGCGAGAACAGCAGCAGGAATGCGCCGAGAGTACTGGCGGCCTGATAATCGAGCTGCGAACCGGTGATATAGAAGTAGATTTGCGTCGCCAGTACGTCGAAGTTGCCGCCGAGCACCAGCGGGTTGCTGAAGTCGGCCAGCGACTGAACGATGACGATTAAAAACGCGTTCGCCAGCGCCGGTTTCAGCAGCGGGACGAAGACGCCGTTGAAGGTCTGCCAGCGGCTGGCGCGCAGGGTGTACGACGCCTCCTCCAGCGACGGATGAATGGTCTTAATCGCGCCGTCGAGGATCATAAACGCCATCGGGGTGAACGCCAGCACCTGCGCCAGCCAGATGCCGGTAAATCCGTACAGCCAGTTGGTGTTGGTTAAGCCAAACCAGTCGACCATCAGTTCGGTGATGTAGCCGGAACGGCCCATCATCAGGGTAACGCCGAGACCGACGACAAACGGCGGGGTGACGATCGGCAGAATCGAGAAAATGCGGCCAATAATCGCGCTGCGCTGGGCGATACGGGTGGTGTAAATCGCCAGCACCAGACCAAAGAAAGTGCAGCCGATGCCTACCGCAATTGACAGGGCGATGGAGTTGAGGATCACCTGGACAATATGCGCCTGCGACAGCACGGCCATAAACGCCAGCGGGGCAAACTCGCCGGCGTCGTTAGTGAACATCGGGATGAAAATAGCGATGCTCGGCCAGACGATAAAGACGCCGATTAACGCCACGATGGTGACCAGCGAACCAATGACAAAGCGGTCGCCCCCCAGCCATTCCAGGCGGGTGAGCGCCAGGGTCATGATGGCCCCCAGCGCGACAAACAGCACGATGGTGGCGTAGCCTAATCCGCGGCCTTCCACGGTGGCGCTGACGACGATAAACGCCATACAGCAGAACGCCCAGCCAGCATCGAGATAGTGGCGGCTGCGCTGCTCCCGCCTGGCTTCCTGAAAGGGACGAATCAGCAGCAGGCTCGGTAACAGATACCACAGCCAGCTGATATTGAACTGTGACCAGCCGTAGGCCGCGAGAATTTCATCGCTCGTGGACTCCAGCAGACCGTAATCCAGGCTCCAGCTCGGCAGCAGGGCAAACGCCAGCCAGCCGAATAAAACCCAAAGGAATATCGCATCCCGCTTTTTCACGGGATGGAGTGCAAGTGTGTGTGACATAAGTTTTCCGGTGTCGTAGGCCGGGTAGGGCAGTGATGCCGCCACCCGGCAAATGAACGCAATGCGGGCTTATTTACCCATCTTCACTTCGCTAACCCATTTATTGATTAGCGCTTTACGCACGTCCGTTGAGCCGTATTTATCCATGTCATAGTTGATGAGCTTCAGGTCGTCGAGCTTCAGCGAGTTCGGCGAGGTGTCGGCGGTAGTGTTGGTCAGGATCTGATAAGACTTGCCTTTCTTCCACGCCAGCTCCTGGGCATCTTTCGACAGCACCCAGTCGACAAACAGTTTGGCGTTGTCGAGGTTGCGCGCGCCCTTCAGGATACTGACGCCGCCAATTTCATAGCCGGTGCCTTCGCACGGCGAGATCAGCTCCAGCGGCGCGCCCTGTTCTTTTTCCAGCGAATAGTCGTGCAGGAAGCCGATGCCGATGGCCGTTTCACCGCGGGCGGCGTTGCGGGCCGGGGCTATACCGGACTTCGTGTACTGGGAGACGTTAGCGTTAAGCTGTTTGAGATAATCGAAAGCCTGATCGTCCCCCCACAGCTGGGCGAAGGTCGCCAGCGCGGTGTAGGCGGTGCCGGAACTCTGCGGGTCGGCAATCTGAATTTCGCCTTTATATTCCGGTTTAGTCAGATCTTTCCAGCATTTCGGCACCGGCAGATTTTTCTCTTTCAGGCGCTGGGTGTTCACGCCGAAGCCGAGTATGCCAACGTACACCGCCGAGGAGTAGTTGCCTTTCAGCTTCGCCGGATCGCGGAACTGCTCCATCACCTGCGCAAGATTGGGCGATTTATAGGGCTGCAGCAGGCCCATTTCACCGGCCTGGGACTGCGGGTCGAGGGTGCCGCCGTACCAGACATCCGCCTGCGGGTTTTTCTTCTCGGCATCGACCTTCGCCAGCGTGCTGCCGGAACCGTTGCGAATAAATGAGGTTTTTACGTCATATTTTTCGCCGAAGGCTTTGGTTTCCGCCTCACACATTTCGTTGGTGGCGCTGCAATAGACCACCAGACGACCTTTGGCGTGCGCCGCGCCGCTTAACGTCGCCAGCGCAATGCCGGAAGCAATCAGGGTAGTGACCAGCGTTTTTTTCATTATTTTATCCTTTGAGCAGCAGAGGTAGTAATGCTCGCCATCAGCAGCGGCATCAGCAATAAACCCATCAGAACTGCGGCGACCGAGAGTAAACTGAACATGCCCGACCAGCCGTAGCGTTCAATGACCAGCGACAGAGGCCAGCCCGCCAGCGCTGCCCCCAGATAGGCGAACAGGCCAAGAAATCCGGTAATTGAACCCGCCGCCGCTTTGTGTCCGCACTCCACCGCCGCGAGGCCAATCAGCATTTGTGGGCCAAAAACGAAGAAGCCCACCGTAAAGAAACACACCGCCAGCAGCGCGTAGTGATGGACCGGCGCCAGCCAAAGCGCGGCGACGGAGACCATCAACCCCAGCGTGAACAGTAAAATCATCGGCGCCCGCTGGCCGCTGAACAGCAGATCCGAGCCCCATCCGGCGAACAACGCCCCGAGCAGACCGCCCGCTTCAAACAGCATCACCGTGGCGTTGGCGCTGAGCAGATTGACGCCGTGGCTCTCCGTCAGCCAGATGTTGCCCCAGTCGTTGAGCGCGATGCGGATCAGATAGACCAGCACGTAAGAGACGCCCAGCAGCCAGATCATCGGATTCTTCAGCATCGTGGTGCGCAGCATCTGCCATAGCCCCATCGGCGGGCTTTGCTGCTCCTGGCGCAGCTCCAGCGGGTCGTTACGCCAGCGGCCTACTGACGGCAATCCCTCTTCGCGGGGCGTTCCTTTCAGGTGCAGCGTTAACCAGATGCCTGATGCCATGCTGATCGTCCCCGGTGCCAGCATCGCCGCCTGCCAGCCCCACCAGTGGGCGGCAAAGGCGCTAATCAGCGGGATAATCGCTCCGCCGATATTGATCGACATATTCCAGCAGCCCCACCAGAAGCCGCGTTCGTTGCGCGAGTACCAGTGGGTCAGCAGGCGGGCGCAGGGAGGCCAGCCCCAGCCCTGAAAAAATCCGTTCAGCGTCCAGACCGCCAGCAGCAGCGTCAGCGATTCGCCGAAGGCGAACACCACGTTCAGCAGACCGGTGGCGAACAGGCCCACGCCCATAAACCAGCGCTGCCCGTGGCTGTCGTGCCACAGTCCGGCGGTAAACTTCGACAGACCGTAGGTCAGGTAAAACAGCGATCCCAGCAGGCCGATATCGCCTTTATCCAGACCCAGATCCGTTTGCAGCGCCGGCAATACGTAGTTGACGCTTTTGCGCGTCAGGTAAAACGCCGCATATCCGATGACCATGTACATCAGCAGCTGCGGACGCAGCGTCCGGTAATGTTGATTAATGTCGGTTGCTGAGCGCATCGCCGTCTCCGTTTTGCTGACTATATGAAAGTGAAATCGAAAGGGGATGAGAGAAAGTCCGGAGTGACTAAGACTTTTTCCTGGTTAGCCGGCTGTTTGTTGCAAATTTGTGGGCAAGTTAACAATTACCCGCGTCCCATGCTGCGACTCCAGGGTCAGCTCTCCGCCCAGGGCGCTGACCCGTTCACGCATGCCCTGAATGCCGAAGCCGGCCATTTTGTCGGGGCTGATACCGATGCCGTTGTCCTTGACCTCCAGGCGCAGCAGCGTCCCCTGCTGATACAGAGCAATGGCAACCTCGCTGGCGTCGGCGTGTTTACAGACGTTGTTAAGCAGCTCCTGTAGCAGCCGATAGAGGGTAAAACGTACCGTTTCGCTCTCCGGCGTGGCGGTGAGCCGGTAGTCAAAGCGGCAGCGGATACCGCGCTCGGCAAAGGCAAACTCATTGAGCAAATGGTGCAGCGCCTCTTTAAACGACAGTTCATCAAGGGCCGGGGGGCGTAGCTGGCGCAGCAGCTGGCGGGTAGAGTGGTGAATACGCCGGGCGAGATCGTTAATCTGGCTGGCGGCGGCCTGGGTTTGCGCCGGATCGCGCGCTCGCTTCACCAGCTGCGACTGGATCTGAATGGCGGTAATATTCTGGCCGATTTCGTCGTGCAGCTCGCGCGCCAGGCTTTTGCGCGTATCCTCTTCGGTATGGATCAGCTTTTCGGTTAGCGCCCGCCGCGCCGCCAGCTCCGCCTCCAGCCGCTGGCGATAGTGGTGCAGGTTTTGCGCCAGGTGCTGCTGGCGACTGATGGCAATCCCCAGCCCGATACCGAGGAGCGCCTGGGTCGCCAGAAAAATCTCCAGCTCCACCAGGTTGCTGAATCCGACGCCAACCTGGCGGGCGATGGTGATCATCATGCTGCCCAGCAGACCGGAGAGAACGCCGCCCTGCCAGCCAAACTTCCACGCCATCACCACGTTGGGCAGAAACACCACAATTAACAGCAGACGCTCGATTTCCGGCGACAGAACCATTTGGGTGCCGATGCCGATAATAAAGAACAGGCTGCACCAGATGATCAATGAGGTGCGCAGCGGCGGATTATTGGTATCCAGCCCCAGCAGGTGGTAGCGGTGCTGCTGGCGCAGGAATTCAAAAATCAGATAGACAAACGGCGTCAGCAGCACCCCGCCGGTAAACGAGGCCAGACCGAGCATCATCGCCGGACTTTTCACAAACGGCGAGAGCAGGGCGGTGTTGAGTAATGCGCTGGCGGTGACCGTGGCCAGCAGCAGCGTCAGCCGCTGCCAGTAAAGGGGGAAGCGGTGCCAGAACTGTTGGGCGATGCCGGCGGGAAGCAGGCCGATCAACGGCGCGGCCAGCAGAATATAGCCGTTCAGCAGCTGTTCGCCGTGCAGCCAGAACAGCATCAACACGGGAGGCAGCACCAGCGCGGGCCAGTAGCGGCGCGAAAGCAGGATCAGCAGCGCCAGATAGACGCCGTGCGGCAGGAACAGCGCCGCCTGCTGGCCGTTATGGGTCAGGTAAAACCCGAGCGTCCACAGCATCAGCCAGCCGCTTCCCCAGGCCAGCACGATGAACAGCGAGATGACGCTGTGGCGAAGGCTGCGCGACATTAATGGCCCGCCAGCAGCTGGTGGTCGAGGGCGAAATGGACCAGATCAATGGTGCTGTGGCACTGCAGTTTGCCCAGCACGTTGGCGCGATGAACGTGCACCGTCTTGTGGCTGAGATCGAGCTTGAAGGCGATTTCCTTGACGCTGTCGCCTTTAACGAGCAAATCAAACACTTCGCGTTCACGCGGGGTGAGCACCTCGAGCACCTGCGCCGGTTGCTCTCCGCCGCGTAGCGCCCGCAGGGCATCGGCGCACAGGTAGTGTCCACCCATACCGACGGAACGCACCGCCTGCACGAGCTCTTCCGGGCCGCAGCGTTTGGTCAGATAGCCGCTGGCGCCGGCATCAAGGGCGCTCTGCACGAAGGCCGGGGTGTCGTAAATGCTGAGAATAATGGCGCGAAACTGCGGCTTTTGCGCGCGCAGGCGCTTTAGCAGGCTCAGGCCGTTCTCATCCGGCATGGCGATATCCATGACCGCCACGTTGACGTCGTCGCGCAATAATGCCGGCCACGCTTCCGCCGCGCTGCTGAACTGGCCAACCACCTCGAGATCCTCTTCGAGGCTGAGTAACTGCGCAAAGCCTGAACGCACCACCACATGGTCATCGACCAGCACCACTCGAATCATGTTTCTTCTCTCTTAGCGCATCATGGTTCTATGATGCCTGCCACCGCTGCGCTGGCAATCAATCAGGCGCAGTTATGCAATGAATGTAACAAAATCGCAATACACTTCATCCTTCAAGCTGCCTCTTTGTTGGCTTCGTTTGCCCGCCCCGGTCACTGACTTATGTCAGCTCCCGGGGACGAACAACCTTGCCGCCTCGATGCAGCATGAATGATTTTGTGTATAAGCATTGCCGATTTTTTTCTAAAAACGCTTTGTTCTTAGCAAGAATTTTTAATTACTTCATCAAACGCATCGCGCCGGAAATACTGCACCCATAACAACTATGGGAAGCAGACACTATGGCACTATCATCGCGTATCACACTCATTGCCGCGCTGGCGCTGGCGGCATTCCAGGCCCAGGCGGTGAACGTCACCGTGGCGTATCAGACCTCCGCCGAACCGGCGAAAGTCGCCCAGGCGGACAACACCTTCGCCAAAGCGAGCGGGGCGACCGTCGACTGGCGCAAGTTTGACAGCGGCGCGAGCATCGTGCGGGCGCTGGCTTCCGGCGACGTGCAGATCGGCAACCTCGGCTCCAGCCCGCTGGCGGTCGCCGCCACCCAGCAGGTGCCGATTGAAGTCTTTCTGCTGGCCTCAAAGCTCGGTAACTCCGAAGCGCTGGTGGTCAAAAAGAGCATCACCAAACCGCAAGACCTGATCGGCAAACGCATCGCCGTGCCATTTATCTCTACGACTCACTACAGCCTGCTGTCGGCGCTGAAGCACTGGGGGATTAAACCGGGGCAGGTGCAGATCCTCAACCTGCAGCCGCCGGCGATTATTGCCGCCTGGCAGCGCGGCGACATTGACGGCGCCTACGTCTGGGCGCCGGCGGTCAACGCGCTGGAAAAAGACGGCACGGTTCTCACCGACTCGTCGCAGGTGGGGGAGTGGGGCGCGCCGACGCTGGACGTGTGGGTGGTGCGCAAAGACTTTGCCGAAAAGCATCCTGATATTGTCAAAGCCTTCGCCAAAAGCGCCATTGACGCGCAGCAGCCCTATATCGCCAACCCGGATGAGTGGCTGAAGCAGCCGGAAAACATCAGCAAGCTGGCGCGCCTGAGCGGCGTACCGGAAGCCGACGTGCCGGGGCTGGTGAAAGGCAATACCTATCTGACCGCCGCCCAGCAGGCGCAGGAGCTGAACGGGCCGGTGAATAAAGCCATCATCGACACCGCTAAATTCCTGAAAGAGCAGGGTAAAGTCCCCGCAGCGGGAAGCGACTACAGCCAGTACGTTACCGACCGTTTTGTGAAGTAAAGGAGGTCATGATGCTGCAAATCTCGCATCTTTCCGCCGACTACGGCGGTAAACCAGCGCTGGCGGATATCAACCTGACGCTGGACAGCGGTGAACTGCTGGTGGTCCTCGGGCCTTCCGGCTGCGGTAAAACCACGCTGCTGAACCTGATTGCCGGATTCGTGCCTTATCAGCACGGCAGCATCACTCTTGAAGGCAGGCGGGTTGAAGGGCCGGGAGCCGATCGCGGCGTGGTCTTTCAGAATGAAGGGCTGCTGCCGTGGCGCAATGTGCAGGATAACGTTGCGCTCGGGCTACAGCTGGCGGGCGTCGGCAAAACGCAGCGCCGGGCAACCGCCGCGCGGATGCTGAAAAAAGTCGGCCTCGAAGGGGCGGAAAAGCGCTTTATCTGGCAGCTTTCCGGCGGCCAGCGTCAGCGGGTGGGCATTGCCCGCGCGCTGGCGGCCAATCCGCAGCTGCTGCTTCTCGACGAGCCGTTTGGTGCGCTGGATGCCTTTACCCGCGAGCAGATGCAAACCCTGCTGCTCAGCCTGTGGCATGAGACCGGCAAGAAGGTACTACTGATCACCCACGATATCGAAGAGGCGGTGTTTATGGCCACCGAGCTGATACTGCTTTCGCCGGGGCCGGGCCGGGTGCTCGAACGGCTGCCGCTCGATTTTGGCCGCCGCTTTGTGGCCGGCGAATCCTGCCGCAGCATTAAATCGGACCCGCGGTTTATCGAACAGCGCGAGTACGTCCTCAGCCGGGTATTTGAACAACGGGAGGCTTTCTCATGAGCGTGGTCATCAATGATAAACCGCGTCAGCGGAGGCTGAAGTGGCGCTGGCCGTTCTCGCGTCAGCTCACTCTCAGCGCGGCGACCCTGGCGGTACTGCTGGCTATCTGGTGGGCCGTTGCCGCCCTGCAGCTGATTAGCCCGCTGTTTCTGCCGCCGCCGGGGCAGGTATTGCAGAAACTTATCACTATTGCCGGTCCGCAGGGTTTTATGGACGCCACCCTCTGGCAGCACCTGGCGGCGAGCCTGACGCGTATCGTTATCGCGCTGCTGGCGGCGGTACTGCTCGGCGTGCCGGTCGGGATCGCCATGGGGCTGAGCCCCACGGTACGCGGGATCCTCGACCCGCTGATCGAGCTATATCGCCCGGTGCCGCCGCTGGCCTATTTACCGCTGATGGTGATCTGGTTCGGCATCGGCGAGACCTCGAAGATCCTGTTGATCTACCTGGCGATATTCGCGCCGGTGGCGATGTCGGCGCTGGCGGGCGTAAAGAGCGCCCAGCAGGTGCGCATTCGCGCCGCGCAATCTTTAGGGGCCAGCCGGGCGCAGGTGCTGTGGCTGGTGATCCTGCCCGGCGCGCTGCCGGAGATCCTCACCGGCCTGCGCATTGGGCTCGGCGTGGGTTGGTCGACGCTGGTGGCCGCGGAGCTGATTGCCGCCACCCGCGGGTTAGGTTTTATGGTGCAGTCCGCCGGTGAGTTCCTCGCCACCGACGTGGTGCTGGCCGGGATCGCGGTGATTGCCATCATCGCCTTTTTACTGGAACTGGGGCTGCGCGCGCTGCAGCGTCGACTGACGCCCTGGCATGGAGAAGTACAATGAGCGAACGTTTAAGCATTACCCCGCTGGGGCCGTATATTGGCGCGCAGGTATCCGGCGTCGATATTACCCGCCCGCTGAGCGACAACCAGTTTGAGCAGCTGTATCACGCGGTGCTGCGTCACCAGGTGGTGTTCCTGCGCGAGCAGAACATCACTCCCGAGCAGCAGCGGGATCTTGCCCTGCGCTTTGGCGACCTGCATATTCATCCGGTCTATCCGCACGCGCCCGGCGTCGATGAGATTATCGTGCTTGATACCCACGACGATAACCCGCCGGATAACGATAACTGGCACACCGATGTCACCTTCATTGAGACGCCGCCCGCCGGGGCGATCCTCGCGGCAAAAGAGCTGCCGTCAACCGGCGGCGACACCCTGTGGACCAGCGGCATTGCGGCCTATGAGGCGCTCTCCGGGCCTTTACGCCAGCTGTTAAGCGGCCTGCACGCGGAGCATGATTTCCGCAAATCGTTTCAGGAGTATAAATATCGTAAAAGCGAAGAGGAGCATCAGCGCTGGCTGGAGGCGGTCGCGAAAAATCCGCCGCTGCTACATCCGGTAGTGCGCACCCATCCGGTGACCGGTAAACAGGCGCTGTTTGTCAATGAGGGCTTTACCACCCGCATCGTTGACGTCACGGAGAAAGAGAGCGAGGCGCTGCTCGGCTTCCTGTTTGCTCACGTCACTAAACCGGACTTTCAGGTGCGCTGGCGCTGGCAGCCGAACGACGTGGCGATTTGGGATAACCGCGTCACCCAGCACTACGCCAACGCCGATTACCTGCCGCAGCGGCGCATTATGCACCGGGCGACGATTCTCGGAGACAAGCCGTATTACCGGGCTGGTTAATTTCTATAGCCCGGCTAAGGCATCAGCCGCGAGCCGAGGAGGAAAGTGGACGCTGCATTGTGCGCTGTTTCCCGGAGGCGGCGCTTAACGCGCCTTGTCCGGGCTACCGCTCCGCAGAACGCGGTTAACCCGTAGCCCGGCTAAGGCGCAATGTGCCATAAGCCGGGAAACAACCTACGATAAACGCACCGCAGCCCGGACAGGCGCAACGCGCCGCCTCCGGGAAAAGGCTTTTATGCCGATTTTTGCGCGTCCAGATGTACCCCAATATAGCGCTGATAGCGGTTGGCCTTCAGATAGGTCAAATCCACCAGCACCAGCCCATCCACGCAGTTGTTGAAATCCGGGTCGCTGCCGAAATCGATAAACTGCACGCCGCCCGGCTCGCAGACTTCTGAGTACTGTTTATACAGCGGCGGGATCGCGCAACCGAGGTTGCCGAGCAGGGACTTTAGCCGCGCCAGGTCGTCGTTGTAATCTTCTCCGCCAAACTGCGCCAGTACATCGGGCAGCGAGGCCGGATAAGGACGCCGCGACTCTGCCAGCGGATGCGTCGCCGGGAACCACAGCCGATAAAAAGCCACCAGCAGATCGCGCGCCGACGGCGGCAGCCCGCCGGAAATCGACACCGGGCCGAACAGATAGCGATAGTGCGGATAGCGCGCCAGATACGCGCCAATGCCGGACCACAGGTAGTCCAGCCCGCGGCGGCCCCAGTAACGCGGCTGGATAAAACTGCGACCCAGTTCAATGCCGTGTTGCAGAATATCGTCCATGCGCGCGTCGTAATGAAACAGGCTGTAGCTGTAGATGCCGTTCAGGCCGCGCTTTTCCAGCTGTATTGCGGTTGGCATAAAACGGTAAGCGCCGACGATCTCAAGATCTTCCTCATCCCACAGAATCAGCTGCAGATAGTCGTCGTCATAAACGTCAACGTCGCGACGTTTGCCGCTGCCTTCCCCCACCGCGCGGAAGGCGATTTCCCGCAGACGGCCCAGCTCGCGCAGTATCGGCGCATCTTCCTGGCCGCGGCGCTGCCAGAGATAGATGACTTTACCATCCGCTGTGCGTCCCAGCGTTTCAGCCTTCCCCAGCTCGCGCTTGAGCAGGGCGCGGTCTTCGGGACGGGCGATAGCACTTTCGGTTTTGAATATACCCGGCAGCCCTTTGCCGAGTAGCTCCAGGTGGCGATAGCAGCGCTCGGTCAGTTCCCGAGAAGAGCTTTGCGGATTGAACCAGTTTGACCAGGTTATCTGTTGACCAATATTCACCGGCAGGCTGCTGTTGCGGCGACGGAACATTTGCTGCATCAGCAGCAGTAACGGCAGATTCTCGGACATCAGGGTACTGGCGTAAAACAGTGCGCTGTTGCGCGCGCGGATCCACGCTGGCAGCAGCGGGGCGCGGTATTTCGCCGCCAGCTTAATAAATCCGGAGTGCCATTTTTTATCACGAATACCGCGCCGGGTGAGGCGTGAAACTTCGCCGGCCGGGAAGAAAATCAGCACGCCGCCGTTTTGCAACTGCTGGTCCATCTGCTGCAACGCCGCTTTGGCGGTGCGGCCATTGATATTATCGACCGGAATAAACAGCGAGCTCAGCGGTTCAAGGTGAGTCAGCATGCGGTTGGTGACCACTTTGACGTCGCGGCGCACGCGGGACACCGCGTAGAGCAGGGCCAGGCCGTCAAGTGTACCGGTGGGGTGGTTGGCGATGATGACCAGCGGACCATGTTCGGGGATTTGTTCGAGATCGTGCGCCGGGATAGCGCAGCGGATATTAAGATGTTCGAGCACCTGTTCGACCGTATCCAGTCCTTTCAGGTGATGATGACGCGCGGCAAACTGCTGAAACTCTTCCTCATGCAGGAGCTTTTTCAGCACCTTTTTCTGCCAGAGCGCTGGCTTTGCCTGAGGCCACAGGTCATCGATGACATTGTCGAGACTAAACATAGCGGCACCTCCTCCGTCCTGCCCAGACAGTAGAAGGCGCAGATGTCGTTCAGATTACAGTTGAGTGAAGATTTGGGATTGGCGGGAGCGGGTAGCCCGGACAGGCGCGCAGCGCCGCCTCCGGGAAGGCCACAGGTGAAAAGTTGCGAACGCTTTTCCAGATTGATCTCCGGTTTCTTGCCTTTCGGTCTCCCCCTCTTTTAACCTGGGGAACAGGCAAATATCTTCAGCAGGGAGCATCCGATGGTCGATTATCGTCGTTATTACCTCAAGGGTGGGAGCTGGTTTTTCACCGTCAATTTACGCGACAGAGAGAGTCGATTTCTGGTTCAGCATATTGATGCGTTACGACAGGCGGTGGCAATAGTCCACAAACAGAAACCTTTTCATATTGATGCCTGGGTGGTGCTCCCCGAACACCTTCATTGCATCTGGACCTTACCTGACAACGACAGCGATTTTCCATCGCGCTGGAGAGCAATTAAAAAGCATTTTTCAGGTTTAACAGGCGCGCATAACGTGTGGCAACCGAGATATTGGGAACACGCCATTCGCAACCAGAAGGATTACCGAAGCCATGTTGATTATATTTATATCAATCCGATTAAGCACGGGTGGGTAAGGCAGGTACGGGATTGGCCCTATTCAACCTTTCATCGCGATGTAAGCCGTAGTTTGTATCCTGTTGATTGGGGTGGGGAAGTGAAGGAATTATTGTGCGGCGAGCGTTATTAAAATGACTTCCCGGAGGCGGCGCGCTGCGCCTGTCCGGGCTACCAACCCACAGATAGCTGTGAGCCTGTAGCCCGGTCGTACAGCCGCCACCGGGGAGGCAGTAATAGCCGAATTAACGCAGGATTTTCTTTTCGGCCAGATCGAGGGCGAAATAGCTGAAGATCAGATCTGCGCCGGCGCGCTTGATTGCGCCGAGACTTTCCAGCACCACTTTCTCTTCATCGATAGCGCCAGCCTGGGCGGCGAACTTAATCATCGCGTATTCACCGCTCACCTGGTACGCGCCGATCGGCAGGTTGGTGCGCTCGCGCAGATCGCGCAGGATATCAAGATAGGGACCCGCCGGTTTGACCATCAGGCAGTCGGCGCCCTGGGCTTCGTCCAGCAGCGATTCACGAATCGCTTCGCGGCGGTTCATCGGGCTCATCTGATAGGTTTTACGATCGCCTTTCAGCGCGGTACCTGCGGCTTCGCGGAACGGGCCATAGAACGATGAAGCGAATTTGGTGGAGTAGGACATAATCGCCGTATCGGTAAATCCGGCGGCGTCCAGCGCCTGGCGAATAGCCTGCACCTGGCCATCCATCGCGGCGGAAGGCGCGATAAAATCTGCGCCTGCGGCAGCGGCGACCACCGCCTGCTTGCCGAGATTCTCAAGGGTTTTGTCGTTATCCACGCCGTGATCGCACAGCACGCCGCAGTGGCCGTGGGAGGTGTATTCGCAGAAACAGGTGTCGGACATGACGATCATCTCCGGCACCGCCTCTTTACAGATGCGGGACATGCGCGCCACCAGGCCGTTTTCGTTCCAGGTATCGCTGCCAACGGCATCGGTATGATGGGAAATGCCGAAGGTCATCACCGAACGGATGCCGGCGTTGGCAATGCGCTCGATTTCGCGCGCCAGGTGTTTTTCCGGAATACGCATCACGCCGGGCATGGCTTCAATGGCCGTGTAATCGTCGATTTCTTCTTCAACAAAGATCGGCAACACCAGGTCGTTCAAACTCAGTGTTGTCTCTTCAAACATGGCACGTAGCGAAGCGGACTTGCGCAGGCGGCGTGGGCGAGTGATTAAATCTGTCATGGTTTGCCTGATTTTGTGAAATGAAAAAAGTGAGTTTACCTCAATTGGCGGCGGGATGTTTCGCCAAAACGATCCTTATCAATCGTCGGCAAAACATCCCCACAGGTTACTGGCTGGCGGTCTCAATTCCGGTGCGGACGCCGCTTAATTCACTGACCAGCTCGTTGATCCCGTCGCTCATGTTGTTGAAACGCGTCAATGAAGAGCGGGTGACCACCACGAAGGCGCCGACGTTGGCCTGCGGGTTCATCGCCATGTAAGTAATAAAGCCGCCGCCGCCGCCGGTCTTCTGAATAATGCCCGGCTGGCCGTTTTTCGGCTTCATGTAGACCCAGCCGAGGCCCAGCGCATCGGCTTTACCCGGCACGTCCATACCGATCACCTTCGTCAGCTGGCTGCGTTGATAAATCAGCGTTTGCATCCGGTCCGCCTGCTGCCCACGGGCGAAGAAATCGGAAGAGAGGAACTGCTGCATCCAGCGCATCATATCGCCCGGCGTGGAATAGACGCCGCCGCTGCCGATAGCCGCCAGCGTATTGTTGCACGGGCTGGCTCCTTTCTCCGGAATCATCAGGCGCCGGCACTGATCGGGCGAAGGCGTAAAGGTGGTGTCTTTCATCCCCAGCGGACGGGTGATCTGCTCTTCAAACAGCTGCGGATAAGGCTTGCCCGCAGCGGTAGAGAGCGCATCGGCGAGTAAATCGAATGCCAGATTGGAGTAGGCGGCCTGGGTGCCGGGAGCGGTTTTCAGCGTTGCGGTGGATAACCAGTTCCAGCGCTGCTGGCGAGTTGGCCAGACAAATACCGGCCGGTGCGCCGCGCCGCCGGGCTGCTCGCGCGGCAGGGCACTGGTATGGGTCGCCAGATTTACCAGCGTGATAGGCGCCCCCTGGTAAGTCGGCACCCGCGCACCCGGCGGAGCATATTTGCTTAGCGGATCGTTGAGCTTAACCACGCCCTGATCGAGAAGTTTGACCAGCATTTCACTGGTCATCAATTTGCTGATAGAGGCAATGCGGATCACCGAATCGAGCTGCGGGTGCTCATTATTGCCCGGGCGCGTCTCGCCGAAGCTGCGGAATACGCGCTGGTTTCCGTCGATAACCACCAGCGCCATACCGACTGCGCCGCTGCCGTAGTAGATATGGTTAGCGTAACGATCGACCACATCAGCGGCGAATTCCGGGTCGACGCTCGGCTGTGCGGCCTGGACCGATGTCAACGACGCCGCGCACAGCGCAGCAAAAATGAGCAGACTACGTTTCAACGGGAGCATCCATCATGATGAAGAAAAAAGATAGAGCGTATTTATACTACGAAGCGCCGCCGTGCAAAGCGCTAATAGCACGATTCTGTGCGGAAAAACGTAACCTGGCGTAAAAAATCCTTTTTTTGCTTTCGGATAGCGGCATTCACCTGCGGGCGCGTATGATGATCGTTTTGGCTAAAGAGGGGGGGCAAGAGAAGATGGCGGCGAAACGGGTAGTGATGGTAGTGGATATGCAAAACGGCGTTTTCGCGACGCCGCGAGTTGAGCGCGAGCGCTGCGCGGCGCAAATTAACCGCCTGATTAACGCTGCGGACACCGTAATTTTCATTCAGCACTGCGAAGCGGGCGGCCTCGAAGAGGGGAGCGAAGGTTTTGCTTTGCTCCCCGAGCTGATCCAACCCGCAGGCTCCCTGTACGTGACTAAGACCGCCTGCGACGCCTTTTACCGTACCCGTCTGGAAGAGGTACTGCGCGAACATCACATCACGCAGTTTGTGATTTGCGGCTGCGCCACCGACTACTGCGTGGATACCACCATCAAAAACGGCGCCAGCCGGGGCTACGCGATTACCGTCGCGGAAGATGCCCACACTACCGCCAACCGTCCAGCGGCGCCGGCCGTCACGCTGATCGCCCACTACAACGATGTGTGGCGTTCACTGACCGTTCCCGGCAATCCTTTACAGGTGAAACCGACAGAAACAATTCTTAGCGGATGGCAGGCGAACTAAGCTGCTGATATCCGGTCTCATCATCCGCCCACTTTGCTTCGCTGCGACGGCTTTGCGGCGGGCGCTTTTGTGGTACACAGCACAGCAAAACGAAAAAGAAGTTAGCAGGAGAGCAAGATGTTTAAATCCTTTTTCCCCAAACCGGGGCCGTTTTTTATTTCTGCCTTTATCTGGTCGCTGCTGGCGGTGATCTTTTGGCAGGCGGGCGGCGGCGACTGGCTGCTGCGGGTCACCGGCGCATCGCAGGATGTGGCGATTAGCGCGGCGCGCTTCTGGTCCCTCAACTACCTGGTGTTCTACGCCTTCTACGTATTCTGCGTGGGCGTTTTCGCCCTTTTCTGGTTTATTTACAGCCCGCACCGCTGGCAGTACTGGTCGATCCTCGGTACCTCGCTGATTATTTTCGTTACCTGGTTTCTGGTCGAGGTTGGGGTGGCCATTAACGCCTGGTATGCTCCGTTCTACGATCTTATCCAGGCCGCGCTGGCAACGCCGCACAAGGTCAGCATTAACCAGTTCTATCATGAAATTGGCATCTTCCTCGGCATTGCGCTAATCGCGGTGGTGATCGGCGTGATGAACAACTTCTTCGTCAGCCACTACGTCTTCCGCTGGCGTACCGCGATGAACGAACACTATATGGCGCACTGGCAGCATTTGCGCCATATCGAAGGCGCCGCGCAGCGCGTGCAGGAAGATACCATGCGCTTTGCTTCCACGCTGGAGAGCATGGGCGTCAGCTTCCTTAACGCGGTGATGACCCTTATCGCCTTCCTGCCGGTGCTGGTAACGCTCTCCGCGCACGTCCCGGATTTACCGATTGTCGGTCATCTGCCTTATGGCCTGGTGATTGCCGCCATCGTCTGGTCGTTAATGGGTACCGGCCTGCTGGCGGTCGTTGGGATCAAGCTGCCCGGCCTGGAGTTCAAAAACCAGCGCGTTGAGGCCGCCTATCGTAAAGAGCTGGTTTACGGCGAAGATGACGCTAACCGCGCGACGCCGCCGACGGTGCGTGAACTCTTTGGCGCCGTGCGCCGCAACTATTTCCGCCTCTATTTCCACTATATGTATTTCAATATCGCCCGTATTCTTTATCTGCAGGTGGATAACGTTTTCGGTTTGTTCCTGCTGTTTCCGTCGATTGTTGCCGGTACGATTACGCTGGGCCTGATGACTCAGATAACCAACGTCTTTGGCCAGGTTCGCGGTTCGTTCCAGTACCTGATCAGCTCATGGACTACACTGGTTGAGCTGATGTCTATCTACAAACGTCTGCGCAGCTTCGAGCGCGAGCTGGATGGCAAAGAGCTGCAGACCGTGACGCAAACATTAAGTTAATCAACGCAAGGATGAACCATGCCGGTAGCGCAATCCAGAATCACTTCTCTCACCCTGACGCTACTGGCAGGGATTGTCCTCAGCGCCTGCTCCAGCAAACCGGAGCCGGAGCTGAAAAAGGGCGAAAAGGCGATTGATGTCGCCGCGGTAGTGCGGCAGAAAATGCCCGCCAGCGTGAAGGATCGCGAAGCCTGGGCGCAGGCTATCGCCAAAACCTTTGCCAGTCAGAAGCTGGCGCCGACGGAAGAGAACGTCTGTTCGGTGCTGGCGGTGGCGCAGCAGGAATCCAACTATCAATCTGACCCGGCGGTGCCGGGGCTGAATAAAATCGCCTGGCAGGAGATAGACCGCCGGGCGGAAAAAATGCACATCCCGGTTTTTCTGGTACATACCGCGCTGAAAATCAAATCACCCAACGGCAAAAGCTATAGCGAACGTCTGGATAGCGTGAAAACCGAAAAGCAGCTGAGCGCGATTTTCGATGATTTTATCGGCATGGTGCCGATGGGACAGAAGCTGTTCGGCTCGTTGAACCCGGTACATACCGGCGGCCCGATGCAGGTCAGCATTGCTTTCGCCGAGCAGCACACCGACGGCTATCCGTGGAAAATCGACGGTACCGTGCGCCAGGAGGTGTTCAGTCTGCGCGGCGGTCTGTGGTTTGGCACCTATCATCTGCTGAACTATCCGGCGAATTACAGCGTACCGCTGTACCGTTTTGCTGATTTTAACGCCGGATGGTACGCCAGCCGCAATGCCGCCTTCCAGAATGCCGTCTCTAAAGCAACGGGCGTGAAGCTGGCGCTGGATGGCGACTTAATTCGCTACGACAGCGACGAGGCGGGAACCACCGAACTGGCGGTGCGCCGCTTATCCTCCCAGCTGGCGATGAGCGATGACGAGATCCATCGTCAGTTAAAGAAAGGTGACACGCTGGCGTTTGAAGAGAGCGATCTTTATAAACAGGTATTTCGCATCGCCGATAAGAAAGCCGGTAAAACGCTTCCGCGGGAAGTCCTGCCGGGTATACAGCTTGAGAGCCCCAAAATCACCCGTAATCTGACCACCGCCTGGTTTGCCAAACGCGTTGACGACCGACGGGCCAGCTGTATGGCGCGCCGCTAACGGCGGCTGCGCCAGCGGAAAATCAGCCCTGATATGCCAATTAACAGGCTGGCCGCCACGAAGGGAATCAGGCCAAACAGGGTGCCGACCAGCAGGCCAATTTCGACCCGGGGGCGGCTACTGTCCTGCATCTGAATCAAGTGCTCAAGAACGCCCGGCGCGTGGATTAACATGCTCAGCATTTGCGCGCCGGCCCAGAAGCAAAACAGCACAAACAGAGCATAGGCGATGTTGCTGCTGGTAATAGCGCTCCTCTTTTTGCCGCCGTTGACGGTCTTTGCAAAGGTGAACTCAGCCATATTGACCTCCGGACTTCGCTTTCTTGCCGATTTTTTACTTCGGCTACATACGAGTCATTCTGGCAACCCCGGGGGGATTCCAGTATCAGATTGCTGGTAATTTCCGCCCAGGAATATTCCTGATTTCATCGGCTTGTGAGTTTGCTACAAATTTGTGAAATTTAGACCGCTATCGCAATGTGCGACAATTCTCCACGCGGCTGCAGACCGGCGGTGATGGCTATGCGAAGATGCTTTTTTTGTTGTCGGAGTGGTTATGAAACTCACTGAAAAAATCCGCCGCGACTGGCACTACTATGCGGTTGCCCTGGGGTTAATTTTTATTATGAATGGCGTAGTCGGGCTGCTGGGGTATGAAACCGAAGGCTGGCGTTCATACGCGGTTGGGCTGGTGACGTGGGTGATTAGCTTCTGGATCGCCGGTTTTATTATTCGCCGCCGTCCGCCAGAGGAAGCGTAAAGCGGAGGTGGTGAACCCGTAGCCCGGGCAGGCGCTTGCGCCGCCCCCGGGGAGATAACCTGAAGCCGTGTTGGATGTGGTTTCCCGGAGGCGATGCTGCGCATCTGTCCGGGCTACCGGCCCGGTAAGGCACCAGCCGCCACCGGGCGATACCTTGATTAATTCATCGATGTTTTCAGCGCCCGATCGGCGGCGTGACGCTCCAGCGCCAGTTCAATCAGGCGGCTAATCAGGCTGGTGTAATCCAGGCCGCTGGCCTGCCATAGCTTCGGATACATGCTGATGTTGGTGAAACCCGGCAGCGTATTGATTTCGTTAATCACCACGTCGTTATCGGCGGTCAGGAACACATCGACGCGCGCCATGCCGCTGCAGCCGAGGGTCTGATAGGCACGAACGGCGATCTCGCGAATTTTATCGTTTACATCGCTGTCGATGGCCGCCGGAACCACCACTTTCGCGCCCTGATCGTCAATGTACTTGGTGTCATAGGCGTAGAATTCGCTGTTGAGGACGATTTCACCGCAGGTGCTGGCCTCGGGATTATCGTTGCCCAATACCGCGCACTCGATCTCACGCCCTTTAATCCCCTGTTCAACCACCACTTTATGGTCAAATTCGAAGGCCAGGGCGACGGCCTGCTGATACTGCTCTTCGCTGTTGACCTTGCTGACGCCCACCGAGGAGCCCTGGTTCGCCGGTTTAACAAACAGCGGCAGGCCCAGCTTCGCCTGCACCTCGGCAAAGCTTACCTGATTCCTGTTAGCGCGGGTCAGGGTAATAAAAGGGGCAATCGACAGCCCGGCATCGCGCAGCAGACGTTTGGTGACGTCTTTGTCCATGCAGGCGGCGGAGCCGAGGACGTCGGAGCCGACGAAGGGCAGGTTGGCCATCCGCAGCATGCCCTGCAGAGAACCATCTTCGCCAAGAGTGCCGTGAACGATCGGGAAGATGACGTCGATGGCCGCCAGCGGCTGGCCGCTATCGACGTTAATCAGCTGCTGCGCCTCGCGTCCGGGAATCTGCGCCAGCGTAATATCGGACGGGCGCAGGGCAATATGGGCAGGATCCTGCGGATTGAGCAGATAGTTACTGGCGTCGTTAATATGCCATTGCCCCTGCTTATCAATCCCCAGCAAAACTACGTCGAAGCGCGTTTTATCGATCGCTTCCACGATATTTTTCGCTGACTGAAGCGACACTTCATGTTCTGCCGACTTACCGCCGAAAACGATCCCAACCCTCATCTTAGCCATTTCAACTTCCATCATGATTACATCAAAGGGCATAACATAGCATGTGAAAGAGCCCCCTGGCTGCCATAATATTCACCGGGTAAAGCATTGGGAGGCGGCGCGTGAAAGGAAAAGGTCTTATCGTTCTGTTGGCGCTGCTGGCGGCCGGATATTACGGCTATCGTTATCTTCCCGCACAGTACAATCCATTCGCGCCGCTGCGCCTGGAAGACCCCCCGGGACTCCTCAGCCACTATAAACTGCGGCGATTAACGCCCGCCGAGTGCGCTGGCCTGCTTGAGGAGGCCAACCGGCGGAAGCTCATTTCCAGCCAGCCGGTGGCCGATAGCGGAGGAGCGTGTCCTCTGCAGAATGTGGTTCGGGTGCGTGATTTTGGCACGGTGAAGCTCAGCAGCAGCTTTCTTGCCAGTTGTCCGCTGGCGTTGAGCAGCGCGCTATATCTGCAACAGCAGGCGAAACCGTTGACTCGCCGGATGCTGGGGCAAGAGCTCCGCCAGATTGACCATTTTGGCAGCTATGCCTGCCGTAATATTTACCATCGCCAGAACGCGCGGCGCAGTGAGCACGCTACCGCGGAGGCGCTGGATGTCAGCGGCTTTCGTCTGTCCGATGGCCGACGCGTCAGCGTGCTGAAAGGGTGGCCCGATGCGCAGTATCACCCCTGGCTGCAGGCGTTACTGGCCGGCGGTTGCCGCTATTACGGCAACGCTTTAGGGCCGGACTATAACGCGGCCCATACCAACCATTTTCACTTCGGGATGCGCGGCCAGGGTTTCTGTTTCTAAGCATAACTCACTGTACACCACGATTTTCACCACGAAATCATTCACAACAGGGCTATATGGTGTCATAAAACACTAAACTCACCTCTGGCGCATCTCTGGTAGTACGGCGGATCGGGGAAATTGCTAAGCTAGGTAATAATTGCCAAAAAATTAATGAATACGCGTAGTTATGGAATCCTGGAAGGTTAATCTTATCTCCGTCTGGTTTGGCTGTTTTTTTACCGGACTGGCTATCAGCCAAATTCTCCCCTTTTTGCCGCTGTACGTTTCTCAACTCGGCGTAACCTCGCACGAAGCGTTATCCATGTGGTCTGGGCTGACCTTCAGCGTCACCTTTCTGGTGTCAGCGATCGTCTCGCCGATGTGGGGCAGCCTGGCCGACCGCAAAGGGCGCAAGCTAATGCTGCTGCGCGCCTCGCTGGGGATGGCCATCGCCATTTTACTCCAGGCCTTTGCCACCAACGTCTGGCAACTGTTTATCCTGCGTGCGGTGATGGGGCTGACCTCCGGCTATATTCCTAACGCTATGGCGCTGGTGGCGTCTCAGGTTCCGCGCGAGCGTAGCGGCTGGGCGCTGAGTACACTTTCAACGGCGCAAATCAGCGGCGTGATCGGTGGGCCGCTGCTCGGCGGTTTCCTGGCTGACCATGTCGGTTTGCGCGCGGTCTTTATCATCACTGCTGTTTTACTGACCGTGAGTTTCCTGGTGACGCTGTTTCTGATCAAAGAGGGCGTCCGCCCGCAGATGAGTAAGGCGGAGCGGCTGAGCGGTAAGGCGGTGTTTGCCTCGCTGCCTTATCCGGGTCTGGTAATCAGCCTGTTTTTCACCACCCTGGTGATCCAACTGTGCAATGGTTCAATTGGCCCGATTCTGGCGCTCTTTATTAAGTCGATGGCGCCGGATAGCAATAACATCGCCTTTCTTGCCGGCATGATCGCCGCCGTACCGGGCGTGTCGGCGCTGATTTCGGCTCCCCGTCTGGGGAAACTGGGCGACAGGATCGGCACCTCGCGGATCCTGCTGGCGACGCTATGCTGCGCGGTGGTGATGTTCTTTGCCATGTCGTTCGTCACAACCCCATTCCAGCTTGGCGTGCTGCGTTTTCTGCTCGGTTTTGCCGATGGGGCAATGCTGCCGGCGGTGCAAACGCTTCTGCTGAAATACTGCAGCGACAGCGTGACCGGGCGGATTTTTGGTTATAACCAGTCGTTTATGTATCTTGGCAACGTGGCCGGTCCGTTAATCGGCGCATCGGTCTCGGCCATGGCCGGCTTCCGCTGGGTGTTTATCGCGACGGCGGTTATTGTCCTGATCAATATCTGGCAGCTGGCCATCATGCTGCGTCGCAGCCGTCGTACAACGGCTTAATCCCTTCTCTTCTCCTTCGCCGGTATTGACATCACAGCGTCAATGCCGGTCGCCGACCGCCTTCAGCTTCAAATGTATCACCGATCACAAAACGATCATTTTCCCCTCTCATCCTCTTCTATTATTAACTGTTACGCGTATACAGTTACGCGTAACAGTTATCTTAAAAAGAGGTTTTATGCGAAATTTATTCGATTTGACAGGGAAGCGCGCGCTGATCACCGGGTCTGCTCAGGGGATAGGCAATTTGCTGGCCGGCGGCCTTGCGGAGTATGGGGCAGAAATCATCATCAACGATCGGACTCAGGCTCGTGCGGACCAGGCGGCGCAGGCGCTGGTGGCGCAGGGCTTCCGCGCGGTAGGGTACGCATTTGATGTCACTCAGGCGACGCAGGTCGAGCAGGCGATAGCCCGCATCGAAGCGGAGGTCGGCGCCATTGATATTTTAATTAATAACGCCGGGATTCAACGACGTTTCCCTTTTACCGAGTTTCCGGAGGAGGAGTGGGATAACGTTATTGAGGTCAACCAGAAGGGCGTTTTCCTGGTTTCGCAGCAGGTGGCGAAATATATGATCGGCCGCCGCGCCGGGAAGATAATTAATATTTGCTCAATGCAGAGCGAGCTGGGGCGTAAAACCATTACGCCTTATGCGGCCTCGAAAGGGGCGGTTAAAATGCTGACCCGCGGCATGTGCGTTGAGCTGGCGGAATACAATATTCAGGTTAACGGTATCGCACCGGGATATTTTGCCACCGAGATGACCACCGCCCTGGTCAACGATGAGGCGTTTTCCGCCTGGCTGTATCAGCGCACCCCGGCGGCACGCTGGGGCAAACCGGAAGAACTGATTGGCGCCGCGGTGTATCTGGCTTCTTCAGCGGCAAACTTTGTTAACGGTCATTTGTTATTCGTGGATGGCGGGATGCTTGCCGCCGTCTGAATCACTTCACGTCCTTCGAACCGCATGCGCGCACGCACTGCCTGAAGGACGGATTATTAAACCCGTGTGATGGTATTCAACACCTGAGGATGACTTATGCAAATGCTCGCGAAATTACCCGCGCGTCGCTGGTGGTATTTAATGCCGATTATATTTATTACCTATAGTCTGGCCTACCTTGACCGCGCAAATTATGGTTTTGCCGCTGCGGCGGGAATTGAAAGTGATTTAGGGATTACGAAAGGAACGGCATCGCTTATTGGCGCACTATTTTTTCTCGGCTATTTCTTTTTCCAGGTGCCCGGTGCGATATATGCGGTAAAACGCAGCGTGCGAAAAATGATTTTCTTCAGTCTTATTTTATGGGGATTTTGCGCGGCGGCGACCGGGTTCGTCAGCAATATTCCGATGCTGATGGCGATTCGCTTTACGCTGGGCGTGGTCGAGGCGGCGGTGATGCCGGCAATGCTGATTTATATCAGTAACTGGTTTACCAAAACCGAACGTTCACGCGCCAATACGTTCCTGATCCTCGGAAATCCGGTGACGGTGCTGTGGATGTCGATCGTTTCGGGCTACCTCATTCAGGCGTGGGGCTGGCGCGAGATGTTTATTATCGAAGGCATTCCGGCGGTGCTGTGGGCGGTATGCTGGTGGATTCTGGTGCGCGATAAACCGTCCGAGGTTTCCTGGCTGAGTGAGCAGGAAAAAGAGACCCTGCAGAAGGTGATGGACAGCGAGCAGAGTCATATCAAGCCAGTGCGCAACTACGGTGAAGCGCTGCGCTCGCGCAATGTCATTATGCTCTGCGCGGTCCATGCGCTGTGGAGCATCGGCGTGTACGGCTTCATGATGTGGATGCCGTCAATTCTGAAAAACGCCGCGCAGATGGATATCGTGGCGGTGGGCTGGCTGGCGGCGGTGCCGTACCTGGCGGCAATCATCCTGATGCTGACGGTTTCCTGGCTGTCGGATAAGTTTCAGAATCGAAAGCTGTTTATTTGGCCATTATTACTGATTGCCGCTATCGCTTTCTTTGGTTCGTGGATGGTGGGCAACCAGGCGTTCTGGCTCTCTTACCTGCTGCTGGTGATTGCCGCGGCGTGCATGTACGCGCCCTATGGCCCGTTCTTCGCGCTCATTCCTGAACTGTTGCCGCGTAACGTCTCCGGGGTATCGATGGGCCTGATCAACAGCTTCGGCGCGCTCGGCGCTTTCCTTGGCGCGTGGCTGGTGGGGTATCTGAACGGTATTACCGGCGGACCGGGGGTATCCTATACCTTTATGGCTATCGCGCTGTTGTCCTCCGTCGTGCTGATGTACAACGTGCGCGCTAACCCACAACCCGCCACCTCCTCGGTGACGGCAAAAAAGGTCGCCGGTTAACATAAACCGCCGCTGCTGTGGTAAGGTTCTATGCAAGGACATAAGTCGTTTGTCGTAGAGAACCTGATGAAAAACAACCGGATGACATTGCAGGATATCGCCAACCTGGCGGGGTTGAATAAAATGACGGTCAGTCGTTATTTACGCGACCCCGGTCAGGTCTCCCAGCGCAGCCGTGAGCTGATTTCGAAGGTCATGGAAGAGAACAACTATATTCCTAATCGGGCGCCGGAAATCCTGCTTAATGCCCGCAGCAAAACGATTGGCGTGCTCATTCCCTCTTTTCGCAATCAGATTTTTGCCGATGTGCTGGCCGGAATCGAATCCGTCACTTCCGCTCACCAGTACCAGACCCTGATTGCCAACTACGAATACGATCCGCAGCGTGAAGAGCGCGAGGTGCTTAACCTGCTCTCTTATAACATTGACGGGCTGATTTTGACCGGAAAACAGCATAGCGATCGCATGGTGCAATACGTCCGCGCCAGCGGTATTCCTGTTGCTGAACTGATGGATTTTGGCGGTCAGCAACTGGATATCCAGGTAGGTTTCGATAACGAAAAGGCGGCGTGGGACATGACGAACGCCTTTCTTGAGAGCGGTAAACGGGCGATCGCCTTTTTTGGTTCAATGGACGATCCCCGCGATTTAAGCCGCTTTCACGGAACCGAACTGGCGCTGGCGGCCCACGGTTTGAAGCCCTATCATATGGCGCCGCGCACCATCTCCTCGGTTGCGCTTGGCCGGCAGATGTTTCTGCAAATGCAGCAGGTGCGGCCGGATATCGATGCGATCTTTTGTACCAACGACGATCTGGCGGTAGGCGTGCTGCTGGAGTGCCAGGCTCAGGGAAAAACCGTCCCGCAGGAGATGGCGATTGCCGGTTTTCACGGGCTGGAAATTGGCCGCGCCCGGCTGCAAAAAATCGCCAGCGTCATTACCCCACGTTATGAAATCGGTAAAACTGCGAGCGAAATACTTATTGCACGTCTGGCCGGAAAAGACGCGCCGGACAGCGTTAATCTGGCCTACCAGATATATTATGGCGATACGTTATAGTTATCGATAGAATAGCGATATTCCATTTTATTCTTATTTGTTAAATTTGGTTATGTCGCTTATTAATCCGTCATTGAGTCATTTCCTGGATGGCGGGGTGTAAAGAGCAAAACGTTTCGCTTGTTATTCATGGATGAGCCGATTCATTTTAAAAAAATAATTGTGGCAACCGACGGCTAATGTATGACATAAATAGCAGACTACGGACCTCGCATAAGGATAAAGCGCTGTGAAGAATCTCATTGCTGAGCTACTGGTAAAACTCGCCCAAAAGGAAGAAGAATCGAAGGAACTGACGGCCCAGGTCGAGGCGCTGGAAGTGGTGGTCACTGCTCTGCTGCGCCATATGGCGCAGGACGCCCAGCAGGCGCTCATCAGCGATATCGAGCAGGCGATCGACGAGGCCAGCCCCGGCCCGCTGGTCGATGACCGCGATACCCAGCTACTGCAGCAATATATAAAAAAGCTGTTACGGCATCCTCGTAGTTAGTTTCGTGACAAGGTATGGATGCTGTCATTTTACTGTCACATCGCTTTTATACAGTCTCCCTCGTTTTGTTTTTTAAAGTATTTTTTACATGGAGACGATAAAAGTGAAATTAAGCGCCCTGTTTATTGCCCTGCTACCTCTGCTGGGCTCCCCGATTATTCACGCAGAAACAACAACCGCACCGGTTCTGGAAAATCGCGCCGCCCAGGGCGATATCACCACGCCGGGCGGCGCGCGTCGTTTAAGCGGCGATCGGACCGAGGCGCTGCGCGCTTCGTTAATCAATAAACCGGCTAAAAATATTATTTTGCTGATTGGCGACGGGATGGGGGATTCTGAAATTACCGCCGCGCGAAATTATGCAGAAGGGGCGGGCGGATTTTTTAAAGGGATTGACGCGCTGCCGCTGACTGGCCAGTACACCCACTATTCGCTGGATAAGAAAACCGGCAAGCCGAATTATGTGACCGACTCCGCCGCTTCCGCTACCGCATGGACCACCGGCGTAAAAAGCTATAACGGCGCGCTGGGCGTCGATATCCATGAAAAAGATCATCAGACTATCCTTGAGCTGGCGAAAGCGGCGGGTTTAGCCACCGGTAACGTCTCAACGGCGGAACTGCAGGACGCGACGCCGGCTGCGCTGGTGGCGCACGTCACTTCGCGTAAATGCTACGGCCCGAGCGTGACCAGCGAAAAATGCGCCAGCAATGCGCTGGAAAAGGGCGGGAAAGGTTCCATTACCGAACAGCTGCTGAACGCGCGTCCCGACGTGACGCTGGGCGGCGGAGCGAAAACCTTCGCTGAAAGCGCGACGGCCGGCGAATGGCAGGGCAAAACGCTGCACGAGCAGGCGGTGGCCCGCGGCTACCAGATCGTTACCGATGCCAGCTCATTGGCCGCCATTAGCCAGGCAAATCAGGATAAACCGCTGCTCGGTCTCTTCGCGGAAGGCAATATGCCGGTGCGTTGGGAAGGCCCAAAGGCGTCTTACCACGGTAATATCGATAAGGCGGCAGTAACCTGTACTCCGAACCCAAAACGCGATGCATCGGTGCCGACGCTGGCGCAGATGACTGAAAAAGCCATCGATCTGCTGAGCAGCAATGAGAAAGGCTTCTTCCTGCAGGTGGAAGGCGCTTCCATCGATAAACAGGATCATGCGGCGAATCCGTGCGGCCAGATTGGCGAGACCGTCGATCTGGATGAAGCGGTACAGAAGGCGCTGGAATTTGCCAAAAAAGAGGGCAACACCCTGGTTATCGTCACCGCCGACCACGCTCACGCCAGCCAGATTATCCCCGCCGATACCAAAGCGCCGGGCCTGACGCAGGCGCTGAACACCAAAGATGGCTCGGTGATGGTGATGAGCTACGGCAACTCTGAAGAAGAGTCGATGGAGCATACCGGTACTCAGCTGCGTATCGCCGCCTATGGCCCGCATGCGGCTAACGTGGTGGGCTTAACCGATCAGACCGACCTGTTTTACACCATGAAAGCCGCACTTAATCTGAAATAACCGGACGCCGGTGATGAATTTTCGTTACCGGCTGGTTTTTTCTCCATCAGCGACCAGACTTACAGTGTTCCACTCATAGAGGATGGTGCGATGAAAATAACATTACTTGTGACCCTACTTTTTGGCCTGGTATTTATGACAGCGGTGAGTGCCGCGGAAAAAGAGTTGACCCCCCAGCAGCAAAAGATGAGCGTCTGCAATAAAGAAGCATCAGCGAAGTCGCTAAAAGGGGATGAGCGTAAAACGTTTATGAGCAGCTGCCTGAAGAAAGGGGGCGCGGCCCAGGACGGTAAGGGGTTAACGCCTCAGCAGCTAAAAATGCGCGAGTGCAACGGTCAGGCGACCCAGCAGTCGCTGAAAGGTGACGATCGCAGCAAATTTATGAGCGCGTGCCTGAAAAAACAGGTGTAGAAAATGAGCGGGTGAGGGATACCCCACCCGCTGTCCGATGTGGATATCAGGAACGGCTCAGCTGCTCTGATTTTTCCATGCATTTCGCCATGGCTTCGATAACGGCGGAACGGAAACCCTTCTCTTCCAGCACGCGCACGGCCTCGATCGTCGTGCCGCCCGGCGAGCACACCATATCCTTCAGCGCGCCCGGATGTTCCCCGCTTTCGAGCACCATTTTGGCCGAGCCCATCACCGCCTGAGCTGCGAATTTATATGCCTGAGCGCGCGGCATTCCGCCGAGTACGGCGGCATCAGCCATTGCTTCGATAAACATAAAGACGTAAGCCGGCGCGGAGCCGCTGACGCCTACCACCGGGTGGATCATCGGCTCAGCAATAATTTCCGCCTGGCCAAAGCAACGGAAGATGGTCAGGATATCCGCGGTCTCTTCGGCGCTAACCAGCGCGTTTGGCGTAACCGACGTCATGCCCGCATTAACCAGCGAAGGCGTATTGGGCATCGCGCGGACTATTTTACGATCGTGGCCCAGAGCGCGCGCCAGTTGGTCGAGGGTGACGCCAGCGGCAATGGAAACCACCAGAGAGTCTTTATTCAGGCTGGAGGCAACGTCGCTGAGAACTTTCACCATCACGCCCGGCTTAACGGCGCCAAAGATAATATCCGCTACCTGAGCCACTTCCTGCGCGCTTTGCGCCGCATTTATGCCGTACTGGTCGTGCAGGGCCGCCACTTTATCCGGCGACGGGGTGTAGACCCAGATTTGTCCCGGCTGAACCTGTCCGCTGGCGATCAGGCCGCCGAGAATGGCCTTGCCCATGTTGCCGCAGCCGATAAAGCCGATTTTCTTCTCCATCACCAATCCCCTTGTTTGTTTTATCGTTAGCGACATAGCTTATCATCTTGTTGCTTTCGCGGAAGGCCAAAGCAGGCGACAATACGTTATCTCTTTTTCATCGACAGGAGCCGCAATGGCTATTTGGGTTGATGCGGACGCGTGTCCGAACGTCATTAAAGATATTTTGTTCCGCGCCGCCGAGCGTACGCAAATCTCGCTGACGCTGGTCGCTAACCAGCCGCTGCGCGTCCCGCCGTCGCGCTTTATTCGCACGCTGCGCGTGGCGCAGGGTTTTGACGTGGCGGATAACGAAATCGTACGTTTATGTGAACCGGGGGATCTGGTGATTACCGCCGATATCCCGCTGGCGGCGGAAGTGCTGGCGAAGGGTGGGGCGGCGCTGAACCCGCGCGGCGAACGCTACAGTGAGGCGACGATACGCGAACGCCTCACGATGCGCGATTTTATGGAAACGATGCGGGCCAGCGGCGTGCAGACCGGCGGCCCGGATAGCTTATCCCAGCGCGATCGACAGCAGTTTGCCGCCGCGCTGGAGAAATGGCTGCTGGACGTCAAGCGCCAGCAGGGTTAAACCCAGCTGTCGTCGTCGCTGCCGAAATCATCGTTGCCAAAACCGGCGTCGAAGTCGGCATCATAGTCGTTGTTGTCGGCAAGGAACTGACTGTCATCCTGGCGGAAGGTATCGTCAGCGACGCTATTGTCCTGCGCCTGGCTGAGATCCGGCTGCGGTTTCTCTTCGATGATATTAACGATCTCCTGCGGATGCGAGCCGCTAAACATATTGGTGAGCATGTTTCCCAGCACCACCCCGCCCGCAACGCCCGCCGCCGTTTGCAGCGCACCGGCCATAAAACCGCCGCCGCTGCGGGCGCCCTGAGGCGCATAGCTCTGCTGTTGCGTCTGCGGAGCATACTGAGGCTGGACGCTGGCCTGAGGGCGACCATACTGCTCGGCCCCAGGAATGGGATCGGAACCGCGAGACTGACCGCCACCAAACAGACCAGAGAGAAAGCCACCGCTGCTCGGCTTCGCGGCCTGCAGCTGGCTGACCTGACTTTCCAGCGCCTGAATCCGCTCGTTGAGCTGCTTGATTGCCGCTTCCTGAATCAGAATCGTTTGCGCCATATAGTAAGGGGCGAACGGTTGTTCTTTAATGTGCCCGGCAATCCGCTCCTCAGCGCTGGAATCGCGCGATGCGCTGCGGCTCTCGGCCTCTTTTAACCGGGAAAACAGTCCATCGATAAGGCGTTGCTCTTCAGATTGCATACTACATACCTCTGTCATACTGATTGATTAGCCTCAGATTCGCTCCGAAGCACGGATGTTGTAAATATGTGGCTGCGTAAAGCTGTGCAGAAATGTGTTACTGTTTACGCCAGACTGCGAACAAAAAATAACTTTTGTACAAAAGTAAAGCTGGCATAACACCACGTGCAATGATAAGTTTACATTTAAAGTCCTTTCTATTACTAAGGTGAAAGGGTTTGCAGATGGTGTGTAACGTTTATTTTACGGTTATCGTCGGGTAAGTTTGCGGTACCATTGTTTCTCTTTTCGCTTTCATTTATCCGCAAAACGCGGAACCAAGGGGTCTTCGGTAATGACACAGCTAATTTTTCTTGTCGGGCCTCGCGGCTGCGGTAAAACGACGATCGGTCATGCGCTGGCGGAAGCTCGCGGTTTCCAGTTCGCCGATACGGATCATGAGCTTCAGGAGCATGAACAACGCAGCGTGGCGACTATCGTTCAGCAGGAAGGCTGGGAACGCTTTCGCGCTCTGGAAACGCAGGCGCTGGAACGCGTCGCTCAACCCGCAACGATCATCGCTACCGGCGGCGGCATTATTCTCAGCGAATACAATCGTCAGTTTATGCGGGAAAATGGCGTCGTGATCTATCTTGAGGCCACGGTTTCTGCCCTGATTGGTCGTCTTGAAGCCTATCCGAAGGCGGAACAGCGCCCTACGCTGACCGGAAAGCCGATCCGCGATGAAGTGGGGGAGGTGCTGGCACAGAGGGAAGCGCTGTATCGGGCCGCCGCGCATCATATTATCAACGCGACCGTCCCGCCGGATGAAGTCGTTGAACAGATTATGACGACCGTCTGCGGTGAGACCTATACCAGTTAAGACTTTACCTGGGGTAAACGGATCGGCAGCGCCTATACTTTAAATCTCTTAAGGTAAAAAAAGGAAATGCTATGCCGACCAGACCTCCATATCCAAGGGAAGCGCGCGTTGTCGCCGTTGAGAAAGGCCCCGAGGGGCAAACGGTGACCTGGTATGAACTGCGCGCTGACCATCCGACGCCTAACTCGCTTATCAGTGAGCACCCTACAGAACAGGAAGCGCTGGACGCTAAACGGCGTTACGAAGATCCTGACAAGTCATAATTCCCCAATAAATGTCCGGGATTCGCTCTGAAAAAGTCGTAACCGGGCATATATCACATTTTTAATTAATTAACAGTACTAATGATTAACTAAGATACGGATTTTCAGGAGCGTTTTAAGCACTTCTGGAATCTTTACATTCCATATTAGCCGTAACCTGCTACGCTTCACGACGGTTGATTTTGGTCACCAGGGGGCAGAAGTCGTAAATAGAAGCCTGTTTTGAAACAGCGGTTGTGACAAAGGTAAATGATATGAGTAGTGCATCGATGGCAATTTTGACCATTGGGGTGGTACCGGTGGCGGAGATGTTGCCGCTTTTAACTGAACATATCAGGGAAGATCAGATCAATCATATTAGCCTGTTAGGCAAAATGGCGCGCGAAGAGGTTATGCGCGATTACTGCGTGGAACCCGGCGATGAAGCGCTGTTAACCTTGCTCAATGATAATCAAATCGCGCAAGTCTCGCGGCAGAAAGTTGAACGTGATTTACATAGCGTCATTGCGATGCTCGATAAACAAAATTACGACCTTATTTTACTGATGAGTACCCATCCTTTTAGCGGATTTAAAGCAAATAATGCAATCCTGCTCGAGCCGCAAAGGATCATTCCGCCGCTGGTCGCGTCGATTGTTGACGGCCATCAGGTGGGAGTAATTGTTCCGGTGGAAGAGATGCTGCCGCTGCAGCGGGATAAATGGCAGGTGTTAACGCATACTCCTCTTTATGCTATCTGCAGTCCGGTTAACGGTAGTAAAGAACAGCTGCTGGCCGCGGGCAGGGAGTTGATTGAACAAGGCGCTGACGTATTAATGCTGGATTGTCTTTGTTACCACCAGCAGCATCGCGATATATTACAAAAAGCGCTGGATATTCCGGTTTTATTGTCAAATATACTGATTTCACGGCTGGCGGCAGAACTATTAGTTTAACCTGTTGTAACACGTTAATTTTACGTGACAGGGGCAAGGAGCGCCCCCTATATTGTGCCTTCAACACAAGATCATAAGGGCGAGTTTATGCTTCAAAGCAATGAATACTTTGACGGAAAAGTAAAATCCATTGGCTTCACCAGCAGCAGCACCGGTCGTGCGAGCGTGGGCGTTATGGCGGAAGGGGAATACACCTTCGGGACCGCGCAGCCGGAAGAGATGACCGTAGTCAGCGGCGCGCTGAACGTTCTTCTGCCGGGTGAAACCGAGTGGAAAGTCTATGCTGCCGGGGAAGTATTCAACGTTCCGGGGAATAGCGAGTTTAATTTGCAGGTGGCTGAGCCGACCTCTTATCTGTGCCGCTATCTGTAATGTTCGTTTCCTTCCTGCGCAGGCAGGAAGGAATTTACCCGATTAGCGCTGCGCTTCGCCGCCTAACCCTTCTACCAGATTCTGAATCAGCGCGGCCAGTTCGCCGGTCATCAGAATAAAGTCCGCGTCAAAGCGCTGAGCGAAATCTTCCCGGTCGATATCTTCATTCTGGTCCCGAAGCTCGTCGCAGAACTTCAGACGTTTAATCGAACCATCATCGCACATTAAGAACTGAATGCGCTGCTGCCAGTCGAGCGCCAGCTTGGTCACCACCTTACCAGCCTCAATGTGCACAGCGATCTCATCGCTGACCAGATCCTGTTTTTTCGCGCGGATCACGCCGCCATCTTCCAGCATCGCTTTCAGCTCGGCTTCATCCAGCAGCTGGAAGCCCTGAGCCACGGTACCGGAACGCACCCACTCGGTCAGCGTCAGTTCGATCGGGGTTTCCAGCGCCAGCGGAACAACCGGCAGCGAGCCCAGGGTTTTACGCAGCAGCGCCAGCGTATCTTCCGCTTTTTTGGCGCTGGCGCAGTCCACCATGATCAACCCGTTGACGGTATCGATCCACATCATGGTCTGGCTGAAGCGGCTAAAGGCGCGCGGCAGCAGGGAATGAAGCACTTCATCCTTCAGCGAATCTTTTTCCGTTTTTTTCAGCTTACGGCCCTGTTCGGCTTCCAGCTTGAAGATCTTTGCTTCCAGCGCCTGTTTGATCACCGGAGACGGCAGGATCTTCTCTTCTTTACGCGCGCAGATAACTATCTGGCCATTTGCCGTATGGGTCAGCGCATCACTGTGCGAGCCCATCGGCGGAACCCAACCGGTTTTGGCCATATCCTGGCTGCCGCAAGGGGTAAATGTCAGCTCGGCCAGCTGTTTTTCCATCTCCTCGGCGCGCAGGGAAATGTCGCGGCTGAGACGATAAACCATTAAATTTTTGAACCACAGCATGATAATTTCCACGGCTTTGTCGTTAAATCCAGCGGGCATGATAGCGAATTGTCGCTATGCTTGCATTGTTAATCGGGAGAGGAATTCACAGTGCGCATTGGGATTGATTTAGGCGGGACCAAAACGGAAGTCATCGCGCTGAGCGACCAGGGAGAGCAGCTATTTCGCCACCGCCTGCCTACGCCAGGGGGTGATTATCGCCAGACGATAGAGACGATAGCCTCGCTGGTCGAGATGGCCGAGCAGGCTACCGGGCAGAGCGGCACGGTCGGCGTCGGCATCCCCGGTTCGATTTCGCCTTATACCGGCGTAGTTAAAAATGCCAACTCAACGTGGCTCAACGGCCAGCCGTTTGATAAAGACCTTAGCCAGCGTCTACAACGTGAAGTGCGTCTGGCCAACGATGCCAACTGCCTCGCGGTGTCGGAAGCGGTCGACGGCGCGGCGGTCGGGGCGCAAACGGTATTTGCAGTCATCATTGGCACCGGCTGCGGTTCAGGCGTGGCGCTTAACGAACGCGCCCATATTGGCGGCAACGGCACGGCGGGCGAGTGGGGACACAATCCGCTGCCGTGGATGGATGAGGATGAACTGCGCTATCGCGCTGAAGTACCGTGCTACTGCGGTAAACAGGGCTGTATCGAAACCTTTATCTCCGGCACCGGCTTTGCGACCGATTACCAGCGCCTGAGCGGTCAGCGGCTACAGGGCAGCGAGATTATGCAGCGCGTCGGCGAGCGGGACCCGGTAGCGGAACTGGCGCTGAGCCGCTATGAGATGCGGCTGGCGAAGTCGTTGGCTCACGTGGTCAACATTCTCGATCCGGACGTCATTGTGCTTGGCGGGGGAATGAGCAACGTTGATCGTCTCTACCAGACGGTGCCGAATCTGCTAAAACCGTGGGTATTCGGCGGTGAATGCGAGACGCCGATTCGCCGGGCGGTGCACGGGGACTCCAGCGGCGTGCGCGGCGCGGCCTGGCTGTGGCCGCTGTAATCTTCAACCCGCTGCGCGGCCTGAACGGTGCAGCGGGTACCCTGCGGATTATCGGTCCGGGATCTCCTCCAGGCTGTAATAAATCGACAGCCCCCTTTTTTTGCCTTCCTCAATATCCAGATCCGCGCCGCGAGATTCGCCCGGCAGGCGTAAAATAGCGTCACAGCGGCTAATTAAGCGGTGAGCGACGGGGTAGAGATATTCCTCGCTAATCTCATCGCCAATTTGCGTGGAACCCGCGGCTTTGGCTATGGGCAAAGCCAGCCATTCGCCGACGACCGGAATATGACCTTTTTTGTACACGCTTAGCGCAACCTGGGCCATGTTGTTCAGGTTCGCTTCGATTAATTCCGGACGATTCTGGGTACCGCTGCGTACCGGGCCGGCGATCAAAATAAGTAACTTTTTCATTTTTCAGGACCTTCTTGATGCGTTGCAGGAGAATGTAGGGCAATGCAGTTGCGGCCATCCTTTCCCGTAACATGCTTTGCCAGTGCGAAAGCTAAATGCACGAATTTGCACGAATTGAGCGTTTCATGAGAATGAATTGACATTTACGCGCATGAGGCTGCCTGTTAATTACCGAATTAGAAAGTAATGTTAACGTATCATGCGAATTCGTGCATAATCAAGATGAGTCGTGATTTGAGAGCTGAGAGGAGATTGATGACCCCCTGTCGGGAGGAGGTCATCAGGGATGAAAAGGATGAAGAAAGTTACTCGACGGCGAAGGTTTTATCCAGGCGGCTATAGCCCAGCCCGTTGATCTTTTTAACTTTAATTTGCACCGGAATGCGCTCTTTCATCGCCTCGACGTGGCTGATGACGCCGATAATCTTGCCGCTGGCGTTGAGCGCGTCCAGCGCATCCAGCGCGGTATCGAGGGTTTCGCTATCCAGCGTGCCGAAGCCCTCATCAAGAAACAACGAGTCTATCCGCGTCTTATGGCTCACCAGGTCGGAGAGCGCCAGCGCCAGCGCGAGGCTTACGAGGAAACTCTCGCCGCCGGAGAGGGTCCGGGTGTCGCGCACCGCGTCCGCTTGCCAGGTGTCGACCACTTCAAGCTCCAGGGCATCGCTGGCTTTACGTTGCAGCAGATAGCGACCGTGCAGGCGATTAAGCTGGTGGTTGGCCAGCCACACCAGATTATCCAGCGTCAGGCCCTGGGCAAATTTACGGAATTTATCGCCCTCCCTGGAGCCGATAAGCGAGTTCAGCCATCCCCAGTCTTCCACTTCCTGCGCAGTGCGCTCCATCTGCTGGCGTAAAGCGTGCTGACGCTGCTGGTTTTCTGCATTCTGTTTCAGCTGCTGGCGAATCTCTCCCTGACGGGCGCTGTTTTCCCGCAGCAGCGTCGTTAGCTGCTGAAGCTGTTCCTGCACCTGCTCAAGAGACTGGCTGAAGTCCATTTCCGCCGGCGGCTGCCGGCTGTGGTTATCGAGCGCTTCGCGAGCCCGTAGCGCCAGCGCCTGATTCTGCTGTAGCCTGCTCTCCAGCGTCTGTTTCAGGTTTTCGAGACGCTGGCGCGTTTCCTCATCAAGCAGCGCGGCGAGAAATGCCTGCCGGTCCGCGAAGGGGCTGGCGGCCAGCGCTGCGCTGAACTGCGCTTCGCTCTCTTTCAACTGAACCTGCTGCTGGCTCTCCTGCTGCCCCAGAGTTTGCCACTGGCTCTGGATCGCGAGGCATTCATCGTGCACCTGACGCCAGCCGTCGAGCGGCGCGGGTTCTGCCGCTAAGTCCGTTTCCGGTAAGGCCTCCAGCAGCGGGGTCAGCTGCTGGAGCTGTTCCTGCAGGGCGAGCAGTTCATTCTGTTTGGCCTGCCAGCTGCGGGTCTCTTCTTCCCGCAGCGCCAGCCAGCTCGCGGTCTGCTCTGCAGCCGGTAGGCTCAGGCTAAAGGCGCTCAGTTCGGCCGCCAGCGCGGCGCTGCGCTGCTCTTGTTCCTGCTGTAGCTGCTGAAGCTGCTGCTGGCACTCCTGCTGCTGAGCCTGCCAGGCCAGACGCTGCTGATGCTGATAGAGCCGCTGTTCATGCTCCTGCTGCGCATTTATCCAGCCCGGAATATCATCCTTTGGCGTCAGGTCGATATTTAATCCGCCGATCGTCTCCTGCCAGCGTGATGTAAGCGCTTGCTCCTGCTGCAGAAGCGATGCTTTCTCAGCCGCCTCTTTTTGCTGGTGCTTAATCAGGGCGTCCAGCTCGCCGCGCACCAGGGCGCCAGCCTCCGCCAGCTGTTTAACTTCGCGCTCCAGCGCATCGCGCCGCGCCTGATTAACGCCGGGAACCAGCGCCTGATATTCGGCGACGGCCGGATGCTGCGCGGAACCGCAGAGCGGACATGGGGTACCGGGCTGCAGGCGAGCACGCTCGGCCTCAAGACCGGCAATGCGCGCTTCCATTTCGCACAGGGCTTTCACATCGCTCAGCTGCTGATTCTTCTCTTTATAAGCCTGACGGCGCTGAGCCAGCATCGCTTCCAGTTTTTCCTGCTCCTGCCTGGTGGCCTGCCCGGCGGCGTTGAGCTGCATCAGGCGCTGGCCCAGAGGCTGAAGTTGACTATGTAGCGCTGAGAGCTGCTGGCGCAGAGCGCGAGCCGCGGCGTGCTGCGCCAGCCCGGCGCTGACCTGTTCGGCATCCAGCGTCAGCACGGCGGGCGGCAGGTCTGCCAGTCTGCGACGGGTTTCCGCCAGACGTTGCTGCAGGGCGGCTTGCTGCTGGGTATCGCGAGTCTGCTGCTGGAAAGCCGCCCGCCAGCCCGCCAGCGCATTGCCCCACCGCTGAAAACGGTCATGCTCTTTTAGCCATGCGGAGAGCGTTTGCTGGTGGCTCTGCAGGCGTTCAGACTGCTGGCGGGCGGCGAGGCGAATCCCCGCTCGCCGTCGCAGCCTTTCATGTAAGCGAGTATTTACTTCTTCTCTCAGGCGACGGGTTTGCGCCAGCGCGGTGGTTTGTTCCTGCTGACGCGTCCACTGTGGACGTAAGTGCTCTGCTGGCTGGGCATTCAGCAGCACGGTCAGCTGTGGCTGCGCCTGCTCCAGCGCAGATTGGGCTTCGCGTAGCGCGCTCTGCGCCTGCAGATCTTCTGCTGTCAGCTCTGCGCGGCGTACCAGCCACTGACGGGCATTTTGCAGACGGCTTTGTTCGCTAACCTTCTGTTTTTCTTCATCAGTAAGCGCTTGCAAACTTTGCTGTAGCGCCAGCTGCTGGTCGTCGCTTAGCAGCAGGACGCCGGAAGCCTGAGCCTGGATTTTCTCCAGCTCGACGCGGGCCTGCTTATGCTTTTCAAAGACCTGCGCGGAAATCTGGCCGTAAATTTCGGTACCGGTCAGCTCTTCCAGCAGCTCGGCGCGCTCTTTCGGTTTAGCATTCAGGAAGGCGGCGAACTGCCCCTGCGATAGCAGCATCGAGCGGGTGAAGCGGCCATAGTCCAGGCCGGTGAGCGAGGCGGTCATTTCCAGCTTGTCTTTGATCTTATCGGCGAGGATTTTGCCATCCTCGCAGCGCGCCAGCTCGACGCGCGGCACCTGCAGGTTGCCGTCCGGCTGGTTTCGCGCCCGGTTCTGACTCCAGAAGGCGCGATAGGCGATGCCTTTGACTTCGAACTCCACTTCCGCCAGACATTCGGCGGTGTCGCGGGTCATCAGATCGTTTTGTGATTGCGACACGCTGCTCAGGCGCGGGGTTTCGTGATAGAGCGCGAGGCAGATAGCATCCAGCAGCGTGGTTTTTCCGGCGCCGGTCGGCCCGGTAATCGCGAACAGACCGTTGCTGGCGAACGGCTCAGCGGTGAAATCAATTTTCCATTCACCTTTCAGTGAATTGAGGTTTTTCAGGCGTAAGCTGAGTATTTTCACAGGCGATCCTCACCGTTCAGGCTATGCAGCGTTTCATTAAAAAGCTGTTCCAGGCGCTGCTGCTGCGCGGCTTCCAGCGTTTCCAGCGCCAGACGGCGGGCGAAGACATCCTCCACCTGCAGTTCGCTGAGGGTCTCTCGCTGAGCGCCGGCCAGAATGCGGTTGCGCTGGGCGCGACTGCGGCGCACCAGCAGGACTTCCACCGGCAGCGTTTCGGTCTGCGCCTGAATTTTACGCTGGATATCATGCATATATTCGTCGCTGGTGATTTCGATATCCAGCCACACTGCGGGCTGCAGGGCGCTATCCTGCCATTGGTTTAGCTGCTCGCTAATGCTGGCGAAATCGCCCTTTAGCACCGCCAGCGGCTGGGTGACGGGAACGATAAGCGGCGTGACATCCGCCAGACGCCCGTGGGTAAAAGTGACCAGATTGACGCTTTTATTTTTCCCTGTTTCATCAAAGCTCAGCGGGATGGGGGAGCCGCTGTAGCGGATATGCTCGCAGCCGCCCACCACCTGCGCACGGTGAATATGGCCGAGCGCAATATAGTCGGCAGGCGGAAAACGGCTCGCCGGAAAGGCGTCCAGCGTACCGATATAGATTTCGCGCACCGCGTCGCTTTTGCTGGCGCCGACGGTGGTTAAATGGCCGCTGGCGATAATCGGTAGCGCCCGGTCGCCGCGCAGTTCGCAGGCCTGCTGGTACTGCTGCTGGTAATAGTCGCTGATGGCGCTCAGGAGCTGCTGCTGCTTTTCGCCGCTGGAGTGCCCGGCCTGGCTGGTTACCAGTTCACGCGGGCGCAGGAACGGCACCGGGCAAAAAATCGCCCCCGGCGAACCGTCGCGCAGCGGCAGAATAAAGGGGGCGTGGCCGGCATTGGCCACGACCGTGGTTTTCAGGAACGCAAGAATGTCTCGCGACTCGTTGAGGGTGGCGACCGAATCATGGTTGCCCGCCAGCACCACCAGCCGACAGCCGGTTTGCTGCAGCTGAACGACAAACCGGTTATACAGCTCGCGCGCGTAGCTCGGCGGGGAGCCAGTATCAAAAATATCGCCCGCGACAATAATGGCATCGACGTCATATTCCTGCGCGCTGGCCAGCAGCCAGTCGAGAAACGCCTGATGTTCGGCGGCGCGACTTTTGCTGTAAAAATTTTGCCCAAGATGCCAGTCAGAGGTATGAAGGATGCGCATAGTTGTTCCATAGCGTAAAAGCGAAAGCGGCATTATATACCCGTCATCCTTCAAGTTGCTTATGTGTTGGCTACCCGCGCCCACCCAGTCGCATCGTTATCTCTTTTTTGGGACTTACGCCCTTGCTGCCTTTAAGCAAGCCGAATTATTACGGGGACAACACTGCTCTCAGGCGCGATAAGTCCGCGTCACAATTCGAAATCCGCGTTCATCCGGCGGTCATTTTTTTCATAAATCTGTCATAAATCTGACGCATAATGGCCGCGCACTTCTATACTGATGGCTAAAAAATACAGGGTAAATAATGGCGAGAAGAATTCTGGTCGTTGAAGATGAAGCTCCAATCCGCGAGATGGTTTGCTTTGTTCTGGAGCAAAACGGCTTTCAGCCCGTCGAGGCGGAAGATTTTGACAGCGCGGTTAATCAGCTCAATGAACCCTGGCCGGATTTGATCCTCCTCGACTGGATGCTGCCGGGTGGGTCGGGTCTGCAGTTTATTAAACAGCTCAAGCGTGAAGCGATGACCCGCGATATTCCCGTGGTGATGCTCACCGCCCGCGGCGAAGAGGAAGATCGCGTCCGCGGTCTGGAGACCGGCGCCGATGACTACATCACTAAGCCGTTTTCCCCGAAAGAGCTGGTGGCGCGAATTAAAGCCGTGATGCGGCGCATTTCGCCGATGGCGGTGGAAGAGGTGATTGAAATGCAGGGGCTGAGCCTGGACCCCTCTTCGCATCGGGTCATGACCGGTGAAAATCCGCTGGATATGGGGCCGACGGAGTTTAAATTATTACACTTCTTTATGACCCACCCGGAACGGGTTTATAGCCGCGAACAGCTGCTGAATCACGTCTGGGGAACCAACGTTTATGTTGAAGACAGAACGGTAGACGTGCATATTCGCCGTCTGCGCAAAGCGCTGGAACATAGCGGCCATGACCGGATGGTACAAACGGTTCGCGGTACGGGATATCGTTTCTCCGCCCGATTCTGAATGTTGACAGGAGTGTGAACCGTGCTGGAACGGCTGTCATGGAAAAGGCTGGCGCTTGAGCTTTTCTTGTGTTGTATCCCGGCCCTGATCCTCGGGGCGTTTTTAGGTCATCTGCCGTGGTTTTTATTGGCGGCAGTGACCGGTCTTCTTATCTGGCATTTCTGGAATCTGATGCGCCTGTCATGGTGGCTGTGGGTTGACCGCAGCATGACGCCTCCGCCGGGTAGCGGCAGCTGGGAGCCGCTGCTGTACGGACTGCATCAAATGCAGATGCGTAATAAAAAGCGTCGCCGTGAGCTGGGCAACCTGATTAAGCGCTTTCGCAGCGGGGCGGAGTCTCTGCCGGATGCGGTAGTGCTGACCACCGAAGAAGGCGCGATGTTCTGGTGTAACGGCCTGGCGCAGCAGATCCTGAATCTACGCTGGCCTGACGATAACGGGCAGAACATCCTTAACCTCTTGCGCTATCCTGAATTTGCCAATTACCTGAAATACAGGGATTTTTCTAAACCGCTCAACCTGGTGCTGAATAACGGCCGCCATCTGGAGATTCGCGTGATGCCCTACAGCGATAAACAGCTGCTGATGGTTGCGCGCGATGTTACGCAGATGCACCAGCTGGAAGGGGCGCGGAGAAACTTTTTCGCTAACGTCAGCCATGAGCTGCGTACGCCGCTGACGGTGCTGCAGGGGTATCTGGAGATGATGCAGGAGCAGGTGCTGGAAGGGGGGACGCGCGAAAAAGCGTTGCACACCATGCGCGAGCAAACTCAGCGAATGGAAGGCCTGGTGAAACAATTGCTGACGCTGTCGCGAATCGAAGCCGCGCCGGTCCTGGCGATGAACGATAAAATCGATGTGCCGATGATGCTGCGGGTCGTTGAGCGCGAAGCGCAAACGCTAAGCCAGCAGAAGCATGCGCTGCATTTTTCGGTTGATGAATCGCTGAAAGTGCTGGGTAATGAAGAACAGCTGCGCAGCGCGATTTCCAACCTGGTGTATAACGCGATCAATCATACGCCGCCGGGAACGGATATTACCGTAAGCTGGCAGCGAGCGCCGCACGGGGCAATGTTCAGCGTCGAAGATAACGGGCCGGGCATCGCGCCGGAACATATTCCGCGCCTGACCGAGCGTTTCTATCGGGTGGATAAAGCGCGCTCGAGACAGACCGGCGGCAGCGGTCTGGGGCTGGCGATTGTCAAACATGCGGTCAGCCATCACGATAGCCGCCTCGAAATTGAGAGTACGCTGGGTAAAGGCACCCGCTTTAGCTTCCTGCTACCGGAACGTTTAATTGCCAAAAATTGAACGCCTGCATGTGGGTGTCAGCATAACTTGCCAATGACCAGCTTCGGCTGGTCATTTTCGTTTGCAGTAAAATCGAAGTTGAGTAATTAACGAACGTTAGCTGCTTTTTTGTTCGCATGATAAGCCAGATGTTTTCCATCCATCAGGTAAATAATTCTACGCATTAAAATAGAGTCAGCATAATCATCTGCTTTTGCGATCCCTCCTTGCTTTAAAACGTTATAAGCGTTTAAATTGCCCCCCTACGGTCGCAGACAGACTGTTTTTGCGTGGTAATTCAAAAAACAATTCTTTTCCACGCCGCTTTGGGAGCATATCCCGCTGAGTTTACTGACAATGGCCGCTGTATCATCCCCAGGGGAAAGGCGCGGTATTTATCCGTTTTTACAACACCACATCCACAGGCTGTAATGAATTTATGACCCATCAGTTAAAATCTCGCGACATCATTGCGTTGGGCTTTATGACCTTCGCGCTGTTCGTCGGCGCAGGCAATATTATCTTTCCTCCGATGGTTGGCTTGCAGGCCGGCGAACACGTCTGGACCGCGGCTATTGGCTTTCTGATTACCGCCGTGGGTCTGCCGGTGCTAACGGTTGTGGCGCTGGCGAAAGTCGGCGGCGGCGTAGAGAGCCTGAGCACGCCGATTGGTAAAGTTGCCGGTATCCTGCTGGCGGTGGTCTGCTACCTTGCCGTTGGGCCGCTGTTTGCGACTCCGCGTACCGCCACCGTCTCTTTTGAAGTGGGGATTGCTCCGCTGACCGGCGACGGCCCGCTGCCGCTGCTGATTTACAGCGTTATCTATTTTGCCCTGGTGATCCTCGTTTCGCTCTATCCGGGCAAGCTGCTGGACACCGTCGGGAATTTCCTCGCGCCGTTGAAAATCATCGCTCTGATTATTCTCGCCGTTGCGGCGATCGTCTGGCCAGCCGGTCCGCTGAGCCACGCGATGGAAGCCTACCGTACCGCGCCATTCTCCAACGGCTTCGTCAACGGCTATCTGACCATGGACACCCTTGGGGCGATGGTCTTTGGGATCGTGATTGTCAACGCGGCGCGTTCTCGCGGCGTGACCGAAGCCCGCCTGCTGACCCGTTACACCGTCTGGGCTGGCCTGATGGCCGGCGTGGGCCTGACGTTGCTGTATCTGGCGTTGTTCCGTTTAGGTTCCGATAGCGGCACGCTGGTGGAGCAGTCCGCTAACGGCGCGGCGATTCTGCACGCTTATGTCCAGCACACCTTCGGCGGCGCGGGGAGCTTCCTGCTGGCAGCGCTGATCTTCATCGCTTGCCTGGTGACGGCGGTAGGCCTGACCTGCGCCTGTGCGGAGTTTTTTGCCCAGTATCTGCCGTTCTCCTATCGTACGCTGGTCTTTATCCTTGGCCTGTTTTCGATGGCGGTTTCCAACCTTGGCCTGAGCCACCTGATTCAGATTTCGATTCCGGTGCTGACGGCTATCTATCCGCCGTGTATCGCACTCGTGGTATTAAGCTTTACCCGTAGTTGGTGGCATAATTCGTCCCGCGTTATTGCCCCGGCAATGTTTATCAGCCTGATGTTTGGTATCATTGACGGCATTAAAGCGTCGGCGTTTGCAGAGATTTTGCCATCCTGGACCGCGCGCCTGCCGCTGGCGGAGCAAGGGTTGGCGTGGCTGATGCCAACCGCCGTGATGGTGATTCTGGCCGTTATCTGGGATCGCGCAGCAGGGCGTCAGGTGGCCTCCAGCGCGCACTAACCGACGCTTTACACAGGTGTTTAACCACGGGACTTCAGGTCCCGTGGTTTTTTGTTTTTTTGGTCATCCTCCCCGGTGCTTTGCCCCCGCGAAGGCCAGAGGAGAAAAACGGCATGGAACACGATGGAAAGTAGTAACAAGCTTAAGCGCGGGCTAAGTACCCGGCATATTCGTTTTATGGCGCTGGGGTCGGCAATCGGTACCGGCCTTTTCTATGGTTCGGCTGACGCGATTAAAATGGCGGGGCCGAGCGTTCTGTTGGCTTATATTATCGGCGGCGTCGCGGCCTACATTATTATGCGCGCGCTGGGCGAAATGTCGGTACACAACCCGGCCGCCAGTTCGTTCTCGCGCTATGCCCAGGATTACCTTGGCCCGCTGGCGGGCTATATCACCGGCTGGACCTACTGTTTTGAAATCCTGATTGTCGCCATAGCCGACGTCACAGCCTTCGGCATCTATATGGGGGTCTGGTTCCCGGCGGTGCCGCACTGGATCTGGGTACTCAGCGTGGTGCTGATTATCTGCGCCGTCAACCTGTTGAGCGTCAAGGTCTTCGGCGAGCTGGAGTTTTGGTTCTCCTTCTTCAAAGTCGCCACTATTATCATCATGATCCTCGCCGGTTTTGGCATCATTATCTGGGGGATCGGCAACGGCGGGCAGCCGACGGGTATCCACAACCTGTGGAGCAACGGCGGCTTCTTCAGCAACGGCTGGCTGGGGATGGTGATGTCGCTGCAGATGGTGATGTTCGCCTACGGTGGGATTGAAATCATCGGCATCACCGCCGGTGAAGCGAAAGATCCGGAGAAATCCATTCCGCGCGCCATTAACTCGGTGCCGATGCGTATCCTCGTGTTTTACGTCGGTACGCTATTCGTGATTATGTCTATCTATCCGTGGAACCAGGTCGGAACCAACGGCAGTCCTTTCGTTCTGACCTTCCAGCATCTGGGTATTACCTTTGCCGCCAGCATCCTGAACTTTGTGGTGCTGACCGCTTCGCTGTCGGCGATTAATTCCGATGTCTTTGGCGTGGGGCGTATGCTGCACGGTATGGCGGAGCAGGGCAGCGCACCGAAGATGTTTACCAAAACGTCCCGTCGCGGGGTGCCGTGGGTAACCGTGATGGTAATGACTATCGCGCTGCTGTTCGCCGTTTACCTTAACTACATTATGCCGGAGAACGTCTTTCTGGTGATCGCCTCCCTGGCGACATTCGCCACCGTCTGGGTGTGGATTATGATCCTGCTGTCGCAGATCGCCTTCCGTCGCCGTCTGCCGCCGGAAGAGGCGAAGGCGCTGAAGTTTAAGGTGCCAGGTGGAGTAACGACCACGGTGATTGGCCTGCTATTCCTGGTCTTTATTATCGGTCTGATTGGCTACCATCCTGACACGCGCATCTCGCTGTACGTGGGCTTTGCGTGGATTATTCTGTTACTGATTGGCTGGCAGTTTAAAACTCGCCGCGAGCGTAAGCTGGCGAAAGCCTAGTCCTTTTCGTTCTCTTCTTGCCGGATACGCACGGGCTATCCGGCAAGCCGTTCCTCCACCCCCGCCATCCTCCCCCAATAATTCTGCCGACGATGAGTCATACGCCAGTACGCTATGGCAAGGTGTGCCCATTCTGCAAAGAGAGGAATAATGATGTTGAAGGCATGGCACCTCCCGGTTGCTCCGTTTATTAAGGAGCAGCCGGAACGACTGATTATCACGCTATGGTTAAGCGGCGAGGATCTGCCGCCGCGGGTCACGCTACGCGCGGAAGAAGATAACGAGGAGCTGTCGCTGCCGATGCGCCGCCTGCGGCAGGAACCGCATCCGGGCGTGGTGGCATGGCGCGGGGAAATCAGCCTCGTCAACGGGCTACCGCGTCGCCGCTACAGCTTCAAGCTGCTGTGGGCCGACCGCCAGCTGTGGTTCACTCCGCAGGGGTTCAATCGTTTTCCGCCGGCGCGGCTGGAGCAGTTTGCGGTTGATATGCCGGACAGCGGGCCGCAGTGGGTGGCCGATCAGGTGTTTTACCAAATCTTCCCTGACCGCTTCGCCCGCAGCCAGTCACGCGACGCCGGGCAGGATAACGTTTATTACCACCATGCCGCCGGTCACGATATTGTGCGCAAGGCGTGGGATGAGCCGCTAACCGGCGAGGCGGGCGGCTCTACCTTCTACGGCGGCAATCTCGATGGGATCAGCGAAAAACTGCCGTACCTGAAGCAGCTTGGCGTCACGGCGCTTTATCTGAACCCGATATTTGTCGCTCCCAGCGTGCATAAATACGATACCGAGGATTACCGTCGCGTTGACCCGCAGTTTGGCGGCGATGCGGCGCTGCTGCGCCTGCGTCACAACACGCAAAAAGAGGGGATGCGCCTGATCCTTGACGGCGTGTTCAACCACAGCGGCGATTCGCATGCCTGGTTCGACCGCCATCAGCGCGGTAGCGGCGGCGCCTGCCACAACGCCGATTCGCCGTGGCGCGACTGGTATAATTTTTCTCCCGAGGGCATTGCCCACGATTGGCTGGGATACGCCAGTCTGCCTAAGCTCGACTACCGGTCGGCGACGCTGATCGATGAGATCTATGGTGGAGAAGATAGCGTGGTGCGCCACTGGCTGAAAGCGCCGTGGAGCATGGACGGCTGGCGGCTGGATGTCGTGCATATGCTCGGTGAAGACGGCGGGGCGCGTAATAACCTGCGCCATATCGCCGGCATTACCCAGGCAGCGAAGCAGGAGCGGCCGGAAGCCTTCGTGTTCGGGGAGCATTTCGGCGACGCGCGCCAGTGGCTACAGGCCGACGTAGAAGACTCGGCGATGAACTACCGCGGCTTTACCTTCCCGCTATGGGGCTTTCTCGCCAATACCGATATCTCCTACGACCCGCAGAAAATCGATGCGCAAACCTGCATGGCGTGGATGGACAACTATCGTGCCGGACTGTCGCATCAGCAGCAGCTGCGGATGTTCAACCAGCTTGATAGCCACGATACCGCGCGCTTTAAGTCTCTGTTGGGTAAAGATGTTGCGCGTCTGCCGTTGGCGGTGGTGTGGCTGTTCAGCTGGCCTGGGGTACCGTGCATCTACTACGGCGATGAAGTGGGCGTGGATGGCAATAACGATCCGTTCTGCCGTAAACCCTTCCCGTGGGATCCGGCTTTGCAGGATGGCGAACTGCTCGACCTGTACAAGCGCATGAGCAAACTGCGTAAGGCTAATCAGGCGCTACGCTACGGCGGCTGTCAGGTGATCTATGCCGAAGAGAACGTGGTGGTGTTCGTGCGAGTCTATAAGCAACAGCGCGTGCTGGTGGCGATTAACCGCGGCGCGGCCTGCGAGGTGGTGGTAGAAGATTCGCCGCTGCTTGACGTTCACGGCTGGCAGTTGAAAGAGGGCGCCGGTGATCTGCACGAGAGCGTGCTGACGCTGCCAGCGATCTCCGCCAGCGTGTGGTTTAGCCGTTAGTCATAGAGCTGGCTCAGGCTCTCGCTCTGCAAAATGGCCTCGCGCCACCAGCGCTGGGCCAGTCCGTCATTACCGCTGCGCCAGGCCATATAGGTGATATCTTTCTCGCGGCACGAGATGACGGCCTTTTCGACCAGCTCGCCGCTTTCCAGCCACCGCCGGGCAATATGGCGCGGTAAAAAGCCGCAGCCCAGCCCGGCGCGCAAGAGTTCAACTTTACTGGCGAAATCATCCACGCGGATTTGCGGCTGTTCGTCGAGCAGGTTGCTGTTGAGCGGATGACAGTAGCGGGCGCTGTCGCTGATCACGACCGCGCGGTGCAGGCTGAGCTGCTTGTTGGTCAGCGGTTGGGTCGTTTGCGCCAGCGGGTGCCCCGGCGCGATGACGAAAATATTGTCCATGGCGCCGAGCATTTTCCACGACCACTCGGCGGAGGTTGGCGGTTCATTGATCGCCCCAAGAATAATATCCGCGCCGTTGTGGGTGAGCTCTTCCCACGAGCCCGCGAGGGTATGGTGGGTAAAGTTAAGCCGGGTTTGCGGGTGCTGGGCGTAGAAAGCATCGATCAGCGGCAGCAGCGCGCTAAACGGGAAAGAGTCATCCAGCGCGATAGCCAGATCCCGCTCCCAACCGGCGCTGAGCTGCACTGCCTGCTTTTCCAGATCCTTAGCGGCATTCAGCAGCAATCGACCCTTCTCCAGCATCATTCTGCCCGTATCGGTAAATTTAGCCCGGTGGCCGGAGCGATCCAGCAGAGTGATATTCAGATCGTTTTCCAGCTTTTGGATCATGTAGCTCAGCGCAGCTGGGGTCTTAAATAGCGATTCGGCGGCGGTGGCAAAAGAGCCATGTTTGTCCAGCGCGTCGAGAATTAACAGGACATCAAGATTCAGGCGCATGCGTCAGATTCCGGTAAAAATGAGTGCCTCCGTTTTACCGGAGCGCCCTGTTCAATTCCAGTGAATAATTTAGAACGGTTAACCGTAAAAATTTGATAAACATAATTTTGCTCGTTTTGTAATGGTTAATCTAATCGCCATAACTTTTCGCTTTGGAAATAAATTAGAAAAAAATCTTTAATAACTCGTTAGAAATTACTGACTATACTCACCATGCTTTATCAGTCAGGATCCAGACAGCTCAACGGCAACGGTAGTATCTTTTTAACTCATTGATTAACAGGATATGTTATGTCTATTCGTGAACTGATCGATCCCTCTAACTCGGCGCTTATTTTTATTGACCACCAGCCACAAATGGCTTTTGGTGTGGCAAATATTGACCGCCAGACCCTGAAAAATAATACGGTTGCTTTAGCCAAAGCAGGCAAAATTTTTAATGTCCCGGTAATTTATACTTCCGTCGAAACCAAAAGCTTCAGCGGCTATATCTGGCCGGAATTGCTGGCCGTACATCCTGATGTGAAACCCATTGAACGTACCTCGATGAACTCCTGGGAAGACGCGGCTTTTGTTGAAGCGGTAAAGGCGACCGGACGCAAGAAACTGATTATTTCTGCTCTGTGGACTGAAGTCTGCCTGACGTTCCCGGCGCTGATGGCGCTGGATGCGGGCTATGAAGTTTACGTGGTGACCGATACCTCCGGCGGCACCTCGGTTGATGCCCACGAACGCTCCATTGACCGTATGGTGCAGGCCGGTGCGGTGCCGGTGACCTGGCAGCAGGTGCTGCTTGAGTACCAGCGCGACTGGTCGCGTAAAGAGACCTATGACGCGGTGATGGATCTGGTGCGCGAGCATAGCGGCGCTTACGGCATGGGCGTGGATTACGCTTATACGATGGTGCATGGCGCGCCAGAGCGTAAAGCTTAAATACACTTCATCCTTCAGGCTGCCTCTTTGTTGGCTTCGTTTGCCCGCCTCGAGGCAGCATGAACGATTTTGTGCATTGTTGTTTATGGCTAATGGCGGGGATATCCCGCCATTCCCCTGAAGCAAGGAACTCTTAATGGCGCAGCAGAAATCGGTGACCCTGGTTATCAGTCATGTGCTCGACCCGGAGCATGGCCAACGGTATGAAGCGTGGCTGGGCAAAATTATGCCGATTGCGGCTGAATTTCCCGGTCATCTTGGCGCAAACGTGATTCGCCCGGCTCCCGGGCAGAATTTATGGAGCATTATCATTCGCTTCGACACCATTGAGCATCTTTACGCCTGGACCCAGTCGGAAACCCGGCGCGAACTGGTGGCGGAAATCGCACCGCTGCTGAGCGAAGGCGATCGTACCGAAGTCCGGACTGAACCGGCCTTCTGGTTTACGCCGCCTGCGGCGAACGTGCGCCAGCCGCGACGCTGGAAGCAATTTTTAATCACCCTGCTGGTGATTTTCCCCAGTACTAACCTGGTGCCGTCGATAACCGGAATGCTGTTGCCCTCGCTGAAGGGAAGCCTGCTGCTGCACCTCATCAATGATGCCTGTGTGGTCGCGCTGGTGGTCTGGTTCTGGATGCCCATCGTGACCCGTCTGTTTGCTGGCTGGTTAAAGAAAAACTGAGCCAGCCTCCTGAAGGAGAACGTTATGTCGCAAACTGCCACACTGATCCTGACTCACGGTCGGGTTCATACTCTCGATCGTCAAAATCCCCTGGCCGATGCGGTGGCGATCGCTGACGGTAAAATCCTCGCCGCCGGTAGTCACGATCGGATCATGAGTTTTGCCGCGGAAGGGACGCAAATTATCGATCTTAAAGGTCATACGGTGATCCCCGGTCTTAACGACTCCCACCTGCACCTGATCCGCGGCGGTCTGAACTACAACCTGGAGCTACGCTGGGAGGGGGTTCCCTCGCTGGCGGATGCGCTGCGGATGCTGAAAGATCAGGCCGATCGCACGCCGTCGCCGCAGTGGGTGCGGGTGGTCGGCGGCTGGAGCGAATTTCAGTTCGCCGAACGGCGGATGCCGACGCTCGAGGAGCTTAACGATGCGGCGCCGGATACCCCGGTATTTGTCCTGCACCTGTACGATCGCGCGCTGCTGAACCGCGCGGCGCTGAAGGCGGTGGGCTACACCAAAGAGACGCCGGATCCGGCGGGCGGCGAGATCGTTCGCGACGGCAACGGTAATCCTACCGGCATGTTGATTGCCAAACCCAACGCGATGATCCTCTACTCAACGCTGGCCAAAGGGCCGAAGCTACCGCTGGAACTGCAGGTCAACTCAACGCGCCAGTTTATGCGCGAGCTGAATCGTCTGGGGCTAACCAGCGCTATCGATGCCGGAGGCGGTTTCCAGAACTACCCGGAAGATTATGAAATTATTGAACAGCTGCACGCCAAAGAGCAGATGACCGTGCGGATCGCCTATAACCTGTTTACCCAGCGACCTAAGCAGGAGCTGGAAGATTTTGAGCGCTGGACCGATATGCTCAAGCCGGGACAGGGCACCGACTTTTACCGCGCCAACGGCGCCGGGGAGATGCTGGTTTTCTCGGCGGCGGATTTTGAAGATTTCCTGCAGCCGCGTCCGGACCTCCCGGAGGGAATGGAAGATGAGCTGGAGCGGGTGGTGCGCCACCTGGTAGAGCACCGCTGGCCGTTCCGCCTGCACGCCACCTACGATCAATCCATCAGCCGGATGCTCGACGTCTTCGAGAAGGTAAATCGCGAAATTCCGTTCAATGGTCTGCACTGGTTCTTCGATCATGCGGAAACCATCACCGAACGCAATATCGAACGCGTCAAAGCGCTGGGCGGCGGCATAGCGGTTCAGCACCGTATGGCTTTCCAGGGCGAATATTTTGTCGACCGCTACGGTAAAGATGCGGTCAAACATACGCCGCCGGTGGCGAAAATGCTCGAGCTGGACGTTCCGGTAGGGCTGGGGACGGATGCTACCCGCGTGGCGAGCTACAATCCGTGGACCGCGCTCTACTGGCTGGTTTCCGGACGTACCGTCGGCGGAATGGCGATGTACGACGACAGCAACCGCCTGCCGCGCGACGTGGCGCTGGAGCTGTGGACGGCGGGAAGCGCGTGGTTCTCAAGCGAGCAGGGTAAGAAAGGGCGCATTGAGCAAGGCCAGCTTGCCGATCTGGTGGTGCTGTCGAAAGACTATTTCAGCGTCGCGGAAGAGGAAATTAAGGGGATCGAGTCGGTACTGACGGTCGTTGACGGCAAGGTGGTGTACGCCGCCGGACACTTTTCGCCGCTGGCGCCGCCGCCCATTCCGGTGCTGCCAGAGTGGTCACCGGTGGTGAAGGTGCCGGGTCATTACCGTTCCGCGCCGCCGACCGCCGCGAAAATCGGCGCGATAGTTCAGATGCACCAGTGCTGCGGCAGCTGCGGCGTACACGGGCATCAGCATGATATTGCGCGCCAGTCGGCGATTCCGGTTGCCGATGAGCAGGCGTTCTGGGGCGTACTCGGCTGCTCCTGCTTTGCGTTTTAGCACCAGCTCAACCCGCCCCGGTATTGTCCGGCGGCGGGTTCCCTTCCTGACGAAAGCGCTTGTCTTTCCGTTTTTTAATAGCGGTTCTGTGAACCAAAAAGCGCGATGCGCCGCGCAATCATTTCGCGTACTGGTTTCAGTCCCTGATTAATCACTTTGCGCGGGTCGTTCACGTCATGACCGGTATCGGCGGCAAACAGGGCTTTCACCTCCTGACACCAGGCGTACATATTTTCGGTATTGACGTTGATTTTGGCCGTACCGCAGGCGATGGCTTTACGCATGTCGTCATCGGCAATACCGGTACCGCCGTGCAGGACCAGCGGAACATTGACTCGCTCAGAAATGGCTTTCATCTCCGTAAAACCCAGTTTGGCTTTGCCTTTATACAGTCCATGGGTCGAACCCAGCGCCGCCGCCAGGCAGTCAACCTGAGTTTCTTTCACCAGGGTGTAGCACTCCTCAGGGTCGGCGTAGATGACCGCCGAATTGACGATGCCATCTTCGCTTCCGGCAATCGTCCCCAGCTCCGCCTCGACGGAGATGCCTTTGCTGTGCGCCAGCGCAACCAGATGGCGAGTGATGGCGAGGTTTTCGCTGAACGGCAGATGCGAGCCGTCAAACATAATGGAGCTGAATCCGGCCTCGATAGCCGCCTCGCAGGCCTCGCGGGTGGTACCGTGGTCCAGATGCAAAGCCACCGGAATATCAATATGTAAATAATCCATGGCATTGACCACGATGTCATGAATACATTTTAATCCCAGCATATGTTTCACCGTACCGCCGGAAACGCCTAAAATAATGGGCGATCGCAGTTGTTGTCCGGTACTTAATACAGCGCCGACCCACTCAAGATTATTAATATTGAATTGCCCTACGGCATAACCGTCCCGTAGGGCATGCTGAAGCATGTCCTTCATAGAAACTAACATAGTCACCTCGTGTTATTAATTAATAGCAATCATTCATCAAAATATTGCTTTAAGTTTCTTTCATAGCTATTTAAAGAATTGTGAACGACGGCAAGATCCGGCATCGATTCACGTACACCTTTTTTCTCAATAGAAATAGCGGCGGTGAGGCTGGCGAATAAAATAATATTGTCAATGTGCCAGGAGTAGTGAACGCCGTAGGTAAAAGCGCCATGGAATACGTCTCCCGCGCCGGTGGTATCAACAGCATTGCACAGCCAGGAGGGAACTATTTGCAGCATCCCGCTCTTTAAAAATGCGCAGCCTTTTTCACCAAGGGTAATAAAGGCTTCGCCGCGGCAAATTTTATTAAGCTCAATGAGCGCCGCCTTAATTTCTGCTTCTGTACTCAGGGCGCGATATCCCATATAGTCCCGGGCAAAATGTTCACTGACCACAAAATAATCGGTCCAGGCCGCCAGCTTAATATTACTGGCGCGTAGTGAGCCGCCATCCATGACTACCCGAGCGTTTGGCAGTTTCTTAATTAAATACTCGCTGATCTCGGCTTCATGGCCATCCACTAATAGCGTTACCGGTTCTTCAGCGGCGATGAGCCGTTCGGCTAAATCATCGAGCTTGAGCTTCTGATCGTAGGTCAGCGACGGCGGCGTCTGCATTTTACGGGTGATGATCGTCCGCGAACCCGTCAGGCGATTGACCAGCACCGAAGCCAGGGGGGTGATCATTTCATCAGAAAAGACCACCTGACTGGTATCAACGCCCGCTTCGGCAAATTCAGCAATAATTCGCTGGCCGTAAAGATCCTGATTCAGATGGCCGATGTAATAGACATCCTCCCCCCATAGCCCCAACAGCCATGCCGCATTCGCTGCCGGCCCGCCGCCGCTTTCAATAAAATCGTGACAGAAATTTTTGGTATTCTCCTGCGGCCATTCATTTAAAAAGAAAAACTGATCAAAACATGAAAACCCGATGGACAAGATAGCCATAACCACTCCTGATTATTTTGTCAGCTGCGGGAAGAGAGGTTCCTTCCCGCAGGGAAAAATGAAACCGCTTATTCATTTTTCTTATCCGCAGTGAGCTCCTCATAGCTGAGCGTGTCACCGACCACGCGAACTGAACGAAAGCAGAATGGCACCAGCAGTGCGACGATCAGTGCCAGACAAATCAAATAGATAGTAATCTGGCCAAACTGGGTGAAAGCGTTGCCGATGATGATGCCCCAAACCGCGAAGTCGAAGTCGGCGAAGGTGCTATTTTCAAAGCCCAGATTACCCAGCGCCGGCAGCAGCATCGCCGGAAGGAATGCAAGGAAGATACCGCCGATAAATGAGGCGATGATGCAGCCGCGTTTACCGCCCAGCTTATCGGCGAAAACACCGGAGGTGCCGCCGCAGAAGAAGTGCGGCACCATGCCCGGAATAATCAGCGCCATACCCAATCCGCCAAGAAAAAGCATGCCGACCAGTCCACCAATGAACGAGCTGATAAAGCCGACGACGACCGCGGTTGGGCTAAAGGTGAAGAATACCGCGCAATCAACGGCGGGGATGGAGTTGGGGATCAGCTTCTGGCTAATTCCCTGGAACGCCGGTACCAGATCGCCGAGGATCAGCCGCACGCCGTTGTAGACGATAGCGACGCCAACCGCAAACTGCAGGCCGGTCAGGACAGAGAAGATCAGCATATTTTGATCCGTAATGGTGCTGAGATACTCGCTACCGGCGACGGCGCTGCATACAAAGTAGATGACGAACATGACGATCCCGGTGGTGACCGTGGTATCGCGCAGAAAGCCCCATTTCTCTGAGATTTCGGTATCGGCGAACGAGTTCGCCGGGTTGCCGGTTTTGGTGGCGATCCACGCTGAAATGTAGTAGCCCAGAGAACCAAAATGTCCCATCGCAATACCGCCATCTTCGGTGACCTGCTTGGTATAGCGCTGGCCAATGGCCGGAGAAATCGCCGACCATGAGCCGAGCAGGAATCCGCCGATGAGCACCAGCATCCAGCCGCGGAATTCCGCCGCCTGTAGCACCGCTGAGAACAGACAGGCGAGGAAGAAAGAGTGATGGCCGGTAAGGAAGATATATTTATACTTAGTGCAGCGGGCAATAAGCAGGTTAAAAATAAAACCTAACAGCAGAATACTCATGGTTTCTACGCCCAGCACCTTCTGGGCGACGGAGACAATGGCCTCGTTGTTAGGAATAACGCCACGGATATTAAACCCGGCTTCGATAATCCCACCCAGCGGATTGAGGTTAGCAACGATAACCCCTGCGCCGGCGCTTAGCATTAAATAGCCCAGGATAGGCTTTAAGGTGCCGGTGAGTAATTTATTTCCGGGGGAGCGCAGCGCCACTAAACCGACAAATGCGATAATCCCCATCAGAAATGCGGGTTGACTAAATATTTCCGATAAGAAACTAAGAATAGCCTGCATGATCGTTCCCTCAATAATGATTAAGAGTGAGTCGCAGCAATTTTGGTGAGTGCTTCGGTAATATCCTCGGCGATTTTCGCTTTATGCACGTAGCTGCGAATAATGGCGACATTACAATGCGCAGGAAATTGGTTTGCCAGCTCTTTAATTGTGACGTAAAGGTCAGCTTTTTCTCCAACAGCGTTGGCAAAATCAACGGAGGCGACGTCGGCTTTAATACCCAATTCATCACAGATCTTTTTGACATTATTCGCAGCCATTAATGAACTGCCAATACCGTTACCACAAACTGTTCTGATAACTAACATAATGACTACTCCATTTGTTGTTGGATGAAATGTAATACTGAATCGATATCATTGGCCTGCTGAAGGAAGGTCACAATGTCAGACTCAATCAGCGAGGCTATTAGCTGAATCATTTTTATGTGGCTATCGGCATCCGCGCCGGCGATGGCGATGATGACGTTAACCGGATCAAACTCCTCATGGCCAAAGACGATTGGCTGCCTGCTGGTGACTAAAGAGAAGCCCGTGCGCAAGGCGCCTTTTTCTGGCCGGGCATGAGGCATCGCCAGGCCGTAGTCGATAACAATGGCGGGACCAAAATCCTGATAGACCTCGACCATTTCATTCACATATTCCGGATGACATATATTTTGTTGAGTCAGCAGCTTTCCGGCGAATTCGATACCCTGTACGGCGTTGGAAATATCCTGCTTAAGCGCAACCAGTTCAGCGTTAAAAATAATATCCATCATCCGATCCTTACTGGGTTCATATTCTTGAACTCGATCATGACCAAATATATCAATAAAAATTATGGGTTAGATCACAGATGGATTTTTAAATATTGAAGTAGATCACACTGACGGCAAAAGTGAATTACTTTATCGGTTCTGAGGTTTTTTATTATCTTGTTTAATATCAATTGGTTGTGTTTTTTCTTTTTGCCGGTAAGAAAATGGGAGCAGGAGCTAATGGTTAAATCGCTGAATTTAAAATGAAGAAATGTAATACTCATCACAAATATTGGGCGGTTTTTTTTACAAAGTTTGAACGAGATACCAAAAAAAGCCCTGACGGAGGATCTTACTTATTCGTGACATCAATATTTGTATGCTGATGAGTTAAAAAGCTGTGGCGAGCGGGTAACTCCAGGCGGTAAAAACAAAAAAGGCCCGCATCTGCGAGCCTTTTACTGAACGTTTGCCGATTACAGGCTGGAAACGTTCTCGGTCAGGTATTTAGCCACGCCTTCCGGAGAAGCGGCCATCCCTTCTTTTCCTTTTTCCCACTGCGCCGGGCAAACTTCGCCGTGCTCTTCGTGGAACTGCAGTGCGTCAACCATGCGCAGCATTTCGTCGATGTTACGGCCCAGCGGCAGGTCGTTAACGACCTGGTGGCGAACAACGCCGTTGGCATCGATCAGGAAGGAACCGCGCAGGGCAACGCCTTCGTCCGGGTGCTCGATACCGTACGCTTTCTGGATTTCGCGTTTGATGTCCGCAACCATCGCGTATTTCACCGGGCCGATGCCGCCCTGGTCCACTGGAGTATTACGCCATGCGTTATGGACGAACTCGGAGTCAAAAGAAACGCCAACCACTTCGACGCCGCGTTTCTGGAATTCTTCGTAGCGTTTGTCAAAAGCGATCAGTTCGGACGGGCAAACGAAGGTGAAGTCCATCGGCCAGAAGAACAGGACGGTCGCTTTACCGCTGGTGTGCTGTTTGAAGTTGAATTTCTCAACGATTTCGCCGTTACCTAAAACTGCTGCCGCGGTGAAGTCCGGAGCCTGACGAGTAACCAGAACCATATGATTCTCCTGTTAATACTAAGGTTAATTGGAACGCAACGCGGGCAAGTATAGGGAGAGGGGCGGGGGAACTCAACGCGACGCTGACAATCGCTGAGATAGTTTTTGCCTATCAATCGTTATTTAAAAGCGCTTTTCAGAATAGCCTTTTCCGCCAAAAGCGCAATCATTTATAGTTCGCGTTTTTCCGCCTGCGTCATCATCTGCGGATAAAAGCGCCAGAACTGCCGCTCAAGGCGATCGTAGTGGGTATCCAGATCCTGCCAGGAGTCGCGCAGGGCATCGAGTCGCGGGCGGCGGCTGGCCATCCCGTTCAGCACGCGCTGAATAAAATCCATATCCCGGTAACGTTCAAGCCAGCGCTCCGACCACAGATAGTCATTGAGATTGATAAAGCGCGGCGGGGAGGCTGGGAGGATCTGCGTGACCTGGGCGTGAGCGTAGCGGACAAACTCCGGCAGCGGCAGTTCCGGCGACAGCTGCGCCCAGTGGCGTGACAAAAAATGGTCCCACATCACATCCAGCGTAATGGGGGCAACCCGGCGCGTTTCGGCGCGGAACCACGCTTTGGCTTCGGTGACTTCCGGCAGGTTATCGGTCAGCACATCGATCCGGCGGTGCATAAAGATGCCCTCCACGACGTCAGCCGGCCACTCATCAGCGGGGTTGCCGCGAACGAAATCGGCCAGCAAATTGCCGGAAAGGGAGCTATCGGCGAGATGAGCAAGATGCAGGTGCGCGAGAAAATTCATATAAACTTCATCCTTCAAACTGCCTCTTTGTTGGCTGCTGAGTTACTCGTCTCATCCATGAGACTGGCCCTTACGGGCCGCCGCTGCGCGGCGTTCAAATCTGTTCCTGGCAGATTTGTCACTCACTCAGTTGCTGTTTCGATGCATCTTGAATGATTTTGTGTATAGATTATGTTATTCATCCCGAGGGGTAAAGGTTGCAGGGATAACCTCCCGGCACTAGACTACCCGCCTCTTTATTAAGTCTGAGTTACCGTCATGCGCGTTGCCGATTTTTCCTTTGAATTACCTGAATCCCTGATTGCCCACTATCCGATGCCTGAGCGCAGCAGCTGCCGCTTGCTGTCATTAGACGGGCCGACAGGCGCGCTGACGCACGGTACTTTCACTGATTTACTCGATAAGCTCAACCCTGGCGATCTGCTGGTATTTAATAATACCCGCGTGATCCCGGCCCGTCTGTTTGGCCGTAAAGCCAGCGGCGGCAAGATTGAAGTGCTGGTTGAGCGCATGCTCGATGATAAGCGTATTCTGGCACATATTCGCGCTTCGAAAGCGCCGAAACCGGGCGCAGAACTGCTGCTCGGCGACGATGAAAGTATTAAAGCGACCATGGTTGCACGTCACGACGCGCTGTTTGAAGTTGAGTTCGATGACGCGCGCAGCGTGCTGGATATTCTCAACGCTATCGGCCATATGCCGCTGCCGCCGTATATCGATCGTCCTGACGAAGACGCCGACCGCGAGCTGTATCAGACCGTCTATAGCGAAAAACCGGGGGCCGTTGCCGCGCCAACCGCCGGCCTGCACTTTGATGAGCCGCTGCTGGCGAAGCTTCGTGAAAAAGGCGTGGAGATGGCCTTCGTCACGCTGCACGTTGGGGCCGGAACCTTCCAGCCGGTGCGCGTAGACAGCATTGAAGATCACATCATGCACTCTGAATATGCCGAAGTGCCGCAGGAGGTGGTCGATGCGGTGCTGGCGGCAAAAGCGCGCGGCAACCGGGTGATTGCCGTCGGGACGACGTCGGTGCGTTCGCTGGAAAGCGCGGCGCAGGCGGCAAAAAACGACCTGATTGAGCCTTTCTTCAACGATACGCAGATTTTCATCTACCCGGGCTATCAGTACAAAGTCATTGATGCGCTGGTGACCAACTTCCATCTGCCTGAATCGACGCTGATTATGCTGGTCTCTGCTTTTGCCGGCTATCAGCATACGATGAACGCCTATAAGGCTGCGGTAGAACAAAAATATCGCTTTTTTAGCTACGGGGACGCGATGTTTATCACGTACAATCCGCAGGCTATTTTTGAGCGTCCCTAAGAAGGCGATCTCACTCGCCATTTTGACGCCAGGCAGTAATCGCCATTCTCACGGACACGGCGTACGCTCCGGTGGCTGTGCGCTGAGCGATTGCAAACTGGCTGCGCCGATGACGCCTTCAGGAATTTATTAGCTATGGAATCATTCCGTAGCGAATCGTTAAACGTCAGACTGTTTTTCTGACGCAGGAGTGATAATGAAATTTGAGTTAGATACTACCGATGGTCGCGCGCGTCGCGGCCGTCTTGTGTTTGAGCGCGGCGTCGTTGAAACGCCAGCCTTTATGCCGGTTGGCACCTACGGCACCGTAAAAGGGATGACGCCGGAGGAAGTCGAAGCGACAGGCGCGCAAATCATCCTCGGTAATACTTTCCATCTGTGGCTGCGTCCTGGTCAGGAGATCATGAAGCTGCACGGCGATCTGCACGACTTTATGCAGTGGAAAGGACCGATCCTCACCGACTCCGGCGGCTTCCAGGTCTTCAGCCTTGGCGATATTCGCAAAATCACCGAGCAGGGCGTGCACTTCCGTAACCCGATCAACGGCGATCCGATTTTCCTCGATCCGGAAAAATCAATGGAGATTCAGTACGATCTCGGCTCCGACATCGTGATGATCTTCGACGAATGTACGCCATATCCGGCGGACTGGGACTACGCTAAGCGCTCAATGGAAATGTCCCTGCGCTGGGCGAAGCGCAGCCGCGACCGTTTTGACGGCCTCGGCAACAAAAACGCGCTGTTTGGTATCATTCAGGGCAGCGTTTACGAAGATTTACGTGATATCTCTGTTAAAGGTCTGGTAGAGATAGGCTTTGATGGCTACGCTGTCGGCGGTTTGGCTGTCGGTGAGCCGAAGGCAGATATGCATCGTATTCTGGAGCACGTCTGCCCGCAAATCCCGGCCGACAAACCGCGATACCTGATGGGCGTCGGTAAGCCGGAAGATTTGGTCGAAGGGGTGCGCCGCGGGATCGATATGTTCGACTGCGTCATGCCGACGCGCAACGCGCGCAACGGCCACCTGTTCGTCACCGACGGCGTGGTGAAAATCCGCAACGCGAAGCATAAGAGCGATACTTCGCCGCTGGATGCGGAGTGCGATTGCTACACGTGTCGCAACTATTCACGCGCTTACTTGCATCATCTCGACCGTTGCAACGAAATATTGGGCGCGCGTCTCAATACCATTCATAACCTGCGATACTATCAGCGCTTAATGGCTGGTTTACGCAAGGCTATCGAAGAGGGTAAATTAGAGAGCTTCGTGACCGATTTTTACCAACGTCAGGGTCGAACCGTTCCACCTTTGAACGTTGACTAATTTTAATAATGAGGGAATTTCAATGAGCTTTTTTATTTCTGATGCGGTAGCAGCAACCGGTGGCGCGGCGCAGGGCAGCCCGATGTCTCTGATCCTGATGCTGGTGGTGTTTGGTCTGATTTTTTACTTCATGATCCTGCGTCCACAGCAGAAACGCACCAAAGAACATAAAAACCTGATGAACTCCATCGCTAAAGGCGATGAAGTGCTGACGAACGGTGGCCTGGTTGGGCGCGTCACTAAAGTTGCCGAAAGCGGATACATCGCTATCGCACTGAACGACACCACTGAAGTGGTTATCAAACGTGACTTCGTAGCTGCCGTTCTGCCGAAAGGCACCATGAAGGCGCTGTAATTACCCATTTTCCCTAAGGGAACTGCCGTGTTAAACCGTTATCCTTTGTGGAAGTACGTCATGCTGGTCGTCGTTATTGTCGTCGGCTTAGTGTATGCGCTTCCCAACCTGTATGGTGAGGATCCGGCCGTTCAAATCACTGGCGCGCGCGGCGTCGCCGCCAGTGAGCAAACGCTGATCCAGGTCCAGAAAACACTACAAGAAGAAAAAATTACCGCGAAGTCTGTGGCACTGGAAGAGGGCGCAATTCTTGCGCGCTTCGACACCACTGATATCCAGCTGCGCGCGCGCGAAGCGCTGATGGGCGTGCTGGGTGACAAATACGTCGTGGCGCTTAACCTTGCTCCGGCAACCCCGCGCTGGCTGGCGGCCCTGTATGCCGAGCCAATGAAGCTGGGTCTTGACCTGCGCGGCGGCGTGCACTTCCTGATGGAAGTCGACATGGATACCGCACTGAGCAAGCTGCAGGAACAAAACATCGACAGCCTGCGCAGCGAACTGCGTGATAAAGGCATTCCTTACGCGACCGTGCGTAAAGAAGACAACTACGGCCTGAGCATCGCCTTCCGCGATAGCGCCGCGCGCGACCAGGCTATCTCCTACCTTAGCCCTCGTCATCGCGATCTGGTTATTTCCGCTCAGGGCAGCACTGGCCTGAAAGCCGTGATGACCGACGACCGTCTGAAAGAAGCCCGCGAATACGCCGTACAGCAGAACATCAATATCCTGCGTAACCGTGTAAACCAGCTGGGCGTTGCCGAACCTCTGGTTCAGCGTCAGGGCGCCGACCGTATTGTGGTTGAACTGCCGGGTATCCAGGACACGGCGCGAGCCAAAGAGATTCTTGGCGCGACCGCGACGCTGGAGTTCCGTTTGGTTAACACTAACGTTGATAGCGCCGCAGCGGCTTCCGGTCGCGTTCCGGGCGACTCTGAAGTGAAATATACCCGCGAAGGCCAGCCGGTTGTGCTGTACAAGCGCGTGATCCTCACCGGTGACCACATCACCGACTCGACGTCGAGCATGGATGAGTACAACCAGGCGCAGGTTAACATCTCCCTCGATAGCGCTGGTGGCAACATCATGTCTAACTTCACCAAGGACAACATCGGTAAACCGATGGCGACCCTGTTCGTGGAGTACAAAGACAGCGGTAAGAAAGATGCCAACGGTCGTGCGATTCTGGCGAAAGAGGAAGAGGTGATTAACATCGCCAATATCCAGTCTCGTCTGGGTAACAGCTTCCGTATTACCGGCATCAGCAATGCGACCGAAGCGCGTCAGCTCTCTCTGCTGCTGCGTGCAGGTGCGCTGATTGCGCCGATTCAGATTGTTGAAGAACGGACTATCGGCCCAACCCTGGGGATGCAGAACATCAAACAGGGCCTGGAAGCCTGTCTGGCCGGTCTGGTGGTCTCTATCCTGTTCATGATCTTCTTCTACAAGAAGTTCGGCCTGATTGCGACCTCGGCGCTGATTGCCAACCTCGTGCTGATTGTCGGCATTATGTCCCTGATTCCGGGGGCGACGCTGACTATGCCGGGGATTGCGGGGATTGTGTTAACCCTTGCGGTAGCGGTCGATGCGAACGTTCTGATTAACGAACGTATTAAAGAAGAGCTGAGCAACGGGCGTTCCGTGCAGCAGGCGATTGACGAAGGTTATCGCGGCGCGTTTAGCTCCATCTTTGATGCCAACATTACGACGCTTATCAAAGTCATTATCCTGTACGCGGTCGGTACCGGTGCCATTAAAGGGTTTGCGATTACCACCGGTATCGGTATTGCGACCTCAATGTTTACCGCTATCGTCGGCACCCGTGCCATCGTGAACCTGCTGTACGGCGGCAAGCGCGTTAAAAAGCTGTCTATCTGAGGAGTGCGTTGTGGCACAGGAATATACTGTTGAACAATTGAACCACGGCCGTAAAGTCTGGGACTTTATGCGCTGGGACTACTGGGCCTTCGGCATTTCAGGTTTTTTGCTGATTCTGTCCATTATTATCATTGGCGTGCGCGGGTTTAACTGGGGTCTGGATTTCACCGGCGGTACGGTGATTGAGATCACCCTCGAAAAGCCTGTTGATATGGATCAGGTGCGCCAGTCGCTGCAGAAGGCGGGCTTCGAAGAGCCGCAGCTGCAAAACTTTGGCAGCAGCCGCGACATCATGGTGCGTATGCCGCCGGTACATGACGCCAACGGCAGCCAGGAGCTGGGCAGCAAGGTCGTTAACGTGATTAACGAATCGACCAGCCAGAATGCGACGGTCAAGCGTATTGAGTTTGTGGGGCCGAGCGTCGGCGCAGACCTGGCGCAGACCGGCGCGCTGGCGCTGATAGCCGCGCTGGTGTGTATCCTGATCTACGTAGGGTTCCGCTTTGAGTGGCGCCTGGCGGCAGGGGTTGTTATCGCGCTGGCGCACGACGTGGTGATCACCATGGGTGTGCTGTCGCTACTGCATATAGAGATCGACCTGACCATTGTGGCCTCGTTGATGTCGGTTATCGGCTACTCGCTGAACGACAGTATCGTGGTATCTGACCGTATTCGTGAAAACTTCCGCAAGATTCGCCGCGGTACGCCGTACGAAATCTTTAACGTGTCGTTGACGCAGACCCTGCACCGTACTTTGATCACCTCCGGGACGACCTTGATGGTTATCCTGATGCTGTATCTCTTCGGTGGCCCGATTCTGGAAGGCTTCTCGCTGACCATGCTGATCGGTGTCTCCATCGGTACGGCTTCTTCTATCTACGTTGCGTCCGCGCTGGCGCTCAAGCTGGGCATGAAGCGCGAGCACATGCTGCAGCAGAAAGTCGAGAAAGAAGGGGCGGATCAGCCGTCAATTCTGCCGTAAGGCAATCGTGCATTGATAAACGAATCCCGGTCGCAAGGCCGGGATTTTTTTTATTACAACCGGCCGGATTTTGGTTACTCTCCTGTATCAGCGCTAAATGACATGGAGAAATGCCGATGGCTGTCGTAACTCTTTCCACCGTTCCTCAACCCCCGCTCTGGTACGATGTGCCTTCCGTCACGCTTAACGACGACACGCTGCGCCAGCGCAAAGCGAAGGTGCTGGCGAATATGCGGCAGCAAGGGCTGGATACGCTTATCATCTATGCCGATAAAGAGCACGGCGGCAACTTTGAGTATCTCACCGGTTTTATTCCCCGTTTCGAAGAGGCGCTACTGGTAGTGCATCGGGACGGTGAGGCGGTGCTGGTACTGGGTAACGAGAACCTGAAGCTGGCAAGCTACGCGCGGCTGGAAAATCGTGTGATTCACGCCCCGTGGTTTTCGCTGCCCAATCAACCGATGGAACCCCGCAAAACGTTGGCTCAGCTGTTTCAGGAGGCGGGCGTTGCGGGGGGAAAAAGAGTTGGCCTCGCGGGCTGGAAGCTCTTTACCGGCGCGGTTGATGACCGCGCGCGGATGTTCGATCTGCCCGCCTTTATCGTTGACGCTATTCGCGAGGCAGCCGGGCCGCAGGCAAGTATAACCAACGCCACCGGCATTTTTATCGACCCGGCAAGCGGAGCGCGAATCACCAATAATGCCAACGAGCTGGCGCACTATGAGTACGGTGCTAATCTCGCCTCAACCGCGATTCTGACCGCGCTTAACGCCATTGCGCCGGGAAAAACGGAAAAGCAAATCGGCGCGCTGCTGGCGGCGGAAGGGCAAGCGAATAGCGTGGTGATGATTGCCGCCACCGGCGATCGCTTTGCCGGAGCGAATCTCTACCCCAGCGATAAAGCTATCCAGCGCGGAGATAAATTCTCGCTCACCACCAGTTTTAAAGGCGGCCTGAGCAGCCGCGCCGCCTACGTGGTGGCCGATGAGAGTGAACTGGCGCCTGAGGTGGCTGATTATCTGGACGTAGTGGCGAAGCCCTATTTCAACGCGGTGGTGAACTGGCTGGAAAATCTGCGCATCGGCATGCGCGGCGGCGATATGTATGCCCTGATCGAGCGAGTATTGCCGAAGGCGGAATATCACTGGCACCTGAATCCGGGGCATCTGGTCGCGGATGAAGAGTGGCTCTGCTCGCCCATTGGCCCCCATTCAGCCGCCTGTCTGCAAAGCGGAATGATATTGCAGATCGACATTATTCCTTCCCGAGCGGGCTACGGCGGCGCAAGCATTGAAGATACCGTGGCGCTTGCCGACAGCGCGCTGCGTCGGGAGCTGGCGCAAAGTTACCCCGAGCTCTGGCAGCGCATTGTCGCCAGACGATCGTATATCGGCAATCGGCTTGGCATTGCGCTTCCTGAAGAGGTGCTGCCTTTCTCCAGTACCGTCGGCTACCTGCGTCCGTGGCTGCTTAGCCCGGAGCGCGCGCTGGTCTGCGCACCATGCTGACACAATGCTGTCAGTAGGCCTGTCATACACTCCTCCTGAACCCAAACAATGGACAGGAGGAAGTATGAACAACGTCATTAACTGGTTTGAGATCCCGGTTGCCGATATGGATCGTGCCGTGGCGTTTTACGAGCCGGTGATGCAGGTCACGCTGAAACGGGAAAATATGGAGTGTGCCGAAATGGCCGTATTTCCTTATCAGGACCCGGCTCCCGGCGGCGCGCTGGCAAAGTTTGATAGCGTAAAGCCCTCCGATCAGGGATGCATTATCTATCTGCATACCGATAATCTGACGGCCACGCTAGAACGCGTCAACTCTGCGGGCGGAAGCTGCGTTTTTGGCCCCTTTGAGCTGGCGGACGATATCGGCACGATTGCCCTGTTTATCGATAGTGAGGGGAATCGGATTGGTTTGCATCAACCCGCATAAATGAGATAACAAAAATGAGCCGACGCGCCGACCGTCTTTTTCAAATCGTGCAGATCCTGCGGGGGAGGAGATTAACCACCGCCGGATTGTTGGCCGAGCGGCTTGGCGTGTCAGAGCGCACTATTTACCGCGACATTCGCGATCTCTCGCTTTCCGGGGTTCCGGTTGAGGGAGAGGCCGGAAGCGGCTATCGGCTGCTGGCGGGCTATGATCTACCGCCGTTAATGCTGACAACCCAGGAATCGGAAGCGCTGATAGCCGCTATTCGGCTACTGCAAACCTGGGGCGGCGCGTCGCTGTCCCGGGCGCTGGAATCGGCGCAGGAAAAGGTGCTGGCGATATTGCCCGCGGAGAGCCGACGTAAGGCCGAGCAGTCGCGGCTGTTCGCACCGGACTTTGGTTCCCAGGGCTATAGCAAAGATCAGTTTGATTTGGTGCATCGGGCGGTCTCCGCTCAGCAGGCGCTCGCGCTGCGCTATCGTGATGAAGCGGGAAATCAGTCGCAGCGAGAAGTGCTGCCGCTGGGGCTTTTTTTCTGGGGCGAGCGCTGGCTGCTGGTGACCTGGTGCGAGCTGCGTGAGGATTATCGCTGTTTCCGTCTCGACCGCTGTCTGGAGATTTCCGCCACCGGGCGTCATTTCAGCGAACGAGCCGATCGTTCATTGAGTGATTTCTTGCGTAAGGTGAGGTGCGAAGAGCGTTAGCTTTAATTATCCCCGGCGCATTTGCCGGGGATAATCGAGCCGATTAGAAGTTGTAACCGACCACGAAATAACCACCCCAGCCGGTAGAGCGGACGTTAAAGTCGCCGTCGCCGAAGTTCAGTTTCGCGTCATCCGCCCACTGGCCGCCGTTGTGGAAATAACGCGCCACGACGGAGTAGTGCCAGTGATCGTAGTTCAGCGCCAGGATATGGCTGGAAGCGATGGAGTTGCTGGTGCGTGAATGCTTACCGTTCAAATCATAAGAGTTGTCATCGCCCAGATCGGAGCCCCAGTCAAAGTTGGTGAAGCCGATATAGCTCAGTGAACCGCCCCACAGATCGGTCAGGGGCACAAAGTATTTCACTTTGAAACGGTAACCGTCCCATTCGTTCTCGTTAGATGCGCCATAGTTTTGCCACTGATATTTTGCATAGACGTTCAGGGAGAGGCTCATCGGCAGGCCGGTATCGATATCGGTACCCAGACCCATATACCAGGTGCTCTGACGACCGGATTTGTTGCGGCCCATGTCGTAGATATAGTTGTTGGCGAAATACCACTCTTTGAACGGGCCGAAGCTGAGGTCGGTACCGGTCAGTTTATCGATAGAGAAGCGCGGCTCAATTTCCATAAACAGCGGAGAACCGTGGTTCCAGATACCTTTCGCGTCGGTGTTGCCGCCGAAGAATACCGGCGCATCCATATAGCCATAGAAATCAAACCAGTCTTTCTTAGCGAACGCTTCATATTCCAGATAAGTATCGTTACGAATCTGCGGCCCAAAACGAGTGTGGTAGCTGCCCACCACGTTCACACTCTGGTGCCACCAATCAGACAGATATTGCGGTTTGTCGTTTTCTGCCGCGCTGGCAGAGAAAGATGCGGAGAGCGCCAGAGCTGCGCCAGCTGCCAGTAATGTTTTTTTCATAATGATGCCACTGTTTAAATTAAGCCTGAAGGCGTTAAAAGAATCGCCGTAGCGTTTCTAAATATTTCGTATTTCTGTGGCGTCTATTATAGGAATCATTGCTCACAAAAATATGTGTTGTTTCACATAACGAAGACATAGGTAATCGATTGCGTTCACGATTTTATGCATTTCTTGACGAAATGCCACCGAAATTCATAATTCCTGTCAATTTTTAGTGAACCGATCGGGAAATCTGTAAGTGGATTTGCACAGCGGAAAAAAAGCCGGATGTTGAACGCATCCGGCAGACGGCATTACTGCATACTGGCGGGCTGAATATCGTGGATGCGAACGAAGCCAACCTGCTCTGGCGTCACGCCATTCAGGCGCAGCGGAATGTCGACATCGCTCGGCGCCAGGACGCTTGCCGGAGCGCTAATGAGCTGATTTTGTACATTAACCTCCTGGTAGCTATCGGTTGTGCCGCTGATCTGCCCGGAGGCGACCGTCGCGCTAAAGGCCGGCAGCGGATCGTTTGATTCCCCCTGAATGCGCAGGGTGAGGCGGGTACCGTCGCCATCCGGGGCGATATTGAGCAGCGACATGCGCAGGGTACCAATCTGGCTTTTCAGGCGAGCTGGCGTTTTCGCCTCCGGCAGCAGGTATACGCCGCTGTTAGATTTCGCGTTCAGAACGTTTTGCTGAGTAATTTTTACCGTTTGCTGATTGAGCTGGGTCATCTCTTTGCTCAGAGTGCTCACGCTCTGGTTCATCTGGCGAATTTCGCTTTGCTGCGCGCAGGCGCTAAGGGTGAAAATGCTACCCACAATGGCCAGCTTTAAATAACGTCTTGTCATAGTCGAGATTCCGTTAACAGAGGATGCTTAATGGTAGATCGTTCGGCTAAACGCACTATAGATCCTTTGTCTCAAAAGCTCTTTCTTTGTTGTCGGGTCACTTCGCGGTAAACTACCTGTTAGTTTAACTACTTGTCAGGACGCGCTATGCATTGCCCTTTCTGTTTCGCCGTAGATACCAAGGTTATCGACTCACGTCTGGTGGGCGAAGGCTCTTCCGTGCGTCGTCGCCGCCAGTGTCTGGTCTGCAACGAACGCTTTACGACGTTTGAAGTGGCGGAGCTGGTGATGCCGCGAGTCGTAAAAAGCAACGACGTGCGCGAGCCTTTTAATGAGGACAAACTGCGCAGCGGCATGCTTAAAGCACTGGAAAAGCGTCCGGTCAGCTCAGATGACGTCGAAATGGCGCTTAACCACATTAAAACCCACCTGCGCGGAACCGGCGAACGTGAAGTGCCGAGCAAAATGATCGGCAATCTGGTGATGGAACAGCTGAAAAAGCTCGATAAAGTGGCCTATATCCGCTTCGCTTCCGTCTATCGCAGTTTCGAAGATATCAAAGAGTTTGGCGAAGAGATCGCCCGCTTACAGGACTGATCCATGCAGGACGAAATATACATGGCGCGAGCGCTGAAGCTGGCTGCGCGCGGACGCTTCACGACTCACCCAAATCCGAATGTCGGCTGCGTGATTGTCAAAGATGGCGAGATCGTCGGCGAAGGTTTTCACTATCGCGCCGGTGAACCGCACGCGGAGGTGCATGCGCTGCGCATGGCGGGCGAAAAAGCCCAGGGCGCGACGGCGTACGTGACGCTGGAACCCTGCAGCCATCACGGGCGTACGCCGCCGTGCTGCGAAGCGCTAATTGCCGCAGGGGTAACCCGCGTCGTTGCCGCAATGCAGGACCCCAATCCCCAGGTCGCGGGGCGCGGTCTGTACCGCTTGCAGCAGGAGGGCGTTGACGTCAGCCACGGGCTGATGATGAATGAAGCCGAAGCGCTGAATAAAGGTTTTCTCAAGCGCATGCGCACCGGCTTCCCGTGGATCCAGCTAAAAATGGGCGCATCGCTGGACGGCCGCACGGCGATGGCCAGCGGAGAGAGCCAGTGGATCACCTCACCGCAGGCGCGGCGTGATGTCCAGCGCCTGCGCGCGCAAAGCCACGCTATTCTGACCAGCAGCGCGACGGTGCTGGCGGACGATCCGGCGCTGACCGTACGCTGGGACGAGCTCAACGCTGAAACCCAGGCGCTGTACCCGCAGGAAAATCTGCGCCAGCCTTTACGCATCGTTATTGATAGCCACAATCGCGTCACGCCGCAGCACCGTATCGTGCAGCAGGCGGGCGAAACGCTGTTTGCCCGCACCCGTGAAGATGAACGGCAGTGGCCGGAGAGCGTACGTACTCTGCTGGTGCCGGAGCATAACGGTCGGCTGGATCTGGTTTTATTGATGATGCAGCTGGGCAAACAGCAAATTAACTCGATCTGGGTGGAGGCCGGGCCAACGCTTGCCGGCGCGCTGTTGCAAGCCGGGCTGGTGGATGAGCTTATCGTCTATATTGCGCCTAAACTGTTAGGCAGCGATGCGCGCGGATTATGCGCGCTGCCGGGGCTTGAGAAACTAGCGCAAGCACCCCATTTCAAATTCAACGAGATACGTCATGTAGGCCCGGATATTTGCCTGCATTTAGTGAACGCTTGATTTCCCTGGTCAAAAGGGAAAGCAGTGCGCCGATTATTATGATAGAATCCGCCCCCCTTGCGGGGCCAAATGAACTGAACCCGAAGGAAGAGTATGAACATTATTGAAGCTAACGTTGCTACCCCGGACGCTCGCGTCGCCATCACCATTGCGCGTTTCAACAACTTTATCAACGACAGCCTGCTGGAAGGTGCGATTGACGCCCTGAAGCGTATTGGCCAGGTTAAAGATGAAAACATTACCGTTGTTTGGGTTCCAGGCGCGTACGAACTGCCGCTGGCGGCTGACGCACTGGCGAAAACCGGTAAGTATGACGCGGTGATTGCGCTGGGTACCGTTATCCGTGGCGGCACTGCGCATTTTGAATATGTGGCTGGCGGTGCAAGCAATGGCCTGGCGCACGTCGCTCAGGACAGCGGAATCCCGGTAGCCTTCGGTGTTCTGACCACAGAAAGTATTGAACAAGCCATCGAACGCGCTGGCACCAAAGCCGGTAACAAAGGCGCTGAAGCAGCGCTGACCGCGCTGGAAATGATTAACGTATTGAAAGCCATCAAGGCCTGATTTTTGTAAGGGGAATTCCGTGAAACCTGCTGCTCGTCGCCGCGCCCGTGAGTGTGCTGTCCAGGCGCTCTACTCCTGGCAGTTGTCCAAAAACGACATTGCTGATGTCGAATACCAGTTCCTGGCGGAACAGGATGTAAAAGATGTCGACGTTCTGTATTTCCGCGAGCTGCTGTCCGGAGTGGCGACTAACAGCGCGTATCTCGACGGCCTGATGAAGCCGTACCTTTCTCGTCTGCTGGATGAGCTGGGTCAGGTGGAAAAGGCGGTCCTGCGTATCGCGCTGTTTGAGCTGTCAAAGCGTAGCGATGTACCGTACAAAGTTGCGATTAACGAAGCCATTGAACTGGCGAAAACCTTTGGCGCTGAAGATAGCCACAAGTTTGTCAACGGCGTGCTGGACAAAGCTGCCCCGGTAATTCGTCCCAACAAAAAGTAAACTCCAGGGCCGGATTTGCAGAGTCTCACTTCTGCAAACCGGCCTTATTCTTTTCTTTTTCTGAGGCATAACGTATGGCATGCGGCGAATTTTCCCTGATTGCCCGTTATTTTGATCGCGTAAAAAGCGCACGTCTTGATGTTGAAACCGGCATTGGCGACGACTGCGCGCTCCTGAATATCCCCGAGAAAAAAACGCTGGCAATCAGCACCGACACCCTGGTGGCGGGAAACCATTTTTTACCCGACATCGACCCTGCCGACCTCGCCTATAAAGCGCTGGCGGTAAATTTAAGCGATCTGGCGGCGATGGGCGCCGAACCGGCATGGTTAACGCTGGCTCTGACCCTGCCGGAAGCGGACGAAGCCTGGCTTGAAGCCTTTAGCGACAGCCTGTTCGTACAGCTTAACTATTACGATATGCAGCTCATTGGCGGCGATACTACTCGCGGACCGCTGGCGATGACGCTGGGTATTCACGGCTATGTGCCAACGGGACGCGCGCTGAAGCGTTCCGGGGCAAAGCATGGCGACTGGATTTACGTCACCGGCACGCCGGGAGACAGCGCTGCTGGCCTGGCGATTTTGCAGGATCGGCTGCAGGTGGAAGATGCCACCGACGCGGATTACCTCCTGGCGCGTCATCTGCGCCCGCTGCCGCGGGTTCTGCAGGGTCAGGCGCTGCGCGATCTGGCGAATTCGGCCATCGATCTTTCCGACGGCCTGATTTCCGACCTGGGGCATATTCTCAACGCCAGCGGCTGCGGCGCGCGCATCGACCTTGATGCAATGCCGTTCTCGGATGCGATGCTGCGCCAGGTGGATAAGGAGCAGGCGCTGCGCTGGGCGCTCGCCGGCGGTGAGGATTATGAACTGTGCTTTACCGTACCTGAACTCAACCGCGGGGCGCTGGACGTGGCGCTTGCCAATCTCGGCGCGCGTTTTACCTGTATTGGACAGATCGTTCCTGAATCGGAAGGCCTGCAATTCACCCGAGAGGGCAAGCCGGTAACGCTGGACGTTAAGGGGTATGACCATTTTGGCGCGTAGTAGAGATGTGGCGAAAAGCCGGCTGAAGATGAGCAACCCCTGGCATCTGCTGGCAACGGGATTTGGCAGCGGTCTTAGCCCCGTGGTCCCCGGCACGATGGGGTCGCTGGCGTCGATTCCCTTCTGGTACTTGCTGACCTTTATTCCCTGGCAGCTCTATTCGCTGGTGGTGATGATGAGTATCTGCATCGGCGTCTATATTTGTCACCGTACGGCGAAAGATATGGGTACCCACGATCACGGCAGTATCGTCTGGGACGAGTTTGTCGGGATGTGGATTACGCTGATGGCTTTGCCGACGATGGACTGGCAGTGGGTTGCCGCCGGGTTCGTGATTTTTCGCATCTTTGATATGTGGAAGCCGTGGCCTATCCGCTGGTTCGACCGCAATATCCACGGCGGGATGGGGATCATGGTGGATGATATCGTCGCCGGGGTGATTTCCGCCGGGGTGCTGTACGTCATTGGCCACCACTGGCCAATTGGGCTTTTCTAAAGGCCGTGCGGCCCGCCTGACGTGTACCGCCCGTAGATCGTGCAAGCCGGCGTTTCCCGGAGGCGGTGCTGCGCACCTGTCCGGGCTACTGTCCCGCAGACGGTGGAAAACTCGTAGCCCGGCAAGGCGCTTTGCGCCGCCCCCGGGAGCAAAGCGCAGAGTGGCATAATTTCCCGGAGGCGGTGGTCAACCCGTTGTCCGCAGATATTGGTGAATCTGTAGCCCGGCTAAGCGCAGCGCGAGCCGGGAATCTGGTAGGGACGGCGGGTTACTTGAACCCCACGATCGGGTGAGGTTTATACGGTGCTTCCAGCTTCTCAATCTGCTCTGGCGTCAGCGTTAAATCGACCGCATGCAGCAGTTCATCCAGCTGTTCCTGCCTTGACGCGCCGATAATCGGCGCGGCCACGCCGGGCTTGCTCAATAGCCAGGCCAGCGCGACCTGAGCGCGCTCGGCATCAAGCTCTTCCGCGACCTCAGCAAGGTTTGCGGCAATCTGCTCGTCATTCTCATCCATGGCATTATAGAGCGACTTACCGAATTCATCCGATACCAGGCGGGCGGTGGTTTCTCCCCAGGGACGCGTCAGACGACCGCGCGCAAGCGGGCTCCAGGGCATTACCGCGACCCCTGCGCGGCTGCACAGCGGTAGCATCTCATTCTCTTCTTCACGGTAAATCAAATTGTAATGATCCTGCATGGTGACGAAGCGAGCCCAGTTATTTTGCTCCTGCAATGCCAGCGCCTGCGCGAACTGGCGCGCATGCATCGACGATGCGCCGATATAGCGGGCTTTACCCGCCTTGACGACGTCGTTGAGCGCCTCGAGGGTTTCTTCAATGGGCGTGGTGTAATCCCAGCGATGGATCTGCAGCAGGTCGACATACTCCATACCGAGACGGCGCAGGCTGTCGTCAATAGATCGCAGGATCTGCGCCCGCGACAGTCCCTGCGGCAGATCGCCCACCTGATGATAAACCTTGGTCGCGACAATCACGGAATCGCGTCGGGCATATTCGCGCAGCGCGCGGCCGAGGATCTCTTCGCTGCTGCCGTCAGAGTAATTATTGGAGGTGTCGAAAAAGTTAATCCCGCCTTCGAGGGCGTATTTAATGAGTGGGCGGCTGCTCTCTTCCGGTAAGGTCCATGCATGGTTGCCGCGGTCCGGTTCGCCGAAGGTCATACAGCCAAGGCAGAGCCGGGAAACGCGGAGATCGGTATCGCCAAGAGGGATATAGTGCATAGTGCGCTCCTGCTACGGATAAAAGTATCCCTTAAGCATAGCAGGAGCGGTGACGGCAATTATGCTAGCCAGGCGTGGATTTTGGCTTCAATTCCTGCGGCGTCGAGGCCGAGATCGGCATACGCTTCTTCCTGGGTTCCCTGCGGGATGAAGAAATCAGGCAGGCCGAGATTCAGCACCGGCACCGCGCGACGGCGAGACATCAGCAGCTCATTCACGCCGCTGCCCGCGCCGCCCATAATGGCATTCTCTTCCAGCGTAACCAGCACCTCGTGTTCTGCGGCCAGCTGTAGCACCAGCGCTTCATCCAGCGGTTTGGCAAAGCGCATATCCACCAGAGTGGCGTTAAGCTTCTCCGCGACTTTAGCGGCCTGCGGCAGCAGCGTGCCGAAGTTAAGGATGGCGATCTTCTCGCCTTCGCGTTTCACCACGCCTTTACCAATAGGCAGCGATGCCAGCGGTTCAAAGGCAGCACCGGTACCGGAGCCACGCGGATAGCGCACTGCGCTCGGGCCGTCGTTGTAGTGATAGCCGGTATAGAGCATCTGGCGACATTCGTTCTCGTCGCTTGGCGTCATGATAACCATATCCGGGATGCAGCGCAGGAAGGAGATATCAAATGCGCCCTGATGGGTCTGACCGTCAGCGCCAACGATTCCTGCGCGGTCGATAGCGAACAGCACCGGCAGCTTCTGGATAGCGACATCGTGAATCACCTGGTCGTAGGCGCGCTGCAGGAAGGTTGAATAAATCGCCACCACCGGCTTATAGCCGCCAATCGCCAGGCCAGCGGCAAAGGTGACCGCATGCTGTTCGGCGATAGCCACGTCGAAATACTGGCTGGGATACTTTTTCGAAAACTCGACCATTCCTGAACCCTCGCGCATCGCGGGGGTAACGGCCATCAGCTTGTCATCCTTTGCGGCGGTTTCGCACAGCCAGTCGCCGAAGATTTTCGAGTAAGTTGGCAGGCCGCCGCTGCTTTTAGGTAGCACGCCGCTGGTGTGATCGAACTTCGGCACCGCGTGGAAGGTAATCGGGTCTTTTTCGGCGGGCTCATAGCCGCGGCCTTTTTTGGTCATGATATGCAGGAACTGCGGACCTTTCAGGTCGCGCATGTTCTTCAACGTGTTAACCAGACCGATAACATCGTGGCCGTCCACCGGCCCAATGTAGTTAAAGCCCAGCTCTTCAAACAGCGTCCCCGGAACCACCATCCCTTTGATATGTTCCTCGGTGCGTTTGAGCAGCTCTTTAATCGGCGGTACGCCAGAGAAGACCTTTTTGCCGCCTTCGCGCAGCGTGGAGTAGAGTTTTCCGGAAAGCAGCTGCGCCAGATGATTGTTTAGCGCGCCGACGTTCTCAGAGATCGACATTTCGTTATCGTTGAGCACTACCAGCAGGTCGGGTTTGATATCACCAGCGTGGTTCATTGCTTCAAACGCCATCCCGGCGGTGATCGCCCCGTCGCCGATCACGCAGACCGCGCGACGCTGCTTATCTTCTTTGGCTGCGGCGATGGCTATGCCGATGCCGGCGGAGATAGAAGTGGACGAGTGGCCGACGCTAAGAACGTCATACTCGCTCTCCCCGCGCCAGGGAAAGGGGTGCAGTCCGCCTTTCTGACGGATAGTCCCGATTTGATCGCGGCGTCCGGTCAGAATTTTATGCGGGTAAGCCTGGTGGCCGACGTCCCAGATAAGGCGATCGAAAGGCGTGTTATAGACGTAGTGCAGCGCCACGGTTAGCTCTACCGTGCCGAGGCCGGAGGCAAAGTGCCCGCTGGAGCGGCTGACGCTGTCCAGCAGGTAGCGCCGCAGTTCGTCGCACAGTTTCGGCAGGCTATCTTTCGGCAACAAACGCAACTCCTGGGTGGAGTCCACCAGCGCCAGGGTCGGGTATTTGGCAATATCAAAACTCATCAGAGACTCATTTATTGTTTATTTATCACGCTGAATTATGTAATTCGCGAGCGCTTCCAGTGCCGTGGTATCCAGAGATTGCGCGGCCAGCTCGTTTAACGACCGGCGGGCGTCGGTAATCAGGTCATGGGCCTTTTTCCGGGCTTGCTCAAGTCCCAGAAGGGCGGGGTAGGTACTTTTGCCCAACTGCTGGTCGGCTCCCTGACGTTTGCCAAGGGTGGCAGTATCCCCTACCACGTCGAGAATGTCATCCTGGACCTGGAAGGCGAGACCGATATTTTCTGCGTATCGATCGAGAGCGGGCAACGCTCTGCGTCCGGCTTCACCTGCGCTCAGTGCGCCCATTCGTACCGCTGCGCGAATCAATGCACCGGTCTTATGGCGATGAATACGCTCCAGCGACGGCAGGTCAACCTGATGACCTTCCGCTTCCAGATCCAGCGCCTGACCGCCGCACATCCCGGCGATGCCGCTGGCCTGCGCCAGTTCAGAAATCATCGCCAGACGATCGCGATCCGGTACTTCCGGCATCGGCGCATCACTCAGTATAGAAAACGCCAGCGTTTGTAGGGCGTCTCCAGCAAGAATTGCGTTCGCCTCACCGAATTTTATATGGCAGGTCGGCTGTCCACGGCGCAAATCATCATCGTCCATTGCCGGAAGATCGTCGTGCATTAGCGAATAGGCATGGATGCATTCGACGGCGGCGGCGGGAGCGTCCAGCGTAGCGCGGCTAACGCCAAACATGTCGCCGGTCGCGTAAACCAGAAACGGGCGCAGGCGCTTGCCGCCCAATAGTGCGCCGTACTGCATGGCTTCGACCAGCGGAGTGTTCTGAAAGGGCTGCGGAGCGATAAAACGACGCAGCGCTTCGTTAGCCTGCTCAACGCACGACTGTAGCTGTTGCGGAAAATCCATTTATTCAGCGTCCGGCGTAAAAGGCGTCAGCGGCGCATCTTCGCTATCCGCCAGCAAAATTTGCACGCGCTGCTCGGCCTGCTGCAGCTTTGCCTGCCCCTGGCGCGCAAGCTGTATGCCGCGCTCGAATTCGCCGAGCGCTTCTTCTAGCGGCAGCGAGCCGCTTTCCAGACGATTAACAATCTGCTCCAGCTCGCCCAGGGCGGTCTCAAAGCTGGCCGGGGCCTCATTTTTCTTTGGCATAGTGAATATAGACTCTTGTTATGTCTCGATGGCTATCAATATGGTAACGAAGTCGCGCGGTTAATCAAATAACGCGCAATGCCAGGTGAAAAGCGTCCAATAGTGGTATACTCCGCGCCCTGGATGCAGACGCCGATCGCGCCTGTACAACTTTTTATGCTTAAAGCCCCGTCGGGCTTGCCAACGAATATTGTCGCCATGAAGTTTATCATTAAATTGTTCCCGGAAATCACCATCAAAAGCCAATCTGTGCGATTGCGCTTCATTAAAATTTTAACCGGGAACATTCGTAACGTTCTCAAAAACTATGATGAGACGCTTGCCGTCGTTCGTCATTGGGATCATATCGAGGTTCGGGCAAAGGATGAAAACCAGCGCCTGGCTATTCGCGATGCCCTGACCCGTATCCCCGGTATTCACCATATTCTTGAAGTCGAGGACGTTCCTTATACTTCCCTGCACGATATTTTCGAGCAGACGCTGCCGCTGTGGCGTGAAGCGCTGGAAGGTAAAACCTTCTGCGTGCGCGTTAAGCGCCGCGGTAAGCATGAGTTTACCTCAATCGAAGTCGAGCGCTACGTTGGCGGCGGTTTGAACCAACATATTGAAACGGCGCGCGTGAAGTTAACCGACCCCGATGTGACGGTGAACCTCGAGATTGAAAACGATCGCCTGCTGCTGGTTAAAGGGCGCTATGAAGGTATTGGCGGTTTCCCGATAGGCACCCAGGAAGACGTGTTGTCGCTTATTTCCGGCGGTTTCGACTCCGGCGTCTCCAGCTATATGCTGATGCGTCGCGGTTGTCGCGTGCACTACTGCTTCTTTAATCTCGGCGGCGCTGCGCATGAAATCGGCGTACGTCAGGTGGCGCACTACCTGTGGAACCGTTTCGGCAGTTCCCACCGGGTACGTTTCGTGGCGATTAACTTCGAACCCGTGGTTGGCGAGATTCTGGAAAAAGTCGATGATGGCCAGATGGGCGTGGTGCTCAAGCGTATGATGGTTCGCGCGGCGTCAAAAGTCGCCGAGCGCTACGGCGTGCAGGCGCTGGTTACCGGCGAAGCGCTGGGACAGGTCTCCAGCCAGACGCTGACCAACCTGCGTCTGATCGACAACGTCTCGGATACCCTGATTCTGCGTCCGCTGATTTCACACGATAAAGAGCACATTATTAATCTGGCGCGTGAAATCGGTACCGAAGATTTTGCCCGTACCATGCCGGAATACTGCGGGGTTATCTCGAAGAGCCCGACCATTAAAGCGGTAAAGGCGAAGATCGAGGCGGAAGAAGAGCACTTCGATTTCGACATCCTGGAAAGAGTGGTAGCGGAAGCGACGAATATCGATATCCGCGATATTGCTCAGCAGACAGAACAGGACGTGGTGGAAGTGGAAACCGTCAGCGGCTTTGGCCCGAACGACGTAATCCTCGACATTCGTTCTGTCGACGAACAGGATGACAGGCCGTTAAAGGTGGAAGGCGTGGATGTGGTCTCTCTACCGTTCTATAAGCTCAGCACCAAATTTGGCGATCTCGACCAGAATAAAACCTGGCTGCTGTGGTGTGAACGCGGCGTGATGAGCCGCCTGCAGGCGCTGTATCTGCGCGAGCAGGGCTTCCAGAACGTGAAGGTGTATCGCCCATAACAAATTGATAACAAGGATGTTATATGATTCCTGAACAACCCGCAGGCCAGGATGGCGTGCCGTTGACGATTTATATTCCGGGACAGTGTTTGTCGTTTTCCCAATACCAGTGGGGAGCGAGGCTGGCCCGGCTCGCATTGCCAGAACGTCGCCGCCGTTTAGCTCCTGTACCCGCATTTCTTATTAGCACACTTATTATGTGGCTGATTTTTGCCTTTTTTGCGTCATTGAGCGATGGTCATTATCAGTTCAGATTAAGCGCCTGGTCCATTAGCGATGGGGCGGGCGAGTATCTTTTCAGGTTACGCAATTCAAAGGTGATAGCCGTTTTTCTGGGATGCTACATTGTCGGCGTGTTGACCATCCGGCTTCTTTATCGCCGATTTCAGAGATGTTGGTCCCGTCGCTTTTATGACGCCAATGAAGCTATTCGCAGCGGATATTGCCTTCAGCTGTGGGAGGAGGGCGTAAGCTGGATGGATCACTCTAATCAAAATTACCGGGCTTTTCTGGCGTGGAGACACGTTAAGGGGATCGTAACTCACGGAAAAATGGATTATTTAGATTTAGGGACCTTAGGATTTTTGTGGATCCCCGTTGATTTAGATGCGTATCCGCGAGCGCAGGTATTCAGGTTTATTGAACGTCATATGTGAAGGTAACGGCGGAAATTTCCGCCGTTGGCTCACGCTTCGTAGTAGTTATAAATTCCCGCCGCCATGACCAGCTGTGATGCGACTTCATGGGCTTTTTCACGCCCAACCAGCAGATCAATTATCTTTAAAGCGAAATCAATGGACGTCCCGGGCGCCTGGCTGGTAAGTAGCTTAACGCGAGCATCCCAGACGACGCGCCTGTCCTGCCACTGCCCGGCAGGAATGCGATCTTTCAACCCGGGAAATCCGGTCATATTGCCGATGGGGAACAGATTATGCGGCACCAGTACGGTGGCCGCCGCGGCGCAGATCGCTGCGACGATACGCCCGGAAAGGTGAAACTGACGCACGGTCTCAACCAGCAGAGGGCTGTCGCGGAAGCACTCGGCGCCCTTAATGCCGCCAGGAAGAATGATGATATCGAAGTCGCCATCGGCCACTTCCACCAGTGGCGCATCGGCCAGCAGCTTGACGCCGCGCGAGCAGACAATCGTCAGATCGCCATCGCTGGCGACGCTGGCGGTTGTGACCTTTATGCCGCCGCGAACGAGTAAATCTATGGTGGTGACCGCTTCGGTCTCTTCGCTACCAGGGGCGAGGCAAATCAGTGCCGACGCGCTCATATTCATTCTCCTTACGCTTAACCAGTTCAAACAGACGGGTATTTTCAGGTACGGCTATACCGTGGGCTCGAGCACGCTTTAGCAGAAAACCGGTAATATAGTCGATTTCCGTATGGCGCTGGGCGAGAATATCCTGCAGCATTGAAGAAGTATTTTCTGCCGTACTTTCAATAACCTGATGAACATAGAATAACAGGTTTTCCGGCGAGGTATGCATCCCCTCGCGCTCCATAACCGCCGCAACTTCATAGCAGATGTCAGCGACCTCCTGAGGATATTCGCGTAAGGCGCCGTTATGGCAGTTCTTCAACGCCGTCAGCGGGTTGATCACGCAGTTAACAGCCAGCTTACTCCAGATTGCGGGGTAGATATTATTATGCCAGGCAACGTCAGGTAGCACGCCCTGGAGCACATCGGCAAGATAACTGTAGTCCTGCGGATAATTTTTCGCTGGACCAATGTGGCTGGTGCCATTGGCAACATGGACAATGACGTTGCCGTCGCGGCGAGCAGCCTGGGTTGTCGAAGCCATCAGCAGCGGCTGTCTGATGCTTTTAAGCTCATCCACGGTTCCCATACCATTATGCATGAGCAAAACAGGCGATGATGAGGGCAAAATTGCGCTCAGATTTTTCACCGCGTTGGAGACCTGCCAGGCTTTCAGCGTGACCAGTAACAGGTCGCTACTGGCGAGAAAATCAGGATCGTTAGCGATAAATGATTCATTAAACACGCTACCGTCGGTATCAATGACATTGACGCTACAGAATGGCTGGGGGACGCGTAACCAGCCCTGGACTTCATGCCCGTGTTTGTACAGCGCAGTTAGCCATAACTGTCCCAGTGCACCGCATCCGAGTACGGTTACTTTCATTATTCCTCCTCACCTGTGAGTGCTGCATCAGGTGCTCATGGCTAAAGTATAGCGTTATCAGTTATCCTTTCGGGATAACAAGTTGAGTTATGTCGCGTTGCAGGTATTATGCAACGCAAAAGAAACTGAAGGAGAGGAAAAGATGCCATCTTTCGATATTGTCTCTGAAGTCGATCTTCAGGAAGTTCGAAACGCCGTAGAGAACGCGACCCGTGAAGTTGAATCGCGTTTTGATTTTCGTAACGTCGAAGCGAGCTTTGAACTGAACGAAAAGAACGAGTCCATCAAGGTCCTCAGTGAGTCTGATTTCCAGATTAATCAACTGCTGGATATTCTGCGCGCCAAGCTGCTTAAACGCGGAATTGAAGGCAGTTCTATTGAAGTTCCGGATGAGTTCGTGCACAGCGGTAAGACCTGGTTTGTCGATGCAAAGCTGAAGCAGGGAATTGAGAGCGCGACGCAGAAGAAAATCGTTAAGCTTATCAAGGACAGTAAGCTGAAGGTGCAGGCGCAGATCCAGGGTGAAGAAATTCGCGTTACTGGAAAATCTCGTGACGATCTGCAGGCGGTTATGGCTCTGGTACGCGGCGGTGATTTAGGTCAGCCGTTCCAGTTCAAAAATTTCCGCGATTAGCCAGTATGCTCAGATAGTACACGCTTATCCGGCCCATTAGAACGGTCGGATAAGCCGTCGCCCATTTTCACTCACGTTCTGAATCATGACATTTTAAATGTGAAATTAATGAGTTCAACTACACAATAATATTCCCTTTAGTTAATCAATCTCCTTTCAGCCTTGCAACAGCGGCTTGCTCTCAGACATTAAACCCGCATATCGATTATGACTGGTAAGCGGTACAGCACGCCAGTTGCATAATACTGGCGATAGCCGGCAAGGTTATGTCCTTGAGCTTGCATTCAAATATATTTCATGTTTTGCCATACTAATTCCTTAATAGACTATTCATTGACGTATTAGCGCTTTTACTCATCAAAGAGTCGGTTGAATTATTCGAATTTCACTATGTTGCCACCATATAAAATTTGTCTGGTAGGGGAATATGGAGATGTTTTTATTCATCGTACTTATTATTTACCTGCCTGGTATTTTTATAATTTAATGTTCAATAACACATCGCATAAGGTATCAGAAATTGATGAAAATAAAATTAAAGCGATTTCAGATAGGTAACACTAACATCCGGATGTTTACCAGAACCCTCACTTTATTAATATTGTGAAATGAGTTTTCGAACGAATAGCGCCTGTCTGAATGGTGTGTTTATCTGAGGTTGCTGCTAAAATCCAATAAAATCAGATTGTTGAAGCCCGGATTTGAGCGGTGTTATTCTTTTTGATTTCGCATGAAACAATAGTAAACACAAAGTTGAGGATATTAGAAATCTTCCGATTTAATTTAAAGATAATATTCATTCTTGATCTTCATCATGAAGGTCTGGAAGTTGATATAATGGGTAATAATTCACTTTTGTTTATGAAACTATTCGAGGAAAGTATAGCGAAGTCAGTTAAGTGTTGTATGAAAGTTGTGGCCGGCAGGGATAATATCAGCGGCCTAAACCATAAGGTGCAGAACAGAGATAAGCTTACGCGGATACAACCTCTGCAGAGGGTAAAATTCGTAAATTAAAAATATAATCGACTAAATATTTTGCTTAAAAATACTAAAGTTTATGCTTCATATATTTCATAAATCATATTAGTTGCTGTATACAAGATGTTGATGAATTGGATGTGATTTATACACAAGGATCGGTGCACTAATTAGTGTGCTAAAAATGGCCTGATGTGAATGATGATGCTTGCACATTGTGTAATTCCATCAGGCTGTGCTCTATCAATACTATCTGAAAAGGTTTATATGAAACATTACGCGAATAAAAAAAGAATGCTAAAATTAAATCCTGTTGCTGCTTCAATATTACTGCTTTTACCGGTAATGGCCCAGGCTGATATCTCAATCATTAATGGGAACGTCACGTCAGCAAACGGTGTTCCTGTTGTGAATATTAAAGAAGCAAATAGCAAAGGACTTTCACATAACGTTTACGAAACACTGAACGTGGGCAAAGAAGGGGTGATTTTCAATAACTCCGCCAGCGCTGTGCAAACGACTCTGGCCGGGCAGATTGAAGGTAATGCTAATCTCGCGGGTGGAACCGCGAAAGTTATTCTGAATGAAGTAACTTCAAAAAATGCAAGTACCATCAACGGGATGATGGAAGTGGCCGGCGATTCTGCTCATCTGATCATTGCTAACCCAAATGGGATTACCACCCAAGGGGGTGGTTTCATCAATGCGGAAAAAGGGACGCTGACGACCGGTACGCCAAATGTAAAAGATGGTGCATTAACCGGTTATACCGTGAAGGGCGGCAATATTACTGTTGGTAACTTCCAAAGTGAATCACCCACAGAAATTTTAGCCCGCAGCGTCAAAGTGAACGGAAGTCTAAGAGTTGATGAGCTATCAGTCACCGCAGGCAACAACGTTATCGATGTCGATGGTTCTATCACCGGCACAGTGGAGGCCATCGATAAAGCTGCTTCCTATGGCGTGGATGTCTCTAAACTCGGCGGTATGTATGCCAACCGCATTAATTTGATTAGCACTGAAGGCGGCGTTGGGGTACGTAACGAAGGGACTATTGCCGGCGGTGCCAGTGGCCTTAATATCACTAGCAACGGTAAGCTAATAAATAACAGCGCTATGATTCAATCTAGTGGCGACATAGCTGTAAATACCAATGGTGCTCTGGATAATATAAACGGTAAAATTAACAGCGGTAGAAGTATTACAATTGATACTGCCAAAAGCAGCATCAATAATACCACTGGGGGAAATATTTCTGCTGCATCAGATATTAACATTCTAAGCGGTGCACTGGATAATGCCAATGGTAAGATTGCATCTGGAGGAATGTTAACGGTTAATACCAACAATAATAAGCTGAACAACTCCGGAAGAAGCAAAAACGCTGGTATCGAAGCGGCAATAGTACTTATCGAGAGCGGAGAACTCAGCAATAGTAATGGTCAAATACATGGCAATTATATTAATCTAAAGAATAGCTCTATGGCTAATAACTCTGGCGTTATTGATGCCGATGGAAACGTAGAGATTAATAGTACTGGTAATATAGAAAATATAACTGGCTTGATTCGCTCCAGTGCAGCTAATGTGAAAATAACAACTACTAAAGCTATTAAAAATAACAATAATAAATCACTCGATCCGGCCGGTGCTGAGGCCAAAGGTATAATTTCTGGAAGCGGCACAGACATCTCGGCAGATTATGTCTTTAATAATGCTGGAACAATCGCCTCAGCTGGTGATATTAAATTAAAGACCACTAGAGATATCGATAACTACCAGGGGAAAATTGAAAGTAGTCAGAATATTTCAATCGAAGGTCGTGAGCTGCGGACCAGCCAGGCAGGAATCAATGGTATAAAAGGTGTTAATATCGAGCTTAGCGACAAATTTGATAGCCGTCTTGCTATGGTAACGTCTACCGAGGGTGACGTATCGATTAAAGCTAACAAAATTATTAACGACAGCTCATTGATTCTCGCCAAAAATATCAACGTTGAATCAGGCTCATATCTGGACAGCAAGTATTCAATGATGGTCTCCGATGAAAACCTGACGTTAAAGGCGGAAGGCGACATTAATGTTAGTTCTAGTAACATGTTTGGAGCTTATGCTGGACAATATTTCGGTTATATCAACCAGGAAGGCGGTGTAATCGCCGGTAAAGATCTGAATATTACCGCAAAAAATGTCAACAATACTTCTGGACGTATTATCTCTCAGTCGGGAGATGCTAACATTAACCTTTCTGGTAACCTGGCAAACAACAAAGGGCAGGTGGTTGCTAATTCTGGCAACATGAACATCGCTGCCAAACATGTTGCTGCAGATTATTCAACCGTTTACAGTGCAGGCAACATGAATATTAATGTTGACTCGCTGTCTTTAGAAGGTAACGGTTCTATCGCTAAAAATACCGCAACTGGTATTATTTCCTCAGATAGAGATATTTTCATAAATGTTAATGGTGATTATTTCAATAATGGCTGGATTAGTGGCAAGGGGGATGTGACTGTAAAAAGCACCGGCTATTTAAGAAATTCTCATACCATTAATGCTGACGGGAATCTTAACGTTAGTGGATACACTATAGCTAACAATAAAGATATCGTTTCTGGGAAGGCATTGACAATTACTACCAATACTGACTTGACCAACAATGCTAATGGTAATATCACTGGGTATACGACCAGGGTCGATGCTAATAATGTCTCTAATATGGGTAACCTGGTTGCTTCATCCCAACTCAATCTGAATGTGGCAAATAATATCTATAATTATTTGAATATCTATACCGAAGGAAAAGCAGTAATCAATGCCAAAAAAGTTATCAATACTGGCTTTTGGGCTGTCTTTGGTGGGGCTCAAGGACTTCAGACAGCTGCAAATATAACAAATATATTTGGTACTGTGGTTGGTAAATAGATAGAACGCTAAATATAAGGTAAAGGCAGCAAGGGATTGCTGCTTTTACCTGTCAGGAAACGAAATGGATATTCGATATATTTTCAGCGCGGCCTTGATATTAATGAGTTTCAGCTCGAAGACGTTTGCAGACATGCCGCTCGGGCGTATGATAAAAGAACAGCAGAGTAATGATAATACATCAATCAAAGAACGGAAGATTGAAAAAAAAGATGTTTTTTCGCAAGCCGTACAGGAAATAGCGGTGGATAGCGATTTTCCACAAGAGACGCCATGCTATGATATTGACGAGCTTATTCTCGAAAATGACTTCCTGAACGATCGCTGGATCCAAAAAATTAAAAAAAGAATCACCGGTAAGTGTTTGGGGGTCAAAGGATTACAAAAAGCAGCTGTCGTTTTGCAGGATCACTTTATAAATTCCGGGTACATAACAACCCGAGTCGAGATACCTTCTCAGGATCTTTTGACTAAAAAACTAAAGCTGCGAGTTATTCCTGGGCGAATATCACAAGTTATTATATCTGATAATGATATAAGTACATGGGGGTTGCCCTTTAAGGAAGGAGATATTCTGAATGTCAGGGATATTGAGCAGGGGCTGGAAAATATACAGAGGACGCCTTGGGTTGATGTTAAGATAAATATCATACCTGGCGTTAACAACGGTACCAGTGAAGTTGAGATTAAACCTCAGCGTACTAAAAGATGGAATTTAAGAACAACATATAACAATTTTGGTGATAAAAGTACTGGCAACCAACTCTTAGGGACAACCGGTTATCTTTATAATTTAACGAAATCTAGCGATCTTTTTTATTTGGCCGGTACCAGTAGTCAGACAGGAGGGTATAAAAATGTTAGCACCTACTATAGTATCCCTTTTGGATACTCTGAATTAAGCCTTTTTTATAGTAGTAGTAAATCAAAACAGAGTATTGATGTTGGCCCCTATGATTTTGACTATGTGGGGAAGACGCAGTACTTCAGCCTTAAGGGATCACGAATGCTGCATCGTGATGCGAGTTCAAAGCTTTCCGCCAATGCAGAACTTATCAGACGCAAGTATGATTATACATTAGGGGGGGAAGAATTAGTTTTACAAAAACGCGATATGAGTAATTTGAAGCTCGGGGTAAATTACAAGAAAAATTTCCCCGGGGCCGTATTAGATTCCAGTTTAAGCTGGCAACGTTTTATCAAGGCCTTAGGAAGTACAGAAACGCCGGATATGCGTAACGGAGATGTAAGTCGCCAGAGTCAGATCATGAATCTGAATGTGAATTATATGAAATGGCTAACTTCATTACCTGTTGATGCTTATTATGAACTTAATCTCGGTGTACAGTATACGCCGGATAATCTTACTCTACAGGATCAGCTTACTATAGGCGACCGTTGGAGTGTTCGTGGCTTTGATGATAGTGGAGGAATTTATGGTAATAAGGGATTTTATATACAGAACACGCTCAATCTTATTACAGGTTATAAAAACATAACTCCCTATTTTGGTCTGGATTATGGCCAAATCATCGGTAAGGTCCCGGTGCAGGAGATTGAGAGTAAAAAAATAATGGGCGGCATAACCGGTTTAAAAGGAGTTGTTTATGGTTTGGAGTACGATTTATCCTTATCGAGCCCTTTTGTCTACCCCGATAATTTAAATGTAGATAAGTATAAAGTTAAGTTTAACTTTAATTACCAATTATAACTATCGTAGCGATAAATCATGCGTGTTGGTACGGATATTGTTGAAGTGGAAAGAATTATTCAGGCCTTGACGAACAGCAATTCTTGCTTTTTACAGAGAGTGTTTACTCATGCTGAGATTAATAAAATTAACCCGCACGACCCAAATTATGAGCGCGCTTCTGGGTTCTGGGCGGCAAAAGAATCAATTGTAAAAGCAGTAGGTTATGGGTTTAACAATAAAATCCGCTTTCATGATATTGAGGTCACGCATGATGAATATGGAAAGCCAGCGTTTTTGATAACCGGAAGACTGAAGGAAATCCTCGATGAGCAAGGAGTTGCTAATATCTCCTTAAGTATCTCTCATTGCCGTACTCATGCAATCGCAGTGACTATTCTTTGTTAATTAAGGTGATCAATAGATATGTATAATTATAATGACCTCGTTGATAAAACCGTATTAGTCACAGGCGCCAGCGGTGATATCGGTCACGCCATTTGCGGCAAATTTCTTGAGCAAGGATGCGTCGTTTATGCACTTTACTGCACCAATAAAACGCAGTTGAAGGAGCTTCAATCACATCATCCTGCTGGAAAAAAACTTCATCTCCTGCAGGGGGATCTATCGAATCAGGAAGATGTTGCGGCCATATGTGCACAATTATCCAGTGATAAAGGAAAACTGGATGTTTTAGTGAACAATGCAGGAATAGTGAAAGATAACCTCTTTGCTGCTATGACTTTTGATGATTTTAGCTCTGTTATTAATACTAATCTTCTGGGGCTTTTTCGCTTGACTAAAGAGGTCTTACTTTTGTTACGTTCGGCCCAGAACCCTACAATCATTAATGTTGCATCTATTGCTGCTATTGTTCCGAGTATTGGTCAGGTTAATTATAGCGCTTCCAAAGGTGCCATTTTAAGTTTCACACGAACGCTGGCCGCTGAGCTTGCGCCGCGGGGCGTACGAGTAAATGCCGTTGCGCCGGGAATGATCGAATCAAAAATGGTTAAAAAAGTGTCTCGTACGGTAGTGCGTGAAGTCACTAATTCAATTCCGCTTAAGCGCCTTGGGAAATGTGAAGAAGTTGCAAATACTATTGTTTATTTGAGCTCTTCTGCTTCAAGTTATATTGTCGGGCAAACCATCGTCATTGATGGTGGTATGGTTATGCGGTGATATATGTCAAAATTTAAGATCCCGACAAAAGTTTTTCTGGCTATGGGTGGGTGGCGCCAGCCATTGTTAATGGTAGATAGAATCGATGATTTTAAGTATGGCGAGAATGGGTATGTTAAAGTGATAAAGCATGTCACTTATAATGAACCGTATCTTCTTGGCCATTTTCCTGAAGATCCTATCATGCCAGGGGCTATTATTTCGGAGATATTTGGCCAGGCTAGTGAATATTTCTCTTTTTTGTGTGACATTTGCGATATTTATCAACTACGCACAGGGCGAGAATTTCTGTCTCTGCGTGATATCCACACATATATAGATCAACCTGATATGCTTGAAGTTATACATAAGCGTCGGGCACAGGTTCGTGGAGTACTGGCTGCGCAAAATTTGAAGTTTAAAGCCTCAGCTTATCCGGGGGATACTATTGAAGTGGTAAGTAAACTCGCGTTTTCTGATAATAATGGCTTTAAACATTACTCGGTTATTGCCAATGTAGGTAAGAAAATTATAAGCCAGGGCACCATTATCAATTTTCGGGAAGTTTTATAATTTATCGTAAGGGAATGTTATGACTGATATTAATGAGAAGATCGATCAAAGAAAATCAATACTTGTGACTATAAAAGCGGAGCTTATTCATCGGCTTAATATTCAACGTGAAGAGCATCAAATTGATGACGATACTCCTTTGTTTGGCAATGGACTGAAGCTGGACTCTGTTGATGCGACGGAGATTATCGTCATGCTTGATAAGGCTTTTAACATTCAAGTGCAAGAAGGGGATGATCCATCATATATGAGAAGTATTAATAGCCTTGCTTCATTTATTATTCAGAAAAAACATTCCTGATGTCAATCATGTTAATTTATAAAGGTGTTTTATGAGCTCGCTTTTCGATTTACATTTAAAAGATAATGCTGTGATGGGCAATTATAACAACCGGAGCATACCTTCATCCTATCATGATATTTTAGATGAATATAAAGCGGTGAGAGAGAATGCTTTGCTGGTCGACTACTCTCATATGGCCATTGTTAGCGTAACAGGTGAAGATGCATGGATTCTTGTAAATCACATTGCCTCTGCTGACATTTCAATTGTACGAGATGAACAAGGAATTTATTCACTCGTCTTGAATGACGACGGGACTATCCTTGGTGATATGTATGTGCTGTGTGCCATGGATGGTTATTATATATTGTCTGAAAATATTTCTGTTGCCAGGATTATAGAAGTCCTTAAGTTCGCAGCGGAAAAATATGATGATTTAGGTATTCAGGAGAACCCGGAAATAAAATCCATGGAAGACGATAACTGGGGGGCTATCATGCTTGAAGGGCCATATTCCTGGGAGTTGATGTCCGAGATCTATGGATATGATATCATCGGTCTTCCTTATTGCGAATACATGAATACTGAAGATGACTTAATTGTCTTCCGCTGCGGTAAGCATGGGGAGTTTGCCTATCAAGTAATTGGCCCTCAAAGTTTACTCGTTGAACTATGGGTTAAATTACAAAAGATAGGAGTTAAGTACTTACTTAAAACTGGCGGTTTGGATTACCAGCGTATAGTTCGCGTAGAAAATCCTGGCTGGGATCAAAGCATTTACGCAGAATATTCAACAAACCCTGTCGAATTACAATTGCAGTGGGCTATCCAGTATGACAAGGAAGATTTCATCGGCAAAGCTGCTGTTGAGCTGATGTCTGCCCAGAGTGCTGCTCGCAAAGTTGTTGGCATTGTTCCGTGCGTTAATTGCGCGTCGCTTAGCAAGGATGATAAAATCCTTGTTAATGGGCAGACCGTTGGGTTTATTATTAATGCTGTATATTCTCCGGCTGCGCAAAGTTGGATAGCGTTGGCGTTTATTAATACCCCTTATGCACTATCAGACATCGACGGTTACATAATAAAAACAGCGCACGGTGATATTGCGGCAAAAACTAAAACTTTACCATTTATATATAATTTCAGTTTGCTGGTTAACCCGACAACGCATAGCTATATTGATCCATCGAAAGCGAAAAGTGTTTTATAAAGCATAGAGTATTAAAGTTAACTTGCTAAACACGGTCGTTATTTTTTATTTGCTGTTTAAATCAAGGGTTTTCCGGATATTATGAAAACAAACAGGAAAAGAGTAGTTATTACAGGGATGGGCATCCTGTCATCTCTTGCGGATAATATTGAGGATTTCAGGCTAGCCCTGCTACAGAAGGAAAATGGTATTACTGATAGCGCACGTTTTTCAGAATGGTTTGAAAACGCACGGGCGGCCGAAGTACTACATGAAATCGATTGTCCTGAATTATCTGAGGAGATTATTGCCTCGCTCGATAACGCTGCGCTGTGGGCATATAAGGTTGGCAGGGACGCGTTGATACAGGCCGGCCTGGTTAACTGCCCTCGTTGCCTTGATGAGATGGGCTTAATAGTTGGCGTTTCCTCTGCGGGTACAGAAGCCTTCCTGCCGCTTTTTGAGCAGCGAATTCAGGATTTTTCCTTACGTAAGGCGATGTATTCCGGTGGCTTCTCTTCCTGCTGTTCCAGCGTTTCGACATTGTTAGGGCTGAAAGGTGGAGTCGAACTTGTTGCCACGGCCTGTACAGCAAGCCCTAATGCCGTAGGTATGGCATTCGATTATATTCAGAATGGCAAGAGTAGCGCTATGCTGGCAGTTGGGACGGAGCCGATCTATTTACCGACCTTTGCTGGCTTTTATGCTCTCAATGTCATGCATCCCGTATCCTGTTCACCTTTCTCTGGCCAATCCGGTATGTCAATTGGCGAGGGGGCGGGGGCTATTGTACTGGAAGAGTATGAACACGCCATTGCACGCGGCGCTACCATCTATGGCGAGATTCTTTCTTATGCCACATCCTGCGACGCTTACCACGAAACAGGGCCCGATCCGCGAGCCAGCGGAGCAGTACAAGTTATGTTAAAGGCCATGGCTAATGCGGGGATTACACCCGATCAGGTTGATTATATTAATGCGCACGGAACAGGTACTGAAGCTAACGATCAAATCGAAACGTTGGCGATGAAAAAAGTGTTTCGCGACATTGAAAATATTCCGATCAGTTCTACGAAATCCTACTTTGGCCATAATATTGGCGCTGCCGGAATCGTTGAACTTATAGCTTGCCTGGTCACTTTGCCTGACCAACAGGTACTACCTACCCTTAATTTCACTGAGGCACGGCCTAACTGCGATCTGGATTACGTCCCGAATGAGTTCGTAAAAAAAGATATTAATATCTTTATGAAGAATAACTATGCATTCGGGGGTAACAACTGCTGCATGATTGTAAGCACCAGGCCGGGCTCGGTTCCGGTGACTTCATATGAGGCCAAAAGGGTAGCGATAACTGGCATAGGAGCTGTATCCGCTATTGGGCATCGTATCAATGAAATACTTACGAATATTAGTCAAATTGAAAGCAGCGCCGTCGAGCTTGAGGAGATCATTTTCCCTCAAGATGTATTAATTGAAGCTGAAGAGCTGCTGCATGTTTTAATAAAGAGCAGGCAGTTTGAGGAGCTTTTTGGGGCAAATTATGGCATTGCCAGCTGTGAAGCATCGCATGAACCATCCACCTTTAAAACTTTCCAGGTCAAAGGGCTTGAGCCGCGTAAACACCTGCGTCGCTTCGATTCGCGTAAGGCTACTCGCGGCGGTACCTTCGCGCTAATTGCGCTTACGGAAGCGCTAAATATGGCTAAGCGACGTATTAAGCGCGATGGAGAAGAACTCGGTCTGGTTATGGGCATGGCGCGCGGGCCACAAGAGACAACTTATAAATATTTGCAGAGTCTGAAGCCAGACCCTGGAAAGGTACGTACGTCGGAGTTTCCTGGTTCACTGATGAATGCGATTGCAACTTTTTGCGGTATTTCTGAAGGGGTAAAAGGGTACACCACTACTCTTGCAACCGGTGAAAATGCGGCTCTTGGCGCATTAACTTATGGTTATGAGATCATTCGCCAGCAGCTTCAGCCGCAAGTTATTGTCGGGGGCGCTGATGAGTATTTCCCTTCCATGTCTCTATACATGGATGGGGTGACGCAGAAGATTCACGCGGCATCTGATGTCAGGGACTATCAGGTCTATGCTAAAGAAGCGAAGGGCTACGTACCTGGCGAAGGCGCCTGTATGTTAATGCTCGAAGATCCGCTTGCGGCCGCTGCGCGCGGCGCTGAGGTTTTAGCGGAAGTTGTCGGGTATGGTAAATCATGCAACAACAGCTATTTTGATGTTACTCAAATTGATGAAAAATCCAGCGCAATGGCCTTAGCCATCGAACGCGCGCTAAATGATGCAGGAATTTGTGCCAGAGATATCGATTTGGTGTGTGGCACCAGCAACGGAAGCATTGAGAATTCAACAATTGAGTTGAATGCCATATATGAATCATTTCGTCAGGTTAATCCAATAGTCCCGGTAGTCAACTACAACGCCTTTTTTGGCTTCGTGGCTTCGTGTGCAGGCTTGTTGAATCTGATCATACTTCTTGATTGTATTAAAAAGCAGGCAGTTCCTGCTATACCGTATACCAGTGACTTTGTTGATCAGCGTATAAATTTTGTGCGTCAGCCTCTGAATATCAAAATTAAATATGTATTGCTGGTAGGGGCGACGGAAGGCGGCAACTATTACGCAATTATTATCAAAGGATAATACGATGGACAGGAAGTCTATTATTTCTGGTTATAGCGTTCATTTACCATTTGCCGATGATGGTTCACAGCTCATTGCAAATCTGAAACAGGGAAAGCGTGTCAAAACCGCGCCTTGGTTCAAGTCGAATGATGAAGCTATTAAATGTGGGCTTCGTGGTAATGTCAATGTTGCAAAGATGAAATATAGTAATGATAGCATTCCTGAATTACTCTATCGCCTAATTGATGAGGCCTTAAGGCAGTCAATGCTGGATGAGAATTGTCTTCGAGAAGATAATATCAGAGTCTATATTACTGGTATAGGGCCTCGAGTTGATGCTATAGATTATCGTTCTTTCGCTACTTATAATGATATTGAAGATCTCGCGCTGACTCCTTCAATAACCAATTTATGCGCCAAAAATATGTCTCAGGATATAATTGCAGAGCTTTTGGCTAAAAAATATCGTTTGCGGTATCTACCACCGAATATTAATTGCACCAGTAACTCCGGGCTTACAGCCGTTCATCTGGCAAGCCATGCAATTGAGCGCGGTGGTATAGAGCTTGCTCTCATTATTAATATATCCCAGGTAAAATCTCAGGATATTTGGTTTCTCTCAACTCAATCAATGTTGGATACGGATCTTGTTCAACCGTTTGGTGTAAATAGCAAAGGGGTGATCTTTGCTGAAGGTTATAGCGTTCTGGTACTTGAAAGTGACCATCATCGCCTGGCTCGACAACTTGTTGATGGAGTGAGTATCAAGACGGCTTATAAACAGATTAATGCCAGTAGAAGTAACGATGTTTACTGGCAGAGTACCTGTATATTAAAACTAGTCAACCAACTCTTGAATGATACGAGAGTTAAAATTGAGGACGTGTGCGCTTTTATCCCTCATGGTAATGGTACAGCGTTCAGTGACAGCATTGAAGCGAAAGCTATTGCTATTCTGGCAGGGGAGAATATGCTACCAGTCCTCGCTTACAAAGGGCAAATAGGTTATACCGCTACTGGTTCAGGATTGGTAGATTTAATAATTGGTCATCATTCAGTAAGTTGTCATGAGTTAATAAAACCGGTAATTAATGAACCCATTGTTAATGGTATAGCTCACCACTTTCTTACCGGGCCGGGAGTAATAAAACATCACAAGAGTCATTTGCTTAAAACCGGCTTAGGGGTAGATGGTTCTATTATCGCAGCTTTGCTGTCCAATACCGCCAGGGAAGCTAGCTAAATGGATGATGCTATGCATTTATTATCGTTGTCTCTTATGGAGCCCGAGGCACCTTTATTTTTATACAGTCCCAGTTGGCTAAATGTTTGGGAAGCACATTCCTATGATATAGCTTTGAAAAATACCGATACAAATAGCTGGGCTTTTAAACGATTTGGTACTCGCGCAGATGCCTATGACAAAGAAGTAGTGAACAGAACTAATTACATGGCGTATATCTCTGCGTTAGAAAAAGTATCCGATGTCGCAATGCAGGCGTTGCCTCAGAAGGAACGTATGCTATTGATGAAATCACGAACTGCTTTTATCTATGTTGACTCATGGGGAGAAGCGGCTGGCTTTGAATATGATATAAGTACGCTGCATTTATCTACCATTGATACACTACCAAAAAATTTAGTAAAAAAGTTTTCTGTAGATAATGTGACATGCAAAATCCGCGGTGAAAAAAATGCGCTGATTCAGGCAATGCGCCTGGCGCAAGACTATTTAAGCTGGGATATCTTTGATTTTGTCATTGTTTGTGGTGGTTATCGTGCCATACCATTGTTAGCGTTTACCGCAACAAATATTAATCCTCGTAGTAAAATGAAAGAATCTCGAAAAATTCCTGGGATGAATTTATCAATCGAACGCGTAGGATGTTTTATTTTCAGTCAAACAACTGGTGATCTAAAAGTAAACTGCGGGCCCTATTTTAGCGCAGACTCATCACAGTATCAAAAAAATTATGCATCAGATATTGATCTGGTTGCATTTTCCGGCAGGGCCAGTTCGATAACGCCATTTTTTAACCATCCTGTAAAATTACTCGATCTTGAAAAGAAATATGGTTCTAGTGGTTGCATAACGCCTGCTTTGAGCTGGCATCATATTTTTCAGCACGCTTTTAAGGGTGGTCGCATGAGAACAATCTTGCCCGATTATAATGGCGGCTTAACTTATTTTGATACCTGGTATTAACCATGAGGCCACAGTGAGAGCTAATATTAAAGAATTGCCAGCTATTTCTTTGCATGGTATTTATAAAAATTATGGAATGGGCGAGAACGAGGTTGTTGCACTTAAAAATATCAATGTTGATATCGCTGCTGGCGAGTTTATGGCTTTATGTGGGCCTTCTGGGAGTGGTAAAAGCACATTGTTAAATATATTATCCGGAATTGATAAACCCTCCGCAGGGCATGTTTTCTTTCTCAATAAAAATATGAATGCATTGTCAGAGAGAAATCTGGCAGCAATACGTAGTAAGCATCTGGGATTTATTTTCCAGTTCTTTAATTTAATCCCGGTACTTAACGTGTTTGATAATGTTTTTTATCCATTGATACTTAATGGCCATTTCGATGCCAGAACTGCAAAGGAGCGAACCCTCCATTTTCTGAATAGCGTGGGTTTATCCGGCCTGGAAGACCGGAAACCGGGGCAGCTATCTGGCGGGCAACAACAGCGTGTCGCCATAGCAAGAGCACTCGCACATGAACCTCAGATTGTCGTTGCAGATGAACCTACGGGAAATCTCGACCTGGCGACGGGAGACGCAATTCTGGATCTTTTACTAGATATCAATCATCAAACGGGCACCACTTTTATTATATCGACCCACTCCACCCAGCTAACGGAACGTGCGCGCCGAGTGGTGGAAATCCGTGATGGAGAATTAGCTTATGATTCATATGAATAATTTCTTCAGGTTACTGTGCCTGAGCCTGTCTCTGGTTATTGTAGCCGCCACGGCGGCTCCCACTTATACGCCTGTAGTTGAAAGCATACTCCATAATGGGTTTCCAACTCAGCCTGACGTGTTAGCAAAAACTACTCAATCTCTATCCGATGAGTTCAAAAAGACCGGAAATATTGCTTCGCTGGTTTTTTATGCCTACGGGATGTTGAGGCAAGCAAACTATTTTTTGGCCACTAATGATATTATTAAGGCTTCAGAGTATGCTAAAACAGGCTTCTTTTATCTCGATGAAGCTGTGGATTTAAATCAAAACATACCACTCATCAGATATCTGCGTGCCAAGGTCGATGCGTACCTACCCGCCGAGTTGGGACGCTGCGTTATTACCCTCGAGGACACAGACATACTGCTAAAACAAGAATTAAGTAGCAGAATTCGAGATAACGTCAATGATATGCGCTACAGAGCATTTTATAACTGTAAACTTTATCAACAGGCTGGCCAATTATTATCAATATTACAGGTGGATAATCCAAATAAAAAAATTGATATGGCTTATAACGGTTCATCTACCTGGGAACTTGATGAAGTTACGCAAATTATTATACCCCTTATGAGGGCCAAATAAATGTCAATGAATATGATCTTTGTAAATGGTTTTGTGCTTATAATTGTTTTATTTATCATCTATTGTGTCGTTTTCCGCTTCCGTGATGCTAAGTTTTCTTTTTTGAATTTATTAAGGCATCGCAGAAGAACTTTGTCAACAATTTGTGCGATAATTCTTGGTGGTGTTGCCATATTTTTATATGGCGGCTTTATTAATTATTCTTTCTGGATTCTCCAGCAGCAAACAATCCGCACAAACATTGGTCATGTACAAGTTTATAACAAGGAGTACTTTGATACTGCAAACAAGAGTAAACATCTCATCAATAATTATGCTGCTCTAAAAAATGATATTATGCATAATTCTTCGCTAGCTAATGATATATCCACCCTTTCAGGGCAGCTTGAGTTTACAGGAGTTATTTCTCAATATGAAAATGAAACCTCAAGCTATTTTTCTGCTCAGGGGGTCGAGCCTTTACCTGCCTTGAAACTGGGTGCCTTTGATAAAATCATTTTAGGCAGTGATTTATCGCGCGCAAAACGTAATGAAATCACAATAGGCAGCGGGCTGGCAAAAACTCTTGCCGCGGGTTATGGCGACTGGCTTGATGTGATGGTAGTTAATACATCAGGTGGCCAGGGAGCTTTATCGTTAAAATTGCGTGGGATATTTGCATCCGGTATTAAAGATTATGATGATGTAGCATTGAAGGTTCCGCTAGATACAGCACAAAGGATTATGGGCACAGATGGCGTGAGTAAAGTACTTATATTGCTGAATAATAATAATGTTGATGAATTTATAGTTAAGTTGAATAAATATATTGTTGACAATAAGTTGCCGCTGGTTGTGAAGGACTGGAAAGAAACATCTATTTTTTATCAACAGGTCGAGGGAATGCTCTCAGGCATATATTTCTTTATCAAACTTATTGTCGCGCTTATTGTCGTGTTTATGATTGGTAATTCAATAACGATGAATATTGCTGAGAGAACGCGTGAAATAGCCACCCTGAGAGCCATTGGTCTTGAGGCCTCCCATGTGACATTATTATTTTGGCTGGAAGGTGTTTTTATTGGCGTGTTTGGTGCCATGGGGAGTGTTTTGGTGGGATATTGTTTAGCTGCGATGATCAATGTTTATGGGATTGCTATGCCGCCATCCCCGGGTCAATCGATAGGATATACTGCGTTTATTAAGATTGATAATGTCGAGCTTTTCTGGACTACGCTGGTTTTACCGATTTTAACGTCAGCTCTTGCGTCTGTTCTTCCTTCGTATCGCGCATCACGGCTCAATATTTCTGCGGCGTTTAAATATTCCTGAGGAATGAGTATGAAACACCTGAAACTGCGCTTACTTATTCTTATTACTTTTTTTTCTTCATCCTGGGTAATAGCCGAGACTCCGGCACCTCAGGCTATAGATATTATACGTTTGGCTGATGATATACGTTCGCCTAATGTACCTTTCCGCTATACGGTAACTGTTCTTGAATATAAAGAGGGTGGCGAGCAGCCGGAGAGTAAACAAATTCTCGATGTGTCAATGCGTTTTATGAAACCTGAAAATGGCTCGCGGGCAGATGCGCGTTCTTTAGTCCGGTTTATTTATCCTCCACGGGATAAAGGGAAGATTATGCTTTCTGATTGGTACGATCTCTGGTTTTATACACCTGAACTACGAAAACCGATACCTATTTCACCGGCACAAAGGCTGAGTGGGCAAATCTCAAATGCAGACGTTATCGTCACTAATTTTGAGTACGCCTACGATTCTACAATCGAAGGTACTGAACCTTGCGGACAGAAAGTCTGTTATAGACTATCACTGATACGCAAATCGGATAAGGTAACTTATCCAAAGGTGATATACCTTGTAGAACAAGGAGATGATTTCAGGCCTTACCAGGCATCTTATTACTCCCTTGATAACCAATTGCTCAAAAAAGTCTCCTATAAAAATTACCAGAAAATTTTAGGTAAATATCGGCCATCTGAAATTGTCGTACAGAGTGCTCGATATGCAAAAGGCTATTCAGTGATGAAATATAGTAACGTAAGACTGGAAAAATTACCTGAGTATTTTTTTACAAAAGAGGCGATGTTAAGGGGGGGGCAATGAAAATATCTCTCTACGTCCTTATTCCCTTTTTTACTTTAGTCTCTACCCTGGTTCAGGGACACTGTCTGTCCGCAAGTGTGTTGCAAGATAATATGGATGTTACTTTGGCAGCGCAGATTTCATATGTAAATAAAGAACCGTCAATCTGGAAAATTGATGGTCGCAATCCGTACGTGGCCGACAATGTTTATAATGATATTGCGTTAGGCATAAAAGGTCAGTGCGATCTAGTGGATAATAATCTCAATATGGATTTTTCATTTTATTCTTTAGGTTATTATCCGATTCGCAGTCCCGGAGTCTTTGAAAAAGATAAAAATCGTGCAAGGATAATGATAGATCGACTGCGTTTTACCTATGCTTTATCTGATACAACACGCCTGGAAGGAGGGAAGCTGAGACCTTCAAAAGGGGCCTTTTTCTTAAGATCCCCCGCTACATTGCTGACAAATTATTATTCCGGTTTTAAAACAAACCGAATATATGGGCCAGCAATGGAATCAGCTTATAGCGAATCATTTTGGGGGGGCACATTATCTAAAGAGTATCAGGATTATAATTTTTTACTTACGCTAGCTCCCAGATTGAGCAGTATCGATAAGTACTATGAATCATCAGGCAACTGGTCTGCAGCACAACGCTCAAATAGTGAAGAGCGTTACCTATTAACTTATAATGATTACCGACTAGCTAGTCATCGCCTGTCCGCTAATTTACTATTAGGCGATAATCCGGCGTTTTCATTATCAGAACTATATAATTATACATCACAGTTTTTAATTAATGCTGAGTTTTCCTGGCATAAAGGCCAGCAGTGGCGTCACTTCTCAAATGATAAAAAAGAGGCCGTACTGGCTGGCTCATTTCCATCCTCACTCTATTCTGTGGAGGATAAACAAGGCGTTGAGTTTGCGCTTGGCGGGCAGTATACAACTGATAGCTTTAGCGTATTCGGCTTAGAATACTATTTTCAGAGTGAGGGATATTCGAAAAAGGCCTGGCAGGAGCAGATTGATTTCATTCGCTTGATGGGATACAGGACTGGCTACGATTTTTTAGACCGGGCGTTTGATAGCTATAAGTATCTTATGGCCTCAGAGATTGGTAACACTTCAAATAAAGGCATGCTGTTATCCAAACATTACTTTAATACCTATTTTAGTCTGCGTAATAATGACCAGTCCACCCTGCAACCCTATGCAATGATAAATATAGCGGATGGCAGCGTATTATTTGGGGCCCATTTTATTAAACCCTTGCAAGGTAAGTGGGCGCCGTTTGAGTTATATGCCGGCGCATACAGCTCCCTGGGAGGTTCTGAATCAGAGTTTGCGCTATTTGGTGAAACACTAAGCATTTATGTCGGTTTTAAATACTATTTATAAGGATATTTTATGGTATCACAGCTATCAACACCTTCTGTCGCTCTTATCTTTGCAGGACAAGGTAACCCTGTTATTGGAATGGGGTCTGATTTGTGGGATCTGAATGCAGTCACAAAAAATATTTGGGACTGCGCGAGCGATATTACCCAAATTGATATTCGCCGTTTATGCGAGCGCGGGCCGATGAGTCGCCTGGTCCAGACAACGGCTCAGCAAGTTGCCGTTACGGCTATTAACGTGACGCTCTATTGCCTCTGTCTGGAAAAAATGCCTGATTTGCCAATCGTGGGTTCTTGCGGGCATAGCGTTGGCGAGTACAGCGCGCTTTTCGCTGCGGGTGCATTTAACCTGGAGGCGCTTTTTAGGATGATACATACCCGTTCAAAGATTATGAATGATTTAAGTAAAATTCATAAAGGAGCTATGCTCGCGGTTAAGGGCGCTGATTTTGAAACCTTAACTAACATGATTTCCGCATCTGGTATACCTGTCGAGGTGAGTTGTGATAACAGCTGTCGTCAGCAGGTTATCGGTGGCACGACTGCTGATCTGGGCCGTATCTCACAGATCCTTTATGGTGCCGGTTTAGAGGCGGTTAAACTGGGGGTTAGCGGCGCATGGCATACGCGTCTGATGGCCGATGGTGTTCAGATGATGCGCGATTTTTTGCAAAAAATCGATATTTGTTCGCCTAAATACAGCGTGCTGATGAATGTTACCGGGCAAGCAGAATTCCTTCCTGAGCAGATCAAAGAAAATCTGGCTCTACATCTGACGCATACGGTGCAATGGTCAAAATCTCTTACGGCTCATTTACAGAATTCTCAGCCGGTAACTTTTCTGGAGTTCAGCAATAAAGCTTATTTAGGACAACTCCTTTATGACTTCCGGCGTTTCGCGCCAGAAAATGTCGTGCATTGTAGAAAGCTGATTGGCTTGTAATGGAGGCGCTATGATCCCTGACTATTTAACATTTACTCGTTATCAGGATAAACGAGTGATTATTTATCTTTATCTTTTAACTATGTTTTTACTTTTCCTTTTCTGGAAAAACAATGGTTATAACTTACTGCCAAGTAATGTATTGAGCCTGAGCGTTATCCTGGCATTAATTGTCTTTTCTTTTATTTACGAGCTGAAAAACTATTGGGGTTATAAATGTGTCATGAAGCATATAGATTTTTCCTGTTTTCAGGGGAAAGCTATATCCTCGTATGAGGCGTTTTTGTGGCATCCGGCAGTGGTTACCTTCTCATACTTTGCGATCTTTTATCTTCTCATTACGAGCTGCCTGTCGTTTATGTCATCGGGTCATGCACTACTTTGTATTGCTATTATTTCGCCATTGGCTATTTACCTGGCGTTTAAATATGCACGTTATAGCTATGTGAAGCGAATGAAGGATTTTACTGCCCAAAAGGTAGTCTGGCGCAATCTACATCATTACGTCGGTTTTAATCTTTTTATCACCTTTTTAATGAATAGCTTGATAGTCAGCCCGTTAGCAAATGAGGATGATTTTTCTTTGGCGGATGGTTTTTTTTCAGCCAGATTAATGATAGCGATGTTTATTCTTTGCGTTATTGTTTTGTTTTTAGATATGATCTTCATCCGTCCATCGAAACGCTACATTTTTCTCGGGCGATTGTTCCTGAGGGAATTTGACTTCCATCTATCAAAGTCAATCCCCTGGCCATGGCTCTATAATAAAGCGATGTGGCTTAGATTATTCATGGTTTTAATCACTCAGTTTATTTGGATTGTATTGCTCAATGTCATTTTGGCATTTTCGGGATTGAGTATTTATTTTGAATTTTATTTTTTATCCTGCTCTCTGCCTTCATTTTTTTATTTCTATCTACATGCTTACTGGCATTGGCATAATGATTATATCGTCGCATGTGATATGTATTTTCGTTGCGATCGAATTGAACGTTAAAATGAAATAAAACTTACTAAGGAGATATGCACGACAGCATTGCAGTTTACAATCCTGAATGAGCGGATGTAGATTATATGTGAATGTTAATCTGAAAAGATGTATTGTTGAATGGATAAAGCCAGTCAGTTCCCTGACTGGCTTGGTTTTTTATTTCTGTAAAGAAGAAACTACGTCGCCCCAGTTCGTCGCTGCATCATAGACGAAGTTTGACCAGATACCTGATTTTTCATACATCATTGAATTCAGGTGATCTGCCAGTATGCTACCAATACTGGATGGGGAGCCACTCAGCAAGTTGCTAAGCATATCCAGAGAGGTTTCCAGCGCCGTTTTGGCAATGGTAAGGGAGCCATCAAAGCCGACTTTCATCAGTCCAAGTGCGGATTGAATAGTGAAATCAACCAGGGCACAAGGCAGGTCAAAGAGGCCAGCACCCGAGATATTTTCCATTTCATATTGTGTTAATTCTTTCATTTTTTATTCCTGTGCTATTACTATTTATAATTACTTAGTTGCGGGCAAGCTGAGTACACCCTCGTAAATATTAACCAGGGCTTTGTTTTGATAATAGTGAATATTTAAATGAACCGGTAATTCATTATGAATAGTTAACGTGATGATAAATTCGTGCTTCTAATAAAAATTCCGAATAATTGCGTTTTTTATAATTGATTGATTTTATATTTTATGGATATGGGTTTACTACCAATCTTTTATCTCTCTTACTGAAAGTAATCGCTATGTGGCATTTTTAGAACGTAATTTTTAAATTTTATGCTGCGGGTATTATGAATTCACATAGTGATGTTAGATTGTTTTATGTGAATGGCCCTATACTGCTATCCATAAAAATAAGCTATCTATAATTCACCGTCGCTTTCTTCGTTCTAATATAGATAATCCCTCAGGCAGTTCATGTTTGTCCTTTACCTATTTCAAAAAAGTTGTTTTTGATGTTTATCACCAGGTCAGAACAGCTGCACGGTGATAATCCCAGAGACTGAGCGGCGCTGCTATCCTCCCGGTGCGTTTATTGCGAAGCATCTCATGCCGCTTTCTGCTTGTCTGCCTGGGCTCAGCCCTCTTATGGGGAGGTGAAGTGGGGATTTGAAACGTAGCGTTAGCTTAAAGAAGATGAGAGGGATAACGCTAAACCAACGCTTAAAGCGGCGAAGATAATTGGGAGGGGAGACCGTCACGCAAGCTTTCGCCAGTACGCAGCAGGGACATCATACCTGCCACGTACCATGTCCCTGGCTGCTTAACCACTTTACGCGGGAACGGTCTGAACTGCCCCCTGCTTAATCACCTGCTCAATCTCAAAGCGGTTAGTCACCTTACTGTCGATTTTGATATACACCGAACGTTCGTTGTTAACTACCAGTACCTCTTTAACTCCTGCTTGAGCCTGTAGCCGTTGCTGTAGCATTTCATCCGCCACCACGTCGGCAGGGATCTCGACCCGCAGGCTACTAACGTAAGGCGGTTCGCTCATGGTGCTGGCCACCAGTAACCACAGCATTGCCAGCAGGGCGCCAAGCAGGAAAACGGTTTGTGAATCAAAAAAGCCGTCTACCCAGCCGCCTAGCGAACCGCCAATCGCGACTCCAAGAAACTGGCTGGTAGAGTAAATCCCCATCGCTGTTCCTTTGTAGCCGGCAGGTGATTCTTTACTGATTAACGAAGGCAGTAACGCTTCGAGCAGGTTAAACGCGAGGAAAAATAGCTGAACGCCGGCAACCAGTTCCCAGAAATAGCCTCCCGCTCCCCAAAGTACGATCTCGGCGATCAGTAAAATGGCAACGCAGAGCAGAAAAACGCGCTTCATTTTGCGCTTTACTTCGGCGTAAATAATAAACGGCACCACGGCAACAAAAGAGACCAGCATGGTGACCAGATAGATTTTCCAGTGCTCAGCTGCGGGAAAACCGGCAGCTTCCAACTGACCCGGCAGGGCAACAAAGGTGGACATCAGCATAATATGCAGGCACATAATGCCGAAATTGAGCTTCAGTAGTTTTGGCTCGGCAAGCACTTTGCTAAAGCAGCCTTTCACCATACCGGATTCACGGTTAAGCACGTGATTATGGCTATTTGGCACAACCCACAGCGTAAGCAGAATCCCGAGCATCGCCAGAGCGGCAATCATCCAGAATAAGGCGTGCAGGCCTAACTGGTGGGTGATAATAGGTCCGAGGACCATGGCGATGGCGAAGGTAATACCAAAGCTGACGCCGATAAACGCCATGGCTTTAGTGCGATTCTGTTCGCGGGTTAAGTCGGAAAGCAGCGCCATTACCGCTGCGGCAATCGCTCCGGAGCCTTGCAGCGCGCGGCCAAGAATAATGCCCCAGATCGATTCGGAAAGCGCGGCGATAATGCTGCCGAGAACGAAGATTAACAAGCCGCCGACGATAAGCGGTTTACGGCCAATGCGATCGGAGAGGAGGCCAAAAGGAACCTGGAATATTGCCTGCGCCAGTCCATAGATGCCTATAGCCAGGCCAATAAGGGCTTCACTTGCGCCCTGGAGCGCCATGCCATAAGTGGTCAGAACCGGCAGGACCATAAACATGCCGAGCATGCGCAGAGAGAAAACGGTCCCCAGACCCCAGGTTGCGCGCAGTTCGCCTGGCGTCATTTTGTTATCGTTCATTACCACCTCAATCTAAAAACTGCGCCTAGTGTAGTGGGGGGAGCCAGAAGCGTAAATAGATGTTTGTTTAACAGATATTACTGCTGTGTTGCACGATGAGGTGAGGGCGGTAGACAAAAAGAAACCAGCGGAGCGGGCTCCGCCGGCTAGCGGAGATTATTGGCAGTTAAAATCAACCCATTGGCCGCCTGCATCGGCGGATTTGACGCATTGCTCAACCCAGTAGACCCCGTGGAGCCCGGCTTCGACGTCCGGATACCAGAAGTTATCCAGAAACGCCTGGTCACTGCGATCCATTGCATCGATAGCGATGGCGTAACGGCGGTAAAGGTTGGCCCATGCCTCAAACAGCCCTTCCGGGTGGCCGCCGCCGATGCGGTCGTCTGCCAGCGCCTGCGGACTTAAATAGGGCATTCCACGTTCCAGAACGCGCGCGGGTTCGCCCTGCACCTCATAGCTGAGCTGATTTGGGCGCTCATCCCACCACTCAAGGCTGGCTTTTTCGCCAATGACGCGGACTTTTTGTGAGTGCATAGCGCCGCTGTTGACTGCGCTGGTCCACAGTGAACCGACGGCGCCATTATTATATTCCATCAGCACGAAGGCGTTATCTTCCAGCGGCGCGCGCGATTTGACGAAGCTCTGACGTGCGCACATCAGCCGGGTGATATTCAGATTTGGCACCATGGTTTCCGCAATAAATAGCGGGTGAGTCGCCAGATCCCCCAGCACGTAGCTAGGGCCGGCATATTTGGGCGTTACCCGCCAGCGGGTAGATTCAGCCTGCAGTTCAACGGCTTCATTATGAAAACCGTGGGCAAACTGCATATTGATAATGCGGATCTCCCCGAGCATACCCTCCGCGATCATCTGCCGCGCCTGCTGAATCATCTGGTGCCCGGCGTAGCCGTAGGTAACGCCGATTATTTTGTTCTGCTTTTTGCTCAGCGCCAGCAGCTCGCGGGCCTCGGCGGCGGTAAAGCACAGCGGTTTTTCGCAGATAACGTGCAGCCCCGCTTCCAGCGCTGCTTTGGTGATCGCGAAATGGGTATTGTTCGGCGTAGTGACCGAAACGGCTTCAATGCCGTCAGGGCGTTTGGCTTCCTCTGCAAATAGCGTTTGATAGTCGGCGTAGCAGCGCTCGGGGGCGATTCCGAGCTGCTCGCCAAATTGACGGCCGCGTTCGGCATCAATATCGAGCGCGCCGGCCAGCAGGGTAAAGACATTGTCGCGCAGCGCTGCACAGCGGTGGCTGTAGCCAATCTGGCTGGTGCCGCCGCCGCCGACCATTCCCCAGCGCAGGGAGCGAGATAAGGGTTTCATGCCGTTTAACATGATGATGCACTCCTCTAAATAGAGACTTCGGATTTCAGATGTTCTTCTGGATAGCCCGCACCCGGAGAGCGCGGACCGGGTTTCGGGCTTTACATTTCTCCACGCGCCTCGCGCTCTTTCAGCTCTTGCATAATCTGTGGGTACTGTTTATCCAGCCGATAAAACAGCAGGGTGATGATGACCACAATCCACAGGAAGAACGAGCCGTAGAGATAAACGTTATTAATCATGTCGATAGCGCTTTGCGGTTGAACGCCGGATCCGCTGCTGGAACTGACGTAGCCCGAGAGGCTTAACAGGCCGGAGATAACCGCGGCGGCAATGCCTGCGCCGAGCTTCGTACCGACAGACCCCGCAGAGAAGATCATTCCCTCCTGGCGGACGCGCGTTTTCCACTGGCCGTATTCGACGGCGTCGCCGCAGAAGCCGAATAGCACGGCATTCAGCGGCGCGAAGCCGATACCGCGAATAATGGCGTTGGCCAGCGCCCAGTGGTAGTCGTCAGAATTAAACATAAACAGCACCTGGCCTATGGTCGCCAGCACAATGCCGCAAAGGGCCACATTGCGTTTACCGTATTTTCGAATGGGGACGGAACTCAGGAAGGTGAAAATAATGATGCAGGCGGTTTCGGCCACGAAAATGGAGCTGTAGAAAGTATCGTCGCCTAGCACGTAGCGGCAGTAGTAAGGTAGCGCGATACCAACCACGGTGTAATAAACGCTCTGGGCTGTCCAGAGGATCGCACTGGCCCAGAAGTACTGGTTACGGAAGAGGGCGTAAAGCTGCGTTTTTACCGCTACGTTTCCCTGCTTTTCACGCGCTTTGATAACCACTTTTTCTTCACATTTGTAGAAGCAAAACAGCAGTAACAACAGCGCCAGAAAAGCCCAGATGGCCATGGTTTTAATCCATGCTGCCTGATCGTCGCCGAAATATTTCACCAGCGGCAACGTACAAGCTACGGCGAGGATGCGGCCAAATGGCGACATCGACATGCGGGTGATGCTAAGCATATCCCTTTCCCAGGAGGTCCGGGTCATCATCGCGGAGAGGCTGCCATAGGGGAGATTGATCGCGGTGTAGCACACGGTGGTACAGAAGTTATAGGCTACCAGCAGGTAGAGAAACTGCAGCGTTCCGGTGGTTTGGGGCACGGTAAACAGCAGAATCGCCGATACGGCGTAGGGGACGCTCATCCACAGCAGCCAGGGGCGTGATTTTCCCCAGCGAGAGTTTGTGCGCTCAACCATCAGACCCATAATGACATCGGAAACACCGTCAAACAGACGTGAGATCAGCATTACCAGACCGACCGTGGCGATACTAATGCCGACATAATCCGTATAGAAAAGCGTTAAAACTGTGCCGATCATGCCGAAAACGACGTTACAGGCGGTATCGCCTCCACCATAGGCTATTCGGGTTGTCCAGGTTAACTTATCGCCGCGTGATGCTACGGGAGAAATAAGGATCTGCTGTTCACTCATGGTCTATTCCTTTGTCGGGGGGACAAGTAAGGACCTCAGCGCCAGTTCCACCGGCACTACCTTATCCTGATGTCAGCCAGAACATAAGGAAATGTTTGTTTCGTTTCAATGGTTATATGAAATTTAACTTCTGTATATGAGAGGCGGATCGAAAAATAGAAAAGATTGTGCGTCCGATGTGGCTCGGGGAATCATCAAGTCATTCTGATTAATAAGGTTATTTGCTGCCTTTTTTGACGCTCATTGATTCATCTTGTATATGCCATTTGTGATTTTGAGTGCTGATTTTGTGAAGTGAATCGATAAGGCATCAGGTTTTTATTTTTCATTATTAATGTAAATTGAAATTAATTTTTCTTTTTTTGTGGTCGGGCATGCTGCAGCATGCCCGACTGATTAACGCATTTAACCGGTATTGCCGAACGCGGCGGTGGAGGAGGTGGATTTTGGCGCCGAATCAGCCGCGAAAATTCCTTTGGCCGCGAGCCCGGCGACGGTGATCGCGGCGGGGATGCCAAGGATCAGAAAAACGCTTTCGAAGCTAATATTCAGCGCCAGCATCTCAGCTCCGGCAAAAGCGCTGAGGATGGCGCCCATGCGGCCCACGCCGTGCATCCAGCTGGAACCTGTAGCCCGCGCTTCGGTAGGATAGTAGCGGGCGGAAAGCGCATTCATACCGGTATTGGCGCCGTTTAAACAGGCTCCGCTGATAAACGCCAGCAGGCAGATGAGCGCAAAGCTTGCCGCTGCATATCCCATTGCCATCGTAAACAGGCCGCCAACGGCGTAAATCATTCCGAGCGCCCGATGCGGATTAATCCGGTCCATCAACCAGCCCGCAAACAGCGAGCCAATGGTTCCTCCCGCCTGGTACATTGCGGTCATCACCGCCGCCTGGCCAACCGTTAATCCCACCTCTTTCACCAGCGTCGGTAACCAGCTACCGAGAAGATAGACCAGAAAGAGCCCCATAAAATAGACCAGCCAGAGCATCATCGAACCGAAGCGATACTGGCGGGAGAGAACGATACGCATCGCATTTGCCTGCACGGGCTGGGCTGGGAGAGTGAACTCGGCATCATCGGCGATTTGGCCCGGATAGAGGCGCTGCAAAATCAGCCGAATACGTCGGGCTGGCGCGCGCTTAACCACCAGAAAACGCACCGATTCCGGTAACAGCCAGATCAGGAGCGGCGCGAACAGCAGCGGGAGGATGCCGCCGAGCAGCATCAGCGAGTGCCAGCCAAACTTCGGGATTAGCCATGAGGCGGAGAATCCTCCCGCCGCGGCGCCAAAGGTGAAGCCGCAAAAAATAATCGTAATCAGAAACGAGCGCTGACGCTCAGGCGCATACTCCGACACCAGAGTGCCGATATTCGGCATGGCGGCGCCTAATCCGAGCCCGGTCAGAAAACGAAAAAGCACCATCTGTTCGATGTTTTGCGAAAGGGCGGTGGCAATGGTCCAGAAGCCGAAGAAGAAGACGCTATTGATGATGATTTTTTTCCGCCCCAGCCAGTCGGCGAGCGGCCCGGAGAATATAGCGCCCAGCGCAAGGCCTATCAGCGCGGCGCTGATGACAAAACCGAGTTCATGGTTGCTTACTCCCCATTCCTGCTTCAGCGTCGGGGCGATAAATCCCATGATGGCGATATCAAAGCCGTCCAGCGCAATCACGCAGAAGCCTAAAAACACCACCAGTTTTTGAAAGCGGCTGAGCGGATTGGCGTTGATTAACTCCCTGACGTCCAGGCGTTGAGTCTGTGTCATGGGATGCTCCTTATGCGCAAGGGCGCAGGTAGGACTGCGCGGCGTTAAACAGCAACTGAGCGCGAGTGAGTGCCGGCAGCGCGCCGCGTTCGCCGCTTAGCGGAACCTCGATAGAAACCGGCAGCGTCGCCGGAAGCGCCGCCATCAGTCCATGCAGATCGAGCCCGCCTTCGCCGGGCACCTTACGCGCGGCGCGGGCCTGGTAAATCAGCTCCTGTTCATCTGCTGGGATCTGCGGCGAGGCATCGCAAAGCTGCATATAGTTGAGGCAGTTTTTCGGCAGCGCGGCGAGCGTAGACAGCGACTCGCCTGAGCGCCAGAAATGAATCGCGTCGATCAAAATACCGATATCCTGGCGGCCGCTGGCGGCGATAAGCGCCTGGGCTTCGGCGATGGTGCGCAGCTGTGTCCAGGGCATGGGCTCCAGGTTCATGGTTAAACCATACTCCTGGCCAGCTTCGGCAAGCCGGGCCAGATTTTCCGCGCTGCGAGCGCGGTTGTCATCATTTCCGGCGACTAAAACCTGTCTGGCGCCCAGACGCGCGGCGGTATGGAGAAAGAGCTGCAAACGAGCGTCCAGCGAAAAATCTGGCGTCAGGCGGACTATCTCAACGTCCGAGACGCGAATACCGGTTTCTATCAGCGCTGCCAGGGTATCGCGGACAGCGGCAGTATCGCCCAGCATGCCATAGTCAGGGTCGGTCGCCGTGGCGGGAAGCAGGCGCAGGCCGACGTGAGTAAATCCGGTTTGGGCCGCGATCCGCACCTGTTGCGGTGGCGGGACGTCGAGTAGGGTAAGCGCGGCGAGTGACAGGGTTCGCATGTTCATAAAGGACTCCAGTACAGTTGCAGGTGATTGTTGTTATGCGTATTGCCGTCCCTGGTAAAATGCTTTACTGCGTTGCTTTATTAATGTTTTCTGCCAGTTTTTTACCGACCATGTAGCCAAAGGTCATGGCCGGACCAAGCGTGATACCGCCGCTGGGATAGAATCCCCGCATCACGCTCGACATATCGTTGCCGATGGCGTAAAGGCCCTGAATCGGCTGCTGCTGCGCGTTGAGAACCCGCGCATTCTCATCGGTAATTAAACCGCTGAAGGAGCCCAGCGAACCGGGCAGAATGCGTACCGCATAAAAAGGCGCGCGGCTGAGTTTCCCAAGCGTAGGGTGAGGGGAACGGCTGGCGTCCCCCTGCGCGCGGTTGTATGCCGACGCGCCGCGCTGATAATCCTTATCCTCTCCCTGGTCTACAAAACCGTTAAAACGGGCGATCGTTTCCGCCAGCTGCTGCGAATCGATAGCGCATGCTTTCGCCAGCGCTTCCAGCGTCTCGCCGACGTACAGATAGCCGGTGCGTCGCCAGGACTCCGGGGCAAAAGGAAAAGGGCGGGCATGGCCTAACCCATAGCGCCGAAGCGCACGGCTATCGCCAATCAGCCACGCCTGTGGCGCTTCGCCAGGCGGCGTGGCCTCCAGCAGCGCGGCGATAAAATCGTGGTAGGAATCAGCCTCATTGGTAAAGCGTTTACCGTTGGGCAGTACGGCAATAAAGCCGGGCTTGGCGCGTTCAACCAGATGTGGGAAGACCAGCTGCAGACCGCTGGCCTGCGTCACGCGCGAAACGGGCGCCCAGGCCATCGCATGCCTGAGCGTGGTATCAAACTGGCCGCCGACCGTTTCGCCAAGGCGGATGCCCTCCCCCTGATTACCCGGAGGCGCGGCGGAGAAGTGGCCATAGCCGCTGGCGGCGTGCGGCACGTTTTCGGCCAGGCGCTGTCTGTCGTGAGGAAAGCCGCCGCAGGCGAGGATCACCGCACCGGCCCGAACCTCTATCCGGCCGTCGTCGCTGCGTAATATCGCGCCCTTTACTCCGTTTCCGGATGCGAGCAGCCGTTCAACCGGCGCATTAAGCTGAAAAGTCACTCCTGCATCCAGCGCCGAGCGCAGCAGCCGGGCAACCAAAGCGTTGCCGTTAACCAGATGCTGTCCGCGTCCGGCGCGCAGTCGCTGCCAGCCGTGGCGCAGCAGGCGACGGCTGGCATACAGCGCCGATCGCGGCGAGCGAGTGGCGTTGAAAAAGTGTGCCATATCCGTGCCGCCGGCAATGCCCATCCCCGCGAGGCTGATAGTCTCCAGAGGCGGGCGCAGGCGATGCAGCCAGTCGCCGAGCAGCCGCCCATCGAAAGGCTGCGCCGTGACCGAGCGCCCTCCGGCGGCCGATCCCGGCGAATGATGAAAATCGGGCATTTTGCTGCCGGAAAGAAACTGCACGGCAGTATGGCGGCGGAAAAAGTCAATCATCTCCGGTCCGTGCCGTAAGTAGGCAAGCAGGCGCGCATCGGCCGGTTCACCGTTCATTTCATGCTGCAAATAAACCAGCGGTGCGTTGGGCTCTTCCTTAATCCCCTCTTCACGCGCCAGCGGATTATGCGGGATCCACAGCCAGCCGCCGGACCAGGCGCTGGTGCCGCCAATCACCGACTCTTTCTCCGCAACCAGCACGCTGGCGCCGCCAATGGCGGCAGTGACGGCGGCGGAGAGCCCCGCCGCGCCGGAGCCGACCACCAGAACATCCACGTTCATCTGCCCGCTCATAACCGACTCCTTATTGCAGCGGTGAAAAATCAGTAGGGCGCAGAAGAACCGACTCCAGGCGCTCAACGGCGGCCAGTTCGCGGTTCTTGCGTGAAAACGTCAGCCAGCGTTCGTCCTGCGCCATGCGCGCCCGACGCACCAGGCGATCGTCCAGGCTTTCATAGGCCCAGATATGCACCACTTGATTAACCACCCCAATTTCAGTAAAGAAAAAGCCGATGAGTTTGCCGAGATGTTCGGTTTGTACGGCGTAAGCATCGCTTTTATATAACGCCAGCCAGTCGGCCATTTTCAGCGGATTAATGGTGTAGGTACGTTTTTCATAGATCATAATTTTCTCCTGTTGAGAGTGCGTGTTGTTGCGCCATATGGCTGGCTGAGAGATAGCCGAAGGTGAGCGCCGGGCCGAGAGTAATGCCTGGACCGGGATAGGTGCCTGCCATAATCGAATCCATATCGTTACCGACGGCATAGAGCCCTTTAATGGGGCGCCCCTGCTGGTTAATGACCTGAGCATTGGCGGTAGTGACCAGGCCGCGCGAGGTGCCGAGATCGCCGGTATAGAGGGTAATGGCGTAAAACGGCGGGCTGGTCAGCGGAGCGTTACAGGCGTTTGGCCGATGGCCGGGATCGCCCATCGCGCGGTTATAGCTGTTGCCGCCTTTGGCGAACTCCGGGTCGTGGCCTTGGGCGGCATCGCGGTTATAGCGTGCCACCGTTTCTGCCAACGTCTGCGGGTCCAGCCCGAGCTGTTGCGCCAGTTCCGCCAGCGTTTCGGCCTGGTGCAGATAGCCCGCCTTCACCAGCGCGTCGTTATTCACCGGAGCAGGGCGCGCAAGGCCCAGGCCATAGCGCTTCATGGCCAGAGCATCACAAATCAGGAAGCAGGGGGCGTTTTCTGCCCGGCTTTGCATGGCGCTGGCGAAATGGTGATAAGAATTTGATTCATTCACGAAGCGAACCGCTCGCTGGTTAACGGCAATGACGCCGGGTTTCGCGCGGTCGGTGACCAGGTGAGGGAAGCGCTCTTGCGTGCCGTCGGGACGCCGTAAAACCGAGACCGGCGCCCAGAAAAAGTTAGACGGCAGATCGGCGCCTTCGCGGGCATTGACCGCGGCGGCAAGGCGCAGCGCGGCGCCGTCGTTGGCGGCGGGCGACATGGTGTAGTGCTCGCGAGTAGCAGGGCGATAGCGTTCAGCCAGTTTGCCTGCGGCAAAACCTCCCGCCGCCAGCACCACGCCGCAGCGGGCTTTGAGGAGCTGTGGCTGCCCATCGTTCTCGATTTCCACGCCGGTTATTTCGCCATTGCGTTCGCTTAGCGAAAGCACATTCACGTTGAGCCTGAGCTGCATTCCTTTGCGAAAGGCGAGCGTCGCCATGCGCGCTATCAGCGCGTTACCCATCGCCAGCCGTGTTCCTCGAGGGTATTTGAGCCGATCGCGGCCGTAGCGCAGCAGCAGCTTGCCGCAGTGGGTGATAGAGCGCAGGGAGCGGCGCAGATCGAGAAAGTGCTGGATATCGACCCGATTAACCATCATTCCGCCAAATAGCAGCATCCCCGGCGGAGGAGAACGGAGATCGCGGAAATATTCGCCTAGCTTGCGCCCGTCAAACTCCACCACCTCCAGCGCCCGGCCGACGTCGACGGCACCGGGTTCATCCGGGTAATAATCCGGAGAAAGCGGACGCAGGCTATATTTCACCGCCCCCTCTTTTTCAAGAAACGCCAGCGCTTCGCGTCCCGAAGAGATAAAAGCTTCGATCAGATCCTGACGATAGTTGGGCTCGCCGATGATGGTCCGCAGATAGGTTTTGATTGCCTGCTGACTATCGTCTGTAGTCATTGTTCGCGCCTGATCGCTATCGTGGATCCATACCGCGCCGCCGGAAATGGCGGAGGTGCCGCCAAACTGCGGTGCTTTTTCCAGCATCAGCACCGACAGTCCTTTACAGCAGGCGGTCACCGCCGCGGCAAAGCCTGCTGCGCCGCTGCCGATAACGATGACATCCCAGCTTTTCATGCTGCCGCTCCTTGTTCCTGCGGAATGGCGCCAATGAACTGCCCCATGAGTTTCATCTGCGCCAGCGCCATCTCCGGCCCGGTCTGGATAGTGCAGCCGCGATCGCGGGCGAAGGCCAGAAGCGGGGTGACGATCGGCGCGGTTACCACGTCAGCGACATGCGTTGCTGCGGGAAGGGTTTCCAGCAGCGCCTGCGGCAGCGGTAAAGAAGCGAAACCGGTCATTCCCGCCGGAGAGCCATTCACCACTAAATCCAGACCAGTAAGGGTAGCGGGCAGGTCGCTGAGCTGAACGTGGGGAAAATGGGCTGCCAGTCGGTTATGCAGTTGCTGAAGGGTAGCGGGATTCTGGTCATGCAGGGCCAGCTGAAGGATGCCCGCTTCGCATAATCCCCAGGCAATTGCGCTGCCGACGCCGCCGCAGCCGGAGAGCAGCGCCTTTTTACCCGCGGCATTAAATCCATGCGCCTCTGCGGCAAGCTGGAAGCCGACGCCATCCAGCATATCGCCTTGCAAACGGCCATCGGCCAGCTTACGGATGACATTGACGGCATTCAGGTGTCGGGCTCGCGGCGTTAACTCATCAACCAGGGCAGCGGCACGCTGTTTATGCGGAACGGTAACCAGCACGCCGCTCATGTTGTGCCAGCCGCGTAGCGTATTGAGATAATCAGCAACGGCATGCGGAGCGATATCCACCGGGATCATGACGCTATCCATCTGTCGTTCGGCAAAGTAGCGGTTGAAGTTCTCCGGCGATTTAACCTGGGTAATCGGGTGGCCGATAACGGCGACGACCTGAGTGAATCCACTGACCATTTCCAACCTCATTTTGTTAAATGAATGTTGTGAAAGTATTTCAGCGGAAGCTGAGAGCGACAACGCAGAATTCGGCCATACTGGTTGTTAATCGCACCACCACTGCGATAATCGCGCTAAACTGATCATATTGTTGCGAAAGTGTGAACAGCTATGCAAAACCAGATTCATTCCCGCGATCTAATCGTCGGCCTGCAAAAGGGGCTGGCGCTGATCCAGCTATTTTCGAAAGAGTTTCCGCGTCTCACGGTGCCGCAGGCGGCGAAAATGAGCGGTCTGACGCCTAGCGCCGCACGCCGTTTTTTCCTCACGCTGCTGCATGAGCGCTATCTGCAGACCGACGGACGTCACTACTGGCTGACGCCCAAAGCGTTAAGGCTGGGGCAGGCGTATGTGGATTCGGCGCAGTTTCCGCGGATGGTGCGACCGATCGTGGAGTACATCGCCAGCCGAACGGAAGAGCATGCTTCGGTAGGTGTGATTGATGACGATGAGCTGGTTTATATCGCCCGCAGCAAGCATACGCCGTTTAACTCGACTTCAGTGCGTCTGGGAGAAAGGGTGCCGATTTACTGTACCGCCGGAGGGCGGCTCTGGCTGGCTTCGCTGGCGGAAGATGAATGTGAAACCGTTTTGCAGCGGATCCGCCGCGAACAGCGCACGCCCTATACGGTAACGGACGTAGCGGCTTTAATGGAAAAGATCGCTCAGGTGCGTCGGCAGGGCTATGCCGCGATTGAGCAGGAGTTTGAAATTGGCATGCTGGTGCTGGCGGTGCCGCTGTCCGACAGGGAAGGGCTCTACTGGGGGGCGCTGAGCTTAACCAGCCATCAGTCGAGAACCTCGCTGGAGGCGCTGTGTCGCGATCATCTGGATTTACTCTATAGCGCCCAGGCGATGCTGGTGGGCTAACCCGCGTCGCAGCGCGGAGTAGAAATGGGCAGGCTGATAGCCTGCCCGCATAATTACGCTTTCGCGACGTCGATAAAGCTGTTCCAGTCGGAACCTGCGTTGTTAACGAAGGTTGACCAGCTGTTAGAGGCCGTATTAACGAAGCCATTCCAGTTATCCAGACCTGCGGAGACAAAAGCGTTCCAGTCCACTTGACCGCTGAGGAATTTGCCAAACTGTACCGTGCTATCGATCACGAAGTTAGCGAAGGCTGCGCCGGAGGTCGCGACAAAAGAGCTGAAACCAACTCCCGAGTTGACCACGAAATTGGTAAAGCTCGTGGCAGCATCGACGAGGTTGAAACCACCGGAAACGCATTCCATTTCGCAAATATTTAATTCTTTCATTTTTTATTCCCTTATTGGACATATTGTAAATTGCGAGCTACTTGCTCGAGCGAAAGGCTAACACCATGGGAAAGAGAGAAACCAGATGCCAGGCTGAGGGATATGCTTATTTTTCTATCAATTTTTAATGAATCTAATACATATGATGTACATCATTCACCTGTTAGAAAATGAAGCGAATGGCCAGTTTCTTTAAATAATGTGAATTAGAAGGAAGGGTAGATAAAAAAAACAGCCCCCGATCTTACGAACGGAGGCTGTAGAACGATAGCTGACCTGCGAGTTATCTCGCCATTGCCAGCAGGCTATGTGAATCCGGCACCATAAAGTCAACGGACATCATCACCGACAGCGCGGTAATGGCGACAATCGAAAAGACGAACAGCTTACGCGCCCAGACTTTATCATCCGCCACTTTATAGCCGCGCAGCGCCATACCGAGCCACCAGACGCTCACGGCCGCAGCGACAACCAGATATTTATATCCGGCGTAGCCGCCCAGAGAGAGCATCAGCGTAGCCACGGTGAAGGCGATGATGTAAACGGTAATATGATTTTTGGCGACTGAAATGCCTTTCACCACCGGCAGAACCGGAATATTCGCTGCCTGATAATCCTTAAAGCGGAAGATCGCGATAGCGTAGGAGTGGGGCATCTGCCACAGGCTGAAAATCGCCAGCAGAATCGCGGCACCGCTGTCAAAATCACCGGTAACCGCGCAGTAGCCAATCACCGGCGGCGCAGCGCCGGAGAGAGAACCAATCAACGTGCCGTAGACGGAGTGGCGCTTCATGTACAGGCTGTAAACGCCGACATAAACCACGAACCCCATCACCCCCAGCCAGCAGGCCAGGGGATTAGCGCCAAACCACAGGAGCATGAAGCCAGCAATACCCAGCACGGTGGCGTATACCAGCGAAGCTTCTGGCGAGATCAGCCCTTTGACCAGCACCCGGTTTTTCGTCCGTTCCATCTTACGATCGATATCACGGTCGATATAGTTGTTGAAAACACAACCCGAGGCGACCACCAGGGATACTCCGAGGAGCGTCCAGAGAAATAGCGGATAGTCGATGTGGCCTTTGGAGGCCAGCAGGAAACCGCCAATCACGGAGATCAGGTTGCCAAAAATGATGCCTGGTTTCGTTACTTGCAGGTATTGCTTAAACATACTCGCCGCTCTTAGTGCATCATCATGTTGTAGTTCAGGTTCCACATAATCCAGATGGAGCCAACGACTACGATAGCAATGATGATTACGGTGAAGATAAATGCGGTCAGGTTCCAACCTTCGTCCGATTTACTGTTCATATGCAGGAAGTACACGAGGTGTACCACAATCTGCACAACTGCAGTAACCAGGATGGTTCCCAGAATTGCCGCATGCGATGCGGAGCCACTCATCACCATTGCAAACGGGATAACCGTCAGAATGATCGACAGAATAAATCCTGTCATGTAGCTCTTCACGCTGCCGTGAGAAGCGCCGCTATGATCGGTAGAATGACTCATTACATCGCCCCCATCAGATAAACAACAGAGAACACGCAGATCCACACGACGTCCAGGAAGTGCCAGAACAGGCTCAGGCACATAATACGGGTGCGGTTAGTGCTGGTCAGCCCACGACGGGAAACCTGAACCATCAGCACCGCCATCCAGATCAGACCTGAAGTCACGTGCAGACCGTGGGTGCCGACCAGCGCGAAGAACGCTGACAGGAAGCCGCTGCGATCCGGACCCATACCTTCAACAATCAGATGATGGAATTCATAGAGCTCCATCGCGATGAATCCTGCCCCGAAGAGGAAGGTCAGCGCGAGCCAGGAAACGACCTGGCTCTTGTTGTTTTTGTACATGGCGATAGCCGCCATGCCGTAGGTGATGGAGCTGAACAGCAGCAGCGCGGTTTCAACCAGAACGAACGGCAGTTCAAAAATATCTTTACCGGTCGGACCGCCCGCCGTGCCGTTCACCAGAACGGCATAGGTAGCGAACAGAGTGGCGAAGATAATGCAGTCGCTCATCAGGTAGATCCAGAAACCGAATACCTTCATCGGTCCTGTATCATGGTGCCCGTGTTCGTGCGCGTGGGCGTTATGCGCAAGAGTATCAGTTGCCATTTTTCAGCCCTGCTTTGTTAATCTCATCGAAATGCTGATTTTCCAGTTTTTCGACTACTGCAACCGGCACGTAGTAATCCACGTCCTCGTCAAAGCTCTTAATGATCCAGGTCGCCAGGATGCCGACGAAGCTTGCAATCGCCAGCCACCAGATATGCCAGATCATTGCGAAACCAAACAACGTTGCGAAAGCTGCAATGACAATGCCCGCGCCGCTGTTTTTCGGCATATGAATCTCTTCATAGCCAGCCGGTTTCTTATACGCTTCGCCTTTTTCTTTCATTTCCCAGAACGCGTCACGCTCGTGAACGACAGGAACAATAGCGAAGTTGTAGAACGGCGGAGGAGAAGAGGTTGCCCACTCCAGCGTACGGCCGCCCCATGGGTCACCGGTGAGGTCGCGGTTCTGCTCGCGATCGCGGATAGACACGTAGAACTGAATCAGCTGGCAGAGGATACCGCAGGCGATCAGCGCCGCACCGCAGGCTGCAACAACCAGCATCGGATGGAACTGCGGGTCAATCTGCTGGCTCAGGCGACGGGTCATACCCATGAAACCCAGCACGTACAGCGGCATAAACGCCACGAAGAAACCGATGATCCAGAACCAGAAAGCGCGTTTGCCCCAGGTTTCGTTCAGCGTGAAGCCAAAGGCTTTCGGCCACCAGTAGGTCAGACCTGCGAAACAACCGAACACCACGCCACCGATGATGACGTTATGGAAGTGCGCGATCAGGAACAGGCTGTTGTGCAGCACGAAGTCTGCGCCCGGTACCGCCAGCAGAACGCCGGTCATACCGCCTACGGAGAAGGTAACGATAAAGCCAATCGTCCACAGCATTGCTGAGTTGAAGACGATGCGGCCCTGGTACATGGTGAACAGCCAGTTGAAGATCTTAACCCCGGTCGGGATAGCGATGATCATGGTCGTAATACCGAAGAAGGCGTTTACGTTCGCGCCCGCACCCATAGTAAAGAAGTGGTGCAGCCAAACGATGAACGACAGAACGGTAATACATACTGTTGCCCATACCAGCGAGGTGTAGCCAAACAGACGCTTACGCGAGAAGGTTGCGGCGATTTCGGAGAAGACGCCGAATACCGGCAGAACCAGAATGTACACTTCCGGGTGACCCCAGGCCCAAATCAGGTTGATGTACATCATCATGTTGCCACCCATATCGTTGGTAAAGAAATGGGTGCCCAGGTAGCGGTCCAGGGTCAGCAGCGCGACGGTGACGGTCAGAATTGGGAAAGAGGCGATAATCAGGATGTTGGCGCACAGAGATGCCCAGCTAAATACCGGCATCTTGAACATGGTCATGCCAGGGGCACGCATCTTGATAATCGTAACAAAGAAGTTAATACCGGTTAACGTTGTACCAATACCGGATAGCTGGAGAGCCCAGATCCAGTAATCGACCCCGACGCCCGGACTGTACTCAATTCCCGATAGCGGCGGATAGGCCAGCCAACCGGTCTGCGCGAATTCACCGACGCCCAGAGAAAGGTTAACCAGAATCACGCCCACAACGGTGAACCAGAAGCTCAGGTTGTTAAGGAATGGGAAGGCAACGTCGCGTGCACCGAGCTGAAGCGGAACCACCAGGTTCATCAGACCGATAACAAACGGCATCGCTACGAAGAAGATCATGATAACGCCGTGGGCGGTAAAGATCTGATCGTAGTGATGAGGCGGCAGGAAGCCTGCTTCCCCGGCCGAGGCCAGCACCTGCTGGCTACGCATCATAACGGCGTCAGCAAAGCCACGCAGCAACATGACGATTGCTACGATAACGTACATGATACCGAGACGTTTGTGGTCAACCGAAGTCAGCCACTCGTTCCAAAGGTAGGACCACTTACCGAAGTAAGTGATGGCAGCCAGAAGCGCCAGCCCCCCAATGATAATTGCAGCCACCGTAACCACAATAATGGGTTCATGGTAGGGCACTGCATCCAGTGTAAGTTTTCCGAACATCGTTTTCTTCCTCGGCCCCTTAGTGAGCGGTTTCCGCGTGGCTCATGTCCATGCCTTCCATTCCTTCGTGCGCTGCATGCTCGCCCTCGGGTTGGGTCATATCCATGCTCTTACCGTGAGACATAAATTTGTTCACCACATCTTTAAACAAATCAGGTTTCACGTTAGAGAAGTATTCCACTTTGTTGTATTCGCTAGGCGCAGCCAGTTTGTCGAACGTTTCCATGGAGTCCATAGCGTTCGCAGACTGTTTGGCTTTCGCTACCCACTGATCGAAGGTTGCACGATCCGGCGTGGCGATAGCTTTGAACTTCATTCCTGAGAAGCCCGGGCCGCTATAGCTGGCGGAGATACCGTCGTAAGTACCAGGTTCGTTCGCGATGAGGTGCAGCTGAGTTTGCATCCCGGCCATTGCGTAAATCTGGCTACCTAAACGTGGGATAAAGAACGAGTTCATCACGGAGTTGGAGGTCACTTTGAAGTGTACCGGTACGTTCGCCGGGAAGGCGATTTCGTTGACGGTAGCAATGCCTTGTTCCGGATAGATGAAGAACCATTTCCAGTCCATCGAAACGACTTCGATGGTGATAGGTTTTTCATCGTGAGCAAGCGGTTTGCTCGGCTCTAATGCGTGAGTTGTTTTCCAGGTCAGAACGGCCAGGAACAGGATGATCAGAATAGGAACCGTCCAGACCACAGCTTCAACTTTGTTGGAGTGTGACCAGTTCGGGCTATACTTCGCATCTTTATTGCTCGCACGATACTTCCAGGCAAATCCTACTGCCATCAAGACGGCTGGAATAACGACGATCATCATCAGGCCAAAGGCCGTCAGAATCAGAGAGCGTTGCTCCAGTCCAATCTGTCCTTTTGGGTCGAGGAGTGCAGAATCACAACCACTGAGTAATACAGTGCCTGCGATTAATGACATCCATCCCAAACTTTTATTGTATTTCCTAAGTCTCATTGAACGACCTCAATTCCACGGAATCTGGTGGCGCTTAAAGTGTACGGGCATTTTACGGGAAGGTTGCATTACTGTAAACATAGTTGGAGCTGTGTCTGTTCTATGTTAGCGGCTTCTGCTTGCCTTGTCACATATGTTACGGAGTGTGACATTATAGCTTGCAAACCTTGATTTACGCGGGATTGATAACGAAAGGGATAAGAATGAAAGGGTTTATAAGAGAATGAGCATAACCACCTGCAAAACAACACAAATAATTAACAATTAATTATCAAATTAAAGACATCATAAAAGCCGAAAATAAAACCAGCTGAGCTGAATCGGTTAAATTATTTATAGATTCGCATAAAAATTGTCAATAATTTCCAGAAATCTAAAACGCACAAAACAACAAATCAGGTACATTGAATATAGAATCGTTAATAAGACGTTATAATTACGTTTAGTAATTACAACGTCCATTTACGTTCTTGCGCTGATTTAAATCAACTCGGTTTTGCGCAATGCGAGGTAGTCAAGGAACGCGCCGAGCAAAATACCCGCAACGGCGGTAAGAACGGCAACCTCAAGCAGGCCCGCGAGGAAGGAAAAGGTGGTGTAATCCAGCGCGTTGAGGACCAGCAGCAGTAGCCATATCGCCAGTATCAGGCAGCCAATCGCCAGAATAACTAATGCCAGCCCGTAGGCCTGAGGAAAAAGCGTGCGCGGCATAAAGCTCTCCGAACGTTGAGTATGTTCAAGCGTACGGCGACAAATTAACAGCAGCAAAATCCCCGGAACCGCAGCAACAACGGAAAAGAGATAGAAAGCAGGCCATCCGTGAGCTTCGACAAACCAGCCGGCGATAGGCCCCACATATACGCGCCCAACGGCGGAGAGCGCTGAGAGCAAAGCGAACTGGGTGGCTGAAAATGACTTATTGCACAGCGTCATCAGCAGCGCAACGAATGCCGCCGTGCCCATTCCGCCGCACAGGTTTTCGAAAAACACCGCCGTCGCCATGGAGAAAAGGTGTTTATCGGTAATTGAGAGCAGCCAATACCCGGCGTTGGATACCCCCTGCAGCAGGCCGAAAATCAGCAGCGCGCGGAAAAGCGTCAGGCGCTGCATAAGCACGCCGCCATAAAGCGCACCGACAATCGTGGCGAACAGGCCGAGCGTTTTATTGACCATGCCCACTTCGCCCGCATCAAAACCGACGCCGCGAATCAGGAAGGTGGTGGTCAGACTCATGGCAAACGCGTCGCCAAGCTTATAAAGGACGATAAGCAAGAGAATAAGCCAGGCATTATTGCGGCCGAAGAAGTCGCGCAGCGGTGCGGCGACGGCCTGCTCCAGCGTCTTCGGCACCGGAATGACGTCGCTGGGTTCCGGGGCCAGCAGAGTAGCTATAATGCAGGGGATTAGCAGGGCGGCCATCAGCCAGTACATTCCCTGCCATCCCAGCCAGCGATCGGCCAGCCATAGCGCCAACCCGCCGGAAACCAGCATCCCCAGACGATAGCCCAGCACGCTGATTGCCGCCCCGGTGCCTCGCTCTTCAGCGGCCAGCACGTCGGTCTTCCACGCGTCAAACACGATATCCTGCGAGGCGGAGCAAAAGGCGATAACGACCGCCAGCGCCGCCATCCAGCGTAGTTGCGTGGAAGGTTCAAGGAATCCCATCGCCGCAATGGCAATAAGTAGCAGGATCTGAGTCGCCAGCAGCCAGCCGCGTCGACGACCAAGAAACGGCGGCGTATAGCGGTCCATTACCGGCGACCAGAGGAATTTAAAGACGTAGGCCTGCCCGACGAGCGAGAAAAAACCGATGGTTTTGAGATCGATGTTTTCAACGGTCATCCACGCCTGTAGCGTGCCGGAGGTCAGGGCTAGCGGTAATCCAGAGGCGAAACCGAGAATCAGCAGGATAGCTGATTTTGGCTGCGTGAAAATGCGTAAATAATGATTGGACATAGCATATCGTGCAGACCCGACGCGAGGCCGGGTCTGCAACTCAAATTAACGCGCGTTTTGCTTGATGAAATCGTGAATGCTGGTGTCCTGCGCCATGTCGGCGATGGTGTCGGTCATGACGCTATTAACCGCATCGGCAATATTTTTGTTCGAGGCCTGGAAGGCGCCTTCAACAGAGTAGCTGGCACGGTAGTTTTTCGTCATCTTATTGCCGTTGGCGGCGGTCGCGATAATCGCAATATCCGCTTTGGTCGCAATGTTGTAGCGTACGTTGCCTTGAGAAACGTCGGCGTACAGTTTGTTGACGATGATTTGCAGGTCAACCGCGCCGTTTGGACCAATCATGTAGCCACGCGAGGTCATCTGCTTCTCGAGCACTTCCTGCAGCAAGAAACGCAGATCGCGGGAGGCGGTTAGCGTAACCTGCTGATTATCACGGGTGACTTTCGCCAGCGCCTGATCCGGACGCTGATCGGCGCCGTTAATGCTGACGGTCACGCCCATCAGGCTCGGATCCTGCTGCGGCAGCGTGATTTTCGGCGATACCTCAATAGTGGTCGGCGGAGTGGCGCATCCGGCCAGCATAAACAGCGCGACCAAAGGAAAGAGAATTTTCTTAAACATGTTCAGGGTCTCAACGCATGGTGGAGTGGTAATGAGGAAAATTCCCGCCATCATAACATCGCCAACGGCAAGGGGAAGTGGCAACGCATGTAAATTCATCGTCTTGTGCGTTTTCTGGCCTTGCCATATCGGTTATCGCCATCCGGACGGGGCTTCAGCGAGACAGAATCAGTAAACCTGATACTTTTGCCGCAAAATATCAGAGGAATGCTAATTTTTTGTTGTTTTCGCCCAATGGAAGCGGTAAAAGCGGCTAACATTTAAAGGGAATGGCGGCAATACAGCGTTGTCGGAGGAGAAAATTCATGATGATACGTGAACAGATCGAAGCAAAACTTAGGGCAGCGTTCGACCCGGTGTATCTTGAAGTCGTGGATGAAAGCTATCGCCACAACGTTCCTGCGGGCTCTGAAAGTCATTTTAAAGTGGTGTTGGTAAGCGATCGCTTCCTTGGCGAGCGTTTTCTTAATCGTCACCGTATGATTTACGGAACGTTGACTGAGGAACTATCAAGCACCGTGCACGCTCTGGCGTTGCATACCTACACAATCAAAGAGTGGGAAGGGCTACAGGATACCGTCTTTGCTTCTCCTCCTTGTCGCGGAGCTGGAAGTATCGCGTAGAAATCACATTTGCAACCGCTGGAGCTTTTCCAGTATGTTGCGTGGAGATTTATGAGAAAACGGCCTGCGGGCCGTTTTGTTTTGCCTGAAAATTGTGCGATGCGCGCATTTTGGCAGGCAAATTTGCTCGGGAAATGTGAAAAAAGCCGCAGCAGTGGGCGACAACCGTTCTCGACTCACAAAAGTGATGCCGCTATAATGCCGCGTCTTTTATTATGAATGTCTTCGGGATGATTCTGACGACAGGGAATGTGTTTCTGATTTGAAGAGGGCATCCCGGTTCTGCGAAGCAACCAGTTCGCGCTTCCAGAGTTGACCGAGCACTGTGATTTTTTTGAGGTAACAAGATGCAAGTTTCAGTTGAAACCACTCAGGGCCTTGGGCGCCGTGTAACGATTACTATCGCCGCTGACAGCATCGAGAATGCTGTCAAAAGCGAGCTGGTCAACGTAGCGAAAAAAGTTCGCATTGACGGCTTCCGTAAAGGCAAAGTGCCGATGAATGTTGTTGCTCAGCGTTATGGCGCATCTGTTCGCCAGGACGTGCTGGGTGATCTGATGAGCCGCAACTTCGTTGACGCGATCATCAAAGAAAAAATTAATCCGGCCGGCGCGCCGAACTATGTTCCGGGCGAATACAAGCTGGGTGAAGATTTCACCTACGCGGTAGAGTTCGAAGTTTATCCGGAAGTTGAGCTGCAGGGTCTGGAAGCGATCGAAGTTGAAAAACCGGTTGTTGAAGTGACCGACGCCGACGTTGATACCATGCTGGATACTCTGCGCAAGCAGCAGGCTAACTGGAAAGAAAAAGACGGCGCAGTTGATGCTGAAGACCGCGTTACCGTTGACTTCACTGGTTCCGTTGACGGCGAAGAGTTCGAAGGCGGCAAAGCCTCCGACTTCGTCCTGGCGATGGGCCAGGGCCGCATGATCCCGGGTTTTGAAGAGGGTATCAAAGGCCACAAAGCTGGCGAAGAGTTCACCATCGACGTGACCTTCCCGGAAGAGTACCACGCTGAAAACCTGAAAGGTAAAGCGGCGAAGTTCGTTATCAACCTGAAAAAAGTTGAAGAACGTGAACTGCCAGAACTGACTGAAGAGTTCATCAAACGTTTCGGCGTTGAAGATGGTTCCGTAGCCGGTCTGCGCGCTGAAGTGCGTAAAAACATGGAGCGCGAGCTGAAAGGCGCCGTGCGTAACCGCGTTAAGTCTCAGGCTATCGAAGGCCTGGTAAAAGCTAACGATATCGACGTACCGGCTGCACTGATCGACAGCGAAATCGACGTTCTGCGTCGTCAGGCTGCTCAGCGTTTTGGCGGTAACGAGAAACAGGCTCTGGAACTGCCGCGTGAGCTGTTCGAAGAGCAGGCTAAACGCCGCGTTGTTGTTGGTCTGCTGCTGGGCGAAGTGATTCGTACCAACGAGCTGAAAGCTGACGAAGATCGCGTAAAAGGTCTGATCGAAGAGATGGCTTCCGCTTACGAAGATCCGAAAGAAGTGGTCGAGTTCTACAGCAAGAACAAAGAGCTGATGGACAACATGCGCAACGTTGCGCTGGAAGAGCAGGCCGTTGAAGCCGTGCTGGCGAAAGCTAAAGTGTCTGAAAAAGCCACTTCCTTCAGCGAACTGATGAACCAGCAGGCGTAATTTCGCCTCCAGGTTTAAGGTTTGAGTAAAAACCCGTTGCCGAAAGGCTGCGGGTTTTTTTATTGCAATGATAGCCTTAGGATGAGTGCGAAAAGGCGATTTCAGTGATAGCGTTACGGCAAAAGATTGTTATGCTTGAATTATGGCGACGTCATCCCCATAACCGGGAGACGTAACTGCATTGGCATAATCATGCGCCGTAATGAAGCGTGCATCTATGCACTTCTGCCCGACAGCAGAAATTCTGGCTGATAATCCGTCCGTAAGGTTACAATCAGTGCAGCGGTTTTTTTCAAATTAATCCAGGAGACGGAAATGTCATACAGTGGCGAACGAGACAACTTTGCACCCCATATGGCCCTGGTGCCGATGGTCATTGAACAGACCTCACGCGGCGAACGTTCATTTGATATTTACTCCCGTCTGCTCAAGGAGCGCGTCATTTTTCTGACCGGCCAGGTAGAAGATCACATGGCTAACCTGATCGTGGCGCAGATGCTGTTTCTGGAAGCGGAAAACCCGGAAAAAGATATCTATCTGTACATTAACTCTCCGGGCGGCGTGATTACCGCCGGGATGTCTATCTATGACACCATGCAGTTCATTAAACCAGACGTGAGCACCATTTGTATGGGCCAGGCGGCCTCTATGGGCGCATTCCTGCTCACCGCCGGGGCGAAAGGCAAGCGTTTCTGCCTGCCGAACTCACGCGTGATGATTCACCAGCCGCTGGGCGGCTACCAGGGCCAGGCGACGGATATCGAAATCCACGCCCGCGAAATCCTGAAGGTGAAAGGTCGCATGAATGAACTGATGGCACATCATACGGGTCAATCTCTTGAGCAGATCGAGCGTGACACCGAGCGCGATCGCTTCCTGTCTGCCTCAGAAGCAGTGGAATACGGCCTCGTCGACTCCATTTTGACTCATCGTAATTGATGCCCCTGGCGCAAGGGTGCCGCTATACTTGGTTGTAAGAGGGCGGCACAACGCTTCATAGCGGTTTGCGCCTGAGAATGGCATTTGCGTCGTCGTGTGCGGCACAAAGAACTTAATAAGAGGTTTGGACTCATGACAGATAAACGCAAAGATGGTTCGGGCAAACTGTTGTACTGCTCTTTTTGCGGCAAAAGCCAGCATGAAGTGCGTAAGCTAATCGCCGGGCCATCCGTGTATATCTGCGACGAATGCGTTGATTTATGTAACGACATCATTCGCGAAGAAATTAAAGAAGTCGCGCCGCATCGCGAGCGCAGCGCGCTGCCGACTCCGCACGAAATTCGCCACCATCTGGACGATTACGTTATCGGCCAGGAGCCGGCGAAAAAAGTGCTGGCGGTGGCGGTATACAATCACTACAAACGTCTGCGCAATGGCGACACCAGCAACGGCGTAGAGTTGGGTAAAAGCAACATTCTGCTGATCGGACCGACCGGTTCCGGTAAAACGCTGCTGGCGGAAACGCTGGCGCGCCTGCTGGATGTGCCTTTCACCATGGCGGATGCCACCACTCTGACCGAAGCCGGTTACGTGGGTGAAGACGTTGAAAACATCATCCAGAAGCTGCTGCAGAAGTGCGACTACGACGTACAGAAAGCCCAGCGCGGTATCGTCTACATTGATGAAATCGACAAAATTTCCCGTAAATCGGATAACCCGTCGATCACCCGCGATGTCTCCGGCGAAGGCGTGCAGCAAGCGCTGTTGAAGCTTATTGAAGGCACCGTTGCCGCGGTTCCGCCGCAGGGCGGGCGTAAGCATCCGCAGCAGGAGTTCCTGCAGGTTGATACCTCTAAGATCCTGTTCATCTGCGGCGGCGCCTTTGCAGGACTGGATAAGGTCATTTCTCACCGTGTTGAAACCGGTTCTGGTATCGGTTTCGGCGCGACGGTTAAGGCTAAATCCGACAAGGCCAGCGAAGGCGAGCTGTTGTCTCAGGTTGAACCGGAAGATCTGATTAAGTTTGGTCTGATTCCTGAGTTCATCGGGCGTCTGCCGGTGGTGGCGACCCTGAGCGAGCTGAGCGAAGAAGCGCTGATTCAAATCCTCAAAGAGCCGAAAAACGCCCTGACCAAGCAGTATCAGGCGCTGTTCAGCCTCGAAGGCGCTGAGCTGGAGTTCCGCGACGAAGCGCTGGATGCTATCGCTAAGAAAGCGATGGCGCGTAAAACCGGCGCTCGCGGCCTGCGTTCTATCGTTGAAGCTGCGCTGCTCGATACCATGTACGATCTTCCGTCAATGGAAGATGTGGAAAAAGTGGTCATCGACGCCTCGGTTATCGATGGTCAGAGCAAGCCGCTGCTGATTTACGGCAAACCGGAAGCGCAGCAGGCATCTGGTGAATAATTAACCAATTTGCTCAAGCAGTTAACAAAAAGGGGGGATTTTATCTCCCCTTTTATTTTTCCTGCATTCCCGCCGTTGAATGTATGGAATACATCCCCATATACTGGTTTACATATTAACGGCGACGCGTCGTTGAGTTGCGTCGTCGGCTACCTGGCGGACTTTAAACTAAGAGAGAGCTCTATGAATCCTGAGCGTTCTGAACGCATTGAAATCCCCGTATTGCCGTTGCGCGATGTGGTGGTTTATCCGCACATGGTCATACCCCTGTTTGTAGGGCGGGAAAAATCTATCCGTTGTCTCGAAGCAGCCATGGATCATGATAAAAAAATCATGCTGGTTGCGCAGAAAGAAGCCTCGACGGATGAGCCGGGTGTAAACGATCTTTTCACCGTCGGGACCGTGGCGTCTATTTTGCAAATGCTGAAGCTACCGGACGGTACTGTCAAAGTGCTGGTCGAAGGTTTGCAGCGCGCGCGCATCTCTGCGCTATCTGATAACGGCGAGCATTTTTCGGCGAAAGCTGAATATCTCGAATCGCCGGCGATTGACGAACGCGAGCAGGAAGTGCTGGTTCGTACCGCTATCAGCCAGTTTGAAGGCTACATCAAGCTGAACAAGAAAATCCCACCGGAAGTGCTGACGTCGCTGAATAGCATCGACGATCCGGCGCGCCTTGCGGATACCATCGCAGCCCATATGCCGCTGAAGCTGGCGGACAAACAGTCCGTGCTGGAGATGTCCGACGTTAACGAACGTCTGGAATATCTGATGGCGATGATGGAGTCAGAAATCGATCTGCTGCAGGTTGAGAAGCGCATTCGCAACCGCGTGAAAAAGCAGATGGAGAAATCTCAGCGCGAGTACTACCTGAATGAGCAAATGAAAGCCATTCAAAAAGAGCTCGGCGAGATGGACGACGCCCCTGACGAGAACGAAGCGCTGAAGCGTAAGATCGACGCGGCGAAAATGCCGAAAGAGGCAAAAGAGAAAACCGAAGCGGAACTGCAAAAACTGAAAATGATGTCCCCGATGTCGGCGGAAGCAACCGTCGTTCGCGGCTACATTGACTGGATGGTGCAGGTACCATGGAACGCCCGCAGCAAGGTTAAAAAAGACCTGCGTCAGGCTCAGGAGATCCTCGACACCGATCACTACGGTCTGGAGCGCGTGAAGGATCGCATCCTTGAGTACCTCGCGGTGCAGAGCCGTGTTAACAAGCTCAAAGGGCCAATCCTGTGCCTGGTTGGGCCTCCGGGGGTTGGTAAAACCTCGCTGGGTCAATCTATCGCCAAAGCAACCGGACGTAAGTACGTGCGTATGGCGCTGGGCGGCGTGCGTGACGAAGCGGAAATCCGCGGTCACCGCCGTACCTACATTGGCTCAATGCCGGGCAAACTGATCCAGAAAATGGCCAAAGTGGGCGTTAAAAACCCGCTGTTCTTACTGGATGAGATCGACAAAATGTCTTCGGACATGCGGGGCGATCCGGCATCGGCGCTGCTGGAGGTGTTGGATCCGGAACAGAACGTGGCTTTCAACGACCACTATCTGGAAGTGGATTACGATCTCAGCGACGTGATGTTCGTCGCGACCTCTAACTCCATGAATATTCCGGCGCCGCTGCTGGATCGTATGGAAGTGATTCGCCTCTCCGGCTACACCGAAGATGAGAAGCTGAACATCGCCAAACGCCATTTGCTGTCAAAACAGATAGAGCGTAATGCGCTCAAAAAAGGCGAGCTGACGGTTGATGACAGCGCGATTATCGGCATTATCCGTTACTACACTCGTGAAGCGGGCGTGCGTGGTCTGGAGCGCGAAATCTCGAAACTGTGTCGTAAAGCGGTCAAACAGCTGTTGCTGGATAAGTCGCTGAAGCATATTGAGATTAACGGCGACAACCTGCATGACTTCCTGGGCGTGCAGCGCTACGACTATGGCCGTGCGGATAGTGAAAATCGCGTGGGTCAGGTGACTGGCCTGGCGTGGACGGAAGTGGGCGGCGATCTGCTGACCATTGAAACCGCCTGCGTTCCGGGTAAAGGCAAGCTGACCTATACCGGTTCACTGGGTGAGGTTATGCAGGAATCTATCCAGGCTGCGCTGACCGTGGTGCGTTCGCGTGCGGATAAGCTGGGTATTAACTCAGACTTTTATGAAAAACGCGATATCCACGTGCACGTACCGGAAGGCGCAACGCCGAAAGATGGCCCAAGCGCCGGTATTGCGATGTGTACCGCACTGGTTTCCTGCCTGACGGGTAATCCGGTGCGCGCCGATGTGGCGATGACCGGGGAAATCACCCTCCGCGGTCAGGTGTTGCCAATCGGTGGTCTGAAGGAAAAACTGTTGGCTGCACACCGTGGCGGCATTAAGACTGTTCTGATTCCTGATGAAAATAAACGTGACCTTGAAGAAATTCCAGATAACGTTATCGCCGATTTAGATATCCATCCGGTGAAACGAATCGAGGAAGTTCTGGCACTTGCACTGCAGAACGAGCCGTTTGGTATGGAAGTCGTCACGGCAAAATAGTGATTTCGCGCAAATAGCGCTAAGAAAAATAGGGCTGGTAAGTAAATTCGTACTTGCCAGCCTTTTTTTGTGTAGCTAACTTAGATCGCTGGCAGGGGGGTCAATTACAACTCTGTTGTAAGGGCATGACAGTCCTGATATAACTGCTGCGCGGTCGCGCCACGAAGGATTCTGGTGCGATATAAATTATAAAGAGAGGAAGAGAACAGTGAATAAATCTCAACTGATTGACAAAATTGCTGCCGGTGCGGACATTTCTAAAGCCGCAGCTGGACGTGCGTTAGATGCTTTAATCGCTTCTGTTACTGAATCTCTGCAGGCTGGGGATGACGTTGCGCTGGTAGGGTTTGGTACTTTTGCTGTTAAAGAGCGCGCTGCCCGTACCGGTCGCAATCCGCAAACAGGCAAAGAAATCACCATCGCTGCTGCTAAAGTACCGGGTTTCCGTGCAGGTAAAGCGCTGAAAGACGCGGTAAACTGATCGACTTCCCCACTGGGGTCTGTGACGAAGTACAAGGGCGCATCGCAAGATGTGCCTTTTTTATTTGCCAGAATGAGACTTAATGTGACTTTATACGCACTTGTGGGCTGACAATCACCCCGTTTTCTTGTCAAAATACGTCCTCACGCGCGGCGGCCATCACATGCTATGCTGCGCGAGCAAAAGTCATCTACAGCGGAGCGTTGTTACACCATGATGGACAACCTACGCACGGCCGCCAACAGCGTCGTGCTCAAGATTATTTTCGGTATCATTATCGTCTCGTTCATTTTGACCGGGGTGAGTGGTTACCTGATTGGCGGTGGAAACAACTATGCCGCAAAAGTTAATGACCAGGAGATTGGTCGCGCACAGTTTGAAAATGCCGTTGCCAGCGAGCGTAACCGCATGCAGCAGCAGCTTGGCGATCAGTTTTCTGAACTGGCGGCCAATGAAAATTACATGAAGACCATGCGTCAGCAGGTGTTGAACCGTCTGATTGACGAGGCGCTGCTCGATCAGTACGCCCGTGAACTGGGCCTTAATATCAGCGACGACCAGGTCAAGCAGGCTATCTTCAAGACCCAGGCTTTCCAGGCGGATGGCAAATTTGATAACGAGCGCTTCAGCCGTATCGTTAATCAAATGGGGATGACGACGGACCAGTACGCTCAGGCATTACGTAATCAGCTGACGACTCAGCAACTGATTAACGCCGTTGCCGGTACCGATTTTATGCTGCCGGGCGAATCCGACCAGCTGGCGGCGCTGGTGTCGCAACAGCGCGTCGTCCGTGAAGCGACGATTGACGTAAACGCGCTGGCGGCGAAGCAAACCGCCACCGACGATGAAATCAACGCGTTTTACCAGCAGAACCAGGCGCGTTTTATGGCGCCTGAGCAGTTCCGCGTCAGCTACATCAAGATGGATGCTGCGAGCATGCAGGAAAACGTCTCTGACCAGGAAATTCAGTCATGGTACGACCAGCATCAGGATCAGTTCACTCAGCCGCAGCGTAATCGCTACAGCATCATCCAGACCAAAACCGAAGCGGATGCTCAGGCGGTGCTTGATGAACTGAAAAAAGGCGCTGATTTCGCTGCGCTGGCCAAAGAAAAATCAACCGATATCATCTCTGCCCGCAACGGTGGTGATATGGGCTGGCTGGAAGATGCGGCTACTGTGCCGGAACTGAAAGAGGCCGGTCTGAAAGAAAAAGGCCAGCTTTCAGGCGTAATTAAATCTTCCGTCGGTTTCCTGGTGGCGCGTCTGGATGACGTTCAGCCCGCTCAGGTAAAACCGCTGGCTGACGTTCGCAATGATATCGCGGCGAAAGTGAAGCAGGAGAAAGCTCTGGATGCTTACTATGCGCTGCAGCAAAAAGTCAGCGACGCGGCGAGCAACGATAACGAATCCCTGGCTGGCGCGGCTCAGGTTGCCGGTCTGAAAGTGGTTGAAACCGGCTGGTTTGGTCGCGATAACCTGCCGCAGGAGCTGAATTTCAAACCGGTTTCTGACGCTATCTTCAACGGCGGTCTGGTTGGCGAAAACGGTACGCCGGGCAGCAACTCCGATATCATCACCGTCGACGGCGATCGCGCGTTTGTTCTACGCATCAGCGAGCATAAACCGGAAGCGGTCAAACCGCTGGCGGAGGTGAAAGCGCAGGTGAGCGATATTGTTAAGCACAACAAAGCGGAGCAGCAGGCGAAGCTGGATGCCGATAAGCTGCTGACGGCCCTGAAAGAGGGTAAAGGCGATGAAGCGATGAAAGCGGCGGGCCTGAGCTTCGGAGCGCCGCAGACGCTGTCGCGTACCGGTCAGGAAGCGTTGATCCAGTCTGTCTTTGCGCTACCGCTGCCGCAGGCGGGTAAGCCCAGCTACGGCGTGGGCACGGACATGCAGGGTAATGTAGTACTGCTGGCGCTGGATGAAGTGAAAGCGGGTACGATGCCGGAAGAGCAGAAAAAGGCGATGATTCAGGGCATCACCCAGAATAACGCACAGATCGCCTTCGAAGCGCTGATGAGTAACCTGCGTAAAGCGGCGAAAATTAAGCTCGGCGACATTATCGATCAGCAACAATAATTACGTGCTGCTTCGCAAAAGCAAGTAACGTGATGCAATTATCAAAGGCCGCTTTCGCGGCCTTTTCCATTTCTGCATTTTGCCTTTTGTACTCTTTTTCCCTCATCGCTATCGTGACCTTGCTGTCTACAAACAAGGAGATAACAGCATGAAACGAGGATTGAAAACGCTTCTTACCGTCGCCGTACTGGTTTGCGCAGCGGGAAGTCAGGGCGCTTTTGCCGCGCCTTCCAGCGGGAAAACGTCGCCGGCAACAAAGGAGAGCGTGCAGACGCCGCAGGCAAAGGCACCTGATGCGTTGAACGCGCCCGATAGCGAAGGTACCAGGGTGAGTATCAATAACGCCAGCGCCGAAGAACTGGCGAAGGGGCTGAACGGCGTTGGCCTGAAGAAGGCGCAGGCTATTGTCAGCTATCGTGAAGAATATGGGCCATTTAAAACCGTTGACGATCTTAAGCAGGTGCCGGGGATGGGCAATTCGCTGGTAGAGAGAAATCTGTCACATTTGAAGCTGTAAATTTTCTTCACAAGTTTGCACAGTCGTTATTATTTGCCAGACTGAAGAGGTCACACCAGTGGTGTGACCTCTGACCTCAAAACAACAATTAAAGATAAGGCATTTGCGCTATGCAGACACAAATCAAAGTTCGCGGCTATCATCTCGACGTCTATCAGCATGTCAATAACGCGCGGTATCTGGAGTTTCTCGAAGAGGCGCGCTGGGATGGCCTGGAAAGCAGCCCGGCCTTTCACTGGATGACCGCTCGCAACATCGCCTTTGTGGTGGTCAATATCAATATCAACTATCGCCGACCGGCGGTACTGGGCGATGTATTAACCGTCACCAGCAAGCTCGAACAGCTGAACGGAAAAAGCGGGACGCTAAGCCAGGTGGTTACCCTTAACCCTAACGGCGAGGTGGTCGCCGATGCGCTTATCACTTTTGTCTGCATTGATCTAAAAACGCAGAAAGCGCTGCCGCTTGAGGGCGAACTGCGCGAAAAGCTGGAGCAGCTGGAGCCTCGCTAACAGGCCAGCCGGAGGGGGATGTCCCGGAGGCGGTGCTGCGCACCTGTCCGGGCTACTTCTCCACAACCACCTGCGATCTGGTAACGCGGGCTACGCGTCCTCAGCAGCCTGCGATCCGGTAGCCCGGGCAGGCGCATCGCGCCGCCCCCGGGAGCAAGCGCACAGAAAGGGGCAGAACTATCCCCGAAGGCGCTGCTGCGTATCAGACCAGGCTATGCATCGTGAGCCGCCTGCGATCCCGCCACGCCGCCGGGAAATAACCGGCTACTGCAGTCCTGTTTTCTGCTTCATGTCAGTCATCACCCCAACCTTATCGCCCAGATACTGGCGCAGCCCGTTGGCGCGGAGGTTACAGGCGGCGCACTGCCCGCAGCCGTCGCCTTTAATGCCGTTATAGCAAGTCAGGGTTTCATGGCGTACCAGGTCCAACTGGCCCCAATAATCGGCCAGGGCCCACGTCTCGGCTTTATTCAGCCACATCAGCGGCGTCTCAAAGCGAATATCTTTCGCCATTCCCAGGCTGACGGCCTGGTGCAGGGCTTTGACGAACTCATCGCGGCAGTCCGGGTAGCCCGAAAAGTCGGTCTCGCAAACGCCGGTGATGATAGCTTCCGCTTTAACCTGATACGCGTAAATGGCCGTCAGGGTTAAGAACAGAATGTTGCGACCGGGCACGAAAGTGTTGGGGATGCCGCTGGCGTCCGGTTCATAATCCGGAACCGGAATGCTATCGCGTGTCAGGCTGCTGACCGCCAGTTCGTTAAGCAGCGTGACATCAAGGACTTTGTGGGCAACGGCGCCCAGCTTTAGCGCCAGTTCGCGAGCAACGTCAATCTCCGCGCGATGACGTTGGCCATAATCAAAAGTGACGCAATGCACTTCATCATACTGTTGCAGAGCCTGCACCAGGCAGGTCGTCGAATCTTGTCCTCCACTGAAGACAACTACGGCGCGTTTCATGGTAATTCCTGACAATCGAAGTGAAGCGCATATGGTAGCGCCTGATGAAGATGACCACCAGCCCCGTCACGGCGTCGAAGCCGGTAGCCAGGCGCTGGCGAAATCAAACCAGCCTCGCGCGTTCAGGCGCAGCCCGTTGACGCCAGGCGGTGCGCTGATGCGATAATTATAATTAAACAGCGGCGTCATGATGGCATCGTCCATCAGTGTGTTAAAGACGTTGCGCAAAGCTTCGCTGCGGCTGCGTTCGTCCGGTAATACCTGAACGGCATCCAGCGTTGCCTGAAGATGCGCATATTGCGCCCCGGTCAACAAATTAGGCCACAGGGCATCGCAGCGTAGCCACTGCTCCAGCGCATAAACCGGCGCTTCGCCAATCAGGCGATCGCCCATCATCAGGTCCGCCTTCGCAAACTGCTGGCAACCATCCCAGTTTTTCGCGTCATGAAAAATTATCGTCAGCTCGCAGCCGAGTTCTGCCAGCCGTTGCCGAAGGCGCTCCGCCATGGCGTGTAGCTCTACGGGAAGGTGATAGAGCAGAGTTAGCCGTTCGGGCAGCGGTGTATCACCATTTTCTGGCCACTGCGGAATAGTCCATCCCGGCAATACTTCGTTGCTCGGCGCGATCAGGTCTTCATCCAGCGGCAGCGTTTCTAACAGACCGGAGCGATGAATCAGCGAAACCAGTCTTTGGGCCTGCGCTTTATTCAGGCGGGGGCTCTGGCGTAGCGTCAGATAGCAAAATCCAAGACTGATGCTATTGCTGACCTGGCGCAGTCTGGTCAGCTCATCAGGGTCGCCAATGGTTATCTGTACCGGATGACGACAGCTGGTGCCCAGATCCTGTTCGAACAGCTGCGGCGTGATCCAGAATTCAACGGCCTGCAGCAGCGGATGGGTGAGATGATAACGCTGATGGTTTTCCAGCCGCACCAGTTCCTGAGTAAATAGTTTCAGGCGAAATGGCCCGCTGCCGATCGCCGGATCGTCCGGATGCGCCAGCACGCTGCAGTAGCTGGCAAGGCGGAACGGTAGCCAGTAATCGGCGCGGTGCAGGGTGATAGTCAGGCACTGAGAGTGGGTGACGCTAATCTCGCTGATACTGGCGAACAGCGTACGCATCGCGGGGAGCTGCAACAGCATCAGAAGGCGCTGCTGCAGCTGTGAGGTTTTTATCGGATCGCCGTTATGCCAGAACAGGGTGGAACGAATATAAAAGTGCCAGCGCAGACCGTCAGGCGACACCTCCCAGTGATGGGCTAAATCGCCTATCGGGCAGGTACTTTGCGCATCGAAACGGGTCAGGCCGGAAAATATCTCCCCTGCCAGGTGCTGCTCCGCGCGTCCCGGCATAAAACCCGGGCGCAGCGGCTCCAGCGGACGGTAATAAGGAATACGCAGGGTAGGCGTATCGTTCTGCCATTGGCCGCCGAGAAAGGGGGAAAGCAGCGCTTTAAGCTCTACAGGCGCCAGCTGCGCCAGTTCGAGGGCATTCTGCTGCTGTCCTTTATTTAGAGCCTGCTCCATCATTTCATTGCGCAGCGTTTCCGGCGCTTTGTAAAACTGGAGTAGCCCGCGCTTTCCGCGACCGGAGCTAGCCTTCCAGCTTAGCCAGCCGGATTCTTGCGCCTGGCGCAGCAGGGTTCGGATATGTCGTTCGCTGCAAAAGCAGCGCTCGGCCAGCTCGCCGACGGTCACCTGCTGCGGCTCGCCGGAAGAGGGTAGCCAGAGTCGCTGATACTGATGCAGACGGTTTAATAGCCTCATCGCTGTTTAGTCCTGCGGTAGATGATAAACCCGGAACAATAAAATTTATCTATTCACTATTACTTCCGTATATCTCAGGCAATACTGCAACACAAGCAAAATCCACCACGATAGGGGGAACAGGACATGGCCAGACTGGCTGCATTCGATATGGACGGTACGCTACTGATGCCTGACCATCGTCTGGGAGAAAAAACGCTTTCGACGCTAAAACGCCTGCGCGATCGCGACATCACCCTGACATTTGCTACCGGCCGTCATGCTCTGGAGATGCGCCACGTTATCGGCGAGTTCTCTTTGGATGCGTTTTTAATTACCGGCAACGGGACGCGCATTCACTCCCTGGAAGGTGAAGAGCTGTATCGTCGCGATCTGGCCCCTGATGTGGCGGAAGAGGTGCTGCATAGCGCCTGGGATACCGCGGCGAGTATGCATTTTTTCAACGACGGCGGCTGGTATACCGGGCAGGAGATTCCAGAAATTCTGCAAGCGCACGTCTTTAGCGGCTTTCGCTATCAGCTATACGATCCAAAGCGAATGCCGGCGCATCAGGTCACCAAAATCTGCTTCTGCGGCGATCATGACGATCTCCGGCGGCTAAGGCTGCAACTAAGTGAAGCGCTCGGCGGCCGAGCGGATCTCTGTTTTTCAGCGATGGATTGTCTGGAAGTTTTGCCCGGGGGCTGTAACAAAGGCGCGGCGCTGGCGGTATTAAGCCAGCATCTGGGCCTGACGTTGCAGGATTGCATGGCGTTCGGCGACGCCATGAACGATCGGGAAATGCTTGGCAGCGTCGGGCACGGCGTGATCATGGGCAACGCGATGGATCAGCTGAAATTTGAACTTCCGCATCTACCGGTTATTGGCGACTGCCGTCATCAGGCCGTTTCCCATTTTTTGACTCATTGGCTGGATTATCCTGATCTTCCTTATTCCCCCGAATAAAGAGACCCTGCCAGCAAGCCGGATATCCTGTGATATCTGGCTTTTTTTATTTTGCCTGCAGCATTTGCGCAATTTGCGCCTGCCAGGGAGAGACGTCGCCGATATTGGCCGCCACCCACTGCGGGTTGTAGTAGCTTTCCAGATAACGTTCGCCGCTGTCGCACAGCAGCGTGACGATAGAGCCGGTGCGTCCCTCTTCGCGCATCCGTACGGCCAGCTGCAGTACGCCCCACATGTTGGTGCCGGTTGAGGCGCCGACCTTGCGCCCAAGCAGCGTTTCCAGCCATAGCGCGGTGGCGACGCTGGCGGCATCCGGTACCCGCAGCATCTCATCGACCACGTCGGGAATAAACGATGGTTCGACGCGCGGCCGGCCAATGCCCTCAATTTTACTGCCGACCGGGCTGCGCAGGCTGGCGTCGCGGCTTTGCCAGTAGTCCAAAAACACGGAGTTTTGCGGATCAACCACCAGCAGCTGCGTATCGTAACCCTGACTGCGAATGTAGCGTCCGATAGTCGCAGAGGTACCGCCGGTGCCCGCGCTCATCACAATATACGACGGCTGCGGATGCGGCTCATGGCTCATCTGACGGAAGATACTGTCGGCGATATTATTATTCCCTCGCCAGTCGGTAGCCCGTTCGGCAAAGGTAAACTGATCCATATAATGACCGTTCAGCTCGCGCGCCAGCGTTTCGGAGGCGGCATAGATTTCACAGGCGCTGTCGACGAAATGGCAGCGACCGCCGTAAAACTCAATTTGTTCAATTTTACGCTTTGCCGTACAGGAAGGCATCACGGCGATAAACGGCAGGCCTAAGAGACGAGCGAAGTAAGCTTCAGAGACGGCGGTCGAACCGGAAGAGGATTCGATAATCGTCGTTCCTTCTTTAATCCAGCCGTTGCACAAGCCATACAGAAACAGCGAGCGGGCCAGGCGATGCTTCAGGCTACCGGTTGGATGGGTGCTTTCATCCTTCAGATAGAGTTGGATCCCAGGGAACGCCGGCAGCGCCAGACGTATAAGGTGCGTGTCGGCGGAACGCTGATAATCGGCATTAATTTCACTAATCGCGTGTTTTACCCAGGCGCTGTTCATCTCAAATTCCTGTTTGTCATTTTGTGCCCAGCTTAGCGGAAATCGAAGGAAAAATTGTTGCCATTTAGCCTTTCAATTACAATAAAAGGAGTAAATTTTTCTCCTGAGGCGCCCAATGTTAGATAAAATTGATCGTAAGCTGCTTTCTTTACTGCAAACCGACTGCACCCTCTCTTTGCAGGCATTGGCCGATGCCGTTAATCTGACCACCACGCCCTGCTGGAAGCGGCTGAAGCGGCTGGAAGACGAAGGTATTCTTCGCGGGCGCGTCGCGCTGCTGGATGCGGAAAAGGTCGGGCTTGGGCTGACGGCGTTTGTACTGATTAAGACTCAGCACCACAGTAGCGACTGGTATTGCCGCTTTGTCAGCGAGGTCTCGCAGATGGCGGAAGTCCTCGGCTTCTGGCGTATGGCCGGCGAGTATGACTATCTGCTGCGGGTCCAGGTGGCGGATATGAAGAACTATGATGATTTTTATAAACGTCTGGTTAACAGCGTGCCGGGACTCTCGGATGTCACTTCGAGTTTTGCCATGGAACAGATAAAATACACTACAGCCTTGCCTATTGATTAACGGCAGCAGCCGCTACGAATTACACACTCAGGATTTAACTGCTTGCGATTATTTGCCCAACTTAGCTGGTATTTCCGCCGGGAGTGGCGCCGTTACCTCGGCGCTATTGCTCTGCTGATTATTATTGCCATCCTGCAACTGGTGCCACCGAAAGTGGTGGGCATCGTGGTTGACGGCGTAACAAAACAACATTACACCGCGGAAAAGGTGTGGATGTGGATTGGCCTGCTGGTCGTTATTGCGGTGATGGTCTATCTGCTGCGCTACGTCTGGCGCGTGCTGTTGTTCGGCGCATCGTATCAGCTGGCCGTCGAGCTACGTGAGGATTTCTATCGCCAGCTCAGCCGCCAGCATCCGGCCTTTTACCTGCGCCACCGTACCGGCGATCTCATCGCTCGCGCAACCAACGACGTGGATCGGGTGGTGTTCGCCGCCGGTGAGGGGGTGCTGACGCTGGTGGATTCACTGGTGATGGGCTGCGCGGTGCTGATTGTGATGTCGACGCAAATCAGCTGGCAGCTCACTCTGCTGGCGCTGCTGCCGATGCCGCTGATGGCGCTGGCGATTAAGCGTAACGGCGATGCATTACACGAGCGTTTTCGCGTCGCTCAGGCGGCCTTCTCCAGCCTCAATGACCGCACCCAGGAGAGCCTGACCAGCATTCGCATGATCAAAGCTTTTGGTCTTGAAGACCGACAGTCGGCGCAGTTTGCTGCCGACGCTGCGGATACCGGGGCGAAAAATATGCGCGTGGCGCGCATTGATGCTCGCTTCGATCCGACGATTTATATCGCTATCGGGACCGCTAACCTGCTGGCTATCGGCGGCGGCAGCTGGATGGTGATCCAGGGCAGCCTGACCTTGGGTCAGCTCACCAGCTTTGTGATGTACCTCGGCCTGATGATCTGGCCAATGCTGGCTCTGGCATGGATGTTTAACATCGTGGAGCGCGGCAGCGCGGCCTACGCGCGTATTCGCACCATGCTGGAGGAGGCGCCGGTAGTGAACGACGGCAGCGAGCCGACGCCGGAAGGGCGCGGTACGCTTAGCGTCGCCGTGCGCGAGTTTATCTATCCGCAGGCGAACAAGGCCTCGCTGGAAAAAGTTAACTTTACGCTCCAGCCCGGGCAAATGCTGGGAATTTGCGGCCCAACCGGCTCCGGTAAGAGTACGATTCTGGCACTGATTCAGCGTCATTTTGACGTTACCGATGGCGATATCCGCTTTCATGACGTTCCCCTGACCCGACTGCAGCTGGATAGCTGGCGCGCCAGGCTGGCGGTAGTCAATCAGACGCCGTTCCTGTTCTCCGATACCGTCGCCAGCAATATTGCTCTCGGTAAACCGGACGCCACGCAGGAGCAAATCGAACGCGTTGCCCGGCTCGCCAGCGTGCATGAGGATATCCTGCGCCTGCCGCAGGGGTATAACACCGAAGTCGGCGAGCGCGGCGTTATGCTTTCCGGGGGGCAAAAACAGCGTATTTCCATCGCCCGCGCGCTGCTGCTGGAGGCGGAGATCCTGATCCTGGATGATGCGCTGTCGGCGGTGGATGGTCGAACGGAGCATCAGATATTGCACAACCTGCGCCAGTGGGGTGAGGGGCGGACGGTAATTATCAGCGCTCATCGCCTGTCGGCGTTGACCGAGGCCAGCGAAATTCTGGTAATGCAGCATGGGCATGTTGCCCAGCGCGGTCGTCATGAGGCGCTGGCGACGCAGCCGGGCTGGTATCGCGATATGTACCGTTATCAGCAGCTGGAAGCGGCGCTGGATGATGTTCCGCTGGAAGATGAGGAGGTCGCCGGTGCGTAGTTTTACTGAACTCTGGCCGACATTAAAGCGCCTGCTGGCCTACGGCTCTCCGTGGCGTAAACCGTTAACGATAGCGGTTGCTATCATGTGGGTCGCGGCGGTGGCGGAGGTGAGCGGCCCGCTGCTGATCAGCTACTTTATCGACAATATGGTAGCGAAGAACTCGCTGCCGTTGAAGCTGGTCTGCGGCCTGGCCGCAGCCTACATCGGCCTGCAACTCCTCGCCGCGGGTCTGCATTACTGCCAGGCGCTGCTGTTTAACCGCGCGGCGGTGGGCGTGGTGCAACAGCTTCGCAGCGACGTCATGGACGCCGCCCTGCGTCAGCCGCTCAGCGAGTTTGATACCCAGCCGGTCGGGCAGCTCATCTCGCGGGTGACCAACGATACCGAAGTGATTCGCGATCTCTATGTGACCGTCGTGGCTACCGTCCTGCGTAGCGCGGCTTTGATTGGCGCGATGCTGGTGGCGATGTTCAGCCTTGACTGGCGAATGGCGCTGGTGGCTATCGCTATTTTCCCGGCAGTACTGATCGTGATGATGATTTATCAACGCTACAGTACGCCCATCGTCAGGCGGGTTCGCGCGTGGCTGGCGGATATCAACGACGGTTTTAATGAAGTGATTAACGGAATGGGCGTTATTCAGCAGTTCCGTCAGCAGGCGCGGTTCGGCGAACGGATGCGCGAGGCCAGCTACGCGCACTATCTGGCGCGTATGCAAACTCTGCGCCTTGATGGTTTCCTGCTGCGCCCGCTGCTGAGCCTGTTCTCTTCGTTAATTCTCTGCGGTCTGTTGATGCTGTTTGGTTTCAGCAGCAGCGGAACGATTGAGGTTGGGGTTCTGTACGCTTTTATTAGCTATCTTGGACGACTAAACGAGCCGCTGATCGAACTGACGACCCAGCAATCAATGCTGCAGCAGGCGGTCGTCGCGGGCGAGCGCGTTTTCGAACTGATGGACAAACCGCGTCAGGCGTGGGGCGACGATAGCGAACCGTTGCGCAGCGGCTCGATTACTATCGAGCATCTCTCTTTTGCCTACCGTGACGATAGCCTGGTGTTGCAGGATATCAATCTCGACATACCGTCGCGCAGCTTTGTGGCGCTGGTCGGCCATACCGGGAGCGGTAAAAGCACCCTGGCCAGCCTGATGATGGGCTACTACCCGTTAACTCAGGGAGAGATTCGCATCGATGGTCGTCCGCTGTCGTCCTTAAGCCACAGCGCGCTGCGTCAGGGGATTGCGATGGTGCAGCAGGATCCGGTGGTGCTGGCTGACACCTTCTATGCCAACGTTACCCTCGGTCGAGACATCAGCGAAGAGCAGGTCTGGGAGGCGCTGGAGGCGGTACAGCTGGCGGAGTTGGCCCGTGAAATGGAAAACGGTATTTATACTCAGTTGGGCGAGCAGGGGAACAATCTCTCCGTTGGGCAGAAACAGCTGCTTGCGCTGGCGCGGGTGCTTGTCGATACGCCGCAGGTGCTGATACTTGATGAGGCGACGGCTAATATTGATTCTGGCACCGAACAGGCGATTCAGCAGGCGCTTGTACGGGTGCGCGAGCATACGACGCTGGTGGTCATTGCGCACCGCTTATCGACTATCGTTGAGGCTGACACGATCCTGGTGCTGCATCGGGGGCAGGCCGTCGAGCGCGGCAACCATCAGCAGCTGCTGGCGGCCAAAGGCCGCTACTGGCAGATGTATCAGCTGCAGCTGGCGGGCGAAGAACTGGCCGCCAGCTCGCAGGAAGAGTCGCTTATCGCCTGATGCACCATAAACAGGCAGCTTCTGCTTTGCGGTTTCCGGTGGTGCAAAAACGTCACAGAACGCGCACTGAAATGGTGCAATTTAAGGCTAAAGCGGCGTTTTGCCGCTTCGTTTCCGCCTGATTCTTCTTTTTCCTCCTCAAAAAGGGCCGCCTGGCGGCCCTTTTTCATTTCTGGCATAGCCCTTGCTTTATTAGATTCGTGTTAGCTGCGGCCATTACCGAATTCTGACTGGAGGGGACTTATGAAGCTGGTTACCGTGGTAATCAAACCATTCAAACTGGAAGACGTGCGTGAAGCATTATCTTCAATGGGGATTCAGGGCCTGACGGTCACTGAGGTTAAAGGGTTCGGCCGTCAGAAAGGCCACGCGGAGCTCTATCGCGGCGCCGAATATAGCGTCAATTTTCTGCCGAAAGTGAAGATTGACGTCGCGATTGCCGACGATCAGCTGGATGAAGTCGTCGATGTCATCAGTAAAGCGGCTTACACCGGAAAGATTGGCGACGGCAAAATTTTTGTCGCCGAGCTGCAGCGCGTCATTCGCATCCGTACCGGCGAATCTGACGAAGCGGCACTGTAACTTTCAGACCACACAGTGATGGGGAACGAAACAATGAAGATAGCAACAATGAAGACAGGTCTGGGAGCGCTGGCTCTTCTTCCGGGGCTGGCGATGGCCGCACCGGCGGTAGCGGATAAAGCCGACAACGCCTTTATGATGATTTGCACCGCGCTGGTGCTGTTTATGACCATTCCGGGCATCGCGCTGTTCTACGGCGGGCTAATCCGCGGTAAAAACGTTCTTTCCATGCTGACGCAGGTTATCGTCACCTTTGCACTGGTCTGCGTGCTGTGGGTGGTTTATGGCTACACGCTGGCTTTCGGTACCGGCGGCAGCTTCTTCGGCAACTTCGACTGGGTGCTGCTGAAGAATATTGAGCTGAAAGCGCTGATGGGCAGCTTCTATCAATACATCCACGTTGCTTTCCAGGGCTCGTTTGCCTGTATCACCGTCGGCCTGATCGTCGGCGCGCTGGCGGAACGTATTCGTTTCTCTGCGGTACTGATTTTTGTTGTGGTGTGGATGACGCTTTCTTATATCCCGATCGCCCATATGGTATGGGGCGGTGGTCTGCTGGCTACCCACGGCGCGCTTGATTTCGCCGGCGGAACGGTTGTACACATTAACGCCGCGGTTGCCGGGCTGGTGGGCGCTTATATGATGGGTAAACGCGTGGGCTTTGGTAAAGAAGCGTTCAAACCGCATAATCTGCCGATGGTATTCACCGGCACCGCTATCCTCTACGTTGGCTGGTTTGGCTTTAACGCGGGTTCAGCTAGCGCGGCGAACGAAATTGCCGGTCTGGCTTTCGTTAACACCGTGGTTGCCACAGCGGCGGCTATCCTGGCGTGGACTTTCGGCGAGTGGGCAACCCGCGGCAAGCCGTCTCTGCTGGGCGCCTGTTCAGGGGCGATTGCCGGTCTGGTCGGCATCACTCCGGCCTGTGGTTACATCGGCGTCGGCGGGTCTCTGATCGTGGGGATTGCCGCGGGTCTGGCGGGTCTGTGGGGTGTCACCGTACTGAAGCGCTGGCTGCGCGTTGATGACCCGTGCGATGTGTTTGGCGTCCACGGTGTCTGCGGTATCGTCGGATGCATCCTGACCGGTATCTTCGCCGCGACTTCTTTGGGCGGCGTCGGTTATGCGGAAGGCGTGACCATGGGCCACCAGGTTCTGGTACAGCTGGAAAGTATCGGTATCACCATCGTCTGGTCCGGCGTGGTCGCCTTTATTGGTTACAAAGTCGCCGATATGACCGTTGGCCTGCGCGTACCGGAAGATCAAGAGCGTGAAGGTCTGGACGTCAACAGCCACGGCGAAAACGCCTACAACGCCTGATTCATCGTTACCTTGTTAATCGTAAAAGCGGAGCCAGGCTCCGCTTTTTGCATGGTTAGCTAATCGATTGGATCCAGGGCAATAGCGTTGAGACCTAAAGCCAGGAGAGGGGCATGACGATGATCAGACCTGGCAGTAAATTGGCGACCGGGAATGATTTAATACCGCAAATTCTCAAACCCGTCACAAACATAATAAATCCGCCTAACCCGGAGAAATCAGCAACCATATCAGGCGTTAGCATTGGCATTATTGATTGCCCGATTAAGAGCAGAATCATTTGGACGATAAATTGCGGGATCGCGATAGTGGCGACCGAAAGACCAAGCAGGGTGGCAAAAATACCGGCAGTCAGGATATCGAGAAATGATTTAGTTAACAGTATCGATATGTCGCCGGTTATTCCTTCCTGCATAGCGCCAAAGATGCCCGTTCCCGAAGCCACGAAGAGCACCAGAATTCCAACGAATTTGTCGAGATACTCCTCTTGCGATAACGTGCTGCCGCTTTTCTGTGGGGCAATTTTATCAATGATAAAACGTAGTTTTGATGCGCCACGGCCAATGTTTCTCTCGATAGAAAATATTTCACCGATAATTGCGCCGAAGAGTAACGAGGCGACAACAACGGGTAGTGCATGTAATTTGATAATAACCGTAATCCCCATTCCCATGGAGGCTGCGCCAAAAGTCAGAGGCAGCGCGGTACGGAATTTATCACTTAATCGATCCCCAATTAAGCCGCCGACGATCCCGCCGATAAGCGTTGAAGTAGAGTTAATGATTGGCCCAATCATTGTTTTTCCTTGTTAGTATTTGCTAAATATCGCTTGCTGTTGTCGGACCGCAAACGCACTCACTTTCCGGCAGGTTTTGCGGATTGCGAACCTGCCAAAAGTGAGCGACTATTTTTTGAAGCCGGGAATAAAGCGATTGACATCCACTTCAAGGAATTTGCTGCGCTGAAAATTCTCTTTCAGGTTCCAGGGAACGGTACAGTCAAAAATTGTTTTACAGGCGATTCCGTGGCCGAGTATTGACGGGCTGAATGCTGGGTCGGATGAAGGATCGAGCGGGTGACAGCGTACTCCGGGAATAAAAATAGTACTGACATCCCCCTGGTAACGCGTTGTCATTGCCCACATCACATCGTTAATATCAAATACATCAACATCCTCATCAACCAACATGACATGCTTCAATTCTGAGAAAGCTGAAAATGCGAGAAGTGCGGCTTGACGCTGCCTGCCCTCATCTGCTGGTCCGCGTTTTTTTACCTGTAAAACGGCGAGATACTTGCCCGTGCCCGGCGAGGGGCAATGAACGTTCTGCACGAAGCCGGGCAGTGCCTTTTCAACCATTTGTAAAATACTGGCTTCCGTTGGGATACCGGCCAGATTGGTGTGCTCATCGCTTGGCCCGATGCAGGTTTGCAGGATTGGATGACGGCGATGAGTAATGGCTTTGACTTTGATGACCGGCACCTGCGCCTGGGCGCTGCCGGTATAGCCAGGAAACTCTGGCATGGCTTTACCTGTATCAGTGTTCTGATCTTCACGAACCCTCACGTCAGGCAAGAGCTCGCCTTCGATGACGACTTCGGCATTAGCGATAGCCAGTGCATTCACGCTGACACAATCGGTGAGTTCTACTGCCTGGTTGCGCAAGCTACCGGCAATTGATAGCTCGTCAAAACCTAAAGGCGTTGTCGGGGGCTCGAAGCAGGCACCGATTTCAATTGCCGGATCGACGCCAATACTAATGGAGATAGGCAGGGCTTTTCCGGCGGCTTCCGCTTTCTGGCGAAAAGTATCAAGGTGGCGTCCCGGAACGAAATACATTGAGATTTCATCTTTGCTCTGGACGCACAAGCGATGGATCGTGACGTCATGCTCGCCAGTTTCTGGATCAGCGGCGTAGCACATGCCCAGCGTAAAGTACGGGCCAGCATCTTCCGGGGTATTGGTTGGCGCGGGCAAGATTTTCAGGATATCAAAGTCAGGATCGGTCGCCAGGTGGATAACTTCCTGACATACGGCCTGGTCGCGTGGAATAACAATCGGCGCAATAGGATTGGCGACGGAATCTTTAAGCATAAAAGCCAGGTTTTCAGGCGTGGTGCCAAAAAGGCGGGCGACGCGCTTGCGCGAGCAAAGCAAGCCGATCAAGACTTTGACATCATCGTATCCTTTGACTTTGTTAAAAATCATGGCCGGGCCAACTCGTGTGGGGCGCTGAACGGTGCCATGTGCGCCGACGTAGCGATATACGCCAGATAATTCTGCGATTGGATCAACGGGTTCATCGGTATAGATCAGTTCATCATCGTAGTGGCTTAATACAGCCAATGCGGAACGCAGATCGGTCACTTTTTGCTGTTCCTTAACCATTAAATTCTCCTTTAAGTATTACTAAACGATGATAGCGGCGGCTATATAGCGCCGACCCTGATTTTTAATCATCGTGACAGGTTTAATTTTCGATAAATAGAAATAAGAGTCCAATAACATTACCCATTGTTTTAATAAGGATCTATTATTAGTGACTTCAAGGAGGACGCTATGGATTATCGGCAACTACATGCCTTTGTGGTTCTGGCTGAAGAGCTGCATTTTGGGCAGGCGGCGTTGAGGCTGAACGTGACGCAGCCTGCGCTCACGCAGCAGATTAAAAACTTTGAGAACACGCTCGGCATAATGCTGTTTGTTCGCGATCGGCGGCATGTTTCACTGACCGCGGAGGGACTATTTTTGCTTGACGAAGCGCGGATTATTCTGGGCCACTGCGACAGGTTTCTTGAAAGTGTAAACAGTTTGCGTCGCGGGCATCAAGGACAGTTAAAAGTGGGTTATGTTGGCTCATCTATTCTCGATCCGGCATTAACTTTGTTAATTAAAAATTACCGATATAAGAAACCCGAGACCGATCTGATAATTGAAGAACATAACGCACATGATTTATTAACATTATTATTGGATAAACGGTTGGATATTGCTTTTGTTCGCTCACCGATACCGCAATATGAACAGCTGGAATATATGAATATCGCTACTCGTTCACTTATTGCCGTCTTGCCGCGTAATCATGAACTGGGCAATCGCCGAAAAATTTCTCTGGCATCGCTGCGCGAAGAGCAATTTTTTGTGCAAAAGGATCCCTACGGCGTAGGGTTAGGCTGGTCGGCGGTTAGCGCCTGCCGGGAGGCCGGGTTCACTCCTCAGAAAATTCAGTATACGCGTGATGTATCGGTAGCTATCGGTTTAGTGTCAATGGGCATGGGCGTTGCGCTGGTGCCTGAAACGCAGAGCTCTGTACTCATGCCGGACGTGAGCTACTGTCTGCTGGAAGAAGCGTATGCAACAACCACCTTAACCTTGTGCTGGCGGCGGCATACTCAAAATAACCTTTTACGCGGATTTATAAACTATACCCGGGACCTTACCGGCCGCCAGCAGTACCAGTCAGCGCAATGTACGGCGGACCAGTAAGCTGGCGGTTTACGCTAAGCCTGGCGCTTACCAGCGGAAGCGCCTATTTTGCTGGGAAAAGGCTTCGGTTACGCATGACACCTTCCTGTACTGTCGACGCCACCAGCGTACCGTCCTGCGTATAGAACTCGCCGCGGACAAAACCGCGCGCGCTGGAGGCGGAGGTGCTTTCTACGCTGTAAAGCAACCAGTCGTTGATGTTGAACGGGCGATGGAACCACATTGAGTGATCGATGGTGGCCACCTGCATTCCCGGTTCCAGAAAACCGACGCCGTGCGGCTGCAGCGCAACGGGAAGGAAATTGAAGTCAGAAGCGTAGCCCAGTAGAGACTGATGGATGCGCAGATCTTCCGGTACAGCGCCGTTGGCGCGGATCCAGACCTGACGCGTCGGTTCTGCAACGTGACCTTTCAGCGGGTTGTGGAATTCAACCGGGCGAATCTCCAGCGGCTTATCGCAAAGAAATTTCTCTTTGACCTGCGGCGGCAGCAGATGGGCCAGCTTGCGGGCGATGTCCGTTTCAGAGGGCAGCGCATCCGGCGCGGGGGCTGCTGGCATGGTTTTCTGATGTTCGTAGCCGGGTTCTGGCGCCTGAAATGAGGCGGTCATGTAGAAAATCGGCTTCCCGTTCTGAATCGCCGCCACCCGGCGGGCGCTGAAGCTATTGCCGTCACGCAGGACTTCAACATCATAGATGATGGGTTTCTGGCTGTCGCCGGGACGCAGGAAGTAGCTGTGAAACGAATGGATCAGGCGTTCTGCGGGGACGGTCTCCTTTGCCGCATATAGTGCCTGACCGACCACCTGGCCGCCAAAGACCTGACGTAATCCCAGATCCTCGCTCTGCCCGCGGAACAATCCCTCTTCGATTTTTTCCAGATTTAACAATGCCAGCAGATTGGTTAATGCCTGACTCATAATTACCCTCAATCAATGATGACTGCCTTGCGCAGCGCGTTATTGAGGCAAAGTATAACCTGGAATCGTAAGTGGTCCGATGGGTGCAATAAACTGAATAGGGACGTTTTTTCCGACGTAAATCTCCCAGGCTGCGGGATTGTTAGTTATGGATGGTTGCAACTATTCATCGCCTGTTGGTTTCAGAACCCCGCGCGAGCTTTCGTGGCGGCCAACCCGTAAACGGGGAAGAGGCGCCATCTTCACTCTTGTGAGCCGAGGCTACGCGCCAGACGAGATGATTCATTTGCTTTTAACTGCTTCCGGCAGGTGGTAATAACCCCTGTTTCCGGCCGACAGAGGATCCCCAGAAAGCGGCATTATGCTCACCGTATCACTTTTGCTGCCGGGACGTTGCAGGCAGTAATAATCTGAATATGGCGCTTTTCCGGGCGAAAATTGAGAACTGTGCCACACTTATTCATGGTGAAAATGTTTCGCCGCATTGCATTGCGGTCGAACATGCTCAAAGGGATGAAAGGAGAAAAGAATGAAATTTGCCTATATGTTAAGTGCTATAGCCGTAGCGGCTACGTTGTCTGCCTGTGCGAATAATCACAACAGCAATGCAGCGAACCAGGCGGCGCCCGATCCTTATGGCATTGCTTCACTAAGCTCCTCGCAGCAGCAGCCTAACGTATCCGGGACTATCAATATTCGCCAGCGCGTGGCGTTACCGCCGGACGCAGTATTGACCGTAACTCTGTCGGATGCGTCGCTGGCCGATGCGCCTGCGCACGTGCTGGCGCAAAAAGCGGTCAGGACCGAAGGGAAGCAGGCGCCGTTTAATTTTGTTCTGCCCTATAACCAGGCGCAAATCCAGCCTAATGCCCGCATTCTTCTCAGCGCGGCGATTACCGTTAACGGTCAGCTGATGTTCATTACCGATACCGTACAGACGGTGATTAACCAGGGCGGCAACCGTGCCGATCTGGTGCTGGTGCCGGTCCAACAAACGGCGGTACCGGTGGCGAACAACAACGTTCCGCCCGTGCAGTAACTCCACATCATGCCCCTTCTCAGGGGCATTTTTTTGTCTTCAATAAATCCAGCGGTAGTGCTGTAGATCAATATGCCCACTGCCTGACACCTGGACTCCCTCCGCTAATAGCGCCTGGCGTTGACGCTGCAGGTCCGGCCCGGTGAGAGAGATATCGCCGTGACGGTTGACCACCCTATGCCAGGGGAGAGTGGAACCTTCCGGCAGACGTTTTAATACCCCACCAACCTGACGCGCCGCGCGCGGTGAACCCGCCAGCTGAGCAACGTCGCCGTAGGTCGCCACGCATCCTTCTGGTATTGAGGCGACAATTTGCCAGACGCGCTGCGGAAAAGTATCGTGAGAATCCATGGAAGGTCCTGTTGCCGGTAAAAGTTCAGAATAAGCGTTACATCATGGGCTGTACAGCGGGTGGATTAAGCCGGGTTTACTACGGTGAATTCCAGCGCCAGACCTAGCATACTATGGGCATTTTCATGCGGCGTATTGGTTAGCAAGGCTTCAAGAAACTTTGGGCGTTAATCATCAGTTTGGCGCGCGTGGCCGGGAGCTTAAGGGGTGATATCGGATACACCACGAGACCGCTGGCTTCGATGGGAAGTTTACGTAATTCAGCGTGCTGAAGGACGCCAGAAGTTGAGTAGAGCAGCGCAACCGGGGGGACGGCCAGCAGCTGATTAGCGCTAATCGTGACAAAATCAATGAGCAGTCCCGGACGCAAAAAATGTAAACCGTGGAAGGGCACAGACACTTCAGGAATGGGCGGCATTGTCAGGGTGGTGATGAACGCGGTGATTCACTCATTTATATTCCGTTGAGATCGTGCCTTGATGATAAAAGGGGCGGTGAATAATCCACATTATGGCTGCCGGAAAGGATTTTCGCTGAGAGTGTGCTCGCAATCTCTTGAGGGGCGCGGGATCATTTACCGTGAAAAGCCTGTGGAGACGCGACTTTGCACAATAAACCAGCACCCGATCGGCGGTGGCTTGCAATTCAAGGATTCAGCAGGGATAATGCGCCAGCGCGTTAGGTAACTAGCGCTCTCAATGGGGGCTCTGTTGGTTCTCCCGCAACGCTACTCTGTTTACCAGGTCAGGTCCGGAAGGAAGCAGCCAGAGCAGACGACGTGTGTGCCGGGATGTAGCTGGCAGGGCCCCCACCCATTTCAGCGTATCCCTGGCGCGATTCGCACAAATCAGCTGCTTCATATCCCCTTCATGGTTAATATCCTTAATTAAAGTGTGAATTTATTTCGTTTCTAAAACTCCATTTTTTTATGCTAAAAATTCACTACGTCATAAATTTGAAATTTAAGTGAAATATTATTGTCATCTTAATGTCATATATCAGGTGCAGATTACTGATGGGAAACTGTTGTTAGATATAAGCCAAAAATATATCTCTGGATCAGCATGTTAAGTTCGTGTATTAGTTATATGATGATTATATTTCACGGGAAGCGTGACTATGACTACTGTGGTTCTGAACGTCAAAATTGATAGTGAGTTAAAAGAAAAGCTGCGTCAGTATGCGGAAGAAAATAACGAAAATTTAGGAACAGCTACGGAGAAACTGCTGCTGCTGGCCTTCCAGGTAGCGGAATCAGCAGACGAGGTGGGGGTTTCGGAAGAAGATATTGATAGCCAGCACACCGAAGAGGAAGCATCTCCATTAACCCCTAAAGAAATCAAAGCATTACGTAAACTCCTGAAGAAGAAAAAATGAAACAACAACTCTCTACAGCCAGCAACTATAGCGAAGCGTGCGCCATGCTGCGTTCCGGCTATGTGAAGCATGTACGCCTGAACTGGAATATCGGTAGTGATGAGTTCTTTCGCATTGCCTCCGACTGGTGTGATACGGGCGCAAAAATTAAAAAAGACGAAGACGGTTTTATTATTTCCCTTAAAGGTTTTCCGATTCCGCGACAGCATTAATGAAAATATTTCATTTTTGTCATCGGACTGACACAACACGAAGACAAACTTGAAGCGCAATTTTATAAAAACATCTCATATGCATCACGGATGATGGCTTTTGACGGGCTGGCTCCAGCCCGTCGATATTTTATTAAATAATTTTCCGTGGGCGGAAGCTCTCTTTCTGCTCCGTAAGACTATGCCATAACGGCTGCAATATATTAAAAGCGTGACGTAGTTCATCATCCGCAAGCGTAAACGGTAAGCGTAAATAGCGGTCAAAGGCGCCCGCCAGGCCAAATCGCGTTCCTGTTCCGATGTGAATTCCCCGGCTTTCCGCGCGAACGGAAAACAGCGTTGCCAGCATCCCGGGTAACTCAACCCAAAAAGAGAGTCCTCCTTCCGGCGGCGTGAAGCGCCAGTGGGGAAAATACTCCGCCATCAGCGCGCCGCACATATCCCGACGGGTTGCCAGCATGGCGCGCCGCGACGGCAACAGCATTTTCTCATTCTCCAGCAGCCAACAGCAGGCCAGCTGCTCCAGCAGCGGGGAGCCGAGATCGAGGGAGTCCCGCGCCTGAACCAGAGATGCAATGGTGCGCGAGGATGCGCGGATCCAACCTATGCGCAAACCGCCCCAGAAGCTTTTTCCCGCAGAGCCGATGGTTATCACCGGAGCATCAGGATTATACGATGCTAAAGGCGGCGGCGGCGGGGCGTCGTACCATAGGTCGACCATCGTTTCATCTACTACCAGCGTGGTGCGGGTTTGCGCGGCGATCTCTGCTACCCGCTGGCGCGTGGGGCTATCCATACAGCGACCGGTAGGGTTATGAAAGTCCGGCATCAGCCATGCCAGCCGCGGCGCCGTTTGGGCAATTGTCGCCGCTAAACCGTCGCAGTCCCATCCCTGCTGCGGTAACGCCACGCTGACCGGGCGGCATGATGCTCCCTGAATCGCGCTAATCGCCATAGGATAAGTCGGCGCATCCACCACCACCCGATCGCCGGGCCCGGTAAATAAGCGCAAAACCAATGCCAGGCCGCTAAGTGCCCCGTTAACAATCATTACTTCATCGCTTCGGGTTGGCAGGCCGCGTTCGCTATAGCGGTGGGCGATCGCTTCACGCAGAAGCGGCAGACCCTGCTGATCGTAACCGGTATTGGCTAAGTGCTGCGGCATGATTTTCAGGGCCTGGCTGAAAGCCTGATGAATTTCAGGCCCGGCGCTGAGCGCGGCGACGGCCAGATTGACCGACGGCGAGTCCGGTTTATTGGTCTTGATCTCCACCGTCCGCTCCGGCAAAGCGATCCGCGAACCGCTTCCCTGACGGCTGTAGAGATAGCCTTCTTCCCGTAGCTGTCCAAGCGCGCTGGCAACCGTAGTACGGCTGATATTCAGCGCCGCCGCCAGCTCCCGTTCGCCGGGCAAACGGGTTTCCAGCGCAAGGCGGCCATCGAGAATCAGCAGGCGCAGCGCTTCCGCCAGCTGACGCCAGAGCGGCATGCGGGAACCGGATTCCTGCCAGTGACCGAGCAGGCGCACCAGCGATTGTGAACCAAAGCGACGAGATGACATAGCAATCCACTTTTTTAAAACTGGCCATTAATTATCAATCCATTTTTACTGATGATGAGGGGAATCGCAATTGTCCTGAGGTGGAAAATGGTACGTCGCTTGCTGCAACTTTATATTGGTCTGGTCCTGTACGGCGTGTCGACCGCGCTGTTTGTTCATGCCAATCTGGGGGCCGATCCGTGGGATGTTTTTCATCTGGGGATCGGCAAACAGTTCAATCTTGATTTCGGAACGGTGATGATTCTGACGGGCGCGGCGGTGCTGCTGCTGTGGATCCCGCTACGACAAATGCCGGGGCTGGGCACGGTAAGCAATGTGATTGTGCTGGGCCTGGCGGCAAACGCCACTCTGGCTATCCTGCCGCCGTTAGAATCGCTGGTGGCGCGTAGCCTGCTGTTGGCTGGGGCTATCGTACTGAATGCGCTGGCGACGGGAATGTATATTGGCGCAGGTTTCGGCCCCGGTCCGCGCGATGGGCTGATGACCGGACTGCATGCACGTACCGGATGGTCGCTGCGCGGCATTCGCACGGCGATTGAACTTTCCGTTCTGCTGATTGGCTGGATGATGGGCGGCAAATTTGGCGTGGGAACCGTACTCTATGCGATAACCATTGGGCCGTTGATTCAGCTCTGCCTGCCGTGGTTTCATCAGTCGGCTGCACGTAAGGCGCTGGCGAAACCGGGCGAGGCCATCTCCTGATATTAAGCTGCTATCCGCGCTGGAGACTAAACTTATCACTGCAGATACGGCCGGATTGTCCGGCGGTACTGTTCACTTCGGAGAGCATACTCATGAAGTACGTTGATGGTTTTGTTGTTGCCGTACCGGCGGAAAATAAGGAGGTATACCGCGCGATGGCGGCAAAGGCGCTGCCGCTATTTAAAGAGTTTGGCGCCCTACGCGTGGTCGAGTGCTGGGCGGATGATGTCCCGGATGGCAAGCTGACCGATTTTCGTCTGGCGGTAAAAGCTGAAGATAATGAAGAGGTGGTATTCAGCTGGATTGAATACCCCTCTAAAGAGGCGCGCGATGCCGCCAACGCTAAAATGATGGCTGACCCGCGGATGAAAGAGTTTGGCGAAAATATGCCATTTGATGGAAAACGAATGATATACGGCGGGTTTTCCCCGCTCCTCGATGAGTAATGCATCTTTGCCATCCCCATAGTCGGTGGGGATGGCGATAGAAGCCCTACAGATTACGCCAGCCGTGCAGCAGCATATAGCAACCCACCACAATAATCAGCGCACCGGAAATCCACGGCGCTTTCCGTGAGAGATCGTTTAGTCCCGGCCAGCGGTTGGCGACGTGCTTCAGGCTCAGGGCGGCAATTGCGCCTGAAGCCACTAAGGTGAGCGCCAGCCCAACGCTAAAACTCATCACCAGCGTGGCTCCCAGCGAAACCTTTTTCAACTGGAGGCAAATAAGCAATACGGTAATTGACGCCGGGCAGGGGATTAGCCCGCCCGTCAGCCCAAACAAAACGATCTGTCCGGTGGTGACCCGCTGTCCGTTAAAGCGGCGGTTGATCTCCTCCGCATGCGCGCGCTGATGGGCGTCCTGCCACTCTGCGGTGGCCACCAGCGGATGCGCGTGAGGATGGTGTTGATGCGGATGATGGTGTGCATGATGGTGGTCGTGGTCGTGGTCGTGGTCGTGGTCGTGGTTATGGTTATGGTTATGGTTATGGTTATGATCACGATCGCGTTGGTGTGTACGAGATTCGAGCCAGGTACGCCGCAGCATCCAGCAGGCAATCAGCACAATAAGGATCCCTGAGATCAGCTGAAACCAGGGTTCTGACGTTTGCGCATCCCAACCGCGGCCAAACCACAGGCCTGCCATCGCTACCAGCCAGACCACGGCCGTATGCGATACCGTCGCCGCTAGCCCCAGTAGTACAGCCTGCTTCAACGTTCCGCGCACTGCCACAATAAATGCCGCCATCATGGTTTTCGAGTGTCCGGGCTCCAGACCGTGCAGCGCGCCGAGCAGGATCGCGCTGGGAATGAATAGCCAGGCATTCCCCTGTTGCAGCAGTGAAGTGAAATCGTTCATAACGTGGTCCCTTGCCAAAAGTGATCTCATGCTACTCCCCCCTAGTATATAAATACTACCCCCTGGTAGAAAAATACTCCCGGGGAGTAGAGCATGGTATGCTGGCCTTGTTACATACGGGGGTCGTTAATGGAAACGATCGAGTCATCAAAGAGTGGAGCGCGTAATGTCACATACTGTTCGTCACAAGAAGATGTTATTGACCCGACTGAAGAAAATTCAAGGGCAGAGCGCTGCGCTGGAAAAAATGCTCAACCGCGAACATGAATGCGCAGAGGTTCTCCAGCAGCTGGCCGCCATTCGCGGTGCGGTAAACGGCATGATGATGCAGGTTATTCAGGGGCATTTAACGGATCATGTCGTCAAAGAGCCGGAAGAAGGCCAGCGTGAAGCTGACCTTGAAGTGGTCATGCAGGTGATTAAATCTTATCTGAAATAGGCTCAGTAGGTATTTTTCGCAGGCGGCGTTGAATACGCTTTCAGGTTGTTTTCAGCCCACAGGATAAATTTCTCCTTTGGCAGCGCTTTGCTATAAAGCCAACCCTGGGCGTACTGCACGCCGTGAACGCGCAGCCAGTCGCGCTGGCTTTCGGTTTCGACGCCTTCGGCGACGGTCGCCAGATTAAGCGCTTTCGCCATGTCAATAATATGCGGCGTCAGCGGTTTGTACTCCAGCGTATCGACAAACGATTTATCGATTTTCAGAGTGTCGACGTCCAGTTTTTGTAAATAGCTCAGGCTGGAGTAGCCGGTGCCGAAGTCATCAATAGATATACGGTGTCCGGCCTGACGATAGCCGGCGATGACGGGCAGAGTGGTTTGCGGGTCAACGAAGCCGCGCTCGGTAATTTCAAGGATGATCTGCTGAGCGCTGATACCCCAGTGCTGGAGCTGCTCCTGCAGGAGTATCGGCAGCGTTGGCGAACGCAAATCATCGACAGATAAATTGATCGAAATATGCACTTCCGGGCGCTGGCGCAGCCAGGTTCCGAGATCGGCGAAAATTTTCCGCACGATATCTTCGGTTAACCGGGTTATCAGCCGGGTCTGTTCGGCAAGCGGGATAAAAATATCCGGCGATAAATAACTACCGTCAGGCTGCCTCCAGCGGGCAAGTGCTTCCGCGCCGGCGATTTTGCCAGTCTGTAGCGAAATAATAGGCTGATAATAGACCTGTATAGCATTGGAGTTCAGCGCGTCCAGCATCCCGTAACGCGGAGAGCGCAGCCTTCGCAGCAGGCGAAGAAGCAGGAATGAGGCCAGAAGGCTGGTGCATAAACCAATCGGCAACCACAGCATTAGCTGTTGATGTAGTTTTTGCTGGAGCGGTAATGTTGATGACCAGGCTGCGATCGCCAGCCCTAGTTCAGGGATGCGGCGGAGGCGATAAACGGTGCTATCAAGCGTCAAGGTTTCGACATCCAGACGCTTAATGTGCTCCCAGGCGGCGGCGTCGAGCGGTTTACTGCTGATGATAATTTGATCGCGCTTCGTGCCAAACAAGAGTGTGTGAATCTCTTCCTGGCCTGACGGAATCACATCAATAAATGAAACCGGATCGATCATCACCACATGATGTTCGCTGCCCATTGCCGTCATTTTATGCTGTAGCCCGAGATCGCTAACCGAGGTGAGCCAGGTACGATAGCCGTCGGCAGTAATATGGTCGGGAGCAGGAAACGTTACTGATACCCGATGATCTTCAAGAGAAGAGCATTGCGGAATACCTCCATGTAACCACAACACTTCCTGCACGTAGCGGTGGGTGTAGGCAATCCGCCGCATATTAAGCAGATGCTGCGGACTGCAGGTCGCGGCGGTATCGGCATCCGCTTCGTTCAGCGCCTCTCTTGCCTGATCGGCTACCTGCTGAACGCGAGCCAGTACCCGAACGGAAAAGTTGTCCAGTCCGGTATAAAACTGCGCTTTGGCCTGCTGCATTGCCAACCAAATACTCAGCGCCACCGGCAAAATAATGGCCAGTATCAGTACCCCTGTAACCAGGCTCACCTGATGCCGGGTCGTCATGAGCATTTCCTAAATTTATTAAGGGGTGCGATGAGTATACGCGAAAGATAAAAAGGACGATTAGGTAAACGGGATAAAAAGGCCCGAACCGCGAGAGAGCAGCGAATTCGGGCTAACAGTGGATGATCCGCGACGCCCGAAGCTGTAAACGGCGCGGAGAAAAACGAGGGCTGGTATGCTGGCAGCCAATAAGCATCGCCAGCACAGGTTCATATTCTAAAGCGCAATCATGACAGCCAGATGTTGCGTTTAGTGGGCATCCGGCGCGGCGATGTCGGTGCTAATCCGCAGGTCGTTTTCGTCGAACACCATGCAGTAGCGATCGTCGAAGGCAACGCTGATTTTCTGCCAGGGGCGAAAGTGAACGTCGCCTGGCAGCAGAATTTTGACGTTATCGTGGCCGTAGCACTGGCCAAATAGATAGGTATTATTACCCAGTCTCTCGACCACTTCACATTGAAACTCAACCACGGTACCGATATTCACATCGGTAGAGAGATGTTCAGGACGAATACCGAGGGTGACGGCAGCGCCGGGCTGCAGCGGTGAGGTGGTGATATTGAGCGTCAGATTATGATCTTGCGCCATCTTCACGCTAAGCTGGCCCGGCTGCCATGCGGTAACCGTCGCGGGAAGGAAGTTCATTTTCGGCGAACCGATAAATCCCGCGACGAATTTATTCACCGGGTTGTAATACAGCGACATCGGCGATCCCATCTGCTCAACTTTGCCGTAGTTCATCACCACGATTTTATCGGCGAGAGTCATCGCTTCAACCTGGTCATGAGTAACATAAACCATGGTCGTTTTGAGCTCGTGATGGAGTTTGGCGATATGCAGGCGCATCTCAACGCGCAGTTCGGCATCGAGGTTAGAAAGGGGTTCATCAAACATAAACACCCGTGGATTACGTACAATAGCGCGGCCGATGGCAACGCGCTGACGTTGACCGCCGGAAAGTTGCTTAGGCTTACGATCCAGCAGATGAGAGAGCTGCAGCGTTTTCGCCACCATTTCAACCTGACGGCGAATTTCATCTTTTGGTACTTTGTTCACTTTCAGGCCATAGCCCATATTTTCCGCCACCGTCATATGCGGATAGAGTGCATAGGACTGGAATACCATAGCGACGCCGCGATGGGCAGGAACGACATCATTCATCACCTCATCGCCAATTAGCACTTCACCTTCGCTGACCTCTTCAAGACCGGCAATCATCCTCAGTAGCGTCGATTTACCGCAGCCGGACGGGCCGACGAACACCGCAAATTCACCATCTTCAATATCAAGATTTACCTGATGCAGCGTCACCGTACTGCCGAACCGTTTGGTGACATTCCTCAGTCGTATATTGGACATCAACACTCCCCGGATTGTTAGCCATTTTTGCCGTTGGGATTTGGGCTGCGATGCGGAATTTGTATAACGTGTAACAATTCAGCCGAACGATGCTCAACGACACTAAAATCATGCAGCGACTATAACTTCCACGGTTTTAGCGCCATACAACGATGTTTCATTTCTGCAATGATGATCACACAACGAGTAGCTTCCAGTAGTTTTATCAGCCTTCAAAGCGTAGCGTATAACAAATCAAACATGACGGATGTTTTGTTTATGAACTGCCGTTAATCAACTTGCTAAGAGATTTGCTGAAGTCACATTACTTAATAAAAACCATTAAATTGTTATACCTTCACATGAGGTTGATAATGAAAAAGAACACTCTTGCTGCACTGATCCTTACCACTCTGGCTGCCGGGCAGCTAACGAGCCTGCAGGCGCACGCGGCCGGGCAGCTCAACGTTTGGGAAGACATCAAAAAATCCGCTGGCATCAAAGCCGCAGTCGGTGATTTTGAAAAGCAGTTCAACGTTAAGGTGAACGTGCAGGAGATGCCGTACGCCCAACAGCTGGAAAAGCTGCGTCTTGATGGTCCGGCGGGCATCGGCCCGGATGTCCTGGTGATCCCTAATGACCAGCTAGGCGGAGCGGTTGTCCAGGGATTGCTATCTCCACTGACTCTGGATCAGGAGAAGCAGGAGGCGTTTACGCCTGCGTCAATCAGCGCTTTCCATATGGATAACGTGCTTTACGGCGTACCTAAAGCGGTGGAAACCCTGGTACTGATTTACAACAAAGATCTGATCGACCAGCCGCTGGATAGCCTGCAGGCGTGGTTCGACTATTCGAAGAAGCAGCGCGAAGAGGGGAAATACGGTCTGCTGGCGAAGTTCGACCAGATTTATTACAGCTGGGGCGCTATCGGTCCAATGGGCGGCTATATCTTTGGCAAAAACGATAAAGGGGGCTTCAACCCGCAGGATGTCGGTCTCAACAAACCCGGCGCAGTGGAAGCAGTCACTTTCCTGAAAAAATTCTATACCGATAAGGTTTTCCCGGCAGGGATCCTCGGTGACAACGGGTTGAACGCCATCGATTCCCTGTTCACCGAGAAGAAAGCGGCGGCGGTGATTAACGGCCCGTGGGCTTTCCAGCCATACGAAGCGGCAGGCATTAATTATGGTGTTGCGCCTCTGCCGACGCTGCCGGACGGCAAACCGATGAGCTCCTTCCTCGGCGTGAAAGGCTACGTGGTTTCGACGTGGAGTAAAGATAAAGCGCTGGCGCAGCAGTTTATTGAGTTTATTAACCAGCCTCAGTATGTGAAAGCACGCTATGTGGCGACCGGCGAAATCCCGCCGCTGAAGGCAATGATTGACGATCCGCTGATTAAGAATGACGAGAAGGCCAGCGCGGTGGCGGTGCAGTCAGCACGGGCGACGGCAATGCCAGGAATACCGGAAATGGGGGAGGTATGGGGCCCGGCGAACGCAGCCCTGGAGCTGAGCCTGACCGGTAAACAGGAGCCGAAGGCAGCGCTGGATAACGCCGAGAAGCAGATCAAGATGCAGATCGAAGCCATGCAGGCCAGCAATCAGTAATCAGGTGAAGTAACAGAACGGGAGGAGGCCCTCCCGTTTTCAGAAGGAGTCGTGTGTGATTATCAATCCCAGCGAAAATATTGCCGAAGCGCGTGGCGCAGGACGCCACGCGTGGTGCGGCCTGCTGCTGGCTATCGTGCCGGGTTTTGGTCAGTTTTATCACCGCCAGTGGTTGAAGGGGATTGTCTTCCTGGTGCTGCTGAGCAGTTTTATGAGCATTTTCTATGACTTTCTCAGCGAAGGCCTGTGGGGGTTATACACCTTAGGCGAAGAAGTCCCGCGGGATAACTCTATCTTCCTGCTGGCGGAAGGAATAATCAGCGTGCTGATTATCGCTTTTGGTTTGTTAGTCTATTTCCTCTCGCTGCGCGATGCCTGGATTAACGGTAAAAAGCGCGATGAGGGTATGGCGCTGAACAGCGTACGCAAGCAATATCAGATGCTGCTCAGCGACGGTTTTCCCTATTTGATGATTACGCCGGGCTTTATTCTGCTGGTGTTTGTGGTCATCTTCCCGATTCTGTTTGGCTTTGCGATCGCCTTTACTAACTACAACCTTTACCACACGCCGCCCGCGAAGCTGGTCGATTGGGTGGGGTTCAAAAACTTCATCAACATCTTCACATTATCCATCTGGCGCTCGACCTTTTTTGATGTCCTGCAGTGGACGGTGGTGTGGACGCTGCTGGCGACAACCCTGCAATGCACCGTTGGTGTGCTGCTGGCGATTCTGGTTAACCAGAAGGATTTGCGTTTCAAGCCAATGATCCGCACGATTTTTATTCTGCCGTGGGCGGTGCCGGGGTTTGTGACGATTCTGGTTTTTGCCGGGATGTTCAATGATTCATTCGGGGTCATTAACAACGCCATTTTGTCTTTCTTCGGCATCAGTCCGAAGGCCTGGCTGACCGACCCGTTCTGGACTAAGACGGCGCTGATCATGATGCAAACCTGGCTGGGCTTCCCGTTTGTTTTCGCCATGACCACCGGCGTACTGCAGGCGATTCCGGACGATCTCTATGAAGCGGCCACGATGGATGGTGCCAGCGCGTTTACCCGGCTGCGGACCATTACTCTGCCGTTGGTGCTGTACTCGATTGCGCCAATTATTATTACTCAGTACACCTTCAATTTTAATAACTTCAATATCATCTATCTGTTCAACAACGGCGGGCCTGCGGTGGCGGGGTCGAATGCCGGCGGTACGGATATTCTGGTGTCGTGGATCTACAAACTCACCATGTCGTCTTCGCAATACGCTATCGCGGCCACTATTACGATCCTGCTGTCGATTTTCGTCGTCGGCCTGGCGTTGTGGCAGTTCCGCGCCACAAAATCCTTTAAAAATGACGATATGGCGTAAGGGAAGCAACATGGCTAAATCACCGAGTATTAAACGCGAAAAGTGGATTCGCCTGTCACTCACCTGGCTGGTGGTCATCTTTGTCTCGACGATCATTATTTACCCGCTGGTCTGGACGGTAGGGGCGTCGCTGAACGCCGGGAACAGTCTGCTGAGTACGTCGATTATTCCTGAAAACCTGTCGTTCCAGCATTACGCGGATTTGTTCAACGGCAATGTGAATTATCTCACCTGGTACTGGAACTCGATGAAAATCAGCTTCATGACCATGCTTCTGACCCTAGTCAGCGTGAGCTTCACCGCCTATGCGTTCTCCCGCTTTCGTTTCAAAGGGCGGCAGAACGGACTGATGCTGTTCCTGCTGTTGCAGATGATTCCGCAGTTCTCGGCGCTGATTGCGATCTTTGTCCTTTCTCAGCTGCTGGGGCTAATCAACAGTCATCTGGCGCTGGTACTGATCTACGTGGGCGGCATGATCCCGATGAATACCTGGCTCATGAAGGGGTATCTGGACGCGATCCCCAAAGATCTGGATGAATCCGCGCGGATGGATGGTGCCAGCAGCTTCCGTATCTTTTTCGAGATCATTATGCCGTTGTCGAAGCCTATTCTGGCGGTGGTGGCGCTGTTTTCATTTACCGGTCCGCTGGGGGATTTCATTCTCTCCAGCACCATATTGCGTACCCCGGATAAGTACACGCTGCCGATTGGCCTGTATAACCTGGTCGCACAGAAGATGGGCGCCAGCTACACCACCTACGCGGCGGGAGCGGTATTGATTGCCGTCCCGGTGGCGATTCTCTATCTGGCGCTACAAAAATACTTTGTTTCCGGCCTCACCTCAGGCAGTACAAAAGGATAACCCCATGAAAAGATTAACACCCGCGTGGCTTGCTGTTTCTCTGGCATGCTGTTTTTCCGCCGGTACGCTGGCGGCAGATGCGCTGCAAACGCAGGCGTTTAGCAATATGCCCGCTGATTTTATTAAAGGCGCGGATATCTCTACGCTGCTGGATGCGGAAAAACACGGCGCGAAGTTCTTTAATCACAACAATCAGCAGCAGGATCCGATCGCGATCCTCAAGGCCGATGGCGTGAACTACGTTCGTCTGCGCCTGTGGGTGGATCCCAAAGATGCTAAAGGCCAGCGCTACGGCGGCGGCGATAACGATCTGGCGACGACGCTGGCGCTGGCGAAGCGGGCAAAAGCGCAGGGGATGAAGCTGCTGCTTGATTTCCACTACAGCGATTTCTGGACCGATCCGGGTAAGCAGTTCAAACCGAAAGCCTGGGAGAAGCTGGACTATCCGCAGCTGAAAACCACGATCCACGATTATACCCGCGACACGATTGCCCGCTTTAAGCAGGAGGGCGTGCTGCCGGATATGGTGCAGATCGGCAACGAAATCAACGGCGGTATGCTGTGGCCGGAAGGTAAAAGCTGGGGGCAGGGCGGCGGCGAGTTCGATCGTCTTGCTGGGCTGCTGAATGCCGCCATCGATGGACTGAAGGAAAATCTCACCGGCGGTGAGCAGGTTAAAATTATGCTTCATCTGGCCGAAGGCACGAAAAACGACACCTTCCGCTGGTGGTTTGATGAAATCAGCAAGCGTAACGTCCCTTACGACATCATTGGTTTGTCGATGTACACCTACTGGAATGGCCCGATTAGCGCGCTGAAAGCCAATATGGACGATATCAGCCAACGCTATAACAAAGACGTGATAGTGGTGGAGGCCGCTTACGCTTATACCCTGGATAACTGCGACAATGCGGAAAATAGCTTCCAGGCGAAAGAAGAAAAAGATGGTGGTTACCCCGCCACCGTCCAGGGACAATATAATTATATTCACGACTTAATGCAGGCCGTTGCCGATGTTCCGCAGCATCGCGGTAAAGGTATTTTTTATTGGGAGCCGACGTGGATTGCCGTGCCGGGAAATACCTGGGCGACGCCTGCCGGAATGAAATATATCCACGATGAGTGGAAAGAGGGTAATGCCCGGGAAAATCAGGCGCTGTTTGATTGCCAGGGAAAAGCATTGCCGTCGATGAAGGTATTTAATTAATTATTCAGTTTTACACTTCAGGATGTTTATTATGAAAAAATTTGCGCCTTTGAGTCCGAAGGTTAATACGCTATTGCATGGCGCCGACTATAACCCGGAGCAATGGGAGAATTATCCGGATATTATCGACAAAGATATTGCCATGATGCAGCAGGCAAAATGCAATGTGATGTCGGTAGGAATATTCAGCTGGGCGAAGCTTGAACCTCAGGAGGGCGTATTTGAGTTTGGCTGGTTGGACAGTATTCTGGAAAAACTGTATACCGCCGGAATTCATGTCTTTCTTGCTACGCCAAGCGGTGCGCGCCCGGCGTGGATGTCGCAGAAATATCCTGAGGTGCTGCGCGTTGGTCGCGATCGGGTGCCAGCCCTGCACGGCGGACGGCATAACCACTGTATGTCGTCGCCGGTCTATCGTGAGAAAACCCTGAAGATTAATACCCTGCTGGCGGAACGTTACGCGCAGCATCCGGCGGTGCTGGGCTGGCATATCTCCAACGAATACGGCGGGGAGTGTCACTGTAGCCTGTGTCAGGAGCGTTTCCGCGACTGGCTGAAAGCGCGCTATGAAACGCTGGATAATCTCAATCACGCCTGGTGGAGTACCTTCTGGAGCCACACCTATAGCGACTGGTCGCAGATCGAATCTCCGGCGCCGCAGGGAGAAGTCTCAATTCATGGTCTCAACCTTGACTGGCATCGCTTTAATACCGCCCAGGTGACCGACTTCTGCCGCCATGAGATTGCTCCGCTGAAAGCGGCGAATGCCGAACTGCCGGTGACCACCAACTTCATGGAGTATTTCTACGATTACGACTACTGGCAGCTGGCGCAGACGCTGGACTTTATCTCGTGGGACAGCTACCCCATGTGGCATCGCGATAGAGATGAAACCACGCTGGCCTGCTATACCGCGATGTATCACGACATGATGCGCAGCCTGAAGGGCGGTAAGCCGTTTGTATTAATGGAATCCACTCCCAGTGCGACTAACTGGCAGCCAACCAGTAAGCTTAAGAAGCCGGGAATGCATATTCTCTCCTCTTTGCAGGCGGTGGCGCACGGCGCGGATTCGGTGCAGTATTTTCAGTGGCGTAAAAGCCGCGGTTCGGTGGAGAAGTTCCATGGCGCGATTATCGATCATGTCGGTCATCTGGATACGCGCGTGGGCCGCGAAGTGACGAAGCTCGGCGAGATGTTAAGCCAGCTGCCTGGCGTCGTGGGCTGCCGGACGGATGCGAAAGTGGCGATTATCTTCGATCAGCAAAATCGCTGGGCGCTGGATGATGCTCAGGGGCCGCGTAATCTCGGCATGGAGTATGAAAATACCGTCAACGAACATTACCGTCCGTTCTGGGAGCAGGGGATTGCGGTTGATGTTATCGATGCTGACGTTGACCTGAGTCCTTATCAACTGGTCATTGCGCCAATGCTGTATATGGTTCGTGAGGGATTTGCCGAACGCGCCGAAGCGTTTGTGGCTAACGGCGGTCATTTAGTTACAACATACTGGGCAGGGATAGTGAACGAGTCCGACCTCTGCCATCTCGGCGGTTTCCCGGGCCCGCTGCGTAAACTGCTGGGCATTTGGGCGGAAGAAATTGACTGCCTGAACGACGGCGAACGCAACCTGGTACAGGGGCTGGCGGGTAATGAAGCTGGCTTGCAGGGGCCGTACCAGGTACGCCATTTGTGTGAACTGATTCATGCTGAAAGCGCGCAGCCGCTGGCTACCTATCGCGATGATTTTTATGCAGGAAGACCGGCGGTCACCGTCAATCACTTTGGTAATGGCAAGGCATGGCACGTTGCGTCGCGCAACGATCTGGCCTTCCAGCGGGACTTCTTCTGCAGCCTGATGAAAGAACTCTCTCTGCCGCGCGCGGTTGAGGCTGATTTCCCGCCGGGCGTAGTAGCGACCGCACGCACGGACGGTGAAACCGCCTACGTTTTCCTGCAAAACTACAGCGCGCAGCAGCATAGCGTGGTTTTGCCGCAAGGCTATCTGGACTGTCTCACCGGTACGGCGCTGAATACGCCGCTGGTCTTAAATGCATGGGATTGCCGTATCCTCAGTCGTCGCGCGTAATTTTTCTCTCCCCGCGCCTGCTCCTGCGAGCAGGCGTTTTTTTATCTGCTAATCAGGAGTCTGGTATGGTGAGTTTAAAATCCTTTCTGAATTACTTCTCGCAGCCTCGTGCGGCGGTACCTTTAAGTCATGCGGAGCAACAACAGATTGATTATTTAATTCAGGCGTTTGGTGGTGAAGGGAATATTATTAACGTTGACGCCTGCATTACCCGCTTACGCGTCACGGTCAATAATCTATCGATAGTTGATTCTCAGGCCTTACAGCAGCAGGGAGCGCTTGGGGTTATTATTCTGGGGCAACAGGTGCATGCTATTTTCGGTAAGCAGTCGGATGCTTTACGGCAATTACTTGATGAGCACTTTGCCAGCCGGAAATAAAATAAAACGGGATAACGCAATAATGAGTTATCCCGAAAATATAACAGGCATTCAATGGCAATAATCATTACCGGAGGGTAATTAATAACTTTACAGTTGGCGATAAAACAGTTAAACGGCTATTACCACCAGGCTTCGACCTGTACACCAAAGTTCCACGTATTATTGGCGGTCCGATCTTCGAACGGCTTACCATTTTCGGAATCATTCAGGTATGAAGCGAAAATTCGTAGTTCCGGGCGCGACATAAAGTCAGGTCCATCGGCCAGGCCCAGCGCAATGGTGTATTTCTCACCGGCTTGTTTGTAATCGGTATTATTTTTGTAGCTATCTTTTTGGTAGAAGCCGCCCACTTCGCCAATCAGGCGCACATATTCGGTGAACTGATACTGCCCGCGCGCCACCAGCGACAGCATGCGTGTTTTATCCGTGTAATCGGTGATGTTATCCGCGGAGCCCCAGGTCAGGACGTGGTTAATAGAGAACTTTTCAGTAATCGGAATTAAACCGGTATTGATAACGCGGTAGCCGGTGGCGTCATTGACGTAGTTCCACATGTCATACCAGCCGCCCCCCTGGGACACCATGTTCTGCGCCAGTCCTTTGTTTGCGTATTGCAGAACCGTTTTGTTGTAACCGCCCAGCATATCCTGGCTGATTTCACCGGTTAGCATGACGCCGTTTTCAGCATCATAGAGTCCGCCGTAGGTATCCTGCTTTTTAGTGGTATTCGGCATCGCGTAGTCGATACCAAATTCGGTCCAGGATCCGGCCCACGGCTTCCAGCCCGCATAGCGCAAATCAAGATAGTTAATATTGACGTTGCTATCGCCATCGACGCGGTAGTCGACGTCATTGGCATCCCCGCGGATCCAGGCAAATGAAACGGCGCCCGGACCGAGCGTATAGTTTTCGATCCCGGCGCCGGATCCGGAAATATTCCAGTATTTCGTATCGATAATGTGCAGATCGTGGCGCTGATAGTAGCGTTTGCCGCCCCAGATGACTGCATTTGGATCGCCGGGGATCAGACCTTTAATTTGCAGGTTTAGCTGCCGCAGGCCGAACTGCGCATCGTCATCAAGCGTGGTTTCATTATCGTTTGAGCCGTCAGATACCATGCTGACCATACTATCGAGGTAGAAGCTAACGTCATTCTTCTTGTAGACCTCCGATCCCAGCTCCAGCTCGCCGTAGGTATCAGATTCGTTACCCAGACGGCCAATTTTATTTTTTTGCCATTCGGCCTGGCTACCGTCGCCGGAGACCCCAACCCCGGCGCGCATATAGCCATGAAAGTCGATACCCGGGAGGGTGGCGGAAGCAGCAAACACGGATGGTGAAATCAGCGCAGCGGCCAACGCAACGGAAAGTGTGCGCAGCGTAGTGTTCATGTCTATCCTCTTATTGTTTTGTATTACGTTCACATAACCGATGTCATAAAATGCCTAAACCTGAAATCAGGCAATTGAATGATCGCCATAGTGTGATTAACTGCAAATAAAAAGGCGAGTTTTGTTACGCAAAGTGAGTCCATTCACAATTTGTAGTATTGTGAGCGTAATACTTTTTATGGCTATGGTTGGAGGAGGAATACGGCAATGAGCGTTTTTTCACATTGCCCCTGTTACAATTCAGGGATAACAACACAAGGAACCGGACCATGAAGTCTAAAAGCGCGACCTTAGAAGACGTTGCACGCCATGCGGGCGTCTCCTATCAGACCGTGTCCAGGGTACTGAACAAATCTGCTAATGTATCCAAAGCCACGCGCAGCAAGGTGGAGAAATCCATTGAGGAGCTGCGCTATGTCCCGAACCGCCTGGCGCAACAGCTGGTAGGTAAGCAAAGTCGTACCGTGGGCCTGGTCACAATTTCCCTTGCATTGCATGCCCCATCCCAGGTGGCTGCGGCGGTAAAACGCTATGCGAACGTGGAAGGTTATCAGGTGCTCATCTCCATGATTGATGAGAGCGTCAACCAAAGTATCCAGGACTCTATTAATGAACTGAAGTCTCAACTGGTGGATAAGGTCATCATCAACGTGCCGCTGGAGACTGAACAGGCCCAAAAAATAGCCGCTGATAACGATGACATCGTCTGTCTTTTTTTAGATGTCGACCCCTACAGCTCGGTGTTTAACGTTTCGTTTAATCCGGCGGACGGTACACGGGCCAGCGTCAAGTATCTCTATGAGATGGGCCATCGGGAAATCGCGTTGCTGGCCGGCCCTGAAAGTTCGGTATCGGCCAAACTGCGTCTGAAAAGCTGGATAGAAACCCTGGAGGGTTACGGGCTGGAGCCGGTAACGGTGATTCGCGGCAACTGGGACGCGCAAAGCGGCTACGCTGGCGCGCTGCAAATGCTGCGGGAGACGCCAAACTTTACCGCCGTTTTGGTAGGTAACGATCAGATGGCATTGGGCGTACTGAGCGCATTTCACCAGCACCAGGTACCGATTCCGGGAGAAAAGTCGGTTATTGGTTATGATGACACTTATGAGAGTTCGTTCTTCTACCCGGCGCTAACCACGGTTTCGCTGGATCTTGATCTGCAAGGGAAGGAGGCCGTTCGGCGCATTCTCGACAGCGGCGATAACGAAACATCACATACGTCTTCTATCCTTCCGGCTCGTCTGGTTGTACGCCATTCTACCGGGCCAAAAAAGGAGCCTGGCAAAAATCTGCAGTCTATTGCTGAGCAGCTCCGGGCTCTGGCGCATCAGCTAAGTCCTTAATCTGCAAAGGGCGCTCTCGCCGCCCTTTCATCCTTCTCATTCTCAGGGTTGATCTTTGTCTTTACACGGTGTACGGTATTGTTATGTTATAACATAATGATTGAGGTCGCTATGAAACCCAATATTCATCCGCATTATCGTACGGTGGTTTTTCACGATACCAGCGCCGACGAATACTTTAAGGTCGGTTCTACTATCAGAACCGAGCGTGAGATCGAACTGGAGGGCGAGACGTACCCCTACGTGACGCTTGATGTATCGTCCAAATCGCATCCGTATTACACCGGTAAGCAGAAGGCCTTCAACAACGAAGGTAGTACCGCGCGTTTCCGTCAGCGCTTTGGCGGCTTTATTGATGCGAAGAGGGACAAATAATGCAGGTGCTAAACTCATTGCGTAGCGCGAAACAACGCCACCCGGATTGCCAGATCGTGAAGCGCAAGGGGCGGCTATACGTGATTTGCAAAAGCAATCCCCGCTTTAAAGCCGTACAGGGACGCAAGAAAAGACGTTAACGAAAGCTCCCCAGCGTACGTAACTGCTGGCCGTCGGCGCTGAAGTTGTCGGCGGCCAGCCATTGCTGCATTGCCCTGTCTATCTGTGGCCACTCGGAATCAATAATGGAAAACCAGTCGGTATCGCGGTTGTGGCCCTTTATCACCAGCGCCTGACGAAATTGCCCCTCATACTGAAATCCCAACCGCAGCGCCGCCCGGCGTGACGGTTCGTTGAGACTGTTACATTTCCACTCGTAGCGCCGATAGCCGAGCGTATCAAAGACGTAATCCATCAGCAGCCAGTGGGCCTCGGTGGCCATTGCGGTCCGGCTCAGTAAAGGCGAGAAGTGAACGTGGCCGACTTCAACAACGCCGTTGTTAGCGTCAATTCTCATCAGCGCCAGTGAGCCCACGGGCTGGTCTGTTTGCTTATCGATCACCGCGAAGTGAATGGGGTCGTTCTGCCCGGAAACGCTCTCAATCCATGCGCGGTACTCCTCTACGCTGCTGTCCGGTTCACGCAGCAGCCATGTCCAGCTTCGGGTATCCGGGGCTAAGCGGTGGGCGTCAAACAGCGCGCCGGCATGCGTGGAGCGCAAAGGCTCTAGCCGACAAAAGCGGCCCTGCAGGTTCACCCTTTCAGGATGTGGACAGGGCTGCCAGTCGGGCAGGGCGGTGCCAACGGGCTGATCGTATTGATTAAGATGGCTCATCAGGATTTCCTTCTATGGACGAATGCTGTGAGATTAAGCGCTTATTGGTTCCATAAAAAGGGCCATCAGAGTATGTTCTCGTAGTACCACGAGGAGCCAAAATGAATATTCCTGATGATGCTTTTTTTACTCTGTTGGAGCAGGCGCTGTGCGACAGAGGGCGTGAAACCCTGCAGCGCACGCTCTATCTCCGTCTGCGAGCGGCCATTTTGCAAGGTACGCTGGCGGGCGGTAGCCGCCTGCCAGGTTCACGGGCTATAGCGCAGCGTCTGAAGCTATCGCGCAATACCGTCAACGGCGCGCTGGAGCAGCTGGCGATGGAGGGGTATCTGCTGCGTAGCCGCCAGGGGACATACGCCGCGCTTTTGAAGTCGCAGGGTGAAGAGGAGGTTGCGGCGCGCGTGATTGTGCTCCCTGAGTACCTTCAGGGATTACCCGCCGCCACGCGTCGTGATTCGCCCACGCTGCTCTTTACGCCGGGAATGCCTGCGGTTAACTACTTTCCTCTTGCTATCTGGCGTCGACTCCTTGACCGGGTATTGCGCGAGGAGAGAAGCGCATTGCTGGGCTACGGCGATGCGCAGGGGGAACTTGCATTGCGCAAAGCGATTGCCCGTCATCTGGCGCTCTCCCGGGGCATTCGCTGCGAAGCCGGGCAAATTGTGATTACGGAAGGAGCGCTGGAAGCCGTTGATTTATGTACGCATCTGCTGAGCGTTGCCGGGGAGACGGCATGGGTGGAAGAACCCGGCTATTTAGGGGCAAAAAGCATGTTTATTAAAGCCGGGCTTCACATCAAGGGTATACCCGTCGATCGAGAGGGTATGCGGTTCGATACCGATGATGATAGCGCAGCACCGCGATTAATCTTTACTTCACCGTCCCATCAATACCCCTGCGGTTCGGTGATGAGCGCCGGGCGGCGACTGGCTTTACTGGAATATGCCCGCCGTCATGATGCCTGGCTTATCGAGGATGATTACGATAGTGAATTTCGTTATAGCGGCGAACCGATTCCCGCCATGCTGGGAATGGTCAGGCAGGCGCCGGTAGTTTATCTGGGGACATTCAGCAAAACGCTTTTTCCCGCGCTGCGTATTGGCTTTATGGTGATGCCGGAGGGGCTGGCGGATGCCGCAAGAGGCGCGATTGGTTCACTGTTACGCGGCGGTCATCGTGCTGAACAGCGGGCGCTGGCGCTGTTTATCGAAGAGGGGCACTACGCGCGTCATCTTGCCGCTATGCGCCGCTTGTATCGCAAACGCCAGCAGCAGCTGCGGGAAACGCTGGCGGCAGAGCTTACTCACCCTTATGAAATATCAGGCGGCGAGGGGGGGTTACACCTGACTGTCGTCGTCGAAGACGTTGATGATGAAGCTATTGTGCAGCAGGCCCGGCGGTTTCAGCTCGCGCCCGGCGCATTAAGCCGTTTTTATCTGAATGAAAAAAAGGCGAGAAGCGGCTTTGTTCTGGGCTACGGTAATACGTCCGCATCACGCTTTCCTTCTGCGATACGGACGCTGGATCGCCTTATTGCGCAGCACCGATGCGGGTAAGGGAAAAGACATCGTAAAATGAGAGTTCGCCTTTGGTGGCGATCATTTTTTGCAACTGAGCTTTCTGCTCGCCATCGACGCGCGGCGACTGCAGGATTCGGTCGATGAGCTGACCGGGAACAAATCGAGTGTTGTACCACTCCCCGTTATAACAAACGCGGAAGTCCAGAACATCAATGTCTTCATAGCGATAGCGCGGGTAAACGTCAAAGAAAAAGAAGCCGTTCAGCAGAACAAATAGTACGATTAATAGCCAGACCGAATCTACCAGCGTTTCAGAACGCAGCATCACGATGAGTGTTGCCAGGAAAGCCGCATACATCGCGACAAAAAGCCATGGATGGTTGCGAATAAAGCTTATGCTAAAGCGCGGACGGTTATCGCGCTTCTCTTGCACATTAAGCTCATCAATGGTGCTTTTCAGCAGCCGCTGTATTTCTGTCATTTTATTCCCCAAATTCTGCCATGAGCCCCTATGCAGACGCGACGAACAGATGCGCGTTGGGCTCAGCCTGAAGGCTATTTTATGTTGCGTAAATCCGTGGGAAAAGTAACAGATTGGTTGCGGAAAAGCATAACAGTTACCGTTTTTCGCTCTCCACCATTTTTATGATTTGAGCCGGGTTTCCGCCGACGACGGCGTTGGCTGGCACATTTTTCACCACTACGGAACCGGAAGCCACGATGGCATTGTCGCCGATAGTCACGCCAGGATTAATTACGGCCCGGCCGCCAATCCATACATTGTGGCCAATAGTGACGGGTTTTCCGTACTCTTTACCGCTATTTCGTTCAACAGGGTCAAGGGGATGCGTTGCGGTATAAATATGCACACCCGGCGCCAGCATGCAGTTTTCGCCAATATGTATCGGACACACATCCAGCATCACGCAATCAAAGTTGGCGTAGAAATTTTTCCCGAGGAAGATATTGTAGCCGTAATCGCAGCGAAAAGTGGGTTCGATATAAGCGTCGCCTGCGTGGCCTAGCAGTTCCGTCAGTAATGCTTTTCTTAATTCACGCTCTTCAGGCGCTGAATGATTGTAACGATGCAACAGTTGTCTGGCCAGTAGACGGTCGGCCTTTAGCTCAGCGTCACCTGACACATACAGTTCACCGGCAATCATTTTTTGTTTTTCTTCACTCATGGAGGCTTCCCTTATTTCCTCATTGTAGGCCGCCACAGTATAAAAAAGAAACCGGTTTCATATAGGTACGGAAACAGCTTCTGTGACCGGTGTCGCATTTATTAGCAGCATGAGGGAAGGGCGTTTTCGGCACAAGAGTTCGGGCTTTCATTTGAAATAATTAGCGGATGAATTTCCAGACCGATGGCGGGATCTTGTCATACAGTTTATTCATCGTCAGTTCAGCAAGACGATGATCGGCTGCTGAGTAAAATACCGCCAGTTCATTATCAGAAAGTTCATATTTATTTTTTTCAATTACGCGCTCCAGCGTATCAATTGTCTGACAACGTCGTAAGCGCATCAAATAGTCTATTTTGGTTAATGTTTTATCAGACATAAATTCACCTTTTGATTGTAATAATATTAACAAGAAAGACTGGCCGGGTTTTCCCGACTGGCGTTCACAAAGCAGCGGAATAACCTGTTGCCTGATTTACGCCATTTCTGCAGATCTGCAGTGTTAATGCCGTAGTTGCTGAACAACACGAAAGTGTCATCCAGATATTCGTCAAGCTGAGTCACCAGCTTATTATCCTCAGCATACTTAATTTTATAATTAAGTGCGAACGCGGCAATGTGCTCGATCAATTCATTAAGCTGAAGATTGACAGCAGAGGTTGGGTCATTAACCCAGCCATGGTTGCTCTCTTCCAGGTTTGCAAGACAGTCATGATACAGGGTTTCGCAGAGAAATTTAAGCTGCGCAATATCATGTCTTTTTGGCGAGTATTCGTCCATAACGCATCCCCCTTTTTAGTGGTTTAACGACGACTATCGACACCGTTGTGGGATGAACACGACTAACAGACCTGACACATACATTGTAATCTTGCTCTTTAACTATAATCCACTCTTAAAAAGATTTCATCGTGCTATTACGAAAAATTACAATTAACGCGGTCAATTTATCTTAAATGCCTCGGTCTTTATTATATCGTGCCTTTAACTACAACGGAAAAATCGAAGACTGACCTTATATATCATCGGGTTAGCCCGTGCGTTTAGCTGATACGTTGATACAACCATACATAATGTCAGTGATTGAGAATATTCTTAGTGTGGAGTTGAGGGAGTAAAGTCAGTGAAAAAAGGTCATAGATAAGCAGCGGTAATCATCATTAAATATTATATCTCAGGTTATAAAATAAACAATCACAATCCGTGCGTTTTAAAGTGAGACAAAGTGAAAGGGCCGCGAATGCGGCCCTTAATGGAGAGATTAATGATGCTCAACCGGATGGCTGTGCTCAATATCCTCATTTTTCCTACTGAAGCGGCGACGCACGACCACGAAGAATACCGGCACGAAGAAAATCGCCAGAACCGTCGCGGTAATCATCCCGCCCATTACGCCAGTACCTACGGCATTCTGCGCGCCGGAGCCTGCGCCGGAGCTGATAACCAGCGGCATTACGCCGAGGATAAACGCCAGGGAGGTCATCAGAATCGGACGCAGACGCATACGAACGGCTTCAAGCGTTGCCTCAATCAGGCCTTTGCCTTCTTTATCCATCAGGTCTTTGGCGAATTCAACGATCAGTATCGCGTTCTTCGCCGACAGGCCGATAGTGGTCAACAGACCAACCTGGAAGTAAACGTCGTTAGTCAATCCTCGGAAGGTGGCAGCCAGCAGCGCCCCCACAACACCGAGCGGAACGACCAGCATGACCGAGAATGGAATTGACCAGCTCTCGTACAGCGCCGCCAGACACAGGAAGACGACGATCAGCGAGATAGCGTACAGCGCTGGCGCCTGGTTACCTGACAAACGTTCCTGATATGACATACCCGTCCAGTCATAGCCGATACCGGCAGGCAGTTTACCCGCCAGCTCTTCCATCAGGTTCATCGCTTCACCGGTACTCTTACCCGGTGTCGCCTGGCCGAGGATTTCCATCGATGGCAGACCGTTGTAGCGCTCCAGACGCGGCGAGCCGTATTCCCAGCGCGAGGTTGAGAAGGCGGAGAACGGTACCATCTGTCCATCGCTACCGCGTACGTACCAGTTGCCAATGTCTTCCGGCAGCATGCGGTATTTCGCTTCGGACATGATATACACTTTCTTCACGCGGCCACGGTCAATGAAGTCGTTGACGTAGCTACCACCCCATGCCGCGCCAAGCGTCGTGTTGATGTCGCTGATAGACACGCCAAGCGCCTGCGCTTTTTCCTGATCGATATCCACTTTGAACTGCGGAGTATCTTCCAGGCCGTTTGGACGAACCCCGCTCAATACGTCAGGGTGCTGCGCAACCATTCCAAAAAGCTGGTTACGTGCCTGGGTCAGTTTTTCATGGCCCAGGCCAGCCTGGTCGATCAGCTGGAAGTCAAAGCCCGTTGCGGTACCGAGTTCAACAATTGCCGGCAGGTTAAAGGCGAAGACCATTGCATCTTTGATCTGCGAGAAATAGCCCATCGCGCGGCCGGTAATCGCCTCAACTTTGTTCTCTTCGCCTGGACGCTGGCTCCAGTCCTTCAGAGAGACGAACGCGATACCGGTGTTTTGTCCACGACCAGCGAAACCAAAACCGTTTACGGCGAATACCGATTCAACGTTATCTTTCTCTTTGGTGAGATAGTAATTGGTCATCTCATCCAGTACTTTCTGGGTACGCTCCTGAGTTGCGCCTGCAGGCAGCTGCGCCATGCTCAGGAATACGCCCTGGTCTTCGTCTGGCAGGAACGAACTTGGCAGACGAACGAACAGCCAGGCCATTCCCACAACGATGATCAGGTACAGCACCAGATAGCGACCGGTACTACGCAGGATGTTGCCTACGCTGTCGGTATAGTGATGCGTGCTCTTATCAAACATGCGGTTAAACCAACCGAAGAAGCCAGTGGTTGCGCCATGGCTGCTTTTTTGAATTGGCTTCAGCATCGTGGCGCAAAGCGCCGGGGTGAGAATCAGAGCGACCAGCACCGACAGCGCCATCGCGGAGACGATGGTGATCGAGAACTGGCGGTAAATCGCACCGGTGGAACCACCAAAGAAGGCCATCGGGATAAACACCGCAGAAAGCACCATCGCGATACCTACCAGCGCGCCCTGAATCTGGCCCATCGATTTACGCGTGGCTTCCTTCGGCGGTAGCCCTTCCTCTGCCATTACACGTTCGACGTTTTCCACCACCACGATGGCGTCATCCACAAGCAAGCCTATGGCGAGCACCATACCAAACATGGTGAGCGTGTTTATCGAGAAACCGAACAGCGCAAGGATGGCGAACGTCCCCAGCAGTACGACCGGCACGGCAATCGTCGGAATCAAGGTGGCGCGGAAGTTCTGCAGGAACAGATACATTACCAGGAACACCAGGATGATGGCTTCAACCAGCGTTTTTACCACTTCGTGAATGGAGATCTGCACGAATGGAGTGGTGTCATACGGATAAACAATCTTCAGGCCAGAAGGGAAGAAAGGCTCCATTTTCTTCAGTTCGGCGCGAATGGCGTTTGCGGTATCCAGCGCGTTCGCGCCGGTCGCCAGTTTAATACCCAGACCAGAAGCTGGCTGACCGTTAAACTTCGCGATAACGTCATAGTTTTCACCACCCAGCTCAATGCGCGCGACATCGCGCAGACGAACCTGGGAGCCATCCTGGTTAACCTTCAGCAGAATGTTGCCAAACTCTTCAGTATTGGTCAGACGAGTCTGCGCCACGATGGAGGCGTTCAGCTGCTGGCCTTTCACCGGGGGCGTACCGCCTAACTGTCCTGCTGCAACCTGGGCGTTCTGCGCTTTCAGGGCGCTGATAACGTCAACTGGCGTCAACTGGAAGTTATTAAGTTTGTTTGGGTCCATCCAGATACGCATAGCGTACTGGGAACCAAACAACTGCACGTCACCAACGCCGCTGGTACGGCTAATCGCATCTTTCATGTTGGCGGCAACATAGTCAGAAATGTCATCCTGATTCATGGTGCCGTTAGTATTAATAACGCCGACAACCATCAGGAAGCTGCTGGATGCCTTTTCAACGCTAATACCCTGCTGCTGTACTTCCTGCGGCAGCAGCGGTGTCGCCAGCGCCAGTTTGTTTTGAACCTGTACCTGAGCAATATCCGGATCGGTACCGGATTCAAAGGTCAGAGTGATGGTTGCTGTACCGGTGGAGTCGCCATTTGAAGACATGTACATCAGGTGATCGATACCGTTCATGTTCTGTTCGATAACCTGAGTCACGGTGTTCTGCACGGTTTCTGCGTCGGCACCGGGGTACATGGCCGTGATGGAAATTGCCGGCGGCGCAATCGTCGGATATTGCGCTATTGGCAACTTGAGGATCGAGAGCCCCCCAGCCAGCATAATGATGATGGCGATCACCCAGGCAAAGATGGGGCGATCGATAAAGAAATTAGGCATGTCTTAACGGCTCCTGTTTAAGTTAAGACTTGGTTTGTTCTGACTGAGCGTTGCCTGCGGCTTGCTGTTTTTCATCAGAAACGACTTCCTGCGCTTTTACCTGTACGCCTGGCTTGACTTTCTGCAGACCGCTAATAATGACGCGATCGCCAGTTTTCAGCCCTTCGGTGACCAGCCATTTATCGCCAATCGCCTGAGTGGCGGTAATCTGGCGAACTTCGACTTTATCGCCTTCGCCGACAACCATCGCGCTGGCATCGCCGCGCGGGGTACGGGTTACGCCCTGCTGCGGAACCAGAATCGCATCAGGATTTACGCCTTCTTCCAGGCGCGCGCGAACGAACATGCCGGGCAGCAGAGTGTGATCCGGGTTCGGGAAAATCGCGCGCAGCGTGATAGAACCGGTGGTCTGATCAACGGTAACGTCGGAGAACTCCAGCGTACCGTTCTGCGGGTATTTCAAACCGTCGTTAGTGACCAGTTCAACCTTCGCTTTACCGTTCTCCTGCTGCAGTTTGCCGTTAGCCAGCTCTTGTTTCAGACGCAGAAAATCGTTGCTCGATTGAGTCACATCCACGTAGATAGGATCAAGCTGTTGCACGGTCGCCAGGGCAGTAGTCTGGCCGTTCTGCACCAGCGCGCCTTCCGTGACCGCGGATTTACCAATGCGGCCGCTGATCGGGGAGGTCACCTTAGTGTAGGCCAGATTGATGCGCGCGGTTTCAACCGCGGCTTTAGCGGCGACGACGGCAGCGTTGCTCTGCTGGGCCGTGGCTACGGCAGTATCGTAATCCTGTTGGCTAATGTACTTAGTGCCTAACAGTTTCTGGTAACGTTTAACCGTCAGCTGATCCATATTGGCGGCAGCCTGCGCTTTGGCTAAATCGCCTTTCGCGCTTTCATAGGTGGCTTGATAGGTTGCCGGATCGATTTGATAAAGAGACACGCCAGCCTGGATATCGCTGCCTTCGGTGAAGTTACGTTTCAGAATAATGCCACTGACCTGAGGACGAACTTCCGCAACGCGATAGGCGCTGGTACGGCCCGGCAGTTCAGTAGTAATTTGTAGAGGAGCGGATTTGAGCGTCACAATACCGACTTCCGGCATTTGCTGGGCTCCTTGCTGAGCCGGTTTGTCGTCACATCCTGTTAGCGCTAAGCTGCCTGAGAGCATCAGAACGACCGCCAGAGGCGTTAACCCTCTGTTTTTGTTCATATGTAAACCTCGAGTGTCCAATTTCAAATTGTTCAGTGGCTCAATCGACCACAAACCCACTGCTGTGTTTCTATTATGGTCATGCTATGGTACATACATTCACAAATGTATGTAAACGTAACCTCTGTAAACTCATCGACCTATGGCACGAAAAACCAAACAACAGGCGCTTGAGACCCGGCAACATATTCTGGATGTTGCTCTGCGTTTGTTTTCGCAGCAAGGCGTATCATCCACCTCGCTGGCCGCAATTGCAAAAGCTGCCGGTGTGACGAGGGGGGCTATCTATTGGCATTTCAAAAATAAATCGGACTTATTTAATGAAATATGGGTACTGTCAGAAGCCAATATTAACGATCTCGAAGTTGAGTATCGGGCAAAATTCCCCAACGATCCACTGTCAGTTGTGCGAGAGATCTTAGTGTATATCCTTGAAGCCACTGTGACAGAAAAACGCAGACGGCTGATGATGGAAATCATCTTTCATAAATGTGAATTCGTCGGTGAGATGGTCACGCTGCAAGAAGCGCAGCGCATTCTTTGCCTTGAGAGCTACGACCGTATCGAACAAACATTAAAGGAGTGCATTGTCGCGAAGATGCTACCCGCCAATTTATTAACCCGCCGGGCGGCGATCCTCATGCGCAGCTATCTTTCCGGCCTGATGGAGAACTGGCTTTTGGCGCCGAACGCCTTTGATCTGCAAAAAGAAGCGCGGGATTATGTCGAAGTCCTGCTGGAAATGTATCAATTTTGCCCCTCTCTGCGCAGTTCTGAAGGACTGGACGCTTAACCCGGCTAGCGGACACCAGAGGAATGATTCCTGCTGTCCGCCGCTATTTTAGTGATAACAGAAGTGCTATTCTTCGCGCTGCGACGACCCCCGGTATTCTCCGGCTTTTGCAATCACTCATGTTAACACTATGCTGCATACTATCCGTTGGCGAAATGCCCTCTCTGCTGTAGTTCTTACCCTGATGCTTTTTATCGGCTGTATTAGCGTTAATTCGGCGCTGGCGGCTGATTTACCTGAACGCTCCGAGGTCCAGAGCCAGCTCACGACCCTGAACAAGCAAAAAGATTTGACTCCCCAGGATAAGCTGGTTCAGCAGGACCTGACTCAGACGCTGGAAACGCTCGATAAAATTGAGCGCATAAAGTCGGAAACGACGCAGCTGCGCCAGCAGGTCGCTCAGGCGCCTGCGAAAATGAATCAGGCTATCGATAGCCTGAACGCGCTAAGCGATGTCCCCAACGACGAGGCGACGCGTAAAACGCTGAGCACCTTGTCGCTGCGCCAGCTGGAATCGCGCGTCTCTCAGACTCTGGACGATTTGCAAAACGCGCAAAACGATCTGGCGACTTATAATAGTCAGCTTGTTTCGCTACAGACGCAGCCGGAACGCGTGCAGAATGCGATGTATTCCGCCTCTCAGCAGCTGCAGCAGATCCGTAATCGTCTGAATGGCACGACTACGGGCGAAGAGGCGCTACGTCCTACCCAGCAGAATTTGCTGCTGGCGCAGCAGGCCTTGCTGAATGCACAGATAGATCAACAGCGTAAAAGCCTGGAAGGCAACACGGTGCTGCAGGATACCCTGCAAAAGCAGCGTGACTACATCACCGCTTACAGCAATCGACTGGAGCATCAGCTTCAGCTGTTGCAGGAAGCGGTGAATAGCAAGCGCCTGACGCTGACGGAAAAGACGGCTCAGGAAGCGGTTTCTCCGGACGAAACGGCCCGTATTCAGGCAAACCCGCTGGTCAAGCAGGAGCTGGACATTAATCACCAGTTGAGCGAAAGGCTCATTTCGGCAACGGAAACGGGTAATCAGCTGGTTCAGCGCAACATTAAAGTGAAGACCTGGCTCGATCGTGCTCTGCAATCCGAGCGCGATATTAAAGAGCAGATTTCCGTGCTGAAAGGCAGCCTGCTGCTGTCGCGTATCCTTTATCAGCAACAGCAAACGCTGCCCTCTGCGGAGGAGCTAAGCGACATGACCAACCGCATCGCCGACCTGCGCCTTGAGCAGTTCGAGGTCAACCAGCAGCGCGATGCGCTATTCCAGAGCGATGCGTATGTCGCGAAGCTGGAGGAGGGGCATAGCAGCGAGGTGAATCCCGAAGTGCATGATGCACTTCTTGAGATTGTTGATATGCGCCGGGAACTGCTCGATCAGTTTAATAAACAGCTCGGCAACCAGCTGATGATGGCGATTAACCTGCAAATCAATCAGCAGCAGCTAATGAGCGTGTCAACCAACCTGAAAGCCATCCTGACGCAGCAGATTTTCTGGGTAAATAGCAACCGCCCGATGGACTGGGAGTGGTTTAAAGCCTTCCCGGAGGCGCTGAAAGGACAGTTTAAGGCGATGAAAATCACCGTAAACTGGGAAAAGGCCTGGCCTGCGGTATTTATCGCTTTTCTGGCCGGCCTGCCGCTGCTGCTGATTGCCGGTCTGATTCGCTGGCGTCTGAACTGGCTGAAAGCGTATCAGGCTAAGCTGGCGTCGCAGGTGGGGCAACTGCGCAACGATACGCAGCTCCACACGCCGAAAGCGATTCTTATCGATCTGATTCGGGCGCTGCCTGTGGTGCTGGTCATACTCGCCGTCGGTCTGATTCTGCTGACGATGCAGCTGAATATTAGCGACCTTCTGTGGGCCTATAGCAAGAAGCTGGCGCTATTCTGGCTGGTGTTTGGCCTGTGCTGGAAAGTGCTGGAAAAAGACGGCGTGGCGGTGAGCCACTTTAATATGCCGTCACAGCTGACCAGCCACTGGCGGCGGCAGATTGTTCGCGTGAGCCTTGCGCTGCTGCCGCTCAACTTCTGGTCGGTGATGTCGGAACTGTCGCCGCTGCACCTGATGGATGACGTTCTCGGGCAGTTCGTTATTTTCCTCAACCTGTTGCTGATCGCGGTGCTGGTCTTGCCGATGTGCCGCGAAAGCTGGCGTGATAAAGAATCTCACAGCCTGCGCCTTATCACCGTTACCGTGCTATCGATCGTTCCCATCGCCCTGATGGTGCTGACGGCAACCGGCTATTTCTATACGACGCTGCGTCTGGCCGGCCGCTGGATTGAAACCGTTTATCTGGTGATGCTGTGGAACCTGTTGTATCAGACCGTGCTGCGCGGCCTGAGCGTGGCCGCGCGGCGTATTGCCTGGCGCCGCGCGCTGGCGCGTCGTCAGCATCTGGTTAAAGAGGGGGCTGAAGGAGCCGAGCCGCAGGAAGAACCGACAATTGCTCTGGAGCAGGTTAACCAGCAAACGCTGCGTATTACGATGCTGGTGATGATCGCGCTGTTTGCGGTCCTGTTCTGGGCGATTTGGTCGGATCTCATCACCGTCTTCGCCTATCTCGATAGTATTACGCTGTGGCATTACAACGGTACCGAAGCCGGGGTCAGCGCCGTGAAAAGCGTTACCATGGGGAGCCTGCTGTTCGCGATTGTCGCTTCGATGGTTGCCTGGGCGTTAATTCGCAACCTGCCGGGACTGCTGGAAGTGCTGGTGCTGTCCCGACTAAATATGCGCCAGGGTGCGTCTTATGCCATTACGACAATCCTTAATTACGCCATTATTGTTATTGGCGCGATGACGGTATTTGGCGCTCTGGGCGTCTCATGGGATAAACTACAGTGGCTGGCAGCGGCGCTGTCGGTTGGTTTAGGTTTCGGCTTACAGGAAATATTCGGTAACTTTGTTTCCGGTCTGATTATTCTCTTTGAGCGCCCGGTGCGCATTGGCGATACGGTGACCATTGGCACCTTCTCCGGCACCGTCAGCAAAATCCGCATTCGCGCCACGACCATCACCGATTTTGACCGTAAAGAGGTGATTATCCCCAATAAGGCCTTCGTGACTGAGCGTCTGATTAACTGGTCGCTCTCCGATACCGTCACCCGCGTTGTCATCCGCCTTGGCGTCGCGTACGGTTCTGACCTGGATAAGGTTAAAGAAGTACTGCTTAAGGCCGCGCACGAGCATCCGAAAGTGATGCAGGAGCCCGCGCCGTCGGTTTTCTTTACCACTTTCGGCGCCAGTACGCTCGATCATGAACTACGACTATACGTGCGCGAACTTCGCGATCGCAGCTATGCAGTGGATGAGCTTAACCGGGCGATCGATCGTTTGTGTCGTGAGAACAATATTGATATCGCCTTTAACCAGCTGGAGGTTCATCTTCGCAATGAGAAGGGCGATGAAGTCACCGAGGTGAAGCGGGATAAAGGCGACGATGCCACTCCGGCGATGAGCTAAGCATGGCGGGGCGGTAAATACCCGCCCCGCAGATTTTAACGGCTGAGCGAGGAGAGTTCTTCCGGGCTCAGACCCGTCAGCTCCATCACCATCTTAGGATCCAGCCCGCTGGCGAGCATTTTCAGCGCAATGCTGTGCGAGATTTCTTTACGGCCTTTCTGTCGACTCTCCAGTCTGCCTTCTCTTCTCCCTTTTTTACGACCTTTCTCTTCCAGCCATTCGGCAATCGCCAGCAGCGCAATCAGTATCGGTTGCAATTCGGCCAGATCGCGCTGGCGGATATGCTTCTGCAACAGTTCCAGCATCGCCATACGCTGGTGGAGGATGAATTGATTAACTGGCATAACGGTCAGGTCCACCAGTGGAAAATCACCGCCGTACAGCGCGCTGGTAAGCTCAGGATGGTCAAAGAGATGATGCCAGTTGAGCGTATGCGGCCAGGGACTGACGGCGCCGTGATAAAACAGAATGGGGACCACAAGGGGCAACGTATCGTGGCCAGCATCAAGGTGACGCTGTATGGCTGCGAGCGTATATTGCATCAGGCGAAAAGCCATGAGCTTGTCCGGAGAGCTTTGATGTTCAATCAGCGCATAGATATATCCGGCGCCGTGCCGCGTTTGCAGAGAGTAAAGTATATCCGAGTAGCTGGAGCGCAGGTCTTCTTCGATAAAACTGCCTGAATCCAGCTGCAGCGTACTAAGATCGCAGATACTTAAAAACTGCGCCGGGAGGTAAAGCTGTAAGAAATCGCGGGCGACCTCTTTCTGAGTCAACATTTGACGAAAAATGGCATCGTGCGGCGTACGTGAGAATATTTCCATGAGCATTTATCCGTTTTGGTAAGGGCAGGCGATGACTCTGCCACCCCCAACGATCCGGCAACAGGCTACTCCGGCGCGTTTTGCGAGGCCTCTTCCGCACTTTTTACTTTGTTTTCATAATCGCGACGGATAATCTCCAGCGCAGCTAGCACGGTTTGCGCAGGGACATTATTTTCCTCAAGCAGCATGATTAAATCGACGGCCAGCTTGACCTCGTCAGGCGCATTTTCCAGCGACATCTTTCTTCCTCCACTTAACGTGTTAATCGGGCCAGCCTGTTTTCAATTTTTTCCAGCGCGTCGCGACAGCGGGCAAGGCGTGCGGCGTAGGCGTCAACTTCTTTTGCCAGCCGCTGCTGTTCCTCAAGAGAGGTGGCTTGCGCCAGCTGTCTCTGGCGATCGTTGCGCATGGCCAGCAGACGCCGCTCATATTCCTGATGCTGGATACGCCGGCGCTGCCAGCGGCTAAGCGTCGGCGAAGCGCTATCCCAGGCGCGTAACGACCAGGTGGCCGTTTCCCTGCTAATGGCGGCGATTTGGGCCACAAGATGTTCCGCCAGCCAGGCAACCTGGGGGAGCTGCTGGCGTTCGACCGCCAGCTTTAATTCCGTTAAACGATCGCTGGCCTCATTGAGATAAGCCTGCATCTGCGTGCTGCGGGTCCGAAACAGCTGGCGATCGAAACGCGGGCTGAGGGTCGCGTGATTCGCCATTGGCGCTACCCGGGCGGCCAGCTCCGCAAGCTGATTTTCCAGCGAATGTAAAAGCCGGGTGGTTTTCAAATAACTCCTCCATCCCCTGATAAGCAACTGTGCTACATTAGCGTTATCTTCTTGATAACGATTCGCATTATGCCACGTATTATTTTGATCATCATTGGCTGGCTGGCGGTAGCGCTGGGAACGCTGGGCGTATTTTTACCGCTACTGCCGACGACGCCTTTTATCCTGCTTGCCGCCTGGTGCTTTGCGCGCTCGTCGCCGCGTTTTCACCACTGGCTTTTGTACCGCTCATGGTTTGGCGGTTACCTGCGTCACTGGCAGAAATACCGCGCCATGCCGCCGGGAGCGAAGCCGCGCGCGATAGCGATGATTTTGCTGACCTTTGCTATTTCCCTGTGGCTGGTTAATCTTACCTGGGTGCGCATCTTGCTGCTGATCATTCTGGCCTGTCTGCTGATATTTATGTGGCGCATTCCGGTGGTTGATGCAAAGCAACAAAAGCACTGATGCGCAATAATGATGGTTGCAATTGTCGCTGACAGCCAGTAAATTCTGGCGTTTTCGAGCGCGGGTAAGCCTGGTCAAAGGTTAAACAAATGTTTCTTTGGCCCATTTGGCATGCCCGTGAGTAATACCGTTTTAATCAGGCATACACTTATGACCGCAACAGCACAGCAGCTTGAATATCTGAAGAACAGCATCCAAAGCATCCAGGACTATCCGAAACCTGGCATCCTTTTCCGTGATGTCACCAGCTTGCTGGAAGACCCGAAGGCCTATGCGCTCAGCATTGAACTGCTGGCCGAGCGTTATAAAGACGCGGGTATTACCAAAGTGGTGGGCACCGAAGCGCGTGGCTTCTTGTTTGGCGCACCGGTTGCGCTGGCGCTGGGCGTAGGCTTTGTTCCGGTACGCAAGCCGCGTAAGCTGCCGCGTGAGACCATCGCAGAAAGCTACGAGCTTGAGTACGGCACCGATCAGCTGGAAATCCATGTCGATGCGATCAAAGAAGGCGATAAAGTCCTGGTGGTTGACGATCTGCTGGCAACCGGCGGCACCATCGACGCCACCGTGAAGCTTATCCGTCGCCTGGGCGGTGAAGTGCACGATGCGGCTTTTATTATCAATCTGTTCGATCTGGGCGGCGAGCAGCGTCTGGAAAAACTGGGAATTAACTGCTATAGCCTGGTCCCTTTCCCGGGTCACTAAGCAAATCCCTCCACATAGCCTCGCTGATTGAGCGGGGCTGTGATAGCATGACCCCCTCGTGATTTCACCTTCCAGCGTTTCAGAGCCAGCCCATGAGTTATCAGGTCTTAGCCCGTAAATGGCGCCCACAAACCTTTGCTGACGTCGTCGGCCAGGAACATGTGCTGACCGCACTGGCGAACGGCTTGTCGTTAGGGCGCATTCATCATGCCTATCTCTTTTCCGGCACCCGCGGCGTGGGTAAAACCTCTATCGCACGCCTGCTGGCAAAAGGATTAAACTGTGAAACCGGTATTACCGCCACGCCATGCGGCGTCTGCGATAACTGCCGTGAAATAGAACAGGGGCGCTTTGTCGATCTGATAGAGATCGATGCCGCTTCGCGCACCAAAGTCGAAGATACCCGCGATCTGCTGGATAACGTTCAGTACGCGCCGGCCCGTGGTCGCTTCAAGGTCTATCTGATCGATGAAGTCCATATGCTTTCGCGCCACAGCTTCAACGCGTTGTTAAAAACGCTGGAGGAGCCGCCGGCGCACGTAAAATTTCTGCTGGCGACCACCGATCCGCAGAAGCTGCCGGTGACCATTCTTTCCCGCTGCCTGCAGTTCCATCTTAAGGCGCTGGATGTCGAACAGATTCGCCATCAGCTTGAGCATATCCTCGGCGTCGAGCAGATCGCTTTCGAACCGCGCGCGCTGCAGCTGCTGTCGCGCGCGGCGGATGGCAGCCTGCGCGATGCATTAAGCCTGACCGATCAGGCTATCGCCAGCGGCGACGGCCGTCTGACGGCTGAATCCGTTAGCACCATGCTCGGTACGCTTGACGACGATCAGGCGCTCTCGCTGATTGAAGCGCTGGTGGCCGCCGATGGCGAACGCGTCATGGCCGGCGTCAATGAAGCTGCCGCTCGCGGCGTGGAGTGGGAGGCTTTGCTGGTGGAAATGCAGAGCCTGTTGCACCGCATTGCAATGGTTCAGCTGTCGCCGTCGGCGCTGGGGGCGGATATGGCCGCGATAGAGCTACGCATGCGCGAGCTGGCGCGGACGGTGCCGCCTACCGATGTTCAGCTGTACTATCAAACGTTATTAATTGGCCGTAAAGAGCTTCCATACGCGCCGGATCGCCGGATGGGCGTTGAGATGACGCTTCTGCGTGCGCTGGCGTTCCATCCGCGTATGCCGCTGCCGGAACCGGAGGCGCCGCCGGCGCAGGCTATTCAGGCCGCCCCTGCACAGCAGTCCGCCCCGGCATCCGCTCCACCGCCGCCGCCGCCGCAGAATTTGCCGCAGACCACCAGCCAGGTGCTGGCGGCACGCAGCCAACTGCAGCGCAGCCAGGGAGCGCCCACCCCAAAAAAGAGTGAACCGGCAGCCGCTTCCCGCGCGCGGCCGGTGAATAACGCTGCGCTGGAACGACTGAGTTCGATTACTGAACGCGTACAGGCGCGTCCGCCTGCTGCTGCGCTGGAAAAAGCGCCAGCGAAAAAAGAAGCTTATCGCTGGAAATCGACGACGGTTGTTGAAACCGTGAAAGAAGAAGTGGCGACGCCGAAGGCGCTGAAAAAAGCGCTGGAGCATGAAAAAACGCCGGAACTGGCGGCAAAACTGGCTATTGAAGCGGTCGAGCGCGATAGCTGGGCGGCGGAAGTCAGCCGGCTTGCGGTGCCAAAGCTGGTGGAGCAGGTCGCCCTCAATGCCTGGAAAGAGCAGGAGGGCAACCGCGTCTGCCTGCATCTTCGCCCGAGCCAGCGGCACCTGAATTCGGCGGGCGCGCAGCAAAAGCTGGCGGAAGCGCTCGGTATTTTGTACGGTACGCCGGTTGAATTGACCATCGTGGAAGATGATAATCCCGCGATGCGCACGCCGCTTGAGTGGCGGCAGGCAATTTATGAAGAAAAGCTCGCGCAGGCGCGTGAAGCGATTATTGCGGATAATAACATTCAGACGCTGCGTCGATTTTTCGATGCGGACCTGGATGAAGAGAGTATTCGCCCCATTTGATTGCAAGTCTGACTTGTGGTCAGCATCCTTAACGATGACCTACTGAGAGAGAAGCCTATGTTTGGTGGAAAAGGCGGTCTGGGTAACCTGATGAAGCAGGCCCAGCAGATGCAAGAAAAAATGCAGCAGATGCAGGAAGAAGTCGCTCGACTGGAAGTGACCGGTGAATCCGGCGCAGGCCTGGTCAAAGTCACCATCAACGGTGCGCATAACTGCCGCCGCGTTGAGATCGACCCGAGCCTGCTGGAAGACGACAAAGAGATGCTGGAAGATCTGGTGGCCGCCGCGTTTAACGATGCCGCCCGCCGCATCGAAGAGACGCAGAAAGAAAAAATGGCGTCTGTGTCCGCCGGTATGCAGCTGCCGCCAGGCTTTAAGATGCCGTTCTGATGCAAACCAGTCCGCTGTTAACGCAGCTTATGGAAGCACTGCGCTGCCTGCCGGGCGTCGGCCCGAAGTCGGCGCAGCGCATGGCGTTTACCCTGCTGCAGCGCGATCGCAGCGGCGGGATGCGCCTGGCGCAGGCGCTGACGCGCGCGATGTCGGAAATCGGCCACTGCGCCGATTGCCGCACATTCACCGAGCAGGAGGTATGCAATATTTGCAGCAACCCTCGGCGGAAGGAAAACGGCCAGATCTGCGTGGTAGAGAGCCCAGCGGATATCTACGCTATCGAGCAGACCGGGCAGTTTTCCGGTCGTTATTTTGTGCTGATGGGCCATCTGTCGCCGCTTGACGGCATCGGGCCGGATGACATTGGGCTCGATCGCCTGGAGCAGCGTCTGCGTGACGAATCGATGCAGGAAGTGATCCTCGCAACCAACCCAACGGTTGAAGGGGAGGCGACCGCGAACTATATCGCCGAGCTTTGCGCGCAGTATGGCGTAGAGGCGAGCCGTATCGCTCATGGCGTACCGGTCGGCGGCGAGCTGGAAATGGTTGACGGCACAACGCTGTCACACTCTCTTGCCGGACGGCATAAGATTCGTTTTTAATCAAACGGAGGCGCTTTTCGGGGCCTCCGCTTGAAAACGTCTTCCTCTGTCCCCATCTCACCCTCAACGGTTTTTTTACCATTAACAATGGCATTGTTGAGGTTGATTTAGATGAAAGGACAAGAAACTCGTGGTTTTCAGTCAGAGGTTAAGCAGCTTCTGCACCTGATGATCCATTCTCTTTATTCCAACAAAGAAATTTTCCTGCGTGAGCTGATTTCCAACGCCTCCGATGCGGCCGACAAGCTGCGCTTCCGCGCCCTGTCCCAGCCGGATCTGTATGAAGGCGACGGCGAACTGCGCGTGCGTGTTTCATTTGATAAAGACAACCGCACCCTGACCATTGCCGATAACGGCATTGGTATGAACCGCGATGAAGTGATTGACCATCTCGGCACCATCGCTAAGTCCGGCACCAAAGCATTCCTTGAGTCCATGGGCTCTGACCAGGCGAAAGACAGCCAACTGATTGGCCAGTTCGGCGTGGGCTTCTATTCAGCGTTTATTGTCGCCGATAAAGTCACCGTACGTACCCGCGCGGCGGGAGACAGCGCAGAAAATGGCGTATTCTGGGAGTCCGCTGGCGAAGGCGAATATACCGTTGCCGACATTAACAAAGCCGATCGCGGTACCGAGATCACGCTGCACCTGCGCGAAGGCGAGGATGATTTCCTCAACGACTGGCGCGTGCGTTCGATTATCAGCAAATACTCCGATCACATCGCGCTGCCGGTGGAAATTGAAAAACGCGAAGAAGTGGACGGTGAAACCGTCATTACCTGGGAGAAAATTAACAAAGCCCAGGCGCTGTGGACGCGCAATAAGTCGGAAATCAAAGACGACGAGTACAACGAGTTTTATAAGCATATTGCCCATGACTACAGCGATCCGCTGACCTGGAGCCACAACCGCGTTGAAGGCAAGCAGGAGTACACCAGCCTGCTGTATATCCCGTCGCAGGCGCCATGGGATATGTGGAATCGCGACCATAAACACGGCCTGAAGCTGTACGTACAGCGCGTTTTCATCATGGATGACGCTGAGCAGTTTATGCCGAACTACCTGCGCTTCGTCCGCGGCCTGGTCGACTCCAACGATCTGCCGCTGAACGTGTCGCGTGAAATCCTTCAGGACAGCAGCGTGACCCGCAATCTGCGCACTGCGCTGAGCAAGCGCGCCCTGCAGATGCTGGAAAAACTGGCGAAAGACGACGCGGAAAAATATCAGACCTTCTGGCAGCAGTTTGGCCTGGTGCTGAAAGAAGGCCCGGCGGAAGACCACGCTAACCAACAGACCATTGCTAAACTGCTGCGTTTCGCCAGTACCCATACCGATTCCGCCGCGCAGACCGTGTCGCTGGAAGAGTACGTCTCCCGCATGAAAGAAGGGCAGGAGAAGATTTACTACATTACCGCCGACAGCTACGCCGCCGCGAAGAGCAGCCCGCATCTGGAACTGCTGCGTAAGAAAGGCATTGAAGTGCTGCTGCTTTCCGATCGCATCGACGAGTGGATGATGAGCTATCTGACCGAGTTCGACGGTAAGCCGTTCCAGTCGGTGGCGAAAGCCGATGAGTCGCTGGATAAGCTGACGGACGAAGTGGATGAAACCACAAAAGAAGCTGAGAAGGCGCTGGAGCCGTTCGTTGAGCGAGCCAAAACGCTGCTCGGCGACCGGGTGAAAGAGGTTCGCCTGACCCATCGTCTGACCGATACGCCGGCCATCGTTACCACCGACGCGGATGAAATGAGCACCCAAATGGCGAAACTGTTTGCCGCTGCGGGCCAGGCCGCGCCGGAAGTGAAGTACATCTTCGAACTGAACCCGCTGCATCCGCTGGTAAAACGCGCGGCGGACACTCAGGATGATGCGCAATTCGGCGAGTGGGTTGAGCTGCTTCTCGATCAGGCGCTGCTGGCCGAGCGCGGTACGCTGGAAGATCCGAACCAGTTTATTCGCCGCATGAACCAGCTGCTGGCGTCGTAATCTTTCCCCTCAGCCTCACCCTCTCCCTGTCAGGGAGAGGGGACTTGCCCGGCATTGACATGCTGGCGCGGAGGCTGTCATCGTTTAGCCTGCTTCTCCCTGTTCCCCTGCTGGCTCCGGCGCGTGTTTTCTTCCTTGCCCTGCGGGAGAGGAGCGGAATGAGGGCAACAAAACGCACTCTACGTAAAATATCTCACCATTAACCGTTTCAGCCGCCCCGCCTTCCTTGAGCCATCCGCGTTCTGGTGGTATGGTTTAGCGTTTTTTGAAATATTGAATCAACTTTTGAGGGGATTTTCGTAATGCGTATTATTCTGCTTGGCGCTCCGGGCGCGGGTAAAGGAACTCAGGCTCAGTTCATCATGGAGAAATACGGTATTCCGCAAATCTCCACCGGCGACATGCTGCGTGCCGCGGTGAAGTCAGGCTCCGAGCTGGGCAAAAAGGCGAAGGATATTATGGACGCCGGTAAGCTGGTCACCGACGAACTGGTTATCGCCCTGGTGAAAGAGCGTATCACTCAGGAAGATTGCCGCAACGGATTCCTGCTGGACGGCTTCCCGCGCACCATTCCTCAGGCTGACGCCATGAAAGAAGCGGGCATTGCCGTAGATTACGTACTGGAATTCGATGTTCCTGATGAACTGATCGTTGACCGCATCATCGGCCGTCGCGTTCACGCTGCTTCCGGCCGCGTTTATCACATCAAATTTAATCCGCCGAAAGTCGAAGGCAAAGACGATGTGACCGGCGAAGAGCTGACCACCCGTAAAGACGACCAGGAAGAGACCGTGCGTAAGCGTCTGGTTGAGTATCATCAGATGACGGCTCCGCTGATCGGCTATTATCAGAAAGAAGCCGAAGCGGGCAATACCCAATACGCGAAAGTTGATGGCACCAAAGCGGTGGCGGACGTTCGCGCCGAACTGGAAAAAATCCTCGGTTAATTCCGTTAGTTCTCATCCCGCAGCGGCGGGGTGAGAACTCCTCTCATTTTACCTTTTTCTATGATTGGTTCCGTTTAGCGCCATTTCAGCTACAATTGTCAGCGATTCAAATGGTTAAGAGGCGGTAATGCATCAGACGAAAACAGGTATCTTATTAGCCAATTTAGGCACTCCCGATGCGCCCACGCCCGACGCGGTTAAGCGCTATCTACGACAGTTTCTTAGCGATCGGCGCGTGGTGGATACCTCCCGTCTACTGTGGTGGCCGTTGCTGCGCGGCGTGATACTGCCCCTGCGCGCCCCCAGGGTCGCTAAGCTCTATCAGTCCATCTGGATGGAAGACGGCTCGCCGCTGATGGTCTATAGCCAGCAGCAGCGGCAGGCGCTGGCCGCGCGGCTTCCGGATACGCCGGTGGCGCTGGGGATGAGCTACGGCTCGCCGTCGCTGGAGAGCGCGGTGGATGAACTGCTGGCGCAGGGTGTGGACCACATCGTGGTGCTACCGCTCTATCCGCAATACTCCTGCTCTACCGTGGCGGCGGTCTGGGATGAGCTGGGGCGTATCCTCGCCAGAAAGCGCGCGATTCCCGGCATCTCTTTTATTCGCGACTATGCCGATGATGTGGACTACATTCACGCGCTGGCCGCCAGCGTACGCGCTTCGTTTGCGGTGCACGGCGAGCCGGATTTACTGCTGCTCTCCTATCATGGGATTCCACAGCGTTACGCTCAGCAAGGGGATACCTATCCTCAGCGCTGTCGCGATACCACTCGTGAACTGGTTTCAGCCCTTGGCCTGTCGCCTGACCGGGTCATGATGACTTTTCAGTCGCGCTTTGGTCGTGAGCCGTGGCTGACGCCCTATACTGACGAAACGCTGAAAATGCTCGGTGAGAAAGGGGTGAAGCATATTCAGGTTATCTGCCCCGGCTTTGCTGCCGATTGCCTGGAGACGCTGGAGGAGATCGCGGTGCAAAACCGGGAAATCTTCCTTGAAGCCGGCGGCCAGCAATATGAGTACATACCGGCGCTTAATGCGGACACCGCGCATATTGAAATGATGGTCAACCTGACGGCGAAATATCGCTGATCGCGCGTGCGGCGGGGAGTATGCTACTATTCCCCGCTTGTTCACTGTCAATAAATCGCCACTATGAAATTTCCCGGTAAACGCAAATCCAAACACTATTTTCCCGTCAACGCTCGCGATCCGCTGCTGCAACAAATTCAGCCGGACAATGAGTCTAACGTCGCCTGGGTTGTCGGCATCGATCAAACCCTGGTCGATATCGAAGCGAAAGTGGATGAGGCGTTTATCGTACGCTACGGCCTGAGCGCCGGGCATTCGCTGGTGATTGAGGATGATGTCGCCGAAGCGTTGTACCAGGAACTGGTCCGCAACGATCTGATTACCCACCAGTTTGCCGGTGGTACCATCGGAAACACCATGCACAACTACTCGGTGCTGGCGGATGACCGCTCGGTTCTGCTTGGCGTCATGTGCAGCAATATTGAAATCGGCGGCTACGCCTATCGCTACCTGTGCAACACCTCCAGCCGTACCGATCTGAACTACCTGCAAGGCGTGGATGGCGCGATTGGTCGCTGCTTTACCCTTATTAGCGACTCCGGCGAGCGCACCTTTGCGATCAGCCCCGGTCATATGAATAAGCTCCGCCCGGAAAGCATTCCGGAAAGCGTGATCGCCGGCGCTTCCGCGCTGGTGCTGACCTCCTACCTCGTCCGCTGCAAGCCGGGTGAGCCGATGCCGGATGCGACGATGCAGGCCATCAAATATGCGAAAAAGCACGATGTACCGGTGGTCCTGACCCTGGGGACTAAATACGTTATCGCTGATAATCCGGCGTGGTGGCAGGCGTTTCTCAAAGAACACGTTTCTATTCTGGCGATGAACGAAGAGGAGGCGGAAGCGCTGACCGGCCTATCCGATCCGCTGCTGGCTTCCGACAAAGCGCTGGAGTGGGTTGACCTGGTACTGTGCACCGCCGGGCCCGCCGGGCTGTATATGGCCAGTTTTACCGAGGATGAGGCTAAGCGCAAAACGCAGCATCCGCTGCTGCCGGGCGCGATTGCCGAGTTTAACCAGTATGAATTCAGCCGCGCGATGCGCCACCAGGACTGCGAGAATCCGCTGCGTATTTATTCGCATATCGCACCCTATATGGGCGGGCCGGAGAAGATCATGAACACCAACGGCGCCGGCGACGGCGCGCTGGCGGCACTGCTGCACGACATCACCGCTAATAATTATCATCGCAATAACGTGCCGAACTCCAGCAAGCACAAATGCAAATGGCTGACCTATTCCTCGCTGGCGCAGGTGTGTAAATACGCTAACCGCGTGAGCTATCAGGTGCTGAACCAGCATTCACCGCGTCTGACCCGCGGCCTGCCGGAGCGTGAAGATAGTCTGGAAGAGGCCTACTGGGATCGTTAAGCCGGTAAATAAAGTCGGCCCCGGGGAGTCGGGGCCGGAAGCATTAACCGGTAATAAGCTCGCCGGCTGGCGGCGTTTCAAGCAGCTTAAGCATGGCGCGGGCGATTTCTCGTTCGCCCATCACTACCTGGTTGGCGCCGCGTTCAACAATATATTCCACCTCATCGTCGTAATGCGCGCGCGCGATGATCTCGATATTCGGGCACTTCTCGCGCGCTGAGGCCACGATCTCTCCGGCCTCGTAACCGTTAGGGATGGTGAGCAGTAGCCAGCGCGCGCAGTCCAGATGCGCCAGATTCATAATCTCTTCATTGGCGGCGTTACCTAAAACTGCGCGAATACCCCGCGCGCGCAGTTCGTCAACGCGGGTGCGCGACGTTTCGATAACTACCAGCGGTATCCCCTGAGCCATCAGTTTTTCACCAAGCAGGCTCCCGACGCGACCGAAACCGACCAGCAGCGCATGGTTACAGATATCAACGGGGATCTGTTTCTCATCTTCCAGCACTTCTTCCAGCGTCTGTTCGTCCAGCGTCTCCGTTTTATCGAGGTATTTTTCCAGCAGGGTAAACAGGACCGGGTTGAGCATGATGGAGATAATGGCGCCGGCAAGCACCAGGTTCTGCCCGGCCTGCGGCAGCAGATCCAGCGCCATTCCCAGACCGGCAAGAATAAAGGCGAATTCACCGATTTGCGCCAGACTGGCGGCAATGGTCAGGGCAGTGCGCGGCGAGTGGCCGAACATCCGCACCAGGAAGAAGGCGGCAGCCGATTTACCGAAAATGATGATAGCCAGCGTCGCCAGTACCGCCAGCGGCTGCTCAAGCAGAATCATCGGGTCGAACAGCATTCCGACGGAGACAAAGAACAGCACGGCGAAGGCGTCGCGCAGCGGCAGCGTATCGTGGGCCGCGCGATGGCTGAGCTCGGATTCATTGAGCACCATACCGGCGAAAAAGGCGCCGAGGGCGAAGGAGACGTCAAATAGCTCAACGGCGCCGAAAGCGATGCCGAGCGCTAACGCCAGTACCGACAGCGTAAACAGCTCGCGTGAACCGGTTGCCGCGCTGCGCGACATAATCCACGGCACCAGGCGGCGGCCGACGAGCATCATAATGGCGATGAAGGCGACGACTTTGCCGATGGTAATACTCATATCGAGGGCCAGAGAAGCCAGGCCCACGTCGCCTTTCTCGGTCATGCCGGCAACCGCCGGCAGCAGCACCAGCGTCAGAACCATCACCAGATCTTCAACAATCAGCCAGCCGATGGCGATTTGCCCCCGCTGGCTATCAATAAGCTGCCGTTCTTCCAGCGCGCGCAGCAGCACCACGGTACTGGCGGTAGAAAGACACAGACCAAAAACGATACCGGTCATTAACGACCAGCCCAGCATGGCAGAGAGCGCCATACCCAACAGGGTCGCTACGGCTATCTGGGCGATAGCGCCCGGGATGGCGATGGCCTTAACCGCCATCAGATCTTTTAAGGAGAAATGCAGACCCACGCCGAACATCAGCAGGATCACGCCGAGCTCGGCCAGTTCCGGTGCCAGCTTGGTATCAGCAACAAAACCTGGGGTAAAAGGTCCGGCCAGCACGCCCGCTAATAGATATCCCACCAGAGGAGAAATACGTAGCTTATTGGCAATCATGCCGAGAATAAAGGCGAGCACAAGGCCGCCGACAATGGTGGTGATTAGCGGTGTTGCGTGGTGCATTCCGTCTCCTTGCAGTGGTGAGCTGATCCATTTTCGGTACATACCCGTCATGCTTCAATTTGCATGGGCGTAGGCTTTATTACTTAGCTCATCCATGAGCCTCGCCCTTGGGGGCCAGCGCCAGCGCTGTTCAAGGCACAAGTGGCTTGTCCTGCAACTTGAATGAATTAGGGTATAAAACCAAAAAACCGAATAATAGTTTATGACACTTTCAGCGGTTTTGTTTATGAATAATCGTTGAATTTTGCAGAAAAATGCAATTGACGTGCAAAAAAGCACGGAGCGCAAAATGGCAGCAGCTTATGCGGGGTAATGCTGGTGGGGTAAGGGATTGTGGTAGCCAAAGTTACACTTTGGCTACCGAAGAATCATGACTTTTGATGGTTGTTAGGTAGAAATATCGTCAGGATGCCGATTAGAGGCAGGAAAGCGCAGATTTTATAGACCAGTTCGATGCTGGTATGGTCAGCTAAGAGCCCCAGTACCGCGGCGCCAAGGCCACCCATGCCAAAAGCAAAACCGAAGAACAAACCAGAAACCATGCCGATCCGCCCCGGTAATAGCTCCTGGGCATAGACCAGAATGGCGGAAAAGGCTGAGGCAAGGATAAAACCAATTATCACCGTTAAAATCCCGGTCCATTCCAGGGATGCATAGGGTAAAACAAGGGTGAACGGCGCTACGCCAAGGATAGAGCCCCAAATAACATATTTGCGCCCAATCTTATCGCCGACAGGCCCGCCAATCACCGTTCCTGCCGCGACGGCAAAAAGAAAGGCAAATAGATGAAACTGGGCATTTTGCACCGACAATCCGAATTTTTGCATCAGATAAAAGGTGTAATAGCTGCTGATGCTCGCCATATAGAAGTATTTCGAGAAAATCAGCAGTAACAGGATACTGACCGCCAGAATAACTTTGTTTTTTGGCAACGGATTTACAATCAGCGCCTTCGGTTTACCTTTATTCATCCGATGCTGAGCGGCATACCAGCGGCTGATTTGCGCCAGCACGACGATCGCCAACAGCGCTGCCAGGACAAACCAGCCAACGTTACCTTTACCGTAAGGAGCGATAATCAGGGCCGCAAGCAGCGGGCCTAACGAGCTGCCAAAGTTGCCGCCGACCTGAAATATCGACTGCGCCAGGCCATGGCGACCGCCGGAAGCCATACGCGCCACGCGTGAAGACTCCGGATGAAAGACCGAAGACCCGGTGCCGACCAGCGCGGCTGCCAGCAGAACCATACCAAAGCTCCCCGAGATCGCCAGCAGCACCAGACCGCTCAGGGTAAAGCACATGCCTATCGGCAGCGACCACGGCATCGGATGTTTGTCGGTCAGATAGCCGACGACCGGCTGCAATAGCGATGAGGCCAGCTGGAAGGTGAGGGTAATCATACCTATCTGCACAAAGGTCAGCGAAAACTCGGCCTGCAGCAGCGGGTAGATAGCCAGAATAAGCGATTGGATCATATCGTTTAGCAAATGGGAGAGGCTGATGGCGCCGAGAATGCGAAACGAGGTGCGTGCTTTTTGCGGCGCAGCAGCAGGGCCGGATAAGGGTTGTGCGGTCTGATTCATTGCCATAGGTTCACTTAAGTGTTTTTTATAGAGGATGCAGGTGGAATTATTATCTGCCTAACATACCTGCCCCTAAGGTTTGAAGGAAGTCGCAATTCTGAAAACATATTTGTCTAATCGGCCAACTCGCTATACTTTCGGCAGTTGTCACTTCGTCAGGGAGAGAAATATGCACTTTATGAAGCAAGGCGTTGCGCTGGCGCTATTTACGGCGCTATCGCTGGGGAGCCTGTCAGCGCAGGCTTATGAGCAGGATAAAACTTACAAAATAACCATCCTGCATACTAACGATCATCATGGCCACTTCTGGCGTAGCGACTACGGCGAATATGGGCTATCCGCACAAAAAACGCTGGTTGACGGTATTCGCAAAGAGGTGGCGGCAGAAGGCGGCAGCGTGCTGCTGTTATCCGGCGGCGATATCAACACCGGCGTGCCGGAATCCGATTTACAGGACGCGGAACCTGATTTCCGCGGGATGAACCTGATTGGCTACGATGCAATGGCGGTGGGTAATCATGAATTTGATAATCCGCTTAGCGTACTCCGTCAGCAGGAAAAATGGGCGAAGTTCCCTTTCCTTTCGGCGAATATTTATCAGAAAAGCACCGGCGAGCGTCTGTTTAAGCCGTGGGCGCTGTTCAAACGCGGCGGGCTGAATATTGCGGTTATCGGTCTGACGACCGACGATACGGCTAAAATTGGTAATCCCGAGTTCTTTACCGATATCGAGTTCCGTAAACCGGCGGAAGAGGCCAAACTCGTTATCCAGGAGCTGCAGCAGAATGAAAAGCCGGACGTGATTCTGGCTACTACCCACATGGGCCATTATGACAATGGCGCTCACGGTTCGAACGCGCCGGGCGATGTTGAGATGGCACGCAGCATGCCTGCGGGAGCGCTGGCGATGATCGTCGGCGGTCACTCGCAGGACCCGGTATGCATGGCGTCGGAGAACAAGAAGCAGGTGGATTACGTTCCGGGTAGCCCGTGCGCGCCGGACAAGCAGAACGGTATCTGGATTGTGCAGGCCCATGAGTGGGGTAAATATGTTGGCCGCGCCGATTTTGAATTCCGCAACGGCGACATGAAGCTGGTGCGCTATCAGCTGATCCCGGTCAACCTGAAGAAAAAGGTCACCTGGGACAACGGCGAGAGCGAGCGCGTGCTCTATACGCCGCAAATCCCCGAAAATCCGCAGATGCTCTCCCTGCTGACGCCTTTCCAGAATAAAGGCAAAGCGCAGCTACAGGTGAAAATCGGTAGCGTAAACGCGCATCTGGAGGGCGATCGCAGCAAAGTTCGTTTCGTGCAAACCAATATGGGACGTTTGCTGCTGGCGGCGCAGATGGCGCGCAGCAATGCTGATTTCGCGGTGATGAGCGGCGGCGGAGTGCGTGATTCGATTGAAGCGGGTGATATCACCTATAAAGATGTGATGAAGGTGCAACCCTTCGGCAACGTGCTGGTCTATGTCGATATGAGCGGTAAGGAAGTGACCGAGTATCTGACCGCCGTGGCGCAGATGAAGCCCGATTCCGGCGCCTATCCGCAGTTTGCCAACGTCGGTTTTGTGGCTAAAGACGGCAAGCTCAATAATTTGACCATCAAAGGCGAACCGGTCGATCCGGCAAAGACCTATCGTATGGCGACCCTGAGCTTTAACGCCACCGGCGGCGACGGCTATCCGCATATCGATACGAAGCCCGGCTATGTTAATACCGGCTTTATCGATGCCGAAGTGCTGAAAGAGTATATCCAGAAAAACTCACCGTTGGATGCGGCAGCTTATGAACCGAAAGGCGAGGTAAGCTGGCAGTAACGTTTGAGCCAAACCCCGGTTGCGTAGCTACCGGGGCTACAGGTCTCAGCGGTTTTGGATTTTGTAGCCCGGACAAGGCGCGTCAGCGCCGCCTCCGGGATTATCCTCTGACGCAAAACCGTCAATTAATCGCGCCGCGCGATATCGGCGAATTTTGCCTCAAGGATTTTCGCCAGATCGCTGGCCGCCAGCTCAATATCCAGCCCGCGTTTGCCGCCGGAAATATAGATGGTGGCAAACGCCTGGGCCGGTGCGTCAATCACCGTCGGCAGACGTTTTTTTTGCCCGAGCGGGCTGATACCCCCCACCAGATAGCCGGTAACCCGCTGCGCGACCATCGGGTCTGCCATATCCACTTTTTTTGCGCCTAAGGCCTTCGCCACTTTTTTCAGATCCAACTGACCCGCAACCGGGGTCACTGCAACGGCCAGATGCTTCATGTCGCCGTTAACGGCAACCAGCAGCGTTTTGTAGACCTGGTCGGCGTTCAGTCCCAGCTTACGCACCACTTCGTCACCAAAATTGGTTTCGTTCGGATCGTGATCGTAGCTGTGGATTTGAAAACTAATTTTGTTTTTTTCGAGTAATTTTACGGCGGGAGTCATCGTTATCCTTCTTACCAACCGATTAAATGTGACATAAGCATACGCCCGACGGCTGTCTAAAAAATAGTATCATCTTGCGCAATAGTATTGGCAGTGATGGTCACTTTGAGCGACAATCAGACGATCCGGGGCGCGAACCCCGGAATAATAATAATGATGAAATTCCTCTTTGACGGGCCAATAGCAATATTGGCCATTTTTTTACGTCAGCATGTCCGGCAGATTCCCTTCGCCGTATAAATGCAGCGCCCCGACGGCAACCACGTAGCGTCCCGGCGGCAGCGCCAGCAGCGTTTCCCGCCAGGCGAGGTTGCGCTGGTGCATCAGAACGTCATACAGCGACTGGCTAAAGGTTGTCGGCAGCGAGGTAGCCCCTCTTGACGGCGGCTGATCGAGCCACCAACCGATCATCACCTGCAGCAGACGCGCATTTGTGCGCCAGTGGGTGAGGGTATCCTCCAGCAGCGCCAGACCGCCATCGGGCAGATCCCGCAGCAGCGCAATCTGGCTGTCGGCTCCCTCCAGCTCCATCACGCGGATATGGCTCTCGCGCGCCGCCATCAGCAGTTGATAATCAATGCCGTAATCCGCCCTGAGCCCCAGTTTTTGCGCCTGAGTTGCCTGCAGTACCATCGCTACCTGCCACAGCGGTTGACTGTCGAACAGCGCGACAGACAGGCCCATTTCTGCCGCTCGCTCTTGCAGTGCAGCAAGCTGGGGGGCGTTCAGGCGTTCCGCCAGCGGCGGACAGGAGGGGAGGTTGCTGAATGGCGTTTCGCTGCCGCTAATATCCGCTTCCACAATCAGCGCATCGGCCTGACGGATCTTTTTTAACAGCCGGGCGGGCGGCGGCGACATATCGCGGGTGCCCATATGAATACTGCCGACCAGGTGCAGATAGCGTTCCCCGGGAAGGGTGATATCCAGCGCGGGCCAGGAATAAGACGAGCCGAGGGCGGCTTGCCACAGCATTTTTATTCGGTTTAACAGGCCCATACGTGCTCCGTAGTGTGAAGCTTTCATGCTAGCGCCTGGGGAAGAACGGCGCAAGGAAAGTCCAGGGAAAGCGTCTGCGCGCAGGCACTGGTTTATCGGCTGGAGCACTCACCGGAACGAGCAGAATGACTGAACGTCGGCGTCTGGTTATTTTCTCGCACGGGTACACGGTCATCTGCGGTTGTGCTCCCGGCTAAGGCGTTGACGCCGCCAGCCGGGAATCCAACCGCACGGCGGCTGAAACGACAGGAGCTTAGGCTTCCGGCTTAGGATTTTGGCTTAAAGCGCAGCAGGCGGTTGGCGTTGCTCACGACGGTAATCGAAGAGAGCGCCATGGCGGCGCCCGCCACCACCGGATTGAGCAGCGTTCCGGTTAGCGGCCACAGGATCCCGGCGGCAATCGGAATGCCCAGCGAGTTATAAACAAATGCCCCCAGCAGGTTCTGCTTCATGTTGCGCAGCGTGGCTTTGGCGATCTCCAGCGCATCGGCGACGCCGTTCAGGCTATGGCGCATCAGGGTAATCGCCGCTGTCTCAATAGCGACATCGCTGCCGCCGCCCATGGCGATCCCCACATCGGCCTGCGCCAGCGCGGGCGCATCGTTGATACCGTCGCCGATCATCGCCACCTGATGTCCCTGGCCTTGCAGGCGCTTAATCGCATCGGCTTTACCGTCCGGCAGAACCCCGGCAATCACCTCATCAATGCCCGCCTCTTTAGCGATAGCGTTGGCGGTGGTTGGGTTATCGCCGGTCAGCATGACCAGACGATAACCCTGGCGGTGCAGCCTGGCTAATGCCGCCACGCTATCTTCACGCAGCGGATCGCGGATGGCGAACAGCGCCGCCGCCTGACCATCTACCGCCAGTAGCACCGGCGTCGCGCCCTGTGACGCCTGGGCGTTCATTTCGCCTTCTATTTCAGCCGTTGCTATCTTTTGCTCATTAAGCAGCGCCTGGTTGCCGAGCAGCAGACGGTGGCCTTCGGCTTCACCGCTGACCCCCAGTCCGCGTAGGGTGCGGAAATTATCTACCGCAGGCAGGCGTTGATCTGCGGCTTTGTCGAGGATGGCGCGCGCCAGCGGGTGGCTGGAGCCTTGCTCCAGTGACGCCGCCAGACGCAGTGCGGTGGTTTCATCGATGGCGGCAAAGGTTTTTATCGCCACCACCTGCGGTTTACCCTCGGTGAGGGTACCCGTTTTATCAAAGACCAGCGTATCCAGGGTGCTGGCGCGCTGCAGCGCATCGGCATCGCGCACCAGAACTCCGTACTCCGCCGCGCGGCCCACGCCGGAGATAATCGACATCGGCGTTGCCAGCCCCAGGGCGCATGGACAGGCGATAATCAGCACCGTGGTGGCGATCACCAGGGTATAGACAATTTGCGGCGCCGGACCGAAAAAGTACCAGATCGCGGCGCTGAACAGGGCTATCGCCACGACCGCCGGGACGAACACGGCGGAGATTTTGTCCGCCAACTGGCCGATTTCAGGTTTACTGCTCTGCGCCTGACGCACCATGCGGATAATACGCGCCAGGGTGGTCTGGCTGCCGACGGCGCTGGCGGTAAACAGTACGCTGCCGTCCTGCACTACGGTCCCGGCATGCACGGCGTCACCGTCGCCTTTTTGCTGCGGCACCGGCTCACCGGTGAGCATCGCTTCATCGAACCAGGCCTCGCCCTGGCTAATGATGCCATCGACCGGAACGCGATCGCCGGTGGTCAAACGCAGGGTCATTCCCGCCTGAACTTCCGCCAGCGGCAGATCTTTTTCGCCTTCGTCGGTGACCACCCGCGCTGACGGTGGGGTTAAATCGAGTAGTTTTTCCAGCGCTTTTGAAGAGCGCTGACGTGCACGGGCTTCCAGCATATGGCCGAGGTTAATCAGACCGATAATCATCGCGCTGGCTTCATAATAAAGGTGGCGGGCTTCCAGCGGAAACCACTGCGGCCACAGATTGACGCTCATCGAATAGAGCCAGGCGACGCCGGTACCCAGCGCCACCAGCGTATCCATCGTCGCGGTGACGTTTTTCAGGCTTTTCCACGCGCTGCGGTAAAAATGGCCGCCGGCAAATACCATCACCGCCAGCGTGACAAGGCCGATAACCAGCCACAGGGTACGGTTATCATCGCTGACCATCATGTTGTCGCCGATCATCCCCCAACCCATCACCGGGATCCCGACCAGCAGGGCGACGATAGCCTGCCAGCGGAAGCGCTTCATCGTGGCGATGGCGGTTTCCTGCTGACGCTCGCGGCGTTCGAGGTCGTCTTCGATAGCCTCCGCGCCGTAGCCCGCTTTCTCTACGGCCTGGACTAATTCTGCGGCGGACGCGCTGCCCAATACCAGCGCAGTGCGTTCCGCCAGGTTGACCCGCGCCTGCGAGACGCCCGGCACCGCGGCGAGCGCGTTTTGTACCCGGGATACGCAGCTGGCGCAGCTCATGCCGTTGATTAACAGCTGCTGGCTGTCATCTTCGTCACGGGCTGCCGGAAGCTCAGTGGTGGCCGCTGTCAGTGCTTCCGGCGGGATTGATGATTCTGCCAGCGGTTTAGCCTTTGGGTGGCTGAGCTCCGCGCCGTATCCGGCTTGTTTAATGGTCTCAATCAGCGCTTCCGCGCTGGCGCTGCCCGTGACGTGGGCTTCGGTAACGGTAACTTCCGCCTGCTCAACGTCGGGACGCTGCTCCAGGCTCTCTTTCACCCGTTTAACGCAGTGGCCGCAGGAGAGGCCATCAAGCGCGAGGTCGATAGTGTTAGACATAAATAACTCCTGAATAAATTTCCGGTTAATGATTGACCGAACACACTCTTTCATCGAGTATTAGCAAGGTTAAACCTTCCAGCAAGGGGAAGGTCAAGGGGGAAACATGAATATTAGCGATGTGGCGAAAAAAACCGGCTTAACCAGTAAAGCGATCCGTTTTTACGAAGAGAAGGGACTGGTAACGCCGCCGCTGCGTAGCGAAAACGGCTACCGCAGCTACAGCCAACAGCATCTGGATGAACTGACCCTGCTGCGCCAGGCGCGTCAGGTGGGGTTCAATCTGGAAGAGTGTCGCGAGCTGATATTCCTGTTCAACGATCCGTCGCGGCACAGCGCCGACGTGAAGCGCCGGACGCTGGAGAAAGTCGCGGAGATTGAGCGCCACATCAGCGAGCTGCAGGGGATGCGCGCGCAGCTGCTGGCGCTGGCGGACTCCTGTCCAGGCGATGACAGCGCGGACTGCCCGATCATCGATAATCTCTCGGGCTGCTGTCACCGCAAAGTCCAGGCCTAGCGGCCGTTAGGGAGCTCCCTGACCCGCAGCGTAATCCCCTCGACGGCGACGACTTCAACCTTACTGCCCGCCATGAGGTCGTCATCGGCTATTACCGGCCATGAACTGTCGCCCACGCGGACGTGTCCTCGGCCGTTAACCAGCGCCGTTTCCAGCGTAAAGCGGCGGCCAAGCAGCTGCTGTCCCCGCTGATTAAGCTGAGCGTCCGCCGGCTTCTGGCGTTTTACGCGGTTACGCAGCCAGCGCGACCACAGCCAGGCCGCCAGCAGGGTCAGCACGGCGAACAGCGTGCCCTGCCACTCCCAGCTAAACGGTAGCATCCAGACCAGCAGCCCGGTTACGACGCCGGCAATGCCGCTCCACAGCAGATAGCCGTTGCCGCCGAGCATTTCCGCCGCCAGCAGCAGCCCGCCAAGGCTGAGCCAGAAAATATGCGGGTGGGTGAGAATCAGCGCGATCATGATTTTTTCTGGGCGCCAGCCCCTTCTTTAATCAGTTCGCTGATCCCGGCGATGGAGCCCATCAGGCTGCTGGCATCCAGCGGCATCAGCACCACTTTACTGTTGTTCGCCGCGCCAATTTGCTGCAGCGCATCGGTATATTTCTGCGCGACAAAGTAGTTGATGGCCTGAATGTCGCCGGAGGCGATAGCGGACGACACCATCTGGGTAGCGCGCGCTTCCGCTTCCGCAGAACGTTCGCGCGCCTCTGCCTGTAAAAATGCCGACTGGCGTTCGCCCTCGGCTTTGAGGATCTGCGACTGTTTCTCGCCTTCGGCTTTGAGAATTTCCGCCTGACGTATCCCTTCGGCTTCCAGAATATAGGCGCGCTTGGTTCGTTCGGCTTTCATCTGGGCGTTCATTGAGGCGATCAGCTCCGCCGGCGGGCGTACGTCGCGGATCTCGACGCGGGTAATTTTGATGCCCCACGGGTTGGTCGCTTCATCGACAATATGCAGCAGACGGGTGTTGATGCTGTCGCGCTGGGAGAGCATTTCATCCAGTTCCATGGAGCCCAGCACGGTACGAATGTTGGTCATGGTCAGGTTGATGATCGCCAGCTCGAGGTTGCTGACTTCATAGGCGGCTTTCGGCGCATCGATAACCTGAATAAAGCACACCGCATCAATGGTGACGTTGGCGTTATCGCGCGAAATCACCTCCTGTGAAGGGATATCGAGCACCTGCTCCATCATATTAATTTTGCGCCCGATCCGATCCATAAAGGGAACCACAAGACTCATACCCGGCTGCAGCGTTTGCGTATAGCGGCCAAAGCGCTCTACCGTCCACTGGTAGCCCTGAGGAACAATTTTTACCGACGCTCCGACGATAACCAGCGCGACGAAAATAAGAATGGGGATAAAAATCAGCATCAAAAACCTCCTGTCTTGTTGCCTGTTGATGCGCCGGGAGAGTGGCGCGCGTTTAACCAGAGTATATCTTTCCGCGCATCCGGGTGAAAGGAAAGTGGAGTAAACTAGAGGCGTTGTTGAAAAACTGGGAATAATAATGACCGAAAGTAACGCTATTTTGCGCCTGGAGAACGTGGGGTTTCAGGCCGATGATGTCACCATCCTTAATGAGATAAGTTTTCAGCTCAGGGCAGGGGAATTTAAGCTAATTACCGGTCCTTCCGGGTGCGGGAAAAGCACCTTATTAAAAATAATCGCTTCGCTGCTGAGCCCGACGTCGGGAAAAATTCTCTTCGCGGGTAAAGATATCAACACGTTGACGCCGGAAACCTATCGCCAGCAGGTTTCCTACTGCGCGCAAACCCCGGCGCTGTTTGGCGATTCGGTGTATGACAATCTGATCTTCCCGTGGCAGATTCGTAATAAACAGCCTGAACCCAAAGCGCTGGTCGCCGATCTGCTGCGCTTTGGGCTGGCGGAAAATACGCTGGAAAAGTCAATCAATGAACTTTCGGGCGGGGAAAAGCAGCGCGTTTCGTTGATTCGCAATCTGCAGTTTTTGCCGCAGGTGCTGCTGCTGGATGAAATTACCAGCGCGCTGGATGAAAGCAATAAAACCAATGTGAATGAGATTATTCATCGCTACACCAGCGAAAAAGACATCGCCGTTCTGTGGGTCACTCACGATAGCAATGAAATTGCCCATGCGGATGAAGTGATTACGCTAAAGCCTGCTGGCGGAAGAGCGCAGGAGGAGAAAAAAAATGAACGGGCATAATATTACCAATGAGTCGCTGGCGTTATCTATGGTTCTGGTACTGGTAGCGATCGTGGTTAGCTACCGGGAAAAGCTGGCGCTGGAAAAAGAGATTATCTGGAGCATTTGTCGGGCAATAGTGCAGCTGATTATTGTCGGCTATGTGCTGAAATATATCTTTAACGTTAATCACGCCGTGCTGACGCTGCTGATGGTGCTGTTTATCTGCTTTAACGCCGCGTGGAATGCGAAAAAGCGTAGCAAATATATCGACAAAGCCTTTGTCTCCTCGTTTATCGCGATAACGACCGGCGCTGGGTTAACCCTGGCGGTGCTGGTTGTTTCCGGATCGATTGCTTTTGTGCCGATGCAGGTGATTCCGATTGCCGGGATGGTAGCCGGCAACGCGATGGTGGCGGTTGGACTTTGCTACAACAATATGGGGCAGCGTTTTAGCAGCGAGCAGCAGCAGATTCAGGAAAAGCTGAGCCTGGGCGCAACGCCGAAGATGGCGTCTGCAAGGCTTATTCGCGATAGCATTCGCGCCGCGCTGATCCCAACGGTAGATTCGGCGAAAACGGTGGGGCTGGTGAGCCTGCCGGGGATGATGTCGGGGCTGATTTTCGCCGGGATTGATCCGGTAAAAGCGATAAAGTATCAGATTATGGTGACGTTTATGCTGCTGTCGACCGCCAGCCTGTCAACGATTATCGCCGGGTATCTGACCTACCTGAAGTTCTTCAATGCGCGCCATCAGCTGGTGGTGACGCAGCTGAAAAAACGCGCGTAAGATTTTTTCCCGGATACGGCGCTGAACGCGCCTGTCCGGGCCACGAGAACATCCATCCTGTAGCCCGGCTACGCGCAGCGCGAGCCGGGTGATTATCATTAATAAAGCAGAGAATAGAGCTGGCGGCGGTACTTCGCGGCCAGCGCGTCGCCGGTGCCGAGTGCGGAAAGGATCTCTTGCAGCAGTTTGCGAACCTCGCCGTTTCCGGCGCCTAAATCTTTTTGCAGATGGCTGAACAGCAGCGCCAGGGCTTCTTCGTTACGCCCCACCTGATGCAGCTGTAATGCCAGCTGGGAGGCCAGCGCCGCATCTTCCGGGTTCTGCTCAACCTGCTGCTGCAGCTGCTGAATTTCCGGCGTGTCGGCGGCTTTTTTCAGCAGCTCGATCTGCGCCACCAGCCCCTGATAGCGGGTATCCTGATCCTGCAGCGGCACGGTTTTCAGTACCGTTTCCGCTTCATCGGAACGATGGAGGGCAATCAGCGTTTCCGCCAGCAGCAGGCCGATCTGGCTCTCCTGATTCGACATCTGCCAGGCGTCTTTCAGCAGCGGCAGCGCTTCGGCGTAGTTCTCTTCCTCCATCAGCGCCAGCGCCTGCTGCGCTTTGAGCTCCTCTTCACGCGGCAGGAACTTATCCAGCAGCGCGCGAACCGCTTCTTCCGGCTGCGGGCCTTCGAAGCCGTCGACCGGCTGACCGTTCTGGAACAGGTAAACCGTAGGGATAGCGCGCAGGCCAAACTGCGAAGCCAGCATTTGTTCGGCATCGCAGTCAACTTTAGCGAGGGTAAACAGGCCGTTGTACTGGGTGGCGAGGCTCTCCAGTACCGGCGTCAGTTGCTCGCAATGCTGGCTGCGCGCGGACCAGAAATAAAACAGCACCGGCGTTGTCGCGGATTGCTGCAGCGTCTGGTGTAGATTAGCTTCGGTAATATTGACGATATTCTGTGCGGACATGAGCAAGTCTCTTTAATCGATATTTGTATAGATATATGGGGACGGCGGCAGGTGCTTCAACTCAGCCCTGGATAATTTTGTCCATCGCGCGGGTCGGCAGCAGCCGCTTAAGCAGGGCGACCGCGTGCGTCACCAGGGTTACCGGATAGCGCAGCTTCGGTTTATCGCTGACAAAAGCGTGACGCACTTTTTCCACCACCGCTTCCGGTCCGAGCGTGAAGCGGGCGGCGATACCGGGATTTTCCACCGGCTTATCGGCCTGAGTCTGGTTGACATTGTTGGTGAAGCGGGTGCGGATGGGGCCCGGCTCAATCAGGCTGACCTTAATGCCGCTGTGGCGCAGCTCCATACGCAGCGCATCGGACCAGGCTTCCAGCGCATATTTGCTGGCGGCATAGGCGCCGCGTCCCGGGCTGGAGATAATCCCCATAACCGATGAGGTCATCACGATACGCCCTTCGCCGTGCGGCTCCATGGCCGGAAGCAGTAGCATCGTTAGCTGATGAGCGCCAAAAAAGTTGGCGGAAAACTGCTGCTCCATCTGCCGGCGGCTGATGGTCGGCAGCGGGCCGTAGACGCCGTAGCCCGCGTTGTTAAACAGGCCGTACAGGCGGTTGTCGGTCAGGGCAATCACCTCGGCGGCGGCACGTTCAACGCTCTGCGGATCGTCAAGATCCAGCAACACACCGGTCAGCCCCAGCGCCTGCATCCGTGCGACATCTTCCGCTTTGCGGCAGGCGGCCAGCACGTTAAAGCCCTGGCGCTTTAAATCCAGGGCGCTTTCAAGACCAATTCCGCTGGAACATCCTGTAACTAAAACCGATTTTTGCATAACTTTACCTGCAAATGACTCGCTGTTATCAGGAGTCATGATTAACTAAGGGAGCCAGGCGCGTCGCCATCCAGTCGGCAATAAACGGCTGAGCGTCGCGATTCGGGTGAATTCCATCATCCTGCATCCACTGCGGTTTCAGATAAACCTCTTCCATAAAAAAGGGCAGCAGAGGAATATCAAACTCTTTGGCCAGTGCCGGATAAATAGCGCTAAAGGCTTCATTATAACGGCGGCCATAGTTGGCGGGCAGGCGAATTTGCATCAGTAGCGGCTGGGCGTCCGCCGCTTTGATATGCTCAATAATGGTACGCAGCGTCTGTTCCGTCTGCTGAGGCGGGAAACCGCGTAGCCCGTCATTACCGCCGAGCTCAACCAGCACCCAGCGCGGCTGATGCTGCTTAAGCAGGGCCGGCAGCCTTGCCAGCCCCTGCTGCGAGGTATCGCCGCTGATGCTGGCGTTAACTACCGGCGTTTTTGTCTGCCACTTATCGTTTAGCAGCGCAGGCCAGGCGGTATTGCCCGCCATACGATAACCGGCGCTCAGACTGTCGCCGAGAACCAACAGCGTGTCGGCCGCCATGGCGCGGCAGGTAAACAGGACCAGAAACAGGAAAGGCAAATGCCAGCGGAAAACATACTTGAAGTTCATCATCTTAAGAAATCCGTCGGTCAGGGTGAGCATCAGCTTTCCATCCTTACCGGAGTTGAGCTGGTTGTCAAACAGGGGCAGACCATCGCCCTGATTGGCGAGTCGGGGTCCGGTAAATCGACGCTGCTGGCGATCCTCGCCGGGCTGGACGATGGCAGCAGCGGGGAGGTTTCGCTGCTCGGACAACCGCTGCATCAGATGGACGAAGAGGCGCGGGCTAAGCTGCGCGCTAAGCACGTCGGCTTTGTTTTTCAATCTTTTATGCTGATACCCACCCTCAATGCGCTGGAAAATGTCGAGCTTCCGGCGCTGCTGCGCGGCGAAAGCGATAGCCAGAGCCGCGGCAGCGCCCGGGCACTGCTGGAGCAACTGGGGCTGGGTAAGCGCCTGCACCATCTGCCGGTACAGCTTTCCGGCGGCGAGCAGCAGCGGGTCGCGCTGGCGCGCGCGTTCAACGGCCGCCCGGAGCTGCTGTTTGCCGATGAACCCACCGGCAATCTCGACCGTCACACCGGGGATAAAATCGCCGACCTGCTGTTTTCGCTGAACCGTGAGCACGGCACCACGCTGATCCTCGTCACTCACGATCCGCTGCTGGCGGCGCGCTGCGACCGACGGCTGCGGCTGGTTGATGGCCAGCTGCGGGAGGAAGCATGATTGCCCGCTGGTTCTGGCGCGAATGGCGCTCGCCGTCGCTGCTGATCGTCTGGCTGGCGCTGAGCCTGGCGGTGGCCTGCGTGCTGGCGCTGGGCTCGATAAGCGACCGCATGGAGAAAGGACTTAGCCAGCAAAGCCGGGAATTTATGGCCGGCGACCGCACGCTGCGCAGTTCGCGCGACGTCCCTGGCGCATGGATTGATGAAGCGCGCCGCCTTGGTTTAACCGTCGGCGAGCAGCTGAGCTTTGCCACCATGACGTTTTCCGGCGATACGCCGCAGCTGGCGGATGTCAAAGCGGTTGACGACACCTATCCGCTATATGGCCAGCTGCAAACTCAGCCGCCGGGGCTGAAGCCGCACGCCGGCACCGTGCTGCTGGCGCCGCGATTAATGGCGCTGCTGAATCTGAAAACCGGCGACACCATCGACGTGGGCGACGCCACGCTGCGCATTGCCGGAGAGGTAATACAGGAGCCGGATGCCGGATTTAATCCCTTCCAGATGGCGCCGCGGCTGATGATGAACACCGCCGATGTGGCGAAAACCGGCGCGGTGCAGCCCGGGAGCCGCGTCTCCTGGCGCTATAAGTATGCCGGAACCCCGCAGCAACTGGCGGACTACGAAAAGTGGCTGCTGCCGAAGCTGGGGCCTGAGCACCGCTGGATTGGCATGGAGCAGGACGACAGCGCGCTGGGTAAATCGCTGCAACGTTCGCAGCAGTTCTTGCTGCTGTCGGCGCTGTTAACGCTGCTGTTAGCGGTCGCCGCGGTGGCGGTGGCGATGAGCCATTACTGCCGCAGTCGTTACGATCTGGTGGCGATCCTCAAAACCCTCGGCGCCGGACGGGCGCAGCTGCGCAAACTGATTGTCGGCCAGTGGTTGATGCTGCTGGCGCTGGCGGTGATTGCCGGCGGGGCGATGGGCGTCGGGCTGGAGCATATTCTGCTGGCGATGCTTAAGCCGGTGCTCCCTGCGGCGCTGCCGGCGGCGAGCGGCTGGCCGTGGCTGTGGGCGATCGGCGCGATGGTGGTGATTTCCCTGCTGGTCGGGCTGCGTCCCTATCGGCTACTGCTGGCGACGCTGCCGCTGCGGGTGCTGCGCCAGGACGTCGTCGCCAACGTCTGGCCGCTGAAGCTCTACATCCCGATCGTGTGCGCGGTGGTGGTGACGCTGCTGGCGCTGCTGATGGGCGGCAGCCCCCTGCTGTGGGCGGTTCTGGCGGGTGCCGTAGTGCTGGCGCTGCTGTGCGGCCTGGCGGGATGGGGCGTCCTGTGGTTACTGAAGCGTTTGACGTTAAAAGCGCTGCCGCTGCGCCTGGCAGTGAACCGTCTGCTGCGCCAGCCGTGGTCGACCCTGAGCCAACTGGCGGCCTTTTCGCTGTCGTTTATGCTGCTGGCTCTGCTGCTGGTGCTGCGCGGCGATCTGCTTGACCGCTGGCAGCAGCAGCTGCCGCCGGAAAGTCCTAACTATTTCCTGATTAACATCGCACCGGAGCAGGTGGTGCCGGTGAAAACCTTCCTCGCCGAGCATCAGACCCGCGCCACCGAGTTCTATCCCATCGTGCGCGCGCGCCTGACGCAAATTAACGGCCAGGCAACGGAGGGCAATAAAGATGAAGCCCTGAACCGGGAGCTTAACCTCACCTGGAGCCGCGAGCGTCCGGATCATAATCCGCTGGTTGCCGGTAGCTGGCCGCCAAAAGCGGGTGAGGTGTCGATTGAAGAGGGGCTGGCGCAGCGTCTGGGCGTGAAGCTCGGCGATAGCGTGACCTTTACCGGGGATACTCAGGACTTTAGCGCGAAGGTGTCCAGCGTGCGTAAAGTCGACTGGGAAAGTCTGCGGCCGAACTTCTTCTTTATCTTCCCGCAGGGGGCGCTCGACGGCCAGCCGCAAAGCTGGCTGACCAGCTTCCGCTGGGATAATGGCAACGGGATGCTCACGCAGCTCAACCGCGAATTCCCCACCGTCAGCCTGCTGGATATCGGCGCGATTTTGCAACAGATTGGCCAGGTGCTGACCCAGGTAAGCCGCGCGCTTGAGGTGATGGTGATTCTGGTCACCGCCTGCGGCGTTTTGCTGCTGCTGGCGCAGGTACAGGTCGGGATGCGTCAGCGCTACCAGGAGCTGGTGGTCTGGCGCACGCTGGGTGCCGGTAAGTCTCTGCTGCGCACCACGCTGTGGGCGGAGTTCGCGCTGCTGGGCGTGGTATCCGGCGTCGTGGCGGCGATTGGCGCAGAGGTTGCGCTGGCGCTGCTGCAAAGCAAAATCTTTGACTTCCCGTGGTCTCCGGACTGGCGGCTGTGGGTGATGCTGCCGCTGTGCGGGGCGATACTGCTGTCGCTGTGCGGCGGCTGGCTGGGGCTGCGTCTGCTGAAAGGTAAAGCGCTGTTCCGCCAGTTTAGCCAGGGATAGAGTGAGTTATGTAGCCCGGGTAAGGCGTCAGCCGCAACCCGGGGTTTTCACCCGGCTCGCGCTGCGCTTAGCCGGGCTACCGTTTCTCAGCCGTCTGCGGGAAAGTCGCCCGGGTAAGGCGTTAGCCGCAACCCGGGAGGGCTTCGGGCCACGGATGCGAGTTGCTATTACAAATGGCCGTGGTTCAGCGCGGTGAGCGGCTCATTAACGTCGAAAACTTTACAGATAACCTCGTTTACGCCAAGCGATTTGAGGCGCGCGGTGTGCTTGTTGAGGTAAGCGAGCGCGGTTTCTTCATTCTCAAAAAGGTAGATCCCGCCCGCTTCCTGATTTTTTTCGTTTTCTGTCCAGACCTTCCAGATAAACCCTGGTTCCTGATTGATGGACTCGGCCAGCTCCACGAGCTGACGGGACATCTCGCTGCCGAAGGGACCGTTAAAAGCAAAGTGCAGCTGCAGTAGTTTTTTCGACATACTTCCTCCATGGATGATGTTTGCGCGGTAATAGACCATTTTAATGACATGGCGATGAAAAGATAACCACAGATTATTTAAGGGCACAAAATGATAAGTTGCTGATTTTTAACCGCACAAAACATTAAAAACTCAGCAACACGCCATACTCAATCGCAGTTAATATTCAACTGGAAAATATAAGGTTGCTTATTAATCAAGGAAAAAGTATGGCACATAAAATAAAAGCGCTGGCGATAACGATCGGTGCAGCCCTGGCGTTAACCTCTTTTGCATCCCAGGCGGAAATTACGCTTTTAAAACAAGATCCGCAGGCGGGCGATCCGTTAAGCCGGCTTAATTTTACCGTCGGCGGGAGTATCCGTCCCCAGTTCAACATGATGTCCGGCGATGGCGACAAAGGCTCATATAAACGTAACGGTTTCGATGGCGGAACCCGTTTCCGCTTCGCGGCCGACTACTATCTGTTTGATGATATCAGCTGGATCAGCTATTACGAGCTGGGCGTCAATATTCCGGCACTTTTCGACTGGGATAACCACTATGCCGAAGGCGCGAATAACACCAGCCGCCGTATGCTCTATACCGGCCTGAAAAGCGATACCTGGGGGACGTTAACCTACGGTCAGCAGAACAGCGTTTATTACGACGTGGTCGGGGTAAAAACCGATATCTGGGATTACGACATGATTGGCCAGGCGCCGGGTAACGGCATTAACGGCGACTACGATGGCTCCTATCGCTCACGTAATATGCTGAAATATAAGAAAACCGTTGGCGATGTCGATCTCTATGCCTCTTATCTGTTTGAGGACAGCGAATATCTGCCGGGCAACGGTCTGCGCTATAAACGTAAAGGCGGCGGTTCCATCGGCGCGGATTATCACATTATGAAAGATCTGACCTGGGGCGCCGCGTGGAACTATACCCGCGCCGATATGCGTAACCCGTCCAGTTCTGACAGCAAATCATACGATCAGAATATCGTTGGTACCGCGCTTAGCTGGACGCCGGATAACTGGACCTTCTCCTTGGGCGGCGGTTGGTATCAGAACTTCCTGACCACCAAAAAAACCGATGTCCATAACTACTTCGCGGGCGATGCCTGGGGGATTGAGTACTTTGCCGGTTATAAATTCCCGATTGGCCAGTATGCGGTGAAATCTATTCAGCCATACTTTATGGGCGACCGCCTGCAGTACGTGAACGGTCGCAACTATCAGCGTATCGATAACGGCGTCGGCGTGAGTTTCCAGCTGGATTATGGTTTCCGCGTTGACTATGAACACGTCTTCACGTCGAGCACCGACAACCTGGGCGATATGAACCTGGTGCGTCTGCGCTACGACTTCTAAGCGGTAACCATTCCCCGGTGACGCTGCGCTTGCCGGGGCTACAGGTTCACCGCCGTCTGCGGACCCGTAGCCCGGCTAAGGCGTTTACGCCGCAAGCCGGGACAAGAGAGGATGTGATTACTTCGCCAGCCAGGCGGCAACTTCCTGCCAGCTGCCGCGGAAAATAATTTTCTCCGCTTTTTTGCCGAGCTGGTAGCGGTACATCGGATCGTAATACTCATTCAGCAGGGGAACCAGCCAGCTGAAGTGCGCTTCGGTGTCGGCGGTTCGCTGCTGTTCAAGCAGCGCTTCATCAAGCCTGGCGGTGAGCTGGGCAAAACGCTGTAGCCCGAGGCGGCGGCGGATTGCGAACAGGCCATGATGCAGATATTCGCTATACGCCTGCCAGCCTTGTTCTTCGCCGTAGGCCGCCAGGAAATCGCGATGCATGCGCGCAAAATACTCTTCCCGCAGTCGTTCAAGACGGATAGCAAACGGATCTTCCACTACCGCCAGCGGCGACTGCGCCATGCGAAGACGCATACACTCCGGCAGGTGATTGGCGCCGATCATATGCCCCTCATCCTCCAGCACCCAGCGCGTCTGCTGCCCGGACTTTTTAAGCATCGCCACGGCCAGATGGTTTTCAAAGGTAGCCTGCTGATACTGCTCCTGGAGGGTGCGACCGAATGAAGAGCCGCGGTGATGGGCAAGCCCTTCGAGATCGATACCGTCAGGTTGAGCGCAGACCAGCTGAGTTTTGCCATTGCCGGTACAGCCGCCGATCAGCACGATAGGGCGCTGTACCAGCTCTTCGGTAAGCTGTATGGCGGCCTGGCGCAGCGCTTTATAGCCCCCGACGATCAGAGGGTAATCCACGCCAGCTTCTTTCAGCCACTGCTGGACGATATGCGAACGCTGGCCGCCGCGAGCGCAGCACAGGTAGCCTTCTGGATAACGCGCGCAGGCCTCTTTCCAGGCGGCGAGGCGGCTGGCGCGAATCTTACCATTCACCAGCTGATGGCCCAGTGCGAGAGCGGCTTCCGGCCCTTGACGCTTATAGCAGGTACCGACGGCAGCGCGCTCGTCATCGTTCATCAGCGGCAGGTTGATCGCTGCGGGCATGGCGCTTTGCCTGAATTCAACCGGGGCACGGACGTCAATCAGCGGCGTATCGCTGGCAAGAATCTGCCGAATATTTTGTGGGACTAATTCCATCATTTAAACCGTTAAGCCATTCAGACGCGTCGCTCGACGCGATAATCCTCCTATTGTACGCGGTGAGCGGCAGGCTGGATTGATTTTTCACGGTGTATCGCTGAATAGCGTCAGGAATCCCTGGATTTCCGGGGCGGAGTGACCGAATAGCGAGGTGATATCCTGCACCGCTTTACCATGATGATCTTTACGCCAGGCGAGGCTCAGAGGAGAGGGAGGACGCATGGTCGGTATCTGCCGGGAAACCAGCTCGCCGCGCGCGATAAGCGGCTGACACAGCGGCTCGGGTAAAAAGCCGATGCCGACGCCGGCGATATGGGCGGCGACTTTGGTTTCGATATCGGGAACCACGATCTCTTTTTGACCCGGCAGGCGCCAGGCAACACGTTTGGTTAATCTCCGCGCGCTGTCTTCAATGTTGACCGCAGGATAGCGGCGTAGCTGGGCCTCCGACAGGGGGTCGGTTTGCTGGCTTAGCGGATGATTCGGCGACATCACGAACAGCCAGGTGACTTCACCCAGCGGGGCGACGGCAATATTCTCCGCTAACGGTTCGGTGCCGGTGACGCCGATGGCCAGCGAAAAGTCATCGTGCAGGAGCGTATCCCAGACGCCCATGTAAATTTGTCGTGAAAAATGAAATTGCGTAAAAGGGTAACGCTGGGTGAGCCAGGCCAGTAGCCGCGCAATAGCCTGAGGGTCATACATCAGGTTATTCACCACAATATTCACCTGGCGCTCCACGCCGTCGTTAATCTGCTGCAGCTCGCCGGGCATACTGTCAATCCAGCCCAGCCACTCTCTGGCCTGCGCCAGGAGATGCATTCCGGCAGGAGTCAGCAGGACGCTGCGCGTAGTGCGCGAAAAGAGCGCGACGCCGGTGTTGTCTTCCAGCAGTTTGATGCGATAGCTAATCGTGGCGGTCGTTTTATAGAGTTTTTCCGCTGCTCTGGAGAAGCTGCCGGTCTCCGCGACGCTGACAAAGGTACGTAGTGTTTCGGGGTCTAGCATCGCCTTATTCCTCGTAATTTAATAATTCGCCCATGATTTTTAAGTATTTTTTCATAATAACCTTCTCAATTATGTGGCTTAAATCAGGTTTTGGAAAATTATTCCAACTTATAGTTGATACCACTTTGAGATGGCCATGAATTGACCGGGACATCGATCACCCTCAAGGTATGAGGAGGGCGACGGTTTTTAATGACTAAGGAATATTGCAATGAAGCTAGAGGTATTGCCGCTGACGCGCGAAGCATTCCGCCCCTATGGGGACGTTATCGAAACGGAAGGGCAGGATTTTTTTCATATTAATGATGGCAAAGTGCAGCGTTTTCACGATCTGGCCATGGTGGAGACCCTGCAGCAGGATCGCACGCTAATCAGCATTAATCGGGCCCAGCCGGCGGTATTGCCGATTGTCGTCACCGAGCTGGAACGTCATCCGCTGGGCACCCAGGCGTTTGTGCCGATGAACGGCGAAGCCTTTGTGGTGGTGGTTGCGGCAGGAGGCGATGAGCCGGACATGACCACGCTGCGCGCGTTTATCTCCAATGGCCGCCAGGGGGTAAATTATCATCGCAATGTCTGGCATCACCCGCTGTTTGCCTGGCAGAGCGAAACCGATTTTTTAACCGTCGATCGCGGTGGAAAAGATAACTGCGATGTCGTGGAGATCCCGACCGTGGAGCTGAGCTTTGCGTGAGGTTGCACGTGACGCTGTCGATTATCTTGCATAACATGTGGGCGCTTACACACTATTTATGCTCAGGTTTTGAGCCGGAGATAATCGAGGTATGACAGAAGTGAGAAGGCGGGGAAGGCCGGGCCAGCAGGAGCCTTCCGCGCAAAAAGGCGCACAGGCGCTGGAGAGAGGGATCGCGATACTGCAATACCTTGAAAAGAGCGGCGGCAGCTCGTCGGTCAGCGATATTTCCCTGAATCTGGACTTACCGTTATCGACCACTTTTCGCCTGCTTAAAGTGCTGGAGGGCGCGGATTTTGTCTATCAGGACGCGCAGCTAGGCTGGTGGCACATCGGGCTTGGCGCATTCAATGTCGGCTCGGCGTACATCCATAACCGGGATGTTTTATCCGTCGGCGGACCTTTCATGCGGCGGCTGATGCTGATGTCAGGGGAAACGGTAAACGTGGCGATTCGTAACGGCAACGAAGCGGTGTTGATTGGCCAGCAGGAGTGCAAATCGATGGTAAGGATGTGCGCGCCGCTCGGCAGCCGGCTGCCGCTGCATGCTTCTGGGGCCGGAAAGGCGCTGCTGTACCCGCTGTCCCCGGATGAGTTGGTGGATGTGATTGTGAAGACCGGGCTGCAGCGCTTTACGCCGTCGACGATCGTCGATTTACCGGTCCTGCAGCGAAACCTGGATGAGGCGCGCGACCGCGGCTACAGCATTGACCAGGAGGAGCACGTGACAGGATTAAACTGTATTGCTTCAGCGGTTTACGATGATGTCGGATCCGTAGTGGCGGCAATTTCGATTTCCGGGCCAGCGTCCCGCTTAACCCCGGACCGTTTTGTCAGCCAGGGAGAGCTGGTGAGGGAGACGGCAAGGAATATCAGCACCGCGCTGGGACTGAAACCCCAGGCAGAGTGATCGCCGAACCGACCCGCTCTGAGGAGCGGGAATTTTTAGGCTTTGTTCAAGTTTGGAAAAATTTTCCAATATAGTGAGGTAGTAAAAAATGGCAAAAATGAGAGCCGTCGACGCGGCAATGTATGTACTCGAAAAAGAAGGGATTACCACCGCATTCGGCGTGCCTGGCGCGGCGATTAACCCCTTTTATTCCGCCATGCGTAAGCACGGCGGGATCCGCCATATTCTGGCTCGCCACGTGGAAGGCGCGTCCCATATGGCCGAAGGCTATACGCGTGCCGCAGCCGGTAATATCGGCGTATGCCTGGGGACATCGGGCCCGGCGGGAACGGATATGATCACCGCGCTCTATTCTGCCTCCGCGGACTCGATACCTATTTTGTGCATCACCGGCCAGGCGCCGCGCGCGCGTCTGCATAAAGAAGATTTCCAGGCGGTCGATATTGAATCCATTGCTAAGCCCGTGACCAAGATGGCGGTTACCGTGCGCGAAGCGGCGCTGGTACCGGGCGTGCTGCAGCAGGCTTTCCATCTGATGCGTTCCGGCAGACCGGGACCGGTATTGATCGACCTGCCTTATGATGTTCAGGTGGCGGAAATCGAATTTGACCCCGAGTTGTACGCGCCGCTCCCGGCTTATAAACCCGTGGCGACTCGTCCGCAGATCGAACGCGCGCTGGCGATGCTGCTGATGGCGGAGCGTCCGGTGATTGTCGCCGGCGGCGGGGTGATTAATGCCGATGCCGCAGCGCTGCTGCAGCAATTTGCTGAGATTACGCAAGTTCCGGTCATCCCAACGCTGATGGGGTGGGGCTGCATCCCGGATGACCACGAATTGATGGCCGGGATGGTCGGCCTACAAACCGCGCATCGCTACGGTAACGCCACGCTGCTGGCCTCCGACCTGGTATTCGGCATCGGTAACCGCTTTGCTAACCGTCATACCGGTTCCGTTGAGAAGTACACCGCAGGTCGCAAAATCATCCATATCGATATCGAACCGACGCAGATTGGCCGCGTGTTGTGCCCGGATTTAGGCATTGTGTCCGATGCGAAAGCGGCGCTGGCTCAACTGGTGGATATCGCGCAGCAGATGCAAAAAGAGGGCCGGCTGCCGCGTCGCGAGCGCTGGGTTGCCGAGTGTCAGGAGCGCAAGCGTACGCTGCTGCGTAAAACCCACTTCGATAACGTGCCGGTCAAACCGCAGCGCGTTTATGAAGAGATGAATAAAGCCTTTGGTCGCGACGTGTGCTACGTCACCACCATCGGGCTGTCGCAAATCGCCGCCGCACAGATGCTGCACGTATTTAAAGATCGCCACTGGATCAACTGCGGCCAGGCCGGGCCGCTGGGCTGGACGCTTCCTGCCGCGCTGGGCGTTTGCACCGCCGATCCGGAGCGTAACGTGGTGGCCATCTCCGGCGACTTTGACTTCCAGTTCCTGATTGAAGAGCTGGCGGTGGGTGCGCAGTTCAATATTCCTTACATCCACGTGCTGGTAAACAACGCCTATCTGGGCCTGATTCGTCAGTCGCAGCGCGCGTTCGATATGGATTACTGCGTCCAGCTGGCGTTCGAAAACATCAACTCCAGCGAAGTGAACGGCTACGGCGTCGATCACGTCAAGGTTGCCGAGGGTCTCGGCTGCAAAGCGATTCGCGTCTTCAAGCCGGAGGATATCGCGCCCGCCCTGGCGCAGGCGAATGTCTGGATGAAAGAGTATCGCGTACCGGTTGTTGTGGAAGTGATCCTTGAGCGGGTCACCAATATCTCCATGGGTAGCGAGCTGGATAACGTGATGGAGTTTGAAGATGTTGCCGATAGCGCCATCGATGCGCCAACCGAAACCTGCTTTATGAAATATGAATAAATGAGGTGAACCTATGTTGCGCTTTTCAGCCAACCTTTCGATGTTATTTCTGGAATATGATTTTCTGGATCGTTTTGAGAAAGCGGCGGCCTGCGGTTTTCGCGCCGTTGAGTTTATGTTCCCGTATGATTATGCGCCCGAGGTATTAAAGCAAAAGCTGAGCGACAACCGGCTGGAGCATACCTTACATAACTTACCCGCCGGCGACTGGGCGGCGGGAGAGCGCGGCATAGCCTGTATTCCCGGTCGCGAAGCGGAGTTCCGCGAAGGCGTGGATGCTGCAATCCGCTATGCCAAAGCGCTGGGCAATCGCAAAATCAACTGCCTGGTGGGTAAAACCCCGCCTGGCTACCGCGAGGATCATATTCGTTCCACGCTGGTGGCGAATTTACGTTTTGCCGCTGCCGCACTGGCGCAGGAAGGTATTCTGCTGCTGATCGAACCGATTAATTACTTCGATATGCCGGGCTTTTATCTGAATACCACTCATCAGGCGCTGGCGCTTATTGATGAGGTCGGCAGCGATAATCTGAAAATTCAGTACGATATTTATCATATGCAGCGGATGGAGGGAGAGTTAACCCATACGATGCAAACTTATGCTAACCGTATTGGTCATTTACAGATTGCTGATAATCCGAATCGCGGTGAGCCGGGGACCGGTGAAATTAATTACGATTATCTTTTTAAATTTATTGATAGATCAAGCTATGACGGCTGGGTGGGCTGCGAATATAAACCGCTGACCACCACCGAAGCGGGTTTGACATGGTTTAATCACTACCGCTAATTTTTAATTTATCTTTGGGCAGTATTTATTATTCCAGACGCAGGGGTTTTATTTCCTGACAACAGGAAGGGATAACTATTGCCCGGGTAAATCGAAACAGAAATTCTGAGAGGAAACTTATGAAACTGGGATTTATTGGTCTGGGTATTATGGGCACCCCGATGGCGCTCCGACTTGCCAGGGCAGGCCACGCTCTGCACGTTACTACCATCGGCCCGGTTGCTGACGACCTGCTTAAGCAAGGCGCGCAGCATCTGGCTACCGCCGAGCAGGTTGCGGCGCAGTCGGAGATTATTTTCATCATGGTTCCGGATACCCCACAGGTTGCCGACGTTCTGTTTGGCGAGCGCGGCTGCGCCAAAGCGGCGCTGAAGGGGAAAACCATCGTGGATATGAGCTCTATCTCGCCGATTGAAACTAAGCGGTTTGCGCAGCAGGTGCGCGACCTGGGCGCGGATTATCTGGATGCTCCGGTATCCGGCGGCGAAATCGGCGCGCGTGAAGGCACGCTCTCAATTATGGTCGGCGGCGATGAAAACGTCTTTGCCCGCGTGAAACCGCTGTTTGATATTCTGGGTAAAAACATCACCCTCGTAGGCGGTAATGGCGACGGTCAGACCTGTAAAGTCGCCAATCAGATTATCGTCGCGCTGAATATTGAAGCAGTGTCCGAGGCGCTGGTTTTCGCGTCTAAAGCCGGAGCCGATCCCGCTCGCGTGCGTCAGGCGCTGATGGGCGGCTTTGCCTCCTCGCGTATTCTGGAAGTGCATGGCGAAAGAATGTTGAACCGGACGTTTAATCCCGGCTTTAAAATTTCCCTGCACCAGAAGGATCTTAATCTGGCATTGCAGAGCGCGAAAGCACTGGCGCTTAATTTACCGAATACGGCAACCTGTCAGGAGTTATTTAACACTTGTGCCGCCAACGGTGGTAGTGAATTAGACCACTCGTCTTTAGTTCAGGCGCTGGAATTAATGGCCAATCATAAAATATCGTAATAAGAAAATGCTGCCGGTTCCGGCAGCGTTTTTTAAACCTCACGGGTGAATTTATGGATACTATCAATAAAACGGGTATCGACTATTGGAAGAAAATAGTCGTGGTCATGAGTCTGGGCTGGGTGGCAATATGGATTTATCGTACCGTATTAACACCTATTTATCCGGAAATTCAGGCGTCCTTAGGTAACGTCAGTAATGCTGAAATCGGCGCGATTGCCAGCTTCTATTTTCTGGCCTATTGCGGAATGCAGATCCCCTGCGGCATTCTGGTCGATAAGCTGGGACAAAAAATTATGCTGATGTGCGGTTTCTCGCTGTTTATTATTGGTACGTTGAGTATTGCTAATGCGGGAAACCTGACGCTGATTTATATCGGCTCGCTGCTGGCCGGCGCTGGCTGCGCGTCGTTTTTTAGCTCCGCCTATTCGCTCTCCTCGGCCAATGTGCCGCAGGAACGCCGGGCGCTGGCGAACGCCATCATCAACAGCGGCTCCGCCATCGGCATGGGGATTGGCCTGATTGGCTCAAGCATTCTGGTCAAAAGCATGCATATGGCGTGGCAAAATGTCTTGTTTATCGTCGCCGCGATCCTGGTGGTGATGCTCTGCGTGTTTACCCTGGTGATTCGCCGCAAGCTAAAAGAGCCCGCCGTAGCGGAGAATAAGCCTGGCGCAGCGACTGCCGCTCCGGTCGCTGAAGAGAAATCGGCGCCGCTGTTTTCGCCGCTGCTGTGCAGCGTCTACTTTCTCTATTTCTGCACCTGCTACGGCTACTACCTGATCGTCACCTGGCTGCCTTCTTATCTTCAGACCGAACGCGGCTTTGACGGCGGCGCCATTGGTTTTGCTTCCGCGCTGGTGGCGGTGGTCGGGGTGCCGGGCGCGCTGTTCTTCAGCCATCTCTCGGATAAGTTCCGCGACAGTAAAGTCAAAGTGATTCTCGGGCTGGAGATTGTCGCTGCGGCCATGCTGATGTTTACCGTTCTCTCGCCGAATACCACCATGCTGATGATTAGCCTGGTGCTGTACGGACTACTGGGCAAAATGGCCGTTGACCCGATTCTTATCTCGTTCGTTTCCGAGCAGGCGTCAGCGAAAACATTAGGCCGCGCCTTTAGCTTGTTTAATTTCTTTGGCATGAGTTCGGCGGTGGTCGCACCGACGCTCACCGGTTTTATTTCCGACCTGACCGGTTCAAAAGAAATTAGTTTTGTGATGTCTGCCGGGTTGGTTATTACCGGAACGATACTGTTTGCGCTAATTACCTTGCGTAAGAACAAAATACAGTCAAAGACAATCCCAGTATAATAAAAAATAAATAATTAAAATTTGTTGTTCCACATAGCTAAACCTACAAACGTAATCCGATGCGTATTAAGAGGGAATTATGGAACAAACTCAAGACCTGTACAAAGCCAGGGGTTACAGCGACGATCTGCTGCCCAAAGTAGCCTCGCAGCGTAACTGGAAAACATTTAACTATTTTACCTTATGGATGGGCTCCGTACACAACGTGCCTAATTATGTAATGGTTGGTGGTTTTTTTATTCTCGGGCTATCAACGTTTAGTATAATGATGGCGATAATATTGAGTGCTTTTATTATTGCCCTGGTTATGGTGTTTAATGGTGCTGCCGGAAGTAAATACGGTGTCCCCTTCGCAATGATATTAAGAGCTTCTTATGGTGTGCGTGGTGCATTATTACCCGGCCTGCTCAGAGGCGGCATTGCGGCAATTATGTGGTTTGGTTTGCAATGCTATGCCGGCTCGCTGGCATTCCTGATCTTATTAGGCAAACTGTGGCCCGAGTTTCTGACGCTCGGCGGTGATTTTAAGCTGCTGGGACTGTCGTTGCCGGGGATGATCGCCTTTCTGGTTTTCTGGCTGATTAATGTGGCGATTGGTTTCGGCGGCGGAAAAGTTCTCAATAAATTTACCGCAATCCTCAATCCCTGCATCTATATTGTCTTCGGCGGCATGGCTATCTGGGCTATCTCGCTGGTCGGGATCGGTCCGATCCTAGACTATCTGCCGACCGGGGTGGCGAAAGCGGAGCATACCGGCTTCCTGTTCCTGGTCGTTATCAATGCGGTCGTTGCCGTCTGGGCCGCGCCGGCGGTGAGCGCCTCGGACTTTACCCAGAACGCGCGTTCGTTTCGCGAGCAGGCCGTTGGGCAAACCCTTGGCTTAGTGGTGGCCTATATTCTGTTCGCGGTGGCCGGAGTGTGCATTATCGCCGGCGCCAGTATCCATTACGGTATGGATACCTGGAACGTACTGGATATTGTGCAGAAATGGGACAGCCTGTTTGCCTCGTTCTTTGCGGTGCTGGTGATATTAATGACCACGATCTCCACCAACGCCACCGGTAATATTATTCCTGCGGGCTATCAAATTGCGGCGATTGCTCCCACGAAACTGACCTATAAAAACGGCGTGCTGATTGCCAGTATTATTAGCCTGCTGATCTGCCCCTGGAAATTAATGGAAAATCAGGACAGTATTTATCTTTTTCTCGATATTATCGGCGGCATGCTGGGTCCGGTTATTGGCGTAATGATGGCGCACTATTTTATCGTCATGCGTGGGCAAATTAATCTTGATGAACTTTACACCGCGCCTGGAGATTATAAATATTTCGATAATGGATTTAACGTTACCGCATTCCTGGTAACGATTGTGGCGGTTATTTTATCGCTCGGCGGAAAATTTATCCCGCTGCTCGAACCGTTCTCCCGCGTGTCGTGGTTTGTTGGTGTTATTGTCGCTTTTGCCGCCTACGCCTTGCTGAAAAAACGGGCCCAGCCGAATAACCTGGCGCGCCCCAATGCTGTGAATTGATTTTATTACAACCAGGAAAGTTTATTTCATGGATGAAGCTTCAAGAGCCAAAGCCATTGGTATTGCGGTGTACGTGGCTGCAAACAGAAGTATGGCGGCTTAATCGTCTGTACACATACAAGGAGTTTTATATGTCTTTTGATTTAATCATTAAAAACGGCACCGTCATTCTGGAAAACGAATCCCGGGTGGTCGATATCGCGGTTGCTGACGGCAAAATTGCCGCTATCGGTGAAAACCTGGGGGACGCGAAGCAGATCATGGATGCCACGGGGTTGATCGTTTCGCCGGGGATGGTCGATGCGCATACGCACATCTCTGAGCCGGGTCGTACCCACTGGGAAGGATACGAAACGGGTACCCGCGCGGCGGCAAAAGGGGGCATCACTACGATGATCGAAATGCCGCTGAACCAGCTGCCGGCCACCGTCGATCGAGAGACCATTGAGCTGAAATTCGACGCCGCGAAAGGCAAGTTGACCATCGATGCCGCGCAGCTTGGCGGCCTGGTCTCCTATAACCTTGACCGGCTGCACGAGCTGGATGAAGTGGGCGTGGTGGGGTTCAAATGCTTCGTCGCAACCTGCGGCGATCGCGGGATTGACAATGACTTCCGCGACGTTAACGACTGGCAGTTCTTCAAAGGCGTACAAAAGCTGGCCGAGATGAAGCAGACGGTATTGGTGCACTGCGAAAACGCGCTGATCTGCGATGAGCTGGGCGAAGAGGCGAAAAGAGAAGGGCGCGTGACCGCCCATGATTACGTCGCCTCCCGTCCGGTATTCACCGAAGTTGAGGCGATCCGCCGCGTTCTGTATCTGGCGAAGGTCGCCGGTTGCCGCCTGCACGTGTGCCACGTCAGCAGCCCGGAAGGGGTCGCCGAAGTGACGCGCGCCCGTCAGGAAGGTCAGGATGTCACCTGCGAATCCTGCCCGCACTACTTTGTACTGGATACCGAACAGTTTGAAAAGATTGGCACCCTGGCGAAATGCTCTCCGCCGATCCGCGACGCGGAAAATCAGAAAGGGCTGTGGGAAAAGCTATTCAACGGTGAGATCGACTGCCTGGTGTCCGACCACTCTCCGTGCCCGCCGGAAATGAAGGCGGGCAATATCATGCAGGCCTGGGGCGGGATTGCCGGTCTGCAAAACTGTATGGACGTCATGTTCGATGAAGCGGTGCAGAAGCGCGGTATGCCTTTGCCGCAGTTTGCTCGCCTGATGGCGACCAACGCCGCGGATATTTTCGGCCTGAAGCATAAGGGTCGCATCGCGCCGGGCAAAGACGCTGACCTGGTGTTTATTCAGCCGAACAGCAGCTACGTTCTGCAGGCGGAAGACCTTGAATATCGCCATAAAGTCAGCCCTTACGTCGGCCGTACGATTGGCGCGCGGATCGCCAGAACCCTCCTGCGCGGCGATGTGATCTATGACAGCGAGCAGGGCTTCTCGCACGCGCCGAAGGGGAAATTTATCCTTAAGCATCAGCAGTAACGGGGATCCGGTGAATTCCCGGCTTGCGGCGTAAACGCCTTCTCCGGTCTACGAGCCGATTTGTCGCCCGGATAAGGCGCAAGCAGCGACCCGGGGAATCACTTGCCCCATTCCATGCTCAGCGCCTGTTTAACGGCAGGCGCTTTTTCAGGATTCAATCATGGTGGTATTTCCGCTCAATAAACGAAACACCCTGGCGGGATTTCAATGGTTCTTCTTTATTTTCTGCAACACCGTCGTGGTACCGCCGACGTTACAGTCTGCTTTTCAGCTGCCCGCCAGCGCGCTGATTACGCTGACTCAGTACGGTTTTATCACCACCGGGCTGGCCTGCCTGGCGCAGGCGCTGCTGGGCCATCGTCGGGCGATTATGGAAGGGCCTACGGGACTATGGTGGAGCACTATCCTGACCGTCACCGTCGGTGAAGCCGCGCGCGGCACTCCATTTGCCAGCATTGCGTCAAGCCTGGCGGTTGGCATCTCTCTGTCGGCGATATTCACCATCATCATCGGCGTGAGCGGCATCGGTCACCGTCTGGCGAAGCTCTTCAGCCCGACGGTCATGGTCTTTTTTATGCTGCTGCTCGGCGCGCAGCTCACCACGATCTTTTTTAAAGGCATGCTCGGGCTGCCTTTCAGTTCGACCCAGGCTAACGTGGGCGTTCAGCTGGCGCCGTTTAGCCTGGCGCTGGCGGTGATGCTGTTGGTGCTGGGGATGATCATTTTTCTTCCGGACGGCATTGCTCGCTATGCCCTGCTGTTTGGCACCCTCGTAGGCTGGGCTGGCTGGTACCTGCTGTTTCGCACTCCGCCCGCCACGATGGCATCCGGGCCGATTCACTGGCAGTGGTTTCCACTTGGCTACGGCGGGGAGTTACGCCCCGGCATTATTTTGACGGCGCTGCTGGCGGGGCTGGTGAATATTACGAATACCTACGGCGCAATTCGCGGTAGCGACGTTTTTTATCCCCAGCAGGGCGCCAGCAATACCCGCTACCGACGAAGCTTTATTATCTCCGGCCTGATGACCTTAATAACGGTTCCGCTCAGCGTGGTGCCGTTTTCGCCTTTTGTTTCATCGATAGGTTTATTAACCCAAACTGGAGAGACTTCGCGCCAGCCATTTATTATCGGCTGCCTGTGCTGTCTGCTGGTGGGACTATTTACGCCGCTGACCCACTTTTTTACCACGCTGCCTTTGCCGATTAGCAGCGCGGTCATGCTGGTCTCCTATCTTCCGTTGTTATATTCCAGCTTATCTTTCAGTAAACAAATCACCTTCACCGCACGAAATATCTACCGGCTGGCGCTGCCGTTATTTATCGGCATCTTTTTAATGGGCCTGCCGCCGGTCTATCTCCAGACGCTGCCCCTGACAATTCGACCGCTATTAGGCAACGGCTTATTAATCGGCGTGCTGCTGGCGGTGGTGATGGAAAATCTCATTCCCTGGGATCGTATTAAGTAATGACATTAAAAAGGATGAACCATGAAAATAATTATTGCACCGGACTCTTTCAAAGAAAGCGTAAGCGCCAGCCGCTGCGCCCAGGCGATTAAGGCGGGCTTTACCTCTATTTTCCCGCAGGCGGAGTGCATCTGTCTGCCGATCGCGGACGGCGGCGAGGGGACGGTGGAGGCAATGGTTGAGGCCACCGAGGGTAAAATGGTGATGCTGCCGGTCATGGGGCCGATGGGCGATTTTGTCGGCGCTTTCTATGGCCTGAGCGGCGACGGACACACCGCGTTTATTGAGATGGCGGCGGCCAGCGGACTCATGCTGGTTCCCCCCGACGAACGCAACCCCCTGCAGGCCACCAGCTACGGCACCGGTGAGCTGATTCGCCATGCGCTGGACGCCGGCGTCCGTCACATAATTCTCGGTATTGGCGGCAGCGCCACGGTGGACGGCGGAATGGGGATGGCTCAGGCGCTGGGAGCACGCTTTGTTGATGAACGCGGCGAGAGCGTCGGCCTCGGCGGCGGAGCGTTAGAGCGGCTGGTCAACGTTGATTTACGCGATCTCGACCCGCGACTTCGCGAGTGCCGGATTGACGTAGCCTGCGATGTGGATAATCCGCTACTCGGCGAACGCGGCGCGGCGGCGGTCTTTGGCCCGCAAAAAGGGGCCTGCGCAGGCATGGTCGCCGTTCTGGAGCGCGGTTTAGAAAATTACGCTCAGGTGCTGCTGGCGGCAACCGGTCAGGATGTGACGGCGATGGTCGGCGGCGGCGCGGCCGGCGGGATGGGCGCGGCGGCTCGCGTATTCCTTAACGCCACGCTGAAATCGGGCATCGATATTGTGCTGGAGGCGGTTCATCTGGAGGAGGCGCTGCGCGATGTGGACCTGGTGATCACCGGCGAAGGGCGTATGGATTCGCAAACCGTCGGCGGCAAAGCGCCGGTTGGCGTGGCGCGGATCGCCAAAAAGCACAGCATTCCGGTTATCGGCATCGCCGGCGTGCTGGGTGACGGCGTCGAAGCGGTGCATCAGCATGGTATTGATGCGGTCTTTAGCATTCTTCCCGCGCTGGCGCCGCTGGCCGAGGTGCTGGATCGCGGCGAGCAGAATCTTTACGCCTGCGCGCGCAATATCGCCTGCGCCATCAAGCTTGGCCAGACGCTGCCTGCCTGAATAAAAAATGCCACGGTTCACACCGTGGCAAAATCCAACATAGCTAAACAAAAAAGTGAATTCTGGGCGTTTGATAACCAACCTGTTTTGAACACTGCGCCCGCGTTTTAGCGGCTGGCGCCTTACCCGGCCTACGAAATTGACGATAGCAAAAAGTTGTACTGAATCCGTAGGCCCGCGCCAGCGGGCAATAGTAAGGTTTGCAGCTTGTCAGCCATCAGATCTCAACGTCGCGGTTGCAGTCTTTTGAATAGATGTAGCTGAACGTTTCCCGTCCGACGCCGTATCCCGCCTGCAGGGAGTAAGCGCCCATAAAGATATAATCGCCTTGCTTGACCGGAACCCAGCTGTTGTCGAGGTTATACACTCCCTGGCCGGAGAGAATATAGGCGCCATGCTCCTGGACGTGGGTTTCAATGTAGCTGTGGCTGGCCCCCGGTGCGAAAGAGAGAATATGCATATTCATATCGAAGCCCAGCTCTTTTGGCAGGAAATCGATCAGAATAACGTCTTCCATTCCTTCATAATGAATACGCTCCAGCTGGCTGACGTTGCCGGTGACCAGATAAGGCGCATGGCCCTCTGTCGGAATATAGCGGCGCTTATAGAGGAAGAGCTGGCTATCGGCTGAATGGTTATTACTGAAAGTCATCCGCTCACCCGGCGGGCAGTAAAGATAACCGCCTTCGGTCAGCGCGAAGGATTTACCCTGAGCCCCGGCGATGATTTCTCCCTTAATCACATACAGGAAGGTCTCGATGCCTTCGCCGCCAAAACCGCTTTGATGACCGCCGTTTTCATGCAGCGTGACCAGATAATCAACAAAGGTGGCGCCTAATTTCGGCGTTGACAAAATAGTCACATCGCAATGTTCAAAACCCGGAATAACGTTCTTGACCAGACCGTCCGGCGTCAGCAGCGCGTAATTGCCGTGGCGCACGATGGAACGGCTGGCCAGTAAATCATCGCGATAGCCAAGCACATTATTTAAATAACCCATGATCGTTTCCTTATTCAGTCCAGGCCAGTTGATGCAACATTAAGGCGAGCGTTTTTACGCCTTCCGCCAGATCCTCGATATGCGTACTTTCCGCCGGGTTATGGCTGATGCCTTTGATGCTCGGCATAAAGATCATGCAGGTCGGGAAGCAGGGAGCGAATATCTGCGCGTCGTGTCCCGCGCCGCTGTGCATCACGCGGAAATTCACCTTCTCTTTTTCACAAAGCGCGGTGAGCTGGGCCACCAGCTTCTTATCCATGGGAACCGGAGCCTCATCCATCCACAGGTCGATCTCAATGCCGATATCCATCTCCTGACAGATCCGCCGCATATCGGCCTCAATGACCTCAGTAAATGCCGTTAACTCCAGAGCATCGGTATGGCGGCAGTCCATAGTGAAGACGGTTTTGCCCGGCACCACGTTGACGGTATTCGGCTGCGGGTCGACTTTACCGAAGGTGAGCACCAGCGGGTCACCGTGGGCTTTTGCTTTGGCGATAGATTCGCAGCAGATACGGCTAAAGGCGTGGACGGTATCGCGACGGTAGCCCATTGGCGTCGTGCCGGCATGGTTAGACTCGCCGGTGAGGGTGATGGTGTAGCGACGCTGTCCGACTATGGCGTTGACCACGCCGATAGACTGCTTGTTGGTTTCCAGCACGCGACCCTGCTCAATATGCAGCTCTACGAAGGCTTTAATATCCCGGCGCGGCGCCAGCGGAGCGGCAGGTAGGCTGAAACCGCACTGCTTCATGGCATCGATAAACGCCACGCCTTTAGCGTCTTTAATTTCGCGTACGTCCGCTGGATTAGCGATGCCGACGATATTTTTGCTGCCCCAGAAGACGTAAGGGAAGCGGCTACCTTCTTCTTCCGCTAACGCCAGCACTTCCACGGTGCGCAGCGGCGCCCCGTAGGTCTCTTTTAGCCAGCGAACCGCCAGCCAGGCCGCCAGCGCGCCGAACTGGCCGTCAAGATTGCCGCCGTTAACGACGCTATCAATATGCGAACCGCTGAGGATAACCTCATCGGGAAAGCGCGTGCCGGGCAGGCGACCATAGAGATTGCCCACTTCATCAAAGCGCGTTTCCAGTCCGCTTTCGCTCATTCTTTGTTTGAATGCCTGCTGCGCCTGCAGCCATTCTGGCGAATAGAGCAGGCGGGTTATGCCCCCGGTCGGGTCGGCGCCGAAAGAGGAAAGCCAGGGCAATGTCTCTTCTATTGCCTGTCGAAAATAATGAGCCATACGCAACTCCTGTATTTTAATTTATTGAGCAAACGGGGAATTGGTTTCATAAGAGCGGTTATATAAAGCGTCCGAAACCAGATAGTCATAAATCTCATCAACGATCTCGATACCGTTGACGGCGCTGTTTTTCTCATTGATATCCAGGTTCTGCCCGGGGTAATACACTTGGTTAAATCCGGGCGCTGGCGTAATGGCGTTTAATTCACGCATGGTGTCGCTGATATGCTGGCGGAATAGCGCGCTGGAGGAGAAAAATGCCGGGTTGATGACGATATGCAGCTGGCCCAGCTCGCGTCCCTGGCTCAGGTTGTCGTACATAGAGCTGACCTGGCGGCCGAAGGGGAGATTGAGCAAAATGCCGGAGAGGACGTCGATCATCATCATCAGGCCGTAGCCTTTCGGGCCGGCTGCCGGAAGCAGGGCGTGAACGGCAAAAGGATCGCGGGTCGGCGCGCCGTTTTTATCCACCGCCCAGCTATCGGGAATGGTTTCATGGCGCGAGCGGGCGTCGAGAATTTTCCCCCATGCCTGCACCGTGGTGGCCATGTCGAAGGTGATGATATCATCGCCCTCGCCGGGCGCGGCAAAGGCCAGCGGGTTGGTTCCGTAATAGATTTCCGCCCCGCCAAAAGGCACGACCATCGGGTCTGACTGGCACAGCGAAATCCCGATTAGCCCGGCGCGGGCGGCCTGCCGGGTGAAGTAAGAGATCGCTCCGCTGTGGCCCATACGCCGGATGCCGACCACGGCCACGCCGTTTTCCCTGGCCAATTCTATCGCGTGCTCCATGCCCATTTTGGCGGCCACCTGACCGGCGGCATTATCGGCATGCAAAATACCGCTGCAGGGGCCGTTCTTTTCAAAGGTGAAGGTGGGATGACGATTGGTTCCGCCTTTTGAAATACGTTCCGCATAATATTCAACGCGAACCGCGCCGTGCGAATGAATACCCCTGGCATCGGCATAAACCAGTACATCGGCAATGATATCCGCATGATTGCGAGTAAGCCCTGCTGTATTCAGCTTATTGGCAATAAGCTGATGAAGTGTTTCCCGACTGACTTTCATCTGTCTTCCTTTTAACGACGGTGTAGAGCCTGACTGCCAAATAAAATACGGGGAAAATAAACTTAAATTGTGATCTGTATTGGTAAAAATAGTTAGTTAGATTTTATTTAATAATCACCGTGGGTTTGTCAGAAGGGACCCGGTTAATCTATTCATTAAAAAACTCGGGCTAATGCCTTCGGCTTTATTTGAAAGCGTCTTGTAATAATTCTCATGTGATTCCGGTCACGCCGTCGATAATTTTATCCCGTTAGCCTGATGGCAGATTAACCATGCTCATTCAATTGCAATGGGTGCAATTATTGGGGAGTTATTATGATCCATGCCTTTATTAAAAAGGGCTGTTTCCAGGATTCGGTCAGCTTAAGGATTATTTCACGCAAGCTGAGCGAGTCGGAAAATGTCGATGATGTTTCAGTCATGATGGGCACACCGGCAAATAAATCGCTGTTGGAAACGACCGGGTTCTGGCACGACGATTTTGCCAGCGCGACGCCAAATGACATTTGCGTGGCGATCCGCACCGATTGCGCGGATGCGTCGGTTACGCAAATGATCGCCGCCCGTCTTGATGAGGCCCTTACCGCCCTGGCGCAGGGGAGCGGGCAAAGTCAGAGCCTGAGCGTGGTTCGCCGCTGGCAAAGCGCAACGCAGAAGCTACCGCAGGCCAATATGACCTTAATTTCCGTTGCCGGGGAGTACGCCGCGGAGCTTGCCCATCAGGCGCTCAGCAGCGAGAAAAACGTCATGATCTTCTCCGACAACGTCACGCTGGAAGATGAAATCGCGCTCAAAACCCGCGCCCGCGACAAAGGGCTGCTGGTCATGGGGCCGGACTGCGGCACCGCCATGATTGCCGGCACGCCGCTGGCTTTCGCCAACGTTACGCCGGAAGGCAACATCGGCGTTATTGGCGCGTCCGGCACCGGTATTCAGGAGCTGGTCTCGCAGATTGTCCTCGGCGGCGAAGGGATCAGCCATGCGATCGGTCTCGGCGGCCGCGATCTGAGCGCCGAAGTGGGCGGCATCAGCGCGCAAACGGCGCTGGAAATGCTGACCCAGGATGCGCAGAGCCAGGTGCTGGCCTTTGTTTCTAAACCTCCCGCCGAAGCGGTGCGTCTGAAGATCATCGCCGCCATGAAGCGCAGCGCGAAACCGGTGGTGGCGCTATTTCTCGGCTATACGCCGCCGATCGCCCGCGATGAAAACGTCTGGTTCGCCCGCACGCTTGACGAGGCCGGGCGTCTGGCCTGCCTGCTGGCGCGAGTGGGGCGGCGTCAGGCAAGCCTTCCCGCGGTGGCGGGCAAGCAGATTCGCGGCTTATACACCGGCGGTACGCTGGCTGCTGAATCCGCAGGATTGCTGGCAGAACGGCTGAACATTACCCCTGATGCGCATCACCCGCAGGGCATGATGCTCGACGCGCAGGGGCACCGGGTCGTCGATCTTGGTGACGATTTTTACACTGTCGGCCGTCCGCATCCGATGATCGACCCCTCCCTGCGCAACCAGCTGATTGCCGAACTTGGCGCGGAAACTCAGGTTGGCGTACTACTGCTGGACGTGGTGATTGGCTACGGCGCCACCGCCGATCCGGCCGGCTCGCTGGTCGAAGCATGCCAGCGGGCGTGGGCGACCAGAGCCGACGATAGTCCGCTGCACGTTATCGCGACGGTGACCGGAACCGAAAGCGATCCGCAGTGCCGCTCCCGTCAGATTTCAGTCCTTGAAGATGCGGGGATCGCCGTGGTCGATAGCCTGCCTGAAGCCACCTTGCTTGCCGCCGCGCTGATTAGCCCGCCGCGGAAAGCCGCTCCTGCCCCGCGCGCCGGCCTGCTGGACGGCGTGTCGGTGATTAATGCTGGCCTGCGCAGCTTTGCGCTCGATTTACAGACCGCCGGAACGCCGGTTGTTCACTATCAGTGGGCGCCGATTGCCGGTGGGAATAAGAAACTGGCTCGTTTATTAGAACGTTTGCAATAAGAGGTCTCTATGTTTACATCAGTGGCGCAGGCCAATGACGCAGTAATAGAACGAATTCGTAATGCACGTCCGCACTGGCTGGATGTGAAGCCGGCGGGTTCTTTAATCGGGGCGCTGAATCAAAACAAAACGCTGCTCCACGCCGGGCCGCCGATGCGCTGGCAGGAGATGACCGGTCCGATGAAAGGGGCCTGCATTGGCGCCTGCCTGTTCGAAGGCTGGGCGCAGGATGAGAAAACGGCCCACGCGATGCTGGAAAACGGCGAGATTACCTTTATTCCCTGCCACCACGTTAATGCCGTAGGGCCGATGGGCGGTATTACTTCGCCGAATATGCCGATGCTGGTCGTGGAGAACATCGCCGAAGGTAACCGCGCGTATTGCAACCTGAACGAAGGCATTGGCAAGGTGATGCGTTTCGGCGCCTACGGCGAAGATGTGCAGCAGCGCCTGCGCTGGATGCGCGATGTGCTGATGCCCGTTCTCAGTGCGGCGCTGAAACAGATGACGCGCGGCATTGATCTCACCGCGATGATGGCGCAGGGCATCACCATGGGCGATGAGTTCCACCAGCGCAATATCGCCACCTCCGCGCTGCTGATGCGCACGCTGGCACCGCATCTGGCGCGACTCGACCACGACAAACAACAGATCGCCGAAGTGATGGATTTTCTCGCCATCACCGATCAGTTCTTCCTCAACCTGGCGATGGCCTACTGCAAATCAGCGATGGATGCCGGGGCGCAGATCCGCGCCGGCAGTATTGTCACCGCGATGACCCGCAATGGCGATATGTTCGGTATTCGCGTTAGCGGACTGGGCGACCGCTGGTTTACCGCACCGGTGAATACGCCGCAGGGGCTGTTCTTTACCGGTTTCTCTCAGGAACAGGCCAACCCGGATATGGGCGACAGCGCCATTACCGAAACCTTCGGCATCGGCGGCGCGGCGATGATTGCGGCGCCGGGGGTGACCCGCTTTGTCGGCGCTGGCGGAATGGAGGCGGCAAAATCCGTTTCGGAGGAGATGGCGGAAATCTTCCTTGAGCGCAATATGCAGCTGCAGATTCCTGGCTGGGATTTCCAGGGCGCCTGTCTCGGACTGGATATTCGCCGGGTGGTTGAAACCGGCATTACGCCGCTCATTAACACCGGGATCGCCCATAAAGAAGCGGGGATCGGCCAGATTGGCGCCGGAACCGTCAGAGCGCCGCTGGCCTGTTTCGAGCAGGCGCTGGAAGCGCTGGCGGACGAACTGGGCGTGAGCTGAGGTAGCGCGATGGAGAGGATTCGTCCGCTGATAGGCAGCGTCGATGCGCCGGATCATCGCCAACCGTGGCGAACCGGCGGCCTCTGGCGGCGCACCATTAACCTCTACGTTGCAGGCGGCGCGCTGCTGACGCTGCATCATCGGGGGCAGGGCGTGAGCCCCGGCGGATGGGTTGTTCGTCATCGCGATTTTATCCGGCTGCACGCGGCGCTGCGGACGGGGGCGTCGCCGATAGCGCGGAATGACGGTATTCAGGTCGGCGATCTTTTGCTGATGCCGCCGCGCAGGCGCTGCTCCCTGCGGCTCCGCTGTCAATCCGTAAACGCTTATCTCCCGCCAGCGCTGATGAGTCGACCGGAGGAGACCGGGCTGTTCGGGCCGCTGTCGCAGGCTATTGAGCTGCGGCAGCATCCCGAGCTGCGCCAGCTTCGCCACTGTTTTGCCTCCGCGCTGGCCGGCAACGCCGTCGACTGGCGGCTGTGGCTGGGCAAGGGGCCGGGCCTGACGCCCAGCCTGGACGACATGCTGATCGGCATGATGCTGGCGGCGTGGCGCTCGGGGCGTATGTCACCCTGCGGCGGAAGGGCATTTTTTCGCGCCTCCGGCGATCTGCGCGCGGCCACCACTCAGGTGAGCGTCAACTATTTACGCTATGCCAGCGAGGGGCGCTTCGCTTCGCCGCTGATGCATTTTGCCTGCGCCCTGCAACGTGGACGACGTCTCGAGCCCGCCGTCGAAGCGCTGCTGGCGATGGGGCATACCTCCGGCGCCGACACGCTTCTGGGATTCTGGCTGGCGCAACATCTTATCTAAGGACTTTTTATGAAAACGCTGGTTGTTGCCCTTGGCGGCAACGCTTTATTACAGCGCGGGGAAGCGCTGACCGTAGAAAATCAGTACCGCAATATCGATAGCGCGGTTCCCGCGCTGGCGCGTCTGGCGCAGACGTATCGGCTGGCCATTGTGCACGGCAACGGGCCGCAGGTGGGTCTGCTGGCGCTGCAAAATCTGGCCTACGGCGACGTTGAGCCCTATCCGCTGGACGTGCTGGTCGCGGAGAGCCAGGGCATGATTGGCTATATGCTGGCCCAGCGCCTGGCGCAGGAATCACTCATGCCGCCGGTATCGACGGTGATGACCCGCATTACAGTCTCGTCAAACGATCCGGCCTTTTCGGCGCCGGAGAAGTTTATTGGTCCGGTTTACGATCCGGAGCTGCAAAAACGGCTGGAAGATGAGTACGGCTGGAGGATGAAGCGCGACGGTAAATATGTGCGTCGGGTGGTTCCTTCGCCGACGCCGGTGAGGATTGAGGAGAGCGAGTCGATTGAGCGTCTGCTGGGTGAGGGGCACGTGGTGATATGCTGCGGCGGCGGCGGAATTCCGGTGCTTGAGAGCGGGCATGGCGCAGAGGCGGTGATTGATAAAGACCTCGCTGCCGCGCTGCTGGCGGAGCAGATTGATGCCGATGGCCTGGCGATCCTGACCGACGCGGATGCGGTATATGAACATTGGGGCACCCCCATGCAGCGACCGATCCGCGAAGCGACGCCGGAAGAGCTGGCGCCTTTTGTCCGCGACGACGGCGCGATGGGGCCGAAAATCGCGGCGGTAAGCGGCTACGTGCGCCGTCGGGGCAAGCGGGCGTGGATTGGGGCGCTGTCGCGTATCGATGACACCCTTGCCGGGCTGGCGGGAACCTGCATTAAGCCCTGATGCACAGATAAAATCACGCGGCGAAGCAGACGCTGAAATATCCTGCGCTCTTTCCCCGGGGGCGGCGCTCGACGCGCCTTGCCCGGGCTACATGTTCGTGCGGTTTGCGGATTTGGTTGAATGGCTACGGGGCAAATGATGGTTGGTCTGGTAGCCCGGCTAAGGCGAAGCGCGCCGCAAGCCGGGATTCTGGCGAAGGATTATGCCAGAGAGGTAGCCCGGACAGGTGCGCAGCACCGCCTCCGGGACTATGGAGAGCTGGATTACGCCAGCTGCGCCTGCGCCCAGAATACACCGCTGGCGTATTCCGGCGGCAGCAGCGGCTTCAGCGCTTCCAGCGTCGCGCTCAGGCGATCGGTATCGCTGTCGGTCAGGTTCAGGTGACCGACTTTACGTCCCGGACGCACCTCTTTGTCGTACCAGTGCAGATGCACCAGCGGTAGCTTCAGCCAGTCATAGTTGAGATCGGTACCGATCAGGTTGATCATCACCGACGGGCTGTTCACTACCGGCGGCGGCAGCGGCAGATCGGTAATCGCCCGCAGATGAAGCTCAAACTGGCTGATGGACGCGCCGTTCTGCGTCCAGTGGCCGCTATTGTGCACGCGCGGCGCCAGTTCGTTAATCAGCAGACCATCAGCGGTGACAAAACACTCCATCGCCATCACGCCAACGTAGCCCAGCTCATTCATGATCGCCGACAGCATCTGCTCGGCCTGCGCCTGCTGACGGGCGTTGGCCTGCGGAAAGGCGACGCTGGCGCGTAAAATACCGTCCTGATGCAGGTTGCGGGTCAGCGGATAGAAGACCGTGCTGCCGTCCCGGGCGCGTGCGCCGACCAGCGACACTTCGGCGGAGAAGTTAATCCCCTGCTCAACGATACACTCGCCGTAGTTATCATCCGGCAGCTGCGCGGTTTCATTTTCCCGCAAACGCCACTGACCGCGGCCATCATAGCCGCCGACGCGGCGCTTAACGATAGCCAGCTCGCCGAGACGGGCGAATACCGTCGGCCATTCGCTTTTCTCCGCCAGAAGCTGCCACGGCGCGGTAGCGAGCTCCAGCTTATCGAACAGCTGCTTTTGCGTCAGACGGTCGGCGATAACCGGAAAAACGTCGCGGTTGACGAAGGCGGAATGACGCGCCAGCTCGCGGGTCAGCGCCGTTTCCGGCCAGCGTTCAATCTCTGCGGTAATCACGCTTTGCTGTACCGGCACCGCTTCCGGGTCGGCTTCGAGACCGACCGGCCAGACCGCAATACCCAGCGGTTCGCCAGCCTGGCGCAGCATTCGGCCTAGCTGGCCGTTACCGAGAACGCAAACTTGTTTCATGCCGCACCCCGCGGATCCGGGTTATCCAGCACTTCATCGGTTTGCGCCTGGCGCCAGGCGCTGAGGCGCTGGTGCAGTTCCGCATCGTGCTGGGCGAGGATCTGCGCCGCCAGCAGGGCGGCGTTGGCGGCACCGGCTTTACCGATAGCCAGCGTACCAACCGGGATACCGCGCGGCATCTGAACGATGGAGTAGAGGCTGTCTACGCCGCTCAGCGCTGCGCTCTGCACCGGCACGCCCAACACCGGCACCAGCGTTTTCGCCGCAATCATGCCCGGCAGATGCGCCGCGCCGCCCGCACCGGCAATAATCACCTGAAAACCATTGCCTTGCGCGCCTTCGGCGAAGCTGAACAGTTTATCGGGGGTGCGGTGGGCGGAGACCACTTCGACATGGTACGGAACGTTCAGGGCATCAAGGATTTCTGCGGTAAACTGCATGGTAGCCCAGTCGCTTTTGGACCCCATCACGATGGCGATACGCGCCGAATTATTGCGGGAAGACATGCGTCTTAAAACTCCTGTGGGTGTGTTGCACACTGCTTTAGAGGCCACAGAGAATAGCATGAACTCCCGGCAAGGAAAACGGTTGCGTGCGCATGGCTAGCCCTCTTTTGTCTCGTCGTGACTGGGGGCAACGCGCCGGTTATGGGCGGTGGTCGCGCTGGCAAAAAAGGTAAAAACCAGCACCACTCCCCAGGGCAGCATAAGAATGCTCATGACCAGCATGTAGATTTGCACAAAGCGCTCATCGTGCGGCCGCGTACAAAGCAGATAAATTGCGTAAAAATAGAGGATCCAAAGTAGCGCTGCGATTCCCAGCACGGTCAGCGAACCGAAGTAGATAAACACCAGACCAAAATAGCTGGCGGTAATCGGGCCGATGACGGCGATAACCATGCCCCAAATTAGGGGCTGACTCCATTTTTGCATGCTCGTTCCTTGAGTGTGGTTTGCTGGAAAATTAACCTGGGGTTAAACGTCAGGACAGCCATTCTGCTGCCTGAAGAGTATTTTCGGAATAGTGCTTGCTGGAACTCAGAAGGGGAACTGAATCAGTTCGACCTTTTCGGCCGTCACTTTGACCATGGAGCCTTCGTGATGCCATGCGCCCAGAACCACGCGATATGCGGATTGACCGTTGGCTTCTAGCGGATGGACGGCAGGACGGTGCGTATGCCCGTGAATTAGCCATTGAACGTGATGTTTTTCCATAACGTCAACGACCGCCTGCGGATTCACATCCATAATTTCCATCGACTTGCTGCTGTTAGCCGCTTTGCTGTCGGCGCGCATTCTGGCAGCGATACGGCGGCGGATAAACAGCGGTAGGGCCAGAAACAGGCGTTGGATCCAGGGATTGTGCACTTTCGCGCGAAACGCCAGATAGCCTGCATCGTCGGTGCAGAGGGTGTCGCCGTGCATAATCAGCACCTTGCGCCCGTAGAGGTCGAGAAGCTTCTCTTCCGGCAGCAGGGTCATGGCGCTTTCGCGGGCAAAGCGCTGACCGACGAGAAAATCGCGGTTGCCGTGAAGGAAGTAGCAGGGGACGCCGGAATCGACCAGCGCTTTCAGCGCTGAAGCGATTTGCCGATGCAGCGGGTTGGGATCGTCATCGCCGATCCAGGCTTCAAACAGGTCGCCGAGGATATACAGGGCGTCCGCCTTGCGGGCTTCCCCCTGTAAAAAGCGCAGAAAACCGGCGGTAATCGCCGGTTCTTCCGTTTGCAGATGTAAATCCGCAATAAAAAGTGTCGCCACGAATTATTCGCTGACGGTGACGCTTTTGATCACAACATCTTCTTTCGGCACATCCTGATGCATGCCGCTGCGGCCGGTGGCGACCGCTTTGATTTTGTCGACCACGTCCATACCCTCAACGACTTCTGCGAATACGCAGTAGCCCCAACCCTGCAGGCTTTCGCCGGAGAAGTTCAGGAAGTCGTTATCGGCGACGTTGATGAAGAACTGCGCGGTGGCGGAGTGAGGCGCCTGAGTACGGGCCATTGCCAGGGTGCCGCGGGTGTTTTTCAGACCGTTGTTAGCTTCGTTCTGAATAGGAGATTTGGTGGTTTTCTGATTCATGCCCGGCTCAAAACCGCCGCCCTGAATCATAAAACCGTTGATGACACGGTGGAAAATGGTGTTGTCGTAGAAACCTTCACGACAGTAGTCCAGGAAGTTTTTAACTGTTTCCGGCGCTTTGTCGTCAAACGTCTTGATTACGATATCGCCATGATTGGTGTGGAAAGTAACCATTTTTGCATCCTGTTCCGATGATTGTGGTGCCTGCACCCGGTGTCGGGTGAGATATAGGGGGCTGTTATAGCATAACCGCGAGGTTGGATCACCTTGCAATGTGTGCTGCTTCGGGGTTGAATTAAGGTTAGAATACGCGACTTATATCCACACACGTCTACACGGAATCTTCGATGTTAAAAATTTTTAATACACTGACGCGCCAAAAAGAAGAATTTAAACCTATCCATGCCGGGGAAGTTGGCATGTACGTGTGTGGTATTACCGTTTACGACCTCTGTCACATCGGCCATGGCCGTACCTTCGTCTCCTTCGACGTGGTTGCGCGTTATCTGCGTTTTTTAGGCTACAAGCTAAAGTATGTGCGCAACATCACCGACATTGACGACAAAATCATCAAGCGTGCCAATGAAAACGGCGAGAGCTTTGTTGCGCTGGTGGACCGCATGATTGCCGAGATGCACAAAGACTTCGACGCGCTGAATATCCTGCGCCCGGATATGGAGCCGCGAGCGACTCATCACATTGCGGAAATTATTGAGATTACCGAGCAGCTGATCGCTAAAGGCCACGCGTATGTTGCCGACAACGGCGACGTTATGTTCGATGTCCCAACCGATCCGAACTATGGCCAGCTGTCGCGTCAGGATCTCGACCAGCTGCAGGCCGGCGCGCGCGTTGATGTCGTTGACGTCAAGCATAATCCAATGGACTTTGTGCTGTGGAAAATGTCGAAAGAGGGCGAGCCAAGCTGGCCGTCGCCGTGGGGCGCGGGCCGTCCAGGCTGGCACATTGAGTGTTCAGCGATGAACTGCAAACAGCTGGGCAACCATTTTGATATTCACGGCGGTGGTTCGGATCTGATGTTTCCGCACCATGAAAACGAAATCGCCCAGTCCACCTGCGCCCACGACGGCGAGTACGTGAACTACTGGATGCACTCCGGGATGGTGATGGTTGACCGCGAGAAGATGTCAAAATCGCTGGGCAACTTCTTTACCGTGCGCGACGTCCTGAAGTTCTATGACGCGGAAACCATTCGCTACTTCCTGATGTCCGGCCACTATCGCAGTCAGCTGAACTACAGCGAAGAGAACTTAAAACAGGCGCGTTCCGCGCTGGAGCGTCTGTATACCGCGCTGCGCGGAACCGATAAAACCGCAGCGCCGGCCGGCGGCGAAGCGTTTGAAGCGCGCTTCATTGAAGCGATGGACGACGATTTTAATACTCCGGAGGCTTATTCCGTGCTGTTTGATATGGCGCGTGAGGTTAACCGCCTGAAAACCGAAGATGCCGCCGCGGCCAACGCGATGGCGGCGCATATGCGTAAGCTCTCTGCGGTGCTCGGTCTGCTCGAACAGGAGCCGGATGCCTTCCTGCAGAGCGGCGCGCAGGCGGACGACGGGGAAGTGGCGGAAATCGAGTCTTTGATTCAGCAACGTCTGGACGCGCGTAAAGCGAAAGATTGGGCGGCGGCGGATGCCGCGCGTGACCGTCTCAATGAGATGGGCATCGTGCTGGAAGATGGCCCGCAGGGTACCACCTGGCGCCGTAAGTAGTCTCATTCTCTCTTTTTAGCCGGGGCCATCCCCGGCATTTTTTTGCCCTGACTCAGGCTAAGAAACGAAGCGCGGTCCTGATTTCGCCTTCGCACGCTCCCAACCAGCGGCTGAAGCGTTCGTCGGGGAGAAGTGGTGTCAGGCGGAAGTGCAGGTTGCCGGAGGCCGCCAGGGGACCGGCTGTGCTACAAAGGACGTGGTATCGGAAGATGGCGGCGCTGACTGAAGTGCAGGAAAACGAGAGACCATCTGTCGGGATGGGGGGACAGGCGCCGGTTGCGGCGCCTGAACGTTTTACTCGGTAACGGTAACGCTCTGACCTTCAAAGCTGACCGTCTGACCGGCGACGATTTTACAGCGTTTACGGGTTTCCACCGCACCGTCGACTTTGACCAGACCGTCGGCGATAGCGATTTTAGCCTGCGCGCCGCTTTCGCTCCAGCCTTCCAGCTTCAGCAGATCGCACAGTTCAACGTGCGGGTGTTTGCCTAAAGAAAAATTCGCCATCTCAGGCCTCCTGAATATCGTGATACTCTTCACACGCCTGCAGCGTGTTCTGAATGAGCGTGGCTACGGTCATCGGGCCGACGCCGCCGGGAACCGGCGTAATGTACGACGCGCGCGCGGCGGCATCTTCATAAACGACATCGCCAACCACTTTGCCGCTTTCCAGGCGGTTAATCCCGACATCGATCACGATCGCGCCTTCTTTAATCCACTCGCCCGGAATAAAGCCCGGTTTACCTACAGCCACAATCAGCAGATCGGCGTTTTCAACGTGATGACGCAGGTTTTTGGTAAAACGGTGGGTTACGGTGGTAGTACAGCCTGCCAGCAGCAGCTCCATGCTCATCGGGCGTCCGACGATGTTGGAGGCGCCAATGACCACCGCGTTCAGGCCGTAGGTATCAATGTTGTAACGCTCGAGCAGCGTGACGATCCCGCGCGGCGTGCATGGACGCAGGCGCGGGGCGCGCTGGCACAGGCGGCCAACGTTATACGGGTGGAAACCGTCAACGTCTTTGTCCGGCGAAATGCGCTCCAGCACTTTGACATTATCAATGCCGGCGGGCAGCGGCAGCTGAACCAGGATGCCGTCGATAGCGCTATCCGCATTCAGGGTGTCGATAAGTTCCAGCAGCTCTGCTTCGCTGGTGGTTTCCGGGAGATCGTACGAGCGGGAGACGAAGCCTACCTCTTCACACGCTTTGCGCTTGCTGCCGACATAAATCTGCGATGCCGGGTTGCTGCCGACCAGCACGACGGCCAGGCCTGGTGCTCGAAATCCGGCCGCCACGCGAGCCTTCACTTTTTCCGCAACCTCAGAGCGTACCTGCTGCGCAATCGTTTTACCGTCAATAATTTTTGCTGCCATCAGAGAGAGGATTCCATCTGTATCTTTACGAAAGGGGGATGGCGATATTTTGTCAGAAGCCAGCCTCGCTGTCAGTCTTCGTTTAAGATTTTATCTTGCTTTGGTAAGGCGACCGCTGCAATCCCTGCATAATCCTGCCGCGAGCGGAGCCAAAAAGCGCATGGAGTCGAAAGCAAAGTTAGCGTGCATAAACATAAGGTTGAATAAACTTTATACTCCTTTCGCAGCTAAACCAGGCAGGTTGCGCAGACAACCGCAGTTTCGCGGCAAAATACATTGACTCATCAGGCGTGGACCGTATAATTCCGGCGATTGCACATCACGAAGCTCCCGCTTCTCAATGCGCCCTTAGCTCAGCTGGATAGAGCAACGGCCTTCTAAGCCGTAGGTCACAGGTTCGAACCCTGTAGGGCGTACCATTTTTTTCGTTAAGCATCCTCTGCCCAATCCTCTTCCCTTACCTTTTTACTCCCTGGAATGAGTCCTTTTCTATCACTGGCTTTATCGAAACCGACGCAGGTGTAAACGAATCAGGGCGGTGCAGAGGACTTTTACAGGCTTATTTCATGCAGGCGAATAGGGGCTCATAGCCCTCAATCCACCAAAGAAAGGATCGGCAGAGCCAAATGAGAGATAATACCAACTCATTAATGGTGGCGAATTGCATCGATTGGCTACAGCAGTAGGTCTTTCGTTGATTGAGGGATGCGCAGTAATATAAGCAGATACAGTCTAAAATATTTGAGTTAGTATATTCGCCATTGAATCACATAACATGCCGGGTCGGATGAAATATATGAAACTATGAGGATGCTATAGCATTCAATCATGGAACATGCCGCTAAGGACAGAATATGAAGATAACTGAAGATAATCTCAATGAAATAATTGATTTGCTGAATGATTTAATTTGCGATGAAAATTTGTTAACACGCACGGAACGCCTTGATTTGGTCCGGGCTGTTGCCGCCATCGGGGCGATGAAAGCACGTGTTGCTATAGTGTCTTCACAAAAATCTTCGTCGATAAAAAAGAGTGGAGAAAAGAAAGAAAAGGTTATTGATCCACGGTTTCCAAACGCTGGCATACCCTGGAATGACAATGATGAGTCCATGCTACGGGAAGTATTAGAGCCTATTCCGGAGGAGGAGATAGGAGAGCATCTCTTCTGGCTGGCTGAAAAGCTTGGGCGCACTCCTTATAGTGTAGCTTGTAAGATAGCTCAGATAAAAAAATTACCTGCAGAATGGAAAGATAGCTTCCGTAAAATTTCCGATCGGATTCGCGATTCGAAAATGACGATTGGCGAATATATTCAAGCTAAAGGCCATGAATAGGCGCGGAATAAGATTCGAGCTGAGGCACTTTTTAGTACAGGATCTGCGTGCAAGCTGCAGGCAGATCGACTGCATAACGATTTCTTGTGACGTTACCAAAAATACTTTCAGAGATATTCGGCACTATTGAGAAAGATCAATATGCTGTTTCTTGCTGCCGCGTAATTTGAGATGTCCTCTCTCACAAGAGCAATCATTATGGCCGTTAAACGACCCGTTACCGCCGTGTTAGCGTTGCTGTGCACTTTTATCGTCGGCGCTGCTGCTGCTAAAACACCGCAATTAACTGATGATCAAGTTAAGCAGCAAATTATTGAGGCTTCTATCGCTTCTTACCCCGGTGTTTGCGCTTGTCCGTTTAATCGGGCGAGAAACGGCAGCGCCTGCGGCAGGCGCAGTGCCTGGAGTAAAGCAGGAGGCTATGCGCCAGTATGTTATAAGAAAGAAGTCACTCAAGAGATGATTAAACGCTGGCGTCAATCTCAACAAATATAGAGATTTATCTCCGCTGGAAACGCAACGGTAGTTTGCGCTGGAATCTGGTTTCAGAGAGTCCAGCAACACGCAGACTCTCTGGAAAAAGGGCAGAGGCACGCTCGCTTTCCTGGCCTCAGGCGCCGGTTTCATTTTTTATTCGCCTGTTAATGTATTCCACGGCCTGAGAGACATCCATAATCCCATTTATCGCGTTCGTCACGCCCTGGCCGATAATAATTTCTGCCTGGCGCAGGTTGAAAGGCTTACCCTGCGTACCCTGCGACTCTCTTATCCCGACCATGCCCTTTTCATTCAATAAATTAAACCATGGATAGAGGTTAAGGACGTTCTGATCGTGACAAACCCGTGACCAGGCGCAGTTTCCTCCGAGCAGAACCAGATGACGCGCAATTTCATCGGAATAAAGCCAGTTGAAGAACTGCTCAACCTGTTTTTTCTTTTTGCTGTAGCGGGACATCCCAATGGATCCCCCTCCCAACTGTGGAAGCTGTCCCGGGACTGAAGCATAGCCGATAGTGGGGGCGATAGGGCTATGCGCGACGTCATTGAACAAATTGAGATACATGATCAACATGGCGAGGTTGCCGCGCTCAAACTGCTTAACGGCGTCACTCCACCATTCTCCTGAGAGATTCACGGCGACGGAGAGCTGTTGCAGGTACTGTTCAAGCGCCGTAGCGGCAAGCGAAGTCTCCAGTTGAACCGGTTCGCCTTCGCGAACCAGACGTCCGCCGAGCGCGTAGTAACGCAGCAGATATTCCGTGGCGATAAGCCCTGAGCTGCCTAAGGTCACCGCCGTGCCCATCGGGCGCAGTCTGTTATCCGGCTGATGCTGGCGACTGAAGAAAGCCGCTAACTCATCAAATTGCGCAAAGTTTTCGGGTAGCGTTAACTCTTTTCCCGTCGTTTCGTAGAACATCCGTTTTATCGTCGCATCTTCAAAGAGATCGCGTCGGTAAAACAGGAGCTGCATACTGGCATCAAAGGGGATGGCCCACGCGGTGCCATTCACCATGCTGAAGTGCTGTCGAATCTGGTCAGAAAAATGAGTCAGCAGCTGCGGCAGCGCAGGGGAAATCGACTCCAGCGGCAATAACGCTTTTTCTGCAAACCAGGGAAAACAGGCCATATCGATGCGCAGGAGATCGTAATAGGGATGCAGATGAAGATGGGAAAGAATTTCAAACACTTCATCATAAGGATAAACCGCAAGATTTACCTTGATACCGGTCTGACGATAAAAGTGAGGTAACAGTTTTTTCAGCGCATCGGTTGAGGGGCTGGGCAAAATTAACATATTCAGCGTCGCCTCGGTCTCAGGCGGCTGGACGGATTGGCCATCTAATGAAAATCCGCTATTTGTCAGAATTCGATGCGTTACCTGTTTTTTAGGCTGGCGAATATGGGAAGCGATGGCGGTACCCAGGCGACCATAGTCCATCTGGTAGTTTGTGACGCCGTCGAAGGCTGCCGGAAGATTATCACTCAACTGCAGTATCGGTGGACATGACTGCGCGCTACCAAACCAGGCTGCCTGCGTCACGGCTCGCGTTTTATCACTATCCTGAGTGATGAAAATATCGGGGGCAACGCCGCGGAAAAAATCAAACGCTACGGTGTTAGACTCGCCCGCCTGCGAGGATAAAACGGTGAGCTTAGTCTGCGGACTGACTGTCCGGCAGGTCTCCTGTATCGCCTGAATAAAACATGCGCTATGAGCATATTCAAGGGGTTCGCAGAAGATACCGATATGGCCCGGCCGCTGCGCGAGCGCTCTTCTCGCAAGGTGTTCACCCGCAGTGACGTAATCGAGGCTGAAATAGTTGTCAGCTCCGGCAGGTTGTCGGTACGCAAAAAGGATCTGTTCCGCGGGCAGCTTGAGCATTTCATAATAAGGTTGGCTATTGCTCAGGCAGCTGACGGTAACAATGGTCTGGTAAGATTTTGCCGCCAGCGTTTGCAGAATCTCCAGTTCCAGGTTGGGCAGATCGTTGGTCAGGTAAAGATCCAGCGGTTCGCTTAATGATGGCTGACACACCTGATGTAAGCCCCGGTAAAGCTGGTAATACTGCTCCGCATTAATGTCTGGCAGCAGCAGCGCCACCCCCTGGCTTTTACTGGCTCTTAACGATTGCGCCTGCGCATTTAACTGATAGCCCACTTCCTTAGCCGCTCGTTGAACCGCTTCAATCTTCTCAACGCTGACATTTCCTCTGCCATTAAGTACGTTCGAGACAGTGCCGTGTGACACACCGGCTATCTTTGCTATGTCTTTGATTGTTGGCATATTTTAATCCTTACCCTCATGCGTTGATGCTAGCACGGCATACCGCTGAAAACTATCGTTGCCGGTGTTATTTGAACGTTACAAAATAATTTTGTGTGATTTATAGACATTAAAAATATTAATCTTTTCCGGCTTGAGACGAGTAACCATGTAGTAGAAATGACAATTTGTTGAAATTTAAGATAAATACAATAAGTTTTTGAAGGGGATCACTTCTGGGAAAAAAGATCGTTGTTCCTGTTAAACGGCAGAATCATAATTGACACGTTCCAATTACGTTTGATTACATTTCTGATGATAAAAACAGCAACCTGTTAGTGATAAGAGGAAATCATGAAGATCCATTTTCTGGGAACGGCAGCGTCTGAAGGGATACCTAACCCGTTTTGCCGCTGCGAGCATTGTCAGCAAGCCCGTATACGTAAGGGAAAAGACATTCGTACACACTCTTCCGCGATTATTGATGATCAACTGTTGATTGACGTCGCGCCGGAATTTAGCCAGCAGCTGCTGCGCGACGACATGGACGCAACTGAAATCAGGTCGCTTCTGTTTACCCATACTCATCCCGATCATTTCAACGTCGGCGATCTTTTCAGCCGAATGGAGGGTTACGGATTTGAGATTACCCATCCGCTGAATATCTTTGGTAACGATCGTGCGATTAACGGTGCGGCAGAGGTTTTGCCGGGCTTTAGCGCAGAGCGCTTTGCCTTTCATTGCCTGGTGCCCTTCGTCACCGTAGAAACCCGTGGTTATCGGATAACTCCGCTGCTGGCTAACCATGCTAAATGGGAGCTTTGTTATACCTGGTTTATCGAAAAAGAGGGCCAGTCAATATTTTACGGTCATGACTCTGGCTGGTTTCCTGAGCTCACCTGGCAGTGGCTGGAAGGCAAAAAAATCGATCTGGCCGTTCTGGAGTGTACTTACGGCTTTAATGGAGAAAATCGTACCAATAACCATATGAGTCTGGAAACGGTGTTCGCTGCCAGAGACAGACTGGCGGAACTGGGCTGCCTGAAGAAAACAAGTCAACTTATCGTCTCGCATATTTCACACAGCGGCGGTCTCCTGCACGATGAGCTAGTAGCAGCATGCGATAAAGAGAACATTCTTGTCGCCTGGGACGGGCTTAACCTGAGCATTAACCAATAAAGGATATGCAATATGGACCTTAATAAAACACCACGCCTGTTAATTATGATGTTCATACAGTACTTTATGCAGGGCGCCTGGAATATGACCATGGGGCTGGTATTAAGTACCTATGGAATGGCGACCATAATCGGCTCATCCTATGCCTTGCTCGGATTAGCGACAATTATTTCACCGTTATTTATTGGTATGGTGGCCGATCGCTTCTTTGCGTCACAAAAGGTCATGGCGATCCTGCACTTAGTCAATGCTGGCGTTCTGCTGTTTGTTCCGCAATTTATTGAAGCGCAAAATACCGGCATGACGCTGACCATGATTTTCCTGGTCGGTCTGCTGTTTTATCCGACAACGGCGCTGGCTAACAGTATCAGTTTCAGCCATATCAATGGGGTTAAATATTTCCCATTCATCCGCGTTTTTGGCACCTTCGGCTTTATGGCAATCGGCTTTATCATTGGTGAAATGGGCTATTCCGGCAACACCGTTACCTGGTATATTGCGGCAGCTTCCGGCGTCGTCCTGGGCTTATATTGCTTCACATTGCCGAATACGCCGCCAAAAGCAAAAGGAAACGCTTTTGTGCTGCGCGATCTGTTATGTCTCGATGCTCTGGCACTCTTCAAAGATCGTAGCTTCAGCGTGCTGATGCTGAGTATCTTTGTCTTAATGATCCCCAAAACCGCATATTCCGCCTATATTCCGGTCTTTTTGAAAGCGCTGGGGTTCGAAAATGCCGCATCAATGATGCAGATCGGGATTGCCTGCGAAGTGATTTTCATGTTCCTGCTTTCGTTCTTCTTACTAAAAGCCGGCTTTAAAATCACGCTGATGCTGGGGGCCGTTTGCTGGATCATCCGCACGCTGTTGTTTGCTCATGCCTCGCTGGATGCCAACATGATGTTTGTGCTGATTGGCCTGATGTTACAGGGATTCTGCTGGGACTTTTTCTTTACCGTCGGCGATATTTATGTTGACCGCAAAGCCGCGCCAGAGATCAAAGCGCAGGCGCAAAGCTTGAGGTTTATCGTCTCCAACGGCGTCGGGCTGCTGTTTGCTTCTACCGTTTGCGGGCAGATTTTTAACAGTACCGTGACAGAGCAAGGGCCGGAAGCGTTACCGCAATGGGAAACATTCTGGTTAGTTTCAGCCGGTGTCGCCGCGGTAGTGAGCGTCTTCTTCCTGATTTTCTTCCGCGACGATCTGTCAAAACGCAAAACGGATCTCGCATTGAAGAAAGCGAACTCCTGATTGATAACGGATCTTTCATTAAGGTAATGATATGAATAATCTGGCCGCCACGATCGTCGATCACGGATGGTTTCCGTTATTGACCATCGTCAAAATCAGCATTGCGTTTATTCTGGGAGGCATCATTGGCCTGGAAAGAGAATCGAAAGGGAAACCTGTCGGATTCAAAACCTGCGTCATTTTGTCTGTCGCCAGCTGTGTGTTAACCATCGTTTCAATACAGTCGGCGGAATACTATGCTGAAATTTCGATGAACATTCGTAGCGATCCGATGCGCCTGGCGGCCCAGATTATCAGCGGCGTCGGTTTTCTGGGGGCGGGAGTGATTCTGCATCGACACGACGATGCTATTTCAGGCCTGACGACGGCGGCCATTGTCTGGGCATCAGCCGGGGTTGGAATTACCTGCGGCGCCGGTTTTTATTTTCATGCTTTTTTCGCCACGGGTTTGTTCTTATTGGCGATAAAATTAAGCCCGTTCATTATATTCCTGCAAACTAAAAATCAGTTCCCCGGAAAAGTGAAAGTACGGGTGGTTCTTGATGAACGAGGGGCCCTTGAAAAGCTGATAAGCCGTATCCATCAGCAAAAAAATATTATCGAGAATATTACGATTAGAGACCTTAAAAAGGGAAAGATTGAGGTTAATTTGAAAATGGTTATTCGCCAGAAAATGACCTTACCTGACTTATACCACGATCTGTCTCATGTTGAGCATGTCTGCGCGCTTGCCCTTGAACATTGATTAGTATAAAAATGTAAATTATGTGGCCGCTGGTTCTCTTTCACGTTGGCGGTACCAATACACCCGATATCGGGTGTATTGGTAAGCGTAATGATAGTGAAAATGAGGAATTAAAATGATTAATGCGCTAATTTAGCGTCAGCCCAGTACGTTACAATTCTCTGATGATGATCTCCTCAAGTTGTTCGATGCTTATCTTCCTGATTTGCTCACATGAGAGAGAGGGTCTGATAAGTCGGAGATGCATACTGTCGTTAACAATTATTATCAATGGTTTCTCATTGCTACTGCGAATAATATCCAGAATCGAACATATTTTCCACATTGTCATTATACCTGTAGTTGATAAAACAAGTTTTTCATTTATATCATACAGCCTTGAGTAAAATGATAGCCTATATCATCGCCGGGATGAGGAGAGGGATTCGTCCTAATATAATATCTACCAGCAACTTGGTTGAGAATTATTCTATCCTTCTTTTCCCATTTATTATTGTTTTGATTTAAAGTAAATAAAGTAGAACCATTAACTAATTGGCTTAATACCCATTGTCTGTTTCTGCAAATGCCTGGTTTAATGACGCCATCGAGTTCGTGATGAATATAAAACTCTACCAGCAGGAAATGACTGTCATTATATTTTGCGCCAGCAACCAGGAATTTGGCCCAACGATAGCTGTACATGATATGCCTCTTATTACTTATTGTTTAATCATTAAATTAAAATCTACATATTATTCGCTTTGAGTGCCGGGAAACTACTTTTTAAAATATATAAGGAGGCAAGGATTACTGCAATGGAAGATTTACTAATCAATAATTATAAACATATCAGGCGTAAGAAATTAATTATCATTTTCTTATAACCATTGTTTTAACTTTAAAAGCGATTTTTGTGCGAGATTTAAAGTTTTTTTAAATAAATTTAATAGGTATCGGGCATGGTTAATTAATGCATGATGTAATTTTTTGTTATAGATTATTTCTAGTTCATTCAAAAGTATTGGTTGTTGTTTCATTTGGCGCAAAGAATTTGAAACGGCACACAGAATCCAATTAAATAAAAAATGGTGATAACATTTATTATGTTTTTGTTGTTACTATTGGTTTACTGCTAAAGAGTAGTTTTGTGATGTATGCGCCGTTAGCAGGGATGAGCGGGTGTCGAAGAGCGAACATCAGGGCTCCACTGATGAGCTATAAGCCTCTAAAAAGCTGGCACAACGTGTTGACAATACTTCACTTTCTCCGGGATGCTGTAGGGCCCAATAGCTCCTTGCCTTTTATCAGCATACCCTGCTATTCACAGGATGCAGATAACATATGAAGTACTTAATTGAAAGCAAATTGTTTTATAACGCTGAGTCTGGTGAGCTTATTTATATTGATATCGGTGTAACGGAGAAACACCAGTTAACCAAAACGGCTAACCATATTCTGGCTATACTGATGGCGTCACATGGGAAGGTCGTTTCTCGACAAAGTTTCTTAGAGCAAGTCTGGGAATCCCGTGGACACGAGGCATCAAATTCATCTTTAAACCAATATATTAGTATCCTCAGAAAGAAATTATCATTCCTGATAAGAAAAGATAATATCATATTGACAAGCCCCGGCGTTGGTTTTTATCTCTCGAAAGACATCAAGGTCAAACGGTATGATGACGCAAGCCAGGAAGGACTACCTTCAGAAAAATTACGTCAGCAACGATTTCGTTACCTAAAACACGGAGGCGTGGTAGCTTTGATAGCCAGTTTGATTATTGTTTTTTTTGCCAGGTATGAAGTGGCCGCAACATCGATTCTGGCTAAGAGTTCAAATAACCTGGAAGAAATCGGTAAGTGTCAAATAAGATCTTATGTTCAGATCCCTGAAAGTATGCAGGAAAAATTACTTAATATTTTGGTTAGGCACCATCCTGGGTTACTTGAACATTGCCAAAGCAGTCCAGCCAGGTTGATAATATATGCACAAAGAAACGTTTTGCAGGGTAAGTCTGGGGGGATATTTTCATCTTTTTGCCCTATGGATAGTGTAAATAAGAAAATAATTTATTGTAATAACGTTTATGTAAGTCAATGGAGGCAGCATGACTAACAACGTGCTCTACCGTTCCTGCGGTTTATTAGGCTGCGCTATCATTGTTCTGATTATTTATGTGTTGTGCTTATTCAGTAAGAAAAGCAAAATGAAAACATGTGAGGCCAATGTATACTATAATATATCATCCTTAAATGATTCATATACATTTGATGGTCATGTTTTATTTGATATGAATAATAACACTGGTTATGTTTCCTTGTCCGGAAAAATAGTCGATGGCGATGAGACTTACTATCTGTCACAGGACATCAACTTTGACTACATGGCGGTGGGTGAGGGCCGGTATAAATTATTGCCAGGTAAACAAGGTACTAATAAATATGGAGATGTTCCTGATGATCTTGTAATGCCACTTTATGATATCATGGGCTTATCCGGGAAATCACCCATTTTTATCTTTGCTAAAAATCGGGATTATATAGTCTGGGGAACGCTGAATACGCCGGTTATGACCTGCGTCTTTACTTTGGATCACTGAGCGACAGATCTCTGTCGAGGCAGAAGCGCTGATAAAACCCGGCGACTGACGCCGCCGGGAACGCCATTACTTTATTGCCCCCTCAAGGATAAGTTTGTCCTTTTCTCCCCGGGTGATGCTCTGCTGATGCAGGCTGTCAGCGAGCGTCACGTCATTGACGGCGAAAAACGCCCAGGCCTGCGGTGTATTAGCGAACGTTACCTCATCAAACTGGCTGTCGCGCAGGAAGGAGATACTGGTCGCTTTGGTGTTACGGAAACTGACGTTGGAAAAACGCAGATTCTGGTGGTAGGCATCGCGAGAATAGGTCAGTCCAAATGATTCTGCCATTTCGGCTACCGTCATGCCGTCAATCAGGATGCTGTGCTTAGCCGAAGTACCATCGACGGTGAGGTCCTGCACCTGAACGTCGCGGAACTGAGCGGGCTCGTCGGCAGGGGTCGTATCATTCACGTCGGCGCTGTATTTGATAGTAAAAACGAACGGCTCTTTGGCGATATCTTTCATCGCATTATGGCGGAACAGCACATCCCTTACGCCACCGCCGTAGTAAGGGCGGCTTTTCATGCGCAGGCCGACATCGGTCATATACATGACGTTATCCTCGGCGCGAACTTTTTCGATCCATGCTCCGGTATGGCTACCGGTCACCACGGCGCCGTGGCCTTTACGGAAATAGTTATTAAAGATCCACGCCCCGCTTTGCGGCTGTTGATGAAAAGTTTCCGCGCCTTTACCAAACCCGGCGGCGAAATTGACGCAATCATCCCCGGTATCAAAGAAGTTGTTGAAAACCAGCGCATTCTGGCTATTGCCGAACTCCACGCCGTCGGCGTTATTGCCGTCAAAGGTCTGGTGAACCAGGCCATTGAGCGTGATATTTTTTGACTCCAGCGCCATTACCCCGTGGAACGCGGGGTTGCGGATTGTCAGCCCGGCAAGATAGAGGTTGTGCACGCCGCGCAGAGTCATCAGGCTGGAGCGGCGATTTTTATAGGCGCTATTGCTTTCGATGCCTTCCGCAATAGCCGCTTCGGTCTGATGCTTTGCCAGAATACCGTCTGCGCCAACTTTATTGGCATTACTGGCCCGGTACTGCGGCAGTTCATTGCCCATTTCATCGATAATTGTGGCCTCGCCGCCGCTTTTGACGCCCCGGGTCCAGCCGTTGCCGTCAATCGTACCTTGACCGACGAGGCGAATATTGCGAAACGTCCCGGCCGGAGACTCGCCCTTATCGTCCGCTTCCAGCACGTTAATTAATGATGGCGGGCGACGGGGCTGCGGATGATCGCTGTAGGGATAGAGGTAATAGCCTTTTTCCAGCGGATACTGGGCCGGATCGTCTGAACCCAGCAGGGTGGCGTCAGCCGCAATCTCCAGGGTCATATCGCTGTGCAGGAACAGCGCGCCGCTCTTGAATATGCCGCCGGAAATCAGCACCTTGCAGCCCTGAGGATAGTGCGAGACCGTACAGTTATCGATCGCCTGCTGCAGCGCCTGGGTATTCAGCGTAGTGCCATCACCCTTTGCACCAAAGGTTCTGGCTTCGATGACGTGCGGCGTTTTGCGGGTTTGCGCTTTAACCACCGCGCTGTCCGGAGATTCCTGGCCATCGGCGTAGACCGCGCGCACCGTAAAGGCATATTCCGTATCCGGCTGCAGGTGAGTGACCGTAAAGGTACGCAAATCGATTGGCTGCTGCCAGCCGTCGCTGGCAATCCGCTGATAGAAGTTATCAATATAGGGTTTGGCCGGTGAAAAATGGTTTTGATTTTCGCGCGCCAGACCCAGCCGCTCGCCCTGGCGGTAAATCGCGTAGTCCACCACCTGCTGCGTCTCTGATTCCGGCTTTTCCCAAACCAGCACCAGGCTATTTTCATCAGCAGACAGGACGGGAACCATGACGTTCTGCGGCGCGGAGGCGGGCGCTTCCGCCGGGTTATCGCGGTTTACGCCGCTGTCATTACAGCCGCCTGCGAGTCCGGCCAGGGCGATAGTCAGCGCCAGCATAGGGCGTGAAGGTCGGAAGGTATTGCGCATATATTTTCCTTAATGTCATATCTCATGGGAAAACAAAACAATAATTCATTTATAGTGAAATTCTATTTTATATTTGCTTTGGAAAATAAACGCGAGTCAGCTCAATCTTTCAGCAGATGCTAAATAAATGTGGGTTGGATAAGAGAAACGCGGCCAGAAGTAAACCTCGCTGGCCAGATTTCCTGTTACTGCGCGGCATAATCGAGACGATAGCCGCAGGAGGTCGGTAGCACATGTGCAAATCCCGAGCCGCCAAGATGCATACCGGCGACGAGCAGGTTTTCGCTTGCGGCCCGGGCGAGGAGCGATTCCCGCGTCGCTCTGGCCTGCGCGGGGTCGCTATCAAAAGCGATGGCAGCGGCGGGCCGGGCGGTCTGAACATGCGGAAAATGGACAATATCCCCCCAAATCAGCAGGCTTTGCGGAGCGGAGTCGATGCGAAACCCGCAATGGCCCGGCGTGTGTCCGGGTAGCCAAAGCGGGCGGATACCCGGGACGACCTCTCTCTCATCGAGAAAGCTGAGGCGGCGGGCCCACGCGCCCAGGGTTCGGCGGGCGAGGGCGAAGTTGCGCTGTCCCCGCTCATTTGCCCGATTCAACATACCGTCATCCTGCCAGTACTCCGCTTCCAGAGGATGCAGATGAAGACGGGCGTTGGGAAAGCATGGCGCGCCGTGAGCATCCAACAGGCCGCCAATGTGATCCGGGTGGCCGTGGGTCAGTAGTACGGTATCGATCTCTTCTGCTCCAACCCCCGCCGCTTGCAAACTCGCGGCAAGCGTGCCGCCTCCTGTACCTGCATCGACCAGAATCGTCCTTCCCTGGCCGCGAATAAGATAGGCATTAATGTCGATATCATCCGGCGCAATGATGCCGGCATGGCGCTGGATTTCCAGAGCATCATCGCTATTGATACCGGACAGCAGCGTCAGGCTGGCGGCCATACTGCCGTCGCTAAGGGCCATCACCTGAAAGTCGCCAATCTGGCGGGAGATAAAAGCGGGATTGCGCATCATGGCCTCTTAGCGTGCATCAGGTTGATTATCAAGGGAGCTGAGCAGCTGAGCGCCCATGGTCTCGTAGAGGCGGTATTTTTCCTGTCCCGCAAGCAGCCTGGCCTCCCGACGCGGCAGAATGTAGGCCACGCGCTGCGGTGGATTGTTATCCAGCCCGGCAGCGTGCAGTATTGTCGGCGGATACCCCAGTTCTGCGTCAATGAAGTCCAGCGGCGCCGGGCTGAGTAGCAGAACCTCATCCTGTGAGACCTGCGGAAATACACCGTCGTACCGATACAGGTTGCGGCGCCAGTCGCAAATATGCGCCTGCCAACGCGAAAAGTTGCCGCCGCCTTTAAGCCGATACTCTTCGCTGGCGATAACGGCTGCATCGGTAATGGTATGAATCGCCAGATACAGCGGGCTGCGGGAGGAAAGGGCGCGAAAGCGCTGCGAGGCGCGGAAACCGCCGACGGAAACCAGCGCCGGCAGCTTGTGCTGGCTGTAAAACGTATTCCAGCTGGCTTCGCTTTCCGGATCGGCGTAACTGCACTCAACGATATATAGCATGGGCAAGCCTCTGCATGATTGAAGGGTGATATTGACGTTTAATCATCCTACGTGCTGCACTGAGCCGCCTGAAACGATATTATTTCATCCTTCAATGATCTTTTGTCATCAATGCACCGCGTAAACCGGATACCCGTATGCGAAAAAAACTCCCCAGCAGCGCCTCTCTGCAGGCCTTTGAGGCCGCCGCCAGGCACGGTAATTTTGCCCGCGCGGCGGAAGAGCTGTCGCTTACCGAAGGGGCGATAAGTCGGCAAATCGCCCGCCTGGAATCGCTGCTGAACTGCAAACTGTTTGAACGGACGGGAAGCCGGGTGCGGCTGAATCCTAACGGCGCGCGCTATGCGCACCATGTGCGCGAGACGCTGGAGCGGCTGGAACGCGACGCTCAGTATCTGATGGGCGTCGCGGACGGCAGCCGAAGCCTGGAAATCGCCTCCCCCCCGACCTTTGCCAGCCGTTGGTTGATTCCCCGTCTGGGGGATTTTCATCGCCGCTACCCGGACATCATGCTGAACATCGCGGTCAGAACCGAGCCGTTTATTCTTACCGGCAGTGGTTTTGATGCGGCGGTGCACTTTGAGCATCCCGCATGGGCCGGAATGCGCCGGCAATTTCTGTTTGAGGAGCGGCTGGTGCCGGTATGCCATTCTGCGTTGTTCACGGGAGGCGAAGCCTTGAGCCAGTTGAACCTGTTACCGCGCATTCACCGACGGCAAAACCCCGACGCCTGGCCGCGCTATGCTGAAGAGTGTGGGATCGCGCTGGATCATCCGGCGCGGGGCGTGCGCTACGATCTGCATGAGATGGCGATAGCCGCCGCGCTGGCCGGGCAGGGCGTTGCGCTGGTACCGCACGTGTACGTTGAAAAAGAGCTTGAAAACGGGACGCTGGTTGCGCCCTGGCCTTTGGCTCGCAGCCTGAGCAAGCGCTTTTGTCTGGTTAAACCGCTGGAGCCCGGGATCAATGAATCGGCGCTACAGGCGTTTGAACAGTGGCTACTGGCGCAATAAGGCCCGAACGCGGGCCCTGGTCTCGGTCAGGCGTGGGATAAAAGCGGGAACATCAGCTTATGCGCTTTGAAGATATTTTCTTTTTGTCCGTAGATAAACAGAAGATCTTCGCCTTCAATTTTTTCATACTCACCAACCCGGTTCTCCTTAGGAGTAAAGCCCAGCACGGCCTGATAGGTATTTTCATCGGCGAGCTCATTAATAATGGCCGACAAAGAACGGTCGCTGTCGCAAAAAATATCAAAACAGATCAGCGCCGGTCCGTTTTGCATCGCGATGGCGATAGCCTGATTTTTCTCGGAATAAAAGACGAAGTGCTTCATAAACGCGGAACAGTAAAACATCAATAAACCGAAGTTATTCTGTACGCGCAGCTGCGAAAAGGGATTCGATTTTTCATAATACCGCTGTAATAGCGCGACATCCTCCGGCCGATCCATATCGAGCTTGCGGAAGTCGCCCGCCGCCGGCATTACCGGCAGGATAGCCTGATGCTCCTCGGTGCGCTCGAAGCCGAATTTTGGATAAAAATCAACGGTGTTTGGGTTAGCGAACAGAAAGAAAGCATCGGCTTTATCCTGCCAGTCCGCCAGAATGGCATTCACGAGCTGACCGGCGAGGCCCTTATTACGATGATCGACATCGGTCATCACGGTACCGATTTGAATATAGCGGCGGGGTTCATCCTGCCAGACCAGATCGATAATATTGGCGGAGGCGTTAGCAATCACTTTATTGTTGCTGACGAGGGCGTAGGGAATATAGGCGTCGGTCCAGTATCCTTTGCGGTACCACTCTTTAAAGGAGAGATCGAAGGTTTTAATCGCAAGATCAATGAAGCTATTTCTTAAAACGTCATTGTGCACAATTTGCTTATCTAATTTGTAGTTCATCGTCGACATTCCTTTACGCTGCGGGTGAGGCGCTGTTTTTCGGCCATCTGTTCGGCGGTCCGATCTGTGCCGGGCGACCTAAAAATAGCATATCCCCACGGTTGGGCGACGATTGTCGTGCCTAAGCTTTGCTCAGGTCACACATTCGGCGAAAATAAGGTCAAAAAGGGCAGACTTTCGTATCCCCAGGGAACATCGCGGTGAATCAAAGGAAAGTCTTTAGCAAATGAAAGTTTGTCACGCTTCGAAAACGGAGAAGAATATATTGCATTCATGGTCATGACCCCTATCATTAATAGGTAGGGGAAATGTGTTATCATCCCGCCTTTCCCTTTTCGTCCTGGGGCTCTTTTTTATGCAACAACCTGTTGTTCGCGTTGGAGAATGGCTGGTTACTCCCTCTGTTAACCAAATTAGCCGCAAGGGGCGTCAGCTAACTCTCGAACCGCGCTTAATCGATCTTCTGGTTTTCTTTGCCCGCCATCCTGATGAAGTACTGAGTCGGGATGAGCTTATCGACAACGTCTGGACCCGCAACGTTGTGACCAGTCACGTCGTCACGCAAAGCGTTTCTGAGCTACGTAAGTCGCTGAAAGATGGCGACGATAGCAGCATGGAATATATCGCTACCGTTCCTAAACGCGGCTATAAGCTAACGGTGCCGGTGATTTGGTGTACGGAAGAGGGGGAGGAACTGACGCCGGTTATTCCTGCAGAAACGCCGACGGTCGCCGTGGACGCGCCATCGGTTTCCCCGCAGCCTGAGGCGGCTGCGCCAGAGATGGCGCCGGTGGCGAAGCCGGAAAAACGTAAGCGGTTGAGTACCTTTATCGTCTGGGGCCTGTTTTTGCTGGCGCTCGCAAGCTGCGTGGCGCTGGTGGCATTATCCACCCTGGAGTCGCGCCCGCCGGTCACAAAAACCCGCATACTGCTCAACCCGCGGGATGTTGATATCCACCTGCTCAGCGGCAATACCTGTAACAACTGGTCATCGCAGCACTCCTATGCCATCGGCCTGGGGAGCCTGATTACCACCTCGCTGAACACGTTCTCCACCTTTATGGTGCATGATAAAACCAACTACAACATCAATGAGCCGAGCAGTTCCGGAAAAACCCTGACCATCGAGTTCGTCAACCAGCGGCACTATCGCGCGCAGCAGTGCTTTATGTCGGTCAAAGTGGTGGATAATGCCGACGGATCGACGATGATGGACAAGCGCTACTTCGTGACCAGCGACAACCAGCTGTCGATTCAAAACGACCTGCTGAGTAGCCTGTCGGACGCGCTTAAGCAGCCATGGCCGGCGCGAATGCAGGAGATGCTTAAGCAGTATCAGCCGTCGCAAAGTATCGCGCTCACGCATTTCTATCAGGCACATCAGTTATTAATGAACGGAGACGTCGATTCGCTGGGCAAAGCCAGTAGCCTGCTTGCCGATGTGAATAAGCAGTCGCCGGACTTTACCTACGCCTGGGCGGAAAAGGCGCTGGTGGACGTATTACGCCATTCCCAACAGCCGTTAGATGATAAACAACTGGCCGATCTTTACAGCGAAATAACCCGGGTGGGTAATATGCCGGGGATTAAAGATATGGCAATATTTTATCAAATTAAAACGGTAGACATGCTGGGTAAAGGCAAAGTCGATGAAGCCTACAGCGCGATTAATTCCGGGATTGATCTGGAAATGTCGTGGATGAACTATGTGCTGCTGGGCAAAGTGTACGAAATGAAAGGACAGAACCGGGAAGCTGCCGATGCCTATCTGACGGCGTTTAATTTACGGCCGGGAGAAAATACGTTTTACTGGATTGAAAACGCGGTATTCCAGACCTCCGTAACCCGAGTGGTACCGTATCTCGATAATTTCCTCGCTTCAGAATAAGTAAACCCTCATCACGGCCATGGTTTTGGCCGTGATGAGGTTAAAATTATGTTTCTCATGAGCCGCCAGATTGTTATATCTTATAACCAGTCCGGTCCCGCATGTAACACCTTTTCAACACGATTTAGAGTTCACAACTTATTGAAAAATAACTTTATTTATCTTTTCCTGATATCAACATGTCATCCTGATATGTTGCACGAAAAAGGTCAAAATATCATTTGTCTGATGTTTGCAGTTATTTCACTTTATCTTTAGGACTTATCTCGTACTAATCCGTAATCTTGTTGGCAGTTGGTCGGGTCAATAAAAGGTTCATCATCATGATCTGTACCTCCCAAATAAACTTAGGAGAAAAGCAAACATGAGTTCTGCCAAGAAGATCGGGCTATTTGCCTGTACCGGCGTCGTCGCCGGTAATATGATGGGGAGCGGTATCGCATTATTACCTGCAAACCTCGCTAGCATCGGTGGTATTGCCATCTGGGGTTGGGTGATTTCTATTATTGGCGCGATGTCTCTGGCTTATGTTTATGCCCGACTGGCGACCAAGAACCCGCAGCAGGGCGGCCCTATTGCCTACGCCGGTGAAATATCTCCGGCCTTCGGTTTCCAGACCGGTGTGCTTTATTATCACGCCAACTGGATCGGTAATCTGGCAATTGGTATTACCGCCGTCTCTTATTTATCAACGTTCTTCCCAATTTTAAATAACCCGGTGCCGGCAGGTATTGCCTGTATTGCCATCGTATGGATATTCACCTTCGTGAATATGCTCGGCGGGACCTGGGTTAGCCGCTTGACAACCATTGGCCTGGTGCTGGTACTTATTCCGGTAGTTATGACCGCCGTGGTCGGCTGGCACTGGTTTGATGCCGCAACCTATCAGGCAAACTGGAACACCTCCAGCACCACTGACAGTCATGCGGTAATCAAAAGTATTCTGCTCTGCCTGTGGGCCTTTGTCGGGGTGGAATCCGCCGCCGTCAGTACCGGAATGGTGAAAAACCCGAAACGCACCGTGCCGCTGGCTACCATGCTGGGCACTGCGATGGCCGGTATCGTCTACATCGCAGCGACTCAGGTTATTGCGGGTATGTATCCTGCTTCTCAGATGGCCGCATCCGGTGCGCCGTTTGCAGTGAGCGCCTCCACTATTCTCGGCGGCTGGGCTGCGCCGATGGTTTCCGCCTTCACCGCCTTTGCGTGCCTGACTTCGCTCGGTTCGTGGATGATGCTGGTGGGTCAGGCCGGCGTACGTGCCGCCAATGACGGTAACTTCCCGAAAGTGTATGGCGAAGTCGACAGCAACGGGATCCCGAAAAAAGGCCTGCTGCTGGCCGCGGTGAAAATGACCGCGCTGATGGTACTGATTACCCTGATGAACTCTACCGGCGGCAAAGCTTCTGACCTGTTCGGCGAGTTGACCGGTATCGCGGTACTGCTGACTATGCTGCCTTACTTCTACTCCTGCGTTGACCTGATTCGCTTCGAAGGCATCAATGTACGCAACTTCGTCAGCCTGATTTGCTCCGTACTCGGCTGCGCGTTCTGCTTCATTGCCCTGATGGGGGCAAGCTCCTTCGAACTGGCCGGTACCTTTATCGTCAGCCTGATTATCCTGATGTTCTACGGTCGCAAAATGCACCAGCGCCAGAACAACGACAACTCAGCAGATAGCAACACCGCCAGCGCGCATTAATCAGCAACCCTATTCCTGAGGCTCCTTCCATCACCTGTCACGACGTGGCGGGAGGGGCTTTCTTTATCTGGAGATTTGACTATGAACGTTATCGCAATCATGAATCACATGGGTGTCTACTTCAAAGAAGAACCCATCCGTGAACTGCATCGCGCCCTCGAACGCCTGGACTTCCGTATTGTCTACCCGAACGACCGTGAAGACTTATTAAAACTTATCGAAAACAATGCGCGTCTGTGCGGCGTTATCTTCGACTGGGATAAATACAATCTCGAACTGTGCGAAGACATCAGCAAAATGAACGAATATATGCCGCTGTATGCCTTTGCAAATACTTACTCAACGCTGGACGTCAGTCTCAACGATCTGCGGATGCAGGTTCGCTTCTTCGAATATGCGCTGGGCGCCGCGGAAGATATTGCGAACAAAATCAAACAGAATACTGACGAGTATATCGACACCATTCTGCCGCCGCTGACCAAAGCGCTGTTTAAATACGTACGTGAAGGCAAATATACCTTCTGTACGCCAGGCCATATGGGCGGTACCGCGTTCCAGAAAAGCCCGGTCGGCAGCATCTTCTACGATTTCTTTGGTTCCAATACCATGAAATCCGATATCTCCATTTCGGTATCTGAACTTGGTTCTCTGTTGGACCACAGCGGCCCGCACAAAGAAGCGGAAGAGTACATCGCTCGCGTCTTCAACGCGGAACGCAGCTACATGGTGACGAACGGGACCTCTACCGCTAACAAAATCGTCGGGATGTACTCTGCGCCAGCAGGTAGCACCGTACTGATTGACCGTAACTGCCATAAATCGCTGACCCATCTGATGATGATGAGCGACATTACGCCAATCTACTTCCGCCCGACGCGTAACGCCTACGGTATCCTCGGCGGTATTCCGCAGAGCGAATTCCAGCATGCGACCATCGCGAAGCGCGTAAAAGAAACCCCGAACGCGACCTGGCCGGTGCACGCGGTGATCACCAACTCCACCTATGATGGTCTGCTGTACAACACGGACTACATCAAGAAAACCCTGGATGTGAAATCCATCCACTTTGACTCCGCGTGGGTGCCTTACACCAACTTCTCGCCGATTTATGAAGGCAAATGCGGGATGAGCGGCGGCCGCGTTGAAGGCAAAGTGATTTATGAAACCCAGTCCACGCACAAATTGCTGGCGGCGTTCTCTCAGGCTTCGATGATCCACGTCAAAGGCGACGTTAACGAAGAAACCTTTAACGAAGCCTACATGATGCACACCACAACGTCTCCGCACTACGGCGTGGTGGCTTCTACGGAAACCGCGGCGGCGATGATGAAAGGCAACGCCGGTAAGCGCCTGATCGACGGCTCTATCGAACGTTCTATCAAGTTCCGTAAAGAGATCAAACGTCTGAAAGGCGAGTCCGACGGCTGGTTCTTCGACGTCTGGCAGCCGGAACATATCGATGGTCCTGAATGCTGGCCGCTGCGTTCCGACAGCGCATGGCACGGTTTCAAAAACATCGACAACGAGCACATGTATCTCGACCCGATTAAAGTCACCTTGCTGACCCCGGGGATGAAGAAAGACGGCACCATGGATGAGTTCGGTATTCCGGCCAGCATCGTGGCGAAGTATCTCGACGAGCACGGTATCGTGGTCGAAAAAACCGGCCCGTACAACCTGTTGTTCCTGTTCAGTATCGGTATCGATAAAACCAAAGCGCTGAGCCTGCTGCGCGCGCTGACCGATTTCAAACGCGCGTTCGACCTGAACCTGCGGGTGAAAAACATGCTGCCGTCGCTGTATCGTGAAGATCCTGAATTCTACGAAAACATGCGCGTTCAGGAACTGGCGCAGAACATTCACAAATTGATTGAGCATCACAACCTGCCGGACCTGATGTTCCGCGCGTTCGAAGTGCTGCCGACCATGGTGATCACGCCGTACGCCGCGTTCCAGAAAGAGCTGCACGGTCAGACCGAAGAGGTGTATCTCGAAGAGATGGTGGGTCGCGTTAACGCCAACATGATCCTGCCGTATCCTCCGGGAGTGCCGCTGGTCATGCCGGGTGAAATGATCACCGAAGAGAGCCGTCCGGTGCTGGAGTTCCTGCAGATGCTGTGCGAAATCGGCGCCCACTACCCGGGCTTCGAAACCGATATCCACGGCGCCTATCGTCAGGCGGATGGTCGTTACACCGTTAAAGTGCTGAAAGAAGAAAACAACAAATAATCGATGCACAACAGGGAAGTGGCTTGCCACTTCCCTTTTTTTCACGCTGCAAGGAGAACATATGAAAACACCCTCACAGCCGCGCGCGATTTATTACATCGTTGCGATCCAAATCTGGGAATATTTCAGCTTTTACGGCATGCGTGCCTTGCTTATCCTCTATCTCACCCATCAGCTCGGCTTTGATGACAGCCATGCCATCAGCCTGTTCAGCGCTTACGCCTCTCTGGTGTACGTCACTCCTATTCTCGGCGGCTGGCTTGCCGACCGCCTGCTCGGCAACCGCACGGCGGTGATTGCCGGCGCGCTGTTAATGACGCTTGGCCACGTAGTGCTGGGCGTCGAATCCACTTCCACCTGGAGCCTGTATCTCGCGCTGGCGATCATTATCTGCGGCTACGGCTTGTTCAAATCCAACATTAGCTGCCTGCTGGGCGAACTCTATGCCGTTGACGATCGGCGCCGCGATGGCGGTTTCTCGCTGCTGTACGCCGCCGGTAACGTCGGCTCCATCGCCGCGCCCATCGCCTGCGGGCTGGCGGCGCAGTGGTACGGCTGGCATATCGGTTTTGCGCTGGCGGGGATCGGCATGTTTGTCGGCCTGATGATCTTCCTCAGCGGTAGCCGCTACTTCCGTGATACCCGCGGTGTCGATAAACAGGCGCTGCGGACGGTGAAGTTTGTGCTGCCGACCTGGGGCTGGCTGGTGGTGATGCTCTGCGTTGCGCCGGTGTTCTTTACGCTGCTGCTGGAAAATAACTGGTCCGGCTATCTGCTGGCGATAGTTTGCGTGTTCGCCGCCCAGATGGTAGCCCGCATTATGGTCAAATCCCCGGAACATCGCCGCGCGCTGTGGCAGATCGTTCTGCTGATGCTGGCCGGTACCCTGTTCTGGGTTCTGGCGCAGCAGGGCGGGAGCTCGATTAGCCTGTTCATCGACCACTTTGTGAACCGCCGCTTGTTGAATATTGAAGTGCCGACCGCGCTCTTCCAGTCGGTTAACGCCGTGGCGGTGATGGCGGCGGGCGTCGTACTGGCGTGGTTGATGCGTCCGGAAGGTTCCGTGCGCTCGGCGCTGCGCGTATGGCTGAAGTTCGCCTTTGGTCTGGTGCTGATGGGCTGCGGCTTTATGCTGCTGGCGCTTAACGCACGCCACGGCGCGGCGCAAGGGCAGGCATCGATGGGCATGATGGTGGCAGGACTGGCGCTGATGGGCTTTGCCGAACTGTTTATTGACCCGGTGGCGATGGCGCAGATCACCCGCCTCAATATGCCCGGCGTTACCGGCATGCTGACCGGCATTTATATGCTGGCGACCGGCGCGGTCGCTAACTGGCTGGCGGGCGTCGTCGCCCAGCAGACCACCGAGTCGCAAATCAGCGATACGGCAATTGCCGCGTATCAGCACTTCTTTGCGCAGATGGGCGAATGGACGCTGGGCTGCGTGGCGATCATTGTCGTCGTCGCCTTCGCCGCCGCGTTCAGCGTTGGCAAACGCCGCGCGGCCGCCGGTGAGCTTCCCGGAGGCGGCGCCTAGCCTTCGGCTGGCGACAGATGCGGCTTTGCGGGAAATCTCCCCCCGGTCGCGCTGCGCTTACCGGGGCGACAAAATTGTGCTGCCTGGTAGCCCGGCTAAGGCGTTTACGCCGCGAGCCGGGGATCGGCAACCTCAACAGCGGAGCGACAAGCCGCTCCTTGCACCCTTTACTGAACAGGAGGAGGATATTCTGGCGAGCGCGGAAGCCGAAGATAAAAAAGTGTTACTGAAGCGATGGCTGAGTGAAATCAGCCGGAATTGAAGCCAGGCTCCTGAAGATTATTCTTTGGTGTCGTCACCGGGACAGGCCGCGCTGGATAGCACCTGGTTCAATTATCGAAGCAAGTTTGCAAGCAGGGTTATGAGGAACCAACATGTCTGAACAACAAGCACAAGGTGCCGATGAGGCAATTGACCTTAATAATGAACTGAAAACCCGTCGTGAAAAACTGGCCGCGCTGCGCGAGCAGGGCGTGGCGTTCCCGAACGATTTTCGCCGTGACCACACTTCTGACCAGCTTCATGCGGAGTTCGATGGTAAGGAAAACGACGAGCTCACCTCTCTGAATGTCGAGGTCTCCGTGGCTGGCCGCATGATGACTCGCCGCATTATGGGTAAAGCCTCTTTCGTTACTTTACAGGACGTCGGCGGCCGCATTCAGCTGTACGTCGCGCGCGACGATCTGGCGGAAGGCGTCTACAACGAACAGTTTAAGAAATGGGATCTCGGCGACATCATCGCCGCCCGCGGTAAGCTGTTTAAAACCCAAACCGGCGAACTCTCCATTCACTGTACCGAGCTGCGCCTGCTGACCAAGGCATTACGCCCGCTGCCGGACAAGTTTCACGGCCTGCAGGATCAGGAAGCGCGCTATCGTCAGCGCTATCTGGATCTGATTTCCAACGAAGAGTCGCGCCACACCTTCAAGGTGCGTTCGCAGATCCTCGCCGCCATGCGTCAGTTCATGGTTGCGCGCGGCTTTATGGAAGTGGAAACCCCGATGATGCAGGTGATCCCCGGCGGCGCTTCCGCGCGTCCGTTTATCACCCATCATAATGCGCTCGATCTGGATATGTATCTGCGCATCGCGCCGGAGCTGTATCTGAAACGGCTGGTGGTCGGCGGCTTTGAACGGGTATTCGAGATCAACCGTAACTTCCGTAACGAAGGTATTTCCGTACGTCATAACCCAGAGTTCACCATGATGGAACTCTATATGGCCTATGCGGATTATAAAGATCTGATCGAACTGACCGAGTCTCTGTTCCGCACGCTGGCGCAGACCGTGCTGGGTAAAACCGAAGTGCCGTACGGCGACCAGGTGTTCGACTTCGGCAAACCGTTTGAAAAACTGACCATGCGCGAAGCGATCAAGAAATACCGTCCGGAAACCGAGATGGCGGATCTGGATAACTTCGATGCGGCAAAAGCGCTGGCGGAATCCATCGGTATTCACGTTGAGAAGAGCTGGGGACTGGGGCGTATCGTCACCGAAATTTTCGATGAAGTCGCGGAAGCGCATCTGATCCAGCCGACCTTTATCACCGAGTATCCGGCGGAGGTTTCGCCGCTGGCGCGCCGTAACGACGTGAACCCGGAAATCACCGACCGCTTCGAGTTCTTTATCGGTGGGCGTGAAATCGGCAACGGCTTTAGCGAGCTTAACGATGCGGAAGATCAGGCGCAGCGTTTCCAGGATCAGGTCAACGCCAAAGCGGCGGGGGATGACGAAGCGATGTTCTATGACGAAGACTACGTCACCGCGCTGGAATATGGCCTGCCGCCGACCGCTGGCCTGGGCATTGGTATCGACCGCATGGTGATGCTGTTTACCAACAGCCATACCATCCGCGACGTGATCCTGTTCCCGGCAATGCGCCCGCAGAAGTGATTGCGTGGCGTGAAAGCAAAACCCCGGCCTGCCGGGGTTTTTTAGCACTTACAAAGCGACTTTCATCCTGCACTCGCATTTCATCAAGAGTTAACCCGCTGCCTTACAGCAGGTTATAAGGGAGCAGGACTCCGATTAGGAAAACTATCGCAGCGATCTCCGAGGCTGTATTACGTACGAAATTTCCCCCCTTTTCTGATGAACAGGCATAGCGATTTTTTAAAATACCGCTCCGGATTTTAAATCTTAAATACGGGACTCTATTTAGAAGTAGCTTACTCCATGCATCTTATATGCTATAACAGCGCGCATAAAAAACATAAGGTGTTAATTAAATGAAAAAAATAAAGCTAATTGTTGGCAGCGTGATCTGTGCAAGTTATTTATTAGCGTCAGTGTTATCAATGGCAAGTGATAAAATAAACAGTAATGCCGTCCATTTTGATAAAGGCAGCAGCGGTACGATAATAAAAAGTACCGTGACCGGGAACGATGTCAATGATTTTACGCTGGTGGCGAAAGCGGGCCAGATGATGCATATCAGCATGACGAGCCCGTGGCCGCATCCTTATTTTAATGTTATCGCGCCTGATAATAATGCCATTTATAACGGTTCAATGAGCGGAGATACCTTTGAGCAGCGTCTGGCCGTCAGCGGTCAATATACGGTGCGGGTCTATCAGATGGGCGGCGCGCGTGATGAAGGTAAAACCAGCGGTTATGCGCTGACGTTTAAAATCACCGACTAATATTTGGCGGCTGTCTGTTCAGGCTGTCCCGGAGGCGGCGCGTTGCGCCTGTCCGGGCTACCCAACGGCAGACGTCGGTGAATCATGGTGGTTACCGGCCCGCAGACGGCGGTGAATTATGGGGGATACCGGTCCGCAGACGGTAATGAACCCGTAGCCCGGGCAAGGCGCGTTGAGCGCCGCCCCCGGGAGCAGAGTGCGGAGTGGCTGAATTTCCCGGAGGCGATGCTGCGCATCTGTCCGGGCTACCCAACGGCAGACGTCGGTAAATCGTGGTGGTTACCGGCCCGCAGACGGCGGTGAATCATGGAAGCTCCCGGTCCGCAGACGGCAATGAACCCGTAGCCCGGGCAAGGCGCGTTGAGCGCCGCCCCCGGGAGCAGAGTGCGGAGTGGCTGAATTTCCCGGAGGCGATGCTGCGCATCTGTCCGGGCTACCCAACGGCAGACGTCGGTAAATCGTGGTGGTTACCGGCCCGCAGACGGTAATGAACCCGTAGCCCGGGCAAGGCGCGTTGAGCGCCGCCCCCGGGAGCAGAGTACAGAGTGTTGCAGAACGGGCCTGTTCCCGGCTTAAAGCCCTTCGGTCACGATTTTTGCCGCTGCGGCTAACACCTCTTTGCGGTTTTTCGCATCCTGCTGCGGCTGGGTAAAGTAGGTGACTAATACCAGCGGAGCGTGATTTTCCGGCCAGATAACCGCAATATCATTGGTGGTGCCGTAATCTCCGGCGCCGGTTTTATCGCCGACCACCCAACTTTCAGGCAGGCCCGCGCGAATGCTTTGCCCGCCGGTGGTATTGCCTTTCAGCCAGGTGACTAACTGGGCGCGTTGCTGTTCGCCCAGCGCATCGCCAAGCGTCAGCTTGCGCAGGCTTTCAGCCATCGCCAGCGGCGTGCTGGTATCACGCTCATCGCCCGGGATGGCGGTATTCAGCGTGGGCTCCGTACGATCGAGACGAAAGGTGGCATCGCCGATACTGCGGGCGAAGGCGGTGACTTTTTCCGGCCCGCCAAGGTAGCCGATGATCAGATTCATCGCCGTATTGTCGCTATATTGCAGCGTCGCCGCGCTTAGCTCAGCCAGCGTCATTCCGCTCTGGAGATGTTTTTCGGTAATCGGACTCCAGACCACCAAATCGGCTGCGTTAATCTCCAGCCTTTTATTTACCACCTCTTTATTGCTTTCGCTCTGTTTTAATACCGCGGCGGCGGCCATCACTTTACTGGTGCTGCACATGGCAAAACGCTCGTCGCCGCGATATAAGATTTGAGAATTATCTGCCGTGTTGATTAGCGCCACGCCCAACCTGCCGCCTGAACGCTTCTCGAGATCTGTCAGCTTCTGATGGATAGCATCGGTACTGGCCCACAGTGCGCCGCTCGCCAACAGCAGTGGAACGGCGGCGGCTAGCATTGCAATTTTACGCCACGAACTTTTTATCATTTCTGATTCCTTGAGAGTGATAAGTCGCAGCGGACTATCTGCGACTCCCGTTATTTTGACAAGCAATTTATTGATGATGGAATTCCATCATCAATTCGATATTTGTCCTTCCAGCGCCTGCTTATAGTGTCTCGCCAGACCCATAAAAATAAGGAGCCGCTATGTTCCCGTCACAGTTACCGAAACCGCGCCATCCTGCCGCTGCGGCGATCCCCTCGCTGCGCTGGGCCATTATTGGCCCCGGCTGGATTGCCGAGCGCTTTGTGAAATCGTTAAAAGAGCTCAGCCGCCAGCGGGTGGTTGCCGTCTCCTCGCGGACGCAACAAAAGGCCGACAGCTTTGCCGCCCGCTGGGGGATCCCGCAGGCTTACGCTCAGGTGGATGAGATGCTGGCGCGGCCGGATATTGATGCGGTTTACGTTGCCACCCCGCATAACCACCACTTCCCGGACGGGCTGCGGGTTCTGCAGGCGAGCAAACATGTACTGATTGAAAAGCCGTTTGCGCTGAACCGGCGGGAAGGCGCGGCGCTAAAAGCAGAAGCCCTGAAACAGGGGAAGCTGGCGATGGAGGCGATGTGGTGCGATTACGCACCGAAATATGACGTGATTCGCCAGCTGCTGGATGACGGCGTGCTGGGCGATCTGCATACGCTGCTCGCCGATCACGGTGAATATTTTACTCCGGATCATCGCATTTTTAATGCCGATCTTGCCGGTGGACCGATGATGGATCTCGGCAGCTATCTGACCTCATTCAGCGTGATGGTCGGCGGCGTGCCGCAGGACATTGTCGCCCGCGGGCGCCCCGCCCAAAGGGGCATCAATGGGCAAATTTCGATGCTGTTTAACTGGGAAAACGGCTTACAGGGATTGCTCAACACCACGCTATTCAGCAATACGCCGGGCGGCGCGGTGGTGGCCGGGCGCGACGCGACCCTGGTCCTTGACGGGCAATTCTATGCGCCGGGGAATTTTACCCTCGCCGCCAGCCAGGGGGGACAGGTACTGCGCTGGGAAGAGCCGCGTAACCGCTACGACCAGCTGTTTTATCAGGCCGAACATTTTGCCTGGTGCGTGGGGCAAGGGCTCACGGATTCGCCGATTCGCCCGCTGACCAGAGTTCTGGAAAACCTGAGCGTCATGGATGAAGTGCGGCGGCAGATTGGCGTAATATTTAACGAGGAGCGTTAACGGCGCGCCGTTGCCCCGTATGCCGACCGCATACGGGGCTTTTTTACGCCAGCGGTTCGACGCTGACAAATTGCCCTTGCTGCAGGGAAAGCACGGCGGCTTCGGCGATAGCCTGCGCCCGCAGCCCGTCCAGCAGCCCCGGCAGGTCCGGCTCCTCTTCTCCGCCTGGCGAGCGGACAAAAGCATCCAGATGCGCGTAGTACGACTCCTCGACGCGGCTGAACCAGTCCGGATAGAGGCCGGGCTGAATGCAGCGCGCTCCCTGCCACAGCGTCACGCCGCGCGAGGCCTGACTGCCGGACTCCAGCACGCCCTCTGGGCCGAGCAGGCTGATGCGTTCATCGTAGCCGTGGCCGGTGCGCCGGGTGTTGTCCAGCTGCGCCAGCGCGCCGCCGCGCATCCGCAGCATGAGAATGGAGGTATCGACATCGCCGATCCCGGCGAGTTCCGGCAGCGCCAGCGCCTCTCCCATGGCGGCAACCGTTGTCACTTCATCGCCGGTAAGAAAACGCAGCAGATCGAAAAAGTGGATTGCCTGGTCGCGCATCTGGCCGCCGGAGCTGCGCAGATACGCCAGCGGCGGCATAACCGATGCCCGGCACACCATCTGCACCAGTTCAATTTTACCGATAACGCCAGCCTCGACCTGGCGACGCAGCTGCTGGTGGCTGGCGTCAAAGCGGCGGTTAAAGCCCACGGTCACCGGCACGCCGAGCGGCAAAACCCTGTCGACAACCTGGCGCGCGCGGGCCAGCGAAAGGTCGATCGGTTTTTCGCAGTAAACGGCCTTCCCGGCGCGCGCGGCGGCCTCCAGCAGTTCCGCATGTGAAGGGGTCGAGCTGGCGATGAGCACCGCATCAATGGCATCGCTACTGATGGCCTCGGCGACGGTGGTTGCCCGCGCGCCGTAGCGGGAGGCCAGCGTTTTCGCCCGCTCGGGCTCGGCGTCTGCCACCATGGCCAGAACGGTTCGCTCATGGCGAGCGAGGTTGGCGGCGTGAACCTGGCCTATAAAACCGCTGCCTAATAACGCAAAACGAATGCAGGTCATTTTGTTCTCCAGAAAGAGGGATTTAGCGTTGCCAAATTAATCTGTTTGCTACACTGACCAACACGGGCGTTTTGATGGATTTCCATCATGGGTGAGGGGAACGATGAAAAGCATTTCACTGGCGGCGCTGGCTAAACGGATCGGCGTGGGCGTGGCGACGGTTGACCGGGTGCTTAACGAACGCGGCGGCGTGTCGCCGGAAACCACGCGCCGGGTGCTGCAGGCGGCGCGTGAAGCCGGTTTAAAGCGTATTTTGCCGGAAGAACGTCGTCTGCCGTGGCAAATCGAAGTGTTCCTGAGCGCTAACGACTCGCGCTTTTTCTCTCGCCTGACGCAGGATTTCGCCGACGTGGCGGATAGCCTTGGCTATCGCCGACTGACGCTGCACCGCACGCTGGTGGCGGAATCCTCCCCGGAAAAACTGGCGAAAAGCCTTCTTCGCAGCAGTAAAAAGCGCCATGCGATAATTGTCTTCGGCAACGAACATCCGCTGGTCTACGAAGCCCTGCGCCAGTGTCGCGAAGCAAACGTACCGGTAATTACGCTGGTCACCGACCTGCCCGGCGCGCAGAGGCTTTGCCACGTGGGAATCGATCAGCAGCAGGCGGGACGTACCGCGGGCATGATGATGGGGCTGATGGCCCATCAGCCCGGGGAAGTGTTGATGCTCAGCGGTCGTCAGGATTTCAGCGCCCACCGCTCGCGGATTCAGGGATTTCGCGAGGTGATAAGCCAGCGCTTTCCGCATCTGCAGCTTGGTGAGGTGCTGGCGGGTGAGGATAACCGGCAGCGGATCGACCGTTTGCTGGAAGAAGCTCTGAACCGTAACCGCGACGCGGTGGGCATCTACAATACCGGTCTGGGCAATAGTCTGGTGGCGCAGGCGCTGGCCCGCCATCGCCGTTATGGTAAGTGCTGTTGGATTACTCATGAACGCTATAGCACCACCCGCGAACAGCTGGCGCAGGGTGGGATGGCGTTGACGGTCGATCAAAATCCTCATCAGCATGCCAGGCTGGCGGTGGAGCTGGCCCTGCGCCACCTGGAAACCGGCTATCAGCCCCATCTCTTTCGTGACGGCAAGGTCGAGTTTATCCTCTATAGCGCTGAAAACGTCGACTGAGCGCTCGCGGCCTGCCGGGCGACATCCCTTTTTACACCGTATCTCCTGTCCCGTTTTAAACCGCTGCCGCTATCGCCGCGCCGGGCGGCAAACCGTCGCCTGCCTCTCATTTTTTGCGCATTTATGCGTCAATGTTAGATGTGTGTCAAAGTTCTGTTAACACGCAGTTTTAAAATTTTCATTTCGGTTATTTACTTATAAACGTTTCATATGCGTTGTTAATGAAATAAACGGTCTGTAATTTTCACCTCGTTATAAATGGACTGATGTTTCAGAAAATCATTTTAAAACAACTGAATTTTGTGATGGCGGTCGGCATTAAAAAATGACGTAGCGCGAAGCCTGTTTTTCCGAAACGCTGAAAAAGCAGGCGCTTAATGCACAATTAATGAAACTAATTTTTCATTTTACCTTACCTAACCGATGTACCTGTGAATAAAGGATCAACTATGAATATCAAGAAAACGGTTGTTGCCTCTTTGATAGCCTGCATGCTGCCAGCGGTCGTGATGGCGAAAGATATTTCGGTCGGTGTTTCTATGGCGCTTTTTGATGACAACTTCCTGACCATTCTGCGCACCGCCATGCAAAAAGAGATGCAAAAAGAGGGCGTGAAGTCACAGATGGAAGATGCGAAGGGCGACGTCTCGCAGCAGCTACAGCAGGTGCAGAATTTTATTGGCCAGGGCGTCGACGCCATTATCGTTAACCCGGTCGATACCAACGCGGTCAAACCGATTATGGACCAGGCGACCAAAGCGGGCATTCCGCTGATCTTCGTTAACCGTCGTCCGCAGGCGCAGCTGACCGATAAAATGGCCTACGTCGGCTCCGACTCCGTGCTGGCGGGGCGCTTACAGATGGAAGCGCTAGCCAAAGCGATGAACGGCAAGGGCAACGTCGCCATTCTGCTCGGCGACCTGGCGAATGAATCGACCCGCGACCGGACCAAAGGGGTCGAAGAGGTGGTGGCGAAATACCCCGATATCAAAATCGTGCAGAAGCAGACCGCCAAATTTATGCGTAACGACGCCGTTGACGTAGTCAGCAACTGGATGACCAGCGGCGAAGACATTCAGGCGATCGCCTCCAATAACGATGAAATGGCCATCGGCGCGCTGCAGGCGCTGGGGAAAAACCCCAACCATATCCTGATTGCCGGGGTGGACGGGACGCCAGATGCCCTGCAAATGCTTAAAAACGGCAAGATGATCGCCACGATTTTCCAGGATGCCAAAGGGCAGGGCGAAGGCGCGGTAGATGCCGCTATTAAGCTGGCCAATGGCGAAAAAGTGGAAAAGGTCATCGACGTCCCTTACCAGCTGATCACCAAAGACAACATGGCTGAATTCATCAATCGCAACCAGAAATAGTCATTCAGGGTACGGAGGTGAAGTATGAACGCTTTTGCACTTGAAGCCGAAGGGATCAGCAAATTCTTCCCCGGCGTGAAGGCGCTCGACAACGTCTCATTACGCGTGCGTCCGGGGACGGTGCACGCGCTGATGGGCGAAAACGGCGCCGGGAAATCCACGCTGATGAAATGCCTGATCGGGATCTACCGTCCCGATAAGGGCGCGATCCGCGTCAAAGGGGAGCCGGTCCAGTTTCAGGATACGATGGACGCGCTGCGCTCCGGGATCTCGATGATCCATCAGGAGCTTAATCTGGTACCGCATATGACGGTGGCGGAAAATATCTGGCTCGGCCGCGAGCCGATGAAATACGGTTTCGTCGATCATCGCCAGCTTGCCCGGCAGACTCAGGAACTACTGAATAAACTGAATATTCGTTTATCCGCCGATCGCCTGGTAGGGGAATTAAGCATCGCCGCCCAGCAGATGGTGGAGATTGCCAAAGCGGTTTCGTGGAATGCGGATATTGTGATTATGGACGAACCGACCTCGGCATTAACCGAGAGCGAAGTGGCGCATCTGTTTACCATTATTCGCGATTTACGCCAGCAGGGAAAAGCCATTATTTATATTAGCCATAAGATGGATGAAATTTTCACCATTACCGATGAGATCAGCGTATTTCGCGACGGCACCTGGGTAGGAAGTCAACCTACCACCGAGTTTACCCGCCAGTCGCTGATTACCCGGATGGTCGGGCGGGAGCTTACCCAGCTCTTTCCCAAATTCAATAATACCATTGGCGAAGAGGTGCTGACCGTGCGCAACCTGTCGCGCAAGGGGGTCTTTCGCGATATCAACTTTAGCGTGCGCCGCGGGGAGATCCTCGGCGTGGCGGGGCTGGTGGGGGCCGGGCGCAGCGAAGTGATGGAAAGCCTGTTCGGCATGGAGAAAGCCGATAGCGGCGAAGTGCTGATTGACGGTGTGCCGGTCACTATTGATTCGCCTTCAACGGCGATTGAAAAAGGGATGGCGCTGCTGACGGAAGACCGCAAAAAGTCCGGCCTGTTCCTCGTACTGTCGGTGCTGGAGAATATGAGTATCGTCAAAATGCCGGAATATATCGGTAAAACCGGTTTTGTTCAGCACCTAAAAATGGCCGAGGACTGTATGGAGCAGATCCGCCGCCTGAATATTAAAACCCCCACCATGGATCAGATTATTAATAACCTTAGCGGCGGCAATCAGCAGAAGGTGCTTATTGCCCGCTGGCTGCTGGCTCAGCCGAAAATACTCATTCTCGATGAGCCGACCCGCGGAATTGACGTCGGGGCGAAAGCGGAAATATATCATCTGATTAGCGAACTGGCCAACCGCGGCGTGGCGGTAATTATGGTTTCTTCTGAATTACCTGAAATTCTCGGGATGAGCGACCGGGTGATGGTGATGCATGAAGGACGGATTACCGGCATCCTCGATAAAGAGGACGCCGATCAGGAAACCATTTTGTCGTTGGCATCCCATTGAGGCACAGAGAATGAGCAATATGAAAATAACGGCGACCCCGATCGATGAGAAACCCTCTTTCTTTGGGCAATTACGCCACCGGCTGCCGAAAGATACCGGCATATTTATCGTCATGCTGGTGATTGCCCTGACTTTTGAAATTGCCGGCTGGTACGTCCGCGACCAGTCCTTTTTATTAAACACCAATCGCCTGATATTAATTGTTTTACAGGTAGCGATTATCGGTATTATCGCAGTCGGGGTTACTCAGGTCATTATTACCACCGGGATTGACCTCTCCTCCGGTTCGGTGATCGCGCTCGCCGCCGTGGTGGCGGCGAGCCTCGCGCAAACCTCCGACAGCCTGTCGCCGATGTTCCCGTCGCTGGTCAATATGCCGGCGATAATCCCGATTGGCGCCGGCATCGGCGTCGGTCTTCTGTGCGGCTTAACCAACGGTTTTCTGGTGACCCGCACCGGCATCCCGCCGTTTATTGCCACCCTGGGGATGATGGTGTCGGCGCGCGGTCTGGCGCAGTATTACACTCAGGGCAACCCGATTAGCTTCTTATCCGACAGCTTCACCGCCATCGGTCAGGGCGCGATGCCGGTGATTATTTTCTTCGTCGTTGCTGCGGTCTTCCACATCGCCCTGAAGCATACCCGCTACGGTAAATACGTTTATGCTATCGGCGGCAATATGACCTCGGCGAAGGTCTCCGGTATCAACGTGAATAAATACCTGGTGATCGTCTATACCATCGCCGGGGCGCTCTCCGGCCTTGCAGGCGTAGTGCTGGCGGCGCGCGTCAGCAGCGGCCAGTCGAGCATGGGAATGTCCTACGAGCTGGATGCGATCGCCGCGGCGGTTATCGGCGGCAGCAGCCTGATGGGCGGGGTAGGGCGCATAACCGGCACTTTAATCGGCGCCATGATCCTCGGCCTGATTAAGAGCGGGTTTACCTTTGTCGGCGTTGACGCCTACGTGCAGGATATTATTAAAGGCATCATTATCGTCGCGGCGGTGACTATCGATATGCGCCGCAACCGCAAAAAGCATTGATCGGCAATAGCCCACGGCCCTGGCTGGCGTGGGCTGTATCGCGTTTTACTTCGCGCTGCGAGCGGGCAGCTCATCGGCGGCAAGGCGTAAACTGTTGAGCAGCACGTTAGCCCCTTTCTCGGCCCACGCGGGCAGAATATTTTCCGCCTCGTTATGGCTAATTCCCTTCTCGCAGGGAATGAAAATCATGCTGGCGGGCGCGACCTTGCTGATATAGCAGGTATCGTGACCGGCGCCGGAGACAATGGTTCGCGCGCTATAGCCCAGTTCGTCCGCCGCTCGCTGGCTGCGCGCCAGACACTCGCGATCAAAAGCAATGGGCGCATAATCAAAAATGCGCTCGACGTTTGCCGCCACGCCCCGCGCCGCCAGCGCTTCAGCGGCGCGATGCAGCGCCCGTTCCATGGCTTCCAGCGCCGGGGATTGCGGATGACGAAATTCGACGCTGCACGCCACGCCTCCCGGTACTACGTTGCGCGATCCCGGAATGACCTGCGCCATCCCGATAGTCGCGCGCCCGTCTGGATTATGGGCGATGCCGATTTGCTCCACCGCCAGCGCCAGCTCGGCGAAGGCGGTCAGCGCGTCGCGGCGGCTGCCCATCGGCGTGGTTCCGGCGTGGGCGGAAAAGCCCTCCAGGGTGACGTTGAACCAGCGCTGGCCCATTGCCGCGTGAACGAGGCCGATATCAACGCCTTCTTCTTCCAGAATCGGCCCCTGTTCGATATGCACTTCGTAGCAGGCGTGGAGCGGGCAGGCGGCGGCAGGACGCTCCCCGCGATAGCCGATAGCCTCCAGCGCCTCGCCGACGCTGATGCCGTCGCGATCTTCGCGGGCGAGCGCGAAGGACTCGCTAAACTGCCCGGCCCAGACGCCGGACGCCAGCATCGCCGGGGCAAAGCGCGCCCCTTCTTCGTTGGTCCAGTTCACCAGCACGATATCGCGTTCGGTCGCAATGCCGCGGTCGTTCAGCGTGCGCAGCGCCTCCAGCCCGGCGAGGACGCCGTAAATGCCGTCATAGCGGCCGCCGAGCGGTTGGGAATCGACGTGCGAACCGGTCAACACCGGGGGCAGATGCGAATGTTTACCGCGGCGGCGAATAAACATATTCCCCATACTGTCGACTTCGCTGGGGAAACCAGCTTCACGCGCCCACTGGCGCAGCAGATTGCGCGCCTGGCGGTCCTCTTCGCTAAGCGCCAGTCGGGTCACGCCGCCCGCCGGCGTGGCGCCGAGTTGCGCCATCTCGTTGAGCGTCGACCACAGACGTGCGCCGTTGACGGTTATCATGGCTTATCCTTTTTCACGCGATAGCGGAAGTCGCAGCACTTTCCGCCCTGCATAATGGTGGTGGTACGGGTCAGCTCCACATCCGGGGCATAGCCGACGATAAACTTATCGTCGCGGGCGCAGGAGAGCAGATGGCCAATCTCGCCGAGGCCCATTTCGTGGTACATCTCGGCGTAGCGGCAGCGGTTGACGTTGTAGTTATACTGCTGGTCGTCGGCGTCCAGTACCTTGACCTCCAGGGCGTTATCTTTTTCCCACAGATACTGCAGGGCGACAAAGCTGCGAATATCCGCGCCGTTCGGCTCCTGGCGGGCAAAGGCTTTCCCCGCCTCAATCGCAGCGTTTTCAATCGCTTCGCCGATGACCGCCTGGGCGCGAGCCTTACCTATCTCCCGCACCAGGATGTCGTAAATCGGCTTGATTATTTCTGCTTCAATTTTGCGGCGGGCGAGAATGCCCAGCTCGTTATTATCACTCATCACATTGCCTCACTGCGTTACTTCGTTGTTGCGCCGCCGAGTACGGTTTGCGGCTGCCATTTGCCGTCGACGACTTTATAAACGGTAAAGGTTGGCGATCTCAGGTTGCCCTCTTTATCAAAGGCGATTTGTCCGGTCACGCCGGCGTAGTTAATGGCGCGCAGGGCGGGCAGATAGTCGGCGGGATCGACGGAGTCGGCTTTTTCCATTGCCGCGACCAGCACGCGGGTCGCGTCATAGGCGAACGGCGCGTGCAGCTCGATATGGGTGTGATAGCGCGACTGATACGCCTGCTCAAAGGCTTTACCGCCCGGCATCTGTTCAACCGGCAGCCCCGGCTCCAGCGCCACCACGCCGTCGCCCTCTTTTTGCGCCAGCTGGAGGAAGGTCTGGCTAACGAAGCCGCCTGCGCCCATCAGGGTGGCGTTCATGCCCAGCTGTTTGATGCGGCGCGCCAGCGGGGCGGCCTGACTATCGACGCCGCCAAAGAAAATCAGGTCGGCGTTTTTGCTGCGGATAGCGGTCAGCACGGCGCTGAAGTCGACGGTTTTGTCATCGACGTACTGGCGGTCGACGATGTTGATTCCCTGCGCTTCCAGCGACTTAATAAACTCATCCGCCAGCCCCTGGCCGAAGGCGGTACGGTCATCGATAACCGCAATGCGTTTGGCCTTCAGGGTTTGCACCGCGTACTGCCCGGCAAACTGGCCACCGTCATCATCGTGGCCCATCACGCGGAAGCTGGTATCGAAGCCCTGTTTGGTATAGGCGTGCCCGGTGGCGACCGGCGCAACCTGGGCGATGCCCGCATCATGGTAAACCCGCGCGGCAGGGATGCTGGTGCCGGTATTCCAGTGACCGACGACGCCCGCGACGCCGCTATCTACCAGGCGCTGGGCGACGGCAACGGCGGTGCGCGGATCGGACTGATCGTCTTCCGATTGCAGCTTGAAGGTCACCGCTTTGCCGCCGATAGTCGGCTGCTGCTTGTTGATATCGTCAATCGCCAGCTGCGCGCCGTTTTCCAGGTCCTTGCCGATACGCGCGGAAGGGCCGGTCAGCGGGCCAGCAAGGCCGATAATGACGGTTTCGCTGGCCGCAGACCACGCGGCGGATGAGGCAAAACCACTGAGCAGAATAGCGGCGCTGAGCGCACTGATTTTTACGGTTTTCATTGTTTTTCCCTGATGCTGGTTGGTGTGTTAAACGGGCATTTCGCCCAAATAAATCTGTGCAATACGATCGTCGGCCAGCAGCGTTTGCGACTGACCTCGCTCGACGATGCTGCCGCTGTCCATCACCCAGGCGCTGTCGGTCGCCTCCAGCGCCAGGCGTGCGTTCTGCTCGATCAGCAACAGCGCGACGCCGCGCTGGCGCAGGGTGGCGATAACGCGAAAAATGTTCTCGACCATCAGCGGCGCCAGGCCCATTGACGGCTCGTCGAGGATCAGCAGGCGCGGCTGGCTGAGCAGGGCGCGATTGAGCGCCAGCAGCTGCTGTTCGCCGCCGGAGAGCAGCCCCGCCAGCTGATGCTGGCGTTCGGCGAGGCGCGGGAAATTAGCGAAGATGGCGCGCATCTCCTGTTTTACCGCCGTCGCGTCGCGTCGGAGCCAGGCGCCCATTTGCAGGTTTTCCAGCACCGTCATGCGCGCAAAGATGCCGCGTCCTTCCGGCACCATCACGAGTCCTTCGCGCAGCAGGGATTCGGCCCGACGTTTGCGTATCGGTTTGCCGTTAAACAGAATTTCGCCGCTAAAGGGTTCCAGCCCGGTAATGGCGCGGACGGTGGAGCTTTTGCCCGCGCCGTTGGCGCCGATAAGCGTGGTCTGCTCGCCCGCTTTCACGCTGAATGAGACGTCGCGCACCGCCTGGATGCCGCCGTAGTGGACGCTAAGCTGGTTAACGGTTAATAAATCAGACATGGGCGCTGCCTCCCAGCCAGGCGGCGATCACCGCCGGATCGCGGCGTACGCTATCCGGCGTGCCGCTGGTTAACGTTTTGCCGTAATCCAGCACCATCAGGCGATCGCAGATCCCCATCACCAGCTTGACGTCATGCTCAATCATCAGCAGCGTTTTGCCGTCGTCGCGAATACGCAGCAGCAGTTCGCCAAGGGCCATCTTCTCAGCGGCGTTCATCCCGGCCGCTGGTTCATCCAGCGCTAACAGGCGCGGATCGGTCGCCAGCGCGCGGGCGATCTCCAGCCGCCGCTGGTGGCCGTAGGCGAGGTCGCAGGCGCGGTAGTGGGCGAACTGCGCGATACCGGTATAATCCAGCAGGTGCCAGGCCAGCTCGCGGGTTTGCGCTTCCTCGGCGCGGGCGCGTTTATGGCGGGAGAGCGCGGCCCACAGACCATTACGGGTGCGCACGTGGCGGCCCACCATTACGTTCTCCAGCACCGACATGTCGTTAAACAGCCGCACGTTCTGAAAAGTGCGGGCGATCCCTGCGGCGGTCACTTTCTCAATATTCTTCGGAAAATAGGCTTCGCCGCCGATAGCGAACTCGCCGCTGTCCGCCGGGTAAAGCCCGGTAATCAGATTAAAACAGGTGGTTTTTCCCGCGCCGTTGGGGCCAATCAGGCCGTAGATTTCGCCCTCGTTGATGCTCAGCGATACGTTGTCGACCGCCGTCAGACCGCCGAAACGCTTGGTCATATGGCGTACGCTTAACAGGCTCATGCTTTTGCTCCTTGATGTCGCGCGGGCCAGATGCCCTGCGGGCGCAGCAGCATGACCAGCACCAGCGCCAGACCGTAGAACAGCTGGCGCAATACTTCCGGGTCAATCAGCACTTCGCCAAACAGCGCCTGCTGTACCGGCGCCGCCTGGCTGCGCAGCAGTTCCGGCAGCGCGGTCAGCAGCACCGCGCCGAGGATCACGCCGGGGATGTGCCCCATCCCGCCCAGCACCACCATCGCCAGGACCGCAATCGACTCCTGCAGGGTAAAGGATTCCGGCGAAACAAAGCCCTGAAATGCGCCGAACAGCGCGCCCGCCACGCCGCCGAATGAGGCGCCGATAGCGAAAGCCAGCAGTTTGTAATTACGCAGGTTGATGCCCATCGCGCGGGCGACGTCTTCGTCCTCGCGGATCGCGTGCCAGGCCCGACCAATGCGTGAATGCTGTAGCCGCAGGCAGACGAAAATAATCGCCACGATCGCCAGCATCAGCAGGTAGTACCACAGCCACAGCGCCGGGACTTTAAAACCAAACCAGTGATAGACGCCGCTAAACTTGAGGCCGAACAGATTCAGCGAATCGACCCCGGAAATGCCTTTTGCGCCGTTGGTGATGTTGACCGGACGGTCGAGGTTGCGCATCAGGATGCGAATAATTTCACCGAACCCGAGGGTGACGATGGCCAGATAGTCGCCGCGCAGCTTGAGCGTCGGCGCGCCCAGCACGATACCGCAGCCTGCCGCCACCAGCGCGGCGAGCGGAATAATCACCAGCCAGGAGGTGTGCAGGCCGTCCGGAAACCAGCTATTTAAAATCGGGAAGACGTCCAGCAGATGCGGCGAGGCCAGCAGCGCCGCCAGATACGCGCCGACGGCGTAAAAGGCGATAAAGCCCATATCCAGCAGGCCGGTGTAGCCGACCACAATATTCAGCCCCAGCGCCAGCATAACGTAGAGCAGGGCGAAGTCGATGACCCGCACCCAGTAGTTGCCGCCGAGCTGGCTGGCGACCATCGGCGCGACCAGCAGCGCGCAGACCAACAGGGTCATCCCGGTCCAGAAGCGGCGGGAGACGACAGGCGTATCGAGTTGTGCCGTTGTCATGATTTTTCTCCTAAGCCCGGTGCGCGACGCGTTCGCCGAGCAAACCGGCCGGGCGGAAGACCAGCACCAGGATCAGCACCATAAAGGCGAAGATATCCTGGTAGTTGCTGCCGAAGACGCCGTGGGTCAGGTCCCCGAGATAGCCTGCGCCAAGAGATTCGATAAGGCCCAGCAGCAGGCCGCCGATCATCGCGCCGCGAATATTACCGATGCCGCCGAGTACCGCGGCGGTAAAGGCTTTAATGCCGGGCAGAAAGCCCATGGAGAAGCTGGCATTGCCGTAGTTGCTGGCCATCATGACGCCAGCGAGCGCGGCGAATATGCCGCCGATGGCGAAAGTGAGGGCGATAATTGCGTTAGGGTTAACGCCCATTAGCGTGGCGATACGCGGATTTTCCGCTACCGCGCGCATACCGCGACCTAAACGGGTGTACTCCACCAGCAGCCACAAGCCAAGCATTACCGCGAAGGCCAGCGCGACGGTGACGATACCGGTGACGGTAACGAGAGCCGGTGGATGCGCTGCGCTGCCGTGGGTCACGGCGATGGCATCCATTGACAGGATCTGCGGGAACATCAGCGGATTACGCGACCAGACGATCATTGCCACGGTTTGCAGCAGTACCGAGACGCCGATCCCGGAGATCAGCGGCGCCAGGCGCGGGGCGTTACGCAGGCGGCGGTAGGCAAAGCGTTCGACCGCCATCGCCAGCAGGGCGCAGACCGCCATGGCCAGCAGCAGCGCCAGCCCCAGCTGCGCCAGCGGCGGCAAAGTGGGGAAATGGGCGTTCAGCGCGTGCATCCCGGAAAGCGTGGTCAACGCGCCGACCATCAGAATATCGCCGTGGGCAAAGTTAATAATGCGCAGGATGCCGTACACCATGGTGTAGCCGAGCGCGATCAGGGCGTAGATGCTGCCGAGCATGACCCCGTTGATGATTTGTTGTATGAGTGTGTCCAACTGATTGTTCCGACAAGATGCTCAAATAATAGCTACCATCCAACAAATGAATTAAATTGTAAAATACGCATATATTCTTTCTTATTATAAATGTGTGGTTAACTATCTTTATGATTTTAAATATAATTAAATAATGCATCGGATAGCGAAATGCGCTAAGAAAATCAACATATGAAAAAAACAGAACAATCAGAGGGGCCGGTTAGCTGGTCGGAGAGTACGTTGGCCAACGATCCCCCGCTGCGGGCGGTGCGCGCCTTCGAGGCGATCGCACGCCTCGGCAGCGTAACCCTGGCGGCGCAGGAGCTGGCGATATCGCCCTCGGCGGTCAGCCATCAGCTCAAAGTGCTGGAAGGCTATTTGCAGATCCCGCTCACCGAACGTCAGGGGCGACGGCTGACCCTCAGCCAGCAGGGGCGGGAGTATTACCGCTCGATCCGCGCGGCGTTTAACGTGCTGCGTCAGGCCACTGAGCACCTGGTCGATCAGGTGCAAACCCAGCAGGTGACGATCAGCCTGATCCCGCTGTTTGGCATGGGCTGGTTTATTCCCCGGCTGCCGTCATTCGTGCACGCGAATCCGCATACCGAAATCAACGTGGTTTACGCCAACCACCGCAACTATCTTAGCGACGCTTCCGATATGTCGATCCGCTTTGGCAACGGTCACTGGGTAGGCTATCAAAGCGAAAAGCTGATCTCCGGCAGAATGGTTCCGGTATGCAGTCAGGCTTTTCTCCGCCTCCATGGGCATATTGATACCCCGGAACAGCTGTTACAGATGCCGCTGCTGCATGATGAGGAGCGCACCACGTGGAACCAGTGGTTTGTGCAGCAGGGAGTGAAGCGCCCGCCGCGATCGACCGGGCCGATGTTTGAGGATGGTCTGCTAACCCTGGCGGGCGTACAGGCCGGGTTGGGCTGTGCGCTAATGCGCGAGCCGCTGATCGCTCCCTATCTGAAGAGCGGCGAGCTGGTGAAAATCTTCGATGCGGCAATAGATGATGGCCGGGATTATTATCTCTGCGTGCGCCTGGATAGCGAGATGACCCCCAATGGCAAACTATTACAAAGCTGGCTTCGTCAGCAGGCCTTCGGCTGATATTTACTTAAGAATTTACTTAATCCAGCTCACACTTTTGTCTGGTCGTCATTGAATTCATCAAAGGCCGCTTAGATAATCCGCCGAAATAACCCATTTTTATGATGGCGTGCTACTGCGAAAGCAGGCAAGACCAAAATAGAAATGCTCTCCCGCCAAGGGGAGCGTCTCTGTTTTGGTCTTTTTTTTTGCCCCAACACCAGGGAACACTATGAACTATAACGAAACAGCAGACAAAATCCTCCACGCGGTGGGCGGTGCGGAGAACATCCGTATGCTCACCCATTGCGCGACCCGGCTGCGCATGGAGTTCAACGACCGCGCAAAGGTTAACGATGCGCAGATTGGCGCCCTCCCCGGCGTGATCAGCGTAGTGGAGAAGGGCGGCCAGTTCCAGATAGTTATCGGTAATGAGGTGCAGCAGGTTTATCGCCTGCTCAATAAGGCGCTGCCGGAGAAAAAAGGCCCGGCAGGCGGCGATAAAAACGCGAAGCCGGCCGGCATCGTCGCCCGGATTATCAGCGTTATTTCGACCACCTTTACCCCGGTGATCCCGGCGATTACCGGCGCGGGGATGATTAAAGCGCTGCTGGCCATTCTCAAGCTCACCGGGGTGATTAGCGAAACCAGCTCGACGTATCAGCTGCTGAATATTATTGCCGACGCCGCCTTCTTCTTCCTGCCGGTGCTGCTGGCCTACGGCGCATCGCTGAAGTTTGAATGCAACCCGATTCTGGCGATGACCCTCGCGGGCGTGCTGCTGCATCCGGGCATCGGCCAGATGCTGGCGGCCGGTAAAGCGGTGGATTTTGTCGGCATCAACGTCCTGCTTTCCGATTACGCCGGTTCGGTGCTGCCGATTATTCTGACCGTGTGGCTGATGTCGTGGGTGGAGCGCTTCGCCGAAAAAGTGTCGCCATCGATTATCAAGTTTTTCGTTAAGCCGATGCTGATTCTGCTGATTACCGCGCCGCTGGCGCTGGTGGTGGTCGGCCCGGCGGGCATTTTGCTTAACGACCTGGTGGCTGCGGGGGCGGGCGCTATCGACCGCCACGCCAGCTGGTTAATCCCGATGCTGATGGGCACCCTGCAGCCCTTCCTGATCATTACCGGCACCGCCTGGGCGATGACGCCGATCGCCACCGGTCAGCTGAGTAAAAGCGGTTACGAGATGATTAACGGCCCGGGGATGCTGGCCTCAAACGTGGCGATGGGAGCGGCGACGCTGTGCGTGGCGCTGAAAACCAAAAATAGCAACCTGCGCCAGCTGGCCTCCTCGTCGGGATTTACCGCACTGCTGGGGATCACCGAACCGGCGCTGTACGGGGTGCTGCTCAAGTTCCGCCGCGTGCTGATTGCCGCGATGATCGGCGGCGGCTGCGCCGGGGTCTATGCCGGGGTGAGCGGGCTGGTGCGCTACGCGTTTGTCTCGCCAGGCCTCGCGGCGCTGCCGGCGTTTATCGGTGAAAACCCGATGAACATCGTTCATGCGCTGGTGACCTGCGCGATTTCCATCGTGGTGACCTTTACCCTGACCTGGTTTATCGCCTTCAAAGATGTTCCTGAGGAACAAGAAGCGGTGGACGAGGCGCCGCAGCCTGCGGCGAGCGCTAAAAGCGAGGGGGAGACGGAAGTATTAAGCCCGCTGCGCGGTCAGGTGGTGGCGCTCAGTGAAGTGAACGACGACGTCTTTTCCGGCGGTCTGCTGGGCGAGGGGCTGGCGATTCGTCCCGAAGAGGGAGTACTGCGCGCGCCGTTTAGCGGCACGGTGATGATGTTTCTGCCCTCCTGCCACGCCGTTGGCCTGCAGAGCGACAGCGGGGTTGAGCTGCTGATCCATATCGGTATTGATACCGTTAATCTTAACGGCCAGCACTTTAGCTCATCGCTGAAGGTGGGGGATAGGGTGGAGGCGGGGCAGGTTCTGATCCGCTTTGATATTCCCGCCATCGAACAGGCCGGATACGACCTGATTACGCCAGTCATTGTGGTCAACGGCGATGGGCAGCACGCTCTGCGCTTTACCGACGCCGCCCGGGTGGATTACGGCGAGACGCTGATGGTGCAATCCGTTAAGGAGGCGCAGCCATGATTTATCAACAGCAGGCCCGGTTCCCGGACGGTTTTCTGTGGGGCGCGTCCACCTCAGCCTATCAGGTTGAGGGCGCGTGGAATGAAGGCGGTAAAGGACCGTCGGTAGTCGACATGCTTAGCCATCCGCCGGGAACGGCGGACTTCCGCATCGCCAGCGACCACTATCATCGCGTGGAGGAGGACGTCGCGCTGATGGCGCAGATGGGGCTGAAGGCCTACCGTTTTTCGGTGGCCTGGTCGCGGGTGATACCTGACGGCGATGGCCCGGTGAATCCGGATGGGCTGGCCTTTTATCACCGCCTGATCGACGCCCTGACGCGCCACGGGATCACCCCCATCGTGACGCTCTACCACTTCGACCTGCCGTGGGCGCTGGAGCTAAAAGGCGGCTGGCTGAACCGCAAAACCGGGGAGGCATTCGTGCGCTATGCCAGGCTGCTGTTCAGCGAATTTGCCGCCAAAGTTCCGCTCTGGCTGACCATCAACGAACAGAACACCATGATTCTGCATCCCGGCGCGATTGGCGTGCCCGCCGATCGTGAACTGCCGGATAAGAAGGCGCTGTACCAGCAGAATCATCATATGATGCTGGCCCAGGCGCAGATCTTCGCCCTGTGCCACCGTGAGTTCCCCGGGCTGCGCATCGGCCCGGCGATAAACACCACGTCGATGTACGCCGAAAGCTGTAAGCCGGAGGACGCCATCGCCGCGCATAACTGGGAGACGCTGCGCTGCTGGAGCTTTCTGGATGTTGCGGTGCATGGGCGCTACAACGCCCTGGCGTGGGCCTATATGCAGGATCGCGGCCTCGCGCCGGAACTGCAGCCGGAGGATGCGCTGATTTTGCAGCAGGGGAGGCCGGACTTTATCGCCATTAATTACTACTCGACCGCCACCATTGCCGCCAGCCGGGGCGACGGCGGGGACGTTGCGCCCCGCGCGGGCGATCAGCAAATTATGCTGGGCGAAGAGGGGGTTTATCGTCCGGCGGAAAATCCATGGGTCGGCAAAACCCCCTACGGCTGGGTGGTCGACCCGGTAGGGCTGCGTCTGACGCTGCGTAAAGTGTGCGAGCGCTATGGTCTGCCGATTCTGATTAGCGAAAACGGGATGGGCGCGCCGGACAAGCTGGAGCCTGACGGGACGGTGAATGACGACTATCGCATCGCTTTCCTCGACGCGCATATCGCACAGATGCGGCTGGCGATTGCCGACGGCGTCGAGCTGATGGGCTACTGTCCGTGGGCGGCGATTGACGTGGTCAGCACCCATCAGGGATACGCCAAGCGCTACGGTTTTATTTATGTCGATCGCGGCGAGGATGACCTGAAGCGGCTGCAAAGGATCCGCAAACGCAGCTTCTGGTGGTATAAGGATGTCATCGCGCAAAACGGCAACCACGACGAGTCGCAGAGATGATTGTTCAGAAGGTGCTCAATAATAGCCTCGTGCTCTCGATGGACGACGATAACAGGGAGGTTATCGTCATGGGGAAAGGCATTGGTTTCAATAGCAGGCCCGGCGATGCAATCGCCCCGGAGAAGATAGAGAAGCTATTCGTAACCCAGGCGCTCGGCGCGCGCAGCGGCTATCTTGAGGCGCTCTCCGCCATTCCGGATGAGGTCATTGAGATGGCCGCAATGATTATTTCCCGCGCCAATATGCAGCTCGCCAGCAAAGTCCGCGAGCAGATTTTCTTTACCCTCGCCGACCATCTGACTTTCGCCATCGAGCGCAGCCGCAAAGGGATCGCTATTCAGAACCGCCTGCTGCCGGAAGTCAGGCGCTTTTATCCGCAGCAGTTCCGCGTCGCCAGTGAGGCGGTAACGATTATTCGCCAGCAGTACGGGATTGAACTGCCGGAGGAGGAAGCCGGGAATATCGCCTTTCATCTGGTTAACGGCCAGAGCGAGGGCGACGACGTAGCGCAGACCATGCAGTCGGTGAAAATGCTGAAGGATATTTTTAATCTCGTGCAGTACCACTTTAAGCAGCAGATAGACACCGAATCGATAAACTACTCGCGCTTTCTGGTCCATATGCAGTTTTTCCTCCAGCGTTTACAGGAGGGGGAGCTGGACGGCGCGCGGGACAGCTTTCTGCTGGTGCAGGTGATTAAGGCGTATCCGGACGCATACCGCTGCGCGCTGCTGATCCGCGATTACGTCAAAGCCCAGCTCGATATCACCCTCGGCGGCAACGAGCTGCTGTGGCTCACCGTTCATCTGGTGCGGATCGCGGGGCTGGATGCGTGAATCACCGATGCCGAAACTGCAGCGTCGCCGGCAGGTAGCGCTGTAGCGGTTCAGGCGTGTTGCCCTCGATCAGCTGGCTGATTAAATCGTAGCAGTGCCAGGCCAGCTGGCGGTTATCCTGCTGTACGGTATCAATACGCAGCGACAGCGAATCGTAGAGATAGTGATCGTCAAAGCTCGCCAGGTGGATGTCGGAGTCGAGCAAATGGTGCTGGCTCATATAGCGCAGCACCCCTTCCAGCAGCCCGCAGGCGGCGGTAAATAGCGCCTTTGGCGGCCTTCCCAGACGCGCGCAGAGGGCGGCGAACATCTCATAGCCGGAGCTGGGATGGTAGTTGCCGTTGATCACCCACTCCGGGCGCAATTCAATACCCGCCTGGGCCAGACCCTGCGTAAACCCGGCCAGACGATCGCGGGAGGGCGACAGACGCGGCTGACCGCCTAAAAACCAGAATTCATCGCTATGTTGAGGCGCGATGCGGGAAATCAGCTCCGTCGTTGGGGTAATCGAATCGGTCATCACCAGCGGCAGCGCGCTTTCATTAGGACAGCGGTCAAACAGCACCACCGGCAGCTGTTCGCTGAGCTTCAGGTAGTCGGCATCGTTGTGCATACAGGAGGCGACGATCAGACCGTCAACCTGGCGGGCAATCATGTTATTGACCACCATGCTCTCCTGACCGGGGTTTTCATCGGTACAGGAGATCAGCAGCTGGACGCCTGCTTCGCGGCACAGCATCTCCAGCTCATGGGAAAAGACCGCAAAGCCGTAGTTGGTGATTTCCGGCACCACCAGGCCGATGGTGTGGCTACGGTTGTCGCGCAGCGAGCGGGCGTGGATGCTCGGCTGATAGTGCTGCTCGCGGGCAATCGCCAGCACGCGCTCGCGCGTTTCCTGCGCCACGCGCAGCTCCTTGCCACGCCCGTTCAGCACCAGGCTGGCGGTCGCTTTGGAAACGCCCGCCAGTTCGGCGATATCTTTAATGGTTACGCGTTTGGTTTTCATTACGACGCCATGAGCCTGAAAGCAAAACGCTTATTCTACCATGCATGTTCGCAGCGGCCAGCAGCAGAATGCGTCCGGCGCGCTGCCGGAGAAAATCAGCTGCGCCGGATAAGCCGGGAAGCAGCGGCTGCTCATCACCCCCTCGCCGTCGTTGATGAAAATCTCCACGCTCGACCGGTCGATGAAAATCCGCAGCGAACGGACCTCGCCGCGCCAGTAACGATAGTGCATCTCGTCGCCGGCGAGGTTGCGTCGCGCCAGGCGAATCCCGCGGGTATCGCGCTCAAGGGTCAACGCGCCGCCGAAGTCGAGGCTTAACGCATCGTCCCGGGCGGTTTGCAGGGCGATTTCCATCGGCGCCAGCGGCAGGGTATTCCCCGGCCAGCCCTGCGCTTCGCCGCGCAAAGCGGTCAGCTCGCGCAGCGGACGCTGGTAGAGCTGACCGTCGATCAACTCCAGCTCACGCAGGCAGGTCATCTGATGGATCCAGCCGTTGGCAAGAGTCGGCTGAAGCATCTCTTCGCCGTCCGGCACGCCCATCCAGCCGACCAGCAGACGGCGGCCATCGCGGGTGTGCATGGTTTGCGGGGCATAAAACTCAAACCCGGCGTCCAGTTCGTGCAGCTCGCGGTGGCTGAAAGCGGCGCGGTCGTAGTCGAAACCACCGGCCATCCATACCGCCGGATAGGTATTGAGGAAGCGCTCTTCTTCGCGAGCCATCCCCTGCGGGCAGCAGATCAGAATATGCTGGTCGCCGAGCGGAAACAGATCCGGGCACTCCCACATATAGCCGGCGTCGTCGAGGCCATTGAGGCCGTAGCCGGCGATTTCGCCCTTACTCGTCCACTGATGGAGGTCTGCGGAGCTGAACAGCAGCACCTTGCCGCGCTTTTGCCGATCCTGCGCGCCCAGTACCATGTACCAGCGTCCTTCGTGCCGCCAGACTTTCGGGTCGCGCACGTGGCCGGTGTAGCCCTCCGGCAGGGGCAGGACCGGGCCAATTTTGCGGAAGGTGCCGTCGGCGTTTTCCGTTGCCAGGCACTGCCAGGCGGTTCGGCCGCCATCGGCAAACTTCACGTTGCCGGTATAGCACAGGGTGAGCGTACCATTGTTATCCACCGCGCTGCCGGAGTAGCAGCCGTTACGGTCATACTCTTCGTCCGGCATCAGCGCAATCGGCTCATGCTGCCAGTGCAGCAAATCGGCGGAGCTCCAGTGCCCCCAGCACTTAAATTTATGATCGCAGGCGAGCGGGTTCCACTGATAAAACAGGTGATAGCGTCCGGCAAATTCGACAAAGCCGTTGGGGTCGTTCATCAGCCCGGTAACCGGCGCATGGTGCCAGCGCGGATAGTGACTATCGGCCAGCGCGCGCGGCTGGCCCTGCATAACGGCCTGCAAAATCGCAGGCAGCCGTGATGGAAGTGACATTATTCAGCGTCCGTTTTGTATTTCAGAACCAGGGAAACCGTAAAGGCGACGCCAAAGGCGATAACCATTCCGATAATATAGTTCAGCAGCGAGCTGGCCTGCACGATGGCCATGCCGGTGATCGCCGTCAGGCCTACCGCGGTCATGTAGACGTGCATGGATACTACCCACGCGCCGCCCGCCGCGCCGCCGATCAGCGCCGCGATAAACGGCTTCACAAAGCGCAGGTTGATACCAAAAATCGCCGCCTCGGTGATGCCCAGCATGGCGGAAAACGCTGAGGGCAGCGTAATGGCTTTAATTTTTGCGTCTTTGGTTTTGAACCACACCGCCAGGCAGGCGCCACCCTGAGCGACGTTGGCCATCGCCCAAATCGGCAGCAGGAAGTTGACGCCGATGGACGGATTGCCGAGGAGTCCGGCTTCGATGGCGTGGAAGCTGTGGTGAATACCGGTAATGACGATAACCGAATAGAGACCGCCAAACAGCAGACCGGCGAGCCAGCCGGCGTGGCTAATCAGGGTGCTGAGGACAAACGAAATACCGTCGCCGAGCGCGCGACCGGCCGGGCCGATAATCAGCAGGGCGATAAAGCCGGAAATAATCACCGTCAGGAACGGCGTCAGTATCAGGTCCAGGGCATCGGGGATCGCGCGGCGCAGCTGCTTTTCAACGATGCTCATAAACCAGACCGCCAGCAGCACCGGGAACACCGTACCCTGATAGCCGATCATGGCGATTTCGAGGCCGAAGAAGTTCATGGTATGGAAACCGGCGGCGACTCCCCAGGCGTTCGTCAGCGCCGGGTGGGTCAGAATGCCGCCGAGCGTTGCGCCGAGATAGGGGTTACCGCCGAATTCGCGGGCGGCGGTAAAGCCAATCAGAATCGGTAGAATGATAAACGCCGCCGAGCTGCACATATCCAGCATGATGTAGATAGCGTTGCCTGGGTCAACCCAGCCGTAGGTTTTGACCATTCCCAGCAGGCCCATCAGCAGACCGGAAGCGACGATGGCCGGGATAATCGGCACGAAGATGTTTGACAGCAGGCGGGCGATGCGCTGGAACGGGTTAAGCTTTTTCGCCGCGATGTCGGCGGCTTCCGATTTACTGGACTCGCTAATACCTGCCGCCTGAATAAAAGCGGCATAGACTTTATTCACCACCCCGGTGCCGAAAATAATCTGCATCTGCCCGGCATTACGAAAGCAGCCCTTAACCCCTTCAATTTTGCCGATGGCCTGCTGGTCAGCCAGCGCGTCATCAACCAGCACCAGGCGCAGGCGCGTGGCGCAGTGCGCGGCGCTGGCGATATTTTCCTTGCCTCCCAGAAGCGGAAGCAGCGAGCGGGAAATCTGTTCAAAATCCATAGTACCCTCTGAATGCGTAAACATTTTCGTGTTGTCGTCCCGTGTTCACGGGGGCGCAGTTTCTGCGTCGTTATTGTGTCCGGGGCGACGAAGGCGTTTTGTCGCCCCGGCGGTTCCTGTCGTCTGATGTAACCGTCAGAACCAGGTTTCCATCTGCATACCGAACGACCATTCGCCGCCCGAGTTAAAACCGTTGCTGCCCAGCGCATCATCGCTGGCGTAATTATTCAGTTTTTTGCTCCAGTCCATCCAGGAGGTGTAGAAACGAATCTCCGGACGACTGAAGAAATCACCGATGCTGCCGACCTTAAAGGTTGGAGCGAAGGTGAGCTTGTAGAAGCTACCGTTCACCGCATGACGATCGTTATAACCTTCGGGTTTGAGATCCATATACTGGTAGCTGCCTTCGTAGGCGAGGGCGAAGTTCTGATTAATCTCCTGGATCAGGCGCATGTTGAACGTTGCCCACTGGTAGCTATCGCCATCGACATAGCGATCTTTGCTGCTTTGCGCCAGGATCGCCGGGGCGATAGACCAGTTTTTGCCGATCGGCGTGGTACCGTAGCTGGCAATGCGCCATGTGTCGGCTCCCGAACGAAGGGCGCCGTCAGAGCCGATACCTTTAACCTCTGCGCCCAGGCCGTGACCGTAGAGCAGGGCGGTTTTGCTGCTACCGTCGCGCAGGCCGTAGAAACTGTCGTTATGCAGGCCGAGCAGCGCGTGTACGCCGGTATTTGCCGCATCGCCTTTCACCAGATTGCCGTTGGTATCTTTACGCTCGTCGTTATCTTTCGCCCGCAGACCGCTGACCATCATCTGCAGCGGACCGGCGAAGTGGTTCATGGTGAGGATATAGTTCTGCACGCTGTTGCTGGAATCATCGATGTCGCCGAAGTTACGCCCGTAAAGGGAGAAATTACTGCGCAGGCTGTCGTTCCACTTCACGTCGTAGATACCGCCGCCGGTACCGGCGAGAAACACGACGTCAGAGTCGATCCAGTGAATATCAAAGTTGTCGCGGTCAAAACGTTTCCCGGCCCACAGGGTGGAGCCTTTAAACGGCCCGGCGAACGTAGGCAGGTTACCCAGTTCGACAAAGGCCTGACGAACGTTCAGATCGCTGGTGCTTGCCGTCCAGTCGTTATAAGTGGTTTGCCCGTCGGCGACCATCACTTTGAAGCGGGTGGTGGCCCCATTATCCAGGGTCTGCTTATGTTCAAGGTTCATTTCAACATAGGTATCGGCCTGGTTTCCCAGACGGCCGATTGCTCCGCCGGTTTCCCCCGCTGGCGTCATGTAGGCTCCGGATTTGGTGCTGGCGCCGGAATCATTCATTATTACGCCGGAGCGGGCGTAGCCGTGAAACTCAAAGCCGCTTTTCTCATCGGCCTTTTTCTCAAGTTTGGCGGTACGCTGAGCCACTTCCTGAGTCGTGTCCTGGTTTTTTTGCTGCTGCGCGGTGAGCTGCTGGACTTTTTTCTCCGCCGACTCGGCGCGGTTTTCCGCCGTTTGCGCCCTGTTTTCCGCTTCCTGCAGGCGCTTTTCCAGCGCGATCAGCCGGGCTTCAATGGTGCTGAGGTCCGTTTGCGCGTGGGCTGAGGCGGCGCCGGTTAGCAAAGCGATAAGAACCGCAAGTGTGCTTTTTCTATACATGCTGGTCGCATCCCAAAAGTAAAATGAAAAGTAGTGTTTTTTGCTAAACCGGTTTAGGCGCTATGTTAAGCCCGACCTTTAACATTTTTAAAATGAATTTGCTAAACCGGTTTAATAAATGTGATGGATGCAACAAAGTGAGCCGCGCAGGGCGGCTTTAACGATCAAAACTGGCGATTAAGATCGCGCTGATAAGGCAGGGCGGTCATCGCGCCTTTCGCCGTTGTCGCCAGGGCGCCGCAGGTTTGCGCCAGCGTGAGCGTCGGTTCCAGCGCGGCGATATCCGTCGGCATCCCGTTGGCGGCAAGGCTGGCGAGCAGTCCGGCGACAAATGCGTCTCCCGCGCCGGTGGTGTCCACGCTGACAACGGGCCTGGCGCTGAAATGGGTAAACTGCTGCTGGAAGGCGGCAAGCACGCCCGCTTTACCCTGGGTCACCAGCAGCAATTCCGGCTGATAGCGCTCGGTTATGCTGGCGATTCCATGCGCTAAATCATCACTGCCGCTGATGAATACCAGCTCCTCTTCCGATAGCTTCACCACGTTGGCCATCCGCAAAGCGCGATCGAGGCAGGCGTGTAGCAGTTCCTGATCCTGCCAGAGATCCGGGCGGATATTGGGGTCAAAGCTGACCCGACCGCCGGCATATTTGATGCGCTCCATAGCCGCGAAGGTGGTACTGCGGCTGGGCTCGGCGCTGAGCGCAATAGAGCAGACGTGCAGCCACTGCCCGGCGGCAAACGGCGGCAGGTCTTCTTCGGTGAGGAACAGGTCCGCGCTGGGGCGCACCATAAAGGTAAAGGTGCGTTCCCCCTGATCGTCAAGGTCGACTACTACGGTGGAGGTGCGGTGCTGGCCGTCGAGGTGCATATGGCTGACGTCGACCTGCTCCTGTTGCAGGGTATGACGCATAAAGCGGCCAAACGGATCGTCGCCGACGCGTCCGATAAACCCGCTGTTTCCGCCAAGGCGGGCGACGCCTACCGCTACGTTAGCCGGCGCGCCGCCGGGGCACTGCAGCAGGCGGCCTTCGCTCTCCGGCAGCAGGTCCACCACCGCGTCGCCCAGAACCCAAACTTTTGCATTCATGCTGAAAATTCTCCATAGCTAAACTTAATTAAACCGGTTTAGCACATTAAAGCATAGCGACAGAGTGAGGGGAACGTTGCAGGCGGAAAAGTGCGATTCAGGGTATAAAAACGTGAGCGGCCTTGCAAAACCGCGGTGATTTGGCCGCGCGGAGGGTCATGCCGATCGCCGCCGTCTGCATAGCGGCATCGAGCGACAGCCCGGACGGTTACGCTACGTCGCCCATGAAAGGAATGCTGGCTGAGCAGCCGGAACCTGGACCCGGCAGGTAAAAAGCGGATAGAAAAGTCTTAAAATAGTTTTAAGAACAATCCCTAAAGCCAGACGGCAGAATCTTGTGCCATGCTGAATGCGACTCATAACATTAAGTTCGTTAGAGAGAGGACAATATGAAAAAAGCAATGATTGCGTTATCTGCGATTCTGGTAGCAGCTCCTGTTTTTGCTGCAACGACACATGCAACCGATGATACCGTCGCGGCGGCCCACGAAGGGGCGAACACCGCGAAGGAAAAACTGCACGAGGCCCAGCACCAGGGTGAAGAGCAGCAGCTGAAAGCCAAACATGCGGCAGAAGGCAAAAGCGATAGCGTAGGCAGTGAAGTCAGCGAAGGCGCGCAGAAAACCTGGAACAAAACCAAAGAAGGGACTGAGAAAGGCTGGAACGCCACTAAAGAAGGCACCGAAAAAGGCTGGAATAAGACCAAAGAGGTCAGCAAAGAAGGCTGGGATAAAACCAAGCAGGGTGCCGAAGAGCTGAAAACAAAAGTCACTGAATAATCACTGACTATTTGCTAAAAAAGGTCGCGAAAGCGGCCTTTTTTGTTATTCAGGGCATTTAATTCAGCACCGGGATAATATTGATTAATACGTTATACGGCTCTACCTCCTGGATTCCGGGCAGCATTAAGGCGGCCAGTTCATGTTTTCCCATGCGCGCGGGTAACGCTGTAACAAAGGTGAATGAATGCAGCCGACAAAAAACTTAAACGATGAAGGATATTAGCCAGGAATTGTCCTGGTTATAGTGTTACTCACTATTCCTCCACATTTTCCCGGTACAAAGGAAATATATCAGGAGGTGTATTATGAAAAAGATTCTTTCACTGGCAATTATTTTATCGTGTGCTTTTACTTCCGCCTCATGGGCGGATGGCCCTGGCGGCAACAGCCACGGTCAGCAGCAGGTCTGGCAGCAAGACGCCGGCCGCGGCGGCCCGGACGGCAACCACCAGCAGGGGGCGCAGGCCAACAACCATCAGGGCAATAATCATCAGGGGAACGGTGATAACCGTGGCCCGGATCGCGGCGATAAAGGGCGCGGGGGCCAGGCGCATGATAGCCGACCTCAGGCGCGTCATGAGCAGGATCACTTTGCGTGGAACGGGCACGATTTCCGCAAAGGTCAGCCGGCTCCGGAACGTTTCCGCGGTAATGATTATCGGATTAACGACTGGAACGATCGCGGATTACCGGCACCGCCGCGCGGGCAGCACTGGTCGTATATTGACGGCAACTATGTGCTGATTGCCGCCGCGACCGGGATTATTACTTCTATCCTGATTAACGGCGCGCTGAATAACTAATATCCAGCCACCCGGTTAGCGCGGCGCTGCCGGGTGAACCGCTGCGAGCGGTACGGCTTTAATTGCCTAACAGATATTTTCCCGCGACTTTTCAGTTAGGGCTTAAGTAAGACGGTGTGTTCAACAGAAGCGCCGTCATCATTTAAATAACGAAAGCGGATCTTTTGGCCTGTGGGGGGGTTAGCGAATGCTTCCAACGGATAGATGCGACGGCTATAGGCTTTTGTCATCATATCCATCTGCGCTTTGACCCCTTTTTCCTGACCACCGTTTAACAGAGTAATAGAGGTAAATGAAACGTTGAGAGGAGAAGGATTATCACATTCTATTCCCCAACCGCCATTTTCCTGCCGCAGCCTAAAGTTCAGCTTTGCTGTTGACTCTTCAAGCGAAGTTGCAAGGGCCTTCGGCCGCCAGAAGAGTTTTAACTGGGTATTCATTGCCAGCGTCAGGCGAGCATCCTGCGACTTTTTTCCCTCCAGCGGAGGGATCTCATAGAGATTAATCCAGAACACCGACTCACGATCCGTCGGCAAGGGATCCTGGTTATATATAATGCGCAGCCCCTGCCGCTCTCCGGGTTCCAGACGGAAAACGGCGGGGAGGATGACAAATGGCGCCTGTTCAAAATCAGGATGGCCCGCACCATCGTCGATCCAGCTTTGAATAATCACCGGATAGGCATTGGTATTTGCCAGCATCAGCGTTTTTTCGCGCTGTCCTTCCGTATAGACCATCCTGGTGGCGGCAGGCATGATCCCGGCATAAAGCGGCGCGGCAGAAAGCATGCCCAGCAAGCAGATAAGGGCGCTCTTCATCATTGCATTTTCACCAGTACATAAGCCGTAGCGTAGACTTTACCCGGCGTGATGCTTTGCCCGTTTAGCTTTTTCAGGCTGGCAATGAGTGAATAAGTGTAATAGGTATAACCGCTTTTAACGCTTCCGGCCTGGGTTGCGCCCTGCATGACCGGGTACCAGCCCGCATTATTGCCTCCCGGCGTTAAGCTGGAAAAACCGGGCTGGCCAACAAAAATAAGCTCTTCGCCAGGCTTGTTGCTATGGGCAAGCGTAATGCCTACGCCCTTAGCCATATCAGCGGAAAAGTAGTTGTCGGATACCAGCGCGCTGACGCCGCCGCTGCCGTTAACCAGCCCGAGAGACTGCGCTGCGCTGTATGCACCTTCAGAAACCTGGAAACCCATCGCTGTTTGGGTGTCGCCAATGCCGGACTGAACGGTATCACTGCATTCAACTTGTACTGAAAAGGAGGAGGTGGCTTTCATTCCCGCTTCCAGTTCCGGGACCGAAATTGTCGGCAGCATCACGATGGGCGTGGCGCTACGGGCGACGCACGTGGGAACGCTGTAAATGGCGCTGCCCGTACGCATGCCGTAACCAAATCCATTATCTGCGCCCCAGAAATCAAATTTTGATGCGCTGTCCTCACCCACTTTGTCATGACTAAAGGAAAAAGAGACTGAGGCGTCGCCAGCAAGCTGAATATAGCTGTTTGGCTGCGTACAGGTATAAATCGCTCCAACGGCTTTACCAAAGGCAATACCGCTACCGTTATTATTGTTGTTGCCACAATAGGCGGAACTGGCGGATTTGCCCGGCAGCGTGCTGACCCGATACAACTCGGCCTGCAGCGGCGGTATATCCTGCAGACGAATTTGGATCTTACCGTTAGAAGTGGTATTCCAGCTGGAGAGCGGTAATTTCTTCCAGTAGCGGGTTAAGGTGACGCCGCCCATTGTCTGACGGATGCCAACGTAGGCGAACCACGTCGCATAGACATCGCTTAACCCATCGGGACCGCCAATATCATAGTAACCGCCAATCCGATCGTCACCGTTGGTCGCCACCAGGAAGTAAATACCGGAAAGATCTGCCTCATCACACTCCCAGAGCACCGTAGAGGCTGTTGCTCCGCCATAGGTATAGTTAGTGGGAGGAACGACGATGCTGGCCAGTAACGAGCCCACCGGCATAAAATATTCATCAGTCAGGTTAATTTTTCCAAACGGAATGATTGCCGTTCGCCCATCTTCCGTTTGAGGCGCGCTGGTTTTGGTGCATCGGCTCCAGCCTGGCGCGGCAGCCAGGAGTAGCATCAGAGTGATACCCAGCTTAATGATATTTTTCATTTCTACTTCGGCTCCATTAACGTGAACAGACTGAGGATAATCTGACCATCGGCTGCTCTGGCTGCGCGCCAGAAATATCAAAAGGCAGCGTGCAGCGTTCTTCTGGCTTATCTCCCCAGCGGACGACAAAGTGCCCCTGGCTTTTTTCGCTACGCACGTATATTTGTCCTCCCTGGCCCGCCATACCGATGACGTTGCCGCCCTCATCCAGGACATCCGAACCCGGCGGCAATGATTCGCCGCTGGCTAATCGGGCTTTAATTAACAAGGCTGTACCGCTACGGGTGCGAAAAACCACTTTGCTGACGGAGCCTGCCAGAGGGGCAACGCGTTTTTCGCTGTCCACCAGCTCGGCGCTACCGTCCATATTTTGCGGATCCAGCGTGACCCGGTTGTAGCGATATGGCGTCAATGAAGGGACCAGCGCATAACCCTGGTTATCAATCGTCACTTGTTGAGCGTTAAGCACTTTCGCTCCCGCCGCGCCTTTCGCTTCAACGAGGGCAAAAGTGTCGCCCAGATACGAGCCGAAAGTGAGGCCGCCGGAGTGAATAGCCAGCGCGCCTTGGGCGCTGCCGGATGCCTGCCAGTACCCGTCGCCTTTCGAAGCGTTCACTCCAACGGTGGTATCCGAGAACCGTTTTTGCAGGTTGCCGCTGAAGACGGTGTTGCGGTACTGCTGGTCGCGACTGATATTCAGGCCATAGCTGGCCGTTTGCTGTTCATCAATCACCCCGTTCAGCGAACTTTGATACTGATCGCCGCCATCGGTCGAATGGGTCCAGGAGGTGCTTAATGTCGGCGCTCGCGTGCTGGAGGTGCCCAGCGGTATTGAGAATGAGAGCGAGGTGATGGTTTGCATGCTTCCGCTATCGCCGTAGCTGCCCATACGCTGACGGCCGACGGACAGGTTGGTGCTGATGCCGTGGAAACTGTTGCTATAGCCAAACTGTAACTGCGTATCTCGATTGCGGCCATCACGGTAATCCTGCGTCGAACCCGACAAATACAGGCTGCCAAGCTGGCCAATGCTTTGGCTCAATGAAATATCGAATCGGGAACGCTGGCTGTAGGTGGACGATTGCCAGCTATCGCCATAATGTGTGCTATCGCGCAGGCTGAGCACATCGCTAAGATCGCGATAGCCGCTGGTCGAATAGCGGTATCCGGCAAGGGAGACCGTCGTATCCGTCTCCTGAAACGTTTTGCTCCAGGAAAGGTGCGTCATCCAGCCTTCGGAATAGCCGGTATCGGGAACCTTTGCATGCGACCAGGTGAGGTCCATGCCCAGGGCCCCCAGCCAGCTACCGTAAACGCCGCCGAACATGATTGCCTGGTAGGAGTCTGCGATGCGCAAACCGCTGTTCATAGTGATGGCGTTACTGAGGCCTCGCTGCCAGGTTATGTCGCCGAATAGCGATTCGTCGCCAGTATCGCGGGTTTTCCCCAGCTCGAAGTTGTAGCGGGATATGCCTGCCCTCATCGATTCCGGTACGGCGGAGAAGGGGACGCTGAAGCGGCTGACCGATCCGTCCGCTTCGCTCACCTCAACGTCGAGATCGCCGCTATAGCTCGTCGGATAGAGGTCTGTAATTTCAAACGCTCCCGGCGCGACCGTTGTCTGGTAGATTTCCTGACCATTTTGACGGACGGATACTTTGGCGTTAGTGACGGCAACGCCACGAATAACAGGAGCGTAGCCGCGTTGAGAATCAGGCAGCATCCGGTCATCTGTAGCAAGGCTGAAGCCGCGGTAGTTCAGACCGGAAAAGAAACGACCTGCCGTGACCAGCTCGCCCGCCGTGAGTTGGCTGCCATATTCGGGTAGAGGTCTCTGCAGGAAGCTACGGATATTTTTCCAGGTACTACCGCCATCGCGGCTCCAGTTTAAATTGGATAACTGCCGATACTGCCATTTTCCAAGATTAATCCCGCCACTTAGCGAAGCCCAGGCCGAGTCCTGATTGCCGCTATTCTTTCCGGAATAGGAAACATGATAATAGTTGCTGATATAGTTTACGAAACCGACTGAAGTCCCCGAATCCAGCTCTTCCGGGTCAACGTACCCGCGAGGCGCTCTGTCCATTTCTGTCTGGGGGACGCTGAGATTAAGACGTAGCTGCGCAACGTTCATATCCACGCTACCGCCTTTTACTACCTGCTTTAAAAAATAGCAGCGGGGGGCTGATGATGAATTGGCGGCGGTTGGCGGCGTAAGTTTAATACCCGCACTTTTGAAAAAGGTCTCAGGTAAGCAAGGAGAAACCGAATCGTCATTGAGTTTGATGAATTCAACTTCAATATTATCGACAAAGTGGCTATTTACAGAGACATCGACTCTGTATTTCCCCGGAGCGATGCTATTTTTCTTCACCAGCTGTGCGAGAGCCGACTGGCTGAATCTTCCACCGCGAAATAATTCAGGCTCGAAAATATAATCATCGGCCGCAGATGAGTCGGACAATGCATTTTCCGGAGTGCTATCCGCTGCGTACGATCCGGAGATTGATGCTATTACAGAACATAAAACAAGAGTGTATTTCACGCTACTCCGCCTCCGAATCGGTACGGTATCATTTTTATTATTGCGTTCTATAAGGTGCGCTCGTTGATGACATCTATGCCGTAATCATTGACCAAAACTAACCGCAGACGGGCGCCCTTGAGGCCGGACACCGGGGCTGAGGGTAACCACTCTGCGGATGATTGCGGCGCGACCATTTGCCTATCAGCTAGCTTAATTTCGCGACCGTTAATCACTAAACTGGCGCGACGAACAACGGCAAAGTATCCAGCGGAATTAGTGACTTTTATTTTTTTGCCACTAAGCGAAAAGGTCATTTTCTTCGCCGTCTCTCCCGGGGTTCCTTCTATTCCCTGAGGGCGATAAAAAATTTTAACCCGATTGGTGATGGCTAAAACGAGCTGATTACTCCCACTTTTTTCCGCTTTTGTCGCCGGAAGTTGGGTGAAATTCATATAAAAAATTGATTCTTTATTTTGCGGTAGACTATTGCCAATATACTTTAGAAGAACCGTTTGCGCGCTGCCCGGCTCCATGCGAAATATATTGGGCGTCAGCAGGAAGTTGCTATCATCTTCATCAGCTGGTTTCTTTTCACTGCCATCGTCGACCTGAACCTGAACAATATAAGGTTGCTGGTCCGGATTCTTTAGCTGGATAGATTTATTGCTAGCCTGAGCAGGATAAATAATACGCGTCCCGGTCATCACTACGCTAGCACAGACATGATGACTCAGGCATAAAAGAAGCATTGCTACTAATGAGAAATAAATGCGCATCCTTCGCTTTCCTGTATTAAATTAGTACCCTAAGTCTGAGTTTAATTTGCTGCCAGAAGAGATATGTTTGGCATCGCAGCGAAATCTATCGCACACGATACAAAGAAACCGGGTGAAAACTCTGGCTGGACGAGAATGTCTCGCCAGCCAGAGCCGCGCAATTAGAAGTAGCTCAGCGTATATTCGGCTACAGAGGTAATTTTACCCGGGTTAGCGCCTGTCGCTTTAACGACATAATAACGTGCACCGAACTCATAGCTTGCTTCAGTTTTGGTTGCTTTCAGTACCAGTCCGTTAACAGCCGTTGGGCCAGAGAGCACTACCGGATTTGAACCATCGCTTGAAGCCGTTAACTGAATACCAAATCCGACGGCGGCATCGCTGGTTGCGCGGTTGCCCAGCACGCCGGAGCCGGTATCCACATCATAGCCAAGGAATTTCGTGGCAATGTTAATATCGGTCGCCGGCGCAGTACAATCGCTGATAGAGACGGTGAATGGGGTCAGTCCAGCCGTTTGTCCATTGGCAAGGGTAGGGCCGAAGTCAGTTGTGGCTACGGTAGGCAGCATGACGACAGAGCTGGTTTGCCCGTTAATGCTGACAGAACAGGTCTGGTCGGTGACTTCCCCTTGAAAGGTAACGGTTGGGGTAGCAAAAGCTGCACAAGGCAACATACCGAAAGCAGCGATAATTGCTATCTTCTTGAACTGATTAGTCATTTGTATATCCTTATCTAATTTTCAAAACAGGCCTCGTGATACGAGGCGTTATTACATCAACTGGCTATTCGCCTGGCTATGTAGGCCTTTTAACGCACTATTTAATAAATTTCTTTATCTCTATATTGCGGTCTTTATCAGGAGCATTAACAGAAAGTGCGCCCAAGTAATATTCAAGTTTCCTGAATTTACATAATTAATTTGGGTGGTATTTTGTGAAAAGAAAAACCGCCTCTTTTATAGGATGCTCTATCGTGGTGATGATCTGTCAACTTTTTCTTTTCGTTACCGATGCCGTTTATCGGGCTCTTTATGCTAACCGTATTGTCATATTTATCATTCCCACAGTTAGTTGCTAACGTAATTATTTAGTACGCCGCACGTCAGTGAATTTATATTTTCAAAGTGAAAAGATTATAAAGATGGGAAACCTCCTGGTGCAAGTCAAAAAGGCCTGGGGCTCTTATCTATCCAGGAACATTCCTAAATAAATGTTTTTGCCAATGCGCAAACATTAGCGATGTTGTGGTATTAAACTCTAAGGACGTGCATATTCATAGTTGAAAGCTCTGATTTTAGTATTTTTTAAATTGTCTTTAATTCAGGGTTTATATATCTATAAAATAAATGTTCTATTGTGCGGTTATACATTTCATCTATCAAAATCCTGGCATTACCTCCTGATTGACTGTTTATATTAAATTTGATTTGTTGGGTGTTGTGATATTTTTTGTGTGAATACTATTTGTCAATGACATATTCGCTTGTCAATACGATCCCTGAAGGAGGGTATTTCATAGGGAAATAGCTCTGCGAAGCGGATTGAAGGCTGATATTGACTTAGTCAATCAAATAAAAGTCTTTTACGCTTGCCAGCCTGGCTTTCAAACGGAAGCATATGACTTTAATTATTTATAAAGCGGGATGACGGCGCGGCTGATGTCTTAACGTCAATGGTTTAAAAATAATTTGCTGAATGGAATACTGTGACGCTATTTCACATTATGCATGTACGGCATTTTTATGATGGTTTGTCAATTCAGCTCTTTATCTCATGCAGAAGAATGAGCAACTCATCACTGTTTGAGGTTGAGACAGAAGATTTTCGGTTACCGAAAACGGGATCGGCATATTCAGCCTCCTGGAGCGACCCGCGCGGCCAGGTTCCGTCTGACTGCTGGTGGGGTGGTTGGAGTAAAATATTCTAGTTAAGCGGTTTGTCAGACGTTTCATGGCGAAATGTTGCTATTTTTATAGTTTGATCTCCTGACGTCGCTGTTAATTTTAGATTATTGAAAAAGAATAACTATATCTAAAGTTATGCCTTGAGCCAGTACCGTGAATTCACAAAATTCATCATTATGAGTAAATAAGATGATGCCTCCTTCCTCTATCACAAATCCTACTTGCATTAAGCCTCTGACAAGTTAAGTTATTCAAACTGAATATCTCATTTTTCGCCCGGAGACCGGCATGACCGACTGTGTAATTCCCGAAATTAAAGCCACTGAAGAAGAAATGATTGCGATCCGTCATTATTTACACGCCAATCCGGAATTAAGTCTGGAAGAGTTTAATACCAGCGAGCTGGTGGCCGGAAAACTGACCGAGTGGGGCTATACGGTAACCCGCGGGCTGGCGAAAACCGGGGTGGTCGGAACCTTGAGCAAAGGCGATTCTCCGCGCACTATCGGCCTGCGCGCCGACATGGACGCGCTGCCGATTTTCGAAGCGACCGATCTCCCGTGGGCTAGCACCGTTGCCGGGAAAATGCACGCCTGCGGCCATGACGGTCATACCACCATTCTGCTGGCGGCGGCGAAGTATATCGCCTCTCCGGCCTGTCAGTTCAACGGCACGGTTCACCTGATATTCCAGCCTGCCGAAGAAGCTATCGGCGGCGCGGATTTAATGATTAAAGACGGCCTGTTTGAGCGCTTTCCCTGCGAGCGCATCTTCGGCCTGCACAATATGCCGGGCCTGCCGGTAGGCAAAGTTGGCTTTTACGCCGGTAATTTTATGGCCTCGGCGGATACGGTAAAAATTACCATTACCGGCTATGGCGGCCACGGCGCGCACCCCGAGCGCACCGTCGATCCGATTGTCACCGGCGCGGCGCTGGTGATGAATCTGCAAAGCATCGTTGCGCGTAACGTACCGCCGGGCGAAACCGCGGTAGTGAGCGTCGGCACTTTCCAGGCGGGCATTGCTTCGAACGTCATTCCGGAGAACGTGGTGATGGAGCTGAGCGTGCGGGCGATGAAGCCGGAAATCCGCGACCTGCTGATTAAACGTATCAAGGAGCTTGCTGATTTTACCGCCAAAAGCTACGGCGCCAGCAGCGAGGTAGAGGTCTTTGACTCTTATCCGGTACTGACCAACAGCGTTGAAGAGACCGAATTCGCCAAAGCGCTGGCGCTGGAAGTCTTTGGCGAGGAGGGCGTGCTGGAATCCATCTCGCCGATGAACGCCAGCGAAGATTTTGCCTTTATGCTCCAGCAGCGCCCCGGCTGCTACTTCCTGCTGGGCAATGGCGAGAAAGGCGGGAAGGGTAGCTGTATGGTGCATAACCCTGGCTATGACTTTAATGACGATATTATTTCCACCGGCGCGACGCTGTTTGCCCGGTTAGTTGAAACACACTGCCGTTGATCTCTGGAGTCCATAAATAATGAAAAAATCTCTTCTGCTGTGGGTCGCGCTGATGGCCTCAACCTCAGCCCTGGCCGCAGAAAATAAGGAAATTCGCTTTGGCGTCGACCCGACCTTCGCGCCGTTTGAATGGAAAGATCCGCAGGGTAAGCTGCAGGGTTTTGATATTGACCTCGGCAACGCGATTTGCGCACAGCTGCAGGCGAAGTGCGTGTGGGTGGAAAGCAATTTCGACGGTATTATCCCGGCGCTGAAAGCGCGTAAGTTCGATGCGATCCTCTCCGGCATGTATATGACCGAGAAACGCAAAGAGCAGATTGGCTTTAGCGACAAGCTGTACAACGGCCCGGTATTCCTTGTCGCGCGTAAAAACACCCTGGCCGGAAACACCGTCGAGCAGTTGAAAGGCAAAACCATCGGCGTCGAGCAGGGATCGGCGCAGGAGACTTACGTTAATCAGCACTGGCGTCCGGCAGGAATCAATATCGTCGCCTATCAGGGGGCGGATCGCGTGGTTCAGGATCTGGAGTCCGGGCGTATTGACGGCGCGGTGCTTTCCGGCATGATGGCCGACTACAGCTTCCTGCAGCAGCCGCAGGGGAAAGATTTTGCCTTCGTTGGCGGACACCTGAAGGACGACAAGCTGTTCGGCGCCGGCGCGGCGATTGGCCTGCGCAAAGAGGACGATGCTCTGCGCCAGGAGATTAACGGCGCGATTGCCACTATTCTTGCCGACGGCACTTATAAAAAGCTCGCCGGGAAATATTTTAGCTTTGACGTCTATTCCGGGACATAATGTTGTTATGCATTCAGCGGGCGCGGAAAGCCCGCTTCAAGCTTCCTTTTCTTACTATCCCGTAATTGTCCTTTTCTGGCCCTCACGGCGTTCCGAAGGATACTGAATATAAGCGATAAGGAGTGAACGGCATGATCACACGTCCCCTGGGCAAAACCGGATTTTCCATCGCCCCGCTGGTGTTTGGCGGTAACGTTTTTGGCTGGACCACCGATGAAAAAAACAGTTTTGCCATTCTTGATGCGTTTATAGACCACGGCTTCGATGCTATCGACACGGCGGATGTCTACTCCCGCTGGGCGGATGGCAACCGGGGCGGCGAGTCTGAAACCATTATCGGCCACTGGCTACAGGCGCGGCCAGGCATGCGCGAGAAGGTGAAGATCTTCACCAAAGTGGGTTCCGATTTAGGCCTTCCTGGCCATAAAGGGTTGAAAAAAGCCTGGATCCAGCAGGCGGTAGACGATTCGCTCCGTCGCCTGAACACTGATTATATTGACCTCTATTTTGCCCACTGGCCGGACCCGGAAACGCCGGTTGCCGAAACGCTCGAAGCCTTCCACGCCCTGCAGCAGGCGGGTAAAATCCGCGCGATGGGCGCCTCAAACCTTGACGCGCAGCAGCTGTCGAGCGCGCTGGAGGTGTCGCGTAAAAGCGGCCTGCCGTCCTGGCAGGTACTGCAGCCGGAATATAATCTTTATCATCGCTCGGCTTTTGAAGGCGCGCTCTGCGACTTGTGCGTCAGCCGCGAGATCGGCGTGGTGACCTACTACAGCCTGGCGTCCGGCTTCCTGACCGGTAAATACCGCCAGCAGTCCGATCTGGCGCAAAGCCAGCGCGGCAGCCGCATCGGTAAATACCTGAATCCTCGCGGGCTGCGTATTATTGATACCCTGGATGAGGTCGCGGAGCAAAATGGCGCTAAACCTGCCGAAGTCGCTCTGGCCTGGCTGATGACCCGCGAAGGCGTGACGGCGCCCATCGCCAGCGCCACCAGCATTGCACAAGTAGAGAGCTTTGCCCGCGCCGCCGCGCTGAGCCTGAGTGCGGAACAGCTGGCGCGCCTGGACACCGCCAGCGCGTAGTCATTGAGGCCGGATCCTGTCGGGTCCGGCCCTCTGCCTCTCAGCGTTTTGTCGCGCATTGTTCCTCACCTTCAGCTCATCCCTCTGCGGCGAATCCCTTTCAGCGAAAAATGAAACGTTTTTCCATTCGCCAAAAGCCAGGCTTGATTACGATAAGATAATGCGTATAGTTCTCATTCTTCTTCTTGTTTGCGGTTTTGTCAGGAGATAACCTGCGTTCGTCGCGGGCTCACAGGGAAACGGCGAAGGCACAGGATGGGGCTCACAGGCGCAAGACCGGAAACGTTAATTTCGGCGGCGGAGTCACTATCGGATCGTTGATTTTGTTCAGGATTGATCTTATGAAATGCACTCTCCCGGCGCTGGCGCTGGCTATTTCTGCTGTCTTAAGCGGCTGTGCCGCCACCCATACCGTTCCGGCTTCTCAACACGTGGCTGAAAAAAGCGCGGTTACCCCCGCACAGCCGCTGAAGCGCGAGCTGGCGGAGGGGCTGTATGAAATGGCGCTCAGCCCGAAAGGCGATGCGCTATACGTGGCCAGCGCTGAAGGCTTTAAAGATGTGCAGGGCGGGGCGGTCTATAAGCTGGACCCGACGACCCTGAAAACCCTCGGCATGACCCACACAGACCTGAAAAACTTTGCCGTACAGCTTAGTCCGGATGGCAGTACGCTGTACGTGACCAACTCGCTGGACGGCGGCATTAGCGCCATTGATACCGCCAGCGGCAAAGTCAAAAAACGCCTGCTGTTCAGCGAGCGTAACAAAGAGGGATTCCCGTACGGCGCGCGGCAGATCCTGTTGCTCAATAACACGCTCTACGTGGGCGCGGTGGCCGATCCGGCACAAATCTGGGTCGTCGATGCCGACACGCTGAAGCTGAAAACGCGGATTAAAAATACCGGCAAATGGATGACCGGCCTGCACTATTCTGCGCAAACCGGACGTCTCTATGCGGCAAACGGCAGCGGCGAGGTGTTGGTGATTAACCCACGCAACAACCGTATCGAGCAGCGCTGGAAGCCGCTGGGCGCTAAGCCAGCCCTGCTGCTGAATATGGCCGAAGATAGCGCCACCGGCCGCCTGTTCGTCACCGACAACTCGCAAGCGAAAACCACGCTGGTGCTTGATATCCATACCGGTAAGCTGATTAAGCAGCTGGAAGTGGGCGATTCGCTGGCGGTGCAGTTCAATCCAAAACGCAACGAGATTTATATTTCCCAGCGTGAATCCGGCAAAGTAATCAGCCTGGATGGCAGCAGCTACGCGTTGAAAAAATCATGGGATATTCCGGCTAACCCCAACAGCCTGCTGATCTCCGCCGACGGGCAAACATTGTTTGTCACCGTCAAACAGCCGTTCAATAAAGATCATTCGACGAAAGGGCCGGACAGCGTTGTCCGCATTGACCTGACCGCAAAATAAAAAATCTGGCCCGGCAACGGGCCCCTGGCTTTATTTTCCTATCTATGGGACCAAATTATGCGTAGCTCCTGCTCTCCGGCCTTCCCACTGCGAAAAACGCTGCTGGCGTTAACCGTTGGCGCGATCACCCATTCAGCCGCTGCGGTAGAAAACGACGCCGGCGAACGTCAGAAAAACGAAGAAACCATGGTCGTTCAGGCGACGCCCGACAGCCGCTTTAGAGCCGGCGGCGACCTGGTGGTGCCCGCCTATCTCGACGGCCAGGTCGCCAACGGTGGCCGCCTCGGAATGCTCGGCGAACAAAACGCGATGGACGTTCCGTTCAGCATTATCGGCTATACCTCGAAGCTGATTCAGGATCAGCAGGCGAAAACCATCACCGATGTAGTGAGTAACGATGCCGGGGTTCAGCCGGTGCAGGGCTACGGTAACTACGCTGAGACCTACCGCATTCGCGGCCTTAAATTTGACGGCGACGATATGACCCTGAGCGGGCTGGCGGGCGTGGTGCCGCGTCAGGTAGTGGATACCGCCATGCTTGAGCGGGTCGAAATTTTTAAAGGCGCCAATGCTCTGCTGAACGGCGCAGCCAGTTCCGGCGTCGGCGGCATGATCAACCTTGAACCCAAGCGCGCGGAAGATATCCCGACCGCTCGCGTGGGCGTGGACTATACCTCAGATTCTCAGGTCGGCGGCTCGCTGGATTTGGGTCGCCGCTTTGGCGACGATAACCAGTTCGGCGCGCGGGTGAACCTGGTGCACCGCGAAGGCGAGGCGGCGGTGGAGAGTGATAAACGCAGAACCACGCTGGCTTCTATTGGTCTCGATTATCGCGGCGAACGCATGCGCAGCTCGTTTGACTTTGGCTATCAGAAAAAAACCTTCCACGGCGGCCCGATGGGGATCAACATTTCGGGCGTCGATTTTATTCCGCGCCTGCCGGATAACACCCACAACTACACGCAAAAATGGGCTTACAGCGATATCGAAAATGAGTTTGGTATGCTTAGGATGGAATACGACATTGTCGATAAATGGACCGCCTATGCCTCTTTAGGCGCGCAGCACGCCCATGAAATCGGCTTATATAGCGCGTCGAAGCTCATTGACCGGGCGGGCAACGCCACGGCGGGGCGCCTGGATACCAACCGCTATATTGATACCGCCAGCGGTATGGCCGGGGTACGCGGCGAGTTCGCCACCGGTTTTGTATCGCACAAGGTCAACGTCGGCTATTCGGCGAAAACCCAAAACGATAAAACCGCATGGCGGATGTCGAAGGCGGCGGATAACCCGCTGGTGAATATCTACGATACTCAGCAGGTTGCGCCTCCAGCGAACGCTTCCTTCGGCGGCGATTATTACGATCCGCTGACCAGCGGCCGTACCCGTTCCCAGGGCTGGCTGCTGAGCGACACCCTCGGCGTGCTGGATGATACGCTACTGTTCACCGCTGGCGCGCGTCATCAAAAAGTGGTGGTGCGCAACTACGATAAAATCACCGGCCTGCAAAGCGATGCGTATGACGACAGCCGCTGGATGCCAACCTATGGAGTGGTCTACAAGCCGTGGCAGGTTATCTCTCTATACGCCAACCATACCGAAGCCCTGCAGCCGGGCAGCAACGCGCCGACCTCCGCCGCTAACTATGGGGAAAGCGTCGGAATTATTCACTCCAAACAGAACGAAGTCGGGATGAAGGCGGATTTTGGCCGCATTGGCGGCTCGCTGGCGCTGTTTGAAATTAAAATGCCGTCAGCATTCCTCGATAGCCAGAAACGCTATGGCCTTAACGGCGAGCAGCGTAATCGCGGTGTTGAATTTAATCTCTTCGGCGAACCGCTGTACGGTCTGCGCCTTAACGCCAGCGCGACCTGGCTGGAAGCCGAACTGTCGAAAACCAAGGATGGTATCAACGACGGTAAAACAGCGATCGGCGTACCGGGGTTCTACGCGGTGCTTGGGGCAGAGTATGACATCAAGCCCATCGACGGCCTGACCGCCACCGCGCGCCTCAACCATTCCGGTTCGCAGTATGCCGATCAGGAGAACAGCAAGAAGATTGATAGCTTCACGACTCTGGATCTCGGCTTGCGCTATCGTCTGGCGCTTAACGAGAACCAGAACCAGATGACGATTCGCGCGGGCGTCGATAACGTGACGGATGAGAACTACTGGTCCGGCGCGGATGACAGCGGAACCTATCTGTTCCGCGGCGAACCGCGGACGTTCAAGGTTTCGGTCGGCTACGAGTTCTAAGCAAAACGCTGGGGCGGGCAGGGCTGCTCGCCCCTTGTGATAAATCAATGAACGTATGAAGCCAGGGCATCTGCGGCTTGAAGTATGACGGGGATAAGTGTTACAAGGTGCCCCTTCATATAAACACACAGGGGATCGACGTGAAAGACGCGTCAACGCCGTCGGATGCCGTAGAGGAAAGCGGCCCGACGCTTCACCGCGGTTTACAGAACCGACATATTCAGCTTATCGCCCTTGGCGGCGCCATCGGTACCGGCCTGTTTCTCGGCATCGGGCCAGCCATTCAAATGGCGGGACCGGCCGTACTGCTCGGCTATGCCGTCGCTGGCATCATCGCATTTCTGATCATGCGCCAGCTTGGCGAAATGGTCGTCGAAGAACCGGTTTCTGGTTCCTTTGCCCACTTTGCTTATAAGTACTGGGGGCCGTTCGCCGGCTTTCTTTCCGGCTGGAACTACTGGGTAATGTTCGTGCTGGTCGGGATGGCGGAACTGACCGCCGCCGGGATCTATATGCAGTACTGGCTGCCGGACGTGCCGACGTGGATCTGGGCCGCTGCTTTTTTCATCATTATCAACGCCGTCAACCTGGTGAACGTGCGTCTGTACGGTGAAGCGGAGTTCTGGTTTGCGCTGATCAAGGTGCTGGCGATTATCGGCATGATCGGCTTCGGCCTGTGGATGCTGTTCGGCGGCCACGGCGGCAGCAAAGCGGGCATTGATAATCTGTGGAAACACGGCGGTTTCTTCGCCACCGGCTGGCACGGCCTGATCATGTCGCTGGCGGTCATTATGTTTTCCTTCGGCGGGCTGGAGCTCATCGGCATTACCGCGGCGGAAGCCCACAATCCGGAAAAGAGCATCCCGAAAGCGGTTAACCAGGTGGTATACCGTATCCTACTGTTTTATATCGGCTCGCTGGTGGTTCTGCTGGCGCTCTATCCGTGGGTGGAAATTAAATCCGACAGCAGCCCGTTCGTGATGATCTTTCATAATCTGGACAGTAACGTGGTGGCTTCAGCGCTAAACTTCGTCATTCTGGTAGCGTCGCTGTCGGTCTATAACAGCGGCGTTTATTCCAATAGCCGGATGCTGTTTGGCCTGTCGGTACAGGGCAATGCGCCGAAGTTTCTCGCCCGCGTCAGCAAGCGCGGCGTGCCGGTTAACTCTCTGCTGCTATCGGGAGTCATTACTTCGCTGGTGGTGCTGCTTAACTACCTGCTGCCGCAAAAAGCTCTCGGTCTGCTGATGGCGCTGGTGGTAGCGACGCTGCTGCTGAACTGGATTATGATCTGTCTGGCGCACCTGAAGTTCCGCGCCGCCCAGCGGCGCAAAGGGCGCGAATCGAAGTTTAAAGCCCTGTTGTCGCCCGCCAGCAACTATATCTGTATCGCCTTTCTTGGGCTGATCCTGGTGCTGATGTGCACGATTGACGGTATGCGCCTGTCGGCGATTCTGCTGCCGGTCTGGATCCTGTTCCTGTTTGTGGCCTTTAAAACCCTGCGCCGTTCGGCGTAGGGCGATCGCCCCGTCGTCCGGCGGGGCATTATCTCTTTTTATTGTGATCTTCTTCGCGCTTAGCGTATTTTGCCCGCGATCTTCTTTTTGTAATCGATTACTTTTTATTTGAGCGTATTTGTAATCGATTACTTTTTGAGGGCGGTCGAAATGGTCACAACAACCGAAGGTCGTGAAACACCCCGCGTAGCCCACCGTTTTCTGGTGCCGCGGCTGTCGTTAATGATGTTTATGCAGTTTTTTATCTGGGGAAGCTGGTCGGTGACGCTGGGGTTGGTGATGACCCGCTATGAGATGTCGCTGCTGATTGGCGATGCCTTCTCCGCCGGGCCGATTGCCTCTATTCTCTCACCGTTTGTGCTGGGGATGCTGGTCGATCGCTTTTTCGCTTCGCAGAAGGTGATGGCGGTGATGCATCTGGCCGGAGCGGTTATTCTGTGGTTTGTCCCGCAGGCGCTGGTGGCGCAAAACGGCGCGCTGCTGATCGGCCTGCTGTTCGGCTATACCCTGTGCTATATGCCGACGCTGGCGCTGACCAACAATATCGCTTTCCACAGCCTGGCGAACGTCGATAAAACCTTCCCGGTGGTGCGCGTCTTCGGCACTATCGGCTGGATCATCGCCGGTATCTTTATCGGCGTCACCGGTATCTCCGATACCACCGGCATTTTTACCCTGGCGGCGCTCTGCTCGGTGGCGCTGGCCGTTTATAGCCTGACGCTGCCGCATACGCCGGCTCCGGCGAAGGGGACGCCGGTACAGTTTCGCGACCTGCTGTGCGCCGACGCTTTCGCGCTGCTAAAAACGCGCCACTTCCTCATTTTCTCCCTCTGCGCGACGCTGATTTCGATTCCGCTCGGGACCTACTACGCCTACACCGCCTCTTATCTGGCGGATGCCGGGGTGGCGGACGTCAGCACCGCGATGTCTTTCGGTCAGATGTCAGAAATCTTCTTTATGCTGGTGATCCCGCTGCTGTTCCGCCGCCTGGGGGTTAAATACATGCTGCTGATCGGCATGGCGGCGTGGTTCGTACGCTACGCCTTCTTTGCCCTTGGCGTCAGCGAAGAGGGGCGGTTCCTGCTCTATCTGGGCATCCTGCTGCACGGCGTCTGCTACGACTTTTTCTTTGTAGTCGGCTTTATTTATACCGATCGCGTGGCCGGTGAGAAGGTCAAAGGCCAGGCGCAGAGCATGATTGTTATGTTCACCTATGGCATCGGTATGCTGCTGGGATCGCAGATCTCCGGCGCGCTGTATAACCATCTGGTCGCCGGCCAGAGCGTGCCGCAGGCGTGGGTGACCTTCTGGTGGATCCCGGCGGTGGCCGCTGCGGTTATCGCGCTGATTTTCCTTTTCTCTTTCCAGTACAACGAGAAAGAGCAGCGTTAATTTTTCAGGAGGTGGTATGAAAACCATTAAAGGACCGGGCATTTTTCTGGCGCAGTTTATCGGCCCGCAGGCGCCGTTTAATACCCTGGAGGGCGTGGCGCAGTGGGCCGCAGGTTTGGGCTATCAGGCATTGCAGATCCCCTGCAACCATCCGGCGATTTTCGACGTTGAACGCGCCGCCGCAAGTCAGAGCTACTGCGATGAGGTGAGCGGCATACTGGCGGAACAGGGCCTGGCGATCAGCGAGCTGTCCACTCATCTTGAGGGACAGCTGGTGGCCGTCCATCCGGCTTATGATAAGGCCTTTGACGCGTTTGCGCCCGCGGCGCTGCGCGGTAACCCGCAGGCGCGCCAGCAGTGGGCGGTCGAGAAAGTGCGCCAGGCAGCGGTGGCCTCGGCGCGTCTGGGCCTGAAGGCGCACGCCACCTTTTCCGGCGCGCTGGCGTGGCCTTATTTTTATCCGTGGCCGCCGCATAATCAGCCGCTTCTTGATGAGGCCTTCGATGAACTGGCCCGGCGCTGGCGACCGCTGCTGGACGTTTTTGACGAGCAGGGCGTGGATGTCTGCTACGAAATCCATCCCGGCGAAGACCTGCATGATGGCGTGACATTTGAGCGTTTCCTGCAGCGGGTCGATAACCATCCGCGCTGCAATATGCTCTATGACCCCAGCCATCTACATCTTCAGCAGATGGACTACCTGGGTTACATCGATATCTATCATTCGCGGATCAAAGCGTTTCACGTCAAAGATGCCGAATTCCGCCGCAGCGGGCGCAGCGGTGTCTACGGCGGCTATCAGAACTGGCAGCAGCGGGCGGGGCGTTTTCGTTCGCTGGGTGACGGACAGATCGATTTCAAAACGATTTTCAGCAAACTCACCGAGTATGATTTTGACGGCTGGGCGGTGCTGGAGTGGGAGTGCTGCCTGAAGGACGCGGAGGTTGGCGCGCGCGAAGGCAGCGAGTTTATCCGCCGCCATATCATCCCGGTCTCCGGGCGGGCGTTTGATGACTTTGCCGCAGGCAAGGAGGGGGAATAATGATTCAGGTCGGCATTATTGGCTCCGGGTTTATCGGGCCGGTGCATCTGGAAGCGCTGCGTCGGGTAGGCGACATCGAGGTGGTGGCGCTGTGCGACGGTTCGCTGGAAGTGGCGCAGCAGAAGGCGCGCCAGCTCAACGTGGCGCACGCCTACGGTAGCGTCGAGGCGCTGCTGGCGCATCCCGGATTGCAAGTGGTGCATAACTGTACGCCGAACCACCTGCATGCGCGGATTAACCGACAGATCCTCTCCGCCGGTCTGCACGTTTTTTCAGAAAAACCGCTCTGCATGACCACCGAGGAGGCCCGCGAGCTGGTGGCGCTGGCGGAAAGCGCCGGGGTGGTTCATGGGGTCAGCTTTGTGTATCGCCAGTTTGCCATGGTGCAGCAGGCGGCGGCGATGATGCGCAACGGCGACGTCGGGAGGCTGTTTGCGGCGCACGGCAGCTATTTGCAGGACTGGATGCTGCTGGAGAGTGACTATAACTGGCGCGTGGATTCGGTGCAGGGCGGGGCCTCGCGGGCGATGGCCGACATTGGTTCCCACTGGTGCGATACGGTGCAGTTTATGACCGGCCGACGCATTGTGGAGGTGATGGCGGATCTGTCTATCGTCTGGCCGACGCGCCAGGCGCCCGTGGCCGGCGACGCGACGTTCAGCCAGCATCGCGATGGTACCGCGTATGAAGCGCGGCCCGTCGATACCGAAGATTTGGGGTCGGTCCTGTTTCGCTTCGACGATGGCAGCAAGGGGAGCTTTATCGTTTCGCAGGTCAGCGCCGGGAGAAAAAACGGCCTGACGGTGGAGATCGGCGGCAGCCGCTGTTCGCTGGCCTGGGATCAGGAGGTGCCGCAGCGGCTGTGGATTGGTCATCGCCAGCGGCCAAACCAACTGCTCAGCGACGATCCGAGCCTGATGCTCGGCGAGGCCGCCGCCAGCGCCCATTTCCCCGGCGGGCATAATGAAGGCTGGCCCGATGCGTTTAAAAATATGATGCTGAGCTTTTATCAGGCGGTGCGCGCCGGTCGAATGCCGCCGGCATCGTCGCGGCGTTTCGCTTCGTTCTACGAGGGGGCAGACGTGATGTACATCATTGCGGCGATAGTGAAAAGCCATCAGCAGCAGCGCTGGGTGAAGGTGGAAAGGTAAGCCGAAGGCGCGGTGCGCATTTCGCGCACCCGCTGTGTTATTTCACGCCAAAATAGCCATCAAGATACGTCCCGGCCAGTTCGTTACCGAACAATACGGCATCCTTATTTTCCATTTCGTTGTCCCATTTATCGCTGGCGTTACCGGTGAACGCGTGCTGGGTTTTTGTGCCCTCAGCCACCTGCTGCCTGATAGCGTCGGCGGTGCGACGGGCATCGCTTTCGCTCATTCCCGATTTTTTGTCCTGCTGTCCACGGGCATAGATTTCGGTAAAGGTCGGCAGATTTAAGCGGTAGTTTTCCTGACGGTTAGTGGCGAAGTTACCGCCGACGAAATCGCTGCGGTGTGAGACAAAATAGTAAGCGTGGCGTTCCGGGGAAGATTTTGAGGAGGTACAACCGGAAAGGGCGGTGAGCGAACAGCCGAGCGCGATAAGCGCTATTTTGAGTTTCATTGATATCATCATCCATAATTATTAGAACAGGTACGCCGATCATTCGGCTACAGAACAAAACGGCTAATTATAGATGCACGGTAGCACCTGAAGACCCATCAATCCAAGGGTCTTCAGGCAGCATTTTTTAGATCTGCGCCAGCCCGCCATCAACGTAGATTTCAGCGGCGTTAATAAAGCTCGCGTCGTCTGACGCCAGAAAAGCGACGGTTTTAGCGACCTCCTCGGGCTCGCCAATGCGGCCCAGTGGGACGTCGGCGGCCAGCATATCAAAGAGTCCCTGGCGCTGCTCTTCCGCGACAAGTCCTCCCAGGCCGGGCGTACGGACGGGCCCCGGGCTGACCACATTCACGCGGATACCGCGCGCCTTCAGGTCCAGCGCCCATGAGCGGGCCAGGTTACGCACGGCGGCCTTACTGGCGCTGTACACGCTGAAGTTCGCGGTGCCTTTCACCGCCGCGGTCGAGCCGGTAAGGATGATGGAAGCCCCCTGGGTCAACAGCGGCAAGGACTTCTGGACGGTGAACAGCACGCCGCGCACGTTGGTAGCGAAAATGCGATCGAAGTGCTCTTCCGTTATGGCACCCAGCGGCATCATATCGCCGCCGCCCGCATTGGCAAAAAGCACATCCAGTCGCCCTGATTCTCTGGCAATGGTCGAAAACACCCTATCGAGGTCGCTTAATATCGAGGCATCGGCGCGGATCCCGCTGGCGGCGGGACCGATTAACGCGACCGCCGCATCAAGCTCTTCCTGACGGCGACCGGTGATATAGACCGTCGCTCCCTGCGAGGCCAGCTCCCGGGCTGATGCCAGGCCGATACCCGAGGTGCCGCCGGTGACTAACGCGATTTTTGCCGAAAGTTTTTTACTCATGGTGCACTTCCTTAACTAAAGTATGAATATGCCAATTGAGTCATCCACTTACCGTGACCACCTGGCGACTGAGTACGGGAGTCACTCTACCGTCAGCCACGGATGCAAAAAACGGAGTAATGTGAAAAACACTCTTCACACTGGTGAATAATCAGCGGCTATTATCAGGAAAAATGAATAATGGATCGGTTTTCAGCCCTTAAAGTTTTTACGCGCGTTGTCGAAGCCAACAGTTTTACCCGGGCCGCGGACTCCCTGAATATGCCCAATGCCACCCTGAGTAAAGCGATTCAACAGCTTGAATCGCATCTTGGCGTGTGCTTGCTGCAGCGCACGACCCGACGCATTACCGTCACGCCGGAAGGGCGTGAATACTATGAAAAAGCGGTGCGGATTCTGAAAGAACTGGATGAGGTGGATGCCTCATTTCGCGCTGCCCGCAATAAACCAAAAGGGCATCTGCGCGTCGCGGTAGGCGGCTCCACCGCTCGCGACGTGCTGATCCCGCTGTTGGCTGATTTTATGGCAACCTATCCGGATATTCGTATCGACCTGGCGGTTGCCGACAGCCCCTCGGACCTTATCAGCGGCAATATTGACTGCGCGATCAGAGGCGGTCCGCTGGACGACTCGACGCTGATCGCGCGCAAAATCGGCGAAGCGACGATCGTGACCTGCGCCACGCCGGGCTATTTCAGGCTTTATGGTGTTCCCGCGTATCCCGATGAGTTGAAGAACGGACATCGGCTGGTCGGCTATTTATCTCCCGCCAGCGGAAGAGCCTTCCCGTTCCGCTTTCTGGCTAACGGCATCGCGCAAGAGATCAAAACGGAACATCACCTTGGCGTAAATGAGAGCAACGCGCATATTGCGGCAGCGGAGGCTGGGCTGGGGATTGTTCAGACCTTCTCATATTCGCTGAGAAATGCGCTGGCGAACGGATTACTGGTGGAAATATTGAATAAATGGCGTCCGGCTCCTTATCCCTTTCATGTGGTTTACGCGCAGAATCGCCATGTCACATCCCGGCTGCGCGTATTTATCGACTGGCTGGCGGAGACATTCCCGGCGGCGGTGAAGGGGTCATTGCCCACAAGAACCAAAGAATGATGATAGCCTGCGAATTTTATGTATTGCGTGATGATAAATTAAGTCACAAAAAAATATTATGCTCGCTTCGTCTAAGGAAATCAGGTCATCTATGTTTTGATATACAGAATACGATATAGTTAAATTATATGGAGATTCTATTAAAATATTTAATAAGACCTGTTAACGTTATTTTCCTTAAGGTCTGGAAGTATAAATTAGTCTTTTGTTTTCTATATTTATAGTAAATATAATAGCGGCAGGATTTTTTGTTTATAGTATGTTTGATATCCCACCTGTATCTTTTTGAAAATATTTTTTAGCTACTCAAGAGGTAATGTGAATGCCGGAAGATAACCATCAGATTAAATGTATGGCGTGTGGTTTAAACTGCCCTATTGAAGCGGAAGATAAAATGGAGCGATCCCTTTGCGGAGAGAGGAAGTTTTCTGTATGGCCAGATAAAAACTATTTTTTTAAGCGAGCGGTTAATGATTTGGTTTTTCGTGAAATTACCTGTTTTCTGCCTGAAGGAATGGTGGTGGTGGATTTCTCCCTCGACAATATTTTGTATTTTCTGCATGAGGAGTGGGTTGAAAAACTGCAGGAGACCGGGCTGAAAGTTATTTTACTCGCGGATAAGAGCATGCTACCCATGGCTAATTTTTGGATGCTGCGCTCTGGATTATTATGGTCGGTGGTGGAAGTCAACGATAGCTTAAGCAGTTTAATCAAGAAAATAAAACGCATCATGCTGGGGCGAAATCTTCGCTGCCGGCGCACACCGTCGCTGACGGAGCATGAAATGAAGACGCTGCGCCTGCTGGCAGATGGGTACTCCAGTCAGGATATCGCCCGCATCATGGCGTGCGATACCCGCAGCGTCTACCGCTTTCAATACTCTTTATGCAAGAAGTTCGGCGGACTCAACCGCCTGCGCGAGCTGCGCTTCAGGCATAATATCCCCGCTCTGGATTAGCAGCGGTTAGCCCAGCGAACTCATAAAACAGCCCTTTCCTAACTGATGATAGCGGCCTAATGCGACAATGTATTTCCTGTTGCTATTCTTCGCCTCGGGGCCTGTCCAGCTCTCCCCTGGCAACATATAAAATTGCGTTGAACTTTCATCGTCACCATTGCAGCTTTTCTGCAGAATGACTCTAAAATAGGTATTGCCAGTATTTTTAATGGTGCCTGTGGCTTCATTAATTTCATACTGGAATCGCGTCTTACGCGGGCGCACGATGAGAATCGTACTCATCGATACCGAAGGGACTATATCCAGTTTTTTCTGATCCTGACGCCAGGGGAAAACTGTGACGGGCGTCTCCTTAAAGATCACCCGATAATAGCGCTCAACGTCATCTTTAGGCCCACGGTAATAGAGTTTAAAATATTCCTGGCCATTGGCCTGCACGGTGAACTGCAGCGGCGACCAGACCAGGTCTTTATCCTGGCCTGGAACGGGTCTTTCATCTCCGTTGCCCGGACGGGAGATTTTATAAGCCGATATGGTATACAAATTGTTGTTTTTTGTATCATTGACTATTGGCCGGGAGATAAAATCTTTCCTGGCATCCATATCATAAATGATGGAATCAAAGTACACCGCGGAAGCGGGCTGAATACACAGCCCGCATAATCCGATGACAAGGATGTTTTTCATCATCCCCCCCGCTCGACGCCAATCCACGTGGCGGTCACTTTTACATCGCCGGTGGCGCTGACGGTCCCCATCCAGTCATGACCATTGGTGGTGAATTGTGAATGTGGGTCATCCATCGGAAACAGCAGTTTCAGCGTGGTGGTAAAAAAGAAACCATCGTTGACGTTGGCGTTCCAGGCCGTCTGTACCCAAACGGCGTTGGTCATATCGACAGGATCTTCGCCGCAGCTGTTGCGGACTTTTACCGCTTTACCGGTAGCGGATGTCCATTCGAGGTAGGCCGGGACCGGCACTTTTAGCGTCTCGTCCGCTGAGGTAAACAGGCAGAACGGCAAACCATACATGTTGACGGAGTCGCCAATCACCTGGGCGGTAATACTGTCGGCCTGACGCGACGCGGAGGTGGTGACTTTATATTCAAAGGTGATGGGCTCTTCGCTACCAATCTTGCCGGATGCTTGTGGATGCGAACGCCCGTCGCTGGCAACAATGCTGATGCCGTATTCCCGCGGGATGATGTTAATTAATGTTGATGGCGTGAACTGATAATAACCCGATTGTGGGGTGACGGAGTTATCAAAATAGAAGGTAAACAGAGCATCCTTGTTGGTTAAATCCGTTCCTGCCTTGAGGACTTTTTGGAAAAAGGCGTTGGACAGGAATACGTACACGTACTCGCCTGACGGTTTGAAAACCTTGTTATAGGTGCTGACCGTACCAAAATTGGTCCAGCTTGCCCCATCACCGCTGTACTTTACGTCAGACGTAGAAGGAGAAAATCCCAGCATCGCCGTGTCAATCACCATCCGGAAATCAAGTAAGGTGGTGAGAGTTTTAGTCTCCTGAAAATTGTAAGACACCATTTTACAGATGATCCCCGAAGCGCTCCCGACCACACCCATTTGACACAAATCCGAGCCGAGGTTGACGCTTGGCGTGCCATCGCTGGCAATCCACACTTCTGCCAGAGCACCGGTACTGTTTAACTTCAGATGCGAGACCTTTTCGAGGTTGAACGTGTAGTAGCGCCATGTTCCCCCGCTGGGGAGATCTTTACAGCGAACGCCGGAGGCAAAGTCATAATCGGTATTGGTATTCATGTAGCAAAGATTAAGCTGCAAAGAATCGATGGTCCCCACCGGCCGATCGCGAAAATACTCATAGGCCGACTGGCTTAGCGCTCCCGCACCGTAGTAACCGTTTGCTACGGTGTTGCCGGACATCGCGTGATAGAAGCCGTCTTTATCGATGACATCGGGAGTAATATAGCCAGACGCCGGGCAGTTTGCGCCCGTAGACATGCAGCGGATCCCGAGAAACGGCTGGTTAATGGGTGAATTCTCGATCCACAGGTCGAAGTAGCGGTTGGCGTAAGCCCATCCTACGTAGGTTATATATCCCAGACTACGTTGGTTAGTCGGATATTTTGTCCAGACGTTGGCTCCGGTGAAGCGCGGGTCGAGGGAGCTGGTGGTGATGAAATATTCGTCATCGACATCATTGTCGATAAACATATAGGTGTTGCTGCCGCTCCCGCTGCTGCTTGCGGTGAGCGCCATAGCCGGCGCGGCCAGTAGCCAGCCGGCCAGCAGCATGATGGCCTGGGGTTTAATAGACATTCTTAACATCTCCAGTCACTGATGCCGTTTGTTGTTGGATCTCACAAGGGATCTCACCGACCCATACGGCGCCTTTCGCCTCTGTCAGATCCAGATCCACTTCGCAGATGCCGCCGAATTTATCCACCAGGGTGATCACCGGGAAGCGCTTATCGACGTCCATGGCGAACTCACCGAGTTCGTCGGTGCGCGTTTTACCAATGTGGTTATGAATATCGGCGTTGGCGTAGTATCCGCCGCGGCGATCTTTCACCCGGCCAAAGACGGTGACCAGCTGTTTGACTTCCGGGTTAATCACGCTGACGTTGCCGGGGTAGAGCACCACTTTGTTACGACGACCGTTAACGATGTCGACGCTGTCTTCCGAATTTTTGTCGTTCATCAGCTCCACTTTATATTCCGCGTAGGGCGGAAGACTGATGAAATTGCTTTTGCCGGTCAGCGGGTAGTTCTGGCCGTTGATCTGCGCCATCATCCGGCCCTTGCCGCTGAAATTGGTATTCACCACCAGGCCTGCGGTTTGGGTACCTTTTCCTGCATAGATATTTTTTTGCGTCCAGGCCACGCTGCCCTGCGAACTCAGGCTGTGGTTTGAACTGTGCTGCGATGAGCGGCTGACGGAGACGGTGCCGGCGTTATATTTGGTGTCATAGCTGACGTAACCATTGGCGGCGTAATCGTCGGAACGATAGCGACTATCGTCATTTTTATTCTGTTTAATCTGTTTCGAAACCGACGCCCCCACCTGGGTAATGGCGCGGTTGTCAAAGCTTTTGCGCAGCGTGGCGTTCGCCAGCATGTTTCCGTTCTGGCTGGACACTCCGGTGCTGAGCCAGGTGGAGAAGGGGATAGAGACATCAATATTGACGTACTTATCGCGCAGATTTTCATGGTTGTTGTACTGATAGTTCTGAATACCGGCGCGTAGCGTGACGGTTGCGTAGCGATTAGCTAACAAGGATTGATCGTAATCGACGTTGGTATAGGTGCTCCCGGTATATTTGTTATTGGTGCGGCTGACGCTCAGCGTACCGAGGAACGGCGCAATTTTGCGCAGGTTAGCGTTGGCGCCGACGGTAAAGTAGTCGTTCTGCTGCATCGGTAGCGCGTTACCGATGGAACTGTACTGGCGCGACCCCCACAGGTTGCCGTACCCGTCCGGTAAACTCATGTTGAAGGTGGAGGTACTCTGCCAGCTGCCGTCGGTAGCGAGCAGCCCCTGCTGGTTAAAGCTGAACGCGTTGTTGAAAATAACGTTCGCTTCCGTTTCATTGACGCCGTTATTGTCAAAACCATAGAGCGTGGTTTTCAGATTCACGCCGGAAAGCCAGGGTTGGTTGGTTGCCGCGGCGACTCCGGCTATCCACGTATTCCGTGTGCCATAATTGATGTTGTAGTTGTGGCGATAGTCCATCTTGTTGTATTCGAGGCTGCCCGCGAAGGTTTGCCATGAGAGATCGCCGGTAACGCTGGATTTTCGAGCGAACGTTTTATTGATGTTCGCCGTCCGGCTGCTGACCACGCGCCCGTTAACGACCACCTGTATATCAACGTTGTAGATACCAAACGGCAGGCGCGACGTATCGAGCTCGTAGCTGCCCATCGAGAAGTTTTGAATGCTGAGCAGTTTACCGTCACGGTACACGTGCACTTCACCGGCGGCCGGGAGGAACACCGTGACGGGCACCAGGGCAAGCGTGTTGTCCTGCGTTTGTGAACTGCTTTTATTGCCATAGCTGATGCCGTAAATGCGGCTGGAGTTCAGGGCGCTCATGCTGGCGATCGATTGCAGATTCCAGGTATCCACCATCCCCATGGCGAAGCGGCGTCCCTGATAGTCACGTTCGTACATCGAGCGATACAATTTGCTCTGCTGGTTGCTGGTACCTATACCGTAGAGGGAACCGTTAAAGTTCAGATGGTGCTCGCGCAGCGACCAGGTATTGTCCAGCGTCAGATAGCTGCTGGCGTTATCGGTATTCTCATATTTATTGTAATAGCTCCCCATCGAGTAATTCAGCACGCTCGAGAGATTCTGAGCAGTGGATTCCCCAAGCATGTTGGTACGCGGCAAAATAGCGGCCTGCATGGCTGCCCGGTTAACCGTCAGCTCAAGATAAAAGGAACGCGTATCGAGTGAAAGTGAGGCGTCTTTGTTGATATAAACGCGCTGACCGTCGCCGATGCTTTTGTCCTGCATCTCGTTAATCAGCGATTTTATCTGCGGCGATAATTCAGTTCGCTCAGGGAGATCGCTGAGGGCGATCTGGTTCAGGCGAAACTCATTATCCTTGATGGTAAGGATGGCATCAGCGATTTTTTGCTGGCTGCGTTGGGTACTATTATCGCCTTCATAACGAATAAAAACAGGGACCGACATGCCCTGATATAACGCGTTAGCAAATACCGAAGGAATAACATAGTTACTGACTTTGACTGGCGCTGTAGCATTAGCTGCCCAACCCTGGTTTACCGTAATTAATAACCCAGCGAACAACGTCCCTTTGACATAACCAAGATTATCCATAATATTACTCAGTTTACATTTATATATTGCTCACCGTGCCATATTCCACTTCGCGTTTTTTTGTTGGTGAGATCGGTATGCTTTATTTTTACGCTGATACCAGGCATGACATAATAGCGTTCACGACAGCCTTGCCCCTCATCCTTCGCTTTATCACGACAGGGTCCGTAGGAGATAACGCGGAATGAAGCGTTACCGGTATTGGTTACCGTGTCATTATCTCGACGATAGTCGAATCTTTCTTCGCGCGGCGCGACCACCAGAATGGTACCAATAATGGCAGAGGTCGTTGCCTCACCCTGTTTTTTCTTTTTACTGGCTTCAAACTCGGTCACCGGCTCATCGGTCCAGGATATGCGGTAATAACGCTCCTGATTATCCTGTGGCCCTTTGTAAAAAAAACGAAAGTTCTCTTTCGCATTTCCGGGTAATATCAGACTGGCTGGCGTTGACAATAATTCCGATCTGCTCGCCATCGGGATAACCTTGCCGCCGGCCATCGGCGATGAGATACGCTCCACGTTGACGCTAACGTAACGCGCCGTATCGGTAGTATTAATGATTTCTTTTGCCAGCGTCGAGGCATCCGGCCCCATTATTGAGGTGACGTCTCCGACGTTTATTGCATGGGAGGAGGGCGTCACGGTGAATAAGAAGAGAGAGAGTAATAATGGATTCAGTTTCATGGCGCATCCTTATAAGGAGGCCAAAGCCTCCTTGTCATACCGGACAGGTGTTGGCTACACCTGATTAGATAGTCCATTCCGCGTTGAACTGAACGCGAACGTCGCCGCTCCAGTAACCGTCGGTTAAATCTTTGAACTCAGCGGCGGTGCTGCCGTCAGAAGTCGCGGAGTCGATAGTGAAATCGAAGTTACCCTGGGTGCTGACGCGATCGGCGCCTGCGAAGGCGGTGGCGACTGCCAGCGCATCCAGACCCGCGGAGATATTGTTGCCCGCATCAATCATCGTTACCGGCGTGGTTTTGTTCAGCGCGTTGCCGTTCCAGCTCACACCAACGGCCAGAGTAGAGGCGTCAGTGGTACGGCTCAGGGTGTTGCTGACGATTTGAGAGGTCAGCGTGAAGTCAGTCGCGCCAGACTGGCCCTGGATGGTGATGTCAAAAGCGCCTTTCTGGGCGTTAAACGCTTTAATCCCTTCAGCGTACTGGAAGTTCAGGGATTTCAGCGGAGTGACAACCAGCGCGCTGGTGGTGTCTTTAGTTGCGCTAGCATCCCAGCTGGCAGTGGCGGAAGTGGTCACGTTAGCCATTGCATTGGTAGAGATAAGAGCCGCAGCCACAACACCCGCTAATACGATTTTTTTCATTTTAAATTTCCTGAGAATAATTAAGTTAGTTCCATTTATGGAGTTATTGCTGTAAATACTGATAATTTTTTATCCAGATAGAATAATGTTTAACTTCCCTCTGCCTCCCATCTTATTCTGCAAGCTGAGCTTGATTGCGTAGATTCTCTTTTCTGCCATCTGCAATTCTTTTGCTATCTCTTTAACCGACTTCTCTGCGAGTAAAAGGTCGAGTACCAATACCTCTTGATCGCTGAGTTTTTGACGGTAGCCTCGAGCATCTCGTTGACCGAGAAACGAAAGCTGTATTTTCTTTTCAATCTCATCTCGGGTATCGCTGGTATTGATAATCGAAATTATCTGCTGACAGCGGTGTTTCCAGTACAGCGCCAGCGGCTGCGCTAATCTGTCGGCAATCAAAACTACCCGCAGCCCTGTCTTGATCAGATATTCAATCCATTTATCATTGGTGAATAATCTGATGTTGTAGCGAGAAAAATCAACAAAAATAAAGCCAGAATTAGAGAAGTTGTAATGCTTGTTAATTAAAAAACAATGCACACCATTTTTTAAATAGATATTTTTATCAGGCCATACGCAATAGTGAGTTTCAATGCAATTAATCGATTTTATCGTAGGTCGTGGATAGATTTCGCACTGATACTGACAGCTTATGCAGTATACCTTCTCATATTTCTGAGGAAGCATATGTCGATTTATTTCCCTATATTGTCTTACCCTATCGTTCAATGATGTGGCTATATTATGGCTAGTTAATAAATGTGACAACTTTAATTTCTGGAGAGTTATACAGATGAAAAATGTGTAAATTCTTAAGTCCAGAAAATGTCTGGATTTATACTAACCCACTCTAATAAATAAGAAAAATCTTAAGGTGCGATATTTTATGTCGATCGCTCTTTAAGAATTATCCATTACGACCAGGAATTTTCTCGCTGAATAGGCGCGGATTGGTTAAAAAAAAACAGCACAAAAAGTCAAAAAAAATGCTATCTCATCGCTATTTGTTAATTTTGTGTTTTTATTTTGTTTTATTTTGTGGGGTTTGTTCTGTAATGGCCTAATTTTTGTAAGGGAAAGTTGCGATATTTTGGATTATAGGGGAAAGGGTTGTCTGGCGAAATATGATCTGGCGTACAAAACCGGGCGTTTTTAAGCGCTAAAACACGTCGCAGTTTGCAGGGAAGTAAATCAGAAGGATGTGCTAAATCTTCACCGGAAGAAGCGGGCAATGCTTCTCGGTGAAATGGGGCGCTTCAGCCTGAACTGGCTTTGTCTGGAAGCCGCCGTAGCGCCACCGGGACGATGGCAGCGTGGATTTTGACTTGCAGACAAATGAGCTAACTCTTTCGCGGTGTCCGGCGAGCTTACGCCCCTTTCAGCAGAGGAAGCAGGTGATTCTCGGTAAGAGGAGCAAGCTTAATATGCCGATCCTGACCTGGCGTATACCAGATAACTTCTTCTATTTCGGCCGTCGGCGTAAAGTTCGCTCTGTTGGTGGCTATCTGAAAGATATCCGCAGAGACCGTATGGCCCGGCTCGTTTGCCGCCGTATCGGTGAAACGGCCGACCGGAACCAGTTCTTCAGGTGAAACGCTAAAGTTGAGCTCCTCTTTGAGCTCGCGGATCAGCGCCGCTTCCGGGGTTTCCCCGATTTCAGGCTTTCCACCGGGCTGCATAAAGTACTCAGTCCCTCGTTTGCGTACTAAAAGACAGCGTCCTTGACCGTCGACGATCGTTGCCGCCGCGATGTGAATATTTTTTATGGTGTTCAAGAGATACCCCAGTTATATACCGATAGTGTTCAACGACCCGCGTTCGTTTCGCTTCTCGCGAAACAACGCCTGGGCCATCATGATAACGGCCTTAGCGTGCTAATCAATCCCGTCAATTCTCGCAAAACCTGCTGACGGCGCGGGCGGCGCTCATTTATGATAGCCTGCGAAATATAACGTCTATGCGGGAAGTGCAGCCTCTATGTCAATTCAGAAAATCGCTCGCCTGGCGGGCGTCTCGGTGGCGACGGTATCGCGGGTATTGAATAACAGCGATACCGTTAAAGCGAAGAATCGCGAACGTGTGCTGCAGGCGATCAAAGAGAGTAACTACCAGCCTAATCTGCTGGCCCGCCAGCTGCGAACGGCCCGCAGCAATATGATTCTGGTGATGGTCTCTAATATCGCTAACCCCTTTTGCGCCGAGGTGGTCAAGGGTATTGAAGAAGAGGCGGAAAAGAACGGCTACCGGATCCTGCTGTGTAATTCCGGCTCGGATTTGGCCCGTTCTACCTCTGGCCTGCAGCTGCTCTCCGGCAAAATGGTCGACGGCATCATCACCATGAACGCGCTCTCCAGCCTGCCGGAACTGACCACCATGATCGGCGACGCGCCCTGGGTACAGTGCGCGGAATATGCCGATAACGGCAGCATCTCCTGCGTCGGCATCAACGATGTCGACGCGGCGCAGGGCGCCGTTTCCCGGCTGGTTGACGGTGGGCGAAAACGCATTGCCTTAATCAACCACGATCTCAGCTATCGCTACTCGCGCCTGCGCGAGCGCGGCTACAAAAGCGTGCTGCACGTTCGCGAACTGGCGTATCAACAGGTCACTTACGCCAGCGACCTGAGCGCCGCCGCCGGTACCCGGGCGATGGAAACGCTGCTGGCGCAGAAAGAGAAACCGGATGCGGTATTTGCGGTCTCAGATTCGCTGGCGGCGGGCGCGCTGCGGGCTATCGCTCAGGCCGGATTGCGGGTGCCGGAAGATATTGCGGTAATCGGTTTTGATGGTACCGAACTGGCCGAAGTGGTATCGCCGCAGTTGACCACCGTGGAACAGCCTTCGCGCGAGATTGGCCGTACCGCCGTGACGCTACTGATGAAGAGAATCGATAATCCCGACGCTGCGGTCGAGCGGGTGATGATGGACTGGCGCGTGATCCCCCGCGCCAGCACCTGAGTTTTACCCGGATACCGCGCCCGCCAGCGAACGAATATCGTTGCCGGTGGGGGACTGGTGAATCCGCAGGCCGAACTCATCAACCACGGCAAAAACGTGGTCGAAAATATCCGCCTGAATGCTCTCATACTCCGCCCACACCACGGTGTTGGTGAAGCAGTAAATCTCAATCGGCAGGCCGCTGGTGTCCGGAGCCAGCTGGCGCACCATCAGCGTCATGTCCTTACGGATGCGCGAATGGTTGCGTAAATACTCCTGCAAATAAGCGCGGAAGGTGCCGATATTGGTCATTTTGCGCTGGTTTAGCACCGACTGGTCGGTGGCGTTCTGCTGGTTCCACAGGCTAATTTCCTGATGACGCGAATCCATATACGGCTTCAGCAGCCGGGCCTGAATTAAGCGCTGCTGCTCCTGTTCATCGAGAAAATGAATGCTGGTGGTATCGATATTCAGGCTGCGCTTAATCCGGCGACCGCCGGATGCCGACATACCGCTCCAGTTTTTAAACGAGTCGGAAACCAGCGACCAGGTGGGAATAGTGGTGATGGTATTATCCCAGTTGCGCACCTTCACCGTGGTCAGGCCGATGTCGATCACCGCGCCGTCGGCGCCATATTTCGGCATCTCCAGCCAGTCGCCGAGCTTGAGCATATCGTTGGCGGAGAGCTGAATACCTGCCACCAGGCCGAGAATCGGGTCTTTAAACACCAGCATCAGTACCGCGGCCATCGCGCCGAGGCCGCTAATCAGAATCGCCGGCGACTGGCCAATCAGTAAGGAGATAACCAGAATGCCGACAATAATCGCGCAGACCAGCTTAATTCCCTGAAATATCCCTTTAAGCGGCAGTTGAGAAGCGGTGGCGAATTTCTGCGATAAATTGAACACCACGTCCAGCAGCGAAAAGAAGGACAGCATCGCGTAGATCATCACCCACAGCTGCGCGCAGGTAGTGAGTATTTCCGCCGCCTCGCTGCCTTTTTGCAACCATAGCACCGCCTGCACGTTGACGATAATCCCCTGCAGGGTGAAGGCCAGACGATGAAATAATTTGTTCTGGGTAATAATTTGCAACCATAGGTGGCTGCTGGCCTGCGCCCGCTTTTCGAAGGTGCGCAGCACCACTTTGTGCAGAATAAGGTGAACGACAATCGCCGTCAGAAAAATAATGCCGAAGATAATAATGAGTGAGGTGGTGGGGGTAATTTTGATGCCTAATGCGGCGATGTGCGATATTAATTCCTGCATAACGTCTCCTTTACATCCAGCGGTTATGATGACCGCTGGATGTCTATTATGCAAATCGCAGGTTACGCCGATGTGAATTATGGCGTCGCTACCGCCGGACGGACGTTAAGGTGTCGGCGTAGCCACAGCGCGATGGCGCCCAGCACCAGCATCATCACCACTTCCACCGCCAGGAAATCGATCAGCGCCCGGGGATAGTCGCCGCCGCTGCGCTGGGCGAGAGTTAAGAATAGCGACCCGAGAATTGCCGGGCCCAGGCCCAGCGTCGCCTGCTGCAGGGTGCTGAGAATTGCGCTCCCGGCCCCGGCGTCAGAAGCGCTGATGTCGCGCATCCCGATGCGATAAAAGCTATTCACGATCAGCGCCTGCCCGTAGCCGATAAGCGCCGTGGAGGGGACCAGCGCCAGGGTGCTGGTGTGGGTAGCGAGGCGATAAAAGGTCGCGCACAGCAGCAGCAGGCCGACAATCTGCACCGACAGGCCAGTCAGCAAAATGCGTCCCATGCTGTAGCGGGCAATCAGCTTCGGCGCGTACAGCGCGGAGATGAAGTAGGCCACGCCGAGCGCGATAAAGCTATTCCCGGACTGCCACGGCGCCATTCCCAGACCGGCCTGCATGGTCAACGCCATACAGAACATAAATCCGGACCAGGCGCTGAAAAAGAGCAGGGCGATGGCCATGCCAAAGCGAATGCTGGTGAGCTTCAGCAGGCGAGGTGGCAATAGCGGCTGCTCGCCGCGCTGCTGTTTGCTCAGCGCGCTGGCCCGCATCCAGACCAGCAGCGGCAGCACCGCAGCTAACATCAGCTGCAGCGTCCACGGCCAGTGCAGCTCCGGCCCCAGCGCCATCGGAAACAGCAGGCAGCAGAGGATCAGCGCAAGGCTGAAGGTGCCCTGCCAGTCGATGCGCGAATGCGCTTCGCGCCGGGTCTCCGGGACGTATCGCGGACTAAAGGCCAGCACCAGCAGGCAGATCGGCACATTAATAAAGAAGGCATTCCGCCAGCCTAAACCGGCGATATCCGCCGAGACCAGCCAGCCGCCGCCCATCTGACCGACGATAAAGGCGATACCGCCAATGCCGCCGTACAGGCTGATGGCCCGGGCGTGGGCGTTGCCTTTGAGGGTGATATGCAGCGTGGCGAGGATCTGCGGCACGATTAGCGCCGCGCCGGCGCCCTGGACCGTGCGCGCCGCCAGCAGCGTGGTGATAGAGTTTGCCATTCCGCACAGCAGGGAGGCGACGCCAAAAATCGCCACGCCCCACATAAACAGACGGCGGCGGCCATAGTTATCGCCAAGTTTGCTGCCCATCGCCAGGCAGACGGCAAAGGCGACGCCGTACAGCGCGACGATCAGCTCCAGCTGGGTGGCGCTGGCGTTCAGCGATTGGGTGATGGAGTCCAGCGCGACGTTGGCGATCGAGGTGTCGATCAGCGGCAGCATCTGGCCGGTCAACAGAAGGAATAAACCGGCGCGGCCGGGTGAAACAGCAGACGAATTCATCGGATCTCTCCATTGCGTCATTCAGCGGATGGCCGTAGCATCACCGATAAATTAAACGGGTACCAGTTCCTGCTTATACTGGTATTGGCACTACCATGCTGGAGGTTTTATGACGACCATGCCGCAACGTGAATCGACGATCGCCGCGCCCGATGATGCCCGTAAACAGCTGGGGGCATTTCTGCGCGCCCGGCGTGAGAGCCTCGATCCGCAGCGCCTGGGGTTGCCGCGCGTTGGCCGACGACGCACGCCGGGTCTGCGGCGGGAAGAGGTGGCGATGCTGGCGGAGGTCGGCGTCACCTGGTACACCTGGCTGGAGCAGGGGCGGGACGTTAATCCGTCCGAGGCCGTGCTGGTGTCGGTGGCGAACGCGCTGCAGTGCAGCCCGCTGGAGACCCGGCACCTGTTTGTCCTGGCCGGACTGACGCCGCCGGAAGCCGCGCAGGTCACGGTATGCGAAGGCATCAGCCCCGGCACCCGGCGGATGCTTGATAGCCTGATGCCGCAGCCCGCCAGTATTCAGAAGCCGAGCTTCGATATTGTGGCCTGGAACGACAGCTTCTGCCGCCTGATGGGTATCGATTTCGCCACCATTCCGGAAGAGGATCGCAACTGTATTTATCTGTATCTGACCAATGAAACCTGGCGCAGCCGTATTGAAAATCGCGATGTGCTGGCGACGTTTGTCTCCTATTTTCGCGCGGCGATGGCGGAGCACCGCGGCGATCCGCTGTGGGAGAATAAGCTGGCGCGCTTTTTTGCCGCGTCGGCGGAGTTTGAGTCCCTCTGGCATCAGCGCTATGAGGTGCGCGGGGTGGAAAATCAGGTGAAAAACTTTAACCATCCGCAGCTCGGACGCTTCAGCCTGCAGCAGATGTACTGGTACTCGGCCCCGCGTAACGGCTCGCGCCTGCTGGTCTATTTGCCGATGGATGAAATGGGCGAACGGGCGCTGGCGTGGCTGGATAAACACTAATGACAAGGAATCAGATTGCTGACAAAGTTCAATCTTCAGGAACTGCCCGGCGGCGCGATGCTTGCGCAGGCCTACAGCGCATTGCATAGCAGGTTGATATTGCGGTTTTTCGTAGGCCCGGCAAGGCGCCGCCCGGCAGAAATGCGAGCACAATAGCCAAAAAAAGGTTTGTCATCAGTCTCAAGGAATGCCCATGAATATTACCCGTAAAGAGCAGCGCATTATTCAGCGCGCGCTAAAGGCGTGGCAGGCCAGCGGCGATTTAGCCCCTGAGGATAGCCAGCGGCTGGCGCAAACGCTGCGCGTCTCTCCCTTCGACTGGCAGCGGCTGAGCCGCTATGCGTTCTGGACCTCGCTGGCCTGCGTGCTGGTCGCGCTGGGCAGCCTGTTTGCCGACAGCGCCCTGATTGAGCTTCTGCTGAGCCTGTTCAGCCGCTCGGCGCTGACGCGAATCATCCTGCCCGCGCTGCTGGCGGTGGCCTGCTACGCCTGGGGTTTTCGCCGCCAGCGGCGGGAAACGCAGTGGCACTACAGCACTGAGGCGATCCTCTTTCTGGGGGTTATTTTTACCGCCGTGGCGCTGTGGCAGCTTGGCGAACGTCTGGATACCGGCAGCGGTCATATCGCGCCGCTGTTCCTGGCCGGATGCCTGATTTACGGCGCGATTGGCTTTTTTGCTCGCTCCGGGCTGGTGTGGCTCTTTTTTCTGCTGTCGCTGGGCAACTGGTTCGGTGCAGAAACCGGCTACGTTTCGGGCTGGGGCGCCTACTGGCTGGGCATGAACTACCCGATCCGCTTCGTGCTGTTCGGCGGCGCGCTGCTTGCGCTCTGCTACGGCGCGCAACACGCTTTGCGCCAGCGCCAGCTGTTTACCGTCAGTAAAGCGATGGGGCTGATCTATCTGTTTATCGCCCTGTGGATCCTGTCGATTTTTGGCAACTATGACCTGGATAGCTGGTCCAGCATAGCGCAAAGGCAGCTGCTGCCGTGGGGGCTGCTGTTCGCCGTGGCGGCGGGGATCTGTATCTATATCAGCCTGAAAACCGACGACGGCATGCTGCGCGGCTTCGGTCTGACGTTCCTGGCGATCAACCTCTATACCCGTTTCTTCGAGTTCTTCTGGGATGGCATGCACAAAGTCGCATTTTTCCTGATCCTCGCAGTCTCGCTGGCGGTAATTGGCCGCTATGCGGAGCGCATCTGGCATGCGGGAAGGGTAACCCATGAATAATTAAGCTTTTTTAAGAAGTGTGGCAGGGGGCAGCGACGTCTTACGCGAATTGTCGTATAAGCGAATTTTACGCTTTTGACAGGGGCGCAAGATGAATAAGGAGTCGATTTTTCGCCAGCTAGAACAACGGATCGTCGGGCGACCGCTGACCGCGGAAGCGCTTGGCGAGTTTAATGCGATGGCGATTGCCGATAGCCTGAAGCAAAAACGCAGTATCATCAGCCATCATCTGAATAATCTCCATCGCGAGCAGCGGGTGGTCAAAGTAAATGGTCGCCCGGTGCTGTTTTTACCCATTGCCGCGCTGCGCGACCACCACCGCCTCGCGGTTCGACACGGCGAATACGCTTCCCTTCAGGCCCTGTGCGCTGAGCGCCAGGATAGTCTGGCGCAGCTGATAGGCGCTCAGGGCAGCCTGCAGGAAGCTTTGCGGCAGTGCAAGGCCGCCATCAGCTACCCCGGCGCAGGTCTACCGCTTCTGCTGCGCGGTCCCACCGGCACGGGGAAAAGTTTCCTTGCGCGCCAGCTCTGGCGTTATGCGATGGAACAGGGCGTTTTGCCTGCCGATGCGCCTTTTACCGTGTTTAACTGCGCTGAGTACGCGAATAATCCAGAGCTGCTGACCTCGAAATTATTCGGGCACGCGAAGGGCGCCTTTACCGGTGCGGATAAATCAGTCCCCGGTCTTATCGAGACCAGCAACGGCGGGGTACTGTTTATTGATGAGGTTCATCGTCTGCCCCCCGAAGGACAGGAGAAGCTGTTCCATTTTATGGATAACGGTAGCTGGCGGCGGCTGGGGGAGAGCAGCGAGGAGCGCAGCGCCACGGTACGGCTGATTTTTGCTTCAACGGAGGATCTGGAAAAGCACTTCCTGGCGACTTTTATACGTCGTATTCCGGTGATCGTCAAAATCCTGCCGATCGCCGAGCGTGGACAGTATGAAAGACTGGCGTTTATCCATCACTTTTTTCGCCGTGAAGCGCAGCGATTACATCACGATCTGGCGCTGGACGGCGAAATCATCAGCCAGCTGATGCGCGAAACGCTCGAGGGTAACGTCGGCGGACTAGAGAATTTGATCCGCAATATTTGCGCCAGCGCCTGGACATTTGGCGAGCGGGATAGCGATCTTTTACAGATAAAAGCGGGTTTACTGCCCGACCGGTTGCTGGCGGATGCGCCTTTTTCTCTTCAGCAAAATAGCGAACGGGTCATGATTTACCGCGATGGCGACGCGCAGCCTTTGTTTTCCGGTCGTCATCATGAGTATCAACGGCTAACGGAAAATATTTGCAGCCTCTGCGAGGAACTCGGGAAGGACAATATCAGCGCAAGGACCTTTGAAAAGCTCATTTATCAAAACGTGACGCTCTATCTCGATGCGTTGATGAATCAGGAGAGCGCGGTCTCTCTTCAGGACAAGCGGCTGCGCTTTATTGAGGATGTGGGCAAGGCGATCGCCGCCAATTACGATCTCCAGCTGAATGCCGAATTCGCCTATCTTACTGGCCGCTACCTGACCAGCCTGCCTCTTGCTCCGCGCAGCGTTGCCGAGCCCGCGCGTCTGGTGATGCAGCGCTGGCTGGAGTCCTCAGCGGGGCTGGCGCAGCGTATCGCGGGGAAACTACTGGATGTCGTCAATAACAAATACGATCTGCTCATCGATACGCTTGACCGCCTGGCGGTTGCCGCTATCGTCAGCAATGCGATTGATGCGACCAGCGGCGGAAAAGTGAAAGCGGTGATTATCGCCCACGGCTATTCGACCGCCAGCAGCATTGCGGGGGTCGCCAATCGCCTGATTGGCGAGAAGATCTACCAGGCGATGGACATGCCGATGGAGGTGGCGTTCAGCGACGTCAGCCGCGCCGTGGTTGATTATCTCCAGCATACCGATACCCGAGCCGGAGTCATGGTGCTTATCGATATGGGCTATACCAAAGAGATTGCCGATGCGCTTTTGTCGGTGATTAACGGCCCGCTGGTGGTGGTGGATAACGTCACGACGCGCATGGCGCTGAACGTCGCCAGCGAGATCGCGCTGGGGAAAAATATCGAACATATTGCCGAAGAGATCGTGCCGCTCAATCAGTCGCGCTGGGATGTCTTCTGGCCGACAGAAAAAAAAGAGCGTGCTCTGCTGGTGACCTGCATTACCGGAATCGGTACTGCGTTTAAATTTAAAAATCTGATGGAGAAGAGCCTGCTCAGCGACTTTGATATTAACATTATCGCCTGCGAGTATACGCGCTTAAAAAATAGCCGCACGGCGATATCCTTGCTCCACCAGTATGAAGTAATTGCGGTTGTGGGTACGCACGACCCACAGCTGGCGGGGGTGCCATGGGTAGGTATTGAAGAGCTGCTAGGCGAGCAGGGGCATCGGCATCTCAGTCAGCTCTTAAGCGGCTATCTCAATGAGAAGCAAATTGCGCTGATTAATAAAAATATGGTTCGTGAGTTTTCGCTGCATAACGTCGTCAACTCCTTGACGATACTGAATGCCGGAAAAACGATGAGCCATATTGAGACTATTATTGCAGAGTGGCAAAACACGCTTGGCTTTAATTTTAATAATAATTTAATTATTAGCCTGTATGTGCATCTCAGCTGCATGATTGAGCGTCTGGTAATGCGTAATGAAATTACCCATTATAAAAATCTTGAGCAATTTTCTCGCCAGCACGGAGAATTTATTGCTATGGTGAACCACTCGTTTCAGCGCCTGAAAATACTCTATAACGTGACGCTGCCGGTAGCGGAAATTGGTTATATTCACGATATTTTTGAATTACGCGTTGACGATTTTCGCTGGTAATCCTCAGCGCAGCCCCGGAGCAGGTCGCCGGGGCTGGCAGAGGGTTAGCGAATTAATATTCGACTTTCCACATATAGCGGCGGGTGGTCAGAGGATGGTTGCGGGCGGTGGCCAGCGCCAGGTTGTACACATCAAGAACGCAGTTGTGCAGCAGGCCGCAGAAATATTCGCGCACGCTGGCGTGAAGCGCATCAATTCCCACTTTTTCCACGTCAATAATCTGCAGTTTTCCCTGATAGCGTTCGATAAAGCGGATCGCGCGATCGTCCAGCGGACGGGTGCGGCCGCTGCTTTTTAATAAAATGAACGGCGTTCCCGGTTCGGTAATCTCAAAGGGGCCGTGGAAATACTCGCCGCTATGGATGCTGGCGGAGTTAATCCACTGCATCTCCAACAGAATACAGATGGATTCCTGATGCGCGGCACCGAACGAAGGACCGCTGCCCATCATATAAATGACCTTTTCACTTTTCCAGGCTTCGGCAAAATGCTGCGCATCCGCTTGCACCTGCTGCTGAGCGCCGCGCACCACGGATTCAAAACTGGCAAAGGCGCTGACCATCTCAGCGTAATGGTCGTATCCTTCTGTTTGCGCCAGGATCTCCAGCGCCAGCCACAGGCTGTACGCCGCTTTTTGCTGTGTCGGATCGACAGTTTCGGGATAGCGAGCCCAGCAGTATTCGATAGTGTAATCGCTGTGTTCGCACAGCGGCGTGCCGGGGGTATATACCAGTCCAATCGTAGCCGCGCCTTTTTGACGCGCGATGCGGGCGGCTTCGACCGTTTCAGCGGTGTTGCCCTGCTGAGAGGCAAGGATCACCACGCTATTTTCCCCTAATGCTTGCGGCGTCGCGTGGACAAATTCATTACTGGTCACATAACCGACGGCCAGCTTTTTCGCTTCACAATCGAGAAAATATTTCCCCGGCCAGAAGCCGGTCAACGAACCCCCGCAGCCAACAAACCACACGCGTTCAATACGTTGCCTGGTTAAAATATCGCGAATAATATGGTGGGCGTTTTTCTGAGCTATAGACATATTGGTCTCCTTGAGATGTAAAGGGTCCTCCGCTGCATGGCGGATAACTTTTACAGGGCATTATTTAATTAAGTTTTTTACTTTTCATTTTCTGGTGGAACTGCGGATCCTTAGGTATTGCGGGATCGACACCCTTCACTGGCGGTAGCCTGGCGCAAACCATTTGCAATGGAATAATATATTCAAAGATTGCAAAGTCTGGATCGTTAATAAACGTAAAGGGCATGTTCTTACCGTTATTGTCAACATGCGGGCCAATGCGATAAATATGCGGCGTCCAACCAGACAGTATTTCCGCCAGACGATCCTGACGCTCATCGGGATGCGGATCGAGCATAATCAGGGTTGAACGCTCATCGAAGGCGTTATAGATCCCGTGGATGAATTCCTCAAATTCATAGCCGGCCACCGGGCAGCGCAGCGTTTCAAGCATCTTTAGCGCGCCTTCCTGAACGGTGCCAAACAGTCCTGCCGGGCCGGTCAGGCGAATATCTGCGCTGTCGATAAGCGGCCGGGCGTGATTGAGAACCCACGCCTGCGAGGCCTCAATGAGCGTCGGCAAATGATTGAACGTCCTCTCCATGCGGACGAGTAGCGCCTTGCGCTCCTCATCGCTCAGGCGCTGCTGGCGGCTGGCGACGGCAAGCGCAAGCAGTATCAGGTTGAGTATGGTGCAGTGATAACCTTTGGTTTTGGCGCCGGCGCGCTCTTCTCCACAGGGGACCGTCAGGATCAAATCTGCCGCCTGGTCGATGGCAGCTGGCGCTTCCCCGGCCATGGAAGCGGTAAGGTGCCCGGCTGCCCGGGCGCGCTCCATTGCGGCGAGAGTGGAGAGGCTGCCGCCTCCCTGAGAAATGCCGATGACCAGCGCTTTATCGCTGAGGGATAGAGCCGTCTCGTCCAGCAGGAAGGGCCAGTACACATCGACCGGGATGCCGCACCACTGCTGCATAAACGACCGCGCGGTCAGCGCGCCGTGGTAAGACGTACCGGAACCGGTCAGGATGATTCGAGAGATCCCGCGATCCGCCAGCGCTTTCGCCGCTTGCCAGAGATCTTCCCGCGTCTGCGTTAGCATAGCGAGCAGGCGAGCGGGGGTTTCATTCATATAGTCTTCTACGTGCATGGGTGATATTCCTCTTCTTAAAGCAGGCCTAACGCGCTGGCTGCCATGCCAAATGCGATGGTGCCTAACAGGATCCAGTTGATGTTGACTCCCTTACGGATCAGCTTGTACATCCCAAGGGTGAAAAGCAGAGGCAGCAGCGAAGGAAGTATTTTGTCGATAAACTCCTGTGCCTTCATGGTCGTCTGCCCGGCAGTGAAGCTGAGCGGGGTGGTGATATCTATCATACTGGCGGTCATCGCGCCGACGACCATCAGGCCAACGATTGACGCGATATAGGTGACCCGATCCATGAGTCCGCTTTGGTAAATCCGCATCAGCCAGGTGGTGCCAGCCCGATAGCCGAGCTTCAGCCCATACCAGCGGCATAACAGATGCGGTAGGTTATAAACTAACAACGCCATTATCGGTCCCAGGAGGCTGCCCTGCTGGGCGAAATAAATTCCCATCCCGGCGGCAATCACCTTCAATGACCCCCAGAATATGGAATCACCGATACCCGCCAGCGGCCCCATCAGGCTGGTTTTAATCGCGTTTATCGATTCTTCATTAAATTCGGGATTGCGCTGATTCTCCTCTTCCATAGCGATCGACAAGCCGAAGATAAAGGTGGAGAGGTGCGGCGTGGTGTTAAACAGCACCAGATGGCGCTGCAGGGCGCGCCCCAGTTCCGTCGGGTCCTGATAGATACGCTTCAGGGCCGGCGACATTGCGAAGGCGTAGCCCATATGCTGCTGGCGCTCGTAGTTCCACGAGCCCTGCAGCGTAAAGGAGCGCCAGAACACGCTGCGTAAATCCCGAGCGGTGACCCGGCTTGCGTCATCGCTTTGCGGCTGGGCGGCGCCTGACAGGGTCTGCGTCATTTCACTCATGATTAGCTCTCCTGCTGCTTAAGATTAAGAAACTGGCTGATGATAAAAGCCAACACCACGGCGAATAGCGCGATGGCGATGATATCCAGTTTGGTATATGCCGCTATCAGAAAGCCCAGACCGAGGTACGGCATAAGTTTGCTGCTGAGCATCATGCTGATCAGCAGGGCGAAGCCGAGCGCCGGCAGGATCTTACTGGCGACGATCAATCCGTTGGTGATCACCGGCGGAATCGCCTCAAGGAACCAGCTAACCGCCGAAGAGCCGAGCAGGATGGCGAAAAAAACCGGCAGAAATCCGTTTAAAAAATAGAGCAGCGTCGGACCGCCGAGGTGCATCAGGCCGACCATCCGGGTATTACCTTGCGCCGCATAGCGGTCCGCCAGATGACCGAAGCGGGCGTTCACCACGCGTACCAGAATGCCCAGCGTTTGCGCCAGCATTGAGACGGGGATGGCGATGGTGAGCGCAGCCTCCGGACCGCGGCCGGACATGATCGAAAACGCGGTCGCCAGTACGGAGCCGGTCACGATATCGGGTGGGTGCGCGGCGCCGATGGCGACGTTGCCGAGAAAAATAAGCTCCAGCGTAGCGCCAATCAGAATCCCCTCATGCAGATTGCCGCAGACCAGACCGGTGAGGGCGCACATCACCAGCGGCCGGTCGATCATCGATACCCCAAGCAGGCGGCCATCGAGGATCCCCAGGGCGGCAATCAGTCCGAGTAACGTTGCGGTGAGCAACATAGTGACCTCCGAAGTTAAAGTTGTTCGTTGAGGAGCTCGGCCGAGTGGGCGGGTACCTGACGCATCTCCAGCCGAATGCCTTTCTCTTTCAGCGCTCTGCTATCGGCGATTTCCTCTTCGGTCAGATAGATGGCCTTGCCGAATTGTCTTGCGCCCTCCTTCTGCGGCAGACCGCCGTAGTTAATGGCGTTAATTCCCGGGACTTTTTCTACCAGCGCGAGGGTTTCAGCAGTATTGCCAAGGACCACCATGACTTTTTTATGATCCAACTTGCCGCCGTTAAGCTTTTCCGCCGCCTGTTCAACGGTGGCGATGTCCAGCGTGACGCCCGCCGGCTTGGCCAGGTTAAGCGACATCGTAATGAAGGCATCCGCCGCGGCTTTGGCGTTAGCGACGATGATATGGTCGATATCCAGCGCTCGGGTCCAGGCAAAAACCACCTGGCCGTGCAGCAGCCGATAATCAATGCGCACGAGTTTAATCATGAGATTCTCCCTGTGGGTCAGAGGATGGTTGTGTTAGTAGAGGGTTGATGAAAACAATGGATTCACGCGCCGCGCCGGTGGCGTAGACAATCGCGGCCTCGGTAGTGGCTTCTTCGCACAGCAGAAACTCCAGCAGCAGAGTCAGATTGATGCCGGCGACCACGAAAACGTTACGATGGCGCATCAAGACGCTCACGGCGCTATTGTTGATACTGCCGCCAAGCAGGTCGGTAAAGATCACCACTTCATCACCATTCGCCTGGACGATGAGATGCTCCAGGGTTTGCTCCAGCTGTTCGGTGGTCACGATATCTTCGTCATAGGCGCAGACCGGGATAACGCCGTGTTCGTCGCCAATCAGCAGCGATAAACTGTTCACCAGTCCGCGAGCAAAATGGCCGTGGCTGGCCACATAGATATGTTTCACCCGGTTTCTCCTTCATCCAGATAGTGGTATCTGTTAAGAGCAAAGGGCGTGCCAGAAATAAAAAATATTATTTATCAATTAATTAAAGCGGCTGGTTCACACTAAAGGCGTTATTCCTGGCACAAGCGGGCTTATTAACGCCGGAAACCTGGCACAAAAGGCAGAAAAAGAGGGGGAAAGAGTGGGGGGAGAAAGTCCCGGGCGAGACGCTGCTGCGCCATGGCCCGGGCATTCCCGGCAGAAGGGAATTAAATCTCGGTAATCGTCGTCGCCTGCGGCAGGCGTGATTTCGGCAGGGAGGCGTTAAAATCTTCAACGCTATGATGGCCGACCGGCACCACGACCAGGCTGGTGTAGCCCTTGGCCTTCAGGTCAAATTCGGCATCGAGAATTGCGAAATCGACGCCTTCAATCGGTACGGCGTCCAGGCCCATTGCCGCCACGCCCAGCAGGAAGTTGCCGACGTTCAGATACACCTGCTTCGCCATCCACTGGTCGTCGTCATGCAAATCTTTGCGGTGCATATCGGCAAAGAAGGTGCGGCCTTTATGGTTTGCCGCTTTGGCTTCGGCGTTAGCAAAGCGGCCATCGGCCTCTTCCTGATCGACCACGCGCTCAAGCCAGGCGTCGTCCATTGCGGTTTTGGCGCAGAACACCACCACGTGCGATGCGTCGAGAATTTTACGTTCGTTAAACACGTAGGTGCCGCTCGCCGCTTTGGCGACGCGCGCTTTGCCTTCATCGCTGCTGGCAACGATAAAATGCCACGGCTGGGAGTTGGTGCTTGACGGGCTGTACTGCAGCAGCGTTTTCAGGTTTTCCGCCTGCTCGGCAGTTAGCTTTTTGGTGGCGTCAAATGCCTTGGTGGAGTAGCGCTTTAAGGCAACCGATACGATATCCATACTCTTCCTCACTGTTTACAACCCCTTGCGGGTGCGTTTCGTGAAGGAAGAGTACAGCGATGGCGGGCAAATGATAAGGGGCAAAAATGCGATAACACTTATCGCGCAGCGCTGAAAATCACCCCGGGCGCAGCCGCTGCTGCTCTTTTTTGCTCAGTTTATCGACGATCAGATTCCACGAATCATCAATCAGCTCCGCCAGCAGGTCCACGCTGATATCCTCGCCGGGAACCACGGTGATCCAGTGCTTTTTGTTCATGTGATAGCCGGGCTCGATGCTGCGGTAAATGGCCTGATGAAGCAGCGATTTTTGCGGATCGCACTTCAGGTTGACCAGCGCGCGGCCGCGTACCGTTGCGGTGAGCATAAAAATCCGCCCGCCGACTTTAAACACATCGTACTCCGGGCCGAACGGCCAGCAGTGCTCGGTAAAGGGAAGCTCCAGCGCAATACGGTGCGCGTGGTCATGCAGCGAGCGGTGGTCCATCAGCGCGTATCCTCATGTAACGCCTGCCACATTGCCTCAAAGCCTAGCGCAATGAGCTCCGGGGCACGCTGCGGATCGTTGCTGGCGTACTCAATCGTGGTTTCCGCCAGCGACAGAAACAGCGCATCGCCAAAGGTGCGATAGGCATCGCTAAGAAAAATTGGCTTAACCGAAAGCTGGCATATCTCGTTGAGCTCGGGAAACATCTCTTTAACCCGGGTACGCGTTTCATCGGTAATCCGTTCGCTCAGGGACATGCGGCGTATGGCTTTATGCTCCATCGGTTTGCGCATACCCCAGTCGATATAGCTGTTCCAGATATTGCGGGCATTCTCTTTCGGACGGGATTCGTTCGGTTTAAGACTGGCCACCATGACCTGTACTAACCCCGATTTGATAGAGAGATAAAGCTCGTTAAGCAGATCGTCCTTGGTGGCAAAGTAGCGAAACAGCGTCCCCTCGGCTACCCCGGCGCTGCGGGCGATAGCGGAGGTTGAGGCGGCGATTCCCGACTGGGCAAAGGCGGCGGTTGCGGCCTCCAGTAACGCTTGCTTTTTATCTTCACTCTTAGGACGAGCCACTACACTTTACCTCACAGGTTATAAAACCACGATCTAAGCATGCCCGGTACGGGCACTGCAACGTTGTCTGTCAAAATTTGAAAATCGTCTTGACGACTTTCAGCTTCTTCCTAATAATGAGTGCTTACTCACTCATAATCAACCCTTATAACAAAAACCTCCAGGAAGGAGGATTTCGCCAGGTCAGGATATGAACCGTGTCATTTTCAGCGTGGTCGCCATCATGTTATTAGCGTCAGCAACAACTTTGCCGTTTGTGTTAAATGCCGGATTTGGCCAGGCGCCGCAGGGCGCGCAGCTCAGCCTGGTGGAACAGTCGCCGCACTATCATGACGGCCAGTTTCACAATCAGCTCCCGACGCCGGGTTTTACCGGGCAAAAAAATATGCTGGCCGCGTGGTGGGAGTTTCTCGTCGCCAGGCGCGAGAACGCCAGACCGGCCCAGCCGCTGCCGTTGGTGAACACCGATCTGGCGGGCCTGCCGTCAGGGCAGGACGCGATGGTCTGGCTCGGTCACTCCTCCTGGTATCTGCAGCTGGCGGGCAAACGCATCCTGATTGATCCCGTATTTAGCAACTATGCCGCACCCTTCTCTTTTATTAATAAGGCCTTTACCGGGGATTACCCATGGCACGCTGAGGGAATGCCGGAGATCGACCTGCTGATCATCTCGCACGATCACTATGATCATCTCGATTACGCCACCATCAAAGCCCTGATGCCGAAGGTCAAGCGCGTGATAACGCCGCTGGGCGTGGGGTCGCACCTGCGCTACTGGGGAATGGAGAGCGCGATAATCAGCGAGGCGGACTGGAATCAGGCGCTGCAGGTGAGCGATGAGCTGACGGTACACGTCCTGCCCGCGCGCCACTTCTCCGGCCGCGGCCTCAAGCGCAACCAGACCCTATGGGCCAGCTTTATGTTCGTTACCCCGCAGCAGAAAATTTACTACAGCGGCGACAGCGGCTACGGCCCGCACTTTAAAGCCATTGGCGAACAGTTTGGCGAAGTGGATTTAGCGATCATGGAAAACGGTCAGTATGACCAGGACTGGAAGTACATCCACATGATGCCGGAAGAGACGGCGCAGGCCGCTGACGATATTCATGCACGCGCGGTGCTGCCGGGCCATGCCGGGCGCTTCGTGCTGGCAAAACACACGTGGGACGATCCGTATAAACGACTGGCGGAGGCCAGCACAGGGCGACCGTGGCGACTGCTGACGCCTATGCTGGGTGAGCCGGTTTGGGTCGCTGATAAAACGCAATCATTTAACGCCTGGTGGCGCTAACGATGAGAGTGGTTCAGGAGGAGAGAGGACATATGACTATTTCCGCTCAGGTCATTGATACTATCGTCGAGTGGATTGATGAAAATTTGCATCAACCGCTACGTATTGACGATATTGCGCGCCATGCCGGTTATTCGAAGTGGCATTTACAACGACTGTTTTTACAGTACAAAGGGGAGAGTCTGGGGCGCTATATCCGCGAGCGTAAGCTGCTGCTGGCGGCGCGCGATCTGCGCGATACCGATCAGCGGGTTTACGATATTTGCCTGAAATACGGCTTTGACTCGCAGCAAACTTTTACCCGCATCTTCACCCGTACGTTTAACCAGCCGCCGGGTGCCTACCGTAAAGAAAATCACAGCCGCGCGCACTGAAAAAGCGTCCGCCGGGGAAACCGGCGGAGGCTGTTCTTACCAGGCGTAGCTGACCGTTGCCGTCACCGTCCGACCAATGCCGTAGAAGCAGGCGCTATCGCTGGCGCAGGAGGCCACATATCTGGTATCCGCGATGTTGTTTACGTTGAACTGTACCTGCGCACCTTTCAGGCTCGAGTTTAGCTCGCCCAATTCATAGCTGACCATGGCGTCATACAGATCTACTGCCGGAACCTTAAAGGTGTTTTTCGCATCGCCATAGCTGGTACCGATATAGCGTACGCCCACTCCCGCAGTCAGGCTTTTCAGCGCGCCGTCCGGCAGGGTATAGCTGGTGAAGGCTGAAGCCATATGGGTCGGAATACGCGCTGGCGTTTTCCCTTCGGTACCGACAACGGTAGTGTTGACGGTTTCTGCATCGGTATAAGTGTATGAAGCGATCAGATTGAGATTCTCAAAGAGCGTCGCGTGCGCTTCGGCCTCAACCCCTTTGGAACGCACTTTACCGCTATTCTCAAACCATCCGGCGGCGCTGTTGTAGGTGGCGACGTTACTTTGCGTTAAATCATACAGCGCAAGGGTGATTAGCGCGTTTGGGTCAGGCTGGTATTTCACGCCGACTTCCACCTGCTTGCCTTCGCTGGGATCGAACGGTCCAACGCCAGGCGCGCGGTTGGTTTGCAGGTTAGGTTCAAAGGAGGTGCTGTAGCTGATATAGGGGGAAAGACCAGAATCAAAGGCGTACAGCAGGCCGGTGCGCCAGGTGAACTTATTATCATTCTGCTGGGTGCTGCTGGCGTCGGTAAAATCGGTGGTGCGTACTTCCGCCCAGTCATAGCGCCCGGAAACTAACAGTTCCCAGTTCTGCCAGCTCAGCTGATCCTGAACATAGACCCCAGCCTGATCGAGATTTTGCTGTTCATTAGTGGCGGGGCTGAAGGCGCTTTCATCGACGCTAACGCCGTAGGTCGGGCTGCGCCAGTCGAGATCGTACTGCGAACCTCCGGCCCGGCCAAGATACTGCTTATCTTTACTGGTTTTGTAATCCAGACCGCCAATCACCGTATGGGCCACCTGGCCGCTGGCAAACTTTGCTTCGAGCTGGTTATCAATGCCAAACTCATCGGTCTGGCGCGTTTCATGCTGGGCGCGGCGGGAGAGTACCGAGCTGTTGGCGGGGCTACTGGAATAAACCAGGTAGCGATACTTCTGTTTGATGGTGGCGTAGCGGGCGTTCTGGCGCAGAGTAAAGGTATCGTCTGGCTGGTGCTCAAATTCATAGCCAATCATCGTTTGTTCCCGCCACGACTGATTGTAGCTGGGATCGCTGACGTTAAAATCACGCGGAATATAGCTGCCGTCGACGCTTTCCACCGTACCGTAGCGCGGCAGGAAGTTACGGTAACCGGCATCCGGGTCTTTCTGATAGCTGGTTAATAACGTCATGCGCGTGGCGTCATCAGGATACCAGGTGAGGGCGGGGGCGATGGCCATCCGCGTCTCTTTATAATCTTCAACCTGGCTATTCTGGGTACGGGCGATCCCGTTCAGACGATAGAGCAGGCGGCCATCATCGCTCAGCGGGCCGCCAAAATCGAAAGCGCCTTCGGCAAGATGATGATTGCCGGTGCGGAACTGCAGTTCATGAATCGGCTGGCTGACAGGGCGTTTGCTGGTCATGGCGATCAGCCCGCCGGGGTTTACCTGGCCAAACAGCACCGAGGCCGGGCCGCGTACCAGCTCGACGCGTTCCAGCAGCCACGGGTCGAAAGTACCGGTTTGCGAGGAGGCCGTCGCGCCGTAGCTCAGGCCATCGAGAAACTTGGGCACATAGCTAAAGCCGCGAACGAAAACCTCGTCGTTGCGGTTAGATGAACCGCGATATTCGGTAAAAACGCCCGCGCTATAGCGCAGCGCCTGGGATACCGAGGTGACGTCCAGCGCGCGCATTTGATCGCGGGTAACCACCGATACTGACTGCGGCGTTTTGACGATCTCTGCGGCGGTTTTTGTCGCGGATAGCGTCCTGGTGGCCACTATTCCCTTAAGCGGCGCTGTAGGATCTTCGCTACTGCCCGCGGTGACGACAAGCGTTTCCTCCGCCGCCAGCGCCTGATTCCCGATCGAAGATACCGCCAGAGTCGCAGTCCATAATGCTGTTATCTTATTATATTTAAACATATTTATGATTTTTCCTTGGTTAAATCGCCATCAAAAACCGCCCTCATCGAAGTGAATCCTTCAGCGGTCATCATTAACGGCCTTAATGTTATTGCAAATAGTTATTATTTGCATTAGCGTTATTAACAAATTCTTACAAGGAACTATCGGGCAATGAAAACGGCGTGGAGCGGTCTGCTGCTGGGGTTAAGTGCTTTACCGGCGGCGGCGATGAACTGTGAATCCCCTTCGTTACAGGGAGAGCTGGAGGGGAAGTTCGACGCCAGCGGTGAGGTCTGTTTTGACTTGCCCAGGCTGGGAGAGAACTACGTCGCGGCGACGCTCTCCGGCGTTACCGATGCCCGACTGCTGGATGAACATAACCGCCGTCTGCGCACGCTGCTGGCGGGCGGCCCGGCGGACGGCGAGCAAACCCTGCTATTTTCTCTGCCGGTAAACCGCGCCTCCTCGCTGGTGCTCCACGGTGAAGAAGGAGCCCGCTGGCGTTTTCAGTGGCAGATGCGGGAAACCACCGCGCTGGCCAAAATCCAGACGCTGGACCCGGTCAGCCCGCGCCTGCAGCTGCTGAAGAAGGAACTGGCGGCGGGAGGCTCAACGGCGACTTTCTGGCGGGAGCGTGAACTGGAGGGAACGCCCATGGTGGAATCGGTGGACGCCAGCCATAAGCGGGTGACCTTCTTGTGGCGCGGAGCGAGCCGCAACGTGTTTATTCTGGGTTCGCCGGCGGGGGATCACGATCCGCTGTTTCGTCTCGGTGATTCTGACGTCTGGTTTCGTAGCTACGTCGTACCTGCCGATACCTTAATGCAGTATAAGCTCGCCCCGGATGTGCCGCAGGTAGCCGGCGGCGCGCGCGAGCAGCGGCGGGCTATTCTGGTCAGCGCCCAGGCCGACCCGCTAAACCCGAATAGCGTCAATGCCGCCCACGACCGCTGGAGTCGCTACTCCCTGCTGGCTCTTAACCCCGCGCGTTTTTGCTCGGCGCCGCGGATGGCGCAGCCGCTACGCTACGGGACGCTGACCCGCCATCAGCTGCGCAGCGACTTTTTGCAAAACGCGCGTGAAGTCATGATTTATCGCCCACGTTTGCCGCAGCCCGCGCGTTGGACCCTGCTGCTCTTTGACGGTAAAACTTACCAGGACGAATACCGCTTCGCCAACGTGCTGGACGCCCTGATCGCCAGCCACAGGCTACCGCCGATTAACGTGGTGTTTATCGATAGCCTCGATCATCCGCGGCGGGCAAAGGAGCTGCCGCCAAATCCGCACTTTGCCGATTTTATGGCCCATGAGCTGCTGCCCTGGCTGAACCGCCAGGGGCTCAGCCTGACCCGGCAAAAAACCGTGGTTGCAGGATCCAGCTACGGCGGGCTGGCCGCGTCCTGGGTGGCGCTGCGCTATCCCCGGCAGTTTGGCAACGTACTGAGCCTGTCCGGGTCGTACTGGTGGGCGCCGAAAGGGGAAGAGGCCAGCTGGCTGACCCGACAGTATCAGCACTCGCCGCGCTATCCGGTCCGTTTCTGGCTACAGGCGGGAAGATTTGAGACCCGCGGGTCGGACGGCGGTATTTATGCCAATACGCTTGAGTTCGGGCGGGTACTGAGCGAGAAGGGATATAAGGTGAGCTTTCATCCCTCCTCGAGCGGCCACGATTATGTCGCCTGGTGCGAAGGCCTGATCAACGGTATGCGCGACCTGAGCGGATTAGCGCTCAAGAGAGAACCAGCGACGCCAGACCCAGCGCAGCGCCAGATACTCGATGGCGCCCAGCGCTAAAAACCACAGGCAAAAGATCAGCGTATAAAGCTGGTTGAGATCCATCAGATGGAACGTCGCCACCAGTTTCTGCGCCAGCGTCAGACCCAGCGAGGGCGCCGGCAGCAGCAGACAGGAGAGTAAAGCCAGCAGGAGAATGCCGGCGGCACTCATGAGCGTTTCTAGCGGATGTTTCATTATTTGTTAATCATCAGTTAAAAACATATTGTCCGGTAAAAAGGGAATCAATGCAATATCGTTTCGTACGCAATTAAAATACGCTTTAAGTATTATATTTAAACGTTCTCACTCATTTCTTTGTTAATTATTTTGGGCTTATTTGTGATTAAGTTAATTACGCTTTAATGTAAATTAACGTCATTATTAAGCCAGCGCTTTTACAAAAGTATAGGTGCTATATCCCACCAGAGTAGCGATAATAATGGCCAGCAGAATGTACAGCACCAGGCGGCGTCCGCGATAGATTCCAAACATAGTAGACCTCGTTTAGTTTAGGTTTATTAATATTCTGCAATAGTTGTTCTATAGAATTAACTTACCATAAATTTTGTATTTGCGAGAGATTAAATATTGCGCAAGCTCAAATTATCTCCCGCCTGTTTAAAATTTTTCTCATTGGCCCGGAATGATTCCAGGCTTTCCGCCTCACGGAATTTTAAGGGAGATATATTTTGACCAAAATGATCAAAACTAATAATACCACCCCCTCAGGGGATGTCGCGCCACGCCGGGCATATCAGCAGACGGTTGATGCGGTGCTGGCGCAGAAAAAAAGCCATGTCGACGGGCTCAGCGCCGCTGAAGCCGCCGAGCGTTTGCAGACCTTCGGCCCGAACGCCTTGCCGGAGAAAAAAGGCAAGCCAGCCTGGCTGCGCTTCCTTGCCCACTTTAACGACGTCCTGATTTTCGTCCTGCTGGCCGCCGCCGCGCTCACCGCGGTTATGGGGCACTGGGTCGATACCCTTGTCATTCTTGGCGTCACGGTGATCAACGCCCTGATCGGCCATATCCAGGAGAGCAATGCCGAAAAATCGCTACAGGGCATCCGCAATATGCTCTCCAGCGACGCGCGCGTGCAGCGCAGCGGTAAACACGAAACCATCCCGACCCGCGACCTGGTGCCGGGCGATATTGTGATTCTGCGCGCGGGCGACCGCGTGCCGGCCGATATGCGCCTGATTGAGAGCCATAATCTGCGGGTTGAAGAAGCCATTCTGACCGGCGAGTCGACGGTGGTGGATAAAACCACCGACGCGCTGGAAGGCGAACTGCCGCTGGGCGACCGTACCAATATGCTCTTCTCCGGCACGACCATCAGCGCCGGCGGCGGCGTTGGCGTGGTGACCGCAACCGGCCAGGATACCGAACTCGGCCACATCAACCAGATGATGGCGGGCATTGAAAAGCACCGTACGCCGCTGCTGGTGCAGATGGATAAGCTCGGTAAAGCGATCTTCGTTATCATCCTGGCGATGATGGCTGCGCTGTTCGTCTTCAGCCTGGCGCTGCGCGATATTCCTCTCGGCGAGCTGCTGCTCTCCCTGATTAGCCTGGCGGTGGCCGCCGTGCCGGAAGGCTTACCGGCGATTATCTCGATTATTCTCTCTCTGGGCGTACAGGCAATGGCGCGTCAGCGGGCGATTATCCGCAAACTGCCGACGGTGGAAACCCTGGGCGCCATGACCGTGGTGTGCTCGGATAAAACCGGCACCCTGACGATGAACGAGATGACCGTTAAAGCGATCATCACCGCCGACTGCTGCTACCGCGTCGAAGGCGACAGCTACGAGCCGCAGGGTAACATCTGCCTGGAAGGCAGCAACGAGCCGGTGCAAATTAAACCGGGCAGCGTGCTGGAAACCTATTTGCGCACCATCGATCTGTGTAACGACAGCCAGATGGTTCAGGACGAGCGCGGCCTGTGGGGCATTACCGGCGGGCCAACCGAAGGCGCGCTGAAGGTGCTGGCGGCGAAAGCGCGGCTGGAGCCCGTCGATGCCCGCCTGGTCGCGAAAATCCCGTTCGACTCGCAGTACAAGTACATGGCGACCCACCAGAAAATGGGCGACGTCGAGCAGGTGCTGATTACCGGCGCGCCGGACGTGATTTTTGCCCTGTGCCGCCAGCAGATGAGCAAGCAGGGGGCGGTGCCGTTTGAGCCGCAGTACTGGGAAGAGGAGATGGCGCGCTTTGCCCGCCAGGGCCTGCGTATGGTCGCCGCTGCCTACAAACCGGCTGACGTCGGCAGCACCACGCTGTCCCACGACGATCTGCGCGAAGGGCTGGTGTTCCTCGGCATTGCCGGAATGATGGACCCGCCGCGTCCGGAAGCGATCGACGCTATCCACGCCTGCCAGAACGCGGGGATCCGCGTGAAGATGATTACCGGCGATCACCCGCAGACGGCGATGAGTATTGGCCAGATGTTAGGGATCACCAACAGCAGCCAGGCGATGACCGGCTACCAGCTGGAGCACATGGATGACGCCGAGCTGGCGAAAGCCGCCGTGGAGTTCGATATCTTTGCCCGCACCAGCCCGGAGCACAAGCTGCGCCTGGTGAAAGCGCTGCAGGATAACGGTGAAGTGGTTGGCATGACCGGCGATGGCGTCAATGACGCTCCGGCGCTGCGTCAGGCCGACGTCGGGATCGCCATGGGCATTAAGGGCACTGAGGTGACCAAAGAGGCCGCCGATATGGTCCTGACCGATGACAACTTTGCCACTATTGCCAGCTCGGTCAAAGAGGGGCGCCGGGTCTACGATAACCTGAAAAAGACCATTCTGTTCATCATGCCGACCAACCTGGCGCAGGGGCTGTTGATTATCATCGCCCTGCTGGCGGGGAACATTATCCCGCTGACGCCGGTACTGATTTTGTGGATGAACATGGCCACCTCCGCCACGCTCTCCTTTGGCCTCGCGTTTGAAGCCGCCGAGCGCAACGCCATGAACCGACCGCCGCGTAAAACCGGCCAGCACGTCATGGATGCCTTCGCCGTCTGGCGCGTCGCCTTCGTCGGCACGATGATCGCCGTCGCCGCCTTTATTCTTGAAGCCTGGCTGGCGCCGCGCGGCCACAGCCCGGAGTTTATCCGCACCGTCCTGCTGCAGATGCTGGTCACCGCGCAGTGGGTCTACATGATTAACTGCCGCAGCAGCGACAGCTTCTCGCTGAATATGGGGCTTCTGCGTAACAAAGGCATCTGGCTGGTGAGCGGCGTGCTGCTGCTGATGCAGCTGGTCATCATCTACGTACCGGTGATGCAGACGATGTTTGGCACCGAAGGGCTGCCGCTGCGCTACTGGTTCATCACCCTGGTCATCGGTATCGCGATGTTCCTGGTGGTGGAAGTTGAGAAGCGCCTGACTCGTCGTTTCCGCAAAGCGGCGTAGCGTGTCTGACCCGTCCGGCTTCCCTTCTCCTGCGGGGAAGGGACGCCGCATCGTCGTAAGGAATTCCCCATGAACAAGATCATCCGCTCCGCCCTGCTGGCCTGCGGCCTGGCAGGCTACGCGCTTATCGCCGCCGCCGCGCCGGCCATTCCGGTGCGCGTTGCCACCGTTGAACAAGCGCCGCATGCCGATGAACGGCAAATCTCCGGCCGCGTTGAGGCCATTCACGCCGTCGACGTTCGCGCCCGTACCGAAGGGACGATCGTGCAGCGCCATTTCCAGGATGGGCAGTACGTCAAAAAAGGCGAGCCGCTATTTACGCTGGATGACGCCCAGCCGAAAGCCGCGCTGGCGCTCGCACAGGCCGAACTGAAAAGCGCGCAGGCTTCCCTGCGCCAGGCCCAGCAGCTGTTGAGCCGCTATCAGCAGCTGAAAAATAACCATTCAATCAGCCGTCATGACGTGGATACCGCGCAGATGCAGCGCGATGTCGCCGCCGCCGCCGTAGAGCAGGCGCAGGCGCGCATTACCGCCCAGCAGATAACGCTCGGCTATACCCGCATTACCTCGCCGGTGAGCGGGCGCGTCGGCCATAGTCCTTTTCACGTCGGCAGCCTGGTCAATCCCGCCAGCGGCGTGCTGGTTGATGTGGTCCAGCTCGATCCGATTCGCGTGGCGTTCTCGCTCGATGAATCCGCCTTTTTCGCGAAAGCAGGGCAGCACACGGATATCGCCGCGATGAAGCAGGCGTGGCTGGCGCAGGTGGAGTTGGATGGACGGCGTGAAGACGGCGTCCTGACCTCCGTTGATAACCGTATTGATAGCCGCACCGCCAGCGTGGCGCTGCGCGCTGAATTTGCTAACCCGCAGCACCGTTTACTGCCGGGCGGCAACGTCACGGTTTTCTTCCGTCCGCAGCAACTTAAGGAGAGCCCGATGATCCCGGCCTCTGCGCTACAGCAGGATGCACTGGGCTTTTACTGCTGGGTCGTAACGGCGAACAACACCGTGACGATGCGCCGTTTAGCGCCCGGCGGTCAGCATGGCCAGAGCTTCGTGGTGGCGGATGGCCTGAAAGCGGGAGAGCGCGTAGTGACGGAAGGTGCCCAGCGCCTGCGTGACGGCGCGGCCATTCAGTTGCTGAGTGAATAAGGGAGAGGGGATGCTGACATTTTTTATCCGACGCCCGCGCTTTGCGATGGTGATTGCCCTGCTGATGACCTTTGTCGGCGCGGTCTCGCTAAAGCTGATCCCGGTCGAGCAGTATCCGCAGATTACGCCGCCGGTCATCAACGTTAGCGCCAGCTGGCCTGGCGCCAGCGCGGCGGACGTAGCGGAAGCTATTGCCGCGCCGCTGGAGACTCAGCTCAACGGCGTCGATCATATGCTGTACATGGAATCCACCAGTTCCGATGAGGGGACCTACAGCCTGAGCCTGACCTTTGCTGCCGGAACCGACGCCGATTTAGCCGCAATCGACGTGCAGAACCGCGTGTCGCAGGCGGTGGCGCAGCTGCCTGCCGACGTGCAGCAGAACGGCGTACAGGTGCGAAAGCGGGCGACAAACCTGCTGATGGGGGTGAGTCTCTACTCTCCGCTCGGCACCCTGTCGCCGCTGTTTGTCAGCAACTACGCCAGCACCCAGGTGCGCGAGGCGCTGGCGCGTCTTCCCGGCGTCGGGGAAGTGCAGATGTTCGGCGCGCGCGACTACAGCATGCGCATCTGGCTGCGCCCCGACCGCATGAACGCGCTGAATATCACGACCGACGATATTGCCCTTGCGCTGCGCGAGCAGAACGTGCAGGGCGCGGCGGGGCAGGTAGGCACGCCGCCGGTGTTTAACGGCCAGCAGCAAACGCTGACCATCAACGGTATTGGGCGATTAAGCGATGCCGCCGGTTTCGGACAAATTGTGGTTCGCAGCGGCGAACGCGGCCAGCTGGTACGCCTGTCCGACGTGGCGACTATTGAACTGGGCGCTCGCAGCTACAGCTCCGGCGCGCAGCTCAACGGCAAAGACTCGGCTTATCTCGGCATCTACCCGACGCCCACCGCTAACTCGCTGCAGGTCGCTACTGCGGTACGCGCCGAGCTGACCCGGCTGCATGCGCGTTTTCCGGCGGATCTTACCTGGGAGGTGAAGTTTGATACCACCCGCTTTGTTGCGGCGACGATCAAAGAGATCGGCGTGTCGCTGGCGCTGACCCTGCTGGCGGTGGTGGTGGTGGTCTCCCTGTTCCTGCAGAGCTGGCGGGCGACGCTGATAGTCGCGCTGGCCATCCCGGTGTCGCTTATCGGTACCTTCGCGGTGCTCTACGCGCTGGGCTACAGCGCCAATACCCTGAGTCTGTTTGCGATTATCCTCGCCCTGACGATGGTGGTAGATGACGCTATCGTGGTGGTGGAGAATGTGGAAACAAAAATGGCGGAGGGGCAGGATCGCGGCGCCGCAACCGCCGAAGCGCTGCGGCAAATCGCCGGGCCGGTGATCGCCACGACCCTGGTGCTGCTGGCGGTGTTCGTGCCGGTGGCAATGCTGCCGGGGATCGTTGGCGAGCTGTATCGCCAGTTTGCGGTCACCTTATCGACGGCGGTGACGCTGTCGAGCGTGGTGGCGCTGACCCTGACGCCTGCGCTGTGTGCGCTGCTGCTGCGTCCGCGTCCGGAGCGGCCTGCCGCCATCTGGCGCGGCTTTAACCGCGGTCTGGATACGGTGCGGGACGGCTACGGGCGTCTGGTCGGGGGCATGAACAGTCGCCCCTGGCTGGCGCTGGCGGCGACGGTAGCCGCGGCAGGGCTGGTGGTATTGAGCTTTACCACAATGCCGAAAGGCTTTCTGCCGCAGGAAGATCAGGGTTATTTCTTTGCCAGCGTGCAGCTGCCAGAAGCCGCCTCGCTGGAGCGTACCGAGGCGGTGATGGCCCAGGCGCGGGAGCTGCTGTTGAGGAACCCGGCGGTTGAGGATGTGATTCAGGTGTCCGGTTTTAATATTCTCAACGGCACCAGCGCCTCGAACGGCGGGTTTATCTCCGTGATGCTGAAAGAGTGGCATCAGCGGCCGCCGCTGGACGCGGTAATGGAAAAACTACAGGGCCAGCTGCTGGGGCTGCCGGAAGCGACGATTATGGCTTTTGCGCCGCCGACGCTGCCGGGGCTGGGCAACGCCTCTGGATTTGATTTACGCATTCTGGCGCAGGCTGGACAATCGCCGGCGGAGCTGGAGCAGGTCACCCATCAGGTCCTGCGAATGGCCAACCAGCATCCGCAGCTTAGCCGGGTCTTTACCACCTGGAGCAGCAATGTGCCGCAGCTGACGCTCACCGTCGATCGCGACCAGGCGGCCCGGTTGAACGTACCGGTGGCAAGAATTTTCAGCAGCCTGCAGACCGCGTTTGGCGGCACCCGCGCCGGCGATTTCAGCATCAATAATCGTGTCTACCACGTGGTGATGCAAAATGAGATGCAGTGGCGCGAGCGGGCCGAGCAGATTAGCGAGCTTTACGTGCGTAGCGACAGCGGCGAGCGGGTGCGTCTGAGTAATCTGGTGACGATTACGCCAACGGTTGGCGCGCCGTTTATTCAGCAATATAACCAGTTCCCGTCGGTATCGATAAGCGGTTCGGCGGCTGAAGGCGTCAGCAGTCGGGCGGCGATGGCGGTGATGGAGCAGATTTTACAATCGAATCTGCCGCACGGTTATGACTATGCCTGGAGCGGCATCTCGTGGCAGGAGCAGCAGACCGGTAACCAGGCGGTATGGATCGTGCTGGCGGCGGTGGCGATGGCGTGGCTGTTTCTCGTCGCCCAGTATGAGAGCTGGACGCTGCCGGCGAGCGTGATGCTGTCGGTGCTGTTCGCTATCGGCGGATCCCTGCTGTGGCTATGGTGGGCCGGTTATGCCAACGATGTGTACGTGCAGATAGGGCTGGTGCTACTGATCGCGCTGGCGGCGAAAAACGCGATTTTGATCGTCGAGTTTGCCCGGGCGAAGCGTGAAGAGGGGATGTCGATCGTCGACGCCGCCCGCGAAGGGGCTACCCGTCGCTTCCGCGCGGTGATGATGACGGCGGTCTCCTTTATCATCGGGATTGTGCCGATGATGCTCGCCACCGGCGCCGGGGCGCAGAGCCGGCGGATTATCGGTACCACGGTGTTCAGCGGCATGCTGGTGGCGACGGCGATCGGCATTCTGTTTATTCCGTCGCTGTACGTGCTGTTCCAGCGCCTGCGCGAGTGGGCGCACCGCCGGATGTAGGTGGCCCGGACCTGGTAGCCCGGACAGGCGCGTCAAGCGCCGCCTCCGGGATGGTGTGGTAGGGGTTCCGTTCACCGCTATTTCGCAGAAAATGTCTCACCGCGGTAGGTGAACGGGTAAAGGGGGAGAAAACCGTCCCCCCCTTTACATCCCCGCGGTCCCGCAAAGAAATAAGTGCTGCGCACTGCGCTCACCTCCCGGTCCTCAGCCTGCGGTCGGCTCAACTCGACCTTACTCGTCCCATCCCTGGGACTCGCCCCTACGGGGCCAGCGCAAGCGCTGTTCAAAATTGCTCCAGGCAATTTTGTCGTGTCTCGATTCGCCTCTGTCCGCCATCCCTGGCGGCCAGCCCTTGTCTTCGGTCCTCCGGTTCGCCGATTTCAGCGGGGGCCAGGGCATCGCTGCATATCACGTCGTTTCAGAGGCATATCCACAGCGGCATAAAAATCTCCCCGGGGCTACTCCCCGCAGACGATGTTATTAAGACTATCTGCTCTCCACCGCGATCATGGTGACGAACGGATGGTACTGCCACGGCACGCTGCCGCCTTTCCGGTACATCTTCGAAATGGTGCCGTCGAGATAGAGCATCTGGCTCACGTTGAGCCTGGATTGCGCGTAGCAGGCGAAATCGTAGAAATTGGTTTCGCGCTCGCTGAGCATAAATACCACTTTGCCATCGCCGGTGATGCCCACACCGTTACGCAGCTTGCGCGAGCTGGCGGACGGCTTCAGCCGCCAGTTGATCTTGCCGTTTTCAATTAGCATTGGCCCCGACTGCACGGCGTATTGAATGGCTGGCGACGGCTTGAATTTATCAATGCTGACAATTCCCGCGTTTTGCCCTCGCAGATAAAACACCCCGCCGGGACGAATAAAAAAGTTGCCGCCGCCGGAGGCGCGGTTAAGCGGGATCAACTGCCGGCCTTTCTCGATATACAGCCCCAGCGGCGCGTAGGCTTTATCATAAATTCCGCCGTTCATCGCCATCTGCACCTGCCCGTTGCGGTCGATATCCGCCAGCAGCGAGCGCAGCGACCCCCAGGCTTTGCCGTCCTCTTTTTGCCAGTACATCACAATGCGCTCGCGCTGCGGATCGACGCGATAGCTTTGCAGCGTGAGCGATGGATCGGTCAGCGAGCATTTCCCGCTGGCGAAGGCGGGCAAAGATAACAGTAGCAGCGGCAGAAGAGAGAAAAAGCGCACGACAAGTTCCAGACAGACGACGAAAGCGTGCAGTATACCCTGTTACCGCCGCTACGCCGTCCAGATCTCGCAGTGCTTTTGCACCAGTCCGATTAAGGAACCGCCGTTGGCGACGAACTCGCGCATCTGCTGCGGCTCGCTGCGAGCCTGCTTCGCCTGGCGCACAATCGCCTCCAGCGCGCTGCCGGCATTCAGCTTATGGGCGCTGGGCGCCAGTTTATCCGCCAGCCGTAGAATTTCTTCGCGAAAGGTTCGCTGTTCGCCGCCGTTCACATCGGTGTTGATCCCGTCCAGGCCATAGCGACAGGCCTGATAGCGGTTGAAGGGGTACAACAGGTAATCTTCGGGCTGATGTTTAAACGGCCGTTCCGTCAGCAGCCAGCAGGCAATAATCTGGATAAACCCGGCGATATTTACCGCCTGGGTAATCGTCAGCGGGGTATCCATCACTCGTACCTCAACGGTGCCAAAGCGCGGGCTGGGGCGAATATCCCAGTGCAGATCCTTCATGCTATCAATCATGCTGGTATAGCTAAGACGACGAAACAGGCCGATAAACGCCTGCCAGTTATTGACCCTCGGCATCGGGCCGTTATCGGGATAAGCGGCAAAAAGATTAAGCCGCGAGCAGGCAAAGCCGCTATCGGTCCCGTCGAGCCAGGGAGAGGCCGCATTCAGCGCGATAAAATGCGGCACGAAGCGCGACAGGCCGTGCAGAAGATAAATCGCATCATCGCCATTTTGACAGCCCACGTGCACGTGCTGGCCGAAAATAGTCGCCTGCTTCGCCAGGTAACCAAAGTGCTCAACGGTTTTCAGGTAGCGCGGGTTATCGCTGATCTGCTGGCGCTGCCAGCTTTGAAACGGATGCGTTCCGCCGCCGCAGATTTGCACATGATGGCGGGCGGCGGCACGCAGCACCGCCTGTTGGATCGCGCTCAGTTGCGCCGTGGCCTGATGGATATCGCGACAGACGCCGGTGGCGATTTCCAGCATGCTTTCGGTGATGTCATGTTTGGCCTCGCCCGCTTTCAGCGTGCCCTGGACCTCATCAATAAGCGCGGAAGAGTCCTGGCTCAGATCGAAGCCCGGTGGGTTGACGACCTGGAGCTCCAGCTCGATGCCAAGGGTAAACGGCTCGGAGCGGTGAAAATCAGGTAACGGCATGGCGACTCCCTCTTTCTCTTTATCAGAAAGTATAGAAGACAATGCCTCAAACTGATGATTTGCCGAATATTATGAATTTAATTTATAGAAAATAACGCCACGTGATTATCCCTTTCAAAAGAAAGTAAGGCTGGTGCAATCCTGCAACACATTTCCCGTCAGTGGTGCAAAAAGATAAGCTGATTCTATTTTTCAATGAAAATCATCGAGATAATATAAGTCATCCTTATTTTATACGCCGTTTCGCCCTTATTTCCCGCCCTTGCAGAACTGGTATGCATCTTGCCTGTTAGTTAGCGACTTTTATTTAACAGGGACAATGTGATGCTGAAGAAAAAAATATTTTCGCCTGGATGCCATCTCGCCGTTGCTGTTAGCGGGGCATTGGCGTTGTTTGCCAGCGTGTCGGTCCATGCCTCAACTCTGCGGATCGCCATGACTGCCGCCGATATTCCTTTGACCCTCGGGCAGCCCGATCAGGGTTTTGAAGGGAACCGTTTCACCGGCATTCCGCTTTACGACGCCCTTGTTGAATGGGATCTGTCGCAAGGCGAAAAGCCCAGCGGTCTGGTGCCGGGACTGGCAACCGAGTGGCACGTTGACCCGCAAAATCAAAGCCGCTGGATTTTCACCCTGCGCCCGGGGGTTAAATTTCACGATGGCTCGGAGGTCAATGCCGACGCCATCGTCTGGAACGTGGAGAAGGTACTGAATAAAGCCGCGCCGCAGTATGCGCCAGGCCAGATTGGCAACACTCTCTCGCGCATGCCGACACTGACCGGCGCGGAGAAAATTGATGACCATACCGTGGCGCTGACCACCGCCGAACCTGACGCGCTGCTGCCCTACAACATCACCAATCTGTTTATCGTTTCGCCCACCGCGTGGCAAAAGCTGTATGACGCGGTGCCGGCAAGCGCTGGCGATACCGCGGCGCGCAGCAAACAGGCATGGACCGAGTTCGCCGCCCATGCGGTGGGCAGCGGCCCGTTCAAAATGGAAAAACTGGTTCCCCGCCAGCAGCTGATCCTCGATAAGAACCCCGACTACTGGAACAAAGAACGAATTCCACGGGTGGATAAAGTGGTGCTGATCCCGCTGCCGGAAGCTAACGCCCGCACCGCGGCGCTGCTCTCGAAGCAGGTGGACTGGATTGAAGCTCCGGCTCCGGACGCGGTCGATCAGATAAAAGCGCAGGGTTTTAAAATCTATGCCAACACCCAGCCGCACCTGTGGCCGTGGCAGTTCTCCTTTGAAGAGGGATCGCCGTGGAAAGATATTCGCGTGCGTAAAGCCGCCAACCTGTGCCTGAATCGCGCCGAGCTTAAAAGCTATCTCGGCGGCTATATGACCGAAGCGACCGGCGTCTACGAGGCCGACAGCCCGTGGCACGGCAAGCCCACTTTCCAGATCAAATATGACCCTGAAACCGCCCGCAAGCTGATGACCGAAGCTGGCTATAGCGCCGGTAAACCGCTGCACGTCACGGTTGCCACCTCGGCCTCCGGTTCCGGGCAGATGCAGCCGCTGCCGATGAACGAGTACATCCAGCAGAGCCTGAAAAGCTGCTTCTTTAACGTCGACATTAAAGTTAATGAATGGAACACCCTGTTTACCAACTGGCGTCTCGGGGCGAAAGATCCATCGGCGAAAGGGATCGACGCGATCAACGTTAGTGCCGCAGTTAACGATCCCTATTTCGGCATGATCCGCTTCTCCACCGCGAAGGCCTTCCCGCCGGTAGCGACCAACTGGGGCTATTTCTCGACGCCGGAAACCGAAAAGCTGGCGGCGGCGGTAAAGCACGCGTTTACCCCGGCTGAAATGGATAAAGCCGCGGGCGAACTGCACGCCGCGCTGGTCGATCAGGTGCCGTTCCTGTTCGTCGCTCACGATGTCGGGCCAAGGGCGATTTCGCCTGCCGTCACCGGAGTGGTGCAGCCGCAAAGCTGGTTTATCGACCTTAGCCTGGTGAGCAAAAAAGAGTAATTGATTCGGGAGCAAGAGATGATCAATACCCTGCTATATCGCATCCTGCTGGCCGTCCCCACCATGCTCGGGGTCGCGGTGATCTGTTTTATGCTGGTGCAGATAGCACCGGGCGACCCGCTGGTGTCGGTGATGCCGCCGGACGCCTCGGAATCGCTGCGTCAGACCTTAATGCAGGCCTACGGCTTTGATAAACCGCTGCCGCTGCAGTTTGTGCACTGGCTATGGCGGGCGCTGCACGGCGATTTGGGCATGTCGGTCGCCACCGGCCGTCCGGTCATCGACGAGGTCATGACGGCGGTGACCTACTCTCTGCGTCTGGCGCTGCTGGCGACGGCGATCGGATTTGTGCTGGGTAGCCTGTTTGGTTTTGTCGCCGGCTATTTTCGTAACAGCATTATTGACCGCCTGGCCTCGGTGCTGTCGGTATTCGGCGTCAGCGTGCCGCACTACTGGCTGGGGATGCTGCTGGTTATCGTTTTTAGCGTTAAATTCGCGCTGCTACCGGCAACCGGCGGCGGGCCAATCGGCGAGGTGGGCTGGCAGTGGGACTGGGAACACCTGCAGTTTATGCTGCTGCCGGCCTTCACGCTGTCGGTGATCCCGACCGGCATCATCGCCCGCACCGTTCGTTCGCAGGTGGCGGACATTCTCAGCCAGGAGTTTATCGTCGGCCTGCGCGCCCGGGGGCTCAACGAATCGCGGATCTTTCTGCACGTGGTGAAGAATGCCGCTCCGACCGCGCTGGCGGTGATGGGGCTGCAGGTCGGCTATCTGATGGGCGGCTCGATTCTGGTGGAGACGGTTTTCTCCTGGCCCGGCACCGGCCTGCTGCTGAACACCGCCATTTTCCAGCGCGACCTGCCGCTATTGCAGGGCACCATCTGGGTACTGGCGCTGTTCTTTGTCCTGCTCAATCTGCTGGTGGATATGCTGCAAACCAGTCTCGACCCGCGAATTAAGAGGAGCTGACGATGGTGGATACCGTGACGACCAAAGGCATTGCCGTCTCTGCCAGGACGGTTGCCAGGCAAGGCTACTGGCGCGGCGTGTTTGGCCGCCTGCTGCGCGACCCGGGCGGGGTATTCGTCGGCGCGATCATTCTCGTTCTGCTGGCGCTGGCGCTGTTCGGCCCCTGGCTGATCGTTAAAGATCCGTATCAAACGTCGATGTTTTTACGCCTCAAGCCGATCGGCACCGACGGCTTTCCGCTGGGCTCCGATGAGCTCGGGCGCGATATGCTATCAAGGCTGATTCTCGGCACAAGGCTATCGCTGTTTATGGGGATTGTCCCGGTGGTGTTGGCCTTTTTTATCGGCGGGGCCATCGGCATTATCGCCGGCTATGCGGGCGGCAAAACCAACACCCTGATCATGCGCACCGTGGACGTATTTTATGCTTTCCCCTCGGTGCTGCTGGCGATCGCGCTTTCCGGCGCGCTGGGCGCGGGTATCGGTAACGCGCTGCTATCGCTGACCCTGGTGTTCGTGCCGCAGGTGGCGCGTATTGCCGAAAGCGTCACCGCGCAGGTGCGGCATATGGACTACATCGACGCCGCCCGAGCCACCGGGGCCAGCGCGTTCACCATTATTCGCGTCCAGGTGCTGGGCAACGTGCTGGGGCCGATTTTCGTCTTCTCCACCGGCCTGATTTCGGTGTGCATGATCCTCGCCTCCGGGCTCTCATTTCTCGGCCTCGGGGTTCGTCCACCGGAGCCGGAGTGGGGGTTGATGCTGAACACCCTGCGCACGGCGATTTATACCCAGCCGTGGGTGGCGGCGCTGCCCGGTCTGATGATTTTTATCACCTCCATTTCGTTCAATATCCTCGCGGACCGCCTGCGTGCGGCAATGGCGATTAAGGAGTAAGCGATGCAACCCTTTACGAATATCGACCTCGGCGGGCCGGCGCAGCCGCTGCTCAAGGTTAACAATCTGCTGAAGCATTTTCCCGCCGGCGGCGGCAAAGCGCGCGAAGTGGTACAGGCGGTGGATGACGTCAGTTTTTCGGTGATCAAAGGCGAAACCCTCGGCGTCGTGGGGGAGTCGGGCTGCGGTAAATCGACCACCGCCCGGCTGCTGATGCAGCTGCTTAAGCAGGACAGCGGGGAGCTGATCTTTGATGGCCTGGAAGTAGGCTCATCGCGCCTGCCGATGAAAGCGTATCGCCGCCAGGTACAGATGGTTTTCCAGGATAGCTACGCCTCGCTCAACCCGCGCATGACCATGGAAGAGAGCATTGCCTTCGGTCAGCGGGTACACGGCGTCAGCGCCAAAGAGGCCAGCGAGTATGCCCGCTATCTGCTGGCGCACGTTGGCCTTGAGCCGGGACGTTTTGCGCACCGCTATCCGCACGCGCTCTCCGGCGGCCAGCGCCAGCGCGTGAATATCGCCCGCGCGCTGGCGATGAAGCCCAGGCTGGTGATCCTCGACGAGGCGGTCTCAGCGCTGGATAAATCGGTAGAAGCTCAGGTTCTGCAGCTGTTGCAGGAGCTGAAGCGGACGCTGGCGCTGACCTATGTGTTTATCAGCCACGATCTGCACGTGGTGCGCTGGCTGTCGGACCGCATCCTGGTAATGTATCTCGGCGAGGTGGTGGAGATTGGCCCGGCGGAGCAGCTGTTTACCGCCTCGGCCCACCCCTATACCCGGGCGCTGTTAAGTTCGATGCCGTCGATGGACCCGCATAATCGCACCTTAACCTCGCCGCTGAGCGGCGATCCGCCCAGCCCGATTTCTCCGCCCTCCGGCTGCCGCTTTCATACCCGTTGCCCGCATGCCAGAGCGGTGTGCGCGGAGGTGAAACCGACGCTCGAAAGCGTCGGCGAGGGGCACCTGAGCGCCTGCCTGATGGCGCAGCCCGCGTCGCCCTGGCAGCAAAAAATCGCCATTCAGGAGGTGAGCTATGTCGCATGAAGCTTACGTCCATATCCGCGACCTGCGGGTTGAGTTTCGCCGCGACGGTCAGACGGTCAACGCGCTCAACGGCGTCTCCTTTGATGTACAAAAAGGCGAGGTGATAGCGCTGATCGGCGAATCTGGCTCCGGTAAAAGCGTCACCCTGCGCGCCCTGATGCGCCTGCATCCGCCAAAAAGCAGCGTGCTTTCCGGCACGCTGAGGGTCGGGGAAGAGGAGGTGTTGAAGATGAGCGCCGGGCAGCTGCGGCGCTACCGCGGCGCGCGCTGCGCGATGATTTTCCAGGAGCCGCTGCTGGCCTTCGACCCGGTCTATACCGTGGGCCAGCAGATTGTCGAAGGGCTGCGTCGCCACGAAGGCCTGTCGCGACAGGCGGCGCGGGAAAGGGCGCTCGAGGCGCTGCGCCAGGTACGCATTCCGAGCCCCGAGCGGCGGCTGGATGCTTACCCGCACGAGATGTCCGGCGGAATGCGCCAGCGGGCGATGATTGCCCTCGCGCTCTCCTGCAACCCGCAGCTGCTGCTGGCGGATGAGCCAACCACCGCGCTCGATGCCACGGTGCAAATACAGATCCTGATCCTGCTGCGCGAGCAGCAAAAGCAGCGCGATCTGTCGATCATTTTTGTGACCCACGATATCGGCGCGGCGGTGGAGATCGCCGACCGGGTAGCGGTAATGTACGCCGGACGCATCGTGGAAGAGGCGTCGATTGAGGAGATTCTGTATCGTCCGCGCCATCCCTATACCCAGGTGCTGCTGGGCAGCCGGCCGAAAGAGGGGCTGAAAAAGGGCGACGCGCTGCACTGTATCCCCGGCTCGCCGCCGGATCTCTCGCGTCTGCCGCCCGGCTGCGCGTTCGCCGATCGCTGTCCGCACGCGCGCCCCGCCTGTGCGCAGAGCCAGCCGGCTACCGAACCGGCCGGGCCGCGTCACGTGGTGAGCTGCCATCGCTGGCGTGAGCTGAGTGCGTCCGTTGAAAACCAGGCGCTTTACGCCTGAAGCCATGAGGAAAGCAGTATGCAGGATGATATTCGCGCTTTTATGCCCTATCCGCCGCATCCGGTGGCGCATGCGCTAAGCGGGCCGCTGAGCGGGTTAACTTTTGCGGTCAAAGATCTGTTTGACGTAGCGGGCTACCCCACCGGCGGCGGCAATCCGCATCTGCTGGCGCTGTCCGGGGTGAAAACCCGCACCGCGCCGGTGGTGCAAAAATTATTAGATAACGGCGCGCGCTTTATCGGTAAAACCCATACCAGCGAGCTGGCGTATTCGATGAGCGGGCACAACGTGCATTACGGCACTCCGCGCAACGGCGCCGCGCCGAATCATATCCCCGGCGGCTCGTCGTCCGGCTCGGCGTCGGCGGTATCGAACGAGGCGTGCGACTTTGCCCTCGGCAGCGATACCGGCGGCTCGGTACGCACGCCGGCAAGCTACTGCGGACTGTTTGGCCTGCGCCCGACCCATGGCCGACTCTCCCTCGACGGCTGCCAGCCGCTATGCGCCACCATGGATACCTGCGGCTTCTTTGCCCGCTCGCCGGAGGTCTTTTCCACCGTCGCCGCCTGTTTGTTCGACGATGGGCGAGCGGATATCACCGGCGTGCGGCTGGCCAGCCATGAAGGGCTGTTTTCCCGCCTGCCGCTGCGCAGCCAGCAGGCGCTGCTGCCGGTCCGCCAGGAGCTGGCGCGCTTATTCGGCCCGGTAACGCCGCTCGGCGCGCCGCTGCCGGACGTGGATGATATCTATCTCGCCTTCCGCCAGATTCAGGGCTACGAAGCCTGGCAGGCGCAGGGGGAAACCATTGAGCGCTACGGCCTGCAGCTGGGGCCGGACGTCCGCGAGCGTTTTTTCTGGGGCAAAGCGGTCACCCGCGCGCAGTTTGACGCCGCCTGCCAGCAGCGCGAGCGTTTTACCGCCTGGTGGGACGCGCAGTTGGGCGATACGGTCCTGGTGATGCCGACCGTTCCCGACGGCGCGCCGCTGCTGACGGCGCAGGCCGAAGAGATAGAGGCGGTCCGCCGCCTGTCTCACGATCTGCTGTTAATTTCCGTCATGACCCAACGTCCGCAGGTGACGCTGCCGGTCGCCCGGACGGGCGGCCTGCCGCTGGGAATTTCATTTTTGGGCCCGCGCGGCAGCGATCGTCTGCTGGTCGAGCTGGCCGCCGCGTTTATGCAAGGAGACCGAAATGAGCAGTGATGTCCTTTTTACCCCGATAACCGAAACCACCGCCTGCCGGGTCAATGGCGCACGCCTGTGGGATTCGCTGATGACGCTGGCGGAAATTGGCGCCACGCCGAAGGGCGGCTGCTGCCGTCTGACGCTGACCGATCTTGACCGCCAGGGACGGGATTTGGTGATTAGCTGGGCGCAGGCGGCCGGGATGAGCGTCACCGTCGATAAAATCGGCAACGTATTTATGCGCCGGGAAGGGCGTAATCCGGCGCTGCCGCCGATTGTCTCCGGCAGCCATATTGACACCCAGCCGACCGGCGGCAAATTTGACGGTAACTACGGCGTGCTGGCGGCGCTGGAGGTGGTACGTACCCTGAACGATCGGGAGATTGAAACCGAAGCGCCGATTGAGGTGGTGTTCTGGACCAATGAAGAGGGGTCGCGCTTTGTACCGGTGATGATGGGCTCCGGCGTGTTTGCCGGGGTATTCCCGCTGGAGACCATCTACGCCGCGCAGGATGCGGACGGTAAAACCGTGGGCGCGGAGCTGGCGCGTATCGGCTATATCGGCAGCCAGACGCCGGGCGACCATCCGGTTGGCGCCTACTTTGAAGCGCATATTGAACAGGGGCCGATTCTTGAAGATGAAGAGAAAATTATCGGCATTGTGCAGGGCGTGCTGGGGATCCGCTGGTATGACTGCGTGGTGACCGGCCAGGAGTCCCACGCCGGGCCGACGCCGATGCGCCTGCGTCAGGATGCGTTACAGATAGCGACCCGCATTATGCAGGAAGTGGTGGCGATTGCCGGGCGCAGCGAGGAAGGGCGCGGTACGGTTGGAAGAGTGCAGGTCTATCCGAACAGCCGTAACGTAGTGCCGGGAGAGGTCACTTTTTCGATTGATATGCGCAATATCAGCGATGCGCTGGTGGATGAGATGGACCGCCAGCTGCGGGCGTTTATCGCCGGGGTCGAGCGGGAGAGCGGCCTGAAGGTGGCGTTAAAAGAGGTGAGCCACTATCCGGCGGCGCCGTTCCACCCGGAGTGCCAGGCGGCGATCGCCGACGCCGCGCAGCGGCTGGGGTATCCCGCGCGGGAGATTGTCTCCGGCGCCGGACACGACGCGGTGTATATGAGCTATCTGGCGCCGACCGGGATGATTTTTATCCCCTGTAAGGACGGGATCAGCCACAACGAAATTGAATATGCGTCGCCGGAGCACGTTGAGGCCGGCGCGAACGTGCTGCTGCAGGTGATGCTGCAGTACGCGCGGGTAGTGTAACCGGTTGTCCTCCCCGGTCGCGCTGCGCTTACCGGGGCTACGGGTAGTAGCCCGGACAGGCGCAACGCGCCGCCTCCGGGAAGGTGTAAAGGGTTTCCGTTCACCGCTATACCGCGGGGCGGTAGCCCGGGTAAGGCGTTTACGCCGCGACCCGGGATTTCCGGGCTACAAGGGCAATACAGGCTAGCGGCCAAATTTGCGCGAACCGATAACGCACAGAATCACGCCCAGGGTTACGGTCAGCATCAGCGGGCTGACGGTTTCGTGCAGCAGCGCGGCTGACAGGCCAAGCCCGAAGAACGGCTGTAATAGCTGAAGCTGGCCGACGGCGGCGATACCGCCAGCGGCCAGCCCTTTGTACCAGAAAATAAAACCGATAAGCATGCTAAAGAGCGACACATAGCCGAGCGCAATCCAGGCGGAAACCGAGATGGCGCTCCATGACGCTGGCCGGGTGAGTAACGAGGCGATCAGCATAAAAGGCAGCGCCATAATCAGCGCCCAGCTAATCACCTGCCAGCCGCCAAGCTCCCGGGTCAGCTTAGCACCCTCCGCATAGCCGAGGCCGCAGGCGACCACCGCCGCCAGCATCAGCAGATCGCCGCTCAGCGACGCCGCAGCTTGTTGCGTCAGGGCGAAACCCACCACCAGCAGGCTGCCAATAACGGAAAAGATCCAGAAAGCGCGGCGCGGACGTTCTCCGCCGCGCACTACGCCAAAAATGGCCGTCATCAACGGCAATAGCCCGATGAAAACGATCGAATGCGCTGAAGTGACGTGGCGCAAAGCCAGCGCCGTGAGCAGCGGAAAGCCGATCACCACCCCTGATGAGACGATGGCCAGGGGGACAAGCTGCGATGCGCGCGGCCATTTCTGGCGCAAGCCGACTACCAGCGCGATAGCGAGGAGGCCGGCGATGGAGGCGCGCAGAAAGGTTAGCAGGAACGGGTCCATATCCAGCACCGCCAGGCGCGTTGCGGGCAGCGAACCGCTAAAAATAATGACGCCCAGTAAACCATTAAGCCATCCGGACCACGGCCCGGGAACCGTTTTATGAACCGCTGAATCTACCACGCTAACCTCGCTTAGTGGGGTGGGCTGTGCTCGCTTGAGCCATGACTGCGCCGATGGTAATGTGGTCAATCCAATACAATCAAATTATTGTCATAGATACATTCACCGATGAAAGCCCGATACAAAGCGGTTGTCGACAGATACGCGCAGGCGATTCAGAGCGGACAGCTGCCGGCCGGAACCCGCCTGCCGACGCATCGTACGCTTGCCGCCGACGAAGGGATCTCGCTGGCCACGGCCACGCGCGTTTATCATGAACTGGAAGCGATGGGGCTGGTCAGCGGCGAAACCGGTCGCGGCACCTTCGTGCGGGACATCGCGCTACCGCCGGGACACGGTGTCGATCAGCAGGCGGTGGCAGCCGATGTTGTGGATCTCAACTTCAACTATCCTTCACTGCCGACGCAGGGGGATGCGCTGCGCGAGGCGCTCAGGCAGCTGGCGGGGGTAGGGGATATCGAGGCTCATCTGCGCTACCAGCCGCATGCCGGACGGCTCCCGGAACGTGAAATTATCGCTCGCTATCTGACCAGCAGCCGCTTTGCCCCTGACGCGGAAAATGTGCTGATCGTCAACGGCGCCCAGCACGGGCTGGCGGTGACCGTGATGGGGCTTCTGCGCCCGGGGGACGTGGTGGCGGTCGATGCGCTCACCTACTCGGGCTTTAAGGTTCTGGCGGCGCTGTATCATCTGGAACTGGCGGCGATCCCCTGCCGCGCGGACGGACCGGATCTGCATGCGCTCCACCGACTATGCCAGCAGCGGCGCGTCCGGGCGGTGTATACCATGCCGACGCTGCACAATCCGCTGGGCTGGGTGCTCAGCCCTCGCCAACGGCAGACGCTGGCGGAACTCGCCCGCCAGCACGACCTGCTGATCGTTGAAGATGCCGCCTATGCCAGCCTGGTGCGCAATCCGCCGCCGCCGCTGGTGAGCTATGCGCCGGAAAGAACGGTATATGTCACCGGCTTCTCGAAAAACGTCGCCACCGGTCTGCGCATAGGGACGGTCATCTGCCCACCTCGCTATCGGACTGAGATTGAGCGCGCCATACGAGCGACGACGTGGAATACGCCGTCATTGATGAGCTCGCTGATCTGCGCCTGGATTGAAGATGGCACGGTTGCACGCTTTGAAAATGAGAAGCGCCAGGATGCGCGGCAGCGGCAGCGGCTTGCCCGTGCGGCGCTCGACGGGCTGCCCTTCGTGAGCCATGAGGATTCGTACTTTCTCTGGCTACCTCTGGGCGAGGAGAGTCGGGCCGATAGGCTGGCGAAAACGCTGATGGCGCGCCATATTTCCGTGTCGACCGCCGAACCCTTCTGCGTTGCCGCAACTGTTCCGCAGGCGCTGCGCATCGCCCTCGGTTCTGTTCCGCTTGATACCCTGCGCGCGGCGCTGGTCGAGGTTCGCCAGGCCGTGGCATTTGAACAATACCGCTAGCCCATCTGCGCCAGCTGGCCGCGCAGCACCTCCACGCCTTGTTCGATGGCGTCAGGGTTAATGGCGTGAAAGCCCATTCGAAAAAAGTTATCCGGCGGCGCGTCGCTGAGAAAATGCCGGGCGCCGGGCTCGATCAGCACCCCGGCGTGGGCGGCGCGCCAGGTCAGCTGCTGGGTGTTGATTTGCTCCGGGGTGGTCAGCCAGAAGGCATTGGCGTGTTCGCTGCCTGGGATGATTTGGCATTCTGGCAGGTGCTGCCGCAGCGCGTTATTGAGGCGCTCCCAGCGCTGGGCAGAGTCGTAATGGTAGCGCCGCAGGTGGGTTTCATAATGACCCTGGGCGAGAAAATGGGCCATCTGATACTGAATGTTGGTTGGCGGATGACGATACACCAGCCGCCGCAGCGCCCGGGCTTCGTCAATCAGATCCGGGTCAGCGACCATAAAGCCCAGCCGCAGGCCAGGCGAGAGCGCCTTTGACAGGCTGCTCACGTAGATCACTCGTCCGCAGCGATCGCTGGCCTTCAGCGCCGGCAGCGGGTTGAGCATAAAGTTACTTTCAGAGTCGTAATCATCCTCAATAATCACCGCATCATGGCGGGCGGCATGCTCCAGCAGCTGGCTGCGGCGCGCTTTGCTCATCGCCACCCCGGTTGGCACCTGATGCCCGGGAGTCACATAGTAGTAATCGCAGGGGGCGTCATTAAGGACGATCCCCTGTTCATCCACCGGATGCGGCACGATATCGGTATCGGCAAGCAGAAAAGTGTTAATAGCCTCGCGAAAACAGGGATTCTCCACGCCAACGCGCGTGCCGGGGGACATCAGCAGGCGGGTCAGCAGGTAGAGCGCGTTTTGCGAACCGAGGGTTATCAGAATCTCGTCCGCCGAGGCGACAATTCCGCGTTTGGGCAGCACCCGGGTGCGGATCTGCTCAATCAGCATCGGCACGTCCCGATCGATATGATCCACCACCCACTCCGGGTCCCTTACGCCGCCGTGCAGCCAGTTCGCCGCCGAGCGCCAGGTCGCCAGCGGGAACTGGCGGGTATCAGGCTGACCGTAGATAAACGGATAGCGGTAGTTCATCCAGCCGGCCGGTTTGAGAATCGACTCCTGCTGACTGGGGGTAATTTGCAGCCGCGTGCCCCAGCGTGGTGCAGAACCCGCGTCCTGCGGTGCAGCTTCCGTTACCGTGGAAGGAGCTGCGTGCTGATAATCCGCATGCAGGTAATAACCGCTGCGCGGGCGACTCACCAGATATCCCTCGTTAACCAGCCCCTCAAACACCAGCGCCGTGGTGTTGCGCGATACCCGCAGCTGGCTGGCCAGCTGGCGGCAGGAGGGAAGCGGCGTGTCGGCGGAAAAAATGCCGCCCAGAATGGCGTTAATCAGCGTTTCGCGTACCTGCTCCTGCAAACCGCGGCGCGGGTCGAAATCAACGTGTAACCGGTGTCGGATCATGGCTGGCTCCTTACTCAAACGCTCTGTACAGGAACCGGAGCAAATTCCATACCACCCTGAGAATGACTGACACATCCGCACGATGAATCTGGCTCTATCCGGAAATTTAAAACGCTCCCTACAGTAAAAACGTATTCATCAGTCGCGGACCGGAACTTCCGTCGGCACATATTTTGCAAAACCTTTTCATGTTCTGGAATGAACACGTCTGGCGAATTAATTAGGGGTGAATTAATGAACAAATCATTAGGTTCAATTTGTCTGGGCGCCATCATGGCGATGGCCTTTTCTTATCACGCAGCCGCCGCAGATCTTCCGGAAATAGAAAAATCCGGCACCCTGAAAGTCGCGACCGAAGATGATTACGCGCCTTTTAACTTTATGAATAACGGCCAGGCGGATGGCTTCAACAAAGATATGCTCGATGAATTACGTAAATACGCGAAATTCAACGTCGACCAGAGCATTCTGCCATGGACCGGATTATTGGCGGCGGTCTCCACCGGGCAATACGACATGGCGTTAACCGGCGCGGTGATTACCGATGACCGTCTCAAGGTCTTTGATTTCACGCCGCCGTGGGCGTCAGCGCAGCACTATTTTGTCAAACGCGCGGGCGATAATTCCCTGAATACCATTGCCGAACTGAGCGGGAAAAAAGTGGGCGTTCAGGCGGGCAGCGCGCTGCTGGCAAGGCTGCCAGAACTGAAAGCGATGCTGGAGAAAACCGGCGGTAAGCTGGGGCCGGTGGTGGAGTATCCCTCCTATCCTGAAGCCTACGCCGACCTCGCCAACAAACGCCTGGACTACGTGATTAACGTGGTTATCTCGGTCAACGACCTGGCGAAGGCTAAGCCGAAGGTGTTTGCCAAAGGTCTGGCGGTATCCGGCCCGGGCTATATGGCGTGGCCGATCCCGAAAAACTCGCCGCAGCTGCTGGCCTATATGACCAAATTTATGAACCACATGAAGGAGACCGGCAAGCTCGCGGAACTCCAGAAAAAGTGGTTTGGCGAAACCTATGACGACCTGCCGACCGAAGCGATTACCAGCCCGGAACAGTTCCATAAATTAGCCGGGCTGTAATGAGTTCTGCGGCGGGAAACCGCCGCCTGTTCAGGTGAAGGAGGGCTTCATGGATGCAATTTCCTGGCAGTTACTGATTGAAGGCGCATGGACGACCCTCTGGATTTCGGCCATCGCCATTGCCTTTGGGGTGGTGATTGGTCTGCTGATCGCGCTGGTGCGCATGCTGCGTATCCCGGTTATCGATCAGCTGCTGGTGGTCTATATCAGCCTTGCCCGCGCGACGCCGCTGGTTACGCTGGTGCTGTTCCTGTTTCTTTCTCTGCCGACCATCGGGATTAATCTCGATAAAAACGTCGCGGCGATTGTGGCGCTGACGCTCAACACCTCGGCCTTCAACGCCGAAATCTGGCGCAATGCCTTTCGCACTTTCCCCCGCGAACAGCGGGAAGCGGCGGAGTCGGTAGGGATGCGCCGCTGGGCTTACTTCCGCTACATCATGCTGCCGCAAATGTGGATTGAAAGCCTGCCCGCGCTGGTTAATGAGATGTCGTTCCTGATTAAGGGCAGTCCCGCCATTGCGGTGATTGGCGTGGTGGATTTGACGCGCGTGACCAACCGAATTTCTTCGGTCACCTATGAGCCGCTTTCGCCGATTCTGGCGGCGGGTCTGCTGTACGTGGTGATTATTGGCCTGCTGCTGAAACTGCAGGGGATGGCCGAGCGTAAAGCGAAGCGTCTGGCACGATAAAGAGAGGAGGTGCTATGAATCAGTGGGCCGTTATCTGGTCGGTGCGCGACAGCTTTATTGCCGGTTTACTCGCCACCCTTGAGCTTTTTATTACTGCGGCAATAGCCGGCTTAATTATCGGCGTGGCCCTGTGCTATTTAACCGAGTATCAAAAGAAAACTCTTAACCGGCTTATTATTGGCTTTGTCAGCTTAATGCGGGCGATTCCCTTTTTGATCCTCGCCTATTTGCTCTATTACGGACTGCCGCAAGTGGGTATTAGTCTGGAGCCCTGGACCGCCGGATTAATCGCCCTGATTATCTACCACGGCGCCTATTTCTTTGAGATTTTGCGCAGCCAGCGTCGGGTCTTTTCCGGAGGCTATATCGAGGCGGCGGTAGCGCAGGGATTCTCGCGCTACAAAATATTCCGCCGCATTATTCTGCCCAATATTTTGTCATCGGCACTACCGCTGATGGGCAATCAGCTGATTATCTGCCTGAAAGATACCGCTTTCCTCAGCATTATCACCGTCCAGGAGATAACCGCCGCGGCTAACAGCGTGCAGGCCACCTATTTTATCCCGTTTAACGCCTTTATTGTCGCCATTGGGCTCTACTGGGCGATCAGCATCCTGCTGGAGCTGTTGATTAAGCGTCTGAGCGCCTGGGGAGCGAGAAGAGGAATGAGTCATGCCTGATACGACTGCTGTAAGCGTCAAAAACGTCTCAAAACAGTTTGATAATGTTGAAGTTCTTCGTGATATCAATCTGACGGTAGAGAAAGGGACCGTGGTGAGCATACTCGGCTCGTCGGGGTCAGGTAAATCAACGCTGCTGCGCTGCATGAACTGGCTGGAACAGCCGGATCGCGGCGAGATCCGCATCAGCGGCCAGCTGCTGGGGATTGATGAGCAAAATGGCCGGGCGATGTCCCATCGTCAGCTGTCGAAAATCCGCGAGCGGGTAGGGATGGTGTTTCAGAGCTTTAACCTGTGGCCGCACCTGACGGTGCAGCAGAACGTCAGCGAAGCGCTGCTGCACGTCAAGGGGATGAAGCGTGATGAAGCGAAGGCTATCGCCATGCAGCAGCTGGAGAAAGTGGGGATGGCGCATAAAGCCGACGTTTACCCGATCACGCTCTCCGGCGGACAGAAGCAGAGGGTGGCTATTGCCCGTTCGCTGGCGATGTCGCCGGAGGTGATTCTGTTTGATGAGCCGACATCGGCGCTGGACCCCGAGCTGGTCAATGAGGTGCTGGGGGTGATGAAGGCGCTGGCCGCCGAGGGCTACACGATGGTGGTAGTGACCCACGAGATGGACTTTGCGCGACAGGTATCGGATGAGGTAGTGTTTCTTGAGAAGGGATTGTTGATTGAGAAAGCGCCGCCGGAGAAGTTTTTCAGCAACCCGGACTCCGAGCGCGTCAGGCAGTTTCTGCAGAGCAGCCGGTAATCTCCAGCGGCCAATCTCCCCGGTCGCGCTGCGCTTACCGGGGCTACGGGTTTCCAGCCGTCTGCGGGGCGGTAGCCCGGGTAAGGCGTTTACGCCGCGACCCGGGATTTCCGGGCTCGGTGTTGGAGGGTGGCAGATTGAGTAGCCTGGACAGGCGCGATAAGCGCCGCCTCCGGGAGATGTTCATGCAGGGGCGGTAGCCCGGGTAAGGCGTTTACGCCGCGACCCGGGATTTCCGGGCCCGGCGCCTGAGGGTGGCAGATTGAGTAGCCCGGACAGGCGCGTCAAGCGCCGCCTCCGGGAGAGTTTCATACAGCAGCGGGGATATTTCTGAAACAACGTGAGATGCAGCGATGCCCTGGCCCCCGCTGAAATCGGCGAACCGGAGGACCGAAGACAAGGGCTGGCCGCCAGGGATGGCGGACAGAGGCGAATCGAGACAGTGATGTCGAGTTGAGCCGACCGCAGGCTGAGGTCCGGGAGGTGAGCGCAGTGCGCAGCACCGATTTCTTTGCGGGACCGCGGGGATTGTAAAGGGGGAGACGGTTTTCTCCCCCTTTACCCGTTCACCTACCACGTTGAGACATTTTCTGCGGGATAATAGTGAACGGAACCCCTGCACACTTTCCCGGAGGCGGCGCTTATCGCGCCTGTCCGGGCTACCATTCCCGGAGGCGGCGCTTGACGCGCCTCTCCGCCCTACCAAACCTCAATCCCGATCGATCGCGAACGGCTGCCAGGCTTGACGTACCGGCATTACCTCGACCCGGTTGATGTTCATATGGTCCGGCAGGGTGGCGATATAAAACATCTGTTCGGCAATATCCCGCGCGCTCAGCGGCGTGGTACCGCGATACAGGTTGTCCGACGCCGCCTGGTCGCCTTTGGTGCGCACCAGGGTAAATTCCGTTTCGGCAATACCCGGCGCGAGATCGGTCACGCGCACCCCGGTCCCGAGCAGATCGCAGCGCAGGTTATAGCTGAACTGCTTCACGAAAGCCTTACTGGCGCCGTAGACGTGGCTGCCGGGATAGGGCCACTGCCCGGCGATAGAGCCAATATTGATGATGCTCGCCCCCGCGCCGTGACGAATCAGCGTCGGTAGCAGGGCATGGGTCACGTTGACCAGCCCGGTGACATTGGTGTCGATCATCGTTTTCCAGTCGTCCAGATCCACTTTCTGCGCGGGCTGCGGCGACAGCGCCAGCCCGGCGTTGTTAATCAGCGTCGTGATATCGGCGAATTCAGCGGGCAGCGCCGCCACGGCCCCGGCGACCGCATCGCTATCGCGGACGTCGAGTTCGATAATGTGCACCGGCACCTGCGAGGCGAGCTTATCCTGTAGCGCCTTCAGCCGCTCAAAACGGCGTCCGCTCAGCACCAGCGACCAGCCCGCATCGGCGAAGACCTGCGCCGCTGCTTCCCCAAAACCCGAGGTCGCCCCGGTAATAAACACCACTTTGCTCGTTGCCATTTCATTCTCCTGTGCAGGTTGTCGCTCCCACTATAAAAACCCCGCGCGCGCGGGCACAGAGCCAGTCGGCGCGCGGCGATGTGACACGGTGTCACATCATTTTCGCCTGACTGGCTCTATCCGTTTCTGCCCTGAACGACCAATGATGAGGCCAACAACAACGACATGAGAGAGGGCAGGGTATGAAGCTGGCACTACAGAACGAGGTAGCGATAAGCAATGATGAAGTTCGGCAGCTGGATCGCGCTTATGTGTTTCATTCATGGTCGATGCAGGGCAATTTACATCCGCTGGTGATCGCCGGGGCTAAAGGCTGCGAGCTGTGGGATTACGAAGGCAATACTTACCTGGATTTCAGCAGCCAGCTGGTCAACGTCAACATTGGCTATCAGCATCCGCGCGTGCTGGCGGCGATGAAAGCCCAACTGGAAGAGCTGGTGACCATCGCGCCCGCCACTGCCAACCTCGCCCGCGGCGAAGCGGCGAAGCGCATCGTCGAGCTGGCGCCGGAAGGCTTTAGCAAAGTGTTCTTCACCAACGCCGGCGCCGACGCCAACGAGAACGCCATCCGCATGGCGCGGCTCTATACCGGGCGCGATAAAGTGCTCTCCGCCTATCGCTCCTATCACGGCAACACCGGCAGCGCCATTGCCGCCACCGGCGACTGGCGCCGGGTGCCGAACGAGTATTCCCGCGGCCACGTACACTTTTTCAATCCCTACCTCTATCGCAGCGAATTTAACGCCGCGACGGAAGAGGAGGAGTGCCAGCGCGCGCTGGCCCATCTGCGGCGGATGATTGAATGCGAAGGCCCGAACGCGATAGCCGCGATTCTGCTGGAGTCGATTCCGGGCACCGCCGGGATTCTTGTCCCGCCCGAGGGCTATATGCAGGGGGTGCGGGCGCTGGCCGATGAGTTCGGTATTGTGCTGATCCTTGATGAAGTGATGGCCGGTTTTGGTCGTACCGGGAGTTGGTTTGCCTTCGAGCAGGATGGCGTGGTGCCGGATCTGGTGACTTTCGCCAAAGGGGTCAATGCGGGCTACGTCCCGGCCGGCGGCGTGCTGATTAGCGAGCCAATCGCCCGCTACTTTGATGACCATTTCTTTGCCGGGGGGCTGACCTATTCCGGCCATCCGCTGGCGATGGCGGCGATTGTCGCCACCATTGACGCGATGAAGGAAGAGAAGGTGGTGGAGAACGCGGCGACCATCGGCAACGAGGTGCTGCGTCCGGGGCTGGAGGCGCTGGCGGAGAAGCACGCGATTATCGGCAACGTGCGCGGCCGCGGTCTGTTCCAGGCGCTGGAGCTGGTCAGCTGCCGCGAACATAAAACGCCGCTGGGCGCTGCCGATATGGCGGCCATTAAAGGCGCGTTAACCGAAGCCGGCCTGCTGGCGTTTGTGGTGGAGAACCGCATTCATGTGGTGCCGCCGTGCACCATCAGCGCCGGGCAGGTGGCAAAAGGCCTGGCGATTTTTGATGCGGTATTCGCCCGCTTCGCGAACCTGGCTCAGTAAGGGGATGATTTTCCGGGTTGCGGCGTAAACGCCTTACCCGGGCGACCTTCTCGCAGATGGCGGCGAACCCGTAGCCCCGCAAGCGGGGGCGGGTTTTCAGTCTAACCGATGTTCGCCGTTCGCCAGCGCTTCGCGGTCAAAGAAGCGCTGAATCACGCCTTCCGCCATAAACGCTGCCCGGTCCGACATATGGGCAATCACATCGGCATCGTGGCTGACCAGCAGATAGGTCATTCCGTGCTCCTGCTTTAGCCGATTGAGCAGATTCAGTATTTCCGCCTGCACCGACATATCCAGCGCCGACGTTGGCTCATCCAGCAGCAGAATCTTTGGCCGCAGCAGCAGCGCGCGAGCAATCGCCACCCGCTGGCGCTGGCCGCCGGAAAGCTGGTGCGGATAGCGGCGCGCGGCGTCGGCAGGCAGCCCCACCTCTTCCAGGGCGGTGGACACCCGCTGCTCGATCTCGCCGATAGCGTGAATTTTCAGCGGCTCCGCCAGCGTACGCCATAGCGTATGATTGGGATGCAGCGAGGCGTACGGGTCCTGAAACACCATCTGTACGTTGCGCCGCAGTTCGCCCTGAAAACGCGCGCCCGGCGTAATGGCCTTATCGAACAGTTCAACGCGGCCGCGCCAGTCCCGCTGCAGCCCGGCTAATACCCGGAGAATCGTTGATTTTCCGCAGCCGGATGCGCCGATCAGGCTGAACGTTTCCCCTGCATCAACGGCAAAGCTGGCGGCGGACACCGCGGTTTTTTCAGCAAAATTCACCTGTAGATTGTTGAGATTAACGATTGCCATGCGCCGCCTCCGTCAAGTTCAGGGTTCGGTCGAGGGTCGGCAGCATCTGACCGTAAGTTTGCGCGGCCGGGCGACAGGTCCAGAGCGTACGGGTGTAGGGATGCGTCGCCGTCGGCAGATCTCGCGCCGCCATCTCATCGACCTTTTTCCCTTGATACAGGACCAGCACCCGCTGGCAGTGCTCGGCCACCAGCGGCAGGTCGTGGCTAATCAACAGCATCGCCATCCGCCGCTGTTCGCACTGCTCTACCAGCAGTTCAAGGATCTGATTGCGCAGTCGGGCATCGAGGGCTGAAGTGGGCTCATCGGCGATCAGCACCTGCGGATTATTGAGCAGCGCAAGGGCAATCATCACCCGCTGGCCCATCCCGCCGGAGAGTTCGCCAGGATAGCGGTTGAGTACCGGTAAATCCAGACCGACGGCGGCAACGGCGGCTTTGACCGCCTCCAGCCGCGCGCGGCGGCTAAGGCGCTGATGCAGAGTTAATGCCTCTTCCAGCTGCGCCTGAATGCTTTTTACCGGATTGAGCGCGTAGCGCGGATCCTGCAGCACCATCGCAATATTGTTGCCGCGTAGCGCGCGCCAGCCGCGCTCGCGAAGGGTTAATGCGTCGCGCCCCAGCACGTTGAGCGCATCGGCGCTGACGACGCCGGGCCGGCGGACCAGCCCCATCAGGGCGCGTGCGGTCATGGATTTACCGGAACCGGATTCGCCGACCAGCGCCAGTCGCTCGTTGCCGAGCGTGAAGCTTAAATGGTCCACCACTCTGGCGGTGGGATAGTCGATGGTCAGTCCCTGAACGATCAGACGAGTATCAGTCATGTTGCGGCTCCAGAACGTCGCGCAGGCCATCGCCCAGCAGGTTAAACGCCAGGCTGGCGATCAGGATGACGGCGCCAGGGGCGGCGGCGATCCACCACTGGTCAAAAATGACCTGCATGCCGTCAGCGATCATCGCGCCCCATTCCGCCATTGGCGGGCGGGCGCCGAGACCAAGGAAGCCGAGACCGGCAGCGGCGAGAATAATCCCGGCTAGATCCAGCGCCAGCCGGACGATCGCCGAGGGCAGACAGAGCGGCAGAATATGGCCAATCAGCAGACGCCAGCCGCGAATGCCCATCATCTCCGCCGCCGCCAGATAGTCGCTGTGGCGCAGGCGCTGAATTTCGCTGCGCGCCTGACGGGCGTAAGCGGGCCAGGTCGTTAGCGCCAGCGCCAGGGCGCCGTTCACCAGGCCCGGGCCGAGCATCGCGACAAACGCGAAGGCCAGAATCAGCCGCGGCATCGACATTACCACGTCGGTAAAACGCATCAGCACGCGCTCCAGCCAGCCGCCGTAATAGCCGGACAGGATCCCCACCAGCAGACCGGCGGGGAGCGTAATCGCCGTCACCAGCGCAACCAGCCCCAGCGCCGGACGGGTGCCGAAAATCAGCCTTGAGAGAAGATCGCGACCGTAGCTGTCGGTGCCGAGCCAGTGCCGCGCGCCCGGACCCTGCAGCCGCGCGGCGGCGTCCTGCCAGTTCGGGTCGAGCGGAGCCAGCCAGGGCGCAAAGAGCGCAGTCAGCAGGAGTAACGTAATGATGATCAGACCGCAAAAGGCGGCGGGAGAACGGCGCAGGCGGCGTAAAAAAAGGTAGCCAGGCATCAGCGTATCCTCGGATCGGTCAGCCGCACCAGCAGGTCGGTGAGGTTATTAATCAGCACAAAGCTCGCGCCGATCAGCAGCGTACCGCCCATAATCGCCGTGGTATCGCCGGCAAAGAGCGCGGTGGTCAGATAGCGGCCAATTCCCGGCCAGGAGAAGACGGTTTCGGTCAACACCGCCCCTTCCAGCATGGAGGTCCAGGCGAGGGCGGTCACCGTCAGCAGGGTGCCGCGGATATTGGGCAGGACGTGACGCAGCAGAATCGTCATCTCACCGGCCCCTTTGGCGCGCGCCAGCAGGATGTACTCTTTGTTCATTTCGCTCAGGCAGGCGGAACGGGTCAGGCGGGTGATGCTCGCCAGAGAGTAATAGGCCAGCAGCAGCACCGGCAGCAGCAGGTGCCCGGCGGCGTTTTTAACCGCCTCTTTATCACCCGAGAGCCAGGTATCAATGAGCGCAAAGCCGGTGCGCGGTTCGACGGTGTATTGATAAATATCGTCCAGCCGCCCCGGCCCCGGCGTCCACTGCAGTTTGGCGTAAAACAGCGCCAGCATCAGCAGGCCGAGCCAGAAGATCGGCACCGAGTTGCCGAGCAGCGTAAAGGTGCGCATCGCCAGATCCCACGGCGAGCCGACGTAGCGGGCGCAGAGAACGCCTGCGATAACGCCCGACAGCGCGCCGATAATCAACGCCAACGTGGCCAGCTCAAGGGTTGCCGGGAAAGCGGCGAGCAGGTCGTGCAGCACCGGCTGGCCGGTTGAGCTGGCGATTCCAAGATCGCCGTGGGCGAGATTCAGCAGATAGTGCCAGAACTGCAGCGGCAACGGCTGGTCGAGGCCGAGCTGGTGGCGTACCTGGTCATAGGTGGACTGACTGGCGTGGTCGCCGACGATTTGCAGCACCCGATCAACCGGCGACAGCGCAGAGAGCGCAAAGGTCACCAGCAGCAGGCCGAGCAGCGTCAGGGCCAGCGTCAGCAGTCCCTGAAACAGCGCGAGCAGGGGGCGTTTTGCGCGCCGCTCTGCTCGGGGAGGTAAAACAGCAGACATGGTTATTCCGTTGGTAAAAAGTACAGTGTTATCAGCTGGTGCGATCTGTTGTTGTAGCCCGGTCAGCGCAGCGCCAACGGGAAAACATAAGGTATCGGGGCCTGCGTTCCCGGAGGCGGCGCGTTGCGCCTGTCCGGGCTACCTGATCGTACCTGCCCCAGGCGTTATTTGGTTACCCGGTCATACCACACCATATCGGCATTGAGACCCTGCTGATAACCCTTCACGTTATCGCGAACCACAATCTGGGTTTTACCCTGATCGATAAACACGTAAGGCGAATTGCGCTGCAGTTCCTCCTGAATGTTTTTATACAGATCCTGGCGCTTCGCTGCGTCCGGCTCGGCGACTGCCGCCAGGGTCGCTTTATTCAGCTCCGGGATCTGCCAGCCGTTTAGCCCGGCGACGGTACTGGATTTACCGTCGTTGTAGGCAAAGGCGCTGGCGTTAGAATGGGCGTCGAAATAGTCAGGGATCCACAGCCGAATCGCCGCCTGATGCTGTTTGGCGCGCACGCGAGCATAGACCTGGCTACCCGCGGCCGGCAGCAAATCCACCTTCACGCCGCCCTGGGCGAAGCTCGCCTGCATCGACTGAGCAATGGTGATAAACGGCGGCTTGTTTTCGACGTCGAGGGTGAAATGCGCCTCTTTAATGCCCGCTTTAGCGAGGATGTCTTTGGCTTTTTGCGGGTTGAATGTAAACGGGTTATTCTCCAGCGCGCCCGGCAGGCCGACCGGCAGGAAGCTCTGATGGACGAAATATTGCCCTTTCAGCAAATCTTTCGTGATGCCGTTGTAATCCACCAGCCAGCGCGCCGCTTCCCAGAAGGCCGGGTTTTTCAGCAGCGGGTTAGCGCTGTTGCCGGTATTAAAGACCAGATAGTTCTGCTCAGCGGAGGGGATGCTGAGAACCTTGACGCCCGCTTTACCCTGCAGAGCCGCAATCTGGTCGGCGCCGAGATCGCGCGCCACGTCAGCATCACCCTGCTGGATGAGAAGACGACGTGAGGCCGGGTCCGGAACGTTTTTAATGATGATGCTTTTCAGCTTCGGTGCGCCGCCGGGTGCGCTGCTGTTGGCCTCCAGCACGATGGCCTGATGCGGCTGATAGACCCGCATTTTATACGCGCCGCTGCCCGCCGAGTGCATTTTCAGCCAGCCGTTGCCGAAGTCGTTATCTTTGGCGTTCGGGGCGACCTGTTTCTCATCGACGATAGAGGCGATCGGCGTGGAGAGAATATTCAGCGCCACCGCCGGGCTGACGTCGGCAGTCCAGCGTAGCGTGAGGGTATGGTCGTCTACCTTCTTCAACTGGCTGGCGATGTTATCCGGCTGCCAGCCGAGGACGTTAAGAATAAACGCCGGCGATTTGTTCAGGGTGACCGCGCGGGTGTATGAGTAAATGACATCTTCCGGGCGTAGCGGGTTACCGGAGGCGAATTTGGCGTCGGGCTTTAGCTTGATGGTCAGCGTTTTCGCCGCCGGATCGGCCTGCCAGCTTTCGGCCAGGATCGGGGTGATTTTTTCAGGGTTATCGCGGTCCGGCTGCACCAGACGCTGATAAAGGCTCGGTACCGTCTGGATGCTGGAGAGCTCGTTGGCTTCCGCCGGGTCGAGGCTGACGATATCGTCGAGGCCCTGGGCGACCACAAGGGTCCCCGGCGGCGTGGCGGCGTGAACGGCGGCGGATAACGCGGCGAGCGCCAGCAGCGGCAGCAGTTTTTTAGTCATATGCGATCCCTGAAAAAAGTTATTGTGATTATTGATGTTTCGCTACGTTAGGCCGCTTAATTACGGGCGTAAAGTCAAAGATCGGCTAAGTTTATTCTTAAAAAGCATAAGCAAGACCAATGGGTTATGACGATCGATCGTACCGGGCATCTTCCGCCCGTTCGGCTTTCTTGCTATAACAATTTGATAACAATACGGGAGGGATAAGCGTGCCGGAAATTAATGAATTTGGTCAGCAGGTCAACGATCGCGTGCCCGGGTGGCGGGGGGCGGGGTTTCTGCGCCGCACGGCGTTAAATGGCCGCTATTGCCGACTGGAGCCGCTGGATACCGACCGGCACGCGGCGGATCTGTTTGCTGCCTATGCTCTCGGCGACGACAGTGACTGGACGTGGCTGGCGAGCACGCGTCCGCAGAGCGTTGAGTCAACGGCGAACTGGATCACCGGCAAGGTTATGGATGACGGACTGGTGCCCTACGCGGTTGTCGATCTGCGCTGCGAGCGAGCCGTCGGGCTGGTCAGCTATATGGCGATTGAGCGGGCGATGGGCACGGTGGAGATTGGCCACGTCACCTGGTCGCGGGCGATGAAAAATACGCCGCTCGGCACCGAGGCGGTCTGGCTGCTGCTGCAAAATGGTTTTGCCCATGGCTATCGTCGACTGGAGTGGAAGTGCGATTCAATGAATATTGCTTCCCGCCGCGCCGCCGACCGACTGGGATTCACCTGGGAAGGACGACTTCGCCAGAGGATGGTGCGTAAAGGACGAACCCGCGATAGCGATATGCTGTCGATTATCGACAGCGAATGGCCCGCGCGCGATGCGGCGCTGCGGGCCTGGCTGGCGCCGGAGAATTTTGATGCTAATGGACGGCAGATAAAGCGGCTGGAAGATTTTCGCTAGTTTTCCCTCTCCCGGAGGGAGAGGGAGCCGTTCGGCGCAAACGTTGCCTCCCGGCACAGGGCCTGAGGGGGCTACTGATGCGGTTTTCGCCCTCGCCCCGTTGGGGAGAGGGCGGGGTGACGGGAACCGCCTCTTACCGGCGAACCGGCGCGCCGTTCGCCACGTAATACGCCGCCGTGCTCTTCGGCAGCGGCTGACGGCCACGAATGGCATCAGCCATTTTTTCGCCAATCATAATTGTGGTCGCGTTAAGGTTGCCGGTAATAATCTGCGGCATGATCGAGGCGTCGACCACGCGCAGGCCTTCCAGTCCGTGAACCCGACCTTCGCCATCGACCACCGCCATCTCGTCATAGCCCATTTTACAGGTGCCGCACGGATGGAAGGCGGTTTCCGCATGATTGCGCACGAACTCATCCAGCTCGGCATCGCTCTGGCACTCCGCACCCGGGCTGATCTCCCGGCCGCGATAGTTATCCAGCGCCGGCTGATGCATGATTTCGCGGGTAATCCGAATCGCATCGCGAAACTCCTGCCAGTCCTGTTCGCTGGACATATAGTTAAACAGAATCGCCGGATGTTCGTGCGGATCGCGCGATTTCAGCCGCACGTGGCCGCGACTCGGGGAGCGCATAGAGCCGACGTGGCACTGGAAGCCGTGCTCTTTCACCGCGTTTGAGCCGTTGTAGTTAATCGCGACCGGCAGGAAGTGATACTGAATATTCGGCCACGTAAAGGCTTCCCGGCTGCGAATAAATCCGCCCGCTTCAAACTGGTTGCTGGCGCCGATGCCGGTTCCGCCGAACAGCCATTCGGCGCCGATTTTCGGCTGGTTCCACCACTGCAGCGCCGGGTAAAGCGACACCGGCTCTTTGCATTCGTACTGCAGATACATCTCCAGATGATCCTGCAAGTTTTCCCCGACGCCCGGCAGGGCGTGTACCAGCGGAATATCGAACTGGCGCAACAGTTCCGGGCTGCCGACGCCGGATCGCTGCAGAATTTGCGGCGAAGCGATAGCCCCCGCGCAGAGCAGCACTTCTTTATTGGCGGTCGCTTTCGACGGCGCGGTGCTGTCGCCCTCCAGCCACTCGACGCCGACGGCGCGCTTGCCGGCAAAAATAATATGATCGGTCAGCGCATGGGTGCGAATAGTCAGATTGGGACGCGCGCGCGCCTGGTCGAGATAGCCGCGCGCGGTGCTGGCGCGGCGTCCCTGCGGCGTCACGGTACGATCCATCGGGCCAAATCCCTCCTGCTGGTAGCCGTTAAGATCGTCGGTGCGCGGATAGCCAGCCTGTACGCCAGCTTCAATCATCGCGTGGAACAGCGGATTATTGCCCTGCTTTGGCGTGGTGACGCTGACCGGGCCGTCGCCGCCGTGGTAATCGTTGGCGCCGATATCGCGGGATTCTGCTTTGCGGTAATAGGGCAGGCAGTCCAGGTAGCTCCAGTGCTCAAGCCCCGGCGCCGAGGCCCAGTTATCAAGATCCATAGCGTTGCCGCGGATATAGCACATGCCGTTGATTAACGAGGATCCGCCGAGTCCCTTACCGCGTCCGCACTCCATGCGGCGATGGTTCATATGCGGTTCAGGCTCGGTCTCGTAGGCCCAGTTATAGCGACGCCCCTGTAGAGGAAACGCCAGCGCGGCGGGCATCTGGGTGCGGAAGTCGAAACGGTAATCCGGGCCGCCCGCTTCCAGCAGCAGGACGGTGGTGTCAGGATCTTCCGTCAGTCGTGTAGCCAGTACGTTGCCGGCGGAACCGGCACCAATAATAATGTAGTCAAACTGCAAAAATGACCTCCTGGTTAAAATATGGATTGAAACTGACCCATCTCAACCTGGATGGATTTTATCTGGGTGTAGCTGTGCAGCGTCTGTACGCCGTTTTCGCGGCCAATCCCGGAGTGCTTGTAGCCGCCGACCGGCATCTCCGCAGGGGATTCGCCCCAGGTGTTGATCCAGCAGATCCCGGCCTCCAGCCGATGAATCAGACGATGGGCGCGGTTTAAATCCGGCGTGACGACGCCAGCGGCGAGGCCGTATTCGGTGGCATTGGCGCGGCGAACCGCTTCTTCCTCATCGTCGTAGCTCAGAATCGACATCACCGGGCCGAAGATCTCTTCGCGGACGATGGTCATCTGGTCATCGCAGTCGGTAAATACCGTCGGGGCGACCCATGCCCCGTGGTCGAAGCCTTCCCCTTTCAGCACTTCGCCGCCGCAGAGCAGGCGCGCGCCTTCTTGTTTACCCGTCTCGATGTAGCGCAGCACGTTCTCGCGGTGCGGGAAGCTCACCAGCGGTCCGAAGTTGGTGCTTTCAGCAAACAGATCGCCGGGGCGGATACGCGCCACGCGGGCGAGGACTTTCTCTTCAAATACCGCTTTCAGGCGCGCCGGAACGAATACCCGGGTGCCGTTGGTGCAGACCTGGCCTGAACTGTAGAAGTTAGCCATCATCGCGATGTCGGCGGCGAGGTCGAGGTTGGCGTCTTCGCAGACGATCAGCGGTGATTTGCCGCCCAGCTCCATAGTCACTTCCTTCAGTGAGGAGGCGGCGGAGTTGGCCATCACTTTTTTGCCGCTGGCGACGCCGCCGGTAAAGGAGATTTTGGCGATGTCCGGGTGCTCGGTGAGATACTGGCCGGTTTCGGCGCCGGTGCCCGGCAGCACGTTAAATACGCCCGCCGGGAGTCCCGCTTCGCGGTAAATTTCCGCCAGCTTCAGGGCGGTGAGCGGGGTGACTTCACTCGGCTTAAAGATCATCGCGTTCCCGGCCGCCAGCGCCGGGGCTGATTTCCATAAGGCGATCTGGATCGGGTAGTTCCAGGCACCGATCCCGGCGACGACGCCCAGCGGTTCCCGGCGGGTATAGACGAATGAACTTTCGCGTAACGGGATCTGGCTCCCTTCCAGCGCCGGGATCAGGCCCGCGTAGTACTCCAGGACATCAGCGCCGGTGACGATATCGACGGCGGCGGTTTCGCTCAGCGGTTTGCCGGTATCGAGAGTTTCCAGACGCGCCAGTTCGTCGTTGCGCTCGCGCAGAATGTCGACCGCTTTACGCAAAATGCGCGAACGTTCCATGGCGCTCATCGCCGCCCAGATTTTTTGCCCTTTTTGGGCGCTCTTTACCGCCCGGTCGACGTCTTCGCGACCGGCGGCCTGGACGGTCGCCAGCACTTCCCCGTTGGCGGGGTTAATCGTCTCGAAGGTTTTACCGCTGGTGGCGGAAACATAACCACCGTCGATGTAAAGCTGCTGTTCGGCCATTCGGGACATGGGTCCTCCATTATTGAGAAGTCGGTGGCAGATATTTGCTGATGAAGTGCTCGGCGAGCGTTTCGGCGCGGGCTTTATCGAGCGGTTTACCGCTCAGCGCCGCGCGTAGCCACAGCCCGTCGATCAGCGCGGCGAGACCGTATCCGGCCTCCTGCGCCTCTTCGCGCGGCAGGGCGCGCTGAAACTCATAGACGATATTCGACAGCAGTCGTCGGCTGCTGACCTGCTGCAGGCGATAGAGCATCGGCTGATGCATGCTGCTGGCCCAAAAGGCGAGCCAGGCCTTCATTGCCGCGCTGCTTATCTGACTCTCGTCGAAGTTGCCGGCCACGATGGCGCGCAGGCGTTCCCGCGGGCCGGCCCCGGGCAGGGCGTGCAGGCGGCTCAACACCGCCTGGCGCAGCTGGCCGGTGATATCGCGCATCGTCGCCTCCAGCAGGCCGTTCTTATCTTTGAAATAGTGGCTGATGATGCCGGTCGATACGCCAGCACGTCGGGCGATCTGCGCGACGGTGGCATCGTGCATTCCCACTTCATTGATGGCGGCCAGGGTCGCGTCAATCAGCTGCCGCTGCCGTATCGGTTGCATCCCCAGTTTGGGCATTTCTCAGACTCCATTCATCAGCTTTGTTTATCTATTAAAGCGGTTTTTGATTGGACGTTCAATATAAAATGTGTCTTAATTGTTGCCGATTTTGGTTTTAATAGTTGCAAAAAAAGTAAGGAGAATGGATGACAGACCTTTCGCCGAGCAGAGAAAAGGACAAAATCAATCCGGTGGTTTTTTATACCTCCGCCGGACTGATTTTGTTGTTTTCCCTGATGACTCTCTTCTTCAGCGATTTTTCCGCGGCCTGGATTGGCCGTACCCTGAACTGGGTTTCAAAGACCTTCGGCTGGTACTATTTGCTGGCGGCAACGCTGTATATCGTGTTTGTGGTGTGCATCGCCTGCTCGCGTTTCGGTTCGGTGAAGCTCGGGCCGGAGCACTCGAAGCCGGAGTTTAGCGTCATGAGCTGGGCGGCAATGCTGTTCGCCGCCGGTATCGGTATCGACCTGATGTTTTTCTCCGTCGCCGAACCGGTGACCCAGTATATGCAGCCGCCGGAAGGGGCGGGGCAGACCATGGAGGCGGCGCGCCAGGCGATGGTATGGACGTTGTTTCACTACGGGCTGACCGGCTGGTCGATGTATGCCCTGATGGGGATGGCGCTGGGATACTTTAGCTATCGTTATAATTTACCCCTGACCATCCGCTCCGCGCTCTATCCGAT
>NZ_JBLURD010000002.1:0-520147 GCF_051209435.1 Klebsiella sp. HN106 | reverse complement strand
TCGGCAAAAAGATTAATGGCCCAATCGGCCACAGCGTGGATATCGCCGCCGTTATCGGCACCATTTTTGGTATCGCCACCACCCTCGGGATTGGCGTGGTGCAGCTAAACTACGGCCTCAGCGTGCTGTTTGATATTCCGGACTCGCTGGGCGCGAAAGCGGCGCTGATCGTGCTGTCGGTCATTATCGCCACCATCTCCGTGACCTCCGGGGTGGATAAAGGCATTCGTATCCTTTCCGAGCTTAACGTGGTGCTGGCCCTCGGGCTGATCCTGTTTATCCTGTTTATGGGCGACACCGAGTTTCTGCTCAACGCGCTGGTGCTCAATGTTGGCGACTATGTGAATCGTTTTATGGGCATGACCCTCAACAGCTTCGCCTTCGATCGTCCGGTCGAGTGGATGAACAACTGGACCCTGTTCTTCTGGGCGTGGTGGGTGGCGTGGTCGCCGTTTGTCGGCCTGTTCCTGGCGCGTATTTCACGCGGGCGCACCATTCGTCAGTTTGTGGTGGGAACGCTGATTATCCCGTTCACCTTTACGCTGCTGTGGCTGTCGGTGTTCGGCAATAGCGCGCTGTATGAAATCATCCACGGCAATGCGGCCTTCGCCGCCGAGGCGGTCGCCCACCCGGAGCGCGGCTTCTATAACCTGCTGGCGCAGTATCCGGCGTTTACCTTTAGCGCTTCGGTGGCGACGATTACCGGCCTGCTGTTTTACGTGACCTCCGCGGATTCCGGGGCGCTGGTGCTGGGTAACTTCACCTCGAAGCTGAAGGATATCAACAGCGATGCGCCAAACTGGCTGCGGATCTTCTGGTCGGTGGTTATCGGCCTGCTGACCCTGGGGATGCTGATGACTAACGGCATTTCTGCCCTGCAGAACGCGACGGTGATTATGGGGCTGCCGTTTAGCTTCGTGATCTTCTTCGTGATGGCGGGGTTATATAAGTCGCTGAAGGTTGAGGATTATCGCCGCGAGAGCGCCAACCGCGACACCGCCCCGCGACCGCTGGGCGTGCAGGATCGCCTGAGCTGGAAGAAGCGCCTGTCGCGGCTGATGAACTATCCCGGCACGCGCTATACCCGCCAGATGATGGAGACGGTGTGCTTCCCGGCGATGGAAGAGGTGGCGCAGGAGCTGAAGCTGCGCGGCGCCTACGTCGAGCTGAAAAGCCTGCCGCCGGAAGAGGGGGACAACCTGGGCCATCTCGACCTGCTGGTGCATATGGGCGACGAGCAGAACTTTGTTTATCAGATCTGGCCGCAGCAGTACTCCATTCCCGGCTTTACCTACCGGGCGCGCAGCGGGAAGTCGACCTACTATCGTCTGGAGACCTTCCTGCTGGAAGGGAGTCAGGGCAACGACCTGATGGACTACAGCAAAGAGCAGGTCATTACCGATATTCTTGACCAGTACGAGCGTCATTTGAACTTTATCCACCTGCATCGCGAAGCGCCGGGCAACAGCGTGACCTTCCCCGGAATGTAGGCTATCTAAACGTTTTCTGAAAAAGGATTGCAGCTGGTTAAATATACAGTGAAAAGCGCAGGGAAGCGTATGATGGCGGCGGGTGCCTGAGGCTTTCTGCGTTCAGGCTTAGGTGAGGATTCAGAAAGACGAAGCCCCAGGAGATGTTCCCATCAACCTGAGGCTCACGATCCAACCCTAGCACGTTGGATAGTAGCCTCTTCTTCGCATGGAGGCAACGAGATGCTGACAAAATACGCCCTGGTGGCAATCATCGTGCTGTGTCTGACAGCGCTGGGATTGACGTTAATGGTGCACGACTCGCTGTGCGAGCTGAGCATCAAAGAACGTAGTATGGAGTTCAAGGCCGTTCTCGCTTACGAAACGAAGAAGTAGCCGGTATGCGGGGAGCTATCCCCGCTTATCCGCAGGCTGGGTAAGGAACCTTAAGGCACCTTTTTTCTGCTGATCCGGGAGCAGGATGGACGGCGAGAGAACAGAGACCGGTTAAAAGCAAAAGCGCCGCCACCCTGCATAATGCTTATCTGGCAGGCGTCAGAGTATTGACGTCGACCACGTCCATACCTGCATTTTTTGCGGCTTCAATACCAAATCGTGAGTCTTCAAAAACCAGGCAGCGTTCAGGCTGAACCTTAAGCTCGCTGGCACATAATAAAAAAGTGTCGGCGGCGGGTTTATGATTTTTAACCCGGTCAGCGGAGACGATAGCGGCGAAATGCTGAGTTAATTGAAAGCGTGCAAGCAGTATATCAACGGTGCTACGTTCGCTTCCGGTTCCCAGCGCCAGGGGAATTTTGCCCTGCCACTGCTGTAAAATCTTCATGGCCGGTAAAAGCTGAATATCGACCGTCTGTAGCAAGTTCTCGATCGCCTGTTTTTTACGCTCGGCCAGGGAGAACGGATCGGCTCGTAATCCTTTTAAGGCCACAAGCTGGCTGGCCACCTGCCAGGGCGCTGAACCATTGAACGGAATCAGCTCCTCTTCAGAAATGGTGATATTGTCGGCAGCGAATACGCTCAGCCACGCTTTGCGGTGCAAAGGTTCGGTGTCAAAAAGCGTGCCATCCATATCAAAAATCAGGGCCTGATAGTGGCGATACATAATGATTGCCTGTGTGCTGTGATCATCGTCAGGGAGGGAAATGCGGAGAAGGCTCCCCGCATTGTTATACCGTCTTACCAGCAGACAAAGCCGCCATCGACAACCAGATCAACCCCGGTACAGAATGATGCCGCGTCGCTGGCAAGGAACAGCGCCGGACCGGCCATCTCTTCAACCTTCGCCATGCGCTGGATCGGCGTCTGGCTTTCGAACTCGCGGGTCTGATGAACCATCTCAGGGCGGGTGTTCATCGGCGTGGCGGTGTAGCCTGGGCTGATGGAGTTAACGCGGATCCCTTTGCCGATCCACTCCATCGCGAGGCTTTTCGACAGGTGGATCACGCCCGCTTTCGAGCAGTTGTAGTGCGCCTGATCGAGGCCGCGGTTAACAATAATGCCGGACATGGAAGCGATATTAATAATCGAGCCGCCGCCGGATTCCTGCATCAGTTCGGCTTCCGCCTTACAGGAGTTCCACACGCCGGTAAGGTTAATATCGATAACCCGCTGCCACTGCTCGGTTTCCATTTCCAGCGCCGGATTGGCATTAGCAATCCCGGCGGCGTTTACGGCGACATCAAGGCGGCCAAAGCGGCTTTTCGCCAGCGCGACGCCGGCGCGTAGGTCGCTAAGCTGACGAACATCGCCGGTGTAAAAACAGGCTTCGCCGCCGATCGCCTCAATATTTTTGACGGTTTCAGCAAGGCCGCCGTCTTCACGTAGATCGAAGCAAACGACCCGGGCCCCCGCGCTGGCGAGTCCGTAAGCAATCATCTGGCCGATGCCGCTGCCCGCGCCGGTGACAAAGGCTACGCGGTCCTGCAGATTAAATAGCTGTTGGGCAAAATCTTTTGCGATCATAGTTATTTCTCTCTAAAAAATATTCTTTAGCATGCCCGGTGTTGGCGTTCCCGGAGGCGGCGCGTTGCGCCTGTCCGGGCTACGGGGCTTGTGTCGGGTAGCCCGGACAGGTGCGCAGCACCTCCTCCGGGAGATGATTTGTGTAGCCTGACCTGAAAAATGCCAGGCTGGCGGCATTACGACATAATCAAGCCGCCATCGATATTGATGGTCTGCCCGGTGAGGTAGCGCGCGTCGTCGGAGGCGAGAAACGCCACCAGCCCGGCAACGTCTTCCGGTTTGCCGGCGCGCTTCATTGGAATGCCTTCGACCCACTCCGCCATTAGCTCGCCCTTACCGTAGCGCTTCTGCTCGGTGCTGAGGATCTCGCCCCAGACGCGGTCGTTGTAATCCCACATTTCGCTTTCAATAATGCCCGGACAGAAGGCGTTAACGGTGATATTCCACGGCGCCAGCTCGTGCGCCAGGCTTTGGGTGATGCCGATGACGCCCATTTTGCTGGCGGCATAGTGCGGGGTGTAGATAAAACCCTGTCGACCCTGGCCGGAAGAGGTATTGATCAGGCTGCCGTGGTTCTGCTTAACCATGTATTTAGCGGCTTCGCGGCAGCACAGCCAGACGCCGGTGGTGTTAACGGCGAGCACTTTTTCAAAGTCGGCTTTCGGCATGCGATCGTAATAGTCGATGGTGATCACGCCTGCGTTCTGGATAGAGACATCGATGGTGCCAAAACGCGCTGCAGCCTGCTCGTACAGCGACTGCACCTGCGCTTCGTCGGTCACATCAACCTGTAACGACAGGATATCGGCCTGATAGCGCTGGCGTAAGGTTTCCGCCGTTTCATGGACGCGCTCGGCGTTAGAGACCATCACCAGATTCGCACCATCGCGCGCGAAGCGCTCGGCGATACCTGCACCAATTCCGCGGCAGGCGCCGGTGATCACAACCGTTTTGTTCTGGAAATTTCTTTGCATGTTTTTCATCCCTTATTGAAGCCGGACGGCAGTGCGTCCGGCGGGGTAATAAATAGGTGATTAACTGGTGGCTCCTGCCGCAGCCAGCTTCTCCTCATGGCGGCGCATCAGGATGACTTTGTTCTGCAGTTTCTGCTGGAACTGGTCGACGACGACGGCGGTGACGATAACGACGCCTTTAATGACCATTTGCCAGAAATCGCTGACCCCCATCATCACCATGCCGTCGGCGAGGAAGACGATGACGAATGCGCCGATGATTGACCCGGTAACCCGGCCGCGACCGCCTGCCAGCGCGGTTCCGCCGAGCACGGTGGCGCCGATGGCGTCCATTTCGAACATATTGCCGGTCATCGGGTGCGCGGTTTGCAGCTGTGACGCGACGATGAGGCCAACGAATGCGGAGCACAGGCCGGAGAAGGCGTAAACGAAGATTTTTGCTTTGACGATAGGCACGCCGGCCAGGCGAGCGGCGGATTCATTACCGCCGATTGCGTAGATATAGCGGCCCAGCGGGGTTTTGGTGGTCAGCCAGTAGCCCAGCAGCAGGAAGCCGATCATCAGCCAGATAGGCAGATAGATGCCCATCAGCGTCCCGGAGCCGAGAGTGGAGAAGCCGGTATTGCCCAGCGCTTCCATGCCGTTGAGGTTCGGATAGGTACTGCCGTCGTTGAACAGCAGCGCCGAGCCTCTGGCGACATACATCATGCCCAGGGTGCAGATAAAGGGCGCCACGCCGAAGCGGGTAATTACCGCGCCGTTAACAAAGCCAACCAGCACGCCGAAGAGCGCCACGCAGAGGATCACCTCCGGCACGTTGAAAAAGATAACGCTGCCGTTCCATAAGGGCAGACCGTTGGTTAAGAGCGCCCCGGCAACCATACCGCAGATCCCGGCGACGGCGCCGACGGAAAGGTCGATACCGCCGGTCAGGATAACCAGCGTCATGCCGATGGCCAGCAGGCCGGTGATGGCCACGTGCTGGGTCATAATCAGCAGGTTAGATGTGGTCAGGAAATTCGGTACCATCACGCTGAAGAATGCGATAACCAGCAGCAGAGCGATAAACGTTCTTGCCTTCAGCAGGTACATATAAATCATATATTTCTGGTTCATGATGGGTTCCAGCCTGATTAATCTTGAGGTGTTGAAGCCGCGATCAATTTTTCGCGGGTAACCGCATGGCGCGGTAAATCGGCGGTAATCCGGCCATCGGCCATCACCAGAATGCGATCCGCCAGCGCCATGACTTCATCCAGCTCCGATGAAGAGAACATCACCGCCAGACCCTGTTGGGCCATTTTGCCGATCAGGTGATACACGTCAGTTTTCGCGCCGACGTCGATACCGCGAGTGGGCTCATCGAGAAACACCACTTCGGGCCTGGTCATCAACGCCTTACCGAGTACCACTTTTTGTTGATTGCCGCCGCTGAGCGAGGTGATGGGCAGATCGGGGTCGCTGACCTTGATCGCCAGTTCGCGGATCATCTCTTTGACGCAGGTGATTTCTTTCTGCGGATTCAGCCATTTCCACGCCCGACGAAAGCCCTGAAGGCTGAAATCAGAGAGGGTCATATTCGATTGAATCGACATCATCTGCACCACGCCTTCTCCCTGGCGGTCTTCGGGAACCAGCGCCAGCCCTTTTTTCAGCCGCGCCTGGAACGGGGACTTTTCGATATTTTCGCCGTTGAGATGGACGTTACCGCTTTGGCAAGGCATTAATCCGACCAGGCCTTTAAACAGCTCCGTGCGTCCGGCGCCGAGCAGGCCATAGATGCCGATCACCTCTCCCTTACTTAAGGTGAAGGTCACGTCGTTGAGCTTATAGCCGCCGCTCGGGTGCAGCGCCGTTAAACCTTCAACGGCAAGGACCGCTTCGCCTTTCGGCGCGGGCCGGTAGTCGAAATGTTTTTTCTTATCGCCGACCATCTGTTCGATAATCCACGGGATACTGGCGTCGCTGACCTCGCGTTCACTGATAAAGCGTCCGTCGCGGAAAATGGTGATGTGGTCGCCAATTTCCATCAGTTCTTCGAGGCGGTGGGAAATATAGATAATGGTGACGCCGCGACGTTTAAGCTGTTCAATAACGTTAAACAGGATTTTGACTTCCGACTGGCTGAGCGCGGAGGTGGGCTCATCCATAATTAATACCCGGGTGTCTTTTGAAAGCGCGCGCGCAATTTCGACCAGCTGCTGATGGCCAATACCGAGCTCGCCGAGCTGGGTATAAGGGTCGACGTTGAGCTCCAGCCTCTCGAGTAATTTTTTGGCTAACTCGTATTGATATTTTTCGTTGATCTTTCCTTTTTGAAAGAACTCGTTAGCCATGAAAATATTATCCATGACGTTCATATTCGGAAATAAATTTAATTCCTGGAAAATGATGCTGATTCCCTGCTTTTCGGCCTGGTGAGTCGAGCTCAGGGTAACCGGAACGCCATCAAGAATAATTTGACCGGAGGAGGGTGTTTCAACGCCAGCAAGCATTTTCATCATGGTGGATTTACCCGCACCATTTTCACCGATCAGAACGTTTACTTTATTTCGATAGACCCGGTAATTGACGTTATCTAAGGCAACGACGCCGGGATAAACGCGCGATAATTCACGGGTTTCGATAATAACTTCAGATTCGACTGGTTGGGAATTGACGAGTTCTTGCCGCTGCATTTTATTGTCCTCCCAAACGAACAATTTTTGCCGGCGTAATATCAGGAACGGTCTGCGGAATATCCCAGGCCGAGAACACGCCATATACCTGCACCGCTTCACCGGTTTTAACCTGCGCCGTCTGGATCATTTTGACCGCATGTTCGTTAATCGCCCGGCTATATTCACCAAACAGCACCTGATCGTTGAAGTCCTGATAGCTGGCGCCCTGGTAGCCGTCGCGTAAAAGCGTGCCGCGCAGCGTCGGGCCAATCTGCACCACCACGTTGCTGCCGCTGGTATCCTGGATCGTCATTTTTCCGCTGCGGGAAGCGGAATCAATTTTGCTGATATTGCCTTCCACTTTGACGTAGAACACGCACGGGTTCTCATCCTGAGCGCGATAACCTAACGCTTTGCAGGCGCTATCAATGTCTTTCGCCGTGCGCAGGGCAGTCATTAACTCGGCAACGGGGCGGGCCCTGGCCACAACCTGAGGAACGACCTGCTCTTGCCATGTCCGATCGATATCCGCCATATGCGGATTAGGCGGGGATTTCAGGTCGGCCAGCTCCTGCTGAGAAACAATTCGGCAGCCTCCGAGGGCAACAACGACCAGCATCAGCGAGATTTTTTTATACATAATACTCTCCTGTGCGCCCCGGAAGGGGCGCAACAACCTGGAATCAGGATTTGATATTGAAGTCCTGAACTTTGTCTGCATTGTCCTGGGTGATCAGAATGCCGCGGAACATCACGCGCTGCCTGGCCGGTTTTTCGCCTTTTTGCAGGTAGTTATCGAGGTCGGTCACTCCCTGAGCGGCGATGGCCTGCGCCTGAAGCATCACGGTGGCCTGCAGGGTGCCGGCTTTTACCGCGTCGCGCTCATCGTTGCTGCCATCGATACCGACCACCACCACGTCGTTGCGATTAGCGGCTTTCAGCGCGGCAATGGCGCCAAGCGCGACAGGACCGTTGCCGCAAATCACGCCTTTCACGTCGGGGTGCGCCTGCAGGATGCTGTCCATAATGCGTTTGCCGTCGATTAACGTGCCCTTCGCGTCCTGCTTAGCGACGCTGACCATATCCGGGTACTGGTCGATAACCTGGTGGAAAGATTTTGAACGCGTTACGCAATTATTATCCGCCAGGTTACAGGTCAGCTCGGCGTATTTGCCTTTCTCCGCCATTTTCTCGACAAATACGTTGGCGACTTCAGAACCGGCCTGGAAGTTATTATGGGTAATTTGCTCCAGCGCAATATCATCGACAGGAATTTCACGGTTGATTAAAACCACCGGAATACCCGCTTTCTTCGCTTTTTCAATGGCGGCGACGCTGGCGGTGGAGTCGGCGTTATCCAGAATAATGCCCTGAACTTTTTTACCGATGGCGGTATCGATCTGCTCGTTCTGTTTTTTGACATCTTCGCCATGGGACAGAATGGTAGTTTGATATCCCAGCTCTTTGGCTTTCTCGCTGGCGCCCTTGGCTTCAGAGGCGTAATACGGGTTATCCAGCGAGTTAACCATGATCATAATGGTGCCTTTTTCTGCGGCCTGAGCGGCAAAAGAAAAGGCGGTCAGGGTAGCAGCAGTTAAAAGCGTTAAACGTAATTTCATGACAATTTTCTCTCTTGGTTGTTATTGTCGGGTACGGTGAAACAACGTAAGGCCTGTAAATCGAGTTTATGGGCCGGGGGTCTCCTTTTGTTGATGAGTAAGGTGCGTCACGCGTGCGATTCCCTGGTGGGCGTCAGGCGGACGTTGCCGGTTTCCATAATGTTCTGTTCACCGCATGGCGCCACTCCTGCCATCTCTTCTGCAGGCGCTGGTGGCGGGCCATATCGGGAATAAATTCGCTATGTTCGGTTAAAAAGGCTTTCAGGTCGGTGACCGTTCCCGGATTCAGGGCCTTGCGCGCAAGGAGGGCTGCGCCAATCGCCGACAGTTCGGCAACGTCGCTGCGCATCACCGGGCAGCCGAGCAGGTCAGCCTGATACTGCATTAACCAGTCGTTTTTGGTCGGGCCGCCGTCGACCATCAGAGCCGCTAAATGGAAGTCATCCTGCTGGCGCATGGCGACGACGACATCGGCGATTTGATAGGTAATGGATTCCAGCGCGGCGCGAATCAGATGGGCGCGCTTGACGCCGCGGCTCAGACCGCAAATCACGCCGCGGGCGCTGTCGTCCCACCACGGTGCACCGAGGCCGGTTAAGGCTGGTACAAAATAGACGCCAAGAGTGGAGTCCACGGAGCCGGGAAGGGTGTTAAGCTCGTGAGCCAGTTCGGTGTCCGAAAGCTCGCTTAACCCGGTGCTGTCGGCCATCCACGCCACGGCGTCGCCGGTATGGGGAATATTACCTTCGAGCCCGTAGGTGATGCTGTCGCCGTCGTGCCAGGCGATGGTGGTGGCCAGCGCGTCGATATCGCACTGTGCGGATTTTACCGGCGCCATCACCGATGACCCCGTACCGTAGGTGGCTTTAACACAGCCGAGTTCGCCCAGTGCGTGGCCAAACAACGCGGCGTGGGAATCCCCGACCATCGCCATCACCGGAATACCGTCAGGAATATTATTCAGCCCGCGGGTATAGCCAAATAATCCGCTGGACGGTTTAATCTCCGGCAGCGCGGCGCGTGGGATCTGGAATAGCGCCAGCATTTCGTCGTCCCACTGGCCGGTTTGCAGGTTCAGTAGCTGCGTGCGCGCGGCATTGGAATAATCGCAATGAAACGCTTCGCCCTGGGTTAAGTTCCACAGCAGCCAGCTGTCAATAGTGCCGAGGCAGATTTCTCCCCGCTCTGCCAGCATGCGACCCTCAGGAATGGATTCCAGCAGCCAGCGCATTTTTGAAGCAGAGAACAGGGGGGCAATCGGCAGGCCGGTAGCGGCCTTAATTTGTTGCTCAGTACCGTCGCGGCGTAGTTCATCGCAAAACGCAGCGCTGCGGGTACATTGCCAGGTGATAGCCGCGTTGATCGGCTTACCGCTCTGGCGATACCAGCCGATCGCCGTCTCGCGCTGATTGCTGATGGCTAAGGCAGCGATGTTTTCCGCGCCAACGTGTTCAACCGCTTGCGCAATAACGTCCAGTGACGCCTCTACCAGCACTTCTCCCGACTGCTCAACCCAGCCCTCACGCGGTGTTTGAATCGCCAGCGGCTGGGAGAATTTCACCACGACCTGGCCGCGGCTATCGAGCACGACGGCTTTGGCATTCGTGGTGCCTTCGTCCAGTGCAATGATGAACTCTTTAGGTGTTGCCTGCATTAGGTAGTCTCCTGAGTCACACTTCGTCCTGGTGCGGAGGGCAAAAGGTGAGCATTCCTCTTGTTCGCATTGCTTCCTGGCAGGGCATGATGTGACAATTCGTTTTCACTTTTTTAATCACTGAATATATATTCGATAGTGATTATTTATTTGATACCTTAGCCAGAAACTTCCCGTCGGGCTACTGGAAAAGTTATCAATTGTGCTGGCAATCACACTTATCCGATCGGCGAAGCGTTCAGCTATGGGTGGGAAAGGAGGTGATTTTAGAGTTTTATATTATTGAAATGTAATGACTTATTTGCGTAACCTTTACGCTTCTGGCAAAGCGTAAAGGCTGTGGGAAAGTGTTTGAGTGAGGAAATTAACCGGCAATAAGCAGTCTGGCCGTTGGGTAATCGGTGATCAGAACATCGATATAACCGCCCGAAAGCGCACCTTTGATAGCCGCGACCTTCTCGCTGCCGCCGGCCAGGGCCACCACGTTAGGGCACTTCTTCACCTTCTCCAGCGCCATACCGATAACAGGATCTTCATCATCGCGTAACACTGCTCTGCCGTTTTTATCGTAATAGTGCAGGCAAATGTCACCCACGGCACCGCGTTCCGCCAGCACCTGCAGCATATCTTCGTGATAGTAGTTGCCGGATGTTTTCAGCAGCTGCGAAGGTTCAAGAATACCGATCCCGACAATTGCGATATCGACTTCATCAAAGCGGGCAATAACGTCGGCGACATCTTTACTGGCAACAAGACGATTCTTCTCCTCGGTGGATCCTTCAATGCTCTGTGAAGGGAGCAGCCAGGCTTCACAGTTCAGATGCTGCGCCAGGGTCTGGGTGAGAATAGTGGCCTGCACGTTGCCGTTCGGCCCTACGCCGCCGAGCAACTGGATGACGCCGCTGGCTTTCAGGTTTTGGGCGTGTACTTCATCCACCATCGCGCGGATGGTGGAACTCCACGAAGAGACGCCAATCAGATCCTTTGGCCGTAATCGCGTTTCGAGGTAGTGGGCAGCGGCGGAACCGATAGCGCGCTTGATGGTGTGATCGCTGGCATCCTCTTCGGTATCCACCACGATGGCTTGCTTAATTCCGTAACGATCCTCAAGACCTTTTTCAAGGTTAAGAAAAATATTTGATGGCTGAACAACGCTAATTTTCACCACGCCCTCTTTCTGGCAGCGGGTGATCGCTCGGGAGATAAATGACTGAGAAAGCGAGAGAAGTTGAGCAATGTCGGACTGCTTGCGTCCTTCGAGATAGTAGAGCGTGGCAATCTTAACTAATAGCCGTTGTTCATCCTGCTTAGCCATATATTTCCCCGAAAATCATTTACGTGCAGCCATTATCTTAGAGCTCATTATCATACGCGAAAAGAAAAGACATTTAAGTGTGATGAATATCTAACTTTCGCCAATCCTCAAAATCAGTTATGGACAAAAACAGAACAGTAGCCGCATAATTGAATAAAGAATCGTTACTGAATATATATTCATGGCGATTTCAGGTCAACTGAAAAGTGCCCGGGTGAAGTGATACCCGGTGGTAAGGAGGCAGAATGTTCCTGAGTATGATGCAGCGGCGTGAGCCCTACGATGCGTTGCCTGGGGATGTCTGGTTTTTTTAGTCCCTGACGGAATAAATATTCCAAGTTGAAAATAAATTCAGAGGTATTAAATGAATCCCTATAGCTATGATGTCCAGGCACTTGAGCGTAAAGCCCGCGCCGTACGTCGCCATATCGTCAGATTGAATGCCAATAGCCCCGCTGGCGGGCACACCGGCGCCGACCTGTCGCAGGTTGAACTGCTCACTGCGCTCTATTTTCGCATTATGAACGTCGCGCCGGACCGCGTGGATGATGACCAGCGCGATATCTACATCCAGTCGAAAGGCCATGCGGTGGGCTGCTACTACTGCGTGCTGGCCGAAGCGGGCTTCTTCCCGGTTGACTGGCTGGAAACCTATCAGCATGCGAATTCTCATCTTCCTGGTCACCCGGTTCGTCAGAAAACGCCGGGGATTGAACTCAACACCGGCGCGCTGGGCCACGGTTTGCCTGTTGCGGTGGGGCTGGCGCTGGCTGCGAAAAAAAGCAACAGCACCCGCCGCATCTTTTTAATTACCGGCGATGGCGAACTGGCGGAAGGCAGCAACTGGGAAGCGGCGCTGGCTGCGGCGCACTACGGCCTTGATAACCTCGTCATTATTAATGACAAAAACAATCTCCAGCTGGCGGGGCCGACGCGGGAAATTATGAATACCGATCCGCTGGCCGATAAATGGAAAGCCTTCGGAATGACGGTTACCGAATGCCAGGGTAACGACATGGCGTCGGTGGTGGCGACCCTGGAAGGGCTGAAGCAGGAAGGTAAACCCAACGTTATTATCGCCAACACCACGAAAGGTGCCGGTATTTCCTTTATCCAGGGGCGCCCGGAGTGGCACCACCGGGTACCGAAAGGCGAAGAAATTGCACTGGCACTGGAGGAACTGAAAGATGAGTAATGCAGAACACCTGGCGAGCGTGATGGTTCAGGCCTTTATTGATGCGGTCGACAGCGGTGTCGATCTGGTGCCGGTGGTGGCTGACTCCACGTCAACGGCCAAAATCGCGCCGTTTATTAAACAGTTCCCCGGGCGTCTGGTGAACGTGGGTATCGCTGAGCAGAGCATGGTCGGGACGGCGGCGGGCCTGGCCCTGGGGGGGAAAGTGGCGGTCACCTGTAACGCCGCGCCGTTCCTGATTTCCCGCGCCAATGAGCAGATTAAAGTCGACGTTTGCTATAACAACACCAACGTTAAGCTATTTGGCCTTAACGCCGGCGCCAGCTACGGCCCGCTGGCCAGCACCCATCATGCGATTGATGACCTGGCGGTGATGCGCGGCTTCGGCAATATCCAGATTTTCGCCCCGTCTTCGCCGCGCGAATGCCGGCAGATTATCGATTACGCCATCGGCTATCAGGGGCCGGTCTATATTCGTCTTGACGGCAAGGCGCTGCCGGAACTGCATGATGAAAGCTATCGCTTCGTGCCGGGAGCGGTCGTTACGCTGCGGGAAGGCGAGGATATCGCTCTGGTCGCTACCGGATCGACGGTGCATGAGATCGTCGATGCCGCGCAGATGCTGGCCGACGCGGGGATTCAGGCTAAAGTGGTGAGCGTGCCGTCCATTCGCCCTTGCGATACCGCCGCGCTGCTGGCGGCGCTGAAACCCTGCAAGGCGGTGATAACGGTGGAGGAGCATAACGTCAACGGCGGGTTGGGTAGCCTGGTGGCGGAAGTGCTGGCTGAGGCCGGGGCGGCAATTCCGCTCAAACGCCTGGGGATCCCGGATGGTGAGTATGCGGCGGCGGCAGATCGCGGCTGGCTGCGTAAACACCACGGTTTCGATGCCGCTTCCGTCGCCGGGCTGGCGCAGAAAATGCGCTGACTTTACGCCGGCTTAAACCGATAACCCGTGCGGCTGCCGCGCGGGTTTTGTTTTTACGCCGCGCAGAGCGTAATGACGTAGTCATCGGCCTTAATCCATTGCAGCCGATACTCCCCGGCGGAGAGCCGAAGAAGCAGATTTCCCTCCTTTATATACGCCAGCGTAAAATCGCTAAAACCGACGCCCGCCTGTACGTCGGGATGGCTGGCCTTAAACGCGCTCTCTTTCGCCGAAAATGCCAGCGTGAGCGCCAGCTCGGGGCCCAGGCCGCTGGCGTCCAGCAGACTTTTTTCCGCGCTGTTGATGATGCAGCTTTCCAGCTCAGCCGCCAGGTCAGGAGTCAAGATGCGCTCAATATCAACGCCGATCGGCCGGACAGAGACGACTGCCAGCGCGCTGCGTTCACAGTGGCTTATGCTGCCGTACCACGGGTGCGGCCATAGGGGCTGGCGTTGGTCGCCAATGGCAGGGACCTCTGTTTCACCGACTTCCCGCAGCGCATAAACCGCAGCGATACGCCCGGCAAGATGTTCGCTCTGCCGCTTGCGGGCGCAGCCGGTTAGCCGGGCATGGTGCGGCAGCCAGAGGAGATCTTCAGGCCGAAAGGTCAATGGGTCGAAATCGACACGCTGCAGCGAGCGATCGGCAAGCTGAATGATAGAACGTTGGGTTTGCATAGGGGGATGTTAACAGATTCTCCCCTCCGCCCTCTATGGGAAGAGGGCGGGGGGAACGGCCGGACAATCAGAAGTGAGTATTGACGCCCAGATACCAGGTGCGGCCTGATTCGTTATAGGTATTGGCGCCAGCGCCAGCCATATAAGAAACATCCGTCAGGCTACCGGTGGTTTGCGCATTACCCGCGCGCCAGTGGCGCTTGTCGAAGACGTTATCCACGCCGCCGGTCAGGCTGACATTTTTCGTCACATCCCAGGTGGCGCTCAGGCCAACGATGCTGTAAGGGCTGACTTCATCCGTTTCAGAACCCACCGCCGGCTCACCTTTGTAGTTATATTTCTTCGGCTGCTGCTTGCCGTACCAGGTGAAGGTCGACTGCACCGAAATATCCTCCTGAATCTGCCAGCTCAGAGTGGAGTTCAGGGTATATTCCGGAATAATCGACAGACGATCGCCGGTTTTCTTGTTTTTACTTTGCAGCATATAAGTGATGTTATTGGTCCAGTTCACCGTTTCGCTGACCGGCACGTTCAGGGTGCCTTCGAGACCTTCAACCACCGCTTTAGGCACGTTTTCCCACTGATAGATATCGGTTTTCACTTTACCGTTCGTCGTCTGTGAAATCGGCGCGTAGCCCGCTTCGATTTTATCGCGGTAGTCGTTACGGAACCATGTCACACCCGCCAGCCAGCCGTCGCGTTTAAACTCAAGGCCAATCTCTTTGTTGATGCTGGTTTCGGCTTTCAGGTCATCGTTACCCATCATGTAGCAACCGGTACCGTTGCCGCTGGCATAGCAGCCCTGGCCTTTACTATAGAGAATATAGTTCGGGTTGGTTTGGTACAGGCTCGGCGCTTTATAGGCGCGGGCGATGCCCATTTTTAACGTGAAGTCATCCCACAGACCCTGAGACAAGTTAAGCGACGGGCTCCAGTTGTTGCCGACGATCGTGTGATGATCGAAACGCAGCGCCGGCGTCAGCATGGTGGTGTCGGTCAGCTCCACGTTGTCTTCGGCAAACAGGGAGAAGATCTCGGCCTTCGAGTATGGGCTACGGCCGGTGCTGTCATAGCCGTCGATATCGCCGCCCATAAAGGTCTGGGTATTTGACGCCAAATCCTTCATCCGCTGCTGATTCCACTCGGAGCCCAGCGTCAGGTTCTGGTTAAACACCAGATCCAGAGGGATGTTGACTTCGCTGTGCAGCATCACGTCGGCGAGGTCGATATCGCTGAACTGGTTGCTGTTGAAGATACCTTCCGTGCCGCCCGCCAGACCTTCGCCTTTACGCGAGTTACGGGTACGTTCGTACTGGGCCCAGTTGCTGGTGGTCACGCCGTTATCCCAGCCGCCGTTCCAGGTGACGGAATAAGTCTGGCGATAGAGGCGGTTCGTCTCTTTCCCGTAGTTCTCTTTCACCAGATCGTTAGTATTGGTGTTCTGCGTATCGCCCGCGTAGAGGTTGCCCTGACGGCTGTAGCCGGATTCAAACTCCAGCGACTGCATCGGCGCGAAATCCCAGCGCACGACGCCGTTAATATTCTTATTTTTCACCCCTTCACGCCCGGCAGGCATGGTATTGGCATAGGCGCCGGTACGCTCGGATTGATGTCCGTCGTTGATATCCCAGGCATCGGCCTGGGTTTTGTCGAGGTTGCCCAGCAGGCGGAAGCTGAAATCGCCCCCCAGCGGGCCGCTGAGGCTAAAGTTGGTGCGTTTAGTCGAACCTTCGTCTTTATGCTCCGGGGCGTTCATGTAGGTATTCCATGAACCGTGCCATTCGCCGTCGCTCTTCTTGGTGATGATATTGACCACGCCGCCCGCCGCGCCGTTGCCGTAGCGCGCGGCCGCCGGGCCGCGAATGACTTCAATACGTTCGATCAGCTCCGGCGGAACCCATGAGGTATCGCCGCGGGTATCGCGCTCGCCGCGCCAGCCCAAACGTACGGAGTTGCGGCTGGTCACGGGCTTGCCGTCAATCAGGATCAGGGTGTTTTCCGGGCCCATGCCGCGAATATCAATCTGGCGATTGTTGCCGCGCTGGCCGCTGGTGGAGTTGCCGGTCAGGTTAACGCCCGGCATGGTACGGATAATTTCAGATACGTCGCGCGCAGGCGGACGTTTACGAATTTCATCTGCGGTGATGGTTGATACGCCAGGCGCCTGAAGGTTCTGCTCGGCGGCGGTGACAACCATGGTTTCATCAGCGGTTGCGGTTTTGCTATCGGAGACCGTTTCCGCCGCGCTTAGCGGAAAAGCAGCCCCGTAGATTCCCAGATTGACCAGCAAGGCCAGGGATTTGATCCTGTTATTCATTGTAAATCCTGCTTTTCGTCGCCGCCTTCCCCAAAGGCCCCTTCCCGTCGGGAGGGGAGGCGGTATCAATGTTGCCGGTAGAGAGCACAGGCACTCCGTCGCTGACCAGAACCCGGCTTTCGGGCTAAATTGTTTCCCCGAAAGTCCCGGCGCTGCATAAGCTCTCTCTGACATGTTTATTTTTTAAAAGACGCGCTTCCCACAGCGCGCTAATACGCTATTGCAAATGAAAATAGTTATCAATAATATTATCAATAAATATTGCGTTTATTAATGCGTTTGTTGATAAATGTCACGATAAACATAGGGTTGAAAGGAATGCATAAGACAGGATGCGACGACTGGTGGCGCCATATCTCCGGTCCGCAAATTGAGGTCGTGGACGACGCGTATCGGGTGACCTTTTGGTGGCGCGATCCGGCGGGCAACGAAGCCTCTTCGCCAACCCGGCGGGTATGGATTTATATTACCGGCGTGACTGACCATCATAAAAACGCCGTACCGCAAACGCTGCAGCGCATTCCCGGTACCGATGCCTGGTGCTGGCAAACCACTCTCTCTGCCGCCTGGCGCGGCAGCTACTGCTTTATTCCTTCCGCGCGGGACGACGACTTTTCCCCTCAGCTTTTTAACGGCGACAGCCCGGACCGCGCGTTGCTGCGCGAAGGCTGGCGCAAGCTGCTGCCGCGGGCGATTGCCGACCCGCTTAATCCGCAAAGCTGGAAGGGCGGGCGCGGCCACGCGGTCTCTGCGCTGGAGCTGCCGGACGCCCCCGAACAGCCCGGCTGGGCGCTGCGTGATGAACCTTATCAGCCGCCGGTCTGCATTGAATGGCAGAGCCAGCGACTCGGCAACCGTCGGCGGATATGGATTTACGCCACCGGCGATGCGCAGCCGCAAGCGCGCCCGCTGGCGATTTTGCTTGATGGTCAGTTCTGGGCAGAAAGCATGCCGGTATGGGCGCCGCTAGCAGGATTAACCCGCGAGAAGCGGTTACCGCAGGCGGTTTATCTGCTGATTGACGTTATCGATAACCAGCATCGCGCCGAAGAGCTTCCCTGCAATGAAACGTTCTGGCTGGCGGTTCAGGAAGAGCTGCTGCCGATGGTTCACCGGATAGCACCTTTCAGCGATAGCGCCGACCGAACCGTGGTGGCAGGCCAGAGCTTTGGCGGCCTGGCCGCGATGTTCGCCGCGCTCTACTGGCCCCGGCGATTTGGCTGCGTGCTCAGCCAGTCTGGCTCCTACTGGTGGCCGCATCGCGGCGGCGCGCAGACGGGCCTGCTGATTGAGCGGCTCAGCCGCGGCGAAATACAGCCGCAAGGGCTACGCATCTGGCTGGAGGCCGGCGTTCGCGAGCCGATCATTTTTCGCGCGAACCAGGCGCTGCTGACGCATCTGGAACAGCAGACGATTTTCTGGCGTCAGGTTGACGGCGGACATGATGCGCTTTGCTGGCGCGGCGGGCTGACGGCCGGGCTCATCCAGCTGTGGCAGCCATTAGGCCGTGAAGAGTAGCAAAGCGCGATTTACGAGGAATTTGATATGCAATTCAGTAACCCCTTCGACAATCCGCAAGGGCAGTTTTACATTCTGCGCAATGACCAGCAGCAGTTCAGCCTGTGGCCGCACCACTGCGCCCTGCCGGAAGGCTGGACGGTAGAGTGCCCGCCGCAGTCGTTAGAGGCGTGCAACGCCTGGCTGGCGGAGAACTGGTCAACGCTTACCCCCGCGCACTATGCATCCTGAGGAGCTCACAATGACCACACGTTTACCGCTGGTTGCGGCTCAGCCGGGGATCTGGATGGCGGAGCGCCTCTCGACGCTGCCCGGCGCCTGGAGCGTGGCCCACTATGTTGAGCTGCGCGGCGATATCGACCCGACCTTGCTCGGGCGGGCGATTGTCACCGGGCTCTCTCAGGCTGACACCCTCAGCATGCGTTTTTGTGAAGATAACGGCGAAGCCTGGCAGTGGGTCGATGAAAATCGTCATTTTGCCGAGCCGGACTATCGGGATCTGCGCACGTCGCACGACCCGCACGCTGCCGCGCTGGCGCTGATGCAGGCCGATCTCGGGCAAAACCTGCGCGTGGACGGCGGTAATCCGCTGGTCTGCCATCAGCTGCTGCGGGTGGGGGATAAGTGCTGGTACTGGTATCAGCGTTACCATCATTTGCTGGTCGATGGCTTCAGTTTCCCGGCTATTACCCGCCAGATCGCCGCGATTTATCGCGCATGGCAGCGCGGCGAAGATACGCCAGCTTCGCCGTTCACGCCGTTTGCCGAGGTGGTGGAAGAGTACCAGCGCTACTACGGCAGCGACGCCTGGCAGCGTGATAAACAGTTCTGGCAGGCGCAGCGTCAGGCGCTGCCGGCTCCGGCCTCCCTTTCCGACGCGCCGCTGGCGGGAAGGGCGACCAGCACCGATATCTGGCGCATGAAGCTGGAGGTCGACGCCGGCGTATTTAGCCGGCTGGCGGCAGGCGCGCCGCAGTGCCAGCGCGCGGATCTGGCGCTGGCGCTGACCGCCCTGTGGCTGGGACGGCTGTGCAGCCGAATGGATTACGCCGCGGGCTTTATTTTCATGCGCCGCATGGGCTCTGCGGCATTAACCGCTACCGGCCCGGTGCTCAACGTTCTGCCGCTGGCGGTCAATATTGACGCCCGGGAAACGCTGGCGGAGCTGGCCATGCGTCTTGCCGGACAGCTCAAGAAAATGCGCCGCCACCAGCGCTATGATGCCGAACAGATTGTCCGCGACAGCGGCAGGGCGGCGGGCGATGAACCGCTGTTTGGCCCGGTACTCAATATTAAAGTCTTCGACTATCAGCTGGATATCGACGGCGTACAGGCGATTACCCACACCCTGGCCACCGGCCCGGTCAATGACCTGGAGCTGGCGCTCTTCCCGGATGAAACCGGCGGTCTATCGCTGGAGGTGCTGGCGAACAAGCAGCGATATGATGAACAGACGCTGCGCGGGCATATCGCCCGTCTATCTTCTTTGCTGACTCAGTTTGCCGATAATCCCACTCTGCCCTGCGGCGAGGCGAATATGCTGTCGGCGGCGGAAAACCAACGCCTGGCGCAGGTGAACGCGACCGCTGTCGACCTGCCGCTCACCACCCTGAGCGCGCTGGTGGCGGCGCAGGCGGCAAAAACCCCGGATGCCCCGGCGCTGGCGGATGGCTGCTGGCAGTTTAGCTACCGTGAGATGCGCCAGCAGGTGGTAGCGCTGGCCGAGCGTCTGCGCGCACGGGGCGTCAAACCGGGCGATAGCGTGGCGGTCGCGCTGCCGCGTTCGGTGTTCCTGACGCTGGCGCTGCACGGCATTGTTGAGGCCGGAGCCGCGTGGCTGCCGCTGGATACCGGCTATCCCGACGACCGCTTGCGGATGATGCTGGAAGACGCCCGTCCGTCGCTGCTGATCACCTCTGAGGATCAGCTGGCGCGCTTTAGCGATATTCCCGGCCTGGAAAGCCTCTGCTACCAGCAGCCGCTGGCGGCGGGCGAGTCCGCGCCGCTGGCGCTCTCGCAGCCGGAGCATACCGCGTATATCATCTTTACCTCCGGCTCCACCGGGCGGCCGAAAGGGGTGATGGTCGGGCAGACCGCCATCGTCAACCGCCTGCTGTGGATGCAGGACCACTATCCGCTCTGTGCTGAGGATGTGGTGGCGCAGAAAACGCCGTGCAGCTTTGATGTCTCGGTATGGGAGTTCTGGTGGCCGTTTATCGCCGGCGCGCAGCTGGTGATGGCCGAGCCGGAAGCCCACCGCGACCCGCTGGCGATGCAGCAGTTTTTTGCCCGCTACGGCGTGACAACGACCCACTTTGTGCCGTCGATGCTCGCGGCGTTCGTTGCCTCGCTGGAGGCGGAAAACGTCGATTGTTGTCAAACCCTGCGCCGGGTATTCTGTAGCGGAGAGGCGCTGCCGACGGCGCTATGCCGTGAATGGGAGCAGCTCACCGGCGCGCCGCTGCATAACCTGTACGGCCCGACGGAAGCCGCGGTGGACGTCAGCTGGTATCCGGCCTGCGGGCCCGAACTGGCGGCAGTCACCGGCGCCAGCGTACCGATTGGCTGGCCGGTGTGGAATACCGGCTTGCGCATCCTTGATGCCGCCATGCGCCCGGTACCGCCGGGCGTGGCGGGGGATCTCTACCTGACCGGCATTCAGCTGGCGCAGGGCTATCTGGGGCGTCCCGATTTGACCGCCAGCCGCTTTATTGCCGACCCCTACGCGCCGGGCGAGCGGATGTACCGCACCGGCGATGTTGCCCGCTGGCTGGATAACGGCGCGGTCGAGTATCTCGGACGCAGCGACGACCAGCTAAAAATACGCGGCCAGCGAATTGAGCTGGGCGAAATTGACCGCGCGCTATCTGCGCTGCCGGACGTTGCGCAGGCGGTGGCTCACGCCTGCGTCTTCAACCAGGCGGCGGCGACCGGCGGCGATGCCCGTCAGCTGGTGGGCTATCTGGTTTCTGCTTCCGGTCTGCCGCTGGACACCGCCGCGCTCAAAGCGCAGCTTGGCGAACAGCTACCGCCGCATATGGTGCCAGTGGTGCTGATTCAGCTGCCGGCGCTGCCGCTAAGCGCCAATGGCAAGCTGGATCGTAAAGCGCTGCCGTTACCCACGTTGAGCAGTGAGCGCAGCGGACGTCCGCCGGAGCCGGGCGTGGAAACTGCCGTTGCCGCAGCGTTCAGCCAGCTGCTCGGCTGTGAGGTGAACGACATCGACGCCGATTTCTTCGCCCTTGGCGGCCATTCGCTGCTGGCGATGCGCCTGGCGGCGCTGCTGAGCCGCGAACTGGAACGCCAGGTGACGCCTGGCCAGATAATGGTCGCTTCTTCCGTCGGCAAGCTGAGCGCGCTGCTGGCATCGGATCTGAGCGATGAGCAGGCGCAACGGCTGGGCTTCGACGCGATCCTGCCGCTGCGCGAGAGCGACGGCCCGACGCTGTTTTGCTTCCATCCGGCTTCCGGTTTTGCCTGGCAGTTCAGCGTGCTGGCGCGTTATTTAAGCCCGCGCTGGTCGATCGTCGGCATTCAGTCGCCGCGACCGCAGGGGCCGATGGCGACGGCGGCGGATCTGGATGCGGTATGCGAACATCATCTGCAAACCCTGCGTTCGCAGCAGCCGCGCGGCCCGTACTATCTGTTTGGCTATTCGCTCGGCGGTACCCTGGCGCAGGGAATTGCCGCCCGTTTACGCCAGCGCGGCGAAGCAGTGGCCTTCCTCGGGCTGCTGGATACCTGGCCGCCCGAGACGCAGAACTGGGCGGAGAAAGAGGCGAACGGTCTGGATCCTGAGGTGCTGGCGGAAATTGCCCGCGAACGTGAGGCGTTTCTGGCCGCCCAGCAGGGGCAGGCTTCCGGCGAGCTGTTCAGCGTGATTGAAGGCAACTATGCCGATGCGGTGCGCCTGCTGACTACCGCGCACAGCGCGAAGTTTGACGGTAAGGCGACGCTGTTCGTGGCGGAGAAGACCCGGCAACCCGGGATGGACCCGCAGGTGGTGTGGGGGCCGTGGATCGGCGAGCTGGAGGTGTTTAGCCAGGATTGCGCCCACGTGGATATTATCTCTCCGCAGGCTTTTGAAGCGATCGGTCCGGTGGTCAGGGAGATACTCGGTTAGGGATCGATGAACTCCCGGGTTGCGGCTGACGCCTTACCCGGGCTACCGTTTGTGCCAGATTGGGTAGCCCGGCTAAGCGCAGCGCGAGCCGGGAATTTCTACTTGCGACCCAGCGGCACTACCAGCGGTGTATGCGCCACCGGATCGTCAATAATCGTACAGCGCAGGCCGTAAATCTTCTCGATCAGCGCCGCGTTGACAATCTCCTTCGGCGCGCCCTCGGCGACGATTTTACCGTCGCGCAGGGCAATCAAGTGGGTGGCGTAGCGGCAGGCCTGATTCAGGTCGTGCAGCACCGCCGCCAGCGTATAGCCCTTTTCTCGATTCAGCTCGCTCAGCAGCTCCAGCAGATCGATTTGATGGCTGATATCCAGCCAGGTGGTGGGCTCATCCAGCAGCATAATTGCCGTTTCCTGGGCCAGCACCATGGCGATCCACGCCCGCTGGCGCTGGCCGCCGGAGAGCGTATCGACGCTTTGTTGCGCGAGGTCGGTAATGCCGGTGGCCTTCATCGCCCTGGTGACCGCCTCTTCATCCTCTTTGCGCCAGCGGGTAAACAGCGGCTGGTGCGGATAGCGGCCGCGGGCGACCAGCTCCTGAACCGTTATATCCCCCGGCGTGGTGGCGTTCTGCGCCAGCAGGCCGATGCGCTTTGCCACCTCTTTACTGGCGTAATGCTGGATCTGTTCGCCGTCGAGCCAGACATGGCCGCTGGTAGGCGTCATCAGGCGGCTCAGGGTGCGCAGCAGGGTCGACTTACCGCAGCCGTTGGGACCGATAATCGCGGTAAAGTGGCCATCGGGAATGGTGACGTTCAGCGATTCGGCGATGGTCTTTTTGCCGTACGCCAGGGTCAGCCGATCGCCGCGCAAACGGGAGGTAACAGCGGTCATTTTTTGCGGGACTCCTGAATTAACAACGCGATGAGGTAGATGCCGCCAATGCTGACGGTCACCACGCCCACCGGTAACTGATAGGGCATAAACAGACGCTGCGCGGCGTAGTCGGAGATGGCCAGCAGCAGGGCGCCGCACAGCGCCGCCTGAGTCAGCCCCCAGCGCGCGGTACCGCTGAGGCGGCGCGCGATATGCGGGGCCACCAGGGCGATAAATGAAATCGGCCCGGCGAGCGCGGTGGCGGCGGCGGTCAGTACCACCCCGACCAGCATCATCAGCAGGCGCGAACGCTCAACCCGCACGCCCAGCGCACAGGCGGTATCGTCACCCATCTCCAGCAGCCGCATGCGCCGCGCCAGCAGCGCCCCGCAAACCAGCATCAAGAAAATCAGCGGCGCGGAGGGCCAGGTTTTTCCCCAGGTCAGTCCGTTAAGCGAGCCGGCATACCACAGCCCGGCGGAGAGGGCGGTTTCCAGCGAAGCGCGCAGCAGTAGCCAGGTATTGAATGCTACCAGCATGGCGCGGACGCCGATGCCGATAATAATCAGGCGAAAGGTTTCAATCCCGTTGCGCCACGCCAGTATCCAGACCACCAGCGCGGTGAGGATCCCGCCAGCCATGGCTGCCGCGGCGATGGCCGCCAGGTTCTGGCCGAACATGACCATGGCGACCAGCACGCCGCTCCACGCCCCGGTGTTAAAACCCATCACGTCCGGGCTACCCAAGGGGTTGCGGGTGAGCGACTGGAAAATCGCGCCGCTGACGCCGAGGGCGGCGCCGATCAGCAGCGCCATCAGCACGCGGGGCAGGCGCCACTCGGTCACCACCAGGGTGATATTGCGCGGCGCATCGCCGAGCAGCGCGGAGATAACCTGTTCAACGCTTAACGGTACCAGGCCGGTGCCGAGCCCCCACAGGGAGACCAGGGCGCTGGCGATCAGCAGCAGCAGGCAGCTAAACATCAGGCGGCGGGACGGGGCCATCACATTCCACCTCCGCGCGGCTGGCGGCGGACCAGCCAGATCAGCACCGGCGCGCCGATAAAGGCGCTGACTACCGAAACCCGCAGCTCACCGGGGACCAGCAGACGGCCCAGCACGTCGGCAAACAGCAGCAGGGCAGGGGTGGCCAGCAGGGTGACCGGTAGCGACCAGCGATGATCCGCGCCCACCAGCCAGCGGGCCATATGCGGCATCATCAGGCCAATAAAGGCGATGGGCCCGACCACCGCCGTGGCGCTGCCGCACAGGACGGTAATCGCCAGCAGGCCGATGAGCTGGGTACGTGCCACCCGGCTGCCGAGCGCGGTGGCCGTATCGTTACCGAGGCTCAGGCTGTTTAAGGCCCTGCTCAGCAATAGCGTCACCAGGCCGGCAATGAGTACCGGGATCAGGACAATTTTAAGCGTTTGCAGGGTGCGCACGTCCAGCGAACCCGCCTGCCAGAAGCGCAGTTGATCGTAGACGTCGGGGTTGAGCAGGGCGATACCGCTGGAAAGGCCTTCCAGCACCGCCGCCAGGGCGACCCCCGCGAGGGTCAGGCGAACCGGGCTCAGCTGGCCGCCGCCCTGGCTGCCGGTAAAGGCGACCAGCAGCGAGGCGCCGAACGCGCCGCAAAAGGCCATCAGCAGCTGCTCCTGCGGTGAGGAGATACCAAACAGCGCCGCACCCAGCACGATAGCGAAGCTGGCGCCGGAGTTGACGCCGAGGATCCCCGGATCCGCCAGCGGGTTACGGGTCAGCGTTTGCATCAGCGCTCCGGCCAGGCCCAGCGCGGCGCCGGCCAGCAGCCCGGCAAGGGTTCGCGGCAGTCGGGCATCAAGGACGATGGTGCAATCGGCGCTCTGGCAGGTGCCGGCGAAAGCATCGATGACGACGCTAAACGGTAGGGGTTTGGCGCCGATCAGCAGGCTGAGCGCAACCGCAATGATTAACACGATTAAAAGACCCGGCACGGCAAAGGCGCGCGCCGCGGTCGTTGAAGACGACATGGCTTACATCCCTGACATGATAATGATAGTAATTATCGTTATCGATTCTATCCAGTTATGTTAGCATGTGCACCCATAAAAATGGTATGGAAAATAATAACAAGGCGCTGTCATGAACCGACAATCCTGGCTGCTGAATCTCAGCTTGCTGAAAACCCACCCGGCCTTTCGTGCCGTCTTTATCGCCCGCTTTATCTCCATTCTGTCGCTTGGCCTGCTGGGCGTGGCGATCCCGGTACAGATCCAGATGATGACCCATTCGACCTGGCAAGTGGGGCTGTCGGTCACCTTAACCGGCGGTTCGATGTTTGTCGGTCTGATGATCGGCGGCGTGCTTGCCGACCGCTATGAGCGTAAGCGTCTGATCCTGCTGGCGCGCGGCACCTGCGGCATCGGCTTCGTCGGCCTGTGCCTCAACGCCATGCTGCCGGAACCGTCGCTCATCGCTATCTATCTGCTGGGCATCTGGGACGGCCTGTTTGCCTCAATCGGCGTGACCGCGCTGCTGGCGGCGACCCCAGCGCTGGTTGGTAGGGAAAATCTGATGCAGGCCGGGGCGATCACTATGTTGACGGTGCGGCTGGGATCGGTCATTTCACCGATGATCGGCGGTCTGCTGCTGGCAACCGGCGGCGTGGCCTGGAACTACGGGCTGGCGGCGGCAGGTACTTTTATAACGACGCTGACCCTGCTGCGTCTGCCGCGGCTGGCACCGCCGCCGCAGCCGCGCGAACACCCGCTAAAATCGCTGAACGCGGGATTGAAGTTTCTGTTTAACAGTCCGCTTATCGGCGGCATTGCGCTGCTTGGCGGACTGCTGACGATGGCCAGCGCGGTACGCGTGCTCTATCCGGCGCTGGCCGGAAGCTGGCAGATGTCGGCGTCGCAGATTGGCCTGCTGTACGCGGCGATCCCTTTGGGAGCGGCGTTCGGCGCGTTGACCAGCGGACAGCTGGCGCAGACGGCGAAGCCCGGCGTGCTGATGCTGGCGACCACCGTCGGCTCGTTTGTGGCGATTGCGCTGTTCAGCCTGATGCCGGTGTGGGAGCTGGGCGCGCTGTGCCTGGCGCTGTTTGGCTGGCTGAGCGCAATAAGCTCGCTGCTGCAATATACGCTGATCCAGACGCAAACCCCGGAGAATATGCTCGGGCGCATCAACGGGCTGTGGACCGCGCAGAACGTGACCGGCGATGCGATAGGCGCGGCGCTGTTGGGGGGGCTGGGCGCGATTCTGACGCCAGCCGCTTCGGCGAGCGCCAGCGGCTGGGCGCTGGTGATTGTGGGCGTGGTGCTGGTCGGGCTGCTACGCGAGCTGCGCCGCTTTCAGCGCCCGGAGACGGTCAGCGAAAGCTAGTTCCGCCGGTCTTCCCGGAGGCGGCGCGTCGCGCCTGTCCGGGCTACTGGCCCGCAGACGACGGTGAACCCGTAGCCCGGTCAGCGCAGCGCTACCGGGGGAGCACACCGCAGACGACGGTGAGTTGGCCGGAACCACAGACGGCACGTTACCCGTAGCCCGGGTTAGCGCAGCGCGACCCGGGAAGAAGCCGCGCCGATGTATTTATCCCGGCGCATTCCGGGCTATCGACTTGCAGTAGCCCGCTAGCGCCACCGGGAAAACCGAAAAGAGCGCCAATAAAAAGCCCCGGATGGCTCCGGGGCTGGCTATTACTCGTCAGTGACGATTAACGCTTAGTACGCGCCAAGATCGCTCCATACCGCGAACTGACCGCAGTTCAGGTCCGGCTGGTCACCCTGAGACCACCATTTCACCTGGTAGTTGTGGCCTTTCCAGCTGACGGTTTCAAAGGTACCCCAGTTGCTGCCATACACGGTGCTGGCATTCCACAGCGGATAAGGCGTGGTTTCGTCTGACGGCACTACATCATCATCCGCCGGTTGAGGTTGATCATCGCTGTTATCCTGGTCGTCCGACGGCTCATCATCGTTCTTGTCTTCCGACTCGTCTTCGCTGTCATCGCTCTGGGTAGCGGCGACGACGGAGAGCACAAAGCGCTGCTGCGTTGACGGCTCACCCCAGGTATCGCGCACGAACAGAGTAAAGGTGAACTCGGTATCTTCGCTCACTTTCGGGACGTCGAACTCGATGACGGCGGCGGTTTTATCCGCCACGGCGATCGCCGCAGGCACGCCCCAACTGAAGGACAGGTCGTCGCTATCTTCATCCGAGGATTTTTCGCCGGAAAGACGCACGCGGGAGCCGCCAACCACCATCAGTTCGATGGCTGCTTTCGGCGCGTGGTTGACCGCCGGTTCAGGCTGAACGTCGTCTTCCTCATTTTCATCCGTTTCATCCGCTTCATCCGTCGGTTCGACGTTGATGCCTTCGAAATAGAACGGCTCCATATCGATAACTTCAGAGGCCATTTCATAGCCCAGACCTTCACGCGCGGCGTTCACCAGCACGCCGTTGTCCTGGTCGATAGTCCAGGTGAACAGCGCGCCCAGACCGAGGCTGGCGGCGTATTCGCCCTTGGCTTTCACCGTACGCGGGGTGTCCAGAGACATGAACAGTTTGCTTTCCGGATTGTAGAGGTAATCCGCATTGGCCACCTGGTCGGTATAGATGTTGAAACCGTTACGGCCTTTCTGGTTTTCCAGATCCAGGTAGTTATAAATGGTGTCATACCATTCGGTGGTACCCGACTCGAAGGTACCCACGGTGGTGCCGGTGCCCGGGTTATAGGTACCCTTGAGCGGAGACAGAGATTCCAGCTCTGCATTGCGGCCGTTACGGCTATAGGCAGCGTAACCAATATTAATGCGGTCTGACGGGAAGCCTTCGGCCAGCAGATGGTCGACGATGGTATTGACCGCCCAGCCGCCTTCTTCCAGCGCGTTCAGGTTGGTGTGATGCGTCAGGGTTTCCGCCCACGGCGTACCGAAGAAGTCATAGGTCATCACGTTGATGCCGAACAGACCGGCCTGCAGCAGCGCTTTCACGTTGGAGTAATCGAAGGTCTTCACTACCGCGGAGCTGGCAATGGAGATTTTGACGTTGCTCAGACCGGCGGAATCCAGCTGCTTACGCAGCTCGCCGATCAGCAGCGCATAGTTTTCGCCGTCTTCCGGGCCGTAAGGATTGCCCGCGCCTTCCGCGTTCGGGTATTCCCAGTCGATATCCACTTCGCTGAACATCGGGAACTGTTTGAACAGTTTTACCACGCCTTTCGCGAAGGTTTTACGGGCGGAATCAGAAGCTGCGGTTTCGTGGAAGCTGTTACTCATGGTCCAGCCGCCGATGCTCATGGACAGCACCAGATCGTGACCCTGCTGCTTCGCTTTGGCCTGCAGATCGCGCAGGCCGCCGAGCAGACCTTTGGTATTCGCCTGAGTGACGGTTTTCGGATCGACGTCCCAGCCGCTGACGGAGTGGCCAACGTTAACGTAGGACTGGAAATCGCCCCACGGATCGAGGAAGGTCGGCTCATATTTGACTTTTCCGCACTGCTCGGCGGCTTCGGCAACCACATCGCGGTACATCCCATCCACTTTATGGAAGCCGGTGACGCCGACGAAGCCGACGATGATTTTGTCGTAAGCCGTAGGGGAGACGTTAGTCAGATCGTAGCCGCGACCGCGGTTATCTTTCGCATCGCCGCCCTGCAGACGTCCGTCATACTGAGACCAGTCGGTGTAGTAACCAAAGACTTTCGGTTTGCTGGTTGAGGCTTTGTATTTGTTATAGACCGGTTTGGCGACGCGAGCGGAGGTATAGCTGTAGTTGCTCACTTCGGTTGCCGGGTTAAAGCCGTCTGCGGCGTTGCTGGTTTCGGTCAGCGTATCGCCCTGAATCAATTTGCTTGTTGCCACGTTAATTTCCTTCTGTGTTGAATGCCCACCTCAAGCGGTGTGGGGCAGATAATCGGGCAACGCGGCGGCCAGGGCTAATCACAAAATAACACCGGCAGCGATGATATTTCAGCTGAGGCGGCGATGAGGCTGATGAGGTACAGTGAGAGAAAATAAGCTTTTATAACAAAGAGATGATGTGAGGAGTGATGCGCGATGAGATCCCGGCGACCCGCGCCGGGAGAAGAGCTTTAAGCAAAGAGCGCGGCTAAGCGCTGCAGCACCAGTACGGCGCTGTAATAATCCAGGCGGAAGGTTTCCGTTCCCAGCGGATAAACGCGTTTACCTTCGACTGCGGGCAGATGCGACAGCAGCGGGTTGGCGTAAATCGCATCGGCATCTTTTTGGTCGCCAGCAAACAGGAACAGGCTCTGACCGTTAAGTCCGGCGGCTAAATTTTCACCGCCCAGCTGCACGATATCATGACGTTTCCCCTGACTCTGGCTGGCATGCAGCCCGGCGGGCAGATCGGCAAGGGTAAAGCCCAGCTGTTGAAGCATCTGCCCCTGAGCGGACTCTTTCGTCCAGATATTGGCGCTATGGGCCGCGGCGGTGTAGACCAGCGCGGTGACCGGCTGCGGCGGCAGCTTCATCTTCTCTTTCAGCGCCGCCAGCTTAGTATCAAATTCCGCAATTCGCTCTGCCGCCTGTTTTTCATGGCCGGTGATCGTCCCCAGTTGGGTCAGCAGGGCCTGCCAGCTTTTGTCATCGTAGTTAATGATAAGCGTTGGGGCGATGGTGGAAAGCTGGTCGTAGAGCGTCAACGCCGAATCGCCGCCGGTGGCGCTAATCAGAATCAGATCCGGCATTTGCGCAGCGACGGCCTCAGCGCTCGGTTCGCCAATGTAGAGGCGCGACAGCTTCCGCGCTTTCGCCACATCGCTCCACTGACGTAAAAATCCCTGACCGTCGGCGACGCGGTTGTTCGGCGTCGTGGCGCCGCTGGCGACTACCGGCGCGTCAATCGCCAGTAGTGAGCCGGTCAGCGTCACGCTGGTGGAAACAATTCGCAGGGGCTGGCTTTCCAGCGTGTGTGTTCCCCGGCTGTCGGTTATCTGCCGCGGCCAGTCTGCCGCCAGCGCTGAGCTAATTCCTAAAATCGCCAGACCGCTGGCGAGGAGGGTACGGCGGCAAAAGGTGGAGAAATGCACGTATTCGCATCCTGATTAAGTGGTGATAAATGAGCTGAAAACAGATCTTTGCCAGCGACGATGCCCGCCTTTCTGCCGGGAGGAGGCTTGCGCCTTACCCGGCCTGTAAACGTCATAACATCATCAGGCGAAGCGCTCCCGGAAAAACGCACGTGACCGGCAATCTGTGATGAATGCTTCTCATTTTCAGCTTTGCGCCGCGTGGATGCAAGCCTAAGTCGCACAACATGCTACCTGTACGGTTGACATAGCGCGCAATACCTTTTAGGTTACCCAACCAAAATATAAATGATAATTATTCGTAATATCTTTATCGTTTTTTGGAGGATGATATGGAAACGTCTTTGGCTGAGGAAGTACGGGAGAAAAAAATGACTCTGCCGCCGGAAAGCTTCTTCTTTATGTCGCCGTACCGCAGTTTCACCACCGCTGGCTGCTTTAGTCGGTTTTCTCATCCTGCCGCCGATGGCGAAAATCTGGATGGGGAATTCCAGCACAAAATGGCCGCCGCCTTTGCAGCGGCGCGGGCTGCCGGGATCGCTAAGCCGATAATGGTCGGCGCCATTCCGTTTGATACCAGCGAGCCGTCCGAGCTGTTTATACCCACAAGCTGGGAAACCTTCTCCCGACCAGAAAAGCAGCACTCCGCGCGCTATGCGTCGGGGCTGCAGCCCATGGACGTGATTCAGCGCCGGGAGATCCCCGAACAGGACACCTTTATGGCGATGGTGACGCGCGCGGCGGCCCTGACCGCGACGCCGGAAGTGGACAAAGTGGTCCTGTCGCGCCTGATTGATATCACCACCCGTGAGCGGGTTGATAGCGGTGCGCTGCTGGAGCGCCTGATTGCCCAGAACCCCGCCAGCTATAACTTCCACGTGCCGCTTTCGGACGGCGGCGTGCTGCTGGGCGCCAGCCCGGAGCTGCTGTTACGTAAAGAAGGGGCGCATTTTTACTCTCTGCCGTTGGCCGGTTCGGCCCGCCGTCAGCCGGACGATGTGCTGGACCGCGAAGCGGGGCACAAGCTGCTGGCGTCGGAAAAAGACCGCCATGAACATGAGCTGGTGACCCAGGCGATGAAGGCCGTACTGGCACCGCGCAGCAGCGAGCTAAGCCTGCCGGATTCTCCGCAGCTGATCACCACGCCGACCCTGTGGCATCTGGCGACGCAGATTCAGGGCGCCGCGCTGGCAAACGAGAATGCCATGTCGCTGGCCTGTCTGCTGCATCCCACCCCGGCGCTGAGCGGCTTCCCGCATCAGGCGGCAAAACGCCTGATTAACGAACTGGAGCCGTTCGATCGCCAGCTGTTCGGCGGTATCGTCGGCTGGTGCGATGATGAAGGCAACGGCGAGTGGGTGGTCACCATCCGCTGCGCGCGCCTGCATCAACGCACGCTGCGGCTGTTTGCAGGCGCAGGGATCGTCCCGGCCTCTTCGCCGCTAGGCGAGTGGCGCGAAACCGGCGTCAAACTGACCACCATGCTGAACGTATTCGGCTTGCAATAAGGGACTATGATGATCGAATTTACCCGCTGGCCGGAAGCGTTCGCGGCCCGCTATCGGCAAAAAGGTTACTGGCAGGATCTGCCGCTGACTAACCTGATTACCCGTCATGCCGAAAACGATGCTCCCGCCATTATCGACGGCGACAAACGCTACAGTTATCGTGAGTTCAACCGCCTGGTTGATAATCTCGCCTCCTCGCTGCAGCGTCAGGGCCTGAAGCGCGGCGAAACGGCGCTGGTGCAGCTGGGCAACGTCGCGGAATTTTATCTGACGTTTTTCGCGCTGCTGCGGATCGGCGTGGCGCCGGTGAATGCGCTGTTCAGCCATCAGCGTAGCGAGCTCAACGCCTACGCCGCCCAGATTGAACCCGCCTTGCTGATTGCCGATCGCGAACACGCGCTGTTTGCCGATGACGAATTTCTGAATGATTTTGTCAGCCAGCATCCGTCGATACGCGTGGCTCTGCTGCTCAACGACAGCGGCGAACGGAGCCTGACGGCAGCCATTGAGCGGCCTGGCGATAATTTCATTGCCGGACCAACGCCTGCCGACGAAGTGGCCTTTTTCCAGCTTTCCGGCGGCAGCACCGGTACGCCGAAGCTCATCCCGCGTACCCATAACGACTACGACTACAGCATTCGCCGCAGCAACGAGCTGTGCGGCGTGAGCGCCGAAACGCGCTACCTGAACGCGCTTCCCGCCGCCCATAACTACGCGATGAGTTCGCCAGGTTCTTTAGGCGTCTTCCTCGCCGGCGGTGTGGTGGTACTGGCGCACGATCCGAGCGCCACACTCTGCTTCCCGCTGATTGAAAAACACCAGATTAACCTGACCTCGCTGGTTCCGCCTGCGGTCAGCCTGTGGCTGCAGGAGATCCAGGATTCCGGCAGCAATGCCCGCCTGCAATCGCTGCGGCTGCTGCAGGTTGGCGGGGCGCGCCTGTCCGCGACGCTCGCGGCGCGTATTCCGGCGGAAATCGGCTGTCAGCTTCAGCAGGTCTTCGGCATGGCGGAGGGGCTGGTGAACTATACCCGCCTCAACGATAGCCCCGAGCGCATTATCAATACTCAGGGTTGCCCGATGTGTCCGGACGATGAAGTGTGGGTGGCCGATGCGCAGGGCAATCCGCTGCCGCGGGGCGAAGTCGGACGGCTGATGACCCGTGGTCCTTACACCTTCCGCGGCTATTACAAGAGTCCGCAGCATAATGCCGAAGCCTTTGATGCCGACGGGTTCTACTGTTCTGGCGATCTGATCTCGATCGATGAAGACGGCTATATCACCGTGCAGGGACGGGAAAAAGATCAGATCAACCGCGGCGGAGAGAAGATCGCGGCGGAAGAGATCGAAAACCTGCTGCTGCGCCATCCGGCGGTGATCCACGTCGCGCTGGTCAGTATGGAAGATAGCCTGCTGGGAGAAAAGAGCTGCGCATATCTGGTGGTAAAAGAACCTCTGCGCGCGGTGGCGGTACGCCGCTTCCTGCGGGAACAAGGGGTCGCAGAATTTAAACTGCCGGACCGCGTGGAGTGCGTTGATGCGCTGCCGCTGACGCCGGTGGGCAAAGTCGATAAAAAACAATTACGTCAGTGGCTGGCTGAACGCAAGCTGGGCTGAAGGAGAAGACAGAATGGCAATCCCTAAATTACAGGCTTACGCGCTGCCGGAAGCCAGCGATATCCCGGCGAACAAAGTGAACTGGGCATTTGAGCCGTCCCGTGCCGCGCTGCTGATCCATGATATGCAGGAGTATTTCCTTAATTTCTGGGGCGAAAACAGCGCGATGATGGAGAAAGTGGTGGCCAACATCGCCGCCCTGCGCGAGTTCTGCAAACAGAATAATATTCCGGTTTTTTACACCGCCCAGCCGAAAGAGCAGAGCGATGAAGACCGCGCGCTGCTGAACGACATGTGGGGGCCGGGTCTGACCCGTTCTCCTGAACAGCAGCAGGTCATTGCCGCTCTTGCGCCGGACGACAACGATACCGTACTGGTGAAGTGGCGCTACAGCGCGTTTCATCGCTCGCCGCTGGAGGAGATACTGAAAGAGGCGGGGCGCGATCAGCTGATTATCACCGGCGTGTACGCCCATATCGGCTGCATGACCACCGCAACCGACGCGTTTATGCGCGATATTAAGCCATTTTTCGTTGCCGATGCGCTGGCTGATTTCAGCCGCGAGGAGCATCTGATGGCGCTCAACTACGTGGCGGGTCGCTCCGGTCGCGTGGTGATGACGGAAGAGCTGCTGCCGCTGCCGGCATCGAAAGCGGCGCTGCGCGCGCTGGTGCTGCCACTGCTCGATGAATCCGATGAACCGATGGATGACGAAAACCTGATCGACTACGGCCTGGATTCGGTACGCATGATGGCGCTCGCCGCGCGCTGGCGTAAAGTGCACGGCGATATTGACTTCGTGGTGCTGGCGAAAAAACCGACCATCGATGCCTGGTGGGCGCTGCTTTCTCGCGAGGTGAAATAATGAACGGGCTAGATTTTCACGGCCAGACCGTGTGGATCACCGGCGCGGGTAAGGGGATCGGCTACGCTACCGCGCTGGCGTTCGTTGAGGCCGGCGCGCAGGTAACCGGTTTTGATCTGGCGTTCGACGGTGCAAGCTATCCGTATGCCACCGAGACGCTGAACGTCGCCGACGCGCAGCAGGTGGCGCAGGTATGCGGCCGCCTGCTGGCAGGGATCGAGCGGCTGGATGTGTTGGTTAATGCGGCCGGTATTTTGCGGATGGGGGCGACCGATGCGCTGAGCCTCGAAGACTGGCAGCAGACCTTTGCCGTCAACGTTGGCGGGGCGTTTAACCTGTTCCAGCAGACGATGGCGCAGTTCCGCCGCCAGAAAGGCGGGGCGATTGTGACTGTGGCGTCCGACGCTGCGCATACCCCGCGCATCGGCATGAGCGCCTACGGCGCATCAAAGGCGGCGCTAAAGAGCCTGGCGCTGACCGTCGGCCTGGAGCTGGCGGGCAGCGGCGTACGCTGTAATCTGGTTTCTCCTGGTTCTACCGATACCGATATGCAGCGGACGCTGTGGGTGAGCGATGATGCAGAGCAGCAGCGCATTCGCGGCTTCGGCGAGCAGTTTAAGCTGGGGATTCCGCTGGGTAAAATCGCCCGCCCGCAGGAGATTGCCAATACCATTCTGTTCCTCGCCTCCGCTCACGCCAGCCATATCACGCTGCAGGATATCGTGGTGGACGGCGGCTCGACGCTGGGGGCATAAATGGCCTGGAAACGTCAGCTGACGCTGGATGAGCTTAACGCCACCAGCAGCAATACGATGGTGGCCCATCTGGGCATCGTCTATACCCGCCTTGAGGAGGGCGTGCTGGAGGCGGAAATGCCGGTCGACGCGCGAACGCATCAGCCGTTTGGCCTGCTGCACGGCGGGGCCTCCGCGGCGCTGGCGGAAACCCTCGGCTCGATGGCCGGATGGTTGATGACCGCAGAGGGACAGTGCGTGGTAGGGACCGAGCTCAACGCCACCCATCACCGGGCGGTCTCCAGCGGTAAAGTCCGCGGCGAATGCCGGGCGCTGCACCTGGGGCGTCAGGGCCAGAGCTGGGAAATTGCGATATTCGACGAGCGAGGACGGCGCTGCTGCACCTGCCGTCTGGGCACGGCGGTCCTCGGCTGAGGCATAGCCTGTTCCCGGGTCAGGCGTTTACGCCGCAACCCGGGGATGCGCCGCGATGAATACATAGGTGCAGCTTCTTCCCGGTGGCGCTGCGCTTACCCGGGCTACAGGTTCACCGCCGTCTGCGGGCCGGTAGCCCGGACAGGCGCGTCAAGCGCCGCCTCCGGGAAACAACCTGCGATGCAGTTACAGAATATCCCTCCCCATTTTCATCCATTTTCCTGCCAGAAGTGATCTCGCTTGCAATGTGAGATAAATCCTTGCCGTCAGGCGACATCTGCAACGTTTCAGAGTTGTTAAAACTCGTATTGTGTTCTAGAAACAAATTGTAACATCCTGATTACCCTACCTGTGGAACACAATGATGAATAATTCAGGGAAATACCTCATCTGGACACTGCTCTCCGTTATCGGAGCCTTTGCCCTGGGCTATATCGCGCTAAACCGGGGTGAGCAGATTAACGCGCTATGGATTGTCGTCGCGGCAGTCTGCGTCTATCTGATCGCCTATCGCTTCTACGGCCTGTATATCGCCAAAAACGTGCTGGCGGTTGACCCGACGCGCATGACTCCGGCGGTGCGTCACAACGACGGCCTTGACTACGTTCCGACCGATAAGAAAGTGCTGTTCGGCCACCATTTTGCCGCTATTGCCGGCGCAGGGCCGCTGGTTGGCCCGGTGCTGGCGGCGCAAATGGGCTATCTGCCGGGAATGATCTGGATCCTGGCGGGCGTGGTGCTGGCCGGGGCGGTACAGGACTTTATGGTGCTGTTCGTCTCAACCCGTCGCGACGGACGTTCGCTCGGCGAGCTGGTGAAAGAGGAGATGGGCCCAACCGCCGGGGTGCTGGCGCTGGTGGCCTGCTTTATGATCATGGTTATTATCCTTGCGGTGCTGGCGATGATCGTGGTGAAAGCGCTGACCCACAGCCCGTGGGGCACCTACACCGTGGCCTTCACCATCCCGCTGGCGATATTCATGGGCATTTATATTCGCTATCTGCGCCCCGGGCGCATTGGCGAAGTGTCGGTGATTGGTCTGGTGATGCTGGTGTTCGCCATCATCTCCGGCGGCTGGGTGGCGGAAAGCCCGACCTGGGCGCCGTGGTTTGATTACACCGGCGTACAGCTTACCTGGATTCTGGTGGGCTACGGGTTTATCGCCGCCGTACTGCCGGTCTGGTTGCTGCTGGCGCCTCGCGACTACCTCTCTACCTTCCTGAAAATCGGCACCATCGTCGGTCTGGCGATTGGGATTCTGATCATGCGTCCAACGCTGACGATGCCGGCGCTGACCAAATTTATCGATGGCACCGGGCCGGTATGGAGCGGCAGCCTGTTCCCGTTCTTGTTTATCACCATCGCCTGCGGCGCGGTTTCCGGCTTCCATGCCCTGATCGCTTCCGGCACCACCCCGAAAATGCTGGCCAACGAAGGCCAGGCGTGTTTTATCGGCTACGGCGGCATGCTGATGGAGTCCTTCGTAGCGATCATGGCGCTGGTGGCGGCCTGTATTATCGACCCGGGCGTCTACTTCGCGATGAACAGCCCAATGGCGGTGCTGGCTCCGGCGGGCGTGACCGATGTGGTGGCGTCGGCGGCGCAGGTGGTGAGTAGCTGGGGCTTTACCGTAACCCCGGATACGCTCAATCAGATCGCCAATGAGGTAGGGGAACAGTCGATTATTTCACGCGCGGGCGGCGCGCCGACGCTGGCGGTGGGCATGGCCTATATCCTCCACGGTTCGCTGGGCGGCCTGATGGACGTCTCTTTCTGGTACCACTTCGCGATTCTGTTTGAGGCGCTGTTTATCCTGACCGCGGTGGATGCCGGCACGCGGGCGGCGCGCTTTATGCTGCAGGATCTGCTTGGGGTGATCAGCCCGGGGCTCAAGCAAACCAGCTCCCTGCCGGCGAACCTTCTTGCGACCGCGCTGTGCGTGCTGGCCTGGGGCTACTTCCTGCATCAGGGCGTAGTTGACCCACTTGGCGGCATCAACACCCTCTGGCCGCTGTTTGGTATTGCCAACCAGATGCTGGCAGGGATGGCGCTGATGCTCTGCGCGGTGGTACTGTTTAAGATGAAGCGCCAGCGTTATGCCTGGGTCGCACTGCTGCCAACCTCCTGGCTGCTGATCTGTACCCTGACCGCGGGCTGGCAGAAGTCGTTCAGCACCGATACCAAAGTGGGCTTCCTGGCGATTGCCAACAAGTTCCAGGCGATGATTGACAGCGGCAATATTCCGCCGCAGTACACCGAGTCGCAGCTGGCGCAACTGGTGTTTAACAACCGTCTGGATGCCGGGCTGACCATCTTCTTCATGGTAGTGGTGGTGGTTCTGGCGCTGTTCTCAATTAAGACCGCGCTGGCGGCGCTGAAAGAGGACAAACCGACGGCGAAAGAGACCCCTTACCAGGCGATGCCAGCTGATGCTGAAAGCCTGGTCACCCAGGCGAAACGCGCCCATTAAAGCGTCATTTTATTGCCCTCCTTCTTGAGAAGGAGGGCGGTTAGCGGAGTTGGAAATGTTTGATACCCTATCGAAAGCAGGAAAATATCTGGGCCAGGCGGCGAAGATGATGATCGGCGTCCCGGATTACGACAACTACGTGGAGCACATCCGCGTGACCCACCCCGAGCAAACGCCGATGACCTACGAAGAGTTTTTCCGCGAACGTCAGGACGCACGCTACGGCGGTAAAGGCGGCGCGAAGTGCTGTTAACCCTCTTTCGGCAGATACAGGCTGATCTGCTCCTGCGTACAACCGTAAATGGCCGCCAGCTTTTCGCGAGTGCGCTTTTGCGGGCGGGAGTCGATAGCTTCTAGCTGGGAAACCGCAGACTGGCTAATCCCGAGCTTATTGGCCACCTCCTGCTGCGACAGGCCGCGCAGAATGCGCCAGGCCGCCTGCAGGCTGACTTTCTCTTTATCCATGATGTCGCAGACGTCACCCGGCAGCATCACGTTGTCGTAGATATCGTGTTCTACCGGAATATCTTCAAGATCGGCTTCCGTTTCATCATCCAGCTCGGCTAGCTGCAAACACATCTGGAAGTATTCGTCGTAGGGGATCACCGCGTACTGCGCTTTCCCTTCATCATCCTTAATTATCTGAACAGCCATATGGCAAATTCTCCTCATGCAAATAGGTTGTGAGGTTCTGCGCTTAACGGATACGATAAACAGGTCGTTCAGCGTCAGCCCCTGACGTGTGAAAATGATCCGATAATCCCCTACCCGAAGACGGTAATGATTCTCTGGTTTAGATAATTTCTGACATCGGGCCGAGGAGCCGTACGGTCACCTAAATCAGCTAGCCTGCTTTTGATTCTCTGCTGATAGCGATAATCGATATTTGCCAGTTCCTTTTTTGCCACTTTTGACCAGATGAGCATGCTATGTACCTCCACTGTACACCTCAGTTGAACATAAGAGAATAATAAGTTTATAAGATAAGTTTGCTATTTTCTTATAAGGGTAGCCTAACGCAGAATCGTCATCTGGCGAAGGCAGAAACATCGGCTTTGCGAGGTGGCTCGAAAGCGCCTCCGCCGGGCGGCAGAGGCGAATAAAACGGGGATTAACCGGCGAAACGTTCGACCTTCTCAAACGCCGCGCGCAGGGTTTCGGCGTTCAGTTCAACCGGCAGAAAATGGATAGACTCCACCGGGCGCAGGGTATGGGCAATCACCTTATCCAGCTGTTCGCGGTTATTGATATCCACCTCCAGCGCCGCCAGGGTGGTTGGCAGATTAAAGCGCTGATACGCCTGCACCAGCTGTGCCAGCACGTCGTCCTGGCCGAGCAGGGCGCTCTGGACCAGAATACCGTAGGCGACTTTGGTCCCGTGAAGATACTTCTCGGTCTGCGGCAGCACCGTCAGCCCGTTATGCACCGCATGGGCGGCGGCGACGCGGGTATAGCGCTCGCCGAGCCCGCCGACCATACCGCCGCCGGCGACGATCGCATCCACGACGTCGCGGAAAGCCTGGGTTAGCTCGCCGCGTTGCTGGTCGGCCAGCGCGGTTTCGCTGCTTTCCAGCAGTACATCGCGGATGGCCAGCGCGCCGTTGATGCCAAGACGCACGGTGAGCGGCAGCGTCTCCGGCTGCGGGGCCAGCACTACCGCTTCATACCATTTCGCCAGCGTATCGCCGATGCCCGCCAGCAGATATTCCGCCGGCGCGTTAAGAATAATGCGCGGCTCCACCAGTACCAGAAAGTTGGCATCGTCGAAGATTTCAAACTGCAGCGCCTGACCGGCATCGTTATACCACACCGACAGCGGCGTCCAGGCCGCGCAGGTGGCGGCGATGGTGGGGATAGCCACCACCGGCAGGCCGAGGCGTCGGGCCAGCGCCTTCGCGGTATCCAGCAGCGCGCCGCCGCCTACGCCAATTACCACCGACCGATCGTCGCCGGACGCGCGGGCCAGCTCGCTGACATCGCTTTCGCTACAGTGGCCTTTAAAGAGGATTTTTTTGGCTCCGGGAGCGTTAAACGCTGCCGGCAGAAAAGCCTGGGCGCCTGCGATAGCCCGCTCGCCGTAAACCCACACCGCACGTGAAAGCTGTTCTTCGCTATAAAAATCCTGCAGCCGGGCAAGGCTGCCGGGATGGGAATAGTAGTTGGCGGGGCCGGGGACCACGCGGATATCACTATGACTCATTCATGCTGTCCTTGTTCTGTTTCGCTAACCCGATGTTATGTCTGGACATCCAGATGGCTAATATTATTTCGCTTTATCTTATGCCTTTTATGCATTTGTCAGTCAAGGGCAGCTATGAAAAATTCGTTAAATCAGAAGATTAATCGACAGGGTGCAGGGGATGACCGGCAATCGCCTTGAGATGCAAAATATTAGCCTGGCCTTTTCCGGCTTTCGGGCGCTCAGCAACGTGGCTTTTACCCTGCAAGGGGGCTCGGTGCATGCGCTGACCGGCGCTAACGGCGCAGGCAAGTCCACGCTAATGGCGGTGCTGTGCGGCACCCACGCCCATTACGAAGGCGAGGTGGTGATTAACAACCAGCCGGTGAGCATTCGCTCGCCGCGCGATGCTAAACAGCTGGGGATTCATCTGGTGCAGCAGGAGGTAGACGTGGCGCTGGTTCCGGGCCTGAGCATCGCGGAAAACATCATGCTCGACAGGCTGGCGGAACCGGGGCTCGCCTTCCGCTGGGGACGGCTGCGCCAGCTGGCGCGCGAGGCGCTGGCTCAGCTTGACGTCAGCCTCGACGTGCGCCGCTCCATCGACAGCTGCACGCTGGCGGAAAAACAGCAAATCCTGCTGGCTCGCGCCCTGTCGCATCACTGCCGCTTTCTTATCCTCGATGAGCCAACCGCGCCGCTGGACCAAAACGAAAGCGAGCGCCTGTTTGCGGTGGTTCGCCGCCTGCAACAGCAGGGCCTTGGCATTGTGTTTATCTCGCACCGCATTCATGAATTAAAAGCCGTTTGCGACACCCTGACGGTGCTGCGCGACGGCCGACTGATTGAGAGCGGGCCGATGGCCGATCTCAGCGGCGAACAGATCGTCGAGAGAATGCTCGGTCATGAGCTGAGCGATATCTTCCCGCCGAAGCGGCCGCCCCATAGCGATGAGGTGCTGCTACAGGTGGAAGGGCTGCACGACGAAGGGTTATTGCAGGATATCTCCCTGCGTTTGCGCAAGGGAGAGATTCTGGGGATCGCCGGACTGGCGGGCGCCGGCAAAACCGAGCTGTGCAAGGCGCTGTTTGGCGCCAGCAAAAGTCGTTTGACGCGCGGCGAACTGAATAGTCAGCCGTGGCGACCGCGTGACCCGGCGGACTCGGTAGCGCGCGGCCTGGCGCTGGTGCCGGAAGAGCGGCGCAAGGAGGGCATTTTTATCGAGGAGCCGGTGGCGATGAATCTGGCGGTCAGCGCCGATAGCAGCTTCTCCCGCTGGAGCCTGTTTGGCCATCGTCAGGCCTGGCGCTGGGCGGAAGAGGTGATTGCCCGCGTAGGCATTCGGACTTCAGGCCCGGCGCAGAGCCTGCGCCGGCTCTCCGGCGGTAATCAGCAAAAGGTAGCGATTGGCAAATGGCTGCGCGGCAACGCCAACGTCCTGATTTTCGATGAGCCGACCAAAGGGGTCGACGTCAAAGCCAAAACGGATTTATTCAATGTGATCGACGGCCTGGCGCGGGAAGGCAAAGGGGTGATTTACGCCTCGGGCGAATTCGCCGAGCTGGTCGGCCTGTGCGATCGCATCTGCGTGCTGTGGGACGGACGCATCGTGGCGGAAATTGCGGGCGCGGAGGCCCGGGAAGAAAACATTCTTTATTACTCCACCGGAGGAGCAGCAGCGTGAGTAAAGCCCTGGCAGTTAACGCGGCGGTTTCTGGCCGTCAGCGATTTTTCGATTTTCTCTACAAATGGGGCATGTTGCTGACCGTCGTCCTGCTGATCGCCGTTTTTGGTCTGGCATCGGACAACTTCCTCGACCCGTTTAACATCATCAATATCCTGCGATCTATCGCCATCGTGACGGTGATCGCTATCGGCGTATCGATATCCCTGACCATCGGCGGCTTCGATTTGTCCGTAGGCTCCACCGCCTCGCTGGCCAATGCGCTGGTGATTTCGCTGTTTGTCTGGCACGGCTTCGGCACCACCGAGGCAATTCTTGTCACCCTCGCGCTCTGTACCTTAGTGGGGCTGTTCAACGCGTTTCTGATCGTGATCCTGCGTATACCCGACATGCTGGCGACGCTTGCCAGCCTGTTCGTGATTCAGGGCGTGGCGATGACTTACAGCTACGGCGGGTCGATCACCGAAAATATGGTGCTGCCGAGCGGCGATATGGCGGAAGGCGCGATTCCGGCGGCGTTTGGTTCGCTCGGACAGGTGCCGACGATAGTCATTATTATGCTGGTGGTGACCGTTGTCGCCCAGCTGGCGCTCTCCTTGACCATTCACGGCCGGCGGATGTACGCCATCGGCGGCAATCCGGAAGCGGCGCGCCTCTCGGGTCTGCGGATCACCCGGTACAAAGTTGCCGCTTACGTGATTGCCTCCCTGCTGGCGGGGCTCGGCGGCATTCTGCTGGCGTCGCGCATCGGCTCATCGCAGGTGAACGCCGGCGGCGGCTATCTGATGGATGCGGTGGCGGCGGCGTGGATTGGCTTCTCGCTGGCCGGTTCCGGTAAGCCGAATGCGCTCGGTACGCTGGTGGGGGCGGTCATTTTAGGCGTGCTCTCCAACGGCCTGGTGATGCTCTCGGTGCCGTATTACGCGATGGACATTATTAAAGGGCTGGTGCTGGCTGGCGCGCTCGCACTGACTTATTTTCAGCGCCGTACCTAAAATTTTACAGGGTAAACACTATGAAAAAGATAACGCTTTCACTCATCGCGCTGGGATTGTTTAACGCGACGGCAGCTTTTGCTGAAACCCCGGCGCCGCTTCCGACAGCGATCGCCGACCATAGCGGGCCGATTCGCATTGCGGTGATCCGCAACCTGGGCTCCGACGATAACACCACCCAGTTTGTCTCCGGAGCGGTCCAGGAGGGCAAAAAGCTCGGCTTTAAAATCAGTACCTTCCTCAGCAACGGTGATGACGCCAAATTCCAGGACTTCGTTAACCAGGCGATTAGCCAGAAATACGACGGCATTATCCTTTCTCAGGGGCGCGATCCCTACGCCACTGCGCTGGTGAAAAAAGCGGTGGACGCCGGGATCAAAGTCTCGGTCTTCGATACCGCGGTAAACGGCCAGATCCCGGGCGTCACCGTCACCCAGCAGGATGACGCTTCCCTGACCGAACTCTCCTTTGGCCAGCTGGTGAAAGATTTCAACGGCAAAGCCAATATCGTCAAACTGTGGGTTGCAGGCTTCCCGCCGATGGAGCGTCGCCAGGCGGCCTACCAGACGCTGCTTAAACAAAATCCCGGCATCAAAGAGCTGGAATCGATCGGCGCCGTCTCATCCGATGTGCAGGGCGATACGGCCAACAAGGTTGGCGCGATCTTAGCGAAATACCCGAAAGGTAAAATTGATGCTATCTGGGGAACCTGGGACGCGTTCAGCCAGGGCGCTTATAAAGCGCTGAAAGAGAACGGTCGCAGCGAGATCAAACTCTACAGCATCGATATTTCTAACCAGGATCTGCAGCTGATGCGCGAATCCGGCAGTCCGTGGAAGGTGAGCGTAGCGGTGGATCCGAAGCTTATCGGCGCCACTAACGTGCGTCTGATCGCCAATAAGATTGCCGGCGAACCAACCCCCGCAACCTACGACTTTAAAGCGGCGGCGATTCCGCAGGCGCTGCTGGCGGCGCAGCCGGGAGCGGTCAACGTCGCTTCGCTGGGTAAAATTATTCCAGGCTGGGGCCAGACTGAAGACTTTATCGCCCCGTGGTTTGCCACTCTCGAAGCGAAAAACAAATAATAGCGTCCGGCGGCTGTCAGGTACCCTCTGCCAGCGGTAGAAGGGAACCAGCGCTGCCCGGCAACAGGAGGTTATGTGGCTGAATTACCGCGCCCGGAATACAGCCGCAATATGCGGCTGATTGGACATAGCGATCAGGGAGGACGCCCGGACGGCGTCCAGCTGATGGTACATCGGGGTTATGCCTATATTGGCCATATGGTATCGCAGGGCTTTTCCGTAGTGGACGTACGTGACGCGAAAAGTCCGCGAACGGTCAATTACATCGCCGCGCCACCCGGTACCTGGAACGTCCATTTACAGGCGCACGACGATCTGCTGCTGGTGATCAACGCCCGGGATCTGTTCGCCGATGCCCGCTTCGCCGACGAGAAGGTTTATTACACCCGTTCGGTGGGCGAGACGGTCAGCGACGTACGGGAGAAGGGCTGGAGCGCCGGGCTGCGGATTTTTGATATCTCCACCCCGGATAAACCGCAAGAGATCGCCTTTCTGTCGCTTAACGGCATCGGTATTCACCGAATCTGGTACGTCGGCGGGCGCTGGGCCTACGTTTCCGCGCTGATTGACGGCTTTAGCGACTATATTTTCCTGACTATCGACCTGGCCGACCCGCGTAAGCCGGAAGTTGCCGGGCGCTGGTGGCTGCCGGGGATGAACCAGGCGGCGGGGGAGACCGCGCAGTGGCCGGAAGGTAAGCGCTATGCCCTGCATCACGCGATTATCGCCGGCGACACCGCCTACGGCAGCTGGCGCGACGGCGGCCTGACCCTGCTCGATGTGCAGGATCGCTCTCAGCCGAAGCTAATCAGCCACCGTAACTGGAGCCCGCCGTTTGGCGGCGGTACCCACACCGCGCTGCCGCTCCCGGACCGGGATCTGCTGGTGGTGCTTGATGAGGCGGTACTGGATAACCAGCAGGATGGGGAGAAGCTGATCTGGCTGTTCGACATTCGCGAGCCGACAAATCCGGTGAGTATCGCCACTTTCCCGCAGCCGGATGAAGCTGATTACGTGGCGAAAGGTGCGCACTTCGGTCCACATAACCTGCATGAGAATCGCCCCGGCAGCTTTGTCAGCTCAACGCTGATTTTCGCCACTTATCAGAACGCGGGCGTTCGCGCTTACGATATTTCCAACCCTTATCGGCCGGTGGAAACCGGGGCGCTGGTGCCCGCCGCGCCGGCGAAAATGATGGATACCCGCCCCGGTCGTCCGCGGGTGATCCAGTCCTGCGATGTGTTCGTCGACGCTCAGGGAATAATCTACAGCACCGACTATAACGGCGGGCTGTCGGTGATTGAGTATCTGGGGTAGGGGATGGGGGGGTGTTGCCTTCCCGGGTCGCGGCGCAAACGCCTTACCCGGGCTACAGACGGTGGTGCCCCCGTAGCCCGGACAGATGCGAAGCATCGCCTCCGGGGAAAGAGGCCAATACCCGGAGGCGGCGCCTGACGCGCCTGTCCGGGCTACCGGCCCACAGACGGCGGTGCACTCGTAGCCCGGCTAAGCGCAGCGCGAGCCGGGAAAGGCTGGACGGAGATTCAACCGTACTGGCGAATTCGCGCAATCAGCTCATCCACGCTGTCGATGCGATCGGAAATCACAATCAGCGCTTTACCCAGGGTGATGGCGTGGCGCAGGCATTCATGACGCATGGCTTCGTCCGGGATAGCGTCGATATCCGCCACGTGCGATAGCCCGACGCTGCGGCGAATCAGCTCGGTGCCGCAGAAGCCGACCGCGTCGGCCCACACTTTTTTCAGAAACGCGGAGGCATAGCCGGGCCAGGCCAGCGCCACGTCGCGGGATTTCTCCGCCGCCAGCGCCTGGAAACGCTCGGCAAAGGTGGTCCAGAACTGCTGTATATCGTTGAGGCGCTGTTCGCGAGCGGCGGCGGCATCGCGAATGCCCAGATGCCCCGGCAGACCGCAGTAGTTGAGCAGCAGGTTGCCGATGGCGGTGCCGATATCGAAGCCAATCGGGCCGAAAAAACCGAACTCGGCGTCGATGGCCTTAAAGCTGCCTTCGGCGACGAAAATTGAGCCGCTATGAATATCGCCATGCAGTAACGCTTCGGCATGGGAGAAGAACCGGTGCTTGAGCGCGGCCACCGCCAGCTTCAGCTGGGCATCTTCTCGCAGGGCGGCGACGTCGGTTTCCAGCGCGGTTGGATAGCTGTTGCGCTCATGAACCTGATACGGATCGTTAAAGAACAGATCCTCGGTGATTTCGCACATCTCGGGGTTGATAAATTGCGCCACCTGGGCCTTTTTCTCGTGAGGATGCAGATAAAAGTCGCTGGTGTGGAACAGCGCCTGGGCCAGGTATTCCCCCAGTTGGCTGGCGGCGCGCGGGTAGTAAACGTTGTTAATCAGCTCACCGCGCCAGATGCGGTGATCGGAAAGATCTTCCATCACCATCACCGCCAGCTCGGGATCGAAATGCACAATCCGCACCGTGTGCTGCGGGCAGTGCTGATGGTGAGCCACCAGGGTTTGCGCCTCAAGGCGCGCGCGGTCAAGGGTCAGCGGCCAGGACTCTCCTACGCAGCGCACGTAGGGCAGCGCCTGCTTAACGATAATCCGGCTCACGCCCTCGGTATCAAAAATTTTAAACACCAGGTTGAGGTTGCCATCGCCCACTTCCTGCGCGGACACCAGTTCTGTCGGATTATCGATACCGCCAAATTGTTGGGCGTAAGCCACCGCATCGCTGGCCGTGAAAGTATGGTATTGCGACATTGCCTCGATCCTCAAAATTCTGATTAAGCCGTTCAGACGTCTATACTTCTGGATTTCATCCTGACACAATGTGATACAACAACGCAACAGGGATTTAACTAAATGCAGACACTACAGACCACCAGCCTGCGGGTAAGCGAAAATCAGCTCTTTATTCTTGACCAGCAGGCCTTACCGCAGGAAAAACGCTGGCTGGCGGCGGATAACGTCGAATTGCTGGTGGACCATATTCACGCCCTGCGGGTACGCGGCGCGCCGTTGATTGGCCTGTCCGCCAGCCTGCTGCTGGCGCTGCTGGCGCGGCGCGGTCTGACCCGCGATGCGCTATCTGAGGCGCTGGAGACGCTGCGCGCCGCGCGTCCAACGGCGGTGAACCTGATGAATAATCTGGATCGCATGAAGCTGGCGCTGGCGGAGGAGCACTATCCGCAGGCGCTGGAAGCGGAAGCGCTGCGCCTGATCGTCGAGGATAAACAGCTTTGCGCCAGCATCGCCGAGGCGGGCAGCGCGCTGGTGACGCCGGGTAGCCGCCTGTTGACCCACTGCAATACCGGCGGCCTGGCGACGGCGGGCGTCGGCACCGCGCTGGGGGTGATTGCGCTGGCGTATCAGCAGGGGAAAGTGGCAAACGTCTGGGTGGATGAAACGCGCCCTCTGTTGCAGGGCGGGCGCCTGACCGCCTGGGAGCTGGGTGAGCTGGGGGTGCCGTATCGGCTGATTACCGATTCGATGGCCGCCAGCCTGATGGCGCAGGGCCAGGTCGATGCGGTTTGGGTGGGCGCTGACCGTATTGCCGCCAACGGCGACGTAGCCAATAAAATCGGCACCTATTCGCTGGCGGTTCTGGCAAAATATCACCAGATCCCGTTTTACGTAGCCGCGCCGCAAACTACCCTGGATCGCCATTGCCCGAACGGCGCGGCGATCCCGATTGAGCAGCGGGCAGCCGCCGAAGTCACCGGCGTCGCCGGCAGCTTTGGCGCGGTGCAGTGGGCGCCGAAAGAGGCTGCGGTTTACAATCCCGCGTTCGACGTCACGCCCGCAACGTTAGTCAGCGGCTGGGTGCTGGATAGCGGCGTGGTCACCCCGGAGCAGGTCGCCGCCGGGGCCTTCAAACCAGAAAAAGCCTGAACCTGAGCCAAAAAGCGAAGCGACCGCCAAAGCTTCGCCTTCTACTTATTTTATGGCAGCACCATCTCCACCGCCGGAGCGGACTGCGGGTCGATATTGCGGCCCAGCGCGGTCAGCGCCGCCTGGTAAGGGCACAGCGTCCCGACATCGGTCGTCTGGCAGCCCGCCTGACGCCACTCCTGGCGCAGCAGCGGATGCTGGCTATCCGGCGTTTGCAGGCGGCGCAAATCGTCCAGACTTTGCGCCTGGAAGTAGACGCGCAGGTAGCGCTGACCGCTGCGGGTATCGCGCCAGCGTTCCAGCACCAGGCTGCTGCCCGGCGGGATATTGCCGCGGCTGTACCCTGGCAGCTGCCAGCTAAAGTCCATTAACGTCCGCACCATGGCGATATTCGTATCGTGCGCCACCAGCAGCAGCCAGCGCACGTTCGGCGCGGCGCTCTCTTTTACCCCTTCAAGCATGGCGTTGAGCAGAATCGAGCCGCGTTTTTGCGCGGTATAAAACACATCGTTGCTCAGATCGTAGTTCTCCGTCAGCAGCGGCAACAGGGCGGTTATCTGGCTGGAACGGGTAATATGGCCCCACGCCAGCTGGCTGAGAGGCAGGTTCTCGCTCCACCCCAGACGCAGCGTCTCAACCATATTGGCCATCACGCTCAGCCCGCTAATCGAGGTTTTGCCGCTTTTGCTCTGCTCCACCTGCCACGGTAGATCAAACACCGGGCAGGGCTTATCGGGTACGCAGACCGCGTTTTTCAGCAGCTGAATTGCCGGAGCCAGCGCCTGCCGACGCTGCGCCAGATCGCCGGCCTTCTTCTTCACTTCCGCCAGCTGGCGGGCGGGATCGGTTTGCGTAGCGGCAAATTTGTCGGTCTGAAACAGCGGATCCGCGTCGCCGCTGACGTGATGAATCATTACGCCGCAGCCGGGAAAGGCGCCGTCCACCAGCGCCTGGGCGGTGGCCCGCGTACGCTGCAGGGGGCTGGCGCGAACATAAATCTCACCGCTCGCCGGGCAGCCTGCCGTCAATAGCCCCAGTTGGCGAAAGCGCGCGCCCTCATCGCGCCCCTTATTGACGACGGCGGCATAGCCGTGGCCGGTCAGCTCGCCGTCGTGGGTGGTCCACTGCGTCCACGGACGCTGGGTCGCGGCTTCGATGGCCTCCCGGTTGCCCTCCGTCGGCGGACGAATGCCGTGGCGGCTGAGTTCAACCACTTTTTCCAGCGCATACTGCGTGGCGGCATGGCCCGGTGCGGCCAGCAGCGGCAGAGCGCAGGTAAGCAGCAGGCGTAGCAAAACCTGATGTCGTACAGGCATCATAAAATCTTCCTTATAAGTTAAAAGGTTATGACGAGAATGAGGTCTGACGTTCTATCGCGTGTCGCCTGGCGACAATCGCAGCGGTGGTAAAACAGAATAGCGCGGACACGAGGCCGGTGCCTACCCAAAACAGCGACAGCGTACTGAAGTCATATAGCGTTTTGCCGTTTTCGATCATTGAGGTTTTATCGATGATGATGCCGGTGAGAAACTCGCCGAGTCCCGCCCCCGCGTAGCTGGCGATACCGATAGTGCCGAGCGCGGCGCCCGCGGCTTTACGCGATGAAATATCAACCGCGATCAGTCCGCCAAGGAAGCAGGTCAACGCTCCGATGGTGGCGCCGAAGATAATCATCGCCAGAATATCGGTGTAGTAGCCGTGCGGCGACCAGAGCATCAGCGCGAAGCCGGCGGTGTTGAGCAGGCTGATAAACCCGGCCATCACGCTGCGGTTACGCGGGAAAAAGCGGTCGGAGAGCATCCCGGCGATAATGGTTCCGGCAATACCCGCGATAGCGTTGACCCCGATAATCCCGGACGCTTCGAGAGTAGAGTAGGCTTTATCCTGTTCCAGAAAGAAGATCCCCCACGAGTTCACTGCGTAACGGTCGATATACATAAACGCCGAGGCCAGGGCCAGCGTCCACAGGGCCGGGTTACGCAGCGCCAGCAGCTGGTTTTTAAATACCGAGCCGCGGGCTTCCGTCTCCTCCTGCGGTTCATCGCGAATGACGTTGATGGGCGGGAAGCCGCAGCTTTGCGGCGAGTCGCGCATAAACAACAGCATCAGCACCACCCCGGCGGCGCCGAGCGCGGCGGTCGACAGGTAGCCCATCTGCCAGCCGAATCCGGCAATCACCGCGGCGATCACCATATAGGTCATCGCTTCGCCGATGTTATGCGCCGTCGACCAGATCGCGTAAAAAGTGCCTCGTTCTTTACAGCCGTACCAGCGCGCCAGCGATACCACGCACGGGCCAACGCCCATCGACTGCGCCCAGCCGTTAATCCCCCAGAAGATTGCCAGCAGCATGGCGTTGCTGGTCATCCCCATCATCAGGTTCATTCCGGCGCTTAGCAGTAGCCCGAGGCTCATGTAGCGCACTACGTTGGCATGATCGGCAATAAAGCCGTTGACCAGCTTGCCGATGGCGTAGCTGAAAAATAGCGTTGAGCCGATCATGCCCAGCTCCGTTGGGGTTATGCCGAGTTCCACCAGCGCGCTTTTGGCGACGGTGAACGATAGCCGGCAAACGTAGAACGTGACGTACGCCAGGGTCATGGTGATAAAGGTTTGCCAGCGCACGCTGCGAAAGCGCCGCTCATCGAACTCTCCGCCCGCTTTGGGCGGCGAAGCGCGAAAAAATGCGATAATTCTTCCAGACATAATGGTATCTCCGAAGGTCGGAGGCCTGACTGATTAGTGTGGTTCGTCCGTGAGGTTTATCGTCGTTGTGTAGAGTACATAATCAGATAAAGCCTGACCCGATACGGTTAAGGTAATGGGTGACAAAGCATGTTTTTTAATTGTGGGTAGAGCGTCTTGCTGGCCAGCAGCAGCGGGTTGCCGTGACGAATCCCGTCGTTTGCCAGATAATCGTTGCTAAGGCCGCCCGCTTCGCGCATCAGCACCAGCCCCGGCAGCCCGTCCCAGGGGTTCATATGCGGTTCGTAGTAGCCGATAAGCCTGCCTGCCGCCGCCCAGGCGCTCATCAGCGCTCCGGAGCCGTTGCGGATAAACATCCCGCCGTCGCTCAGCAGCGCATCGAGGAAGGGCAGAAAGAGCGCAGGCGTCACGCGGTGCGAGGTGCCGACGCCCATCACTCCCTCTTTGACCGTCGCACCCGGATGCGGCGCGACAGGCGCATCGTTAAGCCATGCGCCCTGGCCTTTCAGGGCGTGGAACAGCTCGCGATGGTTGGGGTCGTACACCACGCCGATAACCGGTTCCCCGTCGGCGACGATAGCCAGCGACAGGCACCAGGTATGCAGGCCGTTAAGAAAACAGCTGGTGCCGTCGATAGGATCGACAACCCACAGGACGCGGGCGTCCGGCATCTGCGTTCCGCTCTCTTCGCCGAGAAAGCCGTCCTGCGGGAAGGCGTCCATAATGCGCTGCTTCACAAACGCTTCGACCTGTTTATCGGCGACGCTGACCACGTCCTGCAGGTCATCGCCTTTATGATCCACCGCCAGCCGGTCGCGCTGCTGATAGAATTCGAACGCCAGTTCCGCGCCGGCCTGCGCCAGCTCGCAGGCCAGGCGGTAGCGGGCCTGCAGTTCATGTAATTCCAGTGATTTCATCGTAACTCCCTATTTTGCACACGTGTGCAATTTGCCTGAAAAAAACAGCCCCGAAGGGCAAAATGAGTGTGGATGGATTAAAAAAATTATTCTGTGATCGCTCCGGCATAAAATGAATTTTTCATTTTGTACTTTGACGAACGATCAGTTTCACCGGCACTTCACGATGGCGTGACGGCAGACTGAATTTGGCGATCCGCGTGACCAGCAGATCCACCGCATGGTGGGCGAGCAGGGCAGTATTTTGCTGCACGGTAGTCAGCTGATAGGGCTGCCAGTCCGCCTGCGGGATATCATCGAAGCCGATAATAGCGGGTAGCGAAGCGGCGGGGTTGTCTGCCCGCAGACCGTCCAGGGCGCCGAGCGCCAGCATATCGGTGGCGCAGAAGAGCGCCTGCAGCTGCGGATGTGCGGCAAGCAGCTGTCTGGCGGCGGCAAATCCCGCCTGATAGCCGCTGCTGTCGCAGAAGTGCGCGGCGATCTCCATGCCCTGGCTATGGGCAACAAACGCTTCGTAGCGCTGGCGGGTGCTGAAGTTATCCAGACTTTCGCCGATAAACCCGGCCTGGCGCCACTGGCGCTGAGTACACAGGTCGGCGACCAGCTTCGCGCCCTGCGCGTTGTCGCTGCACACGCGATCGCAGCCGGCCAGGTCGGCGTGGCGGTTGATAAGGGTGACCGGGATTTTTCGCTCCAGATACTCCTCCGCCAGCGACAGCGGCGGCGCCCCGGAGGTAATAATGACGCCTGCGACGTGATAGCTCAGCAACTGTCTGAGCGACGGGGCGAGCTGCTGCGGATCGTCGGCGTTCATCAGCAGCGGCATAAAACCGTTGAGCGCCAGCTGGTGGACCAGCGGCGACAGCAGCTTACTGCGGAACGGGTTATCAAATCCGGCGGTGACGATGCCGATAAAGTTGCTACTGCCGGTGTTCATCGTGCGGGCGATGATATTCACCTGATAACCCAGCGTTTCCGCCGCGGCGAGAACCTTCTGGCGGGTTTTTTCCGCCACCGACGCGCCGGGGGTAAAGGTGCGGGAAACTGCGGAACGGGAGACGCCAGCGAGCCGGGCAACGTCCTCTGCCTTAATCCATTTTTTTTCGCTCATAGTATCAGGGTACGGGTTGTCCTCAGTGAGCCCGCGCCGACGCAGGAGCCCATCGTCGGCACGGAAAAAGTAGTAAGAAGGTACCACATAAATCCTCCGGCGAGCAGCGGGTTGACGCGGCACAGGTACCGCGCCAACGTCAGGCTTATGCCGGATAGCGAATCTGCTCCGCCTGGCGCTGCAAAATGATCTTACCGTGACGAATGGAGGTCAGCACTTTTGCCTGGCGGCGCAGCGCGTCATAGTCGTTTTCCGCATCGAGGATCAGCAGGTTCGCCGGGCGCCCTTCGGCAATACCGTAGTTATCGCCGAGGCACAGCGTGCGGGCGCTGTTATCGGTAATCAGATCGAGGCAGCGCTGCAAATCTTCGTATCCCAGCATATGGCAGATATGCAGCCCGGCGTCGAGAATGTGCATGATGTTACCGTTGCCCAGCGGGTACCACGGGTCCTGAATGGAGTCCTGGGCGAAGCAGACGTTGATCCCGGCGCGGTCCAGCTCCGCCACCCGCGTCACGCCGCGGCGTTTCGGCCAACTGTCGAAGCGCCCCTGCAGGTGAATGCTTTCGGTCGGGCAGGAGATAAAGTTGATGCCCGACGCTTTGAGCAGGCGGAACAGCTTCGAGCAGTAGGCATTATCGTAAGAACCCATAGCGCAGGTATGGCTGGCGGTGACCTGCGCGCCCATGCCGCGCACCCGGGCCTCTTCCGCCAGCACCTCCAGAAAGCGCGACTGCGGATCGTCGGTTTCATCGCAATGCACGTCCACCAGGCAGCCGTGGCGCTGGGCCAGGTCCATCAGAAAAACCAGCGAGCTGACGCCCTTATCGCGGGTGTTTTCGTAGTGCGGGATACCGCCCACCACGTCGGCGCCCATTTCGATGGCGCGGGTCATCAGCTCGCGTCCGCCGGGGAAGGACTCAATGCCCTCCTGCGGGAAGGCGACGATCTGCAGATCGATAAGATGAGCCGCCTCCTTTTTCACCCTCAGCATTGCCTCAAGGGCGGTCAGGGAAGGGTCGGTAACATCAATGTGGGTACGCACGTGCTGCACGCCGTTGTCGCGCAGCATGCCGATGGTTTTCAGCGCCCGCTGGCGGGTATCTTCGACGGTGACGCTCGCTTTACGCTGGCTCCAGCGGGCGATGCCCTCAAACAGGGTACCGCTCATATTCCACTCCGGCTCGCCCGCCGTCAGGGTGGCATCGAGATGAATATGCGGCTCGACGAACGGCGGGATCGCCAGCTTTTGCTCTGCGTCGATATCGTCGGCGTCAGCCGTCTGCACGGCGGTCTGCGCGGTGATGCTCTTAAACAGACCGTCCTCTAGCTCAAGGGTATAAAGCGCTTCTTGCTGGCGCAGACGCGCGTTGATAATTTTCATGGTTGTTCCCGTAAATGGTTTTGCGACATACGCCAGATCGCCAGGGCGACCGAGGCGTTGAGATGAAACTGCGGGTGGCTGACCGGATAGCGGGTCAGCTTTTCAATGCGTTGGATACGCTGATGCAGCGTGTTGCGGTGGATACCCAGCCGCTCGGCGGCCCGGACCACGTTGCCGCTCTCCTGAAGCAGCGTTTCCAGCGTCTCCATCAGCAGCCATGGGCTTTTGCGATCGGGTTCGATCAGACAGCCGAGGGTATCGTGCATAAAATCGCTCAGTAGCCCTGGGTCGCCGACGGCGGAGAGCAGCTTGATAAAGCCCAATTGCTGGTAGTCGCTGATGCGCTGGGCCGGACGCAGGCTATCGCTGAGGTCCAGCGCCTGACGGGCCTGCGACAGCGCGCGCTGATATTCCTGTAGCTGCTGCACCGGCGCCGAAAGGCCGCACAGCAGCGATAGCCCGTCGTCGCCCTCCGCCAGCGCATGCAGCCACGTCTGGAGCCACGTTTTCTGCTGATAAAACTCGCCCTCTTCATCCGGCAGCAGGAAGAGAAACATATTGCCGCGCTCGACCAGCGGAAAAGGATTGCCCTGCTGATTGAGCTGCTGCTGCAGGCGCTGGCGTACGGTGCGGCGGGCCTGCTGCAGCCAGGCCTCGGCCTGCTCCGGCGGAAACTGACGAAACAGGCGCTGGATACCTTCCAGCCGCAGCGCCGCTACCCGCAGCGGCCGGGTAAAGTCCAGCTGCTGGTGGAGCGCGCGCTGATGCAGAATTTGCAGGTCGGGAAAGTCGCCGGTTAACAGCTGCAGCAGAATATCGCGCTGCGATTGCAGGGCGTTTTCGCTGCGCACCAGCGCGGTACCGATGCGTTCGGTCACGATCACCATCTTCAGCAGATAGGGCTGTTCGATCAGCGGTATGCCCAGTTCATCGGCCAGCGCAATCAGGCGCGGCGGGATCGCCTGAATGTACGCATCGCCGGTGAGGATCACCATCCCGGCAATCCCGCGCTGCTTGCCCTCCATCAGCAAATGGATCAGGTTGTCTTCATCGCGGGGATGGTTGATCCCGGTGATGAACACCAGCTCCCCGCCCATAATCCATTCGGCGATATTTTCATTTTCCGCCACGTAGTACCAGCGCACCGCCAGCTGTAGCCCCTGCTTACCGGCGCGCAGGCGCATGGCGGAAAGCCCATCAAGGGCGAGGATTTCGCTCACCGTCAGACTCATGACTACTGTTCCACGACGGAATCAGCGGCGGGCTGGCGTTTGCTCAGACGAGTCAGCGCGATATAGACCAGCGCGGAAACGGTGATACCGACCAGCGGGGCGATCCACGGCGAGAGGTAGGCCACCACCGCGCCCACGGCGTAGGCGCTAAGCCCCAGCCAGTTAAAACGCGGCAAACGGGTGGTGTGCAGCAGCGGGTAGCGGCCGCCGCGATAAAACCAGTAGTCGGCGAGGATCACGCCGCCGATGGGGGGAATGATGCTGCCCAGCAGCACCAGGAAAGGAATCAGCATTTCATACATACCGCCAATGGCCAGCAGAATGCCGACCCCGGCGGCGACTACGGTCAGGGTGCGGCGACGCTCGCTGCGCAGCAGATGGCAGGCCGCCGCCGAGACGTTATAAATCGTCGGCCCCTGAATGGTCAGCAGATTGAGGCACAGCATCACCACCGCGGCGACCGACAGCCCCTGCAAAATCAGCACTTCCACGATATCAGCCTGCTGGTAAACGATGGCGCACCAGGCGCCGGCGATAATCATTAGCCCGTTGCCGATCAGGAAGCTACTCATGCTGGCGACGATGGCGGTACGGCTGGAGTTGGCCAGCCGCGTCCAGTTGGTCGCCTGGGTCGCGCCGCTGGCAAAGGTGCCGAATACCATGGTGATGGCCGCAGACCAGCTCATGGTTTCGCCGGGTTCGATTTGGGTCATCGCCTGCCAGCCGCCGGCGTGATGGGCGGCAAGGTACATCGACACCACCAGCAGAATAAACATCAGCGGCACCGATACGCGCGACAGCGCATCCAGCCCCTTGTAGCCCACCAGCGCGGTGACGCAAAACAGGATACCGAACAGGATCATCAGCGGAGTCGTCAGCGCCTCAGGAAGGGCGAGGATTTTGACCAGCGAGATGGCGACCGTCGCCGTACCCCAGGCGTACCATCCCAGCTCGGCGAAACCGAGGATAAAATCGGCGAGCTTGCTGCCGATTTCCCCGAAGCAAAAACGCCCCATCAGCACGGTATTTAACCCGCTGCGCGCGGCAATCCAGCCGAGCGACGCGGCGTACAGAGCCAGCAGAAAGTTACCGATTACCGCAATCCACAGCAGGTTAACGATGGAGAAAGAGACGCCCAGCTTGCCGCCCGCGAACATGGTGCCGGTGAAAAAGGTAAAGCTGAACAGAACCATCGAGATGGAAAATACGCCCTTGCGCCCGGAAGCGGGCGCTTCGACGAGTGGAAAATCATTGCTGTTTGACATGGTGGAACCTCTGAGTGGCTATCCGAATAGCGATGGCTGATGGGTAGCAAGAGGTATGCCAAAAAAATCAAGGCAGGCATAACACAAGAGGGTGGGCAATCTGCACATAAAATCGTATTTCTCGGTCGTCGATTGCCATCAATCTGTGCACAGTGCCATGTTTTGCACCATCGCGGGGCGCGGGGGTTGGCTACGGTAGCCGCATAAATACCGGGCGGAGGCTGGCGCCTCACCCGCCCTGAAAGACCGTGCCGAATTGACAAATGATGTCAATTTTGCGCCTTTTCCCGCTGGAACGATTAGCCATCTTTTTAACACTCCGCAGCCGGTAATTTTGGCGTCATGAAAATGTGTAGTTGTATTGTTGTTAAAAATCGTAATTACATATGCATTTCTGATATAACCATTCTCAATGTAAGTCTTTCCTGAAATATTGTTCGCTTACGTCGGCGGTGTTAGTATCGGGTAAATAGCCATTTAGACGGCTAAATACAACATCGCTAAACTAAGGAACTGCTATGTGGCAAGAAAGACTCGCGCAACTGGTCACCACCTGTCATTGGATTGGTGCGAAAGGTTGGGCGCCCGCTACCGGCGGCAATATGTCGGTGCGTCAGGATGAGACCTGGTGCTGGCTGAGCGAGTCGGGGCGCGATAAAGGTAGCCTGACGACGGAGGATTTCCTGCAGGTGGAGATCGCCAGCAATAAAGCGCCTTCCGGGCGTAAACCCTCAGCTGAAACCGGCCTGCATACCCTGGTGTATCGCCTGTTCCCGGAAGCGAATGTCGTACTGCATGTGCATACCGTCAACGCGACCGTGCTGTCGCGGATTGAAAAAAGCGCCACCCTGGCGCTACAGGGTTATGAGATGCAGAAAACCCTGGCCGGCCAGCACAGCCATCTTGATACCGTGCCGGTCGCCATTTTTGATAACGACCAGGATATCGACGCCCTGGCGGCGCGCATTGAAGATTATGCGCAGACCCACCCGCTGCGCTACGGCTTCCTGCTGCGCGGCCACGGCCTGACCTGCTGGGGCAAAGATATTCCCGAAGCCCGTCGCCAGCTGGAAGGACTGGAGTTTCTTTTCGAATGCGAGCTGATGCGCCGCCGCTACGAGCGCGACTAAATTTCCCTCCATCAACGGGTCAGGCATGGATTTTTATCTCGGAATTGATATCGGCACTTCGCGCGTGAAGGCGGTGCTGTTTGATCAACATTTTCAGGCGTGCGCCAGCGCGGCGCAGAACACCGGCCCGCGCCTGTCGGCCAACGGTGAAGCCGAACAGGATATGGCCCAGCTGTGGCAGTCGGTGGTGGCGATTTTGCGCGATATCGCGCAAAATCCGGCGCTGCAAAACGGGCGTTTACGCGCCATTGGCCTCGCCGGGCAGGGGGAGGGCGTCTGGCTCTGCGACGCCGAGGGCGAACCGGTCGGGCCGGGTATCCTGTGGAGCGACACCCGCAGCCGGGAACTGATGAACGAACTCCTCAGCCGCCCCGGTTTTGACCGCCGTTTCTTTGACGATACCGGTACCCATCTTCAGCCCTGCAACACCAGCATGCAGCTGTGCTGGCTCAAGCATCATCAGCCGGAGCGGCTGGCGGCGGCCCGCTATCTGTTCTTCGCCAAGGATTGGATCCGCTTTCGCCTCACCGGCGTCGCGGCGCTGGATCTCACCGATGCCAGCACCTCTTTGCTGAATCAGCAGAGCGGGAAGCTATCCGCGGTGGTGCTCAACGAGATGGGGCTGGCAGATTTACAACCTCTGTTTCCGCCGCTGCTGGCGCCGGACGCGCAGGCTGGCGCGCTGCGTGAAGAGGTCGCGGCGCTGACCGGGCTTCCCGCTGCCACACCGGTAGCGGCCGGCGCGCTGGATGTCTGCAGCGCGGCGCTGGGCTGCGGCGCGGTCAATGATGGCGACATTTATACTATTCTCGGCACCACCTGCTGCACCGGCATCGTCTGTCACGGTCGCCAGACGGTCAATGAGGGGACGCGCTACGTTACCCACACCGAAGCGGGCAGCTTTATTAACCTTTTTCCGATGCAGGCCGGGACGCCGAACATCGACTGGCTCCAGCAGCAGATTTCGCTGGATCCGGATTTACAGCAGCTGGAACAGCATATCGCCAGCGTTGAACCGGGCAGCGGCGGCGTCTTCTGGCAGCCTTATCTCAACGGCGAACGCGCGCCGTTCTTCAGCCCCGAGGCGCGGGCAGGCTATTTCGGCATTAGCCAGCACACAACCCGCGCAGAACTGCAGCGGGCGGTATTTGAAGGTCTGGCTTACGCTATCGTCGACTCGCTTCAGGGCTACCCGCAGGGCGGCGAACTGTACCTGACCGGCGGCGGCGCGGCTTCAGCGACCTGGTTGCAAATTATTGCCGACTGTACCGGCAGAACGGTGGTTTCCAGTACTTTCAACGAGCTTAGCGCGCGCGGTGCGGCGATTCTGGCGGCGCGCAGCGTTGATGCCCTCAGCCGCTATCCGGCGCTGGAGCAGACCCGCTATCGGCCCAATCCACAGGCGCACAGCCGCTACGTCGCGCTCTATCCGGTTTATCGCCTGCTACGCGAGCAGATGCTGCCGGTGTGGCACGCCCGCCGCGAGGCGCTTCAACGTATTTCTCAGGAACAACGCATATGAAAATTGTTTTTACCGCCGAACACGCCGGCGACCTCAGTGCTTTTCAGCAACTGGGCGAACTGCGGGTGGAAGGCTGGGCGCTGGGCAAGCCAAAGCTGAGCGCAGACCAATTGATCGAGCTGGCCCACGACGCCGAGGTGCTGGTGACCAGCTACGATGAGGTGACGGAAGCGGTGATCGCCGCCTGTCCGCGTCTGCAGGTGATCGCCTGCACGCGCGCCAATCCGGTGAACATCGATACCAAAGCCGCCCTGGCGCGCGGTATCCGCGTGCTCTATACGCCGGGGCGTAACGCGGACGCCGCCGCCGAGCTGACGCTGGGGCTGATGCTGAGCCTGGCGCGGCATATTCCGCAATCGCACGCGGCGCTGAAGCGCGGCGAATTCACCCACGCCGAAAACGCGGCGCAGGCCACCCAGAGCGGACTGCGCCGCGATGTGGTGTGGGACGTCAGTCCGCAAAGCCCTTACGAAGTGTTTAAAGGCAGCGAGCTGCGTAACAAAACCCTGGGGCTGATTGGCTACGGTAATATTGGCCGCCGCGTGGCGCGCATCGCTCGCGCCTTTGGCATGGCGGTGCTGGTGGTGGACCCGTTTGTCGCCGCCGAAGAGATTAACGAGCCGGGGCTGCAAAAAACGACCCTTGAGGGACTGTTCCGCGAGTCGGATATCGTAAGTCTGCATCTGAGCAGCGGCCCGCACAGCGATGGCCTGGTGAACGCGGCGTTGTTGAATAGCATGAAGCCGGGCGCGCTGCTGATTAATACCTCGCGCGCGGCGGTCGTGGATGAAGAGGCGCTGATTCACGCGCTGCGCCACGGCCCGCTGGGCGGCGCGGCGCTGGATGTCTACCATCGCGAGCCGCTGTGGCGCGATCATCCGTTTGTCACCGAGTTGAATAACGTCATTATCACCCCGCATATTGCCGGGGCGACGCGGGAGAGCATCGCTAAGCATACGGCGATGATTGCCGCCGACCTTCAGCGCTATGTCGCCGGTGAGCCGCTGCTCTATCAGTGGCGTTAACCGGCTTTTGCCGCCGCGCGATGCGGCGGCAAAGCTTGTTATCCGCGCCGGTTTGCCGCCATAAACTGCCGGGTATGCGGCCAGTCCACCACCCCTGCATCCGACCCCATCCCGGTCGCCACCAGCGCGGCGACGGCGGAAGCCACCTCGCATGCCTTTCTGACGCTTAGCCCGCGGGCCAGCGCGGCAATAAAGCCGCCGCAGTAGCTGTCGCCGCAGCCGGTGGTATCCACGGCATCGACCCGGTACGCCGGGATATGTTCAACGGCGCCGTCGCGGGTCAGCAGCCAGGAACCGTTCTCGCCGTCCTTCAAAATACAGGTCCCGACGCCAAGGGCAAAAAAGAAGCGGGCGATCGCTTCCGGCTGGGTCTCCCCGGAGAGATACGCCGCTTCTTCAAGGGAGGGCATAAAGTAGTCCACCGACGGCAGCAGCGGGCGCAGCAGTTCCAGGGTATGTTCATTGGGGGCAATCAAATCGAAGCTGGTGGTGACGCCGCGAGCCTTCGCCGCTTGCAGCAGAAGGGCGCTCTGCCCGCGATCCATCGCCGCCAGCAGGCCGGTGCCGCCGTGGTGCAGGAAGCGGCAGTCGAGGACGGCAGCAAACTCCTCTTCGCGGATAAAAAGCGTATCGGAAGCGCCCCGGCAGTGTAGCGCCGGGCGCTCGCCGTTGGGGCGGATAGGGAGGATCGTCGCCGACGTATCCTGCTGCGCGGTACGCTGGACCAGCGAACAGTCGATTCCCAGCCGTGCATAGCTGGCGAGTATAAAATCGGCCTTTTCATCTTCGCCGAGGCAGGCCACCGCGGCGGTACGAATGCCCAGCTTAGCGGCATTAATATTGGCTCCGGCGGCGGTTCCGGCGGGGTTCAGACGAATTTGTTCGATAAAGGCCACCCCGCCGCGCGGCGGGATGTCGATCACCGGGCGACCGGCGATATCCAGAATAGTCAGGCCGACAAAGACGGCGTCAAAAGCTGCCATAGGTGCTCCGCTTAACGGTGGGTCTGGCGCAAACGCGCCTGCCAGAAGGAGAGGGCCAGCGCCACCACCAGGATTACGCCAACCAGCGCATCTTTCACCAGGTAGTTCAGCCCCATCAGGTTCAGGCCGTTATCAATAATGGCGAGGAACAGCACGCCGCCGAGGGTGCCAGCAATGCTGACCCGGCCCAGCCGGTTAAAGGCGGTGCCGATAAAGACCGCAGCGATGGCATCCATCAGGTAGGCCTGGCCGGCCAGCGGCGTAAACTGGCGCAGGTTGGCGGAGAGAATGACGCCGCCGACGGCGCACAGCGCGGAGGCCGCTACCAGCACCCACAGCATGGTCCGGCGGTCGCGGATCCCGGCGATACGCGCCGCTTCGCTGTTCTGACCGATAGCGCGCACGTACTTGCCGAACAGCGTGCGTTCGGTCAGCAGCCAGGCCGCCAACCACAGCGCCAGAACTATCACCACCGGCGTCGGAATTCCGGCGACGGTGCCGACCGCCAGATCGTGATACTCCGGCGCCATCCGGCGGTAGGAGATAGAGCCGCCGCCGTCGGTATAGATGCGCTCGGCGCTGCTGGCGATAAACCAGGTGCCGAGGGTGGCGAGGAACGGGCGAATCTGGCAGACAAGGATCAGGAAGGCGTTCAGCAGGCCGATAATCACCCCGCCGAGCAGCGCGCAGCCCACCGCCGCCTGCCACGGCAGGTGCCAGGTTTTCAGCGCCACCAGCGCAAAGGCGGCGCCGAAATCCAGCGCCACGCCGACGGAGAGGTCAATCGCTCCGGCGCTAACGATAAGGGTCATCGCCATCGCCACGATCAGCAGAATCGCGCTGCCCTGCAGCAAATTGGCCCAGTTATCGAAGGTCAGAAATACCGGGTTCGCCCAGCCGAACAGGGCAATCGCCAGCAGGGTAATGATGCCGAACCCTGCCCGTGATAGCCACGCCAGCGGGCTGCTGCCGGTTTGTCCCGTAGAGGGGGTCTTGAGCGTCATCTGGCTCATCAGTTGCCTCCTTTATGTCTGACCGCTGACGCCGCCAGCACCACGAGGATCAGGCCGCCTTTGATCGCGCCCATCCAGAAAATATTTACTCCCAGCAGGCCGAGCCCGTTAGAGAGCGCGTTGACCAGCAACGCGCCGAGCAGCGCTCCCCAGATGGTGACCACGCGACGCCGCGAGAACGCCGCGCCGATAAAAGTGGCAAGGACGGTTTCCAGCAGTAGCGGCGTCGCCGTGCCGCTCGAGCTGCCTGAGCCCTGGCTGAGCAGCGGAAAAATCGCCAGACCGGCTGCGAGGCCCGCCAGCAGCCAGACGAGAAGGGTTAAACGGCGAACGTTGAGCCCGCTCATCTGCGCCATATCGCGGTTACCGCCCACCGCCTGTAAATGCTGGCCGAAGCGGGAGTGGTGGAGCAAAAGCTGAAACAGCGCGAAGACCGCCAGCAGATAGAGAAGCGGCCAGGGAATGCCAAAGAGAGCGTTATCGCGAAAGGCCACCATCAGCGGGTCGCTTACCGCGATGCGTCGCTGGCCGGTCAGCAGGTCGGTCAGGCCGGTGAAGGCTACCGAGGTCGACAGGGTCGCCAGCAGCGGCGGCAGGCCTGCCGCCAGCACCAGCACGGCGTTGACCGCGCCGCAGGCCAGGCTCACGGCGACCAGCAGCAGAATCAGCGCCAGGTAAGGGGTGTTCCACTCCGCCATACCGAGGCTGAGTAGCGCGACGCCGAGCACCGCGATGGCGGGCAGCGACAGATCGATACCGCCGGAAACCACGTCATCGCCGCCGACGGCAATCACGCAGACCAGGCCGAAACAGAGGATCGCCAGCGGCACGCTCTGTACCAGCATCATGCTGATATTCTGCCAGCTTAAAAAGAAAGGCGACTGCAGGCTGAGCCAGACCAGCAGCGCAAAAAAGAGAATCAGGGGGAATTTTTCGATAAGCGTCGTGATGCCCGGAAGGGGGCGGCGCTGAATATCTGCACTCATACCTGTTGTTCCTGTCCACCGTTAATCGTCACCAGCAGCGCGTCAAGCGTCAGCCCCCGGGTCGGGAGATTGGCCACCAGCTCGCCGCGCCACATCACCAGGATGCGGTCGCAAAGGCCGAGCAGCTCCGGCGCATCGCTGGATGAGACCAGCACGCCGCGACCGCGATCCGCCAGCTCGCGGGTGCGCTGATAAATATCGCTGCGCGCGCCGATATCCACCCCGAGAGTGGGTTCATCAAGAATAAAAAGCCGCGCATCGGTGCCGAGCCAGCGGGCAAGTATCGCCTTTTGCTGGTTGCCGCCGCTCATAAAGCGCACCGGCAGCTCCGGACGGCCAGGGCGGATGGAGAGCTGCTCAATCCAGCTGCGCGCTTTTGCCAGCGCCCGGCCGCGATGCTCCCAGCCGAAAGTGGCGGTCTCCGCTAGCGAGGCCAGATTGATATTGTCGGCGGTGGAGAAGGGGAGAATCAGCCCCTGATGGCGGCGGTCGCGCGGCACCAGCGCCATCCCCGCTCGGGTGGCCTGATACGGCGTGCGCAGCCGCTTCGGCTGGCCGTCGATGCTTATTGTGCCGCTGCGCGCGCGGCGCAGCCCATAAAGCAGATCGACCAGTACGTCGCGCCCGGCGCCCAGCAGGCCGGCGACGCCGACGATCTCGCCCGGCTGAATATCAAAGGTAATATCATTCAGATGGACGCCGTCGCTGAGATGGCGAACCGAAAGAACCGGCGCGGCGGCATCTACCTGTTGAGCGCTGCTCTGGCGCGGGGTATAGAGCTGTTCGATGTCGCGACCGACCATCATTTTAATCAGCGCGTCGGTGTCCTGCAGCAGCGCCCGGTCGGGATAGCCAACGACCTCGCCGTTACGCAGTACCGTGCCGCGATCGCAGAGGGCGGCGATCTCGTTGAGGTAGTGGGAAATATAGAGAATGCCGATCCCCTGCTCCCGCAGGCGCAAAATCGCTGAGGAAACCAGGCTGGCCTCCTGCGCTTCCAGCGGCGCGGTGGGTTCATCAAAGACCACCAGCTTTGCCGCGCCGTCAATCAGCGCCCTGGCGATCTGCACCAGCTTGCGTTCGGCGAGGCTGAGGTCGCGAATCAGGCGGCGGGGATTGATGTCCAGCTGCCAGCTGTCGCGGAAAAACGCTTCGGCGGCGGCATTCATCCGCCGCCGGTCCAGCGCGCCCCAGCGGGTGCGGTACTCCTGGCCGAGAAACACCGATTCCGCCACCGTAAAGTGGGGGATCAGATTGAGCTCCTGGTGAATGACGCGGATACCCAGCGCTTCAATCGCCGCTGGATTGCCAAGCGGCAGCGGCGCGCCGTCAAGGGTGGCGCTGCCGCTATCGGCCTGGTAGACCCCGGCGAGGATTTTTATCAGCGTCGATTTTCCCGCGCCGTTTTCGCCAATCAGACCGTGAATTTCACCGGGATTCAGAAGCAGCGTGACCGCATTTAATGCAGTCACGTTGGCAAAGCTTTTGCCGATCTGGTTCATCGCCAGACCAGCGGCGGGATTCGCCCCGCCGGAGGATTGAGTGATCACTGCAGTTCGCCATATCCCAGCTGTTTGTAGACCGCTTTCGCCTCCTGCGGGCCTTTCACCGGGACCACCGGGATAAAGGTTTGCAGCGGCAGCTTCTGTTTTTCGAAGTAGCGAGCGACGTTATCGGCTGAAGTCTGGCCGATCAGGTGCGGCTGCTGGGCGACGTTGGCGACAAGCGGGCTACCCGGCTCGGCCATGATCTCCAGCGTCTCCGGGCCAGCATCAATAGCGGTAACCTTGACGTCTTTATCGCGGCCGGTCTCTTCCAGCGCCTGGACAATACCGATAGCCGGCTGATCCCAGCAGGCAACGTGAATCGCATCGAGTTTGCCTTTCGGATACTGGCTCAGCAGTTCGAGGGTTTTCTTCCGCGCATCTTCCGGTGAGTTGGCGAACTGTTCGGCCAGCTCCGGTTGAATAATATGAATATCCGGATAATCCTTAAGGACATATTTCCACTGGTCGTAACGAATCCCGCAAATACGCAGGGAACTAGAGAATGCGTTAAATACCGCCACGTTGCCTTTGCCGCCCAGTTCATCGGCCATATAGCGACCAATGGTTGACCCCAGCGTGTAGTTATCGGAGGTGGTGTTATTGACCGAGTATTTTGAGACATGGTCAACGGTAAATACCGGAATACCGGCATCGCGCAGCGCTTTAAATTTAGGCTCAACGGAACTGTCGCCCAGAATGCTAATTACCGCATCAACTTTACGCGACAGTAAAATATCGTGGTTATTAGCATGAACCTGGTTATCGCGTCCGCCGTCGACGCCGATCGCTTTACCGCCCAGTTTCTCAACCTCTTCGCTGGCGCCTTTATAGGCTTCGCGATCCCAGAAGTGCTGCGTGCCGACGACGGCAATACCGATGGTTTTTCCCTGAAGCGATAAAGCCTCTGCTGCCAGAGCGTTAACGGAGGCAAGCGAGAGCAGGCCCAGCGCGATGGGCAATAATTTCTTTTTCTGCGACATTCTTATTATGGTCCTGTAATGGAGGTGGTTGTGCGGAGCAGTAGCATGACAACAACAACTACACAACCTCAAATACAAAATATGTCTAAGTTATATCAACAATGTTATATCGCAGATTTGCCTGAGGAAAACGTAAATTTGTTATCTGTAACCTGAAAATATTTCATGATGCAGCTTAATCCCTTTTTATTTTGTGGGCTTAATTTGCTTGCAACTCTTATTTATTCAAATAAAGATTGCTGCTTAATTAAAATTATTCTGTCGCTGTAATATATCGCATCCCGGAATAGCGTAGAACTATTCTGCGTGGAAAATCCTTTCTCAGCAGCAGATTGTATGGTGATACGTATTTTATTCCCAGGATTCGCACGCTTTATTATAGCGGCCGTTAGCAGGTGAGAAAAACCGCATGAGAAAACAACATAATCTGACCGTAATGCACTGGGGAACCTGGCGGGTACAGGCCGGTGACGGCAAAATTGAGGCGGTGACGCCGGTGCCCTGGGATAAAAATCCCTCGCGCATTGGTCAGTCGCTCCCTGATGCGGTCACCAGCAAGACGCGCATTCGCCGTCCGGCGGTGCGCGCCGGCTACCTGCAAAATGGCCCGGCTTCCCGCGACGGGCGCGGTAAAGAGCCGTTTGTTGAGGTGAGCTGGGAAGTGGCGCTCGATCTGCTGGCTCGCGAGCTGCAGTCGGTCAAAGCGCGCTGCGGCAATGAGGCGATTTTCGGCGGTTCCTATGGCTGGGCCAGCGCTGGCCGTTTTCACCACGCGCAAAGCCAGCTGCACCGTTTCCTCAAATGCTTTGGCGGTTATACCGCCAGCACTAATACCTACAGCAGCGCGGCGGGGGAGCGTATCCTGCCGCATATTCTCGGGCCGCTGAGCCCGCTGCACCGTCAGCATACCCATTTTTCCGAGCTGGCGCGGGAGTGCCAACTGTTCGTCGCATTCGGCGGCCTGCCGCTGCGTAATGCGCAGGTCAACGGCGGCGGCGCCAACGACCATATGCTGAAATACTGGCTGGAAAAGATGCAGGCGCAGGGGACACGCTTTATCAATATTAGTCCGGTGCGCAACGATCTGAGCGCCGTGGAGAGCGCCGAGTGGCTCGCCGTCCGTCCCGGAACCGATACCGCGCTGCTGCTGGCGCTGTGCTACGTACTGATTAATGAATCCCTCTACGACAGCGGTTTTATCGCCAGCCATACCGTGGGTTTCGCACCTTATCGCGCCTACCTGATGGGGGAGAGCGATGGCGTCGCAAAAACGCCGGAGTGGGCGGCGGCGATAACCGGTATTGACGCGCAGCGGATTGTCGCGCTGGCGCGTGAGATGGCCAGCCAGCGTACGATGGTCAATATCTCCTGGTCGATTCAGCGGACGCGCCAGGGCGAGCAGGCCTACTGGGCGACGGTGGCGCTCACCGCGCTGCTGGGGCAAATCGGTACGCCGGGCGGCGGGCTGGGATTTGGCTATGCCTGCACCAATCTGGCGGGGGCGGGGCGTAAGGCCTTTTCCGGGCCGCGCCTTCCCGCCGGGGAGAACGCGGTGAACCAGGTGATTCCGGTGGCGCGCCTCTCCGATATGCTGCTGCATCCGGGCGAAGCATACGAGTTTGACGGCCAGCATCTGCGCTATCCCGACATCCGCCTCGTCTACTGGGCCGGCGGCAACGCGTTTCATCATCATCAGGATATTAACCGCCTGTGCGAAGCCTGGCGGCGACCAGAAACGGTGGTGGTGCACGAACAGTACTGGACCGCGCAGGCTAAATTTTCCGATATCGTCCTGCCGGTCACCACGTCGCTGGAGCGGGAAGATATTGGCAGCGGCGGTCACGACGGTTTTATGATCGCCATGAGCGCACAGATCCCGCCGGTGGGCGACGCGCGTGATGATTACGCCATCTTTTGCGATCTTGCCGAACGGCTGGGCTGCGGCGAACGTTTTAGCGAGGGGCGCGATGCCGGGCAGTGGCTGCGGGAGATTTACGAAGCCTCGCGACCGCGCGCGCAGGAAGAGGGGATTACGCTGCCGTCATTTGAGGCGTTCTGGCAGCAGGGAGTGCTGGAGTACAGCGCGCCTGAGCAACCGCAGGTTTTTCTGGCGGATTTTCGCGCCGACCCGCAGCGCTATCCGCTCTCTACGCCTTCCGGCAAGATTGAGCTCTTTTCAGAAACCATTGCCGGCTTTGGCTATCGCGAGTGCCCGGGCCATCCGTGGTGGGATGAGCAGGAAGCGGCCTGGCGGCGGCAGGAAGCTGCGCGCTGGCCGCTGCATCTGCTCTCCAGCCAGCCGCGTACCCGCCTGCACAGCCAGTACGATCACGGAAGCGTCAGCCGGGCGACGAAAATTCAGGGACGCGAGCCGCTGTGGATGCATCCGCAGGATGCACAGGCGCGGGACATCAGCGAAGGCAGCGTGGTCAAGGTCTTTAACGCGCGCGGAGCGATTCTCGCCGGCGTCCATCTCAGCGAGCAGATTTTGCCGGGAGTGGTGCAGATGTCGACCGGGGCCTGGTACGATCCGCTGGACCCGAATGAAAAAGGCTCGCTGGATAAGCACGGCAATCCCAACGTGTTAACCGAGGATCGCGGCAGCTCGCGCCTGGGGCAGGGCTGTAGCGCTCAAAGCTGCTGGGTGGAGATCGAACCGTGGCGGGACGCGCTGCCGCCGGTGACCGCTTTCGATCCGCCGAGGTTTATTGAGGGTTAGGCGCCCGGTAATACCCGGCTTATGGAATCAAAGCCCTCCGCGGGCGGATAGCCCGGACAGATGAGCAGAATCGCCTCCGGGAAAATCAGCCACGCTGCGTTCTGCTCCCGGGGGGCGGCGCAGGGCGCCTGCCCGGGCTACATGTTCACAGTTGTCTGCAGATCGGTAGCCCGGATAGGGCGCGTTACGCCAGCCGCGGGTAGGCGCTGGCAATATCGTCGCCGGTAAACCGGGCAATCCAGCCTTCCGGATTATCGAAGATACGGATGGCGGTGAAGTTGGGTTCCGAGCCCATATCAAACCAGTGCGGCGTGTGCGCCGGGACCGAAATCAGGTCGTTCTTTTCACACAGAACCTGGAACACCTCGTCGCCAATATGCAGGCAAAACAGACCGGCGCCCTCGACGAAGAAACGCACTTCGTCTTCTCCGTGGGTATGCTCATTGAGAAACTTCTCCCGCAGCGCCTCTTTCTGCGGATTATCGGCGCGCAGGCTAATCACATCCCAGCTCTGATAGCCCTTTTCTGCAACCAGCTTATCAATCGCGTGCTGATAGGCGGCAATGACCGCTTCAGACGTTGGCGCCGCGCCTAAATCGCGGTCGGCCTGCCAGCGCTCAAAACGCACGCCTTTAGCGTTGAGCTGCTGCTGGATCTCTTCGGCGTTAGTACTGTGCCAGAGAGAGTTTTGCGGGTCGTTTACGGAAAATATGGTTAATGCGCTCATGCTGGGATCTGCTCCGGGTGAATATCGTCGAAACGCTGAACCTGCGGATGATGGCTGGCCGGGTCGCGGTCGCCGCGTACCAGCTGCAGGGTACGGAAACCGGCCTCTTCAGCGGCATCCAGCTCCTGATGGATATCGGACAAAAACAGGATGGCGGCAGGAGGCTGCCCCAGTTGTTCAGCAATATTGCGGTAGGACTGTACTTCACGCTTGGCCCCTACCAGGGTGTCAAAATAGCCGTTGAACAGATGAGTAATATCACCTTCATCGCTGTAGCCAAATAACAATTTCTGCGCAGCGACAGAGCCTGAGGAATATACATATAAATCAATACCCTGTGACTTCCATTTTTCCAGTGCCGGCAAAACGTCCGGATAGAGATGGCCGGTGAAGTCGCCGTTGACGTAGCCTTCGCGCCAGATAATCCCCTGGAGCGCCTTGAGGGCGGTGGATTTGCGGTCTTCATCCATAAACGTGAACAGGGTAGCAATAAGCTGTTCGGCGCCAGCCGCCGGCTGGGCGATCTCCTGGCGCAGGTTATCGAGAATGGTCTTGACCGGCTCGCCAAACTGCTGAGCGGTCACAAAACCAGCCAGACGTTCGCGGGCGTACGGGAACAGGACGTTGTGGACGAAGCGTATGTCGCTGGTGGTGCCTTCAATATCGGTCACGATAGCGCGGATCATGAGTTCTCCAGAGTGAGCGGTGGGTCGTGCTGACGGTGGCGTTGTGTTGAGAGCTGTTATTAAAGCCTAAGCGAAATAACATTATCATTTAGACGTCTAAGCGTCTTGATTGCCAAATATTAACATCGTGTTATAGTGGCTTCAACAACAGCATCACAGACGGTACAAAAAGAATGAGCAATAAGCCACTGATTCCTGAGAGTAAACTCCCTTCACTGGGCACCACTATCTTTAGCCAGATGAGCGCCCTGGCCCAGCAGCATCAGGCGATTAATCTGTCGCAGGGTTTTCCGGATTTCGATGGCCCGCGCTATCTGCAGGAGCGTCTGGCGTATCACGTCGCGCAGGGGGCCAATCAGTACGCGCCGATGACCGGCGTCGCCGCGCTACGCGAAGCGATTGTCAATAAAACCGAAGAGCTGTTCGGCTATCGCCCCGATGCCAATAGCGACGTAACCGTCACCGCCGGGGCGACGGAAGCGCTGTATGCGGCGATTACCGCGCTGGTCCGTTCCGGCGACGAAGTCATTTGCTTTGACCCCAGCTACGATAGCTACGCCCCGGCGGTTGAGCTGTCGGGCGGCGTGCTGAAGCGCATTGCTCTGCAGCCGCCTCATTTTCGCGTTGACTGGCAGCAGTTCGCCGCTACCCTCAGCGACAAAACTCGTCTGGTTATTCTCAATACGCCGCACAACCCGTCAGCGACGGTGTGGCAGCGTGAAGATTTTGCCGCGCTGTGGCAGGCGATTGCCGATCGCGAAATCTACGTACTTAGCGATGAAGTTTATGAACATATCTGCTTTGCTGCCGAAGGGCATGCCAGCGTGCTGGCGCATCCGCAGCTGCGCGAGCGCGCGGTGGCGGTCTCTTCATTCGGTAAAACGTTTCATATGACCGGCTGGAAGGTGGGCTACTGCGTGGCGCCTGCCGCTATCAGCGCCGAGCTGCGTAAAGTGCATCAGTATCTGACCTTCGCCGTCAACACCCCCGCTCAGCTGGCGATCGCCGATATGCTGCGCAGCGAGCCGGAGCATTATCGCCAGCTGCCGACGTTTTACCGCGAGCGTCGGGACCTGTTTATTGATGCGCTGCGTTCCAGCCGTCTGGAAATTTTGCCCTGCGAAGGGACTTACTTCCTGCTGGCGGACTACAGCGCAGTCTCCGATCTGGATGATGTCAACTTCTGCCGCTGGCTCACCACCGAGATCGGCGTCGCGGCGATCCCGCTGTCGGTGTTTTGTGCCGATCCGTTCCCGCATAAGCTGATACGCCTGTGCTTCGCCAAACAGCCAGCCACGCTGCTGGCTGCTGCGGAACGCCTGTGCCGTCTGTAGTTATTTAACGGTCCACGCCTGAGAAAATTGACGGTCGCCGAACATCTCCACCAGACCGTTGATTTGCTTCAGGCGTAATACTTCGTCGGCGTCCATCCCTAACTCTTTGCCGATTTTCTCATCGGTCCAGCCGAGACGCGCCAGTTCCTGAACGATTTCCGACATCGCATGAATCTGGTGACGCCCGCGCGCCCGGTTATGGCGGATGGTGGCGGCCATCAGTGAATCACGCCTGGCGCTGCTCCTTTCCAGACAGGTGACGGGGAGATAGCCTTTCAGCCGTTTTTTCAGCGCCGCTTTGCCGTTGGCCAGTTCATGACGATGAAAACCATCGACAATCGAATAGCGCTCCCGCCCCTGTTTCAGCACCACGATAGGCTGGGTGAAGCCATCCGTCTCCAGCGAGGTGAACAACAGGCGTTTTTCCGGTGGCGCAAGGTTATTTGGGTTGTAATCATTAGGCGAAACGGCTTCCTGTTTTACCCACAGTACGCAATCAACCGGTTGGGATTTGAAGGGGCTATATTCATGCAGAATCTGGCGAAAGGCGTTAAGCGCAGTAATCTTTTCTTCTTCATTTTCCAGCGATTGCAGATAGCGTTCTATTTCCTGGATTAATTGTCGTTGCATAGTATTCCCCATTGCTGGCGCTTTTTATTCATCCGCTCGCGATAGCGTTTATATTGAGTCGCTTTGGTTGGGCTGAAAGAGAGCTGGCGGCACCAGTAATCATTGTTTAACAGCACTTTACAGATGCGCCGCCAGGACGGGACGTCTTTGGAGCCAATATCCGCCGGCTGGGTGTCCGGAATATCCAGCATGCCCTTTTTTTGATACCAGTGGAGATAGACGGCGATTTTATTGCGGTAATGCTCCGCCGTTTTCTCCGGCATGCTGTCGAGTAAAAACAGGGCGTAGCTTTTCCACGTATGATGTTCGGGTTTATCCAGCTTTCGATGGCCGTAGAACTGATTGTCGTGACCGGCGTAAACCCCGCCGCAGTGAACGCCGCTGACGCGCTGGCACATGGCGGCCCAGCGTTCAGGCTCCAGGACGTGGTAGAGCCACAGACCCTGGCGCTGCTCCGGGCCAAAGGGTTCGCAGATGCGCATATAACGCAGCGGTACCCCCGCCTGATACATCAGGTTATAGAGCGGGTTATAGGAAAGACCGCTTTTGCCGAACCAGGTCCAGATATCGGCGGTTTTCCAGTCATAGATGGGATAGATATACCAGGCGTGTCCGCCCGGCGCCGACGTGGTCCAGGGTTTGTCGTCGGCAAAGCGCAGTTTGCGCTGCGAGGAGATGGTGATAAACCGGTTAAGCGATTCATCGGCGCGGATGCCGACCATTACCGCGGCCGGACGATTTTGCGAGAACCAATCGGCGAATTCGCGGACGAAGGTTTCAAAACTCATTCCGGGTTGATAAAACGAGAAATAGTCGGGATCGGTGATGGCATCCTCCGGCGGCTGGCGCACCCAGGGCGCGCCGGGTTCCCAGCACTGCCACTCCGGCGTGAACTGGGTTAGCGAGTTCTGGGTGGTGAGAGGTAGCGCCACCCAGAAAAATTGCTCAATAACGTCGCGATACTCCTCGCGCATCTTTTCGCAATGAGCAATGGTGCAGGAGAACTGCGCTTCCCAGTCAATAAACAGGACGCAAATCTTTTTACCGGCCTGGCGGGCATGCTGCGCCGTGAGATGCAGCATGGTTGTTGAATCTTTACCGCCAGAAAAAGAGACGCAAACGCGGGAGAAGTTTTCCATAACCCACTCTATTCTTTGCTGACTGGCTTGCAGAACAGATTCTGGTAATGGAATTTTAATAAAAGACACAGCCATTATTCCTTTAATGCCAAAGAGACTGTGTACTTATATCATATTCGTTTCTTAATCAAGAGATTAGTTATCATTCACCAATTCAATGAAATCACTTTAACTATTCAATAATATTATTTCTTTCACACTCTTCGATAAAATTTGCGAAGTTGGGGTCGTCAAGATTCACCCGGTTGTAAATCATATAAATATTGATAGATGGAATTTTGAAGGGAGTCTCAATGATCCTGAATTTATTCTGAAAGCTAATGTGTTCTAAAATACATGTCGGAACGAAACCAATTATATCCGTTTGTTGAATAACATTAAGAATGGCTATGTATGAATCGCTGCTGAAAGAGATTTTTCTGTCAGAAAGCATACCTGCAGTTTGACTCTGAAAGGATTTTGTACCCTGATCGTTACAAATATAATAGGTGAAACGCTCCTGCATTATGGCTTTTGTCGTCGTTAGCGACGCCAGTCGCGGATGGTTTTCATTACACACTAATGAAATGTCCAGCTCCTGGATGCGTTTACAGACGGTCGCTCGTGATGACAGCGCCGTGGTGCTAAATATCAGATCGGCCTTCCGGTAGGATAACAAACTTTCTATCGATTCACCTGAAGCGAGCAGATCATGATGTTCAACCTGCAGATTTGAATCATCTAATAACATATGAATCAGGCTGGTGGTTTTGGGCGTTATAAAAAGCTGCGGCGCATAGACAACGAGGCGTTTCCTTAATTCAGAACGATTGGTGAGATTGATGGTTTGTTCTAACTGATTAAGGTTATTTTCCAGGTGATGATGCAAATTAACGCCGACGGTAGTTGGGGTAATCCCTTTACCTGAACGCACGAATAGCGGATCGTTGAGCTGGTTGCGTAGCCGCTGAAGCGACTGGCTTACCGCAGACGGCGTAATAAATAGCGTTTCTGCAGCCTTACTGATACTTAAATGCTGGTAAATACATTCGAAAATAACGAGTAGGTTCAGATCGAACTTCTTGAGATCGTAAAGATTAGCCATTTTCAACGTCCTGTTAAGCTGGCGAGTAGAAAAAGAGGTTATTATATGTCTGCATTATATACATTACGTGATTATTCATTTTTTATTATTAATTGCTAATGCCTTATTAAGTTTATCTAAATATATACTACAGCGGCGCATTCCGCCAGATCCTTTTGTGTACTGCTAAACCCGGCGGAGGAGTTAGTTTATAAATGCTTATCTTGCCCCCATCATAATCTGTAGTTTTTCTTTATCTGGAAGCCCGATCGCTTGTTGCAGCATATTTTCTTTATTCATGTAATAAATAGCAGGGGTGACGCTGGCGCCGAGTTCGTCCATCAGCTGTTGGTTGAAATTAAGTATCTTCATTTGCTCTGGCTGAATACTGGTGGGAATATTTAGCGCTGCTTTGCCACCAGACTGCTCATAGTGATGCCAGGTTTTCGCCGGGTCTTTGCTGGCCAGGATGGCCGCCGCGGCTGAGGGACTTTCCGGTTTTATGACGCCAACCAGCAGGGTGCGCAGCTGAACTTTCCCTGATTCTACCCACGGACGAGCCTGTTGCCAGAACTGTTGGCAGTAGGGGCAGAAGGGATCGGCAAAAACGTACAGAATCGTCGGCGCGTTTTCGTTACCGTCAAGCAGCCAGCGAGCGCTTTCCAGCTTTTTCCACATCTCCTGGCCCGCGGGGGTATAGAGCTCTTGCTGGAAGAGTTGTTCACTAAGATTAGTACCGCTTTCGTCGTACATATAGCCCGAGATGGCGTGTTTGCCGTCCGGCGTGAGGTAGATGGCGACGCCCATATCCTGATACTTCCCTAACCAGCCTTTCATCCCTCCGGGCGCCTCGAAGGGTTTAATAATGGTAATTCCCTGTTTTTCTATCGCTTTTACGGGGGCGGGAAGCTCCTCTGCAGAGCAGTAAAAAGGTAATAAGCTCAGAAAGAACAGTCGTTTTAACATAATTATGCCTTGTAAAATCAAAGAGAAGAGTAAGTGTAGCGGTAAAACCTATTACAGCCATAGGTAAGACCTGCGGCCGGGCGGATTGCCCTTTCGTTCTGTGGGTGATGTAATCCCTGAGCTGTTACATTAAGGTGTAGAGCGCAACACATTGCCAGCTACTGGCGCTGAACCTACCTGCGGGTGTTTCAGGTAACGGGGCCGCCTGCGAGGGCGGCCTTTTTACTTTTCAGCGCATATAATGCGAAACGCGACAGAAGTTTGCCATCGCGTTGACAGGTTCACAAAGTTGTCTTGTTCCGGTTGTTAGATAACGCTTATTGATTCGATAATGCAAACGCATTGGTCGAGTCAGGAAAAATTCGTTAACTTAGACCTCAACGAAAACACGGAGGAAGTATAGATGTCCTTAATTAATACCAAAATCAAACCTTTTAAAAACCAGGCATTCAAAAACGGTGAATTCATCGAAGTAACCGAGAAAGATACTGAAGGCCGCTGGAGCGTCTTCTTCTTCTACCCGGCTGACTTCACCTTCGTTTGCCCGACTGAACTGGGCGACGTGGCAGATCATTATGAAGAACTGCAGAAGCTGGGCGTAGACGTTTACTCCGTCTCTACCGACACCCACTTCACCCACAAAGCGTGGCACAGCAGCTCTGAAACCATCGCTAAAATCAAATATGCGATGATTGGCGACCCGACTGGCGCCCTGACCCGTAACTTCGACAACATGCGTGAAGATGAAGGTCTGGCAGATCGTGCAACCTTCGTTGTTGACCCGCAGGGTATCATCCAGGCTATCGAAGTTACCGCTGAAGGTATCGGCCGCGACGCGTCTGACCTGCTGCGTAAAATCAAAGCAGCTCAGTACGTAGCTTCTCACCCAGGCGAAGTTTGCCCGGCTAAATGGAAAGAAGGTGAAGCGACTCTGGCTCCGTCTCTGGACCTGGTCGGCAAAATCTAAATTTCCGTCTCCTTTCACGCAATTGCTGCGTTGGCGTCGCCTGCTCACCCCGGTCACTTACTGAGGTAAGCTTCCGGGGATTCTCAGGCTAGCCGCCTTGCTCTTGCGCGAAATGCTGAGGAAATTGCGTAGTAATATCTGGGCGCATCTGCGCCCGTTTTATTCCAACACCATGATGCAAGCGCATTCAGGCTGCCTGAACGAGGCCGCTTGCATGATGATGTTTTAAGCCCAGGAGATAAAAATGCTCGACACCAACATGAAAACCCAGCTCAAGGCCTATCTTGAGAAGCTGACCAAACCTGTTGAGCTGATTGCCACGCTGGATGACGGCGCTAAATCGGCAGAAATCAGGGAACTGCTGGCTGAAATTGCTGAACTGTCAGATAAAGTCACCTTCAAAGAAGATAACGGCCTGGCGGTGCGTAAGCCGTCATTCCTCATTACCAACCCAGGCTCCAGCCAGGGGCCGCGCTTTGCCGGCTCTCCGCTGGGACATGAATTCACCTCTTTAGTTCTGGCTCTGCTGTGGACCGGCGGCCATCCGTCAAAAGAAGCCCAGAGCCTGCTGGAGCAGATCCGCAATATCGACGGTGATTTTGAATTTGAAACCTACTATTCACTTTCATGTCATAACTGCCCGGATGTGGTTCAGGCGTTGAACCTGATGGCGGTACTGAACCCGCGTATCAAGCACACGGCGATTGACGGCGGCACTTATCAGCATGAAATCACCGAACGCAACGTGATGGGCGTACCGGCGGTATTCATGAACGGTAAAGAGTTTGGCCAGGGTCGCATGACGCTGACTGAAATTGTGGCCAAAGTGGATACCGGTGCGGAAAAACGTGCGGCGGAAGAGCTGAATAAACGTGAATCCTATGATGTCTTAATCGTCGGCTCAGGCCCGTCAGGCGCAGCGGCTGCCGTTTACTCAGCGCGTAAAGGCATTCGTACCGGTCTGATGGGTGAACGCTTCGGCGGCCAGGTGCTGGATACCGTTGATATCGAAAACTATATTTCGGTACCGAAGACCGAAGGTCAGAAACTGGCTGGCGCATTAAAAGCGCACGTCAGCGAATACGATGTTGATGTTATTGATTCTCAAAGCGCTTCCAGGCTGATTCCTGCGACGGTTGAAGGCGGATTGCACCAGATTGAAACCGCCTCCGGCGCGGTGCTGAAAGCGCGTAGCGTTATCATTGCCACCGGTGCGAAATGGCGTAACATGAACGTTCCAGGTGAAGATCAGTATCGCACGAAGGGCGTAACCTACTGTCCGCACTGCGACGGCCCGCTGTTTAAAGGTAAGCGCGTGGCGGTTATCGGCGGCGGTAACTCCGGTGTGGAAGCGGCCATCGACCTGGCAGGCGTTGTTGAACATGTAACGCTGCTTGAATTCGCGCCGGAAATGAAGGCCGACCAGGTTCTGCAGGATAAAGTCCGCAGCCTGAAGAACGTCGATATTATCCTCAATGCCCAGACCACAGAAGTGGTGGGCGATGGCAGTAAAGTGACCGGCCTGCAGTATCGTGACCGCGTGAGCGGCGATGAGCATCACGTCGCGCTGGCGGGGATCTTTGTACAGATTGGCCTGTTGCCGAATACCAACTGGCTGGAAGGGGCGATTGAGCGCAACCGCATGGGTGAAATCATCATTGATGCGAAATGTGAAACTAACGTGAAGGGCGTCTTCGCGGCGGGGGACTGCACAACCGTACCGTACAAGCAGATTATTATCGCTACCGGCGAAGGTGCAAAAGCGTCTCTGAGCGCGTTTGATTATCTGATCCGCACTAAAACGGCATAATTCATAATAAAGTAAGACCGAACCTGCACAGCAAAGAGGCTACCCCTGGGTAGCCTCTTTTTTTAGCTCTCTGACGCTATCTCACCACCATCACCGGAATATGCGCATGGCGGATCACGCTTGAGGCATTGGAGCCGAGCAGATGCGTGCTGATAGACGGATTACGCGAGCCTATCACCACTACGTCGGCTTTAATTTCATTGGCCAGTTCATTGACCATATCGCGCACGTTGCCAAAGCGAACGTGCATTTTGATTCGCGACGGGTCAATGCTGAAATGCCCGGCCATTGTTTTCAGGCGCGTTTCTGCTTCATGCTGCAAATGCTCTTCAAAGCGGCGCAGATCGGCGGTAAACCGGCTCATGGTAAAGCTTGATGAACCGGGCAGTACGTGGAGAAGATGGATAACCCCGTCCTGCTGGGCTAAAAACTCCGCATGGCGAACGGCTTTATCGCTTAACTCCATTTCAAAGACATCAACGGGCATAATGATTGTTTTATACATATGCATTCCTCCTTGTTCGTCTGCTTTTATATCAACATATTATAGGAAAATATTGTGCCATTCAGGTCGCAAAATTGTCAGATCGGTTAGAGGGTGGCGTAAAAGTTTGTCAAAAGAGAGGCGTAGAGGAGAAGGTGCAGAAAGAGGATGTAGCGACATCCTCTGGATAAAGCGCGAAACGCTTCAGGCAGCGGGGAGATTAACGGTGAAAATCGCCTGCGGCCTCCGGCTGGTATAGCAGTTCCAGCACTTCAAGATGCGTTGAGGTGCCGCCGGGCAACTCCCAGTGAATGGCGCTGCCGACCTTGAGCCCCAGCAACGCTGCGCCAACCGGCGCCATAACCGAGAGCTGGGTGGCGCTATCGGTCACCTGAGCCGGGAAAACCAGCGTGCGGATGCGCTCTTCGCCGGTGGTTAAATCGCGGAATCTCACCTGGCTATTCATGCTGACAACATCATGCGGCATGGCTTCCGGAGCCAGCATCTGCGCGCGGTCAAGCTCGTCGTTCAGTGCGTCCGCTACCGGCGAGTTAGCGAATGCCGGTTGTTCCAGCAGCCTGTCGATGCGTTCTGCATCCAGTTCATTAATGATGATTGCGGGTCTGGTCATCTCATACTCCATGTTATCCAGGAACCTGTCCGTAAAAGAAAACCCTCACCGAAAATGGCAAGGGTTAATGTTCTCTCATCATACTGAGACTTGCGGATGGTTTGAAGTGATTAAACGCACATTCATCAATGAACAATAGTTAAACCGTATGAAACTTAGCCGGCTTTATCCAGCAGAAATTGTTTACCGCAGTTCCCGGGATGAGGCTGAGGTAAGAATGAATTTACCGCGAGAGGCGCGTTGATGGCCGCCGCTTTGATGGAAATTTGCATCTCGGTCAGATAGGCGGGATTGCCGTTACAGGTTAACTTGAAAGCCTTAACGTTCTGATTTCCATAGGCCTCTGCGACCGCAGCATTGAAATCATCCCGGCTAACGGTCTGCCCATAGTGACTGGCCAGGAAATGACCAAGGGGGCTTTGTTTAATCTCGCCGTTCAGGCGCACCATAGTGCCGAAATAATTGTCAGGATCGAAACCAAAACAAACCCCGTGCTTGGCGTATTCATAACGCTCAAGACATGAATTGCCGCCGGATCCCGGCATCACGCCGTTAAGCTTATTCGCCATTTCCAGCGAAAGGCCGGTTTCAGCCGCCCGACATTTTTGCCCGGCTTTCGCTTCAGGCATATTGGGAACAGGGCGGGTCGCGCAGCCAAAACGCATCCAGCGGCGTTCGTCCACTCCGCGCGCGGCGATAGATTTGGGCAGGCCTGGCCACAAGCCGTGAACGGTGAGAAAATCGGCTTTGTTGTCTGGTTCCTGCTGCAGGCGGCACTCTTCCGGCTCGCTGCGGTTTCGGTCCTGCATACTCTGGCAAAACCCCGTTTGCCAGGAGAGGGCCAGCACGTAGCGATCGAAATCGCCGTATTGCGTTGCGATCAGCGGATCGGCGCTGACCTGAGAAGCGCTTAGCAAAAGAGCGAGAGCGACGAAATCCTTCCTGAACATTTTTATTCCTGATGACGAATGGTCATTAATAACTTTGAGTTATTAAAGCATAAAAAAGGCGCCAGCAGGCGCCTTTTCACACGGTTTCAGCGTTAGCGGATTGCGCTACCGGGAACGAGGACTTCGGTGGCGATAATAACCACTAATAAACCAACCAGTACCGGGACAGAGGTGCGTTTCACCACTTCGAACGGCGAAATTTTTGCCATACCGGCCACGGCGACCACGACGCCGGAGACCGGAGAAATGGTTCGGCCAAGGTTAGACGCCTGCAGCATCGGGATCGAAAGATAAGCCGGGTTAATGCCGGACGAGTGCGCCAGCTTCGGGATCATCTCAACGAAAGCATAGAAGGGGGCATTACCAGAGCCTGTGGTCATCGCCGCCAGCATGGTCAGAATGACCAGAACCAGCATCAGAATAATACTGGCGGAGCCGAAAGAAGTTGCAATGGAGATCAGGCCGTTAATAAAGCCAATGGTGCTCAGCCCCTGCGCAAAGACGCCAGCGGCGACCAGCAGCATCACCACACCGGCAAAGGCGTCGGCCATCCCGCGATATGCCGCTTCCAGCCCATTAAACACATTTTTAGTATTAAAGCCGCGGCAGAATTCCAGAACTGCCGCCAGCAGCATGCAGAGTACGAGGATGGTAATGATGTGCAGCTCCGGACCCCATTTGCCATCAAAAATCAGCACCCCGATTATCGGCGTAAACGGCAGGATGGCGTAGAAAGAAGGGGCGGTGGTGGTGATCTCGTTCACATCAAGCATTTCATGCGCGACGTTTTCCTTCTTATCCAGATAGCGCTGCCAGAAGAAGTGAGCAATCGCCATGCTGATAATCGCCACGATAGAGATAGGCAGCGTGGTTTTAAAGGCAAAGTCAATCAGCGGCATTTCGGCGGCTTTGGCGGCCAGCACGACGTCGCCGGAAGTCGGTGAGAGAATAATCGCCGCCGGGGAGGCGCAGATTGCGGCGGCGGCGCCGCGGCTGATACCAACGTTGACCATGACCGGGAACAGCGTGGCCATCAGCAGGACGCCCAGGCCGGTGGCTGAGGAAACAGCCAGCGACATCAGGCAGGCCACGAAATAAGCAGCGATCATAAGTAGATAAGGGGAGTTAATATAGCGCAGCGGTTTTGAGGCCAGTTTGACGACCATATCGTTGGCGCCAATATGCGTCATATAGGTGGCGAAACCGCAGAGCATCATGATCATCATGCCGAGGTCGCCGCCGCGGCTCATGAGCAGTATCTTAATATACTCAACGATATCGGTAGCAGAGTAGCCGGTGCTCTTTGCGTCGCCAGGTAAAATCTTATGCCCCATTAGCGCGCTGGCGATGAGTAATACTAAGCCACCGACGAACAGCACTCCGGTGGCGGAATAACCTTTAATGATATAGCGGGCGACGCCCACAATGACCACAATCCCAATCAGGATCTCTACTAGCGTAAGCATTCTTAAACCCCTAAACCATTAACCCAAAGAATCTACTGATAAATAAAGCGAAGGAAAAATTTAGTGAGGGAATGTGCCTAAAAAACGGGCAAAACTCGCTGATGCAAATCAATAAATCGATGAGAATCCCTGGATGGTTGGGCTTTACTGGCGTAACCGGCAAAACCGCGCGGAGAGTTTTTCAGATTTTTTGTAGCGGGCAAATCAAGAGTTTGCCTAATTTCGTTAAGGAAGTATTAAGCTTATCCTTGCTATTTTAACCCGCTCAAAAAATGATACTGGTAAGAGAAAAGTGTTAATGCATCGTCGATTTATAGGTTTTTTTCTTGGGTGCCTGGGGCTGCTGCTGTCGTCTACTTCTGCTAACGCTTCGTTCAGCTCGACGCTTCGCGATGGTTACAACACGCTGACTGATAACGTTGCGCAGACCTGGAATGAGCCTGAGCACTACGATCTTTATATCCCTGCGGTGACCTGGCATGCGCGTTTTGCCTATGACAAGGAGAAAACCGACAGGTACAACGAGCGCCCCTGGGGTGCCGGTTTTGGCGTTTCACGCTGGGATGATAAAGGGAACTGGCATGGCATCTATCTGATGGCTTTTAAGGATTCTTATAATAAGTGGGAGCCCATCGGCGGCTATGGCTGGGAGAAGACCTGGCGACCTTTGGCAGATGATAATTTCCATCTTGGCTTAGGCTATACGCTCGGTGTCACGGCGCGTGACAACTGGAAATATATCCCGATCCCGGTAGTGCTGCCTTTGGCTTCCATCGGCTACGGCCCGGCCACCTTCCAGATGACCTATATTCCCGGCACCTATAACAACGGAAACGTTTACTTCGCATGGGCACGCATTCAGTTTTGAGGCGATTTTCCATAGCAATAAAAGAGATAAGCAGGCTGTCTTGAGGAAAAACAAAGACTAATGTGAACCCTGCCCAAAAAGATAGAGACTTTTATCACTTTTTAGCAAAGTTGCGCTGGACAAAAGGTACCACAATTGGTGTACTGATACCCGACACAGTATTAGTGTCGATTTTTTCATATAAAGGTAATTTTGATGTCTAAGATTAAAGGTAACGTTAAGTGGTTTAATGAGTCCAAAGGATTCGGTTTCATTACTCCGGAAGATGGCAGCAAAGATGTATTCGTACATTTCTCTGCAATCCAGTCCAACGGTTTCAAAACTCTGGCTGAAGGTCAGCGCGTAGAGTTCGAAATCACTAACGGTGCCAAAGGCCCTTCTGCTGCAAACGTAATGCCTATCTAAGCAACGCGTCAGCAGAATATAAAAACCCGCTCTCAGCGGGTTTTTTTTTGCCTGCGTCTAGCGGCTGGCGGCTTGCGAAAACAGCCAGAACGCAGCGGCCGTCATGGCAAATGAACCTAACAGATTGACGAAAACGTTCAGCAGCGCCCAGCTAACGCGCCCCTGCTGCAGCAAAAACACCACTTCAGCGGAAAATGTGGAGAAGGTGGTCAACCCGCCGCAAAAGCCGGTAGTGATGAGTAGCTTCCACATCGGATCGACGTCCGTCAGGCGATTAAACCAGGCCAGACCGGCCCCGATAATAAATGCCCCTAGCAGGTTAGCGGTGAGAGTACCAATGGGGATAGCATGGTGCATGGGGTTAAACTTCATACCCAGCCACCAGCGCAAAACGCTGCCGGTGCCGCCGCCAAGAAATACAGCCAAAAGGAGTTGCAACACGATTGTTCTCTGCTTATTGATTGCGACTAAACTTCGAGTGTAGCGCGCGAAATACCTTGCTGGCTATGAATTACCTGACGGGAGAGAAAAGATGCTTGTTGCTGCCGGACAATTTGCCGTAACGCCGGACTGGACGGTCAATGCTCAGACCTGCGTGAGCATGATGCGTCAGGCAGGGGAGCGCGGAGCAACGCTTCTGGTGCTACCCGAGGCGTTGCTGGCGCGAAACGACGCCGATGCGGATTTATCAGTCAAGTCCGCCCAGCAGCTGGACGGCGGTTTTTTACAGCTTCTGCTGGCGGAAAGCGAAAACAGTCCCTTGACGACGGTGCTGACCCTGCACGTGCCGTCTGCAGAAGGGCGGGCAACGAATACGCTGGTGGCGTTACGTCACGGGAAAATTATTGCGCAATATCAGAAACTGCATTTGTATGATGCTTTCAATATTCAGGAATCCCGGCTGGTCGATGCCGGTCAGCAAATTCCGCCGCTCATTGAGGTCGACGGGATGCGAGTCGGGTTAATGACCTGTTACGATTTACGCTTTCCTGAGCTGGCGCTATCCTTAGCGCTCAGCGGCGCGCAGCTTATTGTCCTGCCCGCCGCGTGGGTAAAAGGGCCGCTGAAAGAGCATCACTGGGCGACTCTGCTGGCGGCACGGGCGCTGGATACCACCTGCTATATTGTCGCTGCGGGGGAGTGCGGAACGCGTAATATTGGTCAGAGTCGAATTGTCGATCCTTTAGGAACGACGATTGCCGGGGCAGGGGAGCAGCCGCAGCTGATTTTCGCGGAGCTTTCAACCGATTATATTCAGCAGGTAAGAGAGCGCCTGCCGGTGCTGCAGAATCGTCGCTTTGCGCCACCGCAATTATTATGACGTTTTTTTAAACAAGGCTTGATTCACCTTGTTACAGATTGCTATTGTGTCCGCGCGTCAAATAGCCGTTAATTGTATGCGTGTATGATGGCGTATTCGCAGCTTGTATTAGAGAAGAAGGTTAGCTATGGGTGAGATTAGTATTACCAAACTGCTGGTAGTCGCAGCGCTGATTATCCTGGTGTTTGGTACCAAAAAGTTACGCACGCTGGGTGGAGACCTGGGCTCGGCTATCAAAGGCTTCAAAAAAGCCATGAGCGATGACGATGATAGTGCGAAAAAGACCAGTGCCGAAGAGGCTCCGGCGCAGAAGCTCTCTCATAAAGAGTAATTCGCGACGAGTTTCCCGCTGAAGGAGGCTCGCTACCGACGGGGAAACCGCGTCGGCAAAGAGGCCGCAGCGATAGCGCTGCGGCCTCTTTTTGTCATCTGCACGGATTTTGCTTAAAAAGATGCAACTAACTGTTACCGCGTTGGGTTTTATTATTGGCGAGCAAAATGAGTGGCAGGAAAGACCGCTGCGCTACAAATATAACGCCGCGGTCGCAACAGGAATTACTTCACTTCCATACCTTTGGCCTGCAGGTCGGCATGATAGGACGAACGAACAAAGGGTCCGCAGGCGGCGTGGGTAAAGCCCATTGCCATCGCTTCGGCTTTCATCTCTTCGAATTCATCCGGGCTCACGTAGCGCTGTACCGGCAGGTGGTGGCGGCTCGGCTGCAGATACTGGCCTAAAGTCAGCATCGTCACGCCGTGGCGGCGCAGATCGCGCATGACTTCAATGATTTCAGCATTCGTTTCGCCTAAACCCACCATCAGTCCCGATTTCGTCGGGATCTCCGGGTGCGCTTCTTTAAAGCGCTCCAGCAGCTTCAGGGACCAGTTGTAGTCGGCGCCAGGGCGAACCTGACGATAGAGGCGCGGAACGTTTTCCAGGTTATGGTTAAACACGTCCGGCGGCGTGGCCTGGAGGATCTCCAGCGCACGATCCATACGGCCGCGGAAGTCCGGCACCAGAGTTTCAATTTTGATCGTCGGGCTTTTTTCACGAATCGCGCTGATGCAGTCGGCAAAATGCTGAGCGCCGCCATCGCGCAGATCGTCGCGGTCCACGGAGGTTACAACCACATAGCGCAGCGCCATATCGGCGATGGTTTGCGCCAGCTTTTGCGGCTCGTTGGCGTCCGGCGTTATCGGGCGTCCGTGGGCAACATCGCAGAATGGGCAACGGCGGGTACAGATGGCGCCCAGGATCATAAAGGTCGCCGTTCCGTGGTTAAAACATTCCGCGAGGTTAGGGCAAGAGGCTTCTTCGCACACGGAGTGCAGGCCGTTCTTACGCATCGCTGCCTTGATCCCCTGGATACGGGACGAGTCAGCCGGAAGTTTGATTTTCATCCATTCCGGTTTTCTGAGCAGAGCTTCACGCTCAGTTGCCACGTTTTTCACCGGGATAAGGGCCATTTTATCGGCATCGCGGTATTTAACACCGCGTTCCATCACAATGGGTTTACTCATAGCGTGCGTGTTCCAGTTGCGAGTGACGAAGGAAAGCGAATCAATTCAAGTAAATGTTGCATTTATCAACTATTTTTGAATTAAACGCAGGCAGTATATCATTGATACGGGGCATAAAGCAGCCTGCTTGCCGGGCAAATTGTAAAATAGTTGTTGTTTTATGCTTTTCCCACACGTGCCTTATCGACTAGAAAGCCTGACGAATTGTCCCGACGATCTCTTTCAACAAGGGTTCCTGCGCGCTGAGCTTGTTATAGTGCAACGCAATATCAATTTTTTCTTCGCGCAGAGGGGCGAAGTCGATCATTTTCAAAGGCCATATTCTGTCAACCAGAGAAAACATCCCGGAAGTTATCAGCCCCAGCATATCGCTTTCGCTGACCAGCGCCGCCTGAGTTAACAGATTGTAGCTACTAAAACCGCAGCGGCGTTCGCCGAGGTGTTCCTGCAGGCGACGCAGGATGGTGGTGTAGCGCTGCCCCTCTGGCTGCAGCAGAGCGAATTCATATTGACTAAGATTATCTGCGGTTGCAGGCAAGGCGAGAGCCGGATGTCCTGCCCGGCAGAAGATGTGCACGCTGTCCTGGTAAAGCACATGGTGCGTAATCGTCTGCCCGCTGTGGGGATAGCTGTCGATAAGCAGGTCCACCTGACGCTGGTTTAGCTGACTGACTGCGTCGTTGATAGCGATATTGTGCAGCAGTATCTGGGGAAAGACGGCCCGCAGTTTTTGGGTGATAACCGGCATGATTAACGCGCCAATAGCCGGGGAAGTGGCAATCGTTATCACCCGCTCCCGCTGCGTATTGCCGGTGAGATCCAGCGCGTTGAGAAACGCCTCCATCCCCTGACTAATATGCTTATGCAGATGCGTAGCGTAGGCCGTGGGGGTCACGCCCTGTCCCTTACGAATAAATAGCGGGTCAGGGAAGAGCGCGCGCAGCTTGTTGATTGACTGGCTTATCGCCGACGGCGTGATATTGAGTACCTTTGCCGCGTTAACGATGCCTTTATGGACGTAAACCGCTTCAAAAATAGTGAGTAAATTGAGGTCTATCGTACGCAGAATGCGAAACATCTGCCGACCGTGGCGATCGTCAAGCCGATCGCCTGATTCTGCCTGAGAGTTATTGTCGTCCACTCTTTATTTCCGCTAGTGATAATTAGCACCATTATAGCGGTCACATTTATTTTATTAGTGATGATAGATTGCAAATAAAAGGCTTAATCCGGCCCGAGGAAAAACGAGACGTCCCGCGGCAACGGGACGTGATGGCTAACGGGATAAAATGTATTCCGAGGGCGGATCGTTCAGGAGCGCCAGCAGATGAGCGACCAGACGTGGCGATACGTTTTCCGGCTGGGCATCTGGCTGCCACTGACGCATCTGCGTCATCTCCATTCCGGCATAGCCGCAGGGGTTAATTCTCAGGAACGGCGACAGATCCATGTTGATATTTAGCGCCAGGCCGTGGAATGAGCAACCTCTACGAATGCGCAGACCCAGAGAGCAGATTTTCCGATCGCCCACGTAGACGCCGGGAGCATCGGCGCGCGGGTGTGATTCGATGTCATATTCCGCCAGGGTGTTCACGACGGTTTGCTCCAGAAGCGTGACCAGCTCGCGCACCCCCAGCTTACGGCGTTTCAGGTTCAGCAGAACGTACATCACCTGCTGGCCGGGACCGTGATAGGTGACCTGCCCCCCGCGATCGCTCTGAATCACCGGGATTTCGCCGGGAACGAGAACATGTTCGGCTTTGCCTGCCTGCCCCTGAGTGAATACGGGATGGTGCTCTACCAGCCAGATTTCATCCAGCGTAGTCTCGTCGCGGGTGTCGGTAAACTCGTGCATTGCCTGCGAGACAGGTTCGTAAGGTTGCAGGCCGAGCTGGCGGATGAGAATTTTATTGTGCTGCAAAACAACGTCTCCGCAGAGAGAGAATGATTTGAGTGGGGAAGTATATCACAGCGAGAAAGCGAGAATGACCCGGCGTGGACGCCGGGTCAGGGGAAGAGATTTACAGCACCATCCGAACGATTTCAATATTGCCCAGCTCTTCGTAGAGGGTTTCTACCTGCTCAATATGGGTTGCATTGATGGTAATAGAGACAGAGTGGTAGTTGCCTTTGCTGCTGGGTTTTACCGTCGGAGAGTAATCACCTGGTGCATGGCGCTGTACCACTTCAACCACCTGGTCAACCAGCTCCGGCAACGCCTGTCCCATTACTTTGTAAGTAAATGGGGTAGGGAATTCAAGCAGTTCGTTAAGTTTGGTTTTCATGTCAGCTCCGGTGTTACAACAAAAAATAATAACTCCCACGACGTGTGGGAGTTATCAGGATATCTAGTATATGGGGATGTAAATCACACTTTCAAGCGTTCGGTTTTTAACCAAACCAGTGATGGAACATTAATTTAATGTAATCAATGATTTTACCGAAGAAATTGCCTTCCGGGATTTCCTGCAGGACCACCAGCGGACGCTGATCGATGGTTTTGCCATCAAGCTGGAAGTTAATGGTGCCCACAACCTGGTTTTTCTGCAGCGGCGCGTGCAGCTCGGCATTATTCAGCACGTAGCTGGCTTTCAGATCTTTCATCCGACCGCGAGGAATCGTCAGATAAACGTCTTTATCCACGCCGAGAGAGGCGCGATCGCTATCGCCGAACCAGGCAGGTTCAGAGGCGAATTCTTTACCGGCTTTAATCGGGTTAACGGTTTCAAAGAAGCGAAAGCCCCAGGTCAGCAGCTTTTTGCTTTCGGACTCGCGTCCTTTATAGGTACGACCGCCCATCACGGCGGAGATGAGGCGCATCTGGCCTTCAGTTGCCGATGCCACGAGGTTGTAGCCCGCTTTATCCGTGTGGCCGGTTTTAATGCCGTCGACGTTGAGGCTGTTATCCCACAGCAGGCCGTTGCGGTTGAGCTGACGAATACCGTTGAAGGTAAATTCTTTCTCTTTGTAGATGGTGTATTCGTTTGGAACATCGCGAATCAGCGCCTGGCCAATCAGCGCCATGTCGCGCGCTGAGCTGAACTGACCATCGGCATCCAGGCCGTGAACGGTCTGGAAATGGGTGTTCTTCAGGCCCAGCGCGTTAACGTAGTTGTTCATCAGGCTGACGAAGGCGTCCTGGCTACCGGCGACGTAGTCGGCCATCGCCACGCAGGCATCGTTGCCCGACTGCAGGTTGATACCGCGGATCAGCTGGGATACCGGCACCTGCATACCCGGTTTGAGGAACATCAGCGAAGAACCTTTGAACACCGGATTACCGGTTGCCCACGCGTCGTTGCCTACGGTGACCAGGTCGGACTCTTTAAATTTGCCCGCTTTCATGGCCTGACCAATGACATAGCTGGTCATCATTTTAGTCAGGCTTGCCGGGTCGCGACGGGAGTCAGCGTTGTTTTCCGCCAGCACTTTGCCTGAGTTGTAATCGATAAGAATCCAGGATTCGGCGTCAATCTGCGGGGCGCCTGGGATCATAGTTTTGATATTCAGGTCATCGGCGCGGGCAGCGGAGGACAGCGCTGCCACGGAGAGCGCCGTAACGAGTAAACGAGCGGTAAAAGAGGTCTTCATGGTCTGAACAACGGCATCCGTGATGGAGTTAAAAAAGTGCCTTACTATAACAAATGCACTACGAACCAGCATCCGACATTGCGTACGACTTTGTTAATGACTTTGTCATACGCAATGAACCGGGGCGGCTGGACCAATGCCTTTAGTTGGCGCGAGTAATAAATGATTGCAGCTGAGCTTCGCTTTGCAGGCGCTGTTGGATCGTGCTAGCCTCCGCTTTGCTGCTGAATGGGCCAAGCTGGATACGCCACACCGCGCCGTTTTGCATGACGCGGCCCGGAACGGAAAATTGCTGACTCAGACGCTGCTGGTACTGTTGCGCACGGGACTGGTCGCTGACGGCGCCGACCTGTACGACGAAATCGCCGTTGGCGCTTGCCGCTGCGGCTGGCGTCACTGCTGCGGTCGCGACGGCGGCGGGCGCTACGCTTCCCTGAACAGAACCCGGCGCGGTAACCGGCGCGGTTTGCACCACGGGCTCGCTGCCTTCCAGCACACCGTTATTCAGCGGCGTCGGCGCGCCGAGAAAACCGCCGCTGTTGACCGGTGCGCCGGTGCTATCTTCCGGCTTCAGCGTTGCGTTGCTGATGGCGTGCACGTCAGTTGGCGCGGGTTGCCCCATCGCCGCGCTGCCGTCGCCGTCAAGATTCGGGCGCGCCGGCAGGGCGTAGGTCTGTTTGGCTACCGTCGTACAGGCCATGCCCGGCCCGGAAAGCGAGCCGTCCGGTGCGACGATGATAGGGTCGATACGTACTTTGGTATTATTTGATGTATTCAGACGATCGGCTGAGGCGCGCGACAGTGAGATCACGCGATCGTTACCGTAAGGCCCGCGATCGTTGATGCGCACGACGATCATGCGGCCGTTCGCCAGGTTGGTGATCCGCGCGTAGCTTGGGATCGGCAGCGTAGGATGGGCAGCGGTGAGCTGCGTAGGATCGAACGCTTCTCCCGATGCGGTCAGATTGCTGTTGGGCTCGGCGTCGTAGATAGCGGCGAAACCGGCCTGGGTAAAGTTGGACGGATCCTGAACGATTTTGTAGCTTTTGCCGTCGCGTTCATAATCCTGATTCGCCGTGGCGTTAGGCGTTTCGTACTGCGGATCGGCGCCGCTAATCTCCACCGTTGGGCCATTGCAAACGGCCGGCTGTGGAGTGCTGACCGTTTTCTGTTGAACGTCTTCACCCGAACATGCCGCCAGCAGCCCTGCTGCTATGCAGATCCCCAGCCATTGCTTACGCATCGCGAACCCCTTACACGCTTTTCGACAACATTTTTCTGTGAGTATGGATCGACATGACGATACCAAACCCGGCCATCAATACGATTAGGGCAGAGCCCCCGTAGCTGACCAGCGGCAAAGGTACCCCCACCACCGGTAAAATACCACTTACCATACCAATATTTACGAAGACATAAACGAATAAAATCAACATTAAACCACCGGCCATCACTCGGCCAAAGGTGGTTTGCGCCTGGGCGGCGATCCAGAGTCCGCGCATGATAAGCAGTATATACAGCGCCAGCAGGATCAGTACGCCAATCAGCCCCAGTTCTTCCGCCAGTACCGCAAAGATAAAGTCGGTATGGCGTTCTGGCAGAAACTCCAGCTGCGACTGGGTACCGTGCAGCCAGCCTTTACCGCGCAACCCGCCGGAGCCGATAGCGATCTTTGATTGAATAATGTGGTAACCCGCGCCGAGCGGATCGGTTTCCGGGTCGAGCAGCATCATTACGCGCTGGCGCTGATAGTCATGCATCAGGAAGAACCAGAGGATTGGAATAAAGGCGGCGACCAGCACCACCGCAATACCAATCAGACGCCAGCTCAGGCCAGAGAGAAACAGGACAAACAGACCGGACAGGGCGACCAGAATCGAGGTTCCGAGGTCAGGCTGCGCGGCGACCAGCAGCGTGGGCAGGAAAATCAGCACCAGCGCAATGGCGGTATTTTTCAGCGATGGCGGACACACGTCGCGGTTGATAAAGCGCGCCACCATCAGCGGTACGGCTATTTTAGCGATTTCCGACGGCTGGAAGCGAACGATGCCGAGATCCAGCCAGCGCTGCGCCCCTTTGGAAATGGCGCCGAAGGCATCAACCGCCACCAGCAGAATAATACAGAAAATATAGAGATAGGGCGCCCAGCCTTCATAGACCCGCGGCGGGATTTGCGCCATGACGATCATAATAACAATCCCCATAGCGATCTGGCCGATTTTACGCTCCATCATGCCCATATCCTGACCGCTGGCGCTCCAGATAACCAGCGCGCTGTAGGTCAGCAGCGCCAGCAGGATAAGCAGCATGGTGGGATCGAGGTGGATTTTATCCCATAGCGATTTTTTGTTCGGATTATCAGTCATTATTGATCCTCCCCAGCCGTTACCGCCGGATTTTCAGTCGGCAGATTGGTGTTGTTATCGCCCAGCATTATATGATCGAGAATCTGACGCATAATGGTACCGACTGCCGGACCTGCGCCGCCGTTCTCAAGAATAATGGCTACGGCAACCTGGGGGTTGTTGTAAGGGGCAAACGCCGTCATCAGTTTATGGTCACGCAGGCGTTCGGCGATTCTGTGTGCGTTATAGGTCTCATTGGCTTTCAGGCCAAAGACCTGGGCGGTACCCGACTTGGCCGCGATTTTATAAGGTGCGCTGGCAAAGTATTTATGCGCGGTACCGTTGCCTCGGTTGGCTACGCCATACATCCCGTCTTTAGCGATTTCCCAAAAGCCAGAGTGAATGTCTCCGACCGGCGGTTCATGCGGCTGAACCCAGGGCACCGGTTTACCGTCTTCCACCGTGCTTTGCAGCAGATGCGGTACTTTAACTACTCCGTCGTTAATCAGGATCATCAGCGCCTTGTTCATCTGAATAGGCGTTGCGGTCCAGTAGCCCTGTCCGATCCCGACCGGGATGGTATCGCCCTGGTACCACGGTTTCTTGAAGCGCTTGAGCTTCCATTCGCGAGTCGGCATATTACCGGAGCGCTCTTCCGCCAGATCAACGCCGGTATAGTGGCCGTAGCCGAATTTACCCATCCACTCAGACAGGCGGTCGATACCCATATCATAGGCAACCTGATAGAAGTAGGTATCGGCGGACTCTTCCAGCGCTTTGGTGACATTCAGATGGCCGTGGCCCCACTTTTTCCAGTCACGGTAGCGTTTTTCCGAGCCGGGAAGTTGCCACCAGCCGGGGTCAAACAGGCTGGTGTTGCGGGTTATGACCCCGGCGCTGAGCGCTGAGACCGCAACGTATGGCTTAACCGTCGAAGCCGGCGGGTAAACGCCCTGGGTCGCGCGGTTGACCAGCGGCGTATTAGGATCGTTGAGGAGTCCGGAGTAATCCTTGCTGGAAATACCGTCAACGAACAGATTAGGGTCGTAGCTTGGCGTCGAAACCAGCGCGAGGATAGCGCCGGTTCGCGGGTCCGTGACGACGACCGCCGCGCGGCTGCCGGCGAGCAGGGTTTCAATATACTGCTGGAGCTTAAGGTCGAGCGTTAAATAGATATCGCGCCCGGCCTGCGGGGGCACCTCTTTGAGCTGACGAATCACGCGGCCGCGGTTGTTCACTTCAACCTCTTCATAGCCGGTTTGCCCGTGCAGGACATCTTCGTAGTAGCGCTCGATCCCCAGCTTGCCGATATCGTGCGTGGAGGCGTAATTTGCCAGCTTGCCCTCTTTATCCAGGCGATCGACGTCTTTATCGTTAATTTTAGAGACGTAGCCGATAACGTGGGTCAGAGCGGAGTTATAGGGATAGTAGCGGCGCTTATAGCCTTTAACTTCCACCCCGGGAAAGCGATACTGGTTGACCGCGAAACGGGCAACCTGCACTTCGCTGAGGTTAACTTTGACCGGAATGGAGGTAAAACGATGCGAGCGGGCGCGCTCTTTTTTAAAGTTCGCCACATCGTCATCGGTGAGATCGATAACGTCGCGCAGCGCATCCAGCGTTTGCTGAACGTTGTCGACCTTCTCCGGCATCATCTCCAGCTGGTAAATCGTGCGGTTAAGCGCCAGCGGCGTGCCGTTGCGATCGTAGATAATGCCGCGGCTCGGCGGAATCGGGACCAGTTTAATGCGGTTTTCGTTTGAACGCGTTTGATAGTCGGTATAACGCACAATCTGCACGTTATAAAGGTTGGCGATCAGTACGCCGGTAAGCAGCAAAATCCCCAAAAAAGCGACCAGCGCCCGGCGCACGAACAGCGAGGATTCAGCCGAATAGTCGCGGAAAGAATTCTGTAATTTCATTCGCTGCTTAGTCTACCCTGGTCATCATTACTCACGGTGGTAAGGGTGGTTGGTGGTAATGCTCCACGCCCGATACAGACTCTCGGCCACCAGTACGCGAACCAGCGGGTGAGGTAGGGTGAGCGTTGAGAGCGACCAACTTTGTTCCGCCGCCGCTTTGCAGGCGGGTGAAAGGCCTTCCGGACCGCCGATAAGCAGGCTGACGTCGCGGCCATCCTGTTTCCAGCGTTCCAGTTCGCGCGCCAGCTGCGGCGTATCCCACGGTTTCCCCGGAATATCCAGGGTGACGATGCGGTTTTTGCCTGCTGCCGCCAGCATCATTTCGCCCTCTTTTTCAAGAATGCGTTTGATGTCGGCGTTTTTGCCGCGTTTACCGGCGGGGATTTCCACCAGTTCGAACGGCATATCCTTTGGAAAACGGCGCAGATATTCACTAAAGCCGGTCTGAACCCAGTCCGGCATTTTGGTGCCAACGGCTACCAGGTGCAGCTTCACGCGTTAACTCCAGAGTTTTTCCAGCTCGTACAGACGACGGCTCTCTTCCTGCATGACGTGAACCATAACGTCGCCGAGATCGACCACGATCCAGTCCGCGGCGGCTTCGCCTTCAACGCCCAGCGGCAGCATCCCGGCGGCGCGAGACTCCTGCACGACGTGGTCAGCGATGGACATAACATGGCGCGTGGAAGTGCCTGTGCAGATGACCATGCAATCTGTAATGCTGGATTTGCCATGAACGTCAATGGCAACGATGTCCTGACCTTTCAGGTCATCAATTTTGTCGATAACAAAATCCTGGAGTGCTTTACCCTGCAAGAGTTCCCCCTGGGTGTGTGAAGAGTGAAAAACAATAAACAGCCTGACAGTATACCCGAACTGTTGGCAAAGTCGGGATAAATGTCGATAAACGGGCGGTGAAGGCGGCTATCATCCCATCCATCGCCGATGATTGCATCGCCATTTTTGTAAAACAATTTCTGCAAAGTTCAAATAGCGGATACAGCCTGGCTGCGGAGAATAGCAGCCTGCTTTGCACTGTCAATGGTCTGCGCGCAATTCTTCTTCCGCCAGCCAAACGGCCCGGCTATTTAGCACCCGCAGCGTGGTGAATTCAGGCTGGAGATCGATCAGGCTCCACGCGCCATGCTCGATGGGAAAGTGCCACATCGCCGAAGCCGGCATGTGCAGAAGATGAGCGATTAACAGGCTCAGAACCCCCTGGTGACCGACGATCAGCAGATGATTAAGTTCCTGATACTGAGAGAGGGTGGCAGTAAAGCGGCAAACGCGCTCGGAAAAGGCCTGAAAGCCCTCTCCGTTGGTAGGCGCCGCATGCTGCCAGTCGGCGCACCAGGCGGCGTAGTTTTCAGCATCTTCCTGCTGCAAATCGCGATGGTGGCGCATTTCCCAGTCGCCGAAGAACATTTCATTGAGCTCAGCGAAGGTATGACGGGGGATGCTCCGTTCCCCCAGCAGCAGGCTGGCCGTGCGCTGGGTGCGCTCAAGCTCACTACAAAACACGCGCTCAAACGGAACGGCATGCAGACGCTGTCCGAGCGTTTGGGCCTGTCTGATTCCACGTTCCGTTAACTCAGTGGGGGCATGCCCGCTGTAGAGGCCTGCGACGTTGGCCTCGGTTTCGCCATGCCGAACTAACCATAATTTCATGATGACCCTCTCGAAAGGCGTCTCTGAGACCGTCCTGGCTGCTAGGCTAGCAGTAAAGATTTTGCTGGTGGATATACTCAAGCACGCTTTCCGGCATCATGTCCGCGCAGGACTCGCCTGCTTCCAGACGCTGGCGAATAAGGGTTGCTGAGATATCAAACCACGGCGTTTCGGCCAGGTAGATAACGCCTGCCGGGGCGCTATGCAGCCGCTCGACGTCATGGGTGAGATGCTTGTCCAGCCACTGCTGATCCTGCTCGCACGCCATCGTCAGCGGGTAGCCGGGGCGTCGGCAGACGATCAAATGAACGTTATCAAGGATGCTGGCATAGTCGTGCCAGGAGGTAAAAGTCAGCAGCGAATCCTGGCCTATGATAAACGCCAGCGGCCGTCCCGGCCCCTGCTCCTGGCGCCACTCGCGCAGGGTCTGCGCAGAATAGGACGGCGTATCGCGCCTAAGTTCACGATCGTCGAGGATAAACAGCGGCTTATCGGCGATAGCCAGTTCCAGCATATGCCGTCGCTGGTCGCTGGTCGCTTCGGGCTGCGGGCGATGCGGCGGCACGTTGTTAGGCACAATGGTGACGCGATTGAGGCCGATTTGGTTGGCCAGAATTTCCACCGGTTTGAGGTGACCGTAATGCACCGGATCGAAGGTGCCGCCGTACATCGCCTGTAACTGAGTCATATCAACCATCAATAAAAACGTCTGCCAGCGCTTTATGGCAGAGCAACAAAGAGAGACTTTCCAGCTCGGACCAGACGGAGTGCCCGTAATCCTGCTTAAAGGTGAGCTCGGCGCGGGTCAACAACGTGACGGCCTGGCGCAGCTGGTCGGCGCTCAGGCGGGCCAGCGCGTCGCTGACCAGCTGGCGTCGGTTTTGCCACACCCGATGCTTGTCAAACAGGGTACGCAGCGGCGTATGGGCTGATTGCCGCTTCAGGTTGACCAGCAGCAGCAGTTCACGCTGTAGGGTGCGCAGCAGGATAGCCGGTTCACTGCCTTCCAGCCGCAGCTGTTGCAAAACGTGCAGGACGCGTTTGCTTTTACCCGCCAGCAGCGCATCAACCCAATGATAAGGCGTGAAATGCGCGGCGTCGTTGACTGCCTGCTCAACGCGCGGCAGGGTCAGTTTGCCGTCCGGCCACAGTAGCGCCAGGCGCTCCAGAGCCTGCGCCAGCGCCAGCAGATTGCCTTCATAGCAGTAGCACAGTAGCTGGCTGGCTGCGTCATCAAGCTGCAGATGATGCTGCTTTGCGCGCGCGGCAAGCCAGCGCGGCAGCTGGGCATATTCCGGCGTCTGACAGCTAACCTGAACGGCACGGCTGGCAAGAGCGGCGATCCACGCGGCGTTCTCCTGCGCTTTCGTCAGCTTATTGCCACGCACGATCAGCAGAAGATCGTCATGCAGCATGCTGACAAGCGTGGCGAGCTGTTCGTTGATTGCCGCATTGGGGCCGTTCTCCGGCAGGATCAGCAGCAGCGTCTGGCGGCTGGCAAACAGGCTCATCGCCTGACTGAGGGAGAAAAGGGCAGACCAGTCGGTGCTGGCATCAATGCTGGCGGTATGGTGTTCGATAAAGCCCTGGGCGGCAGCGGCTTCGCGGATGGCGTCCTGGCTTTCCTGCAACAGCAGCGGGTCGTTGCCAAGCAGCAGATAGGCCGCGCGCAGCCCTTCAGTGAGCTGCGCGCGGAGCTGTTCCGGGTACAACCGAATCATCAGTTACCCAGCGTGGTGGAGACGCGATTGCCGGAGGTGGAAGCGGCGTTCACCGGCTTCTCATCCTCTTTGGTGGCTTCGACATCCGCAACGTGTACGCTCGGCAGCTTACGGATCAGCTGTTCGGCTGCTTTGTCGTACATTTCCTGAATGATCATGTCCTGCTCGGCATCTTTCGCTAGCGCCGCCTGCGGGTTATCGAAGAACGAACGGTAGACTTTGGTCGTGATGGGATAGATATCATGACCAGGGATCAGGACGCTGGCATTCACCGTCATCACCATCTGATATTCAGCAGTACGGCCATCCTGGAAAATAGATGCCGTGTCTTTCTGAATGGACGATGACTCCAGACGCAGGGAAGGGATATCCTTGCGCAGCGTACTGGCATCAACCAGCTCGACGCCGTTCAGGCGCAGCTGATTACGGACAGCGCGACTTAATGGACCATTTGGATCGCCCGACTGGAAGATCATGGTTTTCATTGCGGTCGGAACCTGCGTAGTACTACGCAGGTGCCAGCCACAACCGGCGGTGATTAACACCGCCAGAGTTAACAACAATGTTGCCAGATATCGCACGCTTCCTCCCGCGCTTAGCCAACGACCAGATTGAGCAGTTTACCCGGAACGTAGATCACTTTACGCACGGTCACACCGTCGAGATATTTCGCGACCAGATGCTCCTGAGCCGCACGCTCGCGCACCTGCTCTTCGGTTGCATCTACCGCAACGGTAATTTTACCACGAACTTTACCATTTACCTGGACGACAACCAGCGTGGTGTCTTCAACCATAGCGCTTTCGTCCGCAACCGGCCACGGCGTGTTGTCAATATCGCCTTCGCCGCCCAGCTCCTGCCACAGGGTAAAGCTGGCGTGCGGGGTGAACGGGTTGAGCATGCGAACGACCGCCAGCAGAGCCTCACGCATCAGCGCGCGATCCTGTTCGCTTTCCTGCGGCGCTTTCGCCAGCTTGTTCATCAGCTCCATAATCGCCGCGATCGCGGTATTGAAGGTCTGACGGCGGCCGATATCATCGGTCACTTTAGCGATCGTTTTGTGTACGTCGCGGCGCAGCGCTTTTTGATCTTCGCTGAGGCTGGCAACGTCCAGCGCGGCAACTTCACCCTGCGTGGTATGCTCGTAAACCAGTTTCCAGACGCGTTTCAGGAAGCGGTTGGCCCCTTCCACGCCGGACTCCTGCCACTCCAGCGTCATGTCAGCCGGCGAGGCGAACATCATAAACAGACGCACGGTGTCGGCACCGTAACGTTGAACCATGACCTGCGGGTCGATGCCGTTGTTTTTCGACTTGGACATCTTGCTCATGCCGGTATAGACCAGTTCATGGCCTTCAGCATCTCTCGCTTTCGCGATGCGGCCTTTCTCATCGCGCTCAACGATCGCATCAACCGGAGAGACCCAGTTACGCTCGCCGTTCGCGCCAACGTAGTAGAAGGCATCCGCCAGCACCATGCCCTGGCAAAGCAGCTGTTTTGCCGGTTCGTCAGAGTTAACCATGCCCGCGTCGCGCATCAGCTTGTGGAAGAAGCGGAAGTACAGCAGGTGCATGATGGCGTGTTCGATACCGCCGATATAAATATCCACCGGCAGCCAGTAGTTCGCCGCTTCCGGGTCCAGCATGCCCTGGTCGTACTGCGGGCAGGTATAGCGCGCGTAGTACCAGGAGGATTCCATGAAGGTATCAAAGGTATCGGTTTCACGCAGCGCCGGCTGGCCGTTTACGGTGGTTTTCGCCCACTCAGGATCGGCTTTAATGGGGCTGGTGATGCCGTCCATGACCACATCTTCCGGCAGAATTACCGGCAGCTGATCTTCCGGAGTCGGCATTACGGTACCGTCTTCCAGCGTCACCATTGGAATCGGCGCACCCCAGTAGCGCTGACGGGAAACGCCCCAGTCGCGCAGGCGGTAGTTCACTTTACGTTCGCCGACGCCAAGTGAAGCCAGCTTATCGGCGATGGCGTTAAAGCCAGCTTCGTGATCCAGACCATCGAATTCGCCAGAGTTGAACAGCACGCCTTTTTCGGTCAGCGCCTGTTCGGAGAGATCCGGTTCGGAACCGTCGGCGGCCAGAATGACCGGCTTGATCTCCAGACCGTATTTACTGGCAAACTCGTAGTCGCGCTGATCGTGACCCGGAACGGCCATTACCGCGCCGGTGCCGTACTCCATCAGGACAAAGTTTGCCGCCCAGACCGGGATGGCTTCACCGGTCAGTGGATGAATCGCTTTATAACCGGTATCGACGCCTTTTTTCTCCATAGTTGCCATTTCGGCTTCGGCAACTTTGGTATTGCGGCATTCGTCGATAAACGTCGCCAGCGCGGGGTTATTGGCTGCTGCCTGCTGCGCCAGCGGGTGACCCGCCGCCACGGCCAGATAGGTGCAGCCCATAAAGGTGTCCGGGCGGGTGGTGTAGACGGTCAGCTTGTCGGCGTAGTCGTTAACGTCGAAGGAGATTTCGACGCCTTCGGAGCGGCCAATCCAGTTACGCTGCATGGTCTTCACGGTATCCGGCCAGTGATCCAGGTTGTCCAGATCGTTCAGCAGCTCGTCAGCGTAGGCGGTGATTTTAATAAACCACTGCGGGATCTCTTTACGCTCAACTTTGGTATCGCAGCGCCAGCAGCAGCCGTCGATAACCTGCTCGTTTGCCAGAACGGTCTGGTCGTTCGGGCACCAGTTCACCGCGGAGGTTTTTTTGTAGACCAGGCCTTTTTTATACAGCTCGGTGAAGAACTTCTGCTCCCAGCGGTAGTATTCCGGGGTGCAGGTCGCCACTTCGCGGCTCCAGTCATAGCCAAAGCCCAGCTTTTTCAGCTGATTCTTCATGTAGGCGATATTGTCGTAGGTCCACGGTGCCGGAGCTGTGTTGTTTTTCACCGCCGCGCCTTCCGCAGGCAGGCCAAACGCATCCCAGCCGATAGGCTGCAGCACGTTCTTGCCTAACATGCGCTGGTAACGGGAAATCACGTCGCCAATGGTGTAGTTGCGCACGTGGCCCATGTGTAGTCGACCAGAAGGATAGGGAAGCATCGACAGGCAGTAATACTTCTCTTTACTCTCGTCTTCGGTAACTTCAAAGGTACGCTTCTCGTCCCAGTGTTGCTGGACTTTTGATTCTATCTCTTCCGGGCGGTATTGCTCTTGCATGGCAGCCAGTGGTCCTGTTTTCAATACAGCTACAAAATGTAGCCAATGGATGTGTTATTTCAGATCGGCATAGCATAGCCCAAACGCCAACGTCAAAACAGCCTTTCACACACTTACCGCGAGGAAAGCGCCAGAGAATATTTCGCGACTCTGTGGCATGACGGGCAGAGCTATGCGCAGATAACGTCTATCATTAGAAGAAGTTAACCACACCGGAGGCGAAAAGATGAACAAGGTAGCTCAGTTTTACCGAGAGCTGGTGTCGACGCTCAGCGAGCGGTTACGCAATGGAGAACGCGATATCGATGCGCTGGTGGAGCAGGCCAGGGTAAGAATTAGCCAGTCCGGCGAGTTAACGCAGAGTGAAATCGACAACGTCATTCGCGCCGTCAGACGCGATCTGGAAGAGTTTGCGCTCAGCTATGAAGAGAGCCAGGAGGAGCTCACCGATAGCGTCTTTATGCGCGTGATTAAGGAGAGTCTGTGGCAGGAGCTGGCGGATATCACTGACAAAACCCAGCTTGAGTGGCGCGAAGTCTTCCAGGATCTCAGCCACCACGGCGTTTATCACAGCGGCGAAGTGGTTGGACTCGGCAATCTGGTTTGTGAGAAGTGTCATTATCATCTGCCGGTTTATACGCCGGACGTGCTGCCGCGTTGTCCAAAATGCGGGCACGATCAGTTCCAGCGTCGTCCATTCGAGCCCTGATCGATCGGGTCTGGTGCATAATTATTGCATCGGGCCCGATTAAAAATGATTAATTGTAAATTTTTTAGCCAATATAAGTTATATTGGCTTCCGTTTTAAGAATACGTCGTTCATCTTTTTTATCTCAACTGGTTTGCTACACATTTTTTCACTCAGCTACGGATTATCGTGCAGCCCATCGCAGGTATCACCGCATATTCTATTGACCCAATTAGTTTGCAATAAGATGCTCGATGCACGAGGTGACGATGGCGATCGCTTGCTAAAGGTGGATGGGCTTTGCCTGATGCAAGGCGTGGCCTGTTGTGGTTAATTATTGGCGATGCGCCGTTACCAGCGCATCGCTTATTTTTTAACGAATAGTATTTATTTCAGCATATTTATACTGTTGTTGCCCGCCCATTTCAGAGGCATAGTTATGATAAGAGTTAAGGACCAGCTTGTTAGCGGAAATAGAGCCTTTACCGCAGGTTGCCAGATTTAAAAAGCCGCAGCGGTAGCCGCCATTTTTAACAGTTCCTGTGGTCATGGTGAGAGAACCATTGGCTTTGATGGTGTTGTAGTTGGTGATATTAGCGTGATTTAGCGTATTCAGAGTCAAATCTCCGCTCGCAGAGATTTGCCCTTCATTAAGAATGCCGTTGGCCGCGCTAATAGTGTTATTATAGCCATCGATTGTTGCTCTGTTGCGAACATAATTACTTTCAATATTTAGTGACTTCCCATAAATATAATAAACATTGTCTAAAACATTAGTTTTAATCGATAACGAGTTTTGACCAATAATATTACCCTCCTGATCCAAATTTCCGTTAGTGATAATCGTTACATCATTACCGGAAATACTTCCTGTGTTATAAATTAACCCCGAATTGACTTTGTCATCCTTTTTAGATTGCACGGTCAGAGTGGAATGACCCCGGAGCTCACCGGTGACTTTGAGTTTATCGCCGCTGAATTCGACGTAGGTTATATTGCCGCGCATTGAACCCGCGTTGTCAATATTGTTGGCGGAAACCGCTAACTGACCATCGGAAACGGTATTTGAGCCCTTACGGGTGGTGAGATTGCCCCCGCTGGCTACGGATAACAATTGCGTTCCCTTCATCGTGCCGGCGTTAACAAGATCGCCGGTCGCGCTGATGGCAATCTGTTTACTACTGGCAATTGTGCCTTCATTGGTCAGGGTGCCCACACTACTGAGCTGCGTAACGTAAGCAGTACTATTAATTGTACCTGTATTTTTCATATCGCCCAAAGATGCCATTTTAGCCATAAGGCCGTTCGTGTTGATGGAACCTTCATTAACCAGAGAACCATAGCTGGTCATGGCGAGCGCGGCATTTGCGGTAATAGTGCCTTTATTACGCACGCCAAGACCTAAGGTATTACCCACCATGCTAATACTATTGGCCTTGATACCGCCCAGGTTGCTGATATCAATGCTGTATTCTGGAAAGATCATCTGCATAACCGTTGCTGTTTTACCCAGGGAGTTCATTTCCCCGGTCTGGTTATTATACGTAAAATTGCCCGCGCCGACGGCTGCACTGGCGGCGGTCACGGTGCCGTTAATCGCAATGGCATCCGCAAGCAGGGCGGCATAGTTAGTGGATGCGTTCATACCTTTATCACCGATGGTGATTTTCCCTTGTGTGACCGTATAGCTATCAATCGCCCCGGTATCGCTCAGGTTGACCTGGCCTGTGGTGAGTACCGTTTTGTTGGTGTTGATAAAACTGCACCCGGAGCAGGTGATGCCGTTGGGGTTGGCGATCACGACATCGGCTTTTTGCCCGTTAACTTCGATAAAGCCCTGCAGGTTACTCATTTTATTGGAGGTGACTTCATTCAAAATAACGGAAGCGCTGCCGTTGGTCAGATTATTATTCTTTGCGATATTACCGTGAGTGCTGTGGTTCACGTCGCTGGCGCTGTTGTTTAAAATAGTGCCGTTAGGGCCGACGTTGAATTCGCGATATAAGTTATGCGAGACGCCTGCGGCATTAGGCGCTTCAATATCAATAACATTTGCCCCTGACCTATGCGTATAGCTTGACGGGTCGGCATAAACAACGGATGAGCTTAGCGCTGCCGCCAGCGCAACATAGGAAACCTTGAATTTAAACATGTAATTTATTCCTTTAAATATAAAAAGATGAATCAGTAAATAGCAGTAATGCGCGGATGAAAACTAATACCTCCACTGTAATGAAAAGCCCATATTCATGGCATCGCTATGAAAGTCATCAGGTTTACTGATAGGCGTGCCGATAAAAAAGTCATATTGCGTTGATACTATTTCTCCACGGATCCCGCCGACTGCGCCAGAAAGGCTTTTCCCTTGCCGCGCGCGCTCGTTGCCGATGATTCTGCCGAAATCGAGTCCAAGATATAACTGCCGGTCGGCAGTAGGCATATTCCAGCTAAAATCGTTACGCCAGTACCAGCCCTGATTGGCCGATAGCGTATTTTCGCCGTCAAAACCGCGAATCGTCCAGCGATTGCCGATATTAAACTGGTTGTCCGAAGATAATATATCCGGGCTGAACTGGGCATGGAAACGCGGCATCCAGCTAAATTTATCGCCGGTTGCGGCAAACTGCATTAATGCCTGAATATCGGCATGCACGACGCGCGAATGGCGGCTGTATAAACCGGCTTTTTCCTCTGGCGTAGGCACGGAGCTGAGCCACGGCAGGCTGCGCTGAATACCCACGCTGGCGTCAACAATTTTATTGTTAAAATAGCGCTGGTGGCGCAGGGTTAATTCCCAGACCGGATTCTGTTTGCGCATGACGTAAAGCTCATCGCCGCCAAAAAAGTAGTGTGAACTGCTTTTCGCTATGCGCAGATCGGCGGTCGTTTTTTGCTGTCGGGTGTGTGAAAGCAGGCGGCTAAGGGTCGCGCTGTAATAACGGTTTTTACTTTTATAATCGATGCTTGACCATCTTCCTTTAAACAGCTGGCGGTACTGGCTGTAGGAGCCGTACATGCTCAATGACCAGTAACCAAAAGGTACGGAGTAGTAAAGGTTGCCGTTATGGTTGCCGTCGTTGTGCTGGTTGAATTCAACGTCGCCGCCTGCCGAGATGGACAGAATATCGTTCAGTGAGGATAAATCGTACAGGTACAGCGCGCCGCCGCCCTGATAGCGCCCGCTGGCGCGGCTACCGGCATCATCAAGCCAGGCGCCAACCTGCCACTGTTTATCCGTTACGCGGGCGATTTCAATATCGCTCTCGCCGATATGTTCCCCCGGCCGCAGTTTCATATGGGCGCTGGCGCCAGGCTGGCGTTGCAGGTTAGCCATTCCTTGTTCAAGATCGCTAAGGCGCAGGATCTTACCGGTATGCGTGGGCATCGAGGTCCACAGGTTCGTCGTGGCGCTATTCGGCGCAAAAGCAATATGCCCCGTTTTGCCATAAACAAGCGTTATCTTCAGAATGCCGCCTTCTAATGACTGGGACGGAACATCGATCAGGGAAGTGATATACCCTTGCGTTATCAGCTCATTTTGCAAAGCGGTCGTCAGCAGACGAATTCCTTCCACACCTAAACAATGGCCAATCGCCTGGGAGGCGATCTTTCCGAGGAGGGCGGTGGTTTTTGCTTTGTCCTCGGAGGCAATATCAACTTGCGTGATATATCTGCAGGTCGCTTCTTCGGGAAATATTAAAGTTTGCGTTTTTACATGGCTACGAGAGGATTGGTATTGCTGCTGATGGGGCATTAATGCGCTTTCACGGGCTTTATCCTGTTCAACCTGGTTTACCGTTGCGGCCTCAATACCCGCGCGGGCAGTAAAACAGGTGAGCAGATTTAAACACAAAATAATGGCCAGGCTGTTGGTATTAGTCCACATGAAGCAATATCCGTTTGTTTCATTGAGTGAGATTATTATTAATAGCTATGCGCGGTCGGAAATAGCCAGCGACGTATAGCAAGTCGATTGAAATATTATTTTTAAATAATTCATACTCCGGGGGGATTATTACGAGAGGCTGTATGCTAACGATGCCGTGGCGGTTTATCCATTCACCGGCCCCTGAATTCTTTGTGAAATATTTACTTCACGTTGTGAAGCTGACGCCTTGAGATGAAGCGATTGAAAGGGGAAGGGCTGCGGGCGCGCACGGTGATATCGTGCGCGCCGCAGAACCTAGTGCAGAATTTTGGCGAGGAAGTCTTTGGCGCGTTCTGATTGCGGGTTAGCAAAAAACGCTTCTTTATCGGCGTCTTCGACTATTTTACCTTCATCCATAAAGATGACCCGGTTGGCGACCTTACGCGCAAAGCCCATTTCATGAGTAACCACCATCATGGTCATCCCTTCATTCGCCAGTTCAACCATGACGTCCAGCACTTCATTAATCATCTCAGGGTCAAGCGCGGAAGTGGGTTCATCAAACAGCATGGCGATGGGGTCCATGCACAGCGCGCGAGCGATGGCCACGCGCTGCTGTTGGCCGCCCGAGAGCTGAGCGGGGAATTTTTCAGCATGGGCGGAAAGCCCCACGCGTTCCAGCAGCTTTAGCCCTTTTGCTCGAGAAGCTGCTTTATCGCGATTGAGCACCTTAACCTGCGCCAGGGTGAGGTTATCAATAATCGATAAGTGCGGGAACAGCTCGAAATGCTGGAATACCATCCCGACCCGCGAGCGCAGTTTGGCGAGATTGGTCTTTTTATCGTTGACGGTGGTGCCGTCGACGATGATTTGACCTTGCTGGATGGGCTCCAGGCCGTTGACGGTTTTAATCAGCGTTGATTTACCCGAACCCGAAGGCCCACAGACCACCACCACTTCGCCTTTTTTCACTTCCGTGGAGCAATCGGTCAGCACCTGAAAGTGACCATACCATTTTGAAACATTTTTCAGGGTAATCATTACACAGTCCTTTTCTTCAACCAGCTGACCAACAGCGATGCGCTGAGGCTAATAACAAAATATACGGCGCCTGCGAACAGCACCATCTCCACCTGGGTTCCGTCACGTTCGCCAATCGTCGAGGCGGTGCGGAAAAAGTCGGCCAGGCTCAGGACATAAACCAGTGAGGTATCCTGGAACAGGACGATGCCCTGAGTCAGCAGCAGCGGTACCATGGCGCGAAACGCCTGCGGCAGGATCACCAGCTTCATAGATTGCCAGTGGGTCATGCCCAGCGCCAGCGCAGCGCTGGACTGGCCGCGGGAGATACTCTGAATACCGGCACGAATGATTTCCGAGTAGTAAGCCGCTTCAAACATGGAAAAGGCGATCATCGCCGAAATCAGCCGGATATCGGTTTTCGGCGACAGGCCAAGCACGTTCTGCAGGAAACCCGGGACAATCAGATAAAACCACAGCAGTACCATTACCAGCGGAATAGAACGGAAGACGTTAACGTAAGTTTTGGCAAACCACGCCAGCGGCAGGAAACTCGACAGGCGCATCACGGCCAGAATCGTCCCCCAGACAATCCCGATAACAATCGCGGTCACGGTGATTTTTAACGTGATGACCAGTCCAGCCAGCAGGTATGGCATGGAAGGGATAATAGAACTCCAGTCAAAATCGTACATTATTTACCCCCCATATTGCCCGGCAGGCGGACCTTACGTTCGACCACGTACATGATCAGCATGATGACGGCGTTGATAAAGACGTAGGCGAGGGTGATGGCGGTAAACGATTCCCAGGCATGGGCCGAGTAGTCCAGCAGTTTACCCGCCTGCGCGGCCATATCGGCAAGTCCAATGGTGGAAGCGATGGCCGAGTTTTTCACCAGGTTCATCATTTCAGAGGTCATTGGCGGCACGATAACGCGGTAGGCGTTGGGCAGCAGCACGTAACGATAGGTTTGCGGAAGCGTCAGCCCCATCGCCAGCCCGGCATTTTTCTGGCCGCGCGGCAGGGACTGGATGCCGGAACGAACCTGTTCGCAGACGCGAGCGGCGGTAAATAATCCCAGACACAGCATCGAAGAAACGAAAAACTGAATATTAGGGTCCAGCTCGGACTTAAACCACATGCCGATATTTTCCGGCAGCAGTTCAGGCACCACCAGATACCAGGTGAAAAACTGCACGATAAGCGGAACGTTACGGAACAGCTCAACGTAACAGGTACCGATAGTCGAGAGTAGACGATTAGGGACGGTACGGAGAATACCGAATAGCGAGCCTACGAAGAAGGCGATAATCCAGGCCGTGACCGACAGCGTAACGGTGACCTGAAAACCACTCCATAGCCAGCCTAAATAGGTAGTATTGCCGAACGGGGCCTGTTGCAGGAATATCCCCCAGTTCCAGTCTATTGACATACATGACTCCTGGAAAAAAAAGGGTAGCAGCGCTACCCTCGAAGATTATTGCTCAGCCTGTTTCGGTATTCGCGGCCGCTGGGGAACGACCAGCCGCCGTATAGTCTGTCCGCGCCGTAGCAACAATCGGGAGGGCAGGAGTTCCTGCCCCTTGTTTTTTTAATTAGTTAAGAGCTTTGTCGTTAGGTGATTTGAACAGCGCTTTCATTTCGTCAGAGAGTTCAAAATTCATATTCAGGTTTTTTGGCGGAATAGGATTTTTAAACCACTTGTCGAACCATTTTTCGGCTTCACCGGAGGTCTGCGCCTGGGCTACCGTCTCATCAACCAGCGTTTTGAACTGCGGATCGTCTTTACGCAGCATACAGCCGTAAGCTTCCTGAGATTGCGCCGTGCCGACGATCTCCCAATTATCCGGCTTCTTCGCCTTCGCCCGTTCGCCCGCCAGCAGCGCGTCATCCATCATAAAGGCCACCGCGCGTCCGCTTTCCAGGGTACGGAAAGAGTCGCCGTGATCTTTAGCACTGATAATGCGCATGTTCATTTTTTTCTCGTCATTCAGCTTATGCAGCAGAATTTCGGAGGTAGTTCCGGAGGTGACGACGACGGCTTTATCCTTCAGGTCCGGAAAGTCCTTAATCGCGCCGCCTTTTTTCACCAGCAGACGGGTACCGACAACGAAAATGGTGTCGGAGAAGGCCGCCTGTTTCTGACGTTCAAGGTTGTTGGTGGTGGAACCGCATTCGAAATCATAGGTACCGTTTTGCAGCAGCGGGATACGGTTTTGAGACGTAACCGGGATCAGCTTCACCTGCAGATCCGGTTTGTTCAGCTTTTTCTTGATGGCATCAACGATCGCATTTGAGTAGTCCTGGGAGTAGCCTACGACCTGCTGCTTGTTGTCATAGTAAGAAAATGGAACGGATGATTCACGGTGACCAACGACGATGACGCCGTTTTTGGCAATTTTATCCAGAGTGCTCTGGCCGGTGGTTGCTGCTGCGTCTTCTGCCTGCGCCGCGCCGGCGGTCAGTCCCATGACCAGCATTGCTGCGGCCAGTTTACGTAATTGCATATCCGACTCCTTATCCTCAGCGTCGTTAAACGCTATTGATACCCATTGTGAATGTGTGTGCTTTTTATGGCTGCCGTCTTTGTGTGCAGCATTTGTATGTGTTTGTTAGCATTTAGTTTGGCTTAATGTAAAGATTTTGCTGCTATATTGTTGGTTTTTGCGAGGCGCACCGCACCATTTAAAGGCAAAAATCCCCCATTGCACCAAAATAGCGCTACCTGATGATCTGTGGTGGTGCAACCGGGTTGTACCCCTCAGGATCGCGTTGCTACGGGAATTTATTAAGCAATGGCCGTGCCAATATGCAACGAAAGGAAGAGATGATCGCGGCGACGAAAGCCGCCGCGGTAGAAGAGAAAGGAGGAATTATTGACGGCGCTGGCGCAGACTCATCAGCAGGGCGCCAAAACCGAACAGGATGGTTAACGCCCACAGCGGCCAGTTTCCCGTACGAGCGTACGGCGTCAGTCCTGTCGTTGGGGTCACTTTGCTGGTTAACACGGCGCGGGTGAACTGCGGGATCATTGCCTGAATTTCACCGCGCGGGCCGATGACCGCGGTTATGCCGTTATTGGTGCTACGCAGTAGCGGACGGGCCAGCTCCAGCGCGCGCATACGCGCCATCTGGAAATGCTGCCACGGGCCGATAGATTTGCCGAACCACGCGTCGTTAGAGATGGTTAGCAGAAAATCCGTGTCCGGGCGGAAGTTATCCCGCACCTGCTCGCCAAGGATGATCTCGTAGCAGATAGCCGCCGTCAGTCGCATGTTATGCGCCACCAGCTGCGGCTGTACGTACGGACCGCGGCTGAAAGAGGACATTGGCAGATCAAAGAATGGCGCCAGCGGACGCAGAATCGATTCCAGCGGCACAAACTCGCCAAACGGCACCAGATGGTTCTTGTTGTAGCGATTCTTTGAGTCGTAGCTGTACGGGTTATCTTTGCCCAGCGTAATAATGGTGTTGTAAGTATCGTAGCGATTACGCGCGTTCAGGCGCGCGTCGACGATGCCGGTAATCAGCGAGCTGTTTTTCGACCGCATCAGGTCATCCATCATACTGAGGAAGCGCTGCTGATTAATTTCCAGATCCGGTATCGCCGACTCCGGCCAGACGATCAGCTGCGATTTGCCCATATGCGGCTGGGTGAGATCCAGATAGGTTTTCAGGGTATTGAGTAGCTGATCCTGGTCCCATTTCATCGCCTGGGGGATATCTCCCTGTACCAGCGAAACCGTGGTCGCGCGCTCCGGCAGCAGCTGATACCACTGAATATAGCGCAGCGGGAAGGGCAGGGCGAACAGCACGACGGCAGCGACCAGCGGCTTCCAGCTGCGCTGCACGATAGCCAGTATCAGCAAACCGCTGACGATCATCAGCAGGAAGTTAATCGCCTCGACGCCCATAACGGGCGCCAGCCCTTTGAGCGGACCGTCGATCTGGCTGTAGCCAAACTGTAACCACGGAAAGCCGGTCAGCACCCAGCCGCGCAGAAACTCGGTAACCTGCCATATCACCGGGGCGGCGATGGCAACGCGTACCCAGCTGGTTTTTGGCCACAGGCGCGAAAGAATACCGGCAAATAATCCGGTGTACAGAGAGAGATAGGCGGCCAGCAGAACGACCAGGAAAACGTTGACCGGCCCGGGCATACCGCCGAACTGCGCGATACTCACGTAGACCCAGTTAATACCGGAGCCGAACAGCCCTAAGCCCCAGAAATAGCCGATCGCGGCGCTTTGCACAGGACGGCGGTTGAGGGTTAAGCCCTGCAGGCCGATTAATGAAATAATCGCCGCCGGCCAGATGTCATAAGGTGAAAAAGCCAGCGTTCCGCTGGCTCCGAATAAAAGCGCCAGCAGCAGGCGTACGCGCTGGCGTTCAATGAGAGAGGCAAATACCATTTAGGTTAATCGTCCCGTTGGATTAGTCTTCCAGCTTCGGCTGCGGGGCATCATCAGGAAGCTTTACGTGTACCTGAATAATACGTCGGCTGTCGGCCATTGCGACCTTGAATTGGTAACCATCAATGTCGATAGACTCGCCGCGGGCAGGCAGATGACCAAAGGCCTGCATCACCAGACCACCGATGGTATCAACCTCTTCATCGCTGAAGTGGGTGCTGAAGGCTTCGTTGAAGTCTTCGATTGAGGCCAGCGCGCGTACCGTCCACGTATGGCGGCTCAGCTGACGGAAATCGATATCTTCTTCTTCGTCATATTCGTCTTCTATCTCACCGACGATCAGCTCAAGGATATCTTCAATGGTCACCAGACCCGAGACGCCGCCAAACTCATCGATAACGATAGCCATATGATAACGCTGGGAGCGGAACTCCTTCAGCATGCGGTCAACCCGCTTGCTTTCGGGCACGACAACCGCCGGGCGCAACACTTTTTCCATGCTGAAGGCTTCAGCATCGCTGCGCATAAACGGCAGCAGATCTTTGGCCATCAGAATCCCTTCGATGTGATCTTTGTCTTCGCTGATCACCGGGAAACGCGAGTGGGCGGATTCGATGATCACATCGAGGCACTCGTCCAGCGTCTGGTTGCGTTTCAGGGTAATCATCTGCGAGCGGGGGATCATGATGTCGCGGACGCGCTGGTCGGCGATATCCATTACCCCTTCGAGCATATCGCGCGTATCTTCGTCGATAAGGTCGTTTTGCCCGGAATCACGGATCAGCGCCAGCAGTTCATCACGGTTTTTCGGTTCCCCGTGAAAAAGCTGGCTGAGTAACAGGGAGAAGAATCCCTTTTTGCTGTTTACTGTGTCGCTACTGTGTGAATTGTCGTCGCTCATGGCGTCGTATGGGTTCTCATGTTGGTTAAATAGTCGCTCGTCACGCGTATACTCAGCGCCCGGCATAGCGGCCAGTCGCCGGCAAAGCCGGCAACAGGTTATTCCTTCTCGGCAATGTACGGATCCTCATAGCCCAGAGCAAGCATTATCTCCGTTTCGAGGGATTCCATCTCTTCCGCTTCTTCATCAATAATATGGTCATAGCCCAAAAGATGCAGGCTACCGTGGACGACCATATGCGCCCAGTGCGCCTCCAGCGGTTTACCTTGCTCTTGCGCTTCCTGCTCGACCACCTGACGACAGATGACCAGATCGCCAAGCAGCGGCATTTCGATGCCGGGCGGCGCTTCGAAGGGGAAAGAGAGCACGTTAGTCGGTTTATCTTTCCCACGATAGGTCAGGTTCAGCTCGTGGCTTTCCGCTTCATCAACCAGCCGAATCGTGAGTTCCGACTCCTCCTGGAACTGCGGAATAACGCTATCGACCCAGCGCTGAAACAGGGCTTCATCCGGCATTCCGCTGTTATCTTCGCAAGCCAGCTGTAAATCGAGAATGACCTGACTCATTTATGCTCCTGTTCCTGGGCTTCGCGTTTGCGCTCGGCGGCCAGCTCTGCTTTACGTTTCTGGTCTGCTTCTTCCCAGGCTTCATAGGCGTTAACGATACGGGCAACCACCGGATGGCGCACCACGTCTTCGCTATGGAAGAAGTTGAAGCTAATCTCATCGACTTCTGCCAGCACTTCAATTGCGTGGCGCAGGCCCGATTTGGTGCTGCGCGGCAGGTCAATCTGTGTGACGTCGCCGGTAATGACCGCCTTAGAGTTAAAGCCGATACGAGTCAGGAACATTTTCATCTGTTCGATGGTGGTGTTCTGGCTTTCATCAAGAATGATGAACGCATCGTTCAGCGTACGGCCGCGCATATAGGCCAGCGGCGCGACTTCAATCACGTTGCGCTCAATCAGCTTTTCAACTTTCTCGAAGCCGAGCATCTCAAACAGCGCGTCGTACAGCGGCCGCAGGTACGGGTCCACTTTCTGGCTCAGATCGCCGGGCAGGAAGCCCAGTTTTTCGCCGGCCTCAACCGCCGGACGGGTCAGAAGAATACGGCGGATCTCCTGGCGCTCCAGCGCGTCTACCGCTGCGGCGACCGCCAGGTAGGTTTTCCCGGTCCCGGCAGGGCCGACGCCGAAGGTAATATCATGGTCAAGAATATTGGCGATGTACTGCGCCTGATTCGGCGTACGCGGCTTAATCACGCCACGCTTGGTTTTGATATTCACGGCCTTGCCGTAATCCGGCACGCTTTCGGCGCTCTGCTCCAGCACGCGGGCTTCTTTGATCGCCAGATGAATTTGTTCCGGTTCAATATCCTGAATTTCGCCGCGCATCGGTGCGGTATCAACGTACAGACTGCGCAGGATATCCGCCGCTGCGGTGACGCAAATCGGCCGGCCGGTCAGTTTAAAGTGGTTGTCACGACGGTTAATCTCGATGCCGAGACGGCGTTCCAGCTGTTTAATGTTGTCATCAAACGGGCCGCACAGGCTCAGCAGACGGGCGTTGTCCGCGGGCTCAAGGGTGATTTCGCGAGTGTCTGTATTCAAACTGTTCCTCTTATACATTGATAGCCGGAGGGTAGCCGGTCAGGAAATTATTCACGTCATCGGAATATGGCGCAAGCATCGCTGTAGATATTGGGTTCAGGAGAGGAAATACAAGGCCTGCCGGAGCGGCAGGCCTGAACGGATTATGGCTGGTAGATGCCGACGCCCAAATCGTTTTCTTTACGGGTACGGGCAATCACCGACTCCGGGGTTTCCGCGATACGCAGACCCATTTCGTCCTCGGTGCGCACTACTTTACCGCGCAGGGAGTTTGTCCAGACGTCGGTGATCTCGACATCAACAAACTTACCGATCATCTCAGGCGAGCCTTCGAAGTTCACCACGCGGTTATTCTCGGTGCGGCCAGACAGCTCCATGATGCTCTTGCGTGAGGTGCCTTCCACCAGAATGCGCTGCACGGTGCCGAGCATACGGCGGCTCCAGGCCATCGCCTGCTGGTTGATGCGCTCCTGCAGAATATACAGACGCTGCTTCTTATCCTCTTCCGGTACATCGTCGACCATATCGGCCGCCGGCGTTCCCGGACGCGCGGAGAAGATGAAGCTGTAGCTCATGTCGAAATTCACATCGGCAATCAGCTTCATGGTCTGCTCGAAATCCTGGGTGGTTTCGCCAGGGAAGCCGACGATGAAGTCGGAGCTGATCTGAATATCCGGACGCGCCGCGCGCAGTTTACGGATAATCGCTTTATATTCCAGCGCCGTATGGGTTCTGCCCATCAGGTTCAGCACGCGGTCGGAACCGCTCTGTACCGGCAGGTGCAGGAAGCTGACCAGCTCCGGCGTATCGCGGTAAACCTCGATGATATCGTCGGTGAACTCGATGGGGTGGCTGGTGGTAAAGCGGATCCGGTCGATACCGTCGATCGCCGCAACCAGACGCAGGAGATCGGCAAAGCTACCGGTGGTGCCGTCGTAGTTTTCCCCGCGCCAGGCGTTCACGTTCTGCCCGAGCAGGTTGACTTCACGTACGCCCTGAGCCGCAAGCTGGGCGATTTCAAACAGGATATCGTCGCTTGGGCGGCTCACTTCCTCACCGCGGGTGTAAGGCACCACGCAGTAGGTGCAGTACTTATTGCAGCCTTCCATGATGGAAACAAAGGCGCTTGGGCCTTCGGCGCGCGGTTCCGGCAGGCGGTCGAACTTTTCGATTTCCGGGAAGCTGATATCGACGACCGGGCTGCGGTTGCCTCGTACCGAGTTGATCATTTCCGGCAGACGGTGCAGGGTCTGCGGCCCAAAAATAATATCGACATAGTGGGCGCGCTGGCGAATATGATCGCCTTCCTGAGAAGCCACGCAGCCGCCAACGCCAATGATCAGGTTGGGGTTCTTCTCTTTTAACAGCTTCCAGCGTCCTAGCTGATGGAAAACTTTTTCCTGAGCCTTCTCACGGATTGAGCAGGTATTGAGCAGCAGCACATCCGCTTCTTCCGCCACTTCGGTGAGTTGATACCCGTGGGTGGCATCCAGCAGATCGGCCATCTTTGATGAATCGTATTCGTTCATCTGACAGCCCCAGGTTTTAATATGGAGTTTTTTTGTCATCGACTTGCTCATGCTTAATTAGGTATACCCAAAGTCAGCGTCTTCACCGGATGTTGCTCTGCAATGTGAAGGGTGACGGATATAAAGCCAGGATTGCAGGGCGCGTATTGTAATGCTTTGACCGCGCCCTGACCAGTACGACCGTAATCACCGCAAGCCGAATAAAAATCCGGTAAACTGAGGAGATTCGGGTTTAAGGATAATAGCCATGACAATTCATGCAACAGATGTCGTTATCGTTGGCGGCGGGATGGTCGGCGGCGCCCTGGCGCTAGGCCTGGCGCAGCAGGGCTTTACGGTGACGGTCATTGAAAAAAACGCGCCGCCGGCTTTTGACGCTTCTTCCACGCCTGACGTGCGTATTTCGGCGATCGGCGCCTCATCGGTAGGGCTGCTGAGAGGCCTGGGCGTCTGGGATAGCGTGCGGTCCATGCGCGCCCATGCCTATCGCCAGCTCGAGACCTGGGAGTGGGAAAGCGCGCATGTGGTGTTTAACGCCGCGGAGCTGAAGCTGCCGGAACTGGGCTATATGGTAGAGAATAACGTCCTGCAGCGTGCCCTATGGCAGGCGCTGGAGACCCACGAGAACATCTCCCTGCGGGTGGGCACATCGCTTCAGGAGATGCGTCGCGCAGAGACGCACGCTTCGGTCACGCTGACCGATGGCAGCCAGCTTGATGCGCGGCTGGTGGTGGGCGCGGACGGCGCCAGTTCACAGGTGCGGCAGCTGGCAGGAATCGGTATCCATGCCTGGCAGTACCAACAATCCTGTATGTTAATCAGCGTGCAGTGCGCGGAGGATCCCGGCGATAGTACCTGGCAGCAGTTCACCCCTGCGGGGCCACGGGCGTTTTTACCGCTGTTCGACCATTGGGCTTCGCTGGTGTGGTACGACACGCCGGCGAGGATTCGCCAGCTGCAGGGCATGAGCATGGCTCAGCTACAGCAGGAAATTATTCGCCACTTCCCGGCGCGGCTGGGAGAGATGACGCCGCTAAGCGCGGGCGCGTTTCCGTTGACCCGTCGCCATGCATTGCAGTATGCCAAACCTGGGCTGGCGCTGGTGGGCGATGCTGCGCACACCATTCATCCGCTGGCGGGGCAGGGGGTCAATCTGGGCTATCGCGATGTCGATGCGCTGCTGGATGTCCTGGCCAGGGCAAAAACCCACGGCGAAGAGTGGGCCAGCCTACCGGTGCTCAAGCGCTACCAGACGCGCCGTCAGGCGGACAATTTTATTATGCAGTCGGGGATGGATCTGTTTTACGCCGGATTTAGCAACGATTTGCCACCGGTGCGGATACTGAGAAATATTGGGCTGATGGCGGCCGAGCGCGCTGGCGGACTGAAGCGTCAGGCGTTGAAATACGCGTTGGGGTTGTAACGTTGAGCGGCCCGGCTGCCGTAGATGCGGCCGGGTCGGGAAGTTCCGCCGGTATCGCCGAAATACCAGAACGCAAAAAGCTCGCCGAAGCGAGCTTTTTGCTATTTATTGGCTGGGGTACGAGGATTCGAACCTCGGAATGCCGGAATCAGAATCCGGTGCCTTACCGCTTGGCGATACCCCAATTTTATTTTGGCTATCTTGTGCTGAAGTCAGACTTAATCACAGCCTGGAGAGACTTCAACAAGCGCTCCTCTGAAGCGAGCGTCTTTTGAAATTGGCTGGGGTACGAGGATTCGAACCTCGGAATGCCGGAATCAGAATCCGGTGCCTTACCGCTTGGCGATACCCCAATTTCTTTCTGGATTTATCGAACTGAATCAATAATTCCTTGATATGGTGGCTACGACGGGATTCGAACCTGTGACCCCATCATTATGAGTGATGTGCTCTAACCAGCTGAGCTACGTAGCCAGATACGTATTCTATTTTCGATGGCTGGGGTACCTGGATTCGAACCAGGGAATGCCGGTATCAAAAACCGGTGCCTTACCGCTTGGCGATACCCCAATACCGTCGCGGTTAACCGCAAACATCGAAAATATGGCTGGGGTACCTGGATTCGAACCAGGGAATGCCGGTATCAAAAACCGGTGCCTTACCGCTTGGCGATACCCCAACAAAAAAAACTTTTACTTACAACGCGAACGAGTAAATGGTGCGGGAGGCGAGACTTGAACTCGCACACCTTGCGGCGCCAGAACCTAAATCTGGTGCGTCTACCAATTTCGCCACTCCCGCAAAAAAGATGGTGGCTACGACGGGATTCGAACCTGTGACCCCATCATTATGAGTGATGTGCTCTAACCAGCTGAGCTACGTAGCCATCTTTTTTTTCGCGTTACCTTATCGGCGTTGCGGGGCGCATTATGCGTATTGAGCTTTGAAGCGTCAACCTCTTTTTCATTGAAAATGGGCTGAAAGTAACTGTTTGGTTAGGTTGCGAACAGCGTGGCGCAATAATCGGCAATTATTGGTTATTTATCGTTTTTAGCGGCTTAAATAAGGCTCAAAGTAAAAACGGACTCCGAAGAGTCCGTTTGGCAAAAAACGAGGCTTAGTAGGCCGACTGGTGTACGCCCACCGCGCGTCCGGACGGATCGTTCATTTTTTTGAAAGATTCATCCCACTCGATCGCTTTTGCGGAGGAGCAGGCGACGGACGGGCCGCCAGGCACGCATTCTGCGGCGCTCGGTACCGGGAAGAGCTCTTCAAAGATCTCACGATACAGATAGGCTTCTTTCGACGATGGCGTGTTGTACGGGAAGCGGAAGCTGGCCGTTTCCAACTGCTGATCGGAAATTTGTTCAGCGGCCACCTCTTTTAAGGTGTCGATCCAGCTGTAACCGACGCCGTCAGAGAACTGCTCTTTCTGCCGCCAGGCGACGCTTGCTGGCAGATAAGATTCAAAACATTCGCGCAGAATATGTTTTTCCATTTTACCGTTGCCGCACATTTTATCCTGCGGGTTGATACGCATTGCCACATCAAGGAACTTCTTATCGAGGAACGGCACGCGGGCTTCAACGCCCCAGGCGGACATCGCCTTGTTCGCACGGGCGCAGTCGAACATGTGCAGCGCCTGCAGTTTGCGTACCGTCTCTTCGTGCAGCTCTTTGGCGTTTGGCGCTTTATGGAAATAGAGATAGCCGCCGAACACTTCATCAGAACCCTCGCCGGAGAGCACCATTTTGATGCCCATCGCTTTGATTTTACGCGACATCAGATACATCGGCGTCGAAGCGCGGATGGTGGTGACATCGTAAGTTTCAATGTGATAGATAACATCGCGAATCGCGTCCAGCCCTTCCTGGACCGTAAAGTGGATCTCGTGATGCACGGTACCCAGATGGTTAGCCACTTCCTGCGCGGCTTTCAGATCGGGGGCGCCTTCCAGCCCAACGGCGAAGGAGTGCAGCTGCGGCCACCAGGCTTCGGATTTTTCCTGATCCTCGACGCGGCGGGCGGCAAATTTCTTGGTGATAGCGGAAATTACCGATGAGTCCAGGCCGCCGGAGAGCAGTACGCCGTACGGAACATCGGACATCAGGTGGCTTTTCACCGACTCTTCCAGCGCCTGACGCAGTTCGTTTTTGTCCGTGACGTTGTCTTTCACCGCGTCATAGTCGAACCAGTCGCGCTGATAGTACTGGCGAATTTCGCCATCTTTGCTCCACAGGTAGCTGCCTGCCGGGAACTCTTTAATCGTGCGGCAGACCGGTACCAGCGCTTTCATTTCTGAAGCGACGTAGAAGTTGCCGTGTTCGTCATGGCCCATATACAGCGGGATAATCCCGATGTGGTCGCGACCAATCAGGTACGCGTCTTTTTCACTGTCGTAGAGCGCGAAAGCAAACATTCCCTGCAGATCGTCGAGGAAGTCCGGACCTTTTTCCTGATACAGCGCGAGGATGACTTCGCAGTCGGAACCGGTCTGGAAGGCATAGCGATCGCCGTATTCCGCGCGCAGCGCCTGATGGTTGTAGATTTCCCCGTTGACGGCGAGCGCGTGCGTTTTTGCGGCATTATACAGCGGCTGTGCGCCAGCGTTCACGTCAACGATTGACAGGCGTTCATGCGCCAGAATGGCTTTATCGCAGGCATAGACGCCGGACCAGTCCGGGCCGCGGTGGCGCATCAGGCGGGAGAGCTCCAGTGCCTTTTTACGCAGCTCGCCTGCGTCAGTTTTAATATCCAGTACGCCAAAAATCGAACACATAGCCTTCTCCGTTACCCTGTCTTATTTGATGTTGTGCAGGCTTCGTCTCGTTGCGAAGCCCTGGTGCGTGCTTAAGAAAATGCCGCAAAGGGGCGGAGGGCGCAAGGGTTTTACGGCTGGAAAAGGAAATAATGCAATGACGATTGCTGAATAGTGAAAAAAGAGCATGTTTTAAGCGCTTTCATTGAATGATATTTAATAATGAGGCTTTTTTATTAGATGAAGGGTTTTTTTGGGGCTTTAAAAGAGAAAAACCACGTCATGAGACGTGGTTTTATTCAGAAAATATCAATTTCCGCAACGGAAGGATAAATCCATGAGGGGCGGAACGGCATGCTGTCGATATCATCGAGCGTGGCAACGCCCGAAAGCACCAGGATAGTTTCCAGACCGGCCTGGAAGCCCGCCAGAATATCCGTGCGCAGATTATCGCCGACGATAACCGTTTGTTCCGAATGCGCCTGCATTTTATTCAGCGCGGAGCGGATGATCCACGGGCTTGGTTTACCGACATAGAACGGCTTACGCCCGGAGATTTTCTCGATGCCGGCGCACAGCGCGCCGCAGGCCGGATAGTAGCCGCGGCCGTGCGTATCCGGGTTAGTGGCGATAAAGCGCGCGCCGTTGGCGACAAAAAACGCCGCTTTATGCATCATCTCCCAGTTAAAGGAGCGGGTCTCACCGACGATAACGAAATCAGGATTGACGTCAGTGATGGTAAAGCCGGCTTTGTACAGTTCGTGAATCAGCGCGCCTTCGCCGACCACATAGGCTTTTTTACCTTCCTGACGGCGCAGAAAATCCGCCGTGGCCATCGCAGAGGTATAAAAGGCAGTATCAGGGACATCAATTCCGGCGGTCGCAAAGCGGTTCGCCAGGTCCTGGCCGGTCTGCGAAGGGTAGTTAGTCAGCATCACCAGCGGCATCTCTTTTTCGAGAATGCGCTTGATGAATTCGGCGGCGCCCGGTACGGCCACATTGTCGTGCATCAGCACGCCGTCAATATCACAAATTACGTTTTGAATGGTCATGGACTGTCCGACATCGTTAAAGAAAGGCGAAACTATAAAGCGGCTTTAGCTTTCCAGCAAACGCTGGAGCAGGATCCCGTTAAGCATCGCGCGCTTGACCAGAGCAAAAGCACCGATGGCAGAACGATGATCGAGCGTAGAACGGACCACCGGCAGATTTTTACGAAATGCCTTCAGCGCCTGGGTGTTAATGCAGCCTTCAATAGCCGGCAACAGCACTTTTTCCGCTTCGACGATCTCACCGGCAATCACCACTTTTTGCGGATTAAACAGGTTAATGGCGATGGCGATAGTTTTACCCAGATGACGGCCAACGTGCTCGATCACCTCGCAGGCCAGCGCATCGCCTTTATTCGCGGCTTTACAGATCGTTTTGATCGTACAGTCATCGAGGGAGATTTTGCTCTGATAACCCTGTTCCAGCAGATGACGAACGCGATGTTCAATTGCCGCGTTGGCGGCGACGGTCTCCAGACAACCGAAGTTACCGCAGTGGCAGCGCTCGCCTAAGGGGTCGACCTGAATATGGCCGATTTCGCCGACGTTACCGTTACGGCCAATAAAAATCCGCCCGTTGGAGATGATCCCCGCGCCGGTTCCGCGGTGTACGCGCACCAGAATGGAGTCTTCGCAGTCGTGGCTCGCACCGAAGTAGTGCTCCGCCAGCGCGAGGCTACGGATATCGTGACCGACAAAACAGGTGACCTTAAACTTTTTTTCCAGCGCTTCGACCAGACCCCAGTTTTCAACCTGGATGTGCGGCATGTAGCGAATGACGCCGCTTTCCGGATCGACCAGTCCCGGCAGGATCACCGAGATGGCGATCAGTTCGCGGATTTTACGCTGGCAGCGCTCCATAAAGGCGGCAATGATATTTAGCAGCGCGTGTTCCAGGGTTTCCTGGGTTCTTTCCGGCAGCGGGTAGTGCTCTTCTTCAAGCGTTTTGCTGCTCAAATCATAGAGCGTCAGGGTGGCGTCATAGCGGCCCAGGCGTACGCCGATGGCGTGGAAGCTGCGGGTTTCCGCAACGATGGAGATAGCGCGGCGGCCCCCGGTGGAGGCCTGCTGATCGACTTCTTTGATCAGCCCGCGTTCAATAAGCTGACGCGTAATTTTCGTTACGCTGGCAGGGGCAAGCTGGCTTTGTTCCGCAATCTGGATACGCGAGATGGGGCCGTGCTGATCGATGAGCCGATAAACGGCCGCGCTGTTCAGCTGTTTTACGAGATCGACGTTACCAATTTGAGCCTGTCCGCCTGCTGTCATACTTTACTTACTCAGTGACGACCTCGTTACCATTAACGATGGTCTTGGTGATTTTATAGTCGCGGGTAAATGCGGTCAGGTTAGCGACCATCCCCGGGGCAATGCAGCCCAACTGTTTGTCTACGCCAATCGCACGGGAAGGGTAGAGCGTTGCCATACGTAACGCTTCGTCCAGCGCGATGCCGCAATGCTCAACGAGGTTACGCACCCCTTCAATCATGGTCAATGAAGACCCGCTGAGGGTACCGTTCTCATCTACGCACAGGCCGTTCCGGTAGTATATTGTTTTACCAGCAAAAATGAACTGCTCAATATTGGCGCCTGCCGGAGCCGTTGCATCAGTAACGAGACACAGCTTATCGCCTTTCAGGCGTTTAGCGAGGCGAACGTTAGCGTAATCGACGTGCATACCATCGACGATAATACCGCAGTAGACATCCGGCTCGTCGAAAATCGCGCCGGCGAGACCCGGTTCGCGGCCGGTGATATACGGCATGGCGTTAAACAGATGGGTAGCGAAAGTGATGCCGGAGCGGAAGCCGACTTTTGCCTCTTTGAGCGTCGCGTTGGAGTGACCGGCGGAAACGATGATGCCTGCCGCGACCAGTTTACGGATAACTTCTGGTTCCACGCGTTCCGGCGCCAGGGTGATTTTGGTGATGACATCCGCGTTTTGACACAGGAAATCGACCAGCGCGGCATCCGGCTTACGTACGTAGTCCGGATTGTGGGTGCCTTTTTTAACAATATTCAGCCACGGGCCTTCAAGATGCAGACCCAGGGCCTGGTGAGGATGTTTTTGCAGGTATTCACGCATCACGCGCACGCCCTGTTTCATCAGATCATCGCTGGCGGTAATCAGGGTGGGCAAATAGCTGGTGCAGCCGGAGCGTTCATTGGCTTTCTGCATAATTTCCAGCGTTTCAACGGTCACCGCGTCCGCCGTGTCGTTAAACTGCACGCCGCCGCAGCCGTTAAGCTGGACGTCGATAAAACCGGGGGCAAGGATTGCACCATCAACCGAGCGCTGTTCGATACCGGTTGGCAGCTCTGTTTGAGGACAGATACGTTCGATAAGGCCATTGGCGATAACAATCGCATGGTCATCCAGAATTTCATGACCGGTATAAATCCGGCCTTGGGTTAATGCATACATTACGACCCCCGGTTATCAAAAATGATTGTCCCGCGGGGGCAGCCGCGGGACGAGACTACATTACAGACCTTTGATGTTTTCAGCTTCTAATTCGTTGAAATATTTCAGGGTCTTAACTTTTAGTTCCATGGTGGACGGCTCATCGCAGACCACAACGGCTTTCGGATGCAGCTGCAGACAGGTAATAGTCCACATATGGTTAACGTTGCCTTCAACCGCCGCCTGCAGCGCCAGCGCTTTCTGATGGCCCAGTACCAGAATCATCACTTCTTCCGCATCCAGCAGGGTGCCCACGCCAACGGTCAGCGCGTACTTCGGCACCTGATCAACGTCGCCGTCGAAGAAGCGGGAGTTCGCTACGCGAGTATCGTGGGTCAGGGTTTTAATACGCGTGCGTGAAGCCAGAGAAGAGGCTGGTTCGTTAAAAGCGATGTGGCCATCGTTACCCACGCCGCCCATAAACAGGTGGATTTTACCGTAAGAACGAATTTTTTCTTCATAACGACGGCATTCTGCATCAATATCCGGCGCGTTACCATTCAGCAGATTAATATTTTCCGCCGGGATATCAACGTGATCAAAGAAGTTGCGGTGCATAAAGCTATGATAGCTTTCCGGGTGATCTTTCGGCAGACCAACGTACTCATCCATGTTGAAGGTCACAACATGCTTAAAGCTAACCTGGCCTGCTTTGTGCATCTCAACCAGCGCTTTGTAAGCGGTCAGAGGCGTACCGCCGGTAGGCAGACCGAGGACAAACGGACGGTCTGCAGTCGGTTTGAACGCGTTGATGCGGTTAACGATATGCCGGGCAGCCCATTTACCGACTTGTTCAGCAGTTACCAGGGGGATCAGTCTCATTGTTCACCTCAATAGTTAAATTAGAACCTGGCGGATTGGCGCCAGCATACTAGTAAGAGTATTGCAGTTACTGCGCCGACCGGGGTCAATCCGTGTTGATTTTTTGAATGATAAAATAAGTTTTCGTTGTTAGCCAGTCAAAGGCGGAGGTGAATACGATATTTGGTGACTATTGTCACAAAAAATAGCCATTTAATTTGCGAGACGAATTAATTTTTCAGACACTTTGCAGGTAAGTTAAAAATTTAACCAGGTTACACAATAATAAAGTGGCTTTAATGAGCCTCAACGGGGTCTCATAGGGGGAATAAGATGAATATTTTAGGTTTTTTCCAGCGACTCGGTAGGGCGTTACAGCTCCCTATCGCAGTGCTGCCGGTCGCGGCGCTGCTGCTGCGATTCGGGCAACCCGATCTGCTTAACATTTCGTTTATCGCGCAGGCGGGCGGGGCAATCTTTGATAACCTGGCGCTGATTTTCGCTATCGGTGTTGCATCCAGCTGGTCGAAAGACAGCGCCGGTGCCGCAGCGCTGGCGGGGGCGGTAGGTTACTTCGTATTGACTAAAGCGATGGTCACCATCAACCCGGCCATCAACATGGGCGTCCTGGCAGGTATCATTACCGGTCTGGTCGGCGGCGCCGTGTATAACCGCTGGTCGGGCATCAAACTGCCTGACTTCCTGAGCTTCTTCGGCGGCAAACGCTTTGTGCCGATCGCAACCGGCTTCTTCTGTCTGGTACTGGCAGCCATCTTCGGCTACGTCTGGCCGCCGGTGCAAAACGCCATCCATGCTGGTGGTGAATGGATTGTCGGCGCGGGCGCGCTCGGCTCCGGTATCTTTGGTTTCATCAACCGTCTGCTGATCCCGACGGGTCTGCACCAGGTGCTGAACACCATCGCCTGGTTCCAGATTGGTGAGTTCACTAACGCTGCTGGCGCGGTATTCCACGGTGATATCAACCGCTTCTATGCCGGTGACGGCACCGCGGGGATGTTTATGTCCGGCTTCTTCCCGATCATGATGTTCGGTCTGCCGGGCGCGGCGCTGGCGATGTACTTCGCGGCGCCTAAAGAGCGTCGTCCTATGGTCGGCGGTATGCTGCTGTCGGTTGCCATCACCGCATTCCTGACCGGTGTGACTGAGCCGCTGGAATTCCTGTTCATGTTCCTGGCGCCGCTGCTGTATCTCCTGCACGCTATCCTGACCGGCATCAGCCTGTTCGTTGCGACGGCGCTGGGTATCCATGCGGGCTTCTCTTTCTCTGCAGGCGCTATCGACTATGTTCTGATGTACAGCCTGCCGGCAGCCAGCAAGAACGTCTGGATGCTGATTGTGATGGGTGTTGTCTTCTTCGTTATCTACTTCCTGCTGTTCAGCGCGGTAATCCGCATGTTCAATCTGAAAACGCCGGGTCGTGAAGATAAAGTGGATGATGTGGTCACTGAAGAAGCCAACAGCAATACCGAAGAGGGCTTAACCCAGTTGGCGACCAACTACATTGCGGCGGTTGGCGGTACCGATAACCTGAAAGCGATCGATGCCTGCATTACCCGCCTGCGCCTGACCGTTGCGGACTCCGCGCTGGTAAACGATGCGGCCTGTAAGCGCCTCGGTGCTTCCGGTGTGGTTAAACTGAACAAGCAGACCATCCAGGTTATCGTCGGTGCGAAAGCCGAATCCGTCGGTGATGAAATGAAGAAAGTGGTTGCCCGCGGCCCGGTTGCCGCAGCAGCAGCGACTTCAAACAGCGCGCCCGCAGCCGCTCCGGCCGCTAAACCGCAGGCCGTCGCTAACGCGAAAACCGTCGAAGCGCTGGTTTCGCCGATTACTGGCGACATTGTGGCCCTGGAGCAGGTGCCGGATGAAGCCTTCGCCAGCAAAGCCGTCGGCGACGGCGTGGCGGTGAAACCGACCGATAAGATTGTTGTTGCGCCGGCAGCGGGCACCGTAGTGAAGATTTTCAACACTAACCATGCTTTCTGTCTGGAGACGGAAAACGGCGCGGAAATCGTCGTCCATATGGGTATCGATACCGTTGCGCTTAACGGCCAGGGCTTTAAACGCCTGGTGGAAGAGGGCGCGGAAGTGAAAGCGGGTCAGCCGATTCTGGAACTGGATCTTGAGTTCCTGAACGCTAACGCACGTTCGATGATTAGCCCGGTCGTATGCAGCAACAGCGACGACTACAGCGCGCTGGTTATCCAGGCAACCGGCAAGGTTGTAGCGGGCCAGACGCCGTTGTACGAAATTAAAGGCAAATAAGACTCCTGAGTGGCGTTTATGCCTCGGCGGCGCAGCGAAACCTGCGCCGCTTTTTTTTACCGCAAACAACCCCATAATCTCCTTCTGATACGTATTTTGCGTAACTAATAGTTGTCTCTACGCCCTGCTTGTAAGATCATGTGCCGTTATACGTTGTTTACGCTTTGAGGAACCCACGATGAGTGAGGCAGAAGCCCGCCCGACTAACTTTATTCGTCAGATCATTGATGAAGATCTGGCTACTGGTAAGCACACCACCGTTCATACCCGTTTTCCACCGGAACCGAACGGCTATCTGCACATTGGCCACGCAAAATCTATTTGCCTGAACTTTGGTATCGCTCAGGATTACCAGGGCCAATGCAACCTGCGTTTCGATGACACCAACCCGGTGAAAGAAGATATCGAATACGTTGAGTCGATTAAAAACGACGTGCAGTGGTTAGGTTTCCACTGGTCCGGGGATGTTTGCTACTCGTCTGATTATTTCGATCAGCTGCACCAGTATGCGGTTGAATTAATCAATAAAGGCCTGGCCTACGTTGATGAACTGTCAGCGGATGAGATCCGTGAGTACCGCGGCACCCTGAAAGAGCCGGGTAAAAATAGCCCGTATCGCGATCGCAGCGTGGAAGAGAACCTGGCGCTGTTTGAAAAAATGCGTAGCGGTGGATTTGCCGAGGGTAAAGCCTGCCTGCGCGCGAAAATCGATATGGCTTCGCCGTTTATCGTGATGCGCGATCCGGTACTGTACCGTATTAAGTTTGCCGATCACCATCAGACCGGAAGCAAGTGGTGCATCTACCCGATGTACGACTTTACCCACTGCATCAGCGATGCGCTGGAAGGAATTACCCACTCTCTGTGTACTCTCGAGTTTCAGGATAACCGCCGCCTGTACGATTGGGTGCTGGATAACATCAGCATTCCCGTGCATCCGCGTCAGTATGAATTCTCGCGCCTCAACCTTGAATACACCGTGATGTCCAAGCGTAAGTTGAATCAGCTGGTGACGGAAAAACACGTCGAAGGCTGGGATGACCCGCGTATGCCGACCATTTCCGGCCTGCGCCGTCGCGGCTATACCGCAGAGTCTATCCGCGAGTTCTGCAAACGCATCGGCGTGACCAAGCAGGACAACACTATCGAAATCGCTGCCCTGGAATCCTGCATCCGCGAAGATTTGAACGAAAATGCTCCGCGTGCCATGGCCGTTATCGACCCGGTTAAGCTGGTGATCGAAAACTATCCGCAGGGCGGCAGCGAAATCGTCACTATGCCGAATCATCCCAATAAACCGGAGATGGGCAGCCGCGAGGTGCCGTTCAGCGGCGAAATCTGGATCGATCGCGCCGATTTCCGCGAGGAAGCGAACAAGCAGTACAAGCGTCTGGTGCTGGGCAAAGAAGTTCGCCTGCGCAATGCTTACGTCATCAAAGCGGAGCGCGTGGAGAAAGATGCGGAAGGCAATATCACCACGATTTTCTGTACCTATGATGCCGACACCCTGAGCAAAGATCCGGCCGACGGCCGCAAGGTGAAGGGCGTGATTCACTGGGTGAGCGCGGCGCACGCGCTGCCGGTCGAAATCCGTCTGTACGATCGCCTGTTCAGCGTACCGAACCCGGGCGCGGCGGAGGATTTCCTCTCGGTGATGAACCCGGAATCGCTGGTTATCAAACAGGGTTTTGCCGAGCCAAGCCTGGCGCAGGCGCAGCCGGAAAAAGCGTATCAGTTCGAGCGCGAAGGGTATTTCTGCCTGGATAGCCGCTATGCAACCGCAACCAATCTGGTGTTTAACCGCACCGTCGGTCTGCGCGATACATGGGCAAAAGTCGGCGCGTAATTCTCCGCCGCGAATGACAACGCCGCTTACAGCGGCGTTTTTTTTATTCAGAATCAGAGAATTAAAATCTCATATTTTCGCGATGCGAATTAATCTTGTTTACAGATTGTAATAAACGCGATTTTTACCCCTTTCCCTTTATCCCCTGGAAATATGTAATCGCTTTCATTTCTCTTAATTTTGTCAGTTTTTGCAAGCACTTCCCCCGCTAAATGTGTGACTTCTAAGACTGAAACAAAAAGACATAAATTATGTGCGCTTTGTCATAATCTTCATCTTTGGTCGGCGAAAGAGATTGATAATTCGCGTCACGAAAAATAGTCTATAGCCAGTGGTTATGCGAATTTTTACCGCACCACTTTTAAAGTATTTTTATTTTATTTTTTGCGTGTTGCCCCTGGTAACCGCACTTTTAAAACGTCAAAGAGGATATGCATATGCGTACGTTTAGTGGCAAACGTAGTACGCTGGCGCTGGCTATTGCCGGTGTCACAGCCCTGTCAGGATTTGCAATGGTGCCGGATGCAAAAGCAGAAGGGTTCATTGATGATTCAACGTTAACCGGCGGCATCTATTACTGGCAACGTGAACGCGACCGTAAAGATGTCACCGACGGCGACAAATATAAAACTAACCTGTCGCACTCTACCTGGAACGCCAACCTCGACTTCCAGTCCGGCTACGCCGCCGATATGTTCGGCATTGACGTTGCTGCCTTTACCGCCATCGAAATGGGCGAAAGCAGCGAGAGCGGTCACCCGAACGAAATCGCTTTCTCCTCGCGCAATAAAACCTACGACGAAGACTATTCCGGCGATAAGAGCGGGATCAGCCTGTATAAAGCTGCCGCAAAATTTAAATTTGGTCCGGCGTGGGCGCGCGCGGGCTATATTCAGCCAACCGGCCAAACGCTGCTGGCTCCGCACTGGAGCTTTATGCCCGGCACCTATCAGGGCGCGGAAGCCGGCGCTAATTTTGACTATGGCGACGCGGGCGCGCTGAGTTTCTCCTATATGTGGACGAACGAGTATAAAGCGCCGTGGCATATTGAGATGGATGAGTTTTACCAGAACGATAAGAAAACCAAGGTGGATTACCTTCACTCTCTCGGCGCCAAATATGATTTTAAAAACGACCTGGTGCTGGAAGCGGCATTTGGTCAGGCCCAGGGTTACATCGACCAGTATTTTGCCAAAGCCAGCTATAAATTTGATGTTGCAGGCACGCCGTTAACCACCAGCTATCAGTTCTACGGCACCCGCGATAAAGTCAGCAACGGCGGGGCTAACGATATTTATGACGGCACCGCGTGGCTGCAGGCATTGACCTTTGGCTATAAGGTGGCCGACGTGCTGGACCTGCGTCTGGAAGGAACCTGGGTTAAAGCTGACGGCCAGCAGGGCTACTTCCTGCAGCGTATGACGCCAACCTACGCCTCTTCTAACGGTCGGCTGGATATCTGGTGGGATAACCGCTCGGACTTCAACGCCAACGGTGAAAAAGCGGTGTTCTTCGGCGCGATGTATGACATGAAGAACTGGAACATGCCGGGCTGGGCCTTTGGCGCATCCTATGTCTATGCCTGGGATGCGAAGCCGGGCAGAATGTCCTCGCCTGATGCCTACTACAACCCAGATAAACGCCTGGAAGAGTCCGCCTATAGCCTGGACGCCATGTATACCGTTCAGGAAGGGCGCGCGAAGGGCACGCTGTTCAAACTCCACTTTACGCAATACGACAACCACTCTGATATCCCGAGCTGGAGCGGCGGTTACGGCAACATCTTCCAGGATGAGCGCGACGTGAAGTTCATGGTTATCGCACCGTTCACCATTTTCTGATGCCTGAGCGGCGGGCGTGAGCCTGCCGCAATATCCCGAGGTTATTTATGAAGAAGTTACTGCTTGTCGCTATTATGGCAACAGGCCTGGTTGCCTGTACGCAGTCGCCAGCGCCGAAAGAAGACTCAAAGTTGAGAGACGCCTACAGCGCCTGCATTACTAGCGCGGAGGGGAACCCGGATAAGCTTGAAGCCTGTCAGAGCGTACTGAACGTGCTTAAGCAAGAGAAACAGCACCAGCAGTTCGCCACCCAGGAAAGCGTGCGGGTGCTGGACTATCAACAGTGTATCCAGGCGCGCAAAACCGGTAACGATCAGGCCGTGCAGGCGCGCTGCGACCAGCTCTGGAAAGAGATCCGCAGCAACAATACGCCTCGTTAATCCAGGCGGAGACGGGCAAAGCGGGCGGAGCGTAAACTCCGCCCGCGGCTATTTTAGCGGGGTATTTCTGCTGGCTGATAGCTGCGGCTCAGGCGAGTAAAGAGCATGGCAGTTGCGGCAAGTCCGCATAGCGCAGCGCACATCAGCCACCAGCCCGGCGAGCTTTTATCCCCGGTGATCTCGACCAGCGCGGTGGAAATAGCCGGCGTCAGGCCGCCAAAGATAGCGGTGGCGAGGCTAAAGGCTAACGAAAAGCCCACGGTGCGGACGTAGACCGGCATCACTTCGGTCAGCGCCGCGACCATCGCGCCGTTATACATACCGAAGAAAAACGAGAACCAGAGCAGGACCAGCGTCATACGGGTAAAATCCGGCGCGGCGGTGAGCCAGTGCATCACCGGCCAGGTGGTAAACAGCGCCAGCAGGGTGATGCCCATCAGCACCGGACGACGGCCTATTCTGTCAGAAATTGCCCCGCCAATCGGTAACCAGATAAAGTTAGAGATGCCGACCAGCATGGTGACCAGCAGGCTATCGCGAGCGCTCAGATGCAGCACGGCTCTCCCGTAGGTTGGGGTATAAACGGTAATAAAGTAAAAAGTGGTCGTGGTCATCGCCACCAGTAAGGTGCCCGCCGAGATGATGCGCCAGTTTTTTACAATCGTGCTCAGGATTTCTCGGGTATCAGGACGATGTTTACGCTGCAGGAAAGCTTCGGTTTCCTGTAGCGAACGCCGCAGTACAAAAATCAGCGGAATGATCAGACAACCAATAAAGAAGGGGATACGCCAGCCCCATTCGGCGATCTCATCATGGCCAAGCGTTTCGTTTAGCGCGTAGCCAATCAGCGCCGCGACCACGATAGCCACCTGCTGGCTGGCGGATTGCCAGCTGGTATAGAACCCCTTTTTCCCCGGGGTGGCGATTTCCGACAGGTAGACCGACACGCCGCCGAGCTCTACGCCCGCCGAGAATCCCTGCAGCAGACGGCCGACTAATACCAGAATGGGGGCGAGAACGCCGATGGCGTGATAGCCGGGGACCAGTGCTATCAGCAGTGTCCCGCAGCCCATAATCGCCAGCGTCACCATCAGCCCTTTACGCCGCCCGATTCTGTCGATATAGGCCCCCAGCACTATCGCCCCGATAGGGCGCATCAGGAAGCCCGAACCAAACACGGCGAAGGTGAGCATTAACGCCGCAAACTCACTTTCCGCCGGAAAGAACGTTCTGGCGATGTAGGTGGCGTAAAAACCGAACAGAAAAAAGTCGAATTGCTCGAGAAAATTACCGCTGGTCACGCGGAGAATAGCGCCGAAGGTACCGGCGCGCGATGATGATTGCGTCATAGGGGTTGCTCTCCATTGTCTTTATCTTGTTTTTATAGAGGTAAGAGGAGCGGACTAGTCGCCTGCGACTGCCGCCTGTTTTCCGCGCCGTTTCTCAATTGCCCACTTGAGTAACGCCGCACACCGATAAAATCCGTGGGCAAATTTTCCGTATGGCAGGGTTAAAAACAGCGCCATCACAACGCCGAGATGAATGGCGAGCAGGACGCCCATCCACGAGGTATCGCGCCCTGCCAGCAGGGCCAGTCCGGTCAGGCTGGTTAAAAACAGCAGCAAAATAAAGCCGCGATCCATCGGTTTTTGCCGCGCATCGCCGTGCAGCGGCGAGCGGCGCAGGTTTAGCCATAGCAAACCCGCCGGGCCGACCAGCAGGCCGATACCGCCGAGCGTGCCCAGTACAACCGGTACGCTGAAGAACGGGTAGGGGGCTTCCCAGCCGGCGATATAGTGATAACCCGTAGCCACCACGGTGGCGGCGAAACAGAGCAGAAAACCGTAGAAGGTAAAGTGATGGAAACGGCGGCGCATCAGGGTAAACGCGTCATCAGCCTCGTTGCAGCCTTTACCGTGCCCGCCGTCGAGATACTTCAGCGTGAGCGCATTATGCGAGGCTGTAGCGATGTCGATAGCCTGAGGCTGACCCGGTGAAATCTCGCGCCAGAAGCGGATCACCCCGCTCATCAGTAACCCTATGGCCAGAATGAAGACCGAGCCAAACATCCAGGCCAGCAGGTTATGGGGAAATATCCGGTAAAAATCGCCGGCCAGCGGTGGATGAAGCAGCGAGCCATTGAGCCCCATCGCCAATAGCAAAAAGAGGATCAAACCGGCGACCAGCGCCAGCACCGTGGTCACGCCGGCCCGACGGTAAAGGCTGCTGAAAGCCGCGGGTTGGGCATAGTGCTGATAGGTTTCCAGGCGGACTTCCGCCATCGCTTTCGGGACATTAATGGCAAACTCGTGCGGCGGCGCATACTGGCAGGCATGCAGGCAGGCGCCGCAGTTGTGGCACAGGTTGGCCAGGTAGTTAATATCCGCTTTACCAAAAGCCAGGCGCTGAGTCATGGCCGGAAACACGGCGCAAAACCCTTCGCAATAGCGGCAGGCGTTACAGACCTGCATCACCCGTTCAACTTCCGCTTCCGGCTCGGTGATGATCTGCGCGTCGATAATCAACTTTTCAAGCGACTTCATGATGTATCTCCTGCTGTGCCGCACGGGCGGCCTGCTGGCCGGCAATGCGGCCGAACGTCGTACCAATCGACATGCCTACGCCGGCGGTATAGCCTTTGCCCAACACGTTGCCGGCCATCATTTCGCCAGCAACGAACAGGTTACGGCTGGGTTTGCCCGCAAAATGGACGGCGGCGCGTTCATTGACGTACAGTCCGAGGTAGGTGAAAGTGATCCCCGGGCGCAAGGCGTAACCGTAGTAAGGCGGCGAATCGATGGGCCGCGCCCAGTGGGTTTTCGGTGGGGTCAGGCCTGATGTTGCGCAGTTATCAAGGCAGGTATGATCGAACTGGCCCGGCACGCAGGCGGCGTTATAGTGCGCGATGGTTTGCGCCAGACGCGCCGCGTCCAGCCCCAGTTGGCGAGCCAGTTCTTCGATAGTATTGGCCTGGGCGCCGGGAAAAACCGGCGGCATAAAGTGACCGATCGCTTTGCTGTCGATAATTGAATAGCCGATTTGTCCCGGCTGGTGGGCGACCAGCCGCCCCCAGATGGCATAACGTTTGGGCCAGAAATCTTCCCCTTCATCATAAAAGCGCTCGGCGTCGCGGTTTACGACCACGCCCAGCGATACGCAGTCCACGCGGGTGCAGATCCCGCCATCATAGAGCGGTGCCCGGGCGTCTATGGCGACGCAGTGTGACTGCGAGGGATCGCCGATAACGTCAGCCCCGGCGTCGATCATATATTTCAGCAGCACGCCCTGGTTAAAGCGGGTTCCGCGGATGAGAAAGTTATCGGCTGGCCATTCGCCGCGATCGTTCTGTCCCCACGCTTCGCGCAGCCACTCGCGGTTAGACTCAAAGCCGCCGGCGGCGAGGACGCAGGTTTTTGCGGCAATCCTTTCTTCACCCGCCAGCGCGGCGACGAATTCGCCGTTATATAATTCGAGCGCCTGGACCGGGGTGTTGTAGCGGATCTGTACACCCATCTGCTCCGCGCTGCGGTAATAAGCATTTATAAGAGCCTTGCCGCCGCCCATGAAAAAGGCGTTGGTGCGGGCGACGTGCAGTGCGCCGGAGAGCGGCGGCTGAAAGTTAACTCCGTGCTGGCGCATCCAGTCCCGGCACTGTGATGAGGTACGGATCACCAGCCGCGCCAGCGCTTCGTTGGTATTACCCTCGGTGACGCGCAGCAGATCCTGCCAGTACTCTTCTTCCGGATAGCTGTCGACCAGCACATCCTGCGGAGCATCGTGCATACAGCGAAGGTTCCGCGTGTGCTGAGAGTTTCCGCCGCGCCATTCTTTCGGCGCGGCCTCCAGCAGCAGCACGGACGCGCCGGATTCCCGGGCGGTCAAGGCGGCGCATAGCGCAGCGTTGCCGCCGCCAATCACCAGTACATCCACCATTTTTGGCTCCATTACGGTTTGCTTTATTGTTAAATTTGTAATGGAAATGTATGCGCTCAGGGCGGCAGGACGCTATGGCGTATTGCTAAAGAGGGGTTTAGTGTGCGTAAAGGCTGGCGCCAGGCCAGCGGCCAGATTCGACCAGCTGACGCATGACTTTTGCCAGTATGACTCGCGCGGCGAGACCCGATGGGGTCAGTTCATCATCGGAAAGACTGACGAGAAAATTAGGCCGACTGAGTATCGGATTGTTGATGCCGATCACTCTCAGGGGCTCGCCGTCGAGATGAGAAATCGCTGCTCCCGGCTGCAAAGTGGCGCCGAGGCCGTCGCGCACGGCGCGCATCAGCAGGGCCAGACCGTCGATTTCAGCGACCACATCGACATTAAGCGCATGCTCCTGGCACATCGCCTCCAGCCTGCCGCGCAGCCCATGCCCCAGGCTTGGCATAATCAGCGGGACAGCGGAGAGCTGGTCCGGCGAGATGCTATCGTCGGGAAGGGGAGCCAGTACCTTATGGGTGCCAATCAGAAACAGACGCTCTTCAAGAATCGGCCTGGCGCTCCAGCGCACAAGCTTCTCCTTCTGGAACACGATCGCTAAATCGAGCTGACGGGTGTTGATCATGCGTTCAAGGTTGCCGGAGAGACTTTCTACCAGATGCAGGCGGACGTCGGCATAGCTTTCGCGCATCGCGTTGATAAAGGGTACGCCGAGCACAGAGGCGGTGCTGGGGGCCATGCCGACGCTGACGTGGCCAGATAGCCGCGCCTCGCGCGCAGCAAGAACCGCATCATCAGCGTGACGCAGCGCCAGCTGCGCCTGTGAATAGAAGGCGAGGCCAGCGCTGGTGGGCATTACACCGCGAGACGTCCGTTGTAGCAGGCGAATGGCGAGTTCATTTTCCAGGCGCGCCATTTGTTGGCTAAGCGCGGAGACGCCGATATTCAGGTCAAGCGCGGCGCGGCCCATACTGCCGGTTTCAATAATGCGCACAAAATAGCGTAGCTGGCGAAGCTCCATAAGCACTCCGTATAAAGCAGGATGCACCGACAGTAAACGTATTCAGGCGCGAGAGGAAGAGGCGGCAGATGGCGGGCAAAAAAAAGCCAACCCGCAGGCTGGCTTTGGCTGATAAACGATGCGGTGATTATTTCTCTACCGCGTCGTGGGCATGTTCATCTTCGCGGCAGTCGCCTTCTGCACAGTGGCCGTACAGGTACAGACTGTGGTTGGTGAGGCGAATACCGTGTCTGGCGGCAATCTCACGCTGGCGCGCTTCGATGGAATCATCGCTAAACTCGATCACTTTGCCGCAGTCCAGGCAAATCAGATGATCGTGATGGTGCTGCTGCGTCAGTTCAAAAACGGATTTACCGCCTTCGAAATTATGACGGGTGACGATACCGGCGTCGTCAAACTGGTTCAGTACGCGGTAGACGGTGGCCAGGCCAATCTCTTCACCCATATCAATCAGGCGTTTGTATAAGTCTTCCGCACTGACATGATGGTTATCCGGTCCTTGCAGCACTTCCAGGATTTTTAATCTCGGAAGCGTCACTTTCAGGCCAGCTTTCTTTAATGCGGTATTGTTGTCAGTCATGCGGAATCTGTCCTGTTGCTAAACGATCTACTTCCATCAGCGGAAGTAATACAGAGAATCACCCGATGTAATGCGTCTCATTATAGAACTGCCATGGTGAAATGAAAACTGCAAGCATCGGGCCTTGTATGCTGTCAAAAACGAGGCACTCGCTACAAAGTGCTTCACGCGACCCCGTTAAATCAGAGGACATTGTACAGATATGTGATTAAAAGTTAAAAACTTGTAGCTATAACTTTGATTGCTTTTATCTATCAATTCGGCGAAATATGGTGATTACGCCGTTTAGACTCAGGCATTCTTGATTTCTTCGAGGTGCAGCTCCTCGGAAATCTGTTTTACCCATTTTTCGACGCGTTCGTTAGTCAGTTCAGGCTGACGGTCTTCGTCGATAGCCAGACCGACAAAATGATCGTCATCGGCCAGGCCTTTAGAGGCTTCAAAATGGTAGCCAGCGGTCGGCCAATGGCCAACGATAGTTGCGCCGCGCGGTTCGATGATATCGCGAATGGTGCCCAGCGCATCGCAGAAGTATTCAGCATAGTCTTCCTGGTCGCCGCAGCCAAAGAGGGCTACCAGTTTGCCATTAAAATCGATCTCTTCCAGCGTCGGGAAGAAATCGTCCCAATCGCACTGGGCTTCACCGTAGTACCAGGTTGGGATGCCGAGCAGCAGGATATCGTGAGCTTCCAGATCCTCTTTGCTGCTTTTGGCAATGTCGTGAACATCAGCAACATCTTTACCAAGCTGCTTTTGAATCATTTTTGCAATATTTTCGGTGTTGCCGGTGTCGCTGCCAAAAAAGATGCCGATGATTGCCATGAGTAAAATAACCTCTTGAAACTTAATGATGTGGTAGTGGCGTAATGCCCGCAGATAGGGGCAATGATAGCAGAACTGAGAAGGGCGCGGAAACAGCAATCACGCCCAACTGCACACTCTGCTACATGAAAGCTTATTTTTTGAGGGTTTTAGGCTTTATCCTGGCCGCGCAGGGCTGCCAGCTGGGTCATCAGCATCTCTTCGATCAGATCGCTGCGGTTCATGTTACGGGCTTCGGCCAGCTCATTGAGCGCATCGACCGCATCGGCATTGAGCTTAAGCTCCACGCGCTTCAGGCCGCGGCTCTTGTCGCGTTTAAGCTGATTGCGTTTGTTGATGCGCAGCTGTTCATCGCGCGAAAGCGGATTCGTTTTCGGTCTTCCCGGCCGACGCTCAGTTGCGAACAAATCTAATGTCGTACGGTCCGTTTGTTCTTTTGCCATGATTCAGAGTGACTTCGGGGGAAACAAGCTATCGGGCATAGCCGACGCAGACAGCGCGCCATAATACATCAGGCGGCGGGCTGCGCCAACGGCCGCGGACATTAAGCCGCGCGGTCGAGTATATTTTAGGCAGTTACGCGGCGATAGAGGTCAAATAACGGCGAATGGCGCGGATCACAGCCTCCGGTTTTTCAGCATGCACCCAGTGTCCGGCGCCGGCGATAACGTGCGCCCGAGCTTCGGGAAACTGCGCCAGCAGCGCGTCACGACAGGCATCGGTCACGTAAGGGGAGTTGCCGCCGGGGATAAACTGCGCCGGATGCGGCCATGCCGGGACGGTTTGCCAGCCGACGATGTTGTCGTACTGCTCCCACAGCACCGGTACGTTAAAACGCCACTGGCCATCCACAAAGGATTTCAGCAGAAACTGAACCACGCCCTCTTCATTAAGGTGTTGACGCATGACCGTCGTTGCCTGCTGACGCGTAGCGGCGCCCGCATCGGTAACGGCGTTGATGGCAGCAAAAATTTCATCATGGCGGCGGACGTGATAATCCACCGGGGCGATATCAATAGCTACCAGGCCTGCGATGCGCTCTGGCGCCAGCGCGCTCAGCGTCATCACCGCTTTGCCGCCCATAGAGTGACCAATAAAGGTGGCTTTCTCAATCTGCGATTCATTGAGAGTATCAAGCAGATCCTCAGCCATCGCGGCGTAGGTCATCTCCGGCGCGCGCGGGGAGAGACCGTGGTTTCGCATGTCGACCTGCACCGTATCGTGATCGACAACCAGATCGCGGGCGAGGATCCCAAGGTTGTCCAGGCTGCCAAAAAGGCCGTGGACCAGGACGATAGGGGGATTATTGTGCTGATTCTGTGCAGATTGCGCTCGGCTATTTAATTTCATGGCAAAGTTCTTTTTTTCGCTCCGTCGGGTTAGGGTATTATGTTGAACATTCTGCCATCCGGCTGCAAGACCCGGAAGATTTCTGAGTTTTGCCGTCATCCTGGTTTGACGCTATCCGCGGTTGGGATTTGTCCCTATAATCCCGACAACTTGTATTCAGAAAAAGATATCGCACTGGATTAAGATGAAAACAATTGAAGTTGATGATGAACTCTATAGCTATATTGCCAGCCACACCAAGCATATTGGCGAGAGTGCATCCGACATTTTACGGCGCATGTTGAAGTTTTCCGCCGTTTCCCAGCCTGCCGCACCGGTAGCGAAAGCCGCTCCGGCACCGGCGCCAACGCCTGTCGTTGACGTGAAGCCCGCTAATCCTCTGAAGGATAAAGTTCGCGCGATGCGTGAGCTGCTGTTATCTGATGAGTATGCCGAACAAAAGCGCGCGGTAAACCGATTCATGCTGGTTCTGACTACCCTCTACACCTTAGACAGCAAAGCGTTTGCCGAGGCCACCGAGTCTCTGCACGGGCGCACCCGCGTCTATTTCGCTGAAGATGAGCGCACGCTGCAGAAAAACGGTAATCAGACTAAGCCTAAGCAGGTCCCCGGTACGCCGTGGTGGGTTATCACAAATACCAATACCGGTCGCAAATGCAGCATGATCGAACACATCATGCAGTCCATGCAGTTCCCTGCGGAATTGATCGAAAAGGTTTGCGGTACGATCTAGTCATTTAACTTTTGCACCAGAAGGATCAGGCAATGGCAATCGATAAGCGCGCAGGTCAACCTGCGCAACAGAGTGATTTGATTAACGTCGCCCAACTGACTGCCCAGTACTATGTGCTGAAGCCGGAAGTAGGCAATGCGGAACATGCGGTGAAGTTTGGCACCTCCGGCCATCGCGGCAGCGCGGCGCGCCATAACTTCAACGAGCAGCATATTCTGGCGATTGCCCAGGCAATTGCTGAAGACCGCGCGAAGAACGGGATCACCGGCCCATGCTACGTCGGGAAGGACACCCACGCGCTCTCCGAACCTGCCTTTATTTCCGTACTGGAAGTGCTGGCGGCGAACGGGGTTGACGTTATCGTGCAGGAAAACAACGGTTTCACCCCGACGCCGGCGATTTCCAATGCGATTCTGGTGCACAACAAAAAGGGCGGCCCGCTGGCTGACGGTATTGTTATTACGCCGTCCCACAACCCACCGGAAGACGGCGGTATCAAATACAACCCGCCGAACGGCGGCCCGGCTGATACCAACGTCACCAAAGTGGTCGAAAACCGCGCCAACGAACTGCTGGCGGCGGGTCTGCAGGGCGTGAAGCGTATGACGCTTGATGCGGCGCTGGCCTCCGGTCACGTCAAAGAGCAGGATCTGGTGCAGCCGTTTGTTGAGGGATTAGCGGATATCGTCGACATGGCGGCGATCCAGAAAGCCGGACTGACGCTGGGCGTCGATCCGCTGGGCGGCTCCGGTATCGAATACTGGAAGCGTATCGCCGAGCATTACAACCTAAACCTGACTATCGTGAATGACCACGTGGATCAGACTTTCCGCTTTATGCACCTCGATAAAGACGGCGCAATCCGTATGGACTGCTCCTCCGAGTGCGCGATGGCGGGCCTGCTGGCGCTGCGCGACAAGTTTGACCTGGCTTTCGCCAACGACCCGGATTACGACCGCCACGGTATCGTCACGCCGGCCGGGTTAATGAACCCGAACCACTACCTGGCGGTGGCGATTAACTACCTGTTCCAGCATCGCCCGCAGTGGGGCAAAGATGTTGCGGTGGGTAAAACCCTGGTCTCCTCGGCGATGATTGACCGCGTAGTCAACGATCTGGGCCGCAAGCTGGTGGAAGTACCGGTTGGCTTTAAGTGGTTCGTTGATGGCCTGTTCGACGGTAGCTTCGGCTTCGGCGGCGAAGAGAGCGCGGGGGCGTCGTTCCTGCGCTTTGACGGGACGCCGTGGTCCACTGACAAAGACGGCATCATCATGTGCCTGCTGGCGGCGGAAATCACCGCGGTGACCGGGAAAAACCCGCAGCAGCACTACGACGAGCTGGCAGAGCGCTTCGGCGCGCCAAGCTACAATCGTCTGCAGGCTTCCGCGACTTCAGCCCAGAAAGCGGCGCTGTCTAAGCTCTCTCCGGAAATGGTGAGCGCCAGCACCCTGGCAGGCGATCCGATTACCGCGCGTCTGACTGCGGCTCCGGGCAACGGGGCGGCGATTGGCGGTCTGAAAGTGATGACCGACAACGGCTGGTTCGCCGCGCGTCCGTCAGGTACCGAAGATGCCTACAAAATCTACTGTGAAAGCTTCCTCGGCGCTGAACACCGTCAGCAGATTGAAAAAGAAGCGGTGGAGATTGTCAGCGAAGTGCTGAAAAACGCCTAATCTCCCACATGATAATCAGGCCCGTTTCAGGGCCTGATTTTTTTCGCAAGGCGGCGATGAAACTAAAACGTAAACACGTCTTCCGGTTCTGGGGCGGGATGGATCTCTTTTATCTCATCCAGTTTCTCGGCTGGAATCTTTACCATCAGCGCCTGCCTTTCTACGACGACATCCTCTCTTATCTCCAGCTTGTACCCACCCTTGGCCCCGCGGCCGCCTGGCTGTTCCCGCTGAATGTGCTGCTGATTGTCACTATTCCCGTGTCGATGGTTCTCCTCTGGCGGCAGAGCCGCTATGCCCTGCGGTTGGCCTGTGCGCAAACGCCCCTGCGGCTGGCCTTTATGCTGCCCTCACTTTCGCTGGTGCTATGGGGCGCGCAGGTCCTGGGAGTTAAAGGCGCGGCTTTCTTTATCGCTCTGCTGCTGGTCTCTGAGGCGGCAAAATTGATGACGTTATGGCGATGGCGAAAGATTTAACTTTTCGCGTTATCTTCACGGGGCAGGGGTATCCGGTAACACGGTGACCGAATCGGGCATAAACGGGTATCAGGTCGTTGACCGGGTTTGCCCGTTTTGCCGAATTAACTACCGGAGCAGGTGAACAATCACGGCTAATTCTGCGATTTTAGTCACAAATTTCTCGTGATTAAAATGAAATTTCCCATATATATATATGATCTACTTCAAATTAAAAAAAGCTAAAAGCTTGTTTTGATTTTGTATGATTTATGTCACTTACTGATATGGATGATTTTGTTATATTTATGTCATTAAATCCTGGATGCTTTCTTGAGAACTTATATGTTACAAGTTAAACGTCACTCATTAATTGTGGAATATGTCGTAGAAAAGGGATGTGCCAGAGTTAATGAGCTGTCGCGATTATTTGGTGTATCTCCGGAAACTATTCGACGTGATTTAACTGCGCTGGCCAGGAATAAGAAAATAGTGCGCAGCTTTGGCGGCGCAATGATTTCCGAAAATACGGCATCGTTTTTAGCTGCCGATATGCCGGCAAATAACGGAAACTTTGTCGATAAAGCCGAAGCCTTTATTAAACGCACGAAAGAACAGCCAGAACGTAAGATGCGCATCGCCAAAGGTGCGCTGCAATTTATTCATGAGCATGAGTGCATCATTATGGATAATAGCAGCTCCTGCTGGTTTTTAGCCCGTCAGCTACCTGACATTGAATTGACCGTTATTACTAATTCTTTGAATATTATTCAAACCTTAGCCTGTCGCAAAAAAATAAGAATTGTCAGCGTTGGTGGTGAATATTCTGAGCGTCACGGTGACTTTCACGGTCCGGTTGCTGAGTTCATTATCAACAATTTTAAGGTCAATAAGCTGTTTTTTTCCTGTCAGGGCCTGGACTCCGGTCTGGAAATTAAAGACAGTAATGAAGTCAACGTCCGGCTAAAGCAAGAGATGCTGAAAGTTGCCGATCAAAAAATTCTGATGGTCGATAGCAGTAAATTTGAACGCTATTCGCTTTATAAAATATGCGATCTGGCGGATATTGATATCTTGATCACTAATGAGTTACCCGGCGATATCTATCGCCAGCATCAGGTACATATTGTAGAGACCAAATAAGGCTCTGAATAATAATCTAATTGCATCATCATTTAATCGCTCTGTACCAGTTGGAGGAGTATTGCATTAGCAATACTGTCCCTCTTCATTATTTATCCGAAAAAGAGGTTTACGATGGAACAATTACCTGAAGATATGAAAGCGGTTGTCTGCCACGGTCCCCAGGATTATCGCTTTGAGAAAATTCGCCGCCCGATCGCCAAAGAAAAGGAAGTGGTCATTAAGGTTGACGGCTGTGGAATATGCGCCGGTGATTGCAAGGCCCAGGACGGTGCGCCGATGTTCTGGGGTGATAATCCGTGGGTAAAAACGCCGGTAGTGCCCGGCCATGAGTTTTACGGTCGGGTTGCTGAATTAGGCCCGGGTTCCGCTGAAAAATATAAATTAAAAATTGGCGATCGCATTCTCGCTGAACAGATTGTTCCCTGCCATGAGTGCCGTTTCTGTAAAACCGGAAAATACTGGATGTGTGAAACCCATGATATTTACGGCTTCCAGAAAGATGTCGCCGATGGCGGTATGGCTGAATATATGCGTTTCTCCGAACGCGCGATTATTCATAAAATTCCTGAATCATTAAGTGAAGAAGATGCGGCGCTGATCGAACCTATGGCCTGTGCAATCCATACGGTACGCCGCGGGGATATCGAACTGGATGATGTGGTCGTTATCGCCGGCGCCGGGCCGCTGGGGCTGTGCATGGTGCAGGTCGCTCATCTTAAGACGCCGAAGAAACTGGTGGTCATCGATACCATGGAAGATCGCCTGGCGCTGGCTAAAGCGTTTGGCGCCGACGTGGTCATCAACGCGGCGAAAGAGGACGCCGTCGCCATTGTTAAATCCATGACGGACGGATACGGCTGCGACGTTTATATCGAAGCGACCGGCGCGCCTGTTGGCGTGACTCAGGGACTGGAGATGATACGCAAACTGGGGCGCTTCGTTGAATTTAGCGTGTTTGGGAAAGAAACCACCGCCGACTGGTCGATCATCGGCGACCGCAAAGAGCTCGATATTCGCGGTGCGCATCTCGGCCCCTACAGCTATGAAATCGCTATCGATCTTTTTGAGCGTGGCCTCTTGACCGCCAAAGGCGTGGTAACGCATTTCTATTCTATCGATGAGTGGAAAGCCGCTTTTGAGATGGCCAAATCGCTGGATTCCATCAAGGTCGTTATCAAGCCATAAATTTATCATCATTCACTCGCGTCATTTATATTTATTGTTCTGCACTTTCATAAATGGCTGCTAAATCAATACTGGATTTCTTCAATCATGGGGATTGCTGAGATAAATGTCGGTAGCCTCTGCTAATTACCAGTGGTGAATTTATTGCTCAGTAAATCAGGCAACATTAGTACCATGAAAACGCTGCTGAATAATTTATATTCCGCAGCGCACAACTCAATAAGGAGATATTGAATGCCTGTAAAATTTAATACCAAAGCATTACTCTCAGGACTTCTGGCTATGAGCATGGTCGCCTGCGTTAATGCTAAGCCTTTGACTATCGGCATGTCCTTCCAGGAATTAAACAACGAATATTTCGTGACCATGAAAGAGTCGCTTGAACAGTCGGCAAAAGATATTAACGCGACCGTCTATACTGCGGATGCGGCGCATGATGTCTCCAAGCAGATTAGCGATGTTGAGGATATGCTGCAAAAGAAAATTGATATTTTGCTGATTAACCCGGCAGATAGCGTTGGCGCGGAAACCGCCGTCCTGGCCGCCAAAAAAGCCGGCGTGGTGGTGGTGGCGATAGATGCTCAGGCTAACGGTCCGATTGATTCTTTTGTGGGTTCAAAAAACTATGATGCGGGCTTTATTGCCGGAGAGCATTTAGCCAAAGCGCTGGGAGATAAAGGCAACGTGGCGATTCTCGACGGAATTCCGGTGGTGCCTATTCTGGAGCGCGTGCGCGGCTTTGAAGATGCGATGAAAAAGCATCCCAATATTAAAGTGCTTACCAAACTGAATGGTAAACAAGAGCGCGATACCTCCATGAGCGTGACGGAAAATATGCTGCAATCCAACCCGACGCTCAACGGTATTTTCAGCGTCAATGATGTTGGCTCACTCGGTGCCCTGGCGGCTATTCAGTCATCTGGACGCGATGTCAAGCTGGTCAGCGTCGATGGTTCTCCGGAAGCGGTGGCTGAAATTGCCAAAGGTAATACGCCGTTTATTGCTACCGCAGCACAGTTCCCGCGCGATCAGCTGCGTATTGGCTTAGGTATTGCCCTGGCAAAACACTGGGGGGCGAATATTCCTAAAGAGATTCCTGTTGATGTGAAGCTTATCGATAAAAACAACGCCAAAGATTTCCACTGGTAATCGCGTTATTACGCCACAGCGGCTCTCGCTTATTCAGGTGAGCCGTGCCGGATTCTTATTAAAGTATGGCTCGCTATTTTATCGAGCCATTATGGAGCGATGTTTATGCCCAGCTTACTGGAAGTCAAAAACGTCAGTAAAAGCTTCCCCGGAGTCAAGGCGCTGGATAATGTTAATATCACCCTTGCTCGTGGAGAAGTTCACGCTTTATTAGGTGAAAACGGCGCGGGTAAATCGACGCTGATGAAAATCCTGTGCGGGATCTATCAACCTGACGCCGGTAATATTTATATTGATGGTAAGCAGCAGCATTTTCATAACTATCGCGATGCGATTGCCTGCGGCGTAGGGATTATCTTTCAGGAGTTTTCTCTTATTCCCTATCTGAACGCTTATGAGAATATTTTCCTTAATCGTGAAAAGGTAAATCGTTTTGGCCTGTTAGATCGTAAAGCGATGCGTCGGGAGGCGTTACGCATTTTTAAAGAGCTTGGCGTCACGCTCGATCCCGACGAGCAAATCTGCCATCTCAGCGTCGCCGAGCAGCAATTCGTGGAAATTGCCAAAGCGCTGTCGCTGGATGCGCAAATTCTCATTCTGGACGAACCCACCGCGACCCTAACTCCTGGCGAGGCGGAACATCTTTTCCGCGTGATGCGCGATTTAAAGGCTAAAGGCGTCGGCATGTTCTTTATCTCGCATCACCTGGAGGAGATATATGAAATCTGCGACAGCCTGAGTATTCTGCGCGACGGCAAATATATCGGATCGGCAAAGGTCGACAATATCGATATCGCAGAGATGATCCAGATGATGGTCGGCCGTGAGGTGGAGAACATCTATCCCGAGCGGCGGACGCTGGCGCATGATGAAATACTGCTGGAGGCGGAAATTCAGCTGACCGAAAGTAGTCAGGTTAATCGGCTGACGTTGCGCAAAGGGGAGATTTTAGGCCTTGCCGGGCTGGTGGGGTCGGGGCGTTCCGAAGCGATTCTGGCTCTGACCGGCGCGGATAAATGCTACAAAAAACGCGTCCGTCTGGCCGGAAAAGAGGTGACGATAAATTCAACCGATCGGGCTCTGCGTCTGGGTATCGGCCTGTTGCCGGAAAGCCGCAAAACGCAGGGACTGGTACTGCCTTTTTCGGTCAAAGACAATATCTGGCTTAACAAACACGCCTGCCAGTTCTCGCTTATCCGCGATAACGAAGAGCGCCTGACCGCCGAGCGTTTAATTAGCCACGTTGGTGTGAAAACGCCAGATGCCGGGACCGCGGTGGGGACGTTGAGCGGCGGTAACCAGCAGAAAGTCGTTATTTCTCGTTGGTTAAATCATGACGTCAATATTCTTATTTTTGACGAGCCGACTCGCGGTATTGATGTCGGAGCAAAATCAGAAATCTACCAGATTATGCGCGACCTCACCGCCCAGGGGATTGCGATAATTATGATTTCATCTGAGCTTCCAGAGGTCATAGGCGTCAGCGACCGGGTGATGGTTTTTCGCGACGGTAATATCGTTGCGGAGCTTGAGAACGACCAAATTAATTCCACCGTCATTATGCTGCATGCTGCCGGTAATATTATTTAGGGAGTATTAAATGAGTAATGAAAACGTATCATTAGCGCCAGCCGTGTCTCCTGATAAAAATAAAAAGATGCTGCATAGTTTATTAAAAATGCCTGCATTCCTGCCGTTCGTTGGTCTGGTACTCCTGTTTTCCTGTATGGCTATTTTTAATGACTACTTCTTAACGGTTGATAACTTATCTACCGTCGCCCGTCAGGTCTCGATCAATGCCATCATCGCCATCGGAATGACCTTTGCCATCCTGACCGGTGGGATCGATCTCTCCGTCGGCGCGGTCATGGCCCTGGCCGGTACGCTGATGGCGGGATTAATGAAGTACTATGGTTTAGATCCGTGGTTAGCCATTCTTATCGGCCTGGGTTCCGGCGTCGCCTTTGGCGCGCTGAACGGCTTTTTAACCGCCTACGGCAAAATGCCGCCGATTATCGTAACCCTCGGCGCGATGATTATTGCGAAGGGGCTGGCACTGATCTATACCGGCGGCTATCCCATCTCCGGCTTACCGGATTCATTCGCTTTTTGGGGCCGTGAATATCTGTTCGGTATTCAGGTACCTATTATTCTGATGGTGGTTTTATATTTCATCTTTTATATCGTGCTGAATCATATGCCGTTTGGCCGCTATGTTTATTCTCTTGGCGGCAATGAAGAAGCGGCGCGCCTGAGCGGACTGCGGGTTAAATATTATAAATTGCTGGTTTATGTGATCAGCGGTTTTACCGCCAGTTTTGCCGGTCTTATTTTTACCTCACGGGTGATGAGCGGTCAGCCTAATGCGGGCGTCGGTTTTGAACTGGATGCTATTGCCGCCGTGGTGCTCGGCGGGGCATCGATTGCCGGTGGGCGCGGAATGATTATTGGCACGCTGATCGGCGCCATGATGCTCGGCGTACTGAATAATGGATTAAACCTGTTAGGGATCTCACCTTACGTTCAGTACGTGGTGAAAGGGCTTATTATTTGGGGCGCCACCTTTATTAGCTCAGCCAGACGTTAACTTATATTAATTATGGGACGAAGGGATATGAATTTTATCGGAGTGGATATCGGTGGTACGGTCACCAAAGCCGGGATATATACTGAGTGCGGGCAGGAGATCCACGTGGCTTCGCAATATGCACAGGTATTAACCGAACAGCCGGGTTTTACCGAGCGGAACATGCATGAGCTATGGGATACCGTTTGCAGCGTAATAAAAAAAGCGCTGTTTGAAAGCCAGGTGCCAGCGTTAAGTATTGGCGGGATCGGCTTCTCCTCGCACGGCAAAGGGTTGTACGCGATAGATAAAAAAGGCGAGCCGGTGCGCAACGGAATTATCTCATCCGATACCCGGGCGCTGGCGTTCGTCAAAAAATGGTACCGCGAAGGGGTCGATAAACTGGCCTATCCCAAAGGGCTGCAGCAGCTGTGGACCGGGCACCCGGTATCGCTGCTGGCGTGGTTAAAAGCACATGAGCCCGCCAACTACGACAGAATCGACGCCGTTTTAATGGTGCACGACTACATTCGCTTTCGTCTGACCGGCGAGGCGACGGCGGAAATTACCAATATCTCCGGCAGCAATTTTTATAACCAGCTTACCTCCCGCTACGACCGCGACATGATGGCGCTGTTCGGCATTGAGGAAGTGGCGGATAAGACCGCGCCGGTGGTCAACTCGACGGACTGCGTGGGCCACATTACCCTGCAGGCCTCGCTGGACTGCGGATTATGTCCCGGAACGCCGGTATTCGGCGGCTTTTTCGACGTGGTGGCCTCCGCCGTCTCATCGGGCATTGACCGGGCGGATACCCTGAGCGCAGTGGCCGGTACATGGAGTATCGCCACCTCGGTGACGGACAGCATTATTGCCAGCGACTATCCCTACATTTGGGGAAAATACTGCATTCCGGGCAAATATTTTGTTCATGAGGGCAGCCCCACTTCGGCGAGCAATCTCTCCTGGTTTGTGAAACAGTTTTTCCCTGACGATGACCGCTGCTACGACCATTTCGAAAGCTGGATTGCGCAAGAGACCGACAGCAACCTGATTTTTTTACCTTATCTGTTCGGTTCCAATCTGGCGATGGATCTGCCGGGTGCGCTGGTAGGTCTGGCGGGACATCATACGAAAAAGGATATTATTGCGGCCATCTACCGCGGGATCGTTTTTTCTCACCTGATACATCAGGACCGCATTATTGAACTCAATCGGGGTATTGAAAAAATTCGCTTTACCGGCGGGCCGAGCCAGTCGAGAGGCTGGACCCAGATGTACGCCGACGCGGCCAATCTTCCTCTGGAAGTCGTGGACATCGAACAGGCGGGATGTCGAGCCGCCGCGCTGTGCGCAGCCGCCGGCAGCGGAGCCTACGCCAACTTCAGCGAAGCGATAGCGGCCACGCAGCCCGAGGTGGTCAGTTATCAACCGGACGGCAAGCGGCATCAGCAGCTGCGCGAAGGTTATGCCCGTTACGTAGAGGTCGCGCAAAGCCTCTCCAGGGCAACGGGGGCGGCGCAATGAAACCGAGACTTGGTATCTACGAAAAAGCGCTTCCCGCTGCGCTGGACTGGCCGAAACGCTTCGAAATGGCGGCTGGCCTGGAGTTTGATTTTATCGAAATCTCCGTTGATGAGAGTCCTGAACGCCAGGCCAGGCTGCGCTGGAACCGTGGACAGCGGCTGGCATTTGTGGCCGACAAAATTAACAGCGGTATCGATGTGCCGAGCATGTGCCTCTCCGCGCACCGCAGCCATCCTTTTGGTAGCGTCAATCGTGAGACCCGGCTCAAGGCGCGGGAACTGATGCTTGATGCGCTGGATTTTGCCAGCCACGTCGGTATTCGCAACATCCAGCTGGCAGGCTATGACGTCTATTACGAATCCTCTTCGGCGCAGACCCGGGAATACTTTATTGAGGGCATCAACTGGGCGGTGGCCGAAGCGGCGAAAGCGCAGGTGATGCTGTCGATGGAGATTATGGACACCGCCTTTATGAGCAATATCTCCCGCTGGTTGGATCTCGAACGGAAGGTCTGTAGTCCGTGGTTTTGCGTCTATCCGGACGTCGGCAACTTAAGCGCATGGCAAAACGATGTTCCCGAAGAGTTGAGTAAGGGAATTCATAAAATCACCGCCATTCATTTGAAGGATACGCAGCAGGTGTCCCACGCTTCGCTGGGGCAGTTTCGCGATGTGCCATTCGGTACCGGCTGCGTCGATTTCACGGAGATATTTCGTACGCTCTCGGCGCTGAACTATCGCGGCGCCTGGCTGATTGAGATGTGGGCCAAAAACGACGGGCTGGACAGCGAGAGAATCGCCGACGCTAAAGCGTGGCTAACGGATAAATACCAGCAGACATTTCGTCCACCGCACTATGAAGGCATTGTGAATTCAGGAGTGAAGTATGTTGGATAACCTCAAGCAGGCGGTTCTTGATGCCAATCTGGCGCTGCCGAAATTTAATCTCGTGACCTTTACCTGGGGCAACGTCAGCGGCATCGATCGCGACGCCGGGCTGGTGGTGATCAAACCCTCCGGCGTGGAATACGCCGTGATGACCGCTGACGATATGGTGGTGGTGGAGCTGGCGACCGGCAGCGTGGTGGAGGGGCGCTATAAGCCCTCGTCGGATACGCCGACCCATCTTGAGCTGTATAAGGCATTCAGCGGCGTGGGCGGAATTGTGCATACCCATTCGCGCCATGCGACGATTTGGGCGCAGTCGGGGAGGTCGCTGCTGGCGATGGGCACCACCCACGCCGACTATTTTTATGGGCCGATCCCCTGTACCCGTCCCCTTAGCGATGATGAAATCCGCGGTGATTATGAAACCAATACCGGTCACGTGATTATCGAAACGCTGGGCGCGCAGCATACCGATCCGCTCAGCGTGCCCGCCGCGCTGGTTCACGGCCACGGCCCATTTGCATGGGGAAAAGATCCGGCGAACGCGGTGCATAATGCCGTGGTGCTGGAAGAGATTGCCTATATGAATATGTGGACCCGCCAGTTAAGCGCTGACGAACAGCCGGTCTCTGCGACCCTGCTGGATAAACACTATTTGCGTAAACACGGCGCGGGGGCCTACTACGGGCAGTAATTGTCTGCATTCCCCGGATGGCGGCGTAAACGCCTTATCCGGGCTACCGGTCCGCAGTCGACGGTGAACCCGTAGCCCGGTCAGCGCAGCGCCACCGCGATGAAACAGCGCAGGAACTGTAGCCCGGCTAAGCGAAGCGCGAGCCGGGGACAACGGCTAGGGCATAAACCGATAGCCGATCCCCGTTTCGGTCAGCAAGTGCTGCGGACGGGCCGGGTCGGCCTCCAGCTTTTGCCGCAGGTGCCCCATATAAATCCGCAGGTAGTGGCTGTGCTCCACCGCATTTGGCCCCCAGACCTGTTTGAGCAGCTGTCGCTGGGTCAGCACTTTGCCAGGATTGTTGAGCAGGACCACCAGCAGGCGAAATTCAATCGGCGTCAGGTGGATCTCTTCATCGCCGCGCACGATGCGGCGGGCGGGGATATCAACGTCAATATCGGCAAAACGCACCCGCGGCTCGTCGGCCTGGGCGCCGGCATGGCGACGCATCGCCACCCTCAATCGCGCCTGCAGCTCGCCAATGCCAAAGGGTTTACTGAGATAGTCATCGGCTCCTGCGTCGAGGGCGGCGATTTTGTCCTGCTCCTCGGTGCGCGCCGACAGCACGATAATCGGCATCTGGCTCCACTGGCGAACCTCGCGAATAAACGCGTTGCCGTCGCCATCGGGCAGACCCAGATCGAGAATAGCTAAATCCGGCTTGCGGGTCGCGGCTTCGATCAGCCCGCGCTGCAGCGTCTCTGCTTCAAATACGCGCATGCCGTCGGCTTCCAGCGCGGTGCGCAGAAAGCGGCGGATAGCATTTTCGTCTTCGATAATCAGAACGTTAATCACATTTCCTCGGCTAACTCTTCCAGTTCAGGGGGCGCTTCTCGCGGCAGTGTAACACGGAAACAGGCGCCGCCTTGCGGGCGCGTCTCGGCGCTAATCGTTCCGCCGTGCACCTCAACGATGGCCTGACAAATCGCCAGTCCCAGGCCTACGCCGGGGATCGCCGACTCTTTATTGCCGCGGGCGAATTTATCAAAGATAGCCTGTTCCTGCCCTGGAGGAATACCCGGCCCGTTATCCCACACTTCAAGCAATAAATGGTGCGGGTCGACATGCGCCGCGATGCCGATTTGCGCCTGCGGCCCGGTGTACTTCACCGCGTTTTCCAGCAGATTAATCAGCACCCGTTCAAATAGCGGGCCATCGACGTGTACCAGCAGCAGCGGGTCCGGCAGATCGAGCTGAATATGCCGCCCACCGAGCCCCGGTTCCAGCATGCGCAGCGCGCTGCCGACCACCTCTTCGAGGGTTAACCACTCTTTATGCAAATTAAATCCGCCGGACTGGATCCGCGCCATATCCAGCAGATTATTCACCAACCGGGTGGTGTTCAGTACGTGCTGGCGTATCTCATTGGCCTGCGGCGCGTGCTTCGACCCTTCGCTGGCAAGATCGAGGGTCAGGATTTCCGCCTGGCCGAACAGCACCGTCAGCGGGGTGCGTAAATCATGGGACAGCGCCGCCAGCAGCGAGTTGCGCAGGCTTTCCCGCTCGCTGTTCAGCCGCGCCTGCTCTTCGCTGGCGGTGAGCGTCAGTCTCTCCAGCGCGCTGGCGACCAGCAGGGTAAAGGTTTCCAGCAGGCGCTGTTGTTCGGGGATCATCAGCTGGCGCAGGTTAGCCGGCTCCACCACCACCAGCCCCCAGGTACGGGCGGCGCTTTTCAGCGGCAGGATTTGGTAGGGGACGCCGGGTAACGTATCGGTACCCGCCCCGGCGGGCAGCCCCTTATCGAAGCTCCAGCGGGCGATCGCGTCGTCCCAGGTGATGGCCGCGGTGGGTTGAGTCAATGGAGAGAGCCGGTTCATCTCATCGGGCAGCAGTAGCTGACTGCGCGCCTGAAACGTCGAGGCGATAAACCGTTCGCTGGTGGCGGCGATATCTTCACGGCTGCGGCCCACCGCCAGCGCTTTGGACATTTCGTACAGATGCCGGGTGCGCCGCTCGCGATAGCGCGCCACCCGCGCCTGGTAGCGAACGCCGGCGGTGAGGTTGCCGATAAGCAGCCCGACGGTCAGCATCACGCCAAAGGTGAGTAAATACTGTACATCTGAAACCGCCAGCGTACCGCGCGGCGCAACGAAAAACAGATCGAAGCTGACCACGTTAATCACCGTCGCCAGTACCGACGGCCAACGGCCATACACGAGAGCGATAATCACCACGCCAAGCAGATACAGCATCACCAGGTTGGCGGCCTCAAAGGCCATCAGCCACTGCATGGCGACAACGGTAATCACCGCGCACAGCGCGATGGCGACGACGCAGCCCTGGAGCTGTAGACGCCATTTATCCATCGCCGTCCGGCTATCGCTGGCGCGAGCCGGCAGGGAGGCGGCTTTTTCATCCAGCGCGATCACCACCAGATCGAGATCCGGGGCGTGACGGGCCAGCCGATCGGCGAAGCCGCCGCGATCCCACCAGCGCCTTTTCTGCTGGCGGCCAATCACTATCTTGCCGAGATTATGTTCGCGGGCGTAGTGCAGAACGGCCTTCTCTTCGGAGGGATCGGAGAGGGTGGCGGTTTCCGCTCCCAGCTCCTGCGCCAGCCTGAGCGCGGCGAGAATCGCCCGCCGCTTCGCCTCCGACAGGCGGTGCAGCGACGGGGTTTCAACATACACCGCATGCCAGACGCTGCCCAATCTGGCGGCCAGCCGGGCGGCGGCGCGCACCAGCTTTTCGCTGCCGGTGTTATGGCCGATGCAGAGCAAAATGGCGTCGCGGGTGTGCCAGACTTTTTCCTGGCCCTGGCGATCGCGCCAGGCGCGCATCTGCTCATCGACTCGATCGGCTGTACGGCGTAGCGCCAGCTCGCGCAGGGCGATGAGATTGCCCTTGCGAAAGAAGTTTTCAATGGCCCGCTCAGCCTGACCGCCGATATAGACTTTACCTTCATTGAGCCGCTGACGCAGATCGTCCGGAGGCAGGTCAACCAGCACCACATCGTCGGCGGCGTCGAAAAACGGATCGGGGACGGTTTCGCGAACCTGCACGCCGGTGATGCCGCTGACGACATCGTTCAGGCTCTCGAGGTGCTGAACGTTAACGGTGGTAAACACGTCGATGCCGGCTTCCAGCAGCTCTTCGACGTCCTGCCAGCGTTTAGGATGACGCGATCCGGGCGCGTTGCTGTGCGCCAGCTCATCGACCAGGATCAGCGCCGGGCGGCGGGCCAGGGCGCCGTCAAGGTCAAACTCCTTCACGTAGCGCCCGCGGTGGGAAAGGCGGCGCTGGGGCAGGGTACTCAGCCCCTCAAGCATCGCCGCCGTCTCTTTACGCCCGTGGGTTTCCGCCACGCCAATCAGGATATCCAGCCCCTGGGCGCGCAGCCGCTGCGCTTCCGCCAGCATCGCCCAGGTTTTACCGACCCCAGCGCAGGCGCCGAAAAATATCTTTAGCTTACCGCGATGCGGGGCGGCGGCGTGTTGCAGCAGGCGATCAGGGTCCGGACGCAGCGGCTCATCACTCATCTTACTTATCCTTCAGGGCATCCAGCGACATATTCAGCTGCAGTATATTTACCACAGGTTGGCCGAGAAAACTGAGCAACGGTTTTTGCGTTGCCTCGTTCACCAGTTGCGTGACCTGCTCCACGCTGAGCTGTCGCGCTTTGGCGACGCGCGGCGCCTGCCACAGGGCGGCGGCAGGCGTCAGGCTGTAATCCAGCCCGCTAGCCGAGGCGGTGACCAGCTCCACCGGAACCGTGGCGCTGGCGTCCGGATTGGCGGCGCGCAGGGCCTGCACCCGTTCGCTGATGGCGTTGTCCAGCGCCGGATTGCTGGCGGCGAGGTTGCTGCCGCCGGAGGCCAGCGGGTTATCCGGCATCTCCGCCGTAGCGGAAGGGCGGCCCTGGAAATAGCCCGGCGCCGTAAAGTTCTGCCCGATGAGACGGGAACCGCGCACTTCGCCGTCAATCCGCACCAGCGAGCCGTTGGCCTGCTGCGGGAACCACCACTGTCCCAGCGCGGTGGTCAACAGCGGGTAGACGCCGCCGGTGAGCAGCGTTAACAGAATAAACAGTACAAGGGCAGGACGAATGAATGACATGGTTTTTTCCTCACAGCAGCCCGGTCAGGGTCAATAACAGGTCGATAGCTTTGATACCGATAAAGGGCACCAGCAGTCCGCCCAGGCCGTAGACCCACAGGTTGCGGCGCAGCATCGCCGAGGCCGTCAGCGGCTTATAGCTCACGCCCTTCAGCGCCAGCGGGATCAGGAAGATGATAATCAGCGCATTAAAAATCACCGCGCTCAGGATCGCCGAAGAGGGCGAGTGCAGATGCATCACGTTGAGCATCGCCAGCGGCGGATAGACGGCGGCAAAGGCGGCCGGAATGATGGCAAAGTACTTCGCCACGTCGTTGGCGATACTGAAGGTGGTCAGGGATCCGCGGGTCATCAGCATCTGTTTACCGATATGTACGACCTCGATCAGTTTGGTGGGGTTAGAGTCGAGATCCACCATATTGCCCGCCTCTTTCGCCGCCTGGGTACCGGAGTTCATCGCGACCGCCACGTCGGCCTGCGCCAGCGCCGGGGCGTCGTTGGTACCGTCGCCGGTCATCGCCACCAGCCGACCTTCCGCTTGATACTGGCGGATCAACGCCAGCTTGGCCTCCGGCGTCGCTTCGGCGAGAAAGTCGTCCACTCCGGCTTCCGCGGCGATAGCGGCGGCGGTCAGTCGGTTATCGCCGGTGATCATCACCGTTTTAATCCCCATTTTACGCAGTTGGGCAAAACGCTCTTTGATGCCGCCTTTAACGATATCTTTCAGCGAGATAATCCCCAGCACCCGCTCGCCTTCGGCGACCACCAGCGGCGTCGCGCCAAGACGCGCCACTTCTTCAACCTGCTTATCGACATCGGCCGGAAAGTGGCCGCCGTTGGCCTCAACGTGGCGGCGGATGGCATCTACGGAACCTTTGCGGATCATCCGCTGGTCGATGTTGATGCCGCTCATCCGGGTCTGGGCGGTAAACGGCACAAAGGTGGCATGCAGCGACTGGAGATCGCGCTCGCGCAGGTTAAAGCGCTGTTTGGCCAGGACGACGATGCTGCGGCCTTCCGGCGTTTCATCGGCCAGCGACGACAGCTGGGCGGCATCGGCAAGGGTTTTTTCTTCCACGCCCTGCGCAGGCAGGAATGCCGAAGCCTGGCGGTTGCCGAGGGTAATGGTGCCGGTTTTGTCCAGCAGCAGGACATCGACATCGCCCGCCGCCTCAACCGCGCGGCCGCTGGTGGCGATGACGTTCGCGCCGAGCATGCGGCTCATCCCGGCAACGCCGATGGCCGACAGCAGGCCCCCAATAGTGGTGGGGATCAGGCATACCAGCAGCGCCACCAGTACCGTTACGCTGACAGCATTACCGCTCCAGGCGGAGAAGGGCCAGATAGTGGCGGTGGCCAGCAGGAATACCAGCGTCAGGGCAATAAGCAGGATGGTTAGCGCAATTTCGTTCGGCGTCTTGCGGCGCTGAGCACCTTCAACCATGGCGATCATCCGGTCAAGGAAGGTTTCGCCCGGGTTGACGCTACAGCGGATCACCAGCCAGTCGGAGAGAATACGCGTCCCGCCGGTCACCGAGGCGAAGTCGCCGCCGGATTCGCGGATAACCGGCGCGGACTCACCGGTAATGGCGCTCTCATCTACCGATGCGCCGCCTTCGATAACTTCGCCATCGCAGGGGATAATATCTCCCGCTTCCACCAGCACCACGTCACCTTTACGCAGCTCTTCGGCGGGGACGTGGTCAATTTGCGCATCGTGCTGCGGCGCGCGCAGCTTACGGGCAAAGGCGGTCTTTTTGACACCTTTGAGGCTGTTGGCCTGCGCTTTACTGCGGCCTTCCGCCATCGCTTCGGCGAAGTTGGCGAACAGGACGGTGAACCACAGCCAGAGACTAATAGCGGCGGTAAATCCGGCGCTGCCGGCGATTTGCCCGCTCGCCATGGCAATGGCCAGCAGGGTGGTGAGCAGGCTGCCGATCCAGACGATAAACATCACCGGGTTACGCCACTGTACGGCAGGGCTCAGTTTTTTCACGGCGTCGAGCAGGGCCTGACGCACCAGCGTCGGCTCCAGCAGGGCTAATGATTTGCGACTCATAACAGGTTGCTCCGCAATCGCTTAAAGTAAGGAAAAATGTTCTGCCAGCGGGCCGAGCGCCAGCGCGGGAATAAAGGTCAGGGCGCCGACCAACAGCACGGTGCCGATCAGCAGGCCGATAAACAGCGCGTCATGGGTGGCGAGCGTGCCGCTGCCGGCGGGCTGAATTTTCTTCGTCACCAGCGAACCGGCAATCGCCATCACCGGGATAATCACCGCGAAGCGGCCGACCAGCATGCAGAATGCCAGCAGCAGGTTCCAGAACGGTGTTGCCGCGCTGAGGCCGCCAAAGGCGCTGCCGTTGTTGTTCGCCGCTGAGGTGACGGCATACAGTACTTCGCTGAAGCCATGCGGCCCGGGGTTAAACATGCCCGCGCGACCGGCCTCGGTCAGCATCGCCAGCGCCGTGCCGAGGAGCACCAGCGTCGGGGTAACGAGGATCGCCAGTGCGATCATTTTCATTTCGCGGACGTCGATTTTTTTCCCGAGGTATTCCGGGGTGCGGCCAATCATCAGCCCGGCGATAAACACGGCCAGCATCACGAACAGCAGCATGCCGTACAGACCCGAGCCGACGCCGCCGAAGACCACTTCGCCTATCTGCATCAGCCACATAGGGACCATTCCGCCCAGCGCGGTAAAGGAGTCGTGCATGGCGTTGACTGCTCCGCAGGACGCGGCGGTGGTGACCACGGCAAACAGGCTGCTGGCGAGAATACCGAACCGGCTCTCTTTGCCTTCCATGTTGCTACTGCTGTCGGCGCCAAGGCTCAGCAAGTGAAGGTTGCCGCGGGTTTCTGCCCACATCACTACCGCCACGCAGACGATGAAGATGAGCGTCATCGCCCACAGAATCGCCCGACCCTGACGGCGATCGCCCACCGCCTCACCGAAAGCGAAGCACAGCGCCGCCGGAATGAGAAAGATCGCCAGCATCTGCACCAGGTTGGTCAGCGCGGTGGGGTTTTCAAAGGGATGCGCCGAGTTGGCGTTAAAGAAGCCGCCGCCGTTGGTACCCAGCATTTTTATCGCTTCCTGCGAAGCCACCGGCCCCAACGGCAGCATCTGGCGTACCCCTTCAAGCGAGGTAAATTCGTTATTCGGCGATAAACTTTGCGGCACGCCCTGCTGGATAAAGAACAGCGCAATCAGCAGCGAAATCGGCAGCAGCACCCAGAGAGTAATGCGGGTCAGATCGACCCAGGCGTTGCCCAGAGTGGTGACTTTCTGCCGGGCGTATGCGCGGGTGAGGGCAAAGATCACCGCGATGCCGGTAGCGGCGGAGAGGAAGTTTTGCACCGCCAGCCCGGCCATCTGGCTAAGGCTACTCATGGTGGCTTCACCGGCATAGGCCTGCCAGTTGGTGTTGCTGACAAAGCTCACCGCCGTATTCAGCGCCAGATCCCATGACAGACCGGGCAGATGCTGCGGGTTGAGCGGCAGAGAGCCCTGAAACATCAGCAGAGCGAACAGCGCCGCCAGACCCAGCGCGTTAAACAGCAGAATCGCCACTAAATACTGGAGCCAGTTCATCTCCTGCGAACGAATCCCCGCTGCCTGCCATAAACCGCGTTCAATCCGGGCCAGACCCGGTAGCGGCATATCATTGATCATCGTCGCCAGCGCCGTACCCAGCGGACGAGCGAGGATCATTAGCAGCAGAATAAAAGTCGCGATGAGTAAAAAACCTTGAGCGGCCATCAGAATGCCTCCGCATGTATCAGGGCATAAACCAGATAAACCAGCAACAGGAACACCAGCGCTACGCCAGCGATTACGCCTGTAGTCACAATCCACCTCCGGATGTCTTTTTTGATTTACGAGGAGAATAGGAAGTCGGGCGCAAAGATTTCGCAAAAATCAGCCACGGGGGTGTAAAAAAAATATAAAAATGGCCAAAACCACAATTTAACTAATGATTAGTATTAATTTAACCTTTATGTAACTTAATTACCGGATGAATGTAAATAAATCCTGAATAGGTGTTTTTTAGTGGTCGGATGAGTAGTAAAATTACAGCCAAAGCGGTACTATTTTAAGCAGAGAAACAGATTAACTTTACCGGCTTTGCTTGCCGGCCTGACAAAGGGGAGAGAAATTATGGCGTTGTACAAAACTTATCCTGCTCATATCATCTTTGCGCGTCGCGCTTTCGCCGTGGCGGCTGGCGTACTGGCGCTGCCGGTGATGCTGTTCTGGAAAGATCGCGCCCGTTTTTACAGCTGGCTGCACCGCGTGTGGGCAAAGACCAGCGAACAGCCGGTATGGATGGCGCAGGCCGAAAAAGCCTCCGCAGATTTTTATTAATAACGGCTTATGGCTCAGCGCGTGCGCGCCGTGGAAACAGGCTAATGTATTGAGATTGCGGTTTATTTACCCTGTCTCCTCCGCCAGACTCGCGACACAGCGTGCCAACAGATTGCTTTATCATCATGCCGCCGGTTTATCCGGCGGTTTTTTTTTGCCATGAGTGGCTTACACTTATTCACTCCCCGAAGGTTAACCTGCGGGAGGGTTAAATATACGTCGAACTTATCAATTTTCATGATGAAAGGAATGTTATGGCCACCCATCTGGTCTGGTTTCGCGCGGATTTGCGCATCCACGATAACCTGGCGCTCGCCGCCGCCTGCCGCGATCCGCATGCCAGGGTGCTGGGATTATTCATCGCCACGCCAGGGCAATGGCGTCTGCACGGTATGGCGCCGCGCCAGGCGGCGTTTATGGTCAGCCATCTGCACAGCCTGCAAGCGGCGCTGGCCGAAAAGGGGATCCCGCTGCAGATTGAACATGCTGAAGATTTCACCGCCAGCGTAGAGCTACTCGTCAGCATTTGCCGGCAGCAGCAGGTGACGCATCTGTTTTACAACTACCAGTATGAAATCAATGAGCGCCAGCGCGATGCGGCGGTGGAGAGAACCTTAGCAGAGGTGACCTGTCAGGGGTTTGATGACAGCGTGCTGCTGCCGCCCGGCAGCGTGCTGACCGGCAGCCGCGAAATGTATAAGGTATTTACGCCGTTTAAAAATGCTTTTATTCGGCGTTTACAGGAGGCGCTGCCGGAGTGCGTCGCCGCGCCGAAAGTCCGAGCGGGTGGGCCCGTCACAGCCTCGTCTGCAGTAAAAATAGATTTTCCACAGACGTCATTTGATAGCGAACTGTTCGCCGCGGATGAAAAAAGCGCTATCGCCCGGCTTCGCGGCTTCTGCCAGCAAAAGGCCGCCGAATATGAACAGCAGCGCGATTTTCCGGCCATCGAAGGGACCAGCCGACTGTCGCCGTGCCTGGCGGTGGGCGCGCTCTCGCCGCGCCAGTGTCTGCACCGCTTGCTGGTGGAGCTGCCGCGGGCGCTGGATGGCGAAGCCGGAGCGGTATGGCTCAATGAGCTTATCTGGCGCGAGTTTTATCGCCACCTGATGGTTTACTACCCGGACTTGTGTAAAGGTCGGCCTTTTATTGGCTGGACCGATAAGGTTGCCTGGCTGGACGATAAATCCGCGCTTCAGGCCTGGCAGCGTGGGCAAACCGGCTTCCCGATTGTCGACGCCGCGATGCGTCAGCTTAATGCGACCGGCTGGATGCATAACCGCCTGCGGATGATTGTCGCCAGTTTTCTGGCGAAAGATCTGCGCATCGACTGGCGGCTGGGGGAGCGCTATTTTATCGAACAGCTTATAGATGGCGATTTGGCGGCGAATAACGGCGGCTGGCAGTGGGCGGCTTCGACCGGCACCGATGCCGCGCCCTATTTTCGTATTTTTAACCCTACGACCCAGGGAGAGCGCTTCGACAAAGCGGGGCAATTTATTCGTCAATGGCTACCGGAGCTGGCCGGGGTGCCTGAGAAAGCGCTGCATCAACCGTGGCTGTGGGCGGAGAAACAGGGCGTAACGCTGGATTATCCGCGCCCGATTGTCGATCACAAGCAGGCGCGGCTGGAGACGCTGGCGACCTGGGAAGCCGCCAGAGAAGTTAAGACTCCATCGCCAGGCGGCGAGCCCTGATCTTAACGGAGTGATACAGCCAGATAGCCAGCACCAGGCCGACGCAGGCCAGCGAGCCCCAGGTTATCTGGCTGAACACCTCAATGTAGGCATTAATTGAATAGTTGACGGCTCCGGCGGCGTCGAACGATCCCTGCGAGGTCTGATCGGCAATAACCCCAGCCAGATAGTTGGCGATAGCGCCGGAGAGCAGCATATATATGCCGGTCAGCACGCCGGTCACGCCGGGGATCTCGATACGGGTAATCTGCGACATCGCCACCGGGTCGATAAACAGTTCGGCAAACCCCATCACCGCCAGGCCCAGCACCATCAGCGGCATTGAGGAGTGCCCATAGGCGGCTGACCAACGTGCGCTAAGGGTCAGGATGCAGAACCCGGCGCTCATCAGGCCAAGGCCCAGCGCGAACTTACCCCAGATGCGCACGGTACGGTTGCCGTTGATGTTTTCTTTCACCAGCCACGCCAGAACCACCCCGCAGAGCATCACCGCAAAGGCATTGACCGACTGGAACATCGCGGTCGGTATCTCATAGCCCATAAAATGACGGTTAACAAAACGGTCGATGTACAGGCTGATGGAGCTGCCGCCCTGCTGCGCAAAGGCCCAGAACAGCAGACTGAAGCAGGTGAGCACCATAATCAGGCGCAGCTCTTTACGCTGCCTGGCGGTCTCTGCCCGCAGGTAGATCCGCGCCAGTACCGCCAGACCAATCACCGTCGCGACAATCAGCGCGTACACCGACCACTCCTGCCAGAACAGCACGGTGATCAGCAGCGGCGCGGCGATCAGCAGAACCAGCAGCCAGCCCCAGTTCGGTAAGACAAAACTCCGCGCCCGCAGCGCTTCGCGATTCACGCCCCGGGTGTGGCGGAAATGGTGATTGCCGCTGAGGAAAATCACCAGCCCGGCAATCATGCCAACGGCCGCCAGCGCGAAGCCCATCGCCCAGCTGTACTCTTGCTGTACGTAGCCGCAGGCGATTGGCGCGACGATAGACCCGACGTTGCCCGCCGCGTACATCAGCGAAAAACCGCCATCGCGACGCGGGTCTGTGGGTTCATACAGTTCACCGAGCAGACAGCTGACGTTGGATTTAAACAGCCCGTAGCCGCAGACAATAATCGCCAGCGACAGATAGAGAAAGGTGGGGGCGATTTCGCTGGCGCCGAGCACCAGATGGCCGATGGCCATCAGCAGCGCGCCGAGCATCACCGCCATACGGTTGCCCAGCAGCTTATCGGCCAGGAAGCCGCCGAGAATCGGCGTGACGTAGACTAAAGAACAGTAGGCGCTGAACAGCGCATAGGCATGATTATCGTCATACTTGAGCTGATTGGTGAGATAAAGAATGAGCAGCGCGCGCATGCCGTAAAAACTGAAGTATTCCCAGATTTGCAGCGCGACGACGTAATAAATCGCCCGCGGCTGTGAAGATTGTGTGTTCATGAAACGCTTTGTCCTGCCATAAAAATGAAAGTCGATCTTTCTGCATGAATAGCCACTCGCTAGTGATATTCATGGCCTTATAGGCTTTCTGGTTATTTAATATGCTGTAATAGTGCATAAATATACACGAATGCGCGAGAAGGTGAGTAGACAAATTGCGGGATTTTGTGAATGGGCAAAATTGACGGCGACGCGGCAGGACTATCGACTGATTGGGCGGATACCGTTATGTTATTCCTCTGCATAAAACGATGACCTGGTGGAACGGCAATGAAAAATAGTGAACTGGAACAACTGATTAATGAAAAACTCAATAGCGCGGCCATCAGTGATTACGCACCCAATGGGCTCCAGGTGGAAGGTCGCGAGACGGTTCGGAAAATCGTCACCGGCGTAACCGCCAGCCAGGCGCTGCTTGATGAGGCCGTCCGTCTTGAGGCGGATGCGGTCATCGTCCACCACGGCTACTTCTGGAAAGGCGAGTCGCCGATTATTCGCGGCATGAAGCGTAATCGCCTCAAAACGCTGCTGGCTAACGACATCAACCTTTACGGCTGGCATCTGCCGCTTGATGCCCATCCGGAGCTGGGCAATAACGCCCAGCTGGCGTCGCTGCTCGGCATTAACGTGATGGGCGAAATTGAACCGCTGGTGCCGTGGGGCGAACTGTCGATGGCGGTCTCGGGCCTGGAACTGGCGTCGTGGATTGAAGCGCGGCTGGGGCGCAAACCGCTGTGGTGCGGCGACACCGGGCCGGACAAAGTGGCCCGCGTGGCGTGGTGTACCGGCGGCGGCCAGAGCTTTATCGACAGCGCAGCCCGCTTTGGCGTTGATGCATTTATTACCGGCGAAGTTTCAGAGCAAACCATCCATTCGGCGCGCGAGCAGGGGCTGCATTTTTACGCCGCCGGACATCATGCCACCGAGCGTGGCGGAATTCGCGCGTTAAGCGAATGGCTGACGGAAAATACCGAGCTGGATGTCACCTTTATTGATATCCCGAACCCGGCCTGATGAACGGAGGTAAAAGTGCAGCGAGCGCGTTGTTATCTATTAGGTGAAACGGCAGTCGTACTGGAGCTTGAACCTCCGGTGACGCTGGAGAGTCAGAAGCGGATCTGGCGATTAGCCCAACGGCTGGTTGGTCATACCGAGGTGGTGGAAGCCGTTCCGGGTATGAACAACATTACCGTGATACTGCGAAATCCCCAGCAGACGGCGTGGGACGCGATCGAGCGCCTGCAAATCTGGTGGGAGGAGTGCGATACGCTCGAACCGGAATCGCGGGAGATTCTGGTGCCGGTCGTTTACGGCGGCGAAGGCGGTCCGGATTTGGGGGAAGTGGCTCGCCACAGCGGACTGAGCGAAAAGCAGGTGGTGGAGCTGCATTCATCGGTGGAGTACGTGGTGTGGTTCCTCGGCTTCCAGCCGGGGTTCCCCTACTTCGGCGGCCTGCCAGAGCGCCTGGCGATGCCGCGGCGGGCGGAACCGCGTCTGCTGGTGCCGGCGGGTTCGGTGGGGATCGGCGGAGCGCAGACCGGGATTTATCCGCTGGCGACGCCGGGAGGTTGGCAACTGCTGGGCCGAACGCCGCTGGCGCTATTTGATCCGAAGCGCAAGGAGCCGGTGCTGCTGCGCTCCGGCGACAGAGTGCGTTTCGTCCCGCAAAAGGAGGGCGTATGTTAAAAATCATCCGTGCCGGGATGTATACCTCGGTGCAGGACGGCGGGCGTGAAGGTCTGCGTCAGCTGGGCATCAGCCGCTGCGGTGCGATGGATAAACCGGCGCTGGTTACCGCGAATCTGCTGGTGGGCAACGGGGCCAATGCCGCGGCGCTGGAGATCACGCTGGGCCAGGTGGATATTCAATTTGAACGCAGCGGCTGGTTCGCGCTCACCGGCGCCGCCTGCGAGGCGAAGCTTGACGGCGAGCCGGTGTGGGTGGGCTGGCGGACGGCGGTCAAGGCCGGGCAGCGTCTGGTGCTCAAGAATCCACAGCACGGCGTGCGCAGCTATCTGGCAGTGGCGGGCGGTATCGCGGTGCCGAAGGTGCTGGGCTCGCGCAGTACCGATCTGAAAGTGGGTATTGGCGGTCTGGAAGGTCGACGTTTGCAGGATGGAGACCGACTGAAGCTGGGGAAATCGGATAAGCAGTTCCGCGGGCCGCGCGGGGTGAAGCAACTGCCCATCGGCAACCGCATCCGCGCGCTGCCCGGCCCCGAGTATCAGGAGTTTGACAGCGTGTCGCAGGACACTTTCTGGCGTTCGCCGTGGCAGCTTAGCCCGCAGAGCAACCGCATGGGCTATCGTCTGCAGGGGCAACCGCTGAAGCGGACGACCGATCGCGAGATGCTTTCGCACGGTCTGCTGCCTGGCGTGGTGCAGGTTCCGCATAACGGTCAACCTATCGTACTGATGAACGATGCCCAGACCACCGGCGGTTACCCGCGCATCGCGACGATTATCGAGGCCGATATGTATCAGCTGGCGCAAATCCCGCTGGGGCAGCCGATCCACTTTGTTCCCTGCTCTCTGGAGGAGGCGCTGAAGGCGCGCGCCGACCGGCAACGTTATTTTGAACAACTGGCATGGAGACTGAACGATGAAGATTGATTTAAACGCCGACCTTGGCGAAGGCTGCGCCAACGATAGCGCGCTACTGCAGCTGGTCTCTTCCGCCAATATCGCCTGCGGTTTCCATGCGGGCGATGCGGTGATGATGCTGCAGTGCGTGCGCGAAGCGCTGAAATATGGCGTCGCGGTGGGCGCGCACCCCAGCTTCCCCGACCGGGAAAATTTTGGCCGCACGGCGATGCAGCTGCCGCCGGAGACGGTTTATGCGCAAACGCTGTATCAGGTGGGCGCGCTGGCGGCGCTGGTGCGCGCGCAGGGCGGCGAACTACAGCACGTCAAACCGCACGGCATGCTCTATAACCAGGCGGCAAAAGATCCGCAGCTTGCTGACGCTATCGCCAAAGCGGTATATGACGTTGACGCCGGTCTGGTGCTGGTGGGCCTGGCGGGCAGCGAGCTGATTCGCGCCGGGCAGCGTTATCAGCTGACCACCCGCCAGGAGGTCTTCGCCGACCGCGGCTATCTGGCGGACGGTAGCCTGGTGCCGCGCACTCAGCCAGGGGCATTGATCGAGAGTGAAGAGCAGTCGCTGGCGCAAACGCTGGAAATGGTGCAGCACAGCCGGGTACGCAGCATCACCGGCGAATGGGCGCACGTGGTGGCGGAAACCGTTTGTCTGCACGGCGACGGCGAGCATGCGCTGGATTTTGCGCGTCGCCTGCGCGCGGCGTTCGCCGGACGTAACATTCAGGTGAGCGCGGAAGCAGAAGAATAAAAATAATATTATTAATCAATAAATTAATAACAAACAACACTTCACAACAACATACAGGATGTAATTATGGGAGAGTCATTATCTCTCTGGCCGCTGATCGGCATTGCCGCGATCGTGGTCGGATTTGTTCTGCGTTTTAACCCGGTGCTGGTGGTTATTGTTTCCGGGATCATCACGGGTCTGACGGCGCATATGCCGATCGCGACCATTCTGGAGAAGCTGGGTGAAGGATTTCTCAATACCCGCAATCTGCCGTTTATTCTTCTGTTGCCGCTGGCGGTGATTGGCCTGCTGGAGCGGCACGGTCTGAAAGAGCGCGCGCAGACGTGGATCGCGAAAATCCGCAGCGCCACCGCTGGTCGTCTGCTAATCGTCTATCTTTTCGTGCGTGAAGTGACCGCGGCGATGGGCCTTACCAGCCTGGGCGGTCATCCGCAGATGGTGCGCCCGCTTCTGGCGCCGATGGCGGAAGGGGCGGCGGAAAAAAACTTTGGCGCCTTGCCGGGAAATGTCCGCTATCGCCTGCGCGCGATGTCAGCGGCCACCGACAACGTGGGCCTGTTCTTCGGCGAAGATATTTTCGTTGCCTTCGGGGCGATTATCTTTATGCATAACTTTATGCTGGAGTCGGGGGGCATTCAGACTGAGCCGCTGCATATTGCCCTGTGGGGGATCCCAACGGCGGTATGCGCCTTCCTGATCCACTCTGCCCGCCTGTGGCGCCTCGACCGTCATCTCCAGCGCGAGCTGGACAAGGTTAACGCCGGGCAGGCGAAAGGCGGTGCCGTATGAATTTTCAGCAAACCTGGTTGTACTGGCTGGCGGGCGTCGTTCTGCTGGTGGTAGCGGTGATGTCATGGCGCGATAAGGCTAATCCGCGCAGGCTGACAACCGGTCTGTTCTGGGGTCTGTACGGCGTGGTCTTTCTGTTCGGCGACTGGACCTATGCGCTGGTCGGCGACAAGCGCCTCGTCAATATCGGCGTTGGCGTGGTGGTCGTGGTGCTGGCGCTGATCGCCGGATTTGGCGGCGTGCGTCTCGGTCGTTATCACCAGCGCTCGCAGGAAGAACGCAGCGCCAGCGCCGCGCGCCTCGGCAATCGGCTGTTTTTCCCGGCGCTGGCGATCCCGGTAGTGACGGTGATCGGCGTCCTGCTGTTTAATAATTTGCCCTCGCTGCAGGTCGCCATCTTTGGCCCGGGCAATCACGCCACGCTGATTACGCTGTTTTCAATGACTGCGGGCACGTTGATTGGTCTGGTAATGGCTATCCGCATGACCCATGAAACGGCGGTTCAGCCGTTACAGGAAGCTCGCCGTCTGCTGGATTCTGTGGGCTGGGCGTTTATTTTGCCGCAAATTCTGGCGGTTCTTGGGCTGCTGTTTACCGCCGCGGGCGTCGGCAACAGCATCTCCTGGCTGACGCAGCACTATCTGGCGGTGGACAGCCGGTTTATCGCCGTCGCCGTCTATACCCTTGGGATGGCGCTGCTGACGATGGTGATGGGCAACGCGTTTGCCGCTTTCCCCATCGTGACGGCAGGGGTCGGGATCCCGATTCTGGTGCTGCAGCACGGCGGTAACCCGGCGGTGATGGCGGCAATTGGCATGTTCTCCGGCTACTGTGGAACGCTGATGACGCCTATGGCGGCGAACTTCAATATCGTCCCGGCCGCGCTGCTGGAGCTGCCGGACAAAAACGCGGTGATCAAAGCCCAGGTGCCGACCGGCATTATGTTACTTATCGTGAACGTATTTTTGCTCTATTTCCTGATGTTCCTGTAAGGAGGGATGATGGCTGGCGTATTGATTACCGGTTTTGAACCGTTCGGCGGCGAAGCGGTTAACCCTTCGTGGGAAGTGGTAAAGCAGCTGGATGGCGCTATCATTGCCGGGCAACCGGTGGTGGCGCGGCAGCTGCCCTGCGTCTTCGGCGAGGCCCTGACGGTGCTGAACGTCGCGCTGGATGAGCTGCAGCCGCGCCTGATCCTGGCGATTGGTCAGGCGGGCGGTCGCGTCGACATCACCGTTGAACGGGTAGCGATCAACGTCGATGATGCGCGGATCCCGGATAATAAAGGTCTGCAGCCCATTGACGTACCGATCGTGGCTGACGGTCCGGCGGCGTACTTTAGCACGCTGCCGATCAAAGCGATCGTTGCCGCGCTGCGCAGCAAGGGGATCCCGGCGTCGGTATCGCAGACGGCGGGGACGTTTGTCTGTAATCACGTGATGTACGGTCTGCTGCATAGCCTGCGTAACAGCAGCGGCGTGAAGGGCGGGTTTATCCATATTCCGTATTTGCCTGAGCAGGCTGCGGCTCACCCCGGTGCCGCCAGTATGGCGGTAGAGACGGTGCGTGCGGCGCTGGAAACGGCTATCGCCGTTGCCCTGCAGCAGGATGGCGACGTGAAAATCGGCGGCGGCGCAACGCATTAACACAAGGATATTATTATGCCGGAAGGTCCGGAAATTCGCCGTGCGGCGGATAGCCTGGAAGCGGCGATTAAAGGCGAACCCCTGACTGAGGCGTGGTTCGCCTTCCCGCAGTTACAACATTACCAATCTCAGCTTGTCGGCCAGCGAGTGACGCGCATTGAAACACGCGGTAAGGCGCTGTTGACCCATTTCTCCGGCGGATTAACGCTGTATAGCCACAACCAGCTGTATGGCGTCTGGCGAGTGGTGGATGCGGGGGCGCAGCCAGAAACCACGCGCGTGTTGCGCGTTCGGCTGCAGACGGCGCGTAGAGCGATTTTGCTCTACAGCGCCTCCGATATTGAAATGCTGACGCCCGAGCAGCTCGCCCGACATCCATTTTTGCTGCGGGTCGGACCGGATGTGCTCGATATGAGCCTTAGCGTTGAACAGGTTAAAGAGCGGCTGCTGTCGGCGAAATTCCGCAACCGCCAGTTCTCCGGACTGCTGCTGGATCAGGCGTTTCTTGCCGGATTGGGCAACTATCTGCGCGTGGAGATCCTCTGGCAGGTTGGGCTAACCGGTCGTCACAAAGCCTCTGAACTGGATGAAAAGCAGCTCGATGCGCTGGCCCATGCGCTGCTGGAGATCCCGCGTTTGTCCTATAACACGCGCGGTCTGGTGGACGACAATAAGCACCACGGCGCGCTGTTTCGCTTTAAGGTTTTTCATCGCCAGGGTGAGGTCTGCGAGCGCTGCGGCGGGATTATCGAGAGGACCATGCTCTCGTCGCGGCCGTTTTACTGGTGCCCCGGATGCCAGCAATAAAAAAACGCGCCTTCAGGCGCGTTTTTTGTCGCTGCGAAAGCTGACTTAGCGAGCGATATCGTTCTTGAAGTCGCGTTTTTCGTAGCCGGTATAGAGCTGACGCGGACGGGCGATTTTCATGCCATCGCTGTGCATTTCGTTCCAGTGCGCAATCCAGCCCACGGTACGCGCCATCGCGAAGATAACGGTAAACATCGAAGACGGAATGCCCATCGCTTTGAGGATGATACCGGAATAGAAATCGACGTTCGGGTAGAGTTTCTTCTCGATGAAGTACGGGTCGTTGAGCGCGATGTGCTCAAGCTCCATGGCCACTTCCAGCAGATCGTCTTTGGTACCGAGCTCTTTCAGCACTTCGTGGCAGGTCTCACGCATAACGGTGGCGCGCGGGTCGTAATTTTTGTACACGCGGTGGCCAAAGCCCATCAGGCGGAAAGAGTCGTTTTTGTCTTTCGCGCGACGGACGAATTCCGGAATGTGTTCAACGGAGCTGATCTCTTCGAGCATCTTCAGCGCCGCTTCGTTGGCGCCGCCGTGTGCCGGCCCCCACAGGGAAGCAATGCCCGCAGCGATGCAGGCGAACGGGTTGGCGCCGGAAGAGCCGGCAGTCCGCACGGTGGAGGTAGAAGCGTTCTGTTCGTGGTCGGCGTGCAGGATCAGAATACGGTCCATTGCGCGTTCCAGAATCGGGTTCACTTCATATTTTTCACACGGCGTGGAGAACATCATATTCAGGAAGTTACCCGCGTAGGAGAGGTCGTTGCGCGGATAAACGAAAGGCTGGCCGATGGAATATTTGTAACACATTGCCGCCATCGTCGGCATCTTGGAGAGCAGACGGAATGCGGCGATATCGCGGTGGCGTGGGTTATTTACATCCAGCGAATCGTGATAGAACGCAGCCAGCGCGCCGGTAATACCGCACATGACGGCCATCGGATGAGAATCGCGGCGGAACGCGTGGAACAGACGAGTGATCTGCTCGTGAATCATGGTGTGGCGCGTCACGATGGTTTTAAATTCGTCGTACTGTGCCTGAGTCGGTTTCTCACCGTTTAACAGGATGTAGCATACTTCCAGATAGTTAGAGTCGGTTGCTAACTGATCGATCGGGAAACCGCGGTGCAGCAGGATACCTTCATCACCGTCGATAAAGGTGATTTTAGATTCGCAGGATGCGGTTGAGGTGAAACCAGGGTCAAAAGTAAATACACCTTTTGAACCAAGACTACGAATATCAATAACATCCTGACCGAGAGTGCCCTTTAGCACATCCAGTTCAATAGCAGTATCACCACCCAGGGTGATTTTTGCTTTAGCATCAGACATTTATGGTCTCCTTAGCGCCTTTATTGCTTAAGACTGCCGGGGTGGTGGATTTGCATTCGGCCCGTAGCAGATGACGTTACCAGTTTGTTATGTTGCACATCGCTCTGCGTCGCGAAAGGGGCAGGGTACAGAGCAAGGGCGCTTGATGGTACGTCTTCAGCCTACGATGAAACAGCAGCAAATCAGCGTTTTAGCAGCCCGAATATTATAAAACTATATACCACTAATAACTGTCCTGATTACATCGGTCAATACTCTCTCACTGTTGCATAACTTATTCTCAGGTAAAAGAGTGACCCCATAACTTTTGCGTATTATTGCATTTATCTGGTAATGGTTGTAACAATAATGTTTAATATTTGTCAAATCAGATGATTAAAAATTAAAAATATGTTGTTATCGTGACATAGATCACTGTTCGGGAGAAAACCCGACAAACTATATGTAGGTTAATTGTAATGATTTTGTGAACGGCCTATACTGCCGCCAGGTCTCCGGAACACCCTGCAATCCCGAGCCACCCAGCGTTATTTTGTCACGCTTTAACTCCTGGAAAGGCGTTTTAACATGACTTTTAGTTATAGATAAGGACGCTGTCTGACCCGCAAGCAGACCGGAGGAAGGAAACAATAAGAACAGCATGTGGGCGTTATTCATGGTAAGAAATGTGAAAAAACAAAGACCTGTCAATCTGGATCTGCAAACGATCCGGTTCCCAATCACGGCGATAGCGTCCATTCTCCATCGCGTATCCGGAGTGATCACCTTCGTGGCGATCGGGATTCTGCTATGGCTGCTGGGCACCAGCCTTTCCTCTCCCGAAGGTTTCCTCACAGCGGCATCCATTATGGATAGCTTCTTTGTGAAATTCATCATGTGGGGCATCCTGACCGCGCTGGCGTATCACGCGGTGGTCGGTATCCGCCATCTGCTGATGGATTTTGGCTATCTTGCAGAAACTCTCGAATCAGGGACACGCTCCGCCAAAATTTCTTTTGTTATTACTGTCGTGCTTTCACTTCTCGCAGGAGTCCTCGTATGGTAAGCAACGCCTCAGCACTAGGACGCAACGGCGTACATGACTTTATTCTGGTCCGTGCTACCGCTATCGTTCTGACCCTCTACATCATCTATATGGTTGGCTTCTTTGCCACCACCGGTGAAATTTCATGGGAAGTCTGGACGGGCTTTTTCTCCTCCGCGTTCACTAAAGTCTTCACCCTGCTGGCTCTCGTTTCCATTCTGATCCACGCCTGGATCGGCATGTGGCAGGTGTTAACGGACTACGTTAAACCACTGGCCGTGCGCTTAATTCTGCAACTGCTGATCGTTGTTGCGCTGGTGGCTTACGTTCTTTATGGATTTGTTGTGGTGTGGGGTGTGTAATGAAATTGCCTGTCAGAGAATTTGATGCAGTTGTGATTGGTGCCGGTGGCGCAGGTATGCGCGCGGCGCTGCAGATTTCCCAGAGCGGCCAAAGCTGTGCGCTGCTCTCCAAAGTTTTCCCGACCCGTTCCCATACCGTTTCCGCACAGGGCGGTATCACCGTCGCGCTCGGTAATACCCATGAAGATAACTGGGAATGGCACATGTACGACACCGTTAAGGGGTCGGACTACATTGGCGATCAGGATGCCATCGAATATATGTGTAAAACCGGCCCGGAAGCGATTCTGGAGCTGGACCATATGGGTCTGCCGTTCTCGCGTCTCGATAACGGCACGATTTATCAGCGCCCGTTCGGCGGCCAGTCGAAAAACTTCGGCGGCGAGCAGGCGGCACGTACCGCTGCGGCGGCTGACCGTACCGGTCACGCCCTGCTACATACTCTCTATCAGCAGAACCTGAAAAATCACACCACGATTTTCTCCGAGTGGTACGCGCTGGATCTGGTGAAAAACGCCGATGGCGCGGTGGTCGGCTGTACCGCCCTATGCATCGAGACCGGTGAAGTGGTTTACTTCAAAGCCCGCGCTACCGTGCTGGCGACCGGCGGCGCCGGCCGTATTTACCAGTCCACCACCAATGCGCATATCAATACCGGCGACGGCGTTGGCATGGCGATCCGCGCCGGCGTTCCGGTACAGGATATGGAGATGTGGCAGTTCCACCCGACCGGTATTGCCGGGGCGGGGGTTCTGGTGACCGAAGGCTGCCGCGGCGAAGGCGGCTATCTGCTGAATAAACACGGCGAGCGCTTTATGGAGCGTTATGCGCCGAACGCGAAAGACCTGGCGGGTCGCGACGTAGTGGCGCGTTCCATCATGATCGAAATCCGTGAAGGTCGCGGCTGCGACGGTCCGTGGGGCCCGCACGCCAAGCTGAAACTCGATCACCTCGGTAAAGAAGTGCTTGAGTCCCGCCTGCCGGGTATCCTGGAACTCTCCCGTACCTTTGCCCACGTCGACCCGGTGAAAGAGCCGATTCCGGTCATTCCAACCTGCCACTATATGATGGGCGGTATTCCGACCAAAGTGAGCGGCCAGGCGCTGACCGTCAACGAGCAGGGCGAAGACGTGGTGATTCCGGGGCTGTTTGCGGTAGGCGAAATCGCCTGCGTATCGGTACACGGCGCAAACCGTCTGGGCGGCAACTCGCTGCTTGACCTGGTGGTCTTTGGCCGCGCGGTAGGTCTGCATCTGCAAGAGTCTATCGCCGAGCAGGGCGTACTGCGCGATGCGACGGATGACGAGATCGACGCTTCTCTGGAACGTCTGAACCGCTGGAACGGCAACCGGAATGGCGAAGATCCGGTCGAAATCCGCAAAGCGCTGCAAGAGTGTATGCAGCATAACTTCTCGGTATTCCGCGAAGGGGATGCGATGGCGAAGGGCCTTGAGCAGCTGAAAGCCATCCGCGAGCGTCTGAAAAACGCCCGTCTGGATGATACTTCCAGCGAGTTCAACACCCAGCGCGTTGAGTGCCTGGAGCTGGATAACCTGATGGAAACCGCTTACGCCACCGCAATGTCTGCAAATTATCGTACCGAAAGCCGCGGCGCGCATAGCCGCTTCGACTTCCCGGATCGTGATGATGAAAACTGGCTGTGCCATTCCCTGTATCTGCCAGAGTCGGAATCCATGACGCGTCGTAGCGTCAATATGGAACCGAAACTGCGTCCGGCATTCCCGCCGAAGATTCGTACTTATTAATGCGGAGACAGGAATATGAAACTCGAGTTTTCAGTTTATCGTTATAACCCGGACGTAGACGATGCTCCGCGTATGCAGGATTACACCCTGGAAGCGGAAGAGGGTCGTGACATGATGCTGCTGGATGCGTTAATCCAGCTGAAAGAGAAAGATCCGTCGCTGTCGTTCCGTCGCTCCTGTCGTGAAGGGGTATGCGGTTCCGACGGTCTGAACATGAACGGTAAAAATGGTCTGGCGTGCATCACGCCGATCTCCGCGCTGAATCAGCCGGGTAAGAAAATTGTTATCCGTCCGCTGCCAGGATTACCGGTTATCCGTGATTTGGTGGTAGACATGGGGCAATTCTATGCACAATATGAGAAGATTAAGCCTTACTTATTGAATAATGGGCAAAATCCTCCGGCTCGTGAGCATCTGCAGACGCCAGAGCAGCGTGAGAAACTCGATGGTTTGTACGAGTGTATTCTCTGCGCATGTTGTTCGACTTCTTGCCCGTCGTTCTGGTGGAACCCGGACAAGTTTATCGGCCCGGCTGGCCTGCTGGCCGCGTATCGCTTCCTGATCGACAGCCGCGATACCGAAACCAGCGATCGCCTCGAAGGGCTGAGCGATGCTTTCAGCGTATTCCGCTGTCACAGCATTATGAACTGCGTCAGTGTGTGTCCTAAGGGGCTGAACCCGACGCGCGCCATCGGCCATATTAAGTCGATGCTGCTGCAGCGCAGTGCGTAAGTAACCCGGTCTGTCCCGGATGGCGCTACCGCGTATCCGGGCAATCCGAAGCAGTAGCCCCGGCAAGCGTTCGCGCCGCCGGGGGATATAGCAGGAAATCTTTAAAAACCGCCAAATATGTACCAGTAATCAAGGCGTTCAGAGCGAGGTAAGGCGGCAACTGAACGCATCCCCGGGAGCATAGTGAACTATGTGACCGGGGTAAGTGAAGGCAGCTAACGCAACCGCAGCCTGAACGCCGAAGATTAATGGCAGTTTTTAAAGGTTCCTTAGCGGACGAAACCACAACTCCTCCGCAACAAGTGAACCCCGGCACGTACAACTTCTGTGCGTGGTAGTTTCTACGGCGAAATAAGCATATAAATGCTTAAGGGATCACGATGCAGAACGGCGCAATGAAAGCCTGGCTGGACTCTTCTTACCTCTCTGGTTCGAACCAGAGCTGGATAGAACAGCTCTATGAAGACTTCTTAACCGATCCTGACTCTGTTGACGCCAACTGGCGTTCTATGTTCCAGCAGTTACCTGGCACCGGAGTCAAACCGGATCAATTTCATTCCAAAACGCGTGATTATTTCCGCCGCCTGGCGAAGGATGCCTCGCGTTACACTTCTTCGATTTCCGACCCTGACACCAATGTGAAGCAGGTTAAAGTCCTGCAGCTCATCAACGCATACCGCTTCCGTGGTCACCAGCATGCGAATCTCGATCCGCTGGGACTGTGGCAGCAAGAGAGAGTGGCGGATCTCGATCCGGCTTACCACGATCTGACCGAGGCCGATTTCCAGGAGATCTATAACGTAGGTTCTTTCGCCATCGGCAAAGATACGATGAAGCTGGGCGATCTGATCTCCGCCCTTAAGCAGACCTACTGCGGCTCCATCGGCGCGGAATATATGCATATTACCTCCACCGAAGAAAAACGCTGGATCCAGCAGCGCATTGAGTCGGTAGCAGGCAAAGCGAACTTTAGCGCCGAAGAGAAAAAACGCTTCCTCAGCGAATTGACCGCGGCGGAAGGCCTGGAGCGCTACCTCGGCGCGAAATTCCCGGGCGCTAAACGCTTCTCGCTGGAAGGCGGCGACGCGCTGATCCCGATGCTGAAAGAGATTATCCGCCACGCGGGTAAGAGCGGCACCCGCGAAGTGGTGCTGGGTATGGCGCACCGCGGACGTCTGAACGTGCTGGTCAACGTGCTGGGTAAAAAACCGCAGGACCTGTTCGACGAGTTCGCCGGTAAACATAAAGAACACCTCGGCACCGGTGACGTGAAGTACCACATGGGCTTCTCTTCCGATATGGAAACCGAAGGCGGGCTGGTGCACCTGGCGCTGGCGTTTAACCCGTCGCATCTGGAAATCGTCAGCCCGGTGGTTATCGGCTCCGTCCGCGCTCGTCTCGATCGTCTCGACGAACCGAGCAGCAACAAAGTTCTGCCGATCACCATTCACGGCGACGCCGCGGTAACCGGCCAGGGCGTGGTTCAGGAAACCCTGAACATGTCCAAAGCGCGCGGTTACGAAGTCGGCGGTACCGTACGCATCGTTATCAACAACCAGGTGGGTTTCACCACTTCCAACCCGCTGGATGCGCGTTCTACCCCGTACTGTACCGATATTGGTAAAATGGTCCAGGCGCCTATTTTCCACGTGAATGCCGATGATCCGGAAGCGGTCGCTTTCGTGACTCGCCTGGCGCTGGACTTCCGTAACACCTTTAAACGCGATGTCTTCATCGACCTGGTGTGCTACCGCCGTCACGGCCACAACGAAGCCGACGAGCCGAGCGCAACCCAGCCGCTGATGTATCAGAAAATCAAAAAGCATCCGACCCCGCGCAAAATCTACGCTGACAAGCTGGAAGCGGATAACGTCGCGACGCTGGAAGACGCCACTGAGCAGGTTAACCTCTACCGCGACGCGCTGGATGCCGGCGAATGCGTGGTGAAGGAGTGGCGTCCGATGAATATGCACTCCTTTACCTGGTCTCCGTACCTCAACCACGAGTGGGATGAGAGCTATCCGGACAAAGTTGAACCTAAGCGTCTGCAGGAGCTGGCAAAACGCATCAGTACGGTGCCGGAAGCCGTTGAAATGCAGTCGCGCGTGGCGAAAATCTACGGCGATCGTCAGCTTATGGCCGCCGGCGAGAAGATGTTTGACTGGGGCGGCGCGGAAAACCTCGCCTACGCCACGCTGGTCGATGAAGGCATTTCGGTGCGTCTGTCCGGCGAAGACTCCGGGCGCGGAACCTTCTTCCACCGCCATGCGGTGATTCACAACCAGAAAAATGGCTCAACCTATACGCCGCTGCAGCACGTGCACAACGGCCAGGGCCATTTTAAAGTCTGGGACTCCGTGCTGTCGGAAGAAGCAGTGCTGGCGTTTGAATACGGCTACGCCACCGCTGAGCCGCGCACCCTGACCATCTGGGAAGCGCAGTTCGGCGACTTCGCCAACGGCGCGCAGGTGGTCATCGACCAGTTCATCAGCTCCGGCGAGCAGAAATGGGGCCGTATGTGCGGCCTGGTGATGCTGCTGCCGCACGGCTACGAAGGCCAGGGCCCGGAGCACTCCTCCGCGCGTCTGGAGCGCTATCTGCAGCTCTGCGCTGAGCAGAATATGCAGGTTTGCGTACCGTCCACCCCGGCGCAGGTTTACCATATGCTTCGTCGCCAGGCGCTGCGCGGCATGCGTCGTCCGCTGATCGTGATGTCGCCGAAATCGCTGCTACGTCACCCGCTGGCGGTATCAAGCATGGACGAACTGGCTAACGGCACTTTCCAGCCAGCGATCGGTGAAATCGACCAGCTCGATCCGAAAGCAGTGAAGCGGGTTGTGCTGTGCTCTGGTAAGGTTTACTACGACCTGCTGGAACAGCGTCGTAAAAACGAGCAAAAAGATGTCGCTATCGTTCGCATAGAGCAGCTCTATCCGTTCCCGCATCAGGCGGTACAGGAAGCGCTGAAGCCTTATGCGCACGTGCATGATTTTGTCTGGTGCCAGGAAGAACCGCTCAACCAGGGCGCGTGGTACTGCAGCCAGCATCACTTCCGTGAAGTGATTCCGTTTGGGGCCTCTCTGCGTTATGCAGGCCGCCCGGCCTCCGCCTCTCCGGCGGTAGGATACCTGTCCGTTCACCAGAAACAGCAACAAGATCTGGTCAATGACGCGCTGAACGTCGATTAATTAAAGGATACATAATGAGTAGCGTAGATATTCTGGTTCCCGACCTGCCTGAGTCCGTAGCTGACGCAACGGTTGCCACCTGGCATAAAAAACCGGGCGATGCGGTTGTTCGTGACGAAGTGCTGGTAGAAATCGAAACTGACAAAGTGGTACTGGAAGTACCGGCTTCAGCGGATGGCATTCTGGACGCGGTGATTGAAGACGAAGGCGCCACCGTGCTTTCCCGTCAGATCCTCGGCCGCCTGCGCGAAGGTAACAGCGCGGGCAAAGAGTCCGGAGCGAAAGCTGATGCTAAAGAGTCGACTCCGGCCCAGCGTCAGCAGGCTTCTCTGGAAGAGCAAAATAACGATGCGCTGAGCCCGGCAATCCGCCGTCTGCTGGCGGAACACAGTCTCGACGCGGCAGCCATTAAAGGCACCGGCGTTGGCGGCCGTCTGACCCGCGAAGACGTTGAGAAACACCTGGCGAAAGCGCCAGCGAAGGCGGAGGCCCCGGCCGCAGCGCCAGCCGCTGCTCCGGCTCCACAGCTGGGCAATCGCTCTGAAAAACGCGTGCCGATGACCCGTCTGCGCAAGCGCGTTGCCGAGCGTCTGCTGGAAGCGAAAAATTCTACCGCCATGCTGACGACCTTCAACGAAGTCAACATGAAGCCGATTATGGATCTGCGTAAGCAGTACGGCGAAGCGTTTGAAAAACGTCACGGTATCCGTCTGGGCTTTATGTCCTTCTACGTGAAGGCGGTAGTGGAAGCGCTGAAGCGCTACCCGGAAGTGAACGCCTCTATCGATGGCGATGACGTGGTGTACCACAACTACTTCGACGTCAGCATGGCGGTCTCTACGCCGCGCGGCCTGGTAACGCCGGTTCTGCGCGATGTCGACCTGCTGGGCATGGCGGATATCGAGAAGAAAATTAAAGAGCTGGCAGTAAAAGGCCGCGACGGCAAGCTGACCGTAGACGATCTGACCGGCGGTAACTTCACCATTACCAACGGCGGCGTATTCGGTTCACTGATGTCCACGCCGATCATCAACCCGCCGCAGAGCGCGATTCTGGGTATGCATGCCATTAAAGATCGCCCGATGGCGGTGAATGGTAAGGTAGAAATTCTGCCGATGATGTACCTGGCGCTCTCCTACGACCACCGTCTGATCGACGGACGTGAATCGGTAGGCTACCTGGTAGCGATTAAAGAGCTGCTGGAAGACCCGACTCGTCTGCTGCTGGACGTGTAGTCAGCAAGAGTATTACCTACCGTAGGCCGGATAACGCGCCCTGGCGCCGTTATCAGGCCTACAGGTTTAAAGATAATTATTCCCTGAAGGATGGACTGAACACATGAACTTACATGAATATCAGGCAAAACAACTTTTTGCCCGCTATGGCTTACCGGCGCCGGTGGGTTATGCCTGTACTACTCCGCGTGAAGCAGAAGAAGCCGCTTCTAAAATCGGCGCGGGTCCGTGGGTAGTGAAATGTCAGGTTCACGCTGGTGGCCGCGGTAAAGCGGGCGGTGTGAAGGTAGTAAAAAGCAAAGAAGACATTCGCGCATTTGCTGAGCACTGGCTGGGCAAACGTCTCGTCACCTATCAAACAGATGCGAACGGCCAGCCGGTTAACCAGATTCTGGTTGAAGCCGCGACCGATATCGATAAAGAGCTATACCTGGGCGCGGTAGTTGACCGCAGCTCCCGTCGCGTGGTCTTCATGGCCTCCACCGAAGGCGGCGTGGAAATCGAAAAAGTGGCGGAAGAGACTCCGCATCTGATCCACAAGATCGCCCTCGATCCGCTGGCGGGCCCGATGCCTTACCAGGGTCGTGAACTGGCGTTTAAACTGGGTCTGGAAGGTAAACAGGTTCAGCAGTTCACTAAAATTTTCATGGGCCTGGCGACCATTTTCCTTGAGCGCGACCTGGCGCTGATCGAGATCAACCCGCTGGTTATCACCAAACAGGGCGATCTGATCTGCCTCGACGGCAAGCTGGGCGCTGACGGCAACGCGCTGTTCCGCCAGCCGGATCTGCGCGAAATGCGCGACCAGTCGCAGGAAGATCCGCGCGAAGCGCAGGCTGCGCAGTGGGAACTGAACTACGTCGCGCTGGACGGCAACATTGGTTGCATGGTTAACGGCGCGGGCCTGGCGATGGGCACCATGGACATCGTTAAGCTGCACGGCGGCGAACCGGCTAACTTCCTTGACGTTGGCGGCGGCGCAACCAAAGAGCGCGTCACTGAAGCGTTCAAAATCATCCTCTCTGATGACAACGTAAAAGCGGTTCTGGTTAACATCTTCGGCGGTATTGTACGCTGCGACCTGATTGCCGACGGCATCATCGGCGCGGTTGCCGAAGTGGGCGTTAACGTACCGGTAGTCGTACGTCTGGAAGGTAACAACGCCGAACTGGGCGCGAAGAAACTGGCTGACAGCGGCCTGAATATTATTGCAGCGAAAAGTCTGACGGATGCAGCTCAGCAGGTTGTTGCCGCAGTGGAGGGGAAATAATGTCCGTTTTAATTAATAAAGACACCAAGGTTATCTGCCAGGGTTTCACCGGTAGCCAGGGCACATTCCACTCTGAACAAGCCATCGCTTACGGTACGCAAATGGTCGGCGGCGTCACCCCGGGCAAAGGCGGCACCACGCATCTGGGCCTGCCGGTATTCAATACCGTTCGCGAAGCGGTCGAAGCCACCGGCGCAACCGCATCCGTCATCTACGTTCCGGCGCCGTTCTGCAAAGATTCTATTCTGGAAGCTATCGATGCTGGCATTAAGCTGATTATCACCATCACCGAAGGTATCCCGACGCTGGATATGCTGACCGTGAAAGTGAAGCTCGACGAAGCGGGCGTGCGCATGATCGGGCCGAACTGCCCGGGCGTGATCACTCCGGGCGAATGCAAAATCGGCATCATGCCGGGCCACATTCACCAGCCGGGTAAAGTGGGCATCGTTTCCCGTTCCGGTACCCTGACCTATGAAGCGGTTAAGCAGACCACCGACTACGGCTTTGGTCAGTCCACCTGCGTGGGCATCGGCGGCGACCCGATTCCGGGATCCAACTTCATCGATATCCTGAAACTGTTCCAGGAAGATCCGCAGACCGAAGCGATTGTGATGATCGGTGAGATCGGCGGTAGCGCGGAAGAAGAAGCGGCCGCTTACATCAAAGATCACGTGACCAAACCGGTTGTCGGCTACATCGCCGGCGTGACCGCGCCGAAAGGCAAACGTATGGGGCACGCGGGTGCCATCATTGCGGGTGGTAAAGGGACGGCGGATGAAAAATTCGCCGCTCTGGAAGCCGCTGGCGTGAAAACCGTTCGCAGCCTGGCCGATATCGGCGAAGCGCTGAAAACCGTCATTAAGTAATAAGTAAAAAAACAGCCCTGACTTTCTGCATGGTCAAGGGCTGGTCCAGTTTCGACATGGTTGGCCATCTGATGATGGCCTTTTTTTTGCCCGTAACTCAGCTCTCCGCCAGCGCTTTCAGCCAGCGAATCCCGCTTTCTGGTGAGGTCATGACCGGTACCGGCGGGGCAGGGAGCTGCTGCAATACCCGGGCCATCGAGGCTTGCGCCAGCATCACTACATCCGCCTGGCTAAACGCGCTTTGTAGCCCTTCACTGACGATTCGGTCATGGGTATCCATATCGCCTGCCAGCAGCGCGTGGAATGCCTCTTCCATTAATATGGGGGTAATGGCGCGCGGCTTACCGCTCTCCTGTACTTTGCGCTGGACGTAATCCAGCGTCGGCTTTAGCGTGGTCGCTACGGTTGCCAGCACGGCGATACGCTCGCCTTTTTCAATCGCTTCTTCGACCATCGCGCTGTCAATACGGGCGAGCTGAAGCGGCGTGAGAAACTGGCACTGTTCCACCGCCGTGCCAATAGAAGAGCAGGCGGTAATGAAAATATCGCAGTCCGCTTTTTCGGCAATATGCACGTAGTCGGCAATGCGGGCGGCAATATTCGGCGTTACCCCTCCGGCCTTCATTACCTGCTTGATCATGGATTCTTCCACCAGATGCATGACTTCCACTTCCGGCATGATATCGGCAATCAGCTGCTGCATCATCGCGAGCGTCGCTGAACTGGTGTGCAGCATAGCGATCTTTTTCATTGGGCTATCTCCTTAAGCAAATTTTCTGCGACGGCCAGCGCCGCGTCGTGATCTTCCTGTGCCGATAGCCCGCCTACCGCGACGGCGCCGAGACATTTACCGTCGTACAGAAGCGGGACCCCGCCGGGCAGGGCGGTAAAATGCGGATCGGCAAAGTAACTGATGTCCAGCTGCTCTTTTTGCAGGCGCTGTAAAAATGCCTGCGTGGTACAGCCGAGGCGACTGCTGGTATGCGCCTTGCGCTGGGTAAGTTCAATGGTTAACAATTTGGCATTGTCCATCCGCGCGAAGCTGAGCAGCTCCCCGCTGGCGTCGCACACCGCTACGCTTAGCGGGCGCTTTGCATAGCAGGAGTCAGCGAGGTCAAGCGCGAACGCTACGGCGCGTAAAGCCTGTTCCAGAGTGATAGTCGTCATGGTGATTATCCTTTTGAAAGATGTTCAGAAACGGTTTGAGCGGGGTTGTTCGCGGCGGCCTGCGCCTGTCGGGCGTCCTTTTTGCGCCAGTAGTTCGCCAGCAGCGAGCCGCTGACGTTGCCAAGCGGAGTCATCACCGCGGAAGCAAGGCCCACTGTTGCCAGCTTGCCCATCGCGGCGGCAAGCCCCGACGCCATTCCGCCGTTTTGCAGTCCGACTTCAAAGGCCACGGTACGGGCGGACTGTACGTCCATGCGAAAGATCCAGCGACTCATCAGATAGCCAATCAGGAAACCGCCGAGGTTATGCATCAGCATGGCGAAACAGAGCAGGAAGCCGACCTGCACCAGGTTGTCGCGTCCCGCAGCGGCGGCGGTGGTCGTGAAGAAAATAATCCCTATCATCGAGATAGTCGGCATGATTTTCTTAATACCTTCAACGCGACCATACAGCCAGTTGTAAAACAGCGCCCAGACGAGACCGCCAGCCACGAAGTTGACAACCACGGCGTACATTTGCGCTTCGGCGCCGGCGCTGGCGAACAGCGTGTTCCAGCCTCCGGCGCTCATATACAGCAGCCACAGGGCGCCGAGCCCGGCCAGTCCCTGCACAATACGGCGGCCGCGTATACTGGCGTAGGTTTTCAGGTAGTCGTGTAAGATCGCCGCGCCGATCGGGATGAGCACGATTTTCACCACGTCCATCACCATTGCGGTCAGCTGAATATCGATCATCGAGCCCGCCAGCAGGTTAACCCACAGCGGCGTCATCACCGTGGCCGCCAGGGTTGATACTGCCGCTATCGATACCGCCAGCGCCAGGTTAGCGTTGGCGATGTAAACCATCACCGTCGAAGAGAGGCCGCTGGGACACGCGCCAATCAGCAGGATGCCCACCGCGACTTCCGGCGGAAAGTTGAAGACCAGGGTAATGGTCAGGCCGAGCAGGGGCATAATGACAAAATGGCAGAAGGTACCGATAAACACCGCCCATGGCATTTTGGCGACATCGATAAAATCCTGGATCGTCAGCTTGGTGCCCATGCTGAACATAGTGGCCTGGATGACCAGGAAAACGATCCATTTATGGGTGATGTTAAAGCCGCCCCAGACGATCAGATCCGTAGACCAGGTCATCGCGGCAACGAAACCGGCGATGATCCACAAGGTAAACTGATAGCTGCGTAACCCCGGCCAGTATCCTGCTCCCGCCGCAAAACCGGCGGTGAACATCACCAGCCCAGGCTGCCAGAGCGCGGGTGAATGCATCAGCGCGCCAACCGCCACCAGGGCGGCACCGGCGATGCTGACGCCGAGACCGGTTTTGTGAATAACAGTGGTCATAGTCATAGCGAAATGTCCTTTCTGTTGTTATTGCTGCCGGGGGGGAATAGATAACATTTGCCGCGCAATGTCGGGCGTGGCGACTTTCTTATCCATGCTGCGAATCAGGGTGGCGAGTTTGGCGACCTGCTGATGGTTATTCTGGGCTTTTTCTTCCGCGCTTAAATAATAGCTATCCTCAAAGCCAATTCGAACCTCGCTGGCGCCCATGGCGACTGCGGCAGCGATAATGTCGAAATTCTTTCTGCCAAAATGTGTTATTCCCCATAAGGCCTCGCGGGGGAGCATGCTGCGCATGGCAATTAATGTATCAATCGTGGCGGGGGTAGTGCCGCGATGCCCCAGTACAATATTAAACAGCATCGGGGTTTTGAATTTTATATTTTCCTGCAGAGCAAGGATATTATTAATCATGCCAATTTCGAAAACTTCAAACTCGGGAATTATGTTATGCGCGATGATTTGTCTTGCACAATATTCGACGTCCGGGCCGGGATTAAAGTAAACGGCATCGCCAAGGTTAACGGAGCCGACGTTAAGCGACGCCATCTCCACTCCTGAGCAGGCCAGGGGCGCGCAGCGTTCGGCGATGGACAGCGAAGAGACGCCGCCGGTAGAGGCCTGAATTATCAGGTTTGAGTGGCGCATCACAGGGTCGATTGTGGCCTGAAAATCGACGGTGTCCGGCGTCAGACGCCCCTGCTTATCACGGACGTGCAGATGAACAATCGCCGCGCCATATTCTACGCTGGCGAGTATTTCCTGCGCCAGTTCTTCGGGTATGACTCGAGGGCAATCCGCGGCAACGGGTGCCAGCGAGATAATAACGGTATCCGACATATTTTCCTCCGGTACAGAGAGATTAAAATTCCAGGTAAGGCGTTATCCAGCGTAATGATTCGGGGCCTGATGTTGAGGGTTGATATTCACAACCAATCCAGCCCCTGTAGTTCATTTTTTTAATAAAATCGAATAACCATGCTTCATTTAATTCGCCGGTCCCAGGTTCATGGCGATAAGGAACGGAAGCAATTTGAATATGTTTGATAAGCGTAAAGTAGCGTTCAATATTTTTGGCGACGTTGCCGTGAATTTTCTGGCAATGATAAATATCAAACTGTAAACCGATATTGTTCCTGGCGACCTGGTCAATGATTGCTGCGGCCAGCGGAAAGCTATCAATAAAATAGCCGGGCATATCCTGCGAGTTTAATGGTTCAATCAGCACGTCTATTCCCGCAACAGCCAGCACATCGCAGGCGATACGCAGCCTGTTGCGCAAGAGCTCAAGCTGGGCCTGATGCGTCAGAGCGTCGCAGCGCAAGCCCGCCATAACTTGAACCCGGCGGCAGCCCAACGCCGTGGCATAATGACGAGCCCGCTCCAGACTGCGGTGAAACTCCTCTTCGCGCCCGGGTAGCGCTGCCAGCCCGCGTTCACCCTGAGACCAGTTGCCTGCCGGAGCGTTCATCAGCACCAGCGGTAGAGACGTTTGCCGCTGTGCCGCCTGCAGCTGTTCCAGCGGGTGTTGCCAGAGAAATAGCCCTTCAATACCGTGAAAACCGGCCGCTTTTGCCGCCTGGAAACGGGCCGCTATCGGTAAATCGGTAAATAGCCAGTCGAGGTTAGCCGCGAGCTTCAGCATGATGCGCTCCCTCCCGGCTATCTACCAGATGCAGTTTCACCCCCTGGCTGGCAATAGTGTGTTGCGCATCCTCCGGTAGCCGGTTATCAGAAACAATATCGGTCAATTGCTCCAGCCCGCAGATATGGAACATGCCGTATTTGCCAAATTTACTGCTATCGCAGACCAGTACCCGACGCCGGGAAACGGTGAGCACCGCCTCCTTGACCGAGGCTTTCCCTTCGCTCGGCGTTGACATCCCGCGTTCGGTATCCCACGAAGAGGAGCTCAGAAACGCCACGTCAATATTAATGGTGCGAAGAAAGCTGGCGGCGCTTTTACCAATGCTTGAGCGGTTGCGCTGGTCCACCAGGCCGCCGGTGTGATAGAGCGTGATATGCGGCATATCCATCAGGTAGTGGCTGATGGAAAAGTCGTTGGTGACGACCGTCAGGTTAAAACAGCGGCTGGCGGCCACCGCTTTCGCCACTTCAAACAACGAGGTGCCGGCATCGAGGTAGAGCGTTTGACCCGGCTCGATGAGCATCGCCGCCAGCTGGCCCATTTTGCGTTTTACTTCATGATGCAACTCCGCTTTCTCTCGCCACGGCAGCTCGGATTTAAGCAGGTTATTGAGCTTTACGCCGCCGTTAATGGCGATAACCTTGCCTTCTTCTTCCAGCAACTGAATGTCGCGGCGTACCGTCATATGCGACACGCTCATCAGCTCCGCCAGTTCATTGAAGGAGGCGGCGTTTTTTTCATGCACGTAGCGGTAAATAAAGTCGCGCCGTTGTTCCGGGATCATCATCGCACCTCAGGCCGGTCGGGATTGTTCGAGTTCGGCCACCGCTGCTTCTGAGAGCGGGACATAGCCGAGCGGTTTTAAGGTCAGCCAGATACGGGCGCTGTCTTCCAGTTCTTCGGCGTTAAACACCGCCTCGCGCAGCGAGCGACCGCTCACTACCGGCCCGTGGTTGGCCAGTAGCGCCGCCGTATGGTCTGCGGCGATGTCACTGAGCGCGCTGGCAATGCCCTCGTGTCCGGGTTTGAAATAGGGCAGCAGCGGCAGCCGTCCGACGCGCATCACGTAGTACGGCGTTAGCGGCGGCAGGCAGTTTTCCGGCGTGGCGCACGGTAGACAGGAGAGCGCGGTCAGCCACGGAGAGTGCAGATGTACTACGGCCCCGCAGGAAGGCCGGTGGCGGTACCACGCCAGATGCATAGGGACCTCTTTTGACGGCTTATCGCCGCTGAGATGCACGCCATCGGCATCCAGTCGACTCAGGGTGGCGGCCTGCAGTTCACCCAGACAGGAATTGGTTGGGGTCACCAGATAGCCGCCGTCCGGCAGCTTCACGCTGAGATTGCCGGAACCGCCGCTGCTGTAGCCGCGCATAAACAGCGAGCGCCCATAGTGGACCAGCTGTTCGCGGAGTTGGTGTTCACTCACCGGATTCATGATGGATACTCCTGGGTCGTAAAAAAGAAATCTTCGTCGCCAAAGTTGCCTGACTTCAGGGCCAGCGCCAGGCCGGAGGAGAAGACCCAAGGTACGCCCGGCGCGATCGCTCTGCCGACGGCCAGGCGCTTCACCTGTAGCGCTTCCACGACGGTGCCGGAGGTTTCTCCGCCAGCGACAATAAAGGTGTTGACGCCTGCGGCCAGAAGTTTGGCGCTCAGCCGGGCGAAAGTGCGTTCGATTGCCCGACTGGCGGCCTGTTCGCCGTATTCCTGCTGAATGCGCTGTAGCGCCTCTGGCGGCTGGGTGGCATAAAGTAGCGGCGCGAGCGGGTCGTTGATATGCGCCATCGCCCAGGTAGACAGCTCGTCGCTGTAGCTTTCGGTATCCGACAGGCAGCGGGCAACGTCAAGCAAACAGGATGCCGCCTGGGCTTTATAGCGGTTGACCTGGCGGTTGCTCATCGTCGAACAGCTGCCGGAGAACACGACTGCTCTGGCGGGAGAGGGAAAGCGGTGCGGCGACGCAACAGGATGACCACCAGCGTTAGCGGCCAGCGCGCCGCCGAGACCGGAACCTCCGGCCAGCAGCGGATACTCCTGCAGCGCCTGAGCCAGGGTATGGAGATCGGTGTCGTCCAGCGTATCGACAATCACATGGCGCGTTCCTTCAATCTGATAGCGTTCTAAGGCGCAAGTGACCGCTTCCACACCGCTGCGAATCGTATTGAGAGCAATGTGCCCAACCGGGCTGGCCGTCTGCGCGGCCAGCAGGCGCGGTACGCTGGCATCGGTCATCGGATTTAGCGGATGTTTTTCCATACCGGATTCGTTAAGCAGCACCCCGTTCACAAACAGATGGCCGTGGACCACCGTGCGCCCATTTTGCGGCAGAGCGGGGCAGTGAACGATTAGCGGGGCCTGAATGTCGTTCATCAGCGCATCGCTTACCGGGCCGATGTTGCCCGCCGGCGTGGAGTCAAAGGTTGAGCAATACTTGAAATAGAGCTGGCGGACGCCGGCGTTTTGTCTTAGCCAGCGGGCGCAGGCCAGGGACTGGGCGACGGCCTGTTCTGCCGGTAAAGCGCGGCTCTTCAACGAGATGACGATAGCGTCAACCTCTTCGTTCCAGCACTGAGTGATATCGGGCATGCCGGGCAGCAGCGCGACTCGCCAGCCCTGTTCAGCCATAAAGCTTGCTATATCCGTTGCGCCGGTAAAATCGTCGGCGATAACGCCTGTAGTGACGGCCATGGATCCACTCCGTTCAAGTTGTTTTCACATTGAACCTATTATTCAGGAGGGCATTTCACATTCACATGATGATTCTCACAAACAACAACATCACGAAAACGCATGGTATTTTTATAACTGTATGAAATATAACAATTAATCATTTGTCGGTCAGAAATTTGTGCTCACAGTTTTCTGTGAAGATTCGTTAAAGTTTGAGAACGCTGGCCGCCTGAGCGCGGGCAGCTCTCAGGCATCGACCTCCTGAACCGGCGTAACGGTTGTGCATTTTGATCATATTCATCTGTTTAAATGAGATTATTTTTTGCGTCAGTCATCATCCTTTTTATCCGTAATATTTTGCATATTAACCGCTTGCAAAAGCTTACGGAGAATAAGATGGCGGAAAATAAAAGGGATAATGGCATCGTTTTTTTTAGTTCGTTAACAGATGTTTTTTCGCGGGCAACGGGGCTGACGGCGACGGTTATTAAGGTAACCGACGGTCGCTTGCCCGATTGCTATGCGGGGGCAGAGTTCTTTTCCCTACCGCTGGTTCAAAGCAATAAAATATGCGGGTATATTATTTTTGACCATCGAGCAGCAACCGATAATAATCATCGCTCGGCGGCGATAAGGCTTCTGCATTTCATCGTTAGTCATTACTCAGCGATGGAAGAAGCAGAGGAGGAAGGTGCGAGACTGGCGCGACAAAAGAGCACTTTTTATTATGCGCAAAAATCGCCGCATGAAATAAAACTGGCGGCTGCGCTGCGCTATATTGATGAACATTTATATGATGAGCTGTCTCTGGAATCTGTTGCCGCCCATGTTTGTCTCAGCGCTAACTACTTCAGCCGTTTTTTTAAAAAGCGTCAGGGCGTAAATTTTAAGGTGTGGGTCAATCAGAAGAAAATGCAGCGTGCCGGAGAGCTGCTGGGGGACCCGGCTAATTCCATAGACAGCGTGGCGCGTAAGCTTCAGTTTGCGCAAACCAGCTACTTTTGCCGGGTGTTCCGCGCTGCTCACCGCACGACCCCCCAGTCGTTCCGCGAACGGAACCTCTGGAGATCTTCACCTCGCATCGGTTAGCCTCGAATTCAGGCTAATACAGATTTTTCCTGGAGCATTCATAATGTGTGCCCGATCGCGGAATTTTTCAATTATGCCCATGGTCAGGTAATTAATTCCCATTGGCTCTCTTCATGTCTTCGCTAATAAACAAGTTAACGTGAAAAAATATTGACAACTTAATGCTTTTAATTGTGCAGCAATCACGTTGTTTAAATTGTCTTTATTGTAGCGCCTGGGTATCATTGGTTATTATTTGATCAGTGATAGTATGCATTAATCATGGAATAGATCAATGACACCTGACGGTAAAATAAAATATAACACCGGGGGCTAACCTGATGTCCTTGCGCGCTTTTTTTATCTATTAAACAATTTTTGCACGCCGTAAATGGAAGACGTTATGAGAGGAAAAATACCGAAAACTGAATTACTGGTGACTTTTGAGGTTGTGGCTCGCCATGAAAGTTATACCCGGGCAGCGGAAGAGTTGGCTTTAACACAAAGCGCCGTGTTCCGACAGGTCACGGCGCTGGAGGATTTCCTCCATACGTCATTATTTAATCATGCTAAAAAAAGGATTTTTTTAAATGAGGCCGGCAAGCATTATTTGTCTATCGTTAAAGAAACGTTGAACAAACTGGAGCGTGATACCAATTCGATTATGACCTGGCAACCGACGGTGCAGGTTCTTGAACTGGCCGTTAATCCCACCTTTAGCACCCACTGGCTGATCCCCAACCTGCGCGAGTTTAATAAATTAAATCCTGACATCATCGTTAATATTCATTCGCTGGCCAGCATGAGTGATTTTCTGAGCCGCGAGTACGATGCCGCCATTATGCGCGAGGATTTTTGCTCGCCGTGGTCTGAAGTGGAGTATCTGTTTGAAGAGGAAATTTTGCCGGTGTGCGGCTGCGGACTGCTGTCGGAACCCGGGCAAAAGCTGGCGGTGGAGGAGCTGCTGGGCGAATTTCCGCTGCTGCATCAAAGCACGCGGATTCACGGCTGGCAGGAGTGGTTTGCGCTGTCGAATATCACCAGCCCGCAGATCAACATCGGTCCACGTTTCGATCTGCTCTCGATGCTGATTGCGGCAGTGCGTTCAAATCTGGGAGTCGCGCTACTGCCGCGTTTTGCCATTCAGCATGACCTGGATAGCGGTGAGATGGTGATCCCCTGCGATGTGCCGATTCGTACCGGTAACCGTTTTATTATGACGTGGCAGGAGGATAAAACGGAATCCCGTCATTTGCAGGTATTTCGCGACTGGCTGCTGCAAAAATCGGTGGTGTCGGCTGCCTGACGGTGCTTTGCCCGGGCTTCCGGCCCGCAGACGGCGGTGAACCCGTAGCCCGGGCAAGGCGCGTCAAGCGCCGCCCCGGGAGCAGCGCGCAGAATACCCCAGTAGAGAGCAGAGTCGTTGAACTCCCCGGAGGCGATGCTGCGCATCTGTCCGGGCTACCGGCCCGGAGTCGGCGGTGAACCTGTACTGCGCACCTGTCCGGGCTACCGCGCTGCAAACGGCGGTGAACCCGTAGCCCGGGCAAGGCGCGTCAAGCGCCGCCCCCGGGAGCAGCGCGCAGAGTAGCCCAGGGAGCAGAACGCAGCGCGAGCCGGGTCAAACTACCAGTCGATTCCTGCCTGCGCCTGAATACCACCGTCAAAGGCGTGCTTCACCGGGCGCAGCTCGCTGACCGTATCGGCAAGCTCCAGCAGGCGGGCATGGCAGCCGCGGCCGGTAACAATCACGTTCTGCTGCGGCGGACGATTGACAATAGCGGCAATCACTTCCTGTGGATCCAGGTAGCGATACGCCAGCATATACGTGAGCTCATCCAGCACCACCAGATCGTAGCTCGGATCGGCCAGCATGCGCTTACTCTCTCGCCATACGGCCGATGCCGCCTCCATATCCGTTTCCCGGTTTTGCGTTTCCCAGGTAAAGCCGGTGCCCATAATGTGAAACTCAACGCCCAGAGGATGCAGCGTATTGTACTCTCCATTATCCCACTGGCCTTTAATGAACTGGGCAACGCCGACGCGCTTACCATGTCCGACGGCTCGCGTTGCCGTACCAAAGGCGGCAGTAGATTTGCCCTTACCGTTGCCGGTGAAGACGATCAAGATGCCTTTTTGCTCCGTTGCCGCCGCCACGCGGGTATCAACCTGCGTTTTCAGCTTCTGCTGGCGCTGACGATGGCGGTCAGGATTACCTCGCGCGTGCATAAATGCTCCTTAGTGCCCTGCCGGACAGGTGGCGCAGCGGTGCTGCTGCTCGAACTGGCTAAAGAAGTTGTTGCCTTTGTCGTCAACCAGCACAAACGCGGGCAGGTTTTCGACTTCCATCATCCATACCGCTTCCATGCCCAGTTCCGGATACTCAAGGCAGCGTAAACTTTTCACGTACTGCTGCGCCAGCAGAGCCGCCGCACCGCCGATGCTGCCGAGATTAAAACCGCCGTGTTTCAGGCAGGCTTCGGTCACCTGTGGGCTGCGGTTGCCTTTTGAGAGCATGATCAGACTCCCGCCCGCGGCCTGGAAAGCATCAACATACCCGTCCATCCGTCCGCCGGTGGTGGGACCCAGCGAGCCGCAGGCAAGATTGTCTGGCGTTTTCGCCGGTCCGGCGTAGTAGACGATATGATTGCGCATGTAAGCCGGCATCGGTTCGCCATTATCCAGCCGCTCTTTAATTTTGGCATGGGCAATATCGCGGGCGACGACAATTGGACCGCTCAGCGACAGCCGGGTACCGACCGGCAGGGCTGACATATCGCGAAGGATATCGCGCAGCGGCCGATTCAGGTCGAGCTGGACGGTCTGCGCCCCGTTTTCTATCCGCTGAGAATCAGGAATAAACTTGCCCGGGTTATGTTCCAGCTTCTCCAGCCAGATGCCGTGCTTGTTGATTTTGGCTTTAATGTTTCGATCGGCGGAGCAGGAGAGGGCCATAGCGATAGGGCAGGAGCCGCCGTGCCGCGGCAGGCGGATCACGCGAATATCGTGAGCGAAATATTTGCCGCCAAACTGCGCGCCGATGCCGAACTCGCGGCTGGCGTTAAGCAACGTCGCCTCCAGCGCAGTATCGCGAAACGCCTGGCCCAGCGCATTTCCGCTGGTGGGCAGATTGTCATAATATTTGGTCGAAGCCAGCTTCGCCACTTTCAATGCCTGATCCGCCGAGAGGCCGCCCACCACAAAGGCGATGTGGTACGGTGGACAGGCGGCGGTGCCCAGCGCTTTCATTTTTTCTATCAGGAAGGCGGTGAGTTTTTCCGGCTGCAGGATGGATTTTGTTTCCTGAAACAGCGCTGCTTTGTTCGCCGAGCCGCCGCCTTTGTTGACGAACAGGAAGCGGTATTCGCTACCCGGCACGGCGCTGATGTCGATCTGCGCCGGCAGGTTGGTCTCCGTGTTGACCTCGGTGTACATATCGAGGGGGGCATTTTGCGAATAGCGTAAATTATTTTCCTGGAAGGTGTTGTAGACGCCCTGACTCAGGGCTTCAGCATCGTTGCCGCCGGTCCAGACGTTCTGGCCTTTGCTCGCCACGATGGTTGCGGTCCCGGTATCCTGGCAGTTTGGCAGCACGCCTTTTGCCGAGACTTCGGCGTTGCGCAGCAGCTGCAGCGCAACGTATTTATCGTTACTGCTGGCCTGCGGATCGTGCAGGATACTGGCGATCTGTTTTAAATGTCCGGCGCGCAGGAAAAATGAAGCCTCATAAAATGCCTGCTGAGCCAGCAACGTTAACGCTTCGGGCGCAACCTTGATGACCTCTTCACCATCTAACTCTGTCACCTTAACATGTTGATTACTGAGTAGTTCATATTCCGTATTATCTTTACTCTGTACAAAGAGTTCCTGCCAGACAAAGGGTTTAGACATGTGACATCTCACTATTTCGCGAAAAAGAGATTGGCCTGCGTCGCTTTAGCGACGTACTCGATGGTTTGCTGGGCGCGAACGCTATTACCGGCTGCATCCAGCGGAGGGGAGTAGACGGCGATGGCGTACCGCCCCGGCACCACGGCGATCATCCCGCCGGCAACGCCGGATTTCGCCGGAATACCGACGCTATACAGCCATCTGCCGCTGCCGTCGTACAGCCCGGCTATCGCCATTTCCGCCAGTACCTGCGGCACATAGCTGGCGTTAAGCAGTTGCCTGCCGTTGAACGGCGATTTACCGCCGTTGGCCAGCACGGCTCCCATTTTGGCGAGCTGCTCAACGGTGATATCCACCGAACATTGACGGGTGTAGATTTCGACGGCTTCCTGCGGATCGCCATAAAAGCTGCGGTAGGAATGCATCAACATGGCCAGCGCCTGGTTATGCTGGTTGGTTGCCATTTCGGATTGAAATACCGGCTCGTTCACGCTCAGCGTACTGTCGGCCCAGGCGCTGAGATTGTTGAGGATTTTATTCCAGCGGTCGGTTTTGTCCTGCGCCGCAATCAGGCTCACGGTGCTCATGGCGCCGGCGTTGACTAACGGATTCTCCGGCGCGCCTTGGGTGAGTTCGACGGCTAATCCGGAATTGAAGGGCAGGCCGGTGGCGTTGGCGCCGAGTTTATCCAACACTTCCTGCGGTCCGCGTTGCTCCATTGCCAGCGCCAGGGTGAACACTTTGCTCAGGGACTCCATCGGGAACGCTTTTTTTACGTCGCCGGTCTGGTAAATTTTGCCTTCTACCGTCGCGAGCGTAATGGCGAAATTATCCGGGCTATAGGTCGCCAGAGCGGGGATGTAGTCGGCGACTTTACCCTCGTGGTTATTTTTATATTTCTGATGCGCCTGCTCGATAATGCTGGCGTAGTCCGGTGCGCCCTGAGCTGCGGAGGCGCCGCTAAACAATAAGCTGGCGGTGAACAGGCAGGTGCCGAGAAATTTAACGTTCATGGTATGTCCTGTTGAGATTATTGAGAGGAACCGGGCCGGATAGATCCGGCCTGGGGTTCGTAGCCATCTTGCCGTCAGGACATCGCCACTTCGGACGTTTCGCTGGCAGGACGCTCCTGCTCGGGTTTTTTGACCGGGGCGGTGCCGCGGCAGCCTTCTCCATAGTGCTCGCCTTCCCAGCGGCCAACGATGGCGGCGCCCATGGCGTTACTCATTACGTTAGTGGCGGAGCGACCCATATCGAGGAACGGATCGACGCCCATCAACAGGATCAGGCCCGCTTCCGGAATGTTGAACTGGTTCAGCGTCGCGGCAATAACCACCATTGAGGCGCGCGGTACGCCCGCCATCCCTTTTGAGGTCAGCATCAGAATCAGCAGCATGGTGATCTGCTCGCCCATGCCGAGGTGCACGTTGCAGGCCTGGGCGATAAACACCGTGGCGAACGAGCAGTAGGCCATGGAGCCAACCAGGTTAAAGGAGTAGCCAATGGGCAGAACGAAGCTGGCGATTTTGGAAGAGACGCCAAATTTTTCCAGCTTATCGAGGGTGCCCGGGAAGGCGGCTTCAGAGCTGGACGTGGTGAAGGCCAGCAGGGCGGGCTCAAGGATCGCTTTGGTCAGACGGCCAATGCACGGACCAACAATGACCGCCGACAGGCCAATCAGCATCGCCCACAGCATGCCAAGCGTCAGGTAGAACTCACCCATAAAGATACCGGCGCTGACCATTACGCCCAGACCGCGCTCGGCGATCAGCCCGGAGATAGCGGCAAAGACGGTTAGCGGCGCGAAGAGCATGACGTAGCCCGTCAGCTTCAACATTACGTGGACCAGCGAATCGAGCACTTTCACAATGGGTTCGGCTTTTTCGCCGATAGCCGCCAGGCTACAGCCGAGGAAAATGGAGAACACCACGATTTGCAGGATTTCGTTGCGCGCCATCGCATCAACGATGCTGGTCGGCACCGCGTGAGAGATAAATACCTTCAGTGTGAAGGGCTCAGATTGAACGGCCGCGACCGCTCCGGCATCGTGGGCGACGAAATTAATCCCCGCCCCCGGCTGGAACAGATTAACGATCACCAGCCCCAGCGCAATCGACAGCAGCGAGGCGCAAATAAACAGGAAAAAAGTTTTCGAGAATATCCGCCCGAGCGTTTTAGCATCGCCCATTTTGGCGATGCCAACTACCAGCGTGGATATTACCAGCGGAGCGATAATCATTTTTACCATGCGTAAAAATATGGTGGTGAAAATAGAAATATCCTGCGCGTATGATTTTGCTGTATCAGCCGATGCCATATTATTAATTGCCACCCCGGCAATCATGCCGAGTATCAGGCCTAATATGATCATTTTGGTTAAACTTATTTTTTTCATGTTTACTCCATCGGATCGAGGTTAGTCGGTGAAGTGTTGTAGGGCAGCGCACGCCTGAGCCTGCAAACCGCTCAGACGGGCGCCTGTGGTGACCAACCGCATAAATTGTCTGGAATACAGTGATACAGCGAAATCCTGTACACCAAGGGATGTTGTTGTATTTTTAAATCCGTTGTCTTTCAGGCTGCATTTTTGTTGGCTGCCTTTGCTCACCCCCGTCATGTACGGATGTACGCTCCTGGGAATGAATGAGGGACATCCATGTCCCTCACCGAAGGCAGCCTCCGGCTGTTCAAATTCGTTCCTGACGAATTTGTCCTTCAGTTGCCGCCTCAATGCAACTCGAAATCCATTGGATATAGAATTAGAAATCGAACTCAATACTTAATAACGGCGCATGTTGCTGAGCGCCATAAACATCATTGTCGCCAACGTTGCCGGAAATAATATCCCGCGGCATGACAATTTTTACCGCGTTAGCCGGGTCAAACCAGACAATGCGATGAATAAAATCAGGTCTCACGTTATATAAGCTGGCAATAAGCTGCGGAGTTAATTGCTCAGATCGTTTTACCCGCTGATAATCCTCCCGGGTTTTAAATAAAATATCTAAAACTAATTCATACGGCCCGGCGTTTTTGGAGCGGATCACCTGCGCCAGTGAGCATAGAGATTGTTTCATGCCTGAACTCCTTCTGGCGTGACCTGCTCGATATGGAAGTCAAAGCGCAGCGCGTCGCAGGCTTCAATCAGGTGATAGATTGAAAACTCATACACCGGGCCACTCTGGATATCGGAAGGCGAGAACGGGAAGGCGAGGTTGCCCGCGGTCGCAATGCGGTTTTCATAACCGTAGTGCAGCAGGGTAGAGCGCACCAGCGAGCAGACGCTGTTGGCGGTATCCTGAGTCGGGGCGACGACGTCCAGTAAAATCCCCAGCTCGTGCCCGGCGGTTTTCATCGGTTCGTGATTGCCCATCACGCCGTTCTTTCCGTACAGATGGAAAGTCATGCGGATGCTGTCGTCACTCAGCGAGAGGTTGCGCGCCACGCTGGCCTGTACCTCGGCAAGAATCGTGTCGATCCCGGCGATCATGATCGGGTCGCGGGTTCCGGCAATGGTCAGGCAGCGAAAGCCGACCCGACGCGCGCCTTCCAGCTTCAGCGCGTAGGGCGTCTCTTCGTGGCGAGAGCCGCTAACGTACACCTCGCCTTCGTTGACCGCTTTGAAGCTGCATCCTTTGAGGTTCAGCACGCCGCCGGGCCCCGGCAGGAAGTACGGATCGGACTTCTCGTATAACGTGTGCGCCGCGGCGGACGTTTCGGTGAATTTGCGCTGTGGATTGAAGGTTTTCAGCGTAAAACCGTTGTCGTCGATGATCCCCATCGCGCAGTCGGAGCCGGACCCTGGGGTCGCCGCAATGGCCGCGCATTCAAGGATCTTGCCGCAGTGCAGGGCCAGTCCCTCATCGAAGCCCTGCATAATCGGCAGCGCCGCGAAGCAGGCTGGATCGTACGCCCGTCCGCCCAGCACCACCTGGGCGCCAGCGGCCAGCGCTCGTTGGAACGGTTCGATACCCATCTGGGCGACGATATAGGTGCTCTCTTCAATAGCTTCGTGGGTCAGCTCGGGCACAAAGTCGAGGGCGGTGATTTTGCCGTTATCCAGCGCCTGATGCACGATGGATTTCTCGACGTCAGACGGGATCAGCGCCATGGAAAACGACAGTTGCTCTTCCTGCGCAATCTCATGGATGATTTGCCGGCACCACTCCAGGTGCGGGGCCGCGCCGGAGCCGCCGGCCGTGCCGATCACCACCGGAATACTGTTTTTTACGCCGGCGACGATCATATAGCGCAGATCGCGTTTCACTCCGGCTCTGTCGGTAAAGGGTTTACCTGCTCCCAGATAATGGGGGCCGGGATCGGATGAACCGGCGTCAACGGCAATCAGATCAGGAGACTCCGCCATGGCTTTAAGAAAGCTCTCTTCCGGAAAGCCATAACCCAGAATCGCGGTCGGCGATAAGATCTTAAAGGTACGAGCCATCTCTTAATCCTTAGTCTGCAACAGCGCGATGGTGCGGTTCATTTCGTTAAACACGATGTTAAGACCTTCGTCGAAGCCCATGCCTGGCTTGATCAGCATGCGTACAGGACGCGCGGCCAGCGCGACGTGAACGCAGGTGCGGGCGCTGATCTCGGTTTCGTTACAGGTCCCGCCCTGATAGGCTTCCATCGCATGTTTGTTGCAGTACAGCACCGCGTCCACAATGTTATGGACGCCGCCGAGGTCCGGGGTTTTAATCTGTACCATGTGGCAGCTGCCGGCATCGGTGAAGTCAACGATATCCTGATAGGTGTTACACCATTCGTCGGCGACGATTTTCACCCCGGAACCCAGGCGGGTCAGCTCTTTGGTGATGGCGGTCAGCATGCGGATCTGATCCGGTTTGTTGCCGGCATCCACCGGGCCTTCTATATAGAGCGGCAGGCCCTGGGCCTCTTTCTCCAGGCTGGCGATATATTCGGCGCAGCGAAGCGGGTCCATATCGAAAATCAGGCCGATGGTGCCGTAAACATCGATATGCAGCGTCGGGCGGTAGCGGGGGCTGGTGCGCAGGCTTAAGATGCGGTCGGACAGCCAGCGGATATACTCGCGCAGTTTCTCCCCTTTCAGACCCAGCTTCTCTTCAACGTTGTTAATCAGCGCATGCGGCAGAACATCGACGCCTTTGAGGATCATCTTGTCCACGGCGATATAGCGGTCGTCTCCGCTCTGACCAAATAAAGGAATCGCTTCCGGGATGCAGGGCAGCTGCCATTCGTCGCAAACCACCTCCGCCTTCAGACGGCCGCTGGCCAGCGCCGTGGCATCGAGTAGCGCCTGGGAAAGACCATAGCGGACGGCGGTATGCAGCAGTTGGCCGTCGATGCGCAGCTTGTCGAAGAAGCGGGCGTTCGGCAGGAACGTATCGACATCCCGGCCTTCCAGCAGCGGTTTAATATGATCGTTGAGGAAGGGAATAAAATTTTCCGCGAGGAACAGCGGGTCGCGGCCGCCGGCGCCGGAATACTGTACGGCGGCACAGTCACCGACCGCTACCGCGCCGTTTTCCAGAATTAGCTGCACGGAAACGCATTCACCTGCCTGGCGCACGGAGGTAAATCCGGGGGTAACCGGCGCGCCGGTATAGATGAATCCATCGTGACCCGCGCCGTTTTTAATCGCCTGCTGGTCATCAAAGTAGAATGAGGAGTAGCCAGCGGTGAAAAGGGCCTGTTTAATTTTCATTATGGTCTTCCTATTAATTGACTGTGGGATACCGCGTTGATGTCATCAACAACCATCTGGAATGAGGGCTTGCGACCTTCAAAATGCGCACGTTCTGCGACGTAATCGTGGTGCAGGGCGAGGATGTCCTTCGGCAGCGGAACCGCGCCAGCTTCAAGCACGCGAATAGCGCCGGAATTGTCGCGAACCGGCAGAATTTTGCCCGCGTTGCAGGATGCCGGAGCAAAAGGCACGTCCAGCACGCCCGCTTCAAAGGCCAGCACCGTACCGCGGGCGATATCGCCGTTACCCAGTTCGAAGACTTTCTTCAGTACCGCGCGTACCTCGCTTTTTATCAGCTCCACTTCCTGATCTACCGCGGCGCACGGCGGGAACTTCTGATCGCTGACCATATTGAGCATCTGGCGGGAGGCCCTCAGGCCCTGCGCGTTGGCCGCTGCGGTTGGAATACCGAACGCTTCATGCGGGCTCTTGGTGATCACTTTGGTGGCGCCGGACATGCCGGCCACCGCCGCGCCCCAGGAGATAATGGCGAATGCTTTCGATTCATCTTCCGGAAAGCCGCCCATCCACTGGTGGAAGACGGTACTCAGCTCATAATCGTCGAAACCGTAATTGCCAAAATATTCGTGAGAAAGTTCGCGAAGCGACTTAATCGCTGCAATGTCCTGGGTCAGGCTGCCCACCTGGCCGTAGCCGACGGTAATTGATTTGACGCCCTGTTCCAGCGCCAGCAGCCCTTCGATAATCGCCACCGCGTGGGACATAAACGGCGGGATCAGAGTGCCGGTTAGCGGGCCGAAAGGTTCGCGGTTAATTCGAATGCCGTGTTCTTCATAAAGGCCCATCAGACGGTCGCAGTACTGCCAGTCGCGAATCGACTTCTCCAGGGTCACGCGCTTGGCGTAGGGAATGTTGTAGGAGATACCGCCGCCTTCGTAGCTGGTAAAGCCGCTGGCCATGGAAATTTCCGCCAGCAGACGCGCGTCCGGCGTACCGTGACGTACCTGCACCGGTTTTTCCAGCGCTTCGGTCATCCGGCGGCAGGCAGCGACGCCGTGGTTAACCACCGGTAAACCGTTGAGTTTGGAGGTACCCGCTTCGATAGACTTCTGAATGCCGACCGCCGCTTCTTCGTAACGGTTAAGGCGGGTGTAGGCATCGATGGTACTGGGCAGTAGATCGCACTCTTCCTGCAGCGTCTTGAGTAGCGCAATGTGTTCATCCATCAGCGCTACGCCCGCGCGCGGCTGGCTCAACGTTTTACCTTCCTGGTCGGCCTTAAGCAGGGCGTGAGAAAAGCGTTTTTTCTCTGGAATAGTTTGCTGGTACTTCACGCCATCTTCGAAGTGCTCAACGTCCTTGCCGGTATGCCAGGTCTGCAATACCTGATGCCGCTCGGTCATGAATTCGTCATGGGTTAATTTTTTATTTCGAAGTTCCATTCGTAGCTGCCTTCATTTATAGGGTTAAACAGTGAATGCTGGTGCGAGCGGCGAGTTCGGGATAAAGCCTGGCAACGTTTGCCAGCAGCGGAAGCATGCCTTTTGCATCGCGGTAATAGTCAAACTGGGTCGGTAAGAGAATGCGTCTGCCGTCGTCATCCAGTTCGCGGTATTTCAGCCAGCGGTGGATGTCAAAGCGGCTGGCGCGGGAGAGCCATCCACCGGATCCGACGACTTTGCGCACCGGGGTCAGGTCGCGCCCCATCTGCAGGTCGACGTTGCCCACGCAGGTGCAGACCTGTTTTTTGGTTCCCGCGTGGCGTTCGCTGGCGTAGCCCACGCAGAGCCCGGCGAGAACGGTGTCGAAATACTTTTCTTCTTCACTGGCCGGCAGATAATCCGGCTGAGCGACAAGATGGCGCAGATAGCGGTAAAAAGCCTCCTGACGCTGCGGCTGGTGGGCAAAGACCACGTTCACCAGCTCCCGGGCGCTTTCACCGACAACCATCGCCGAGACGCGCATGCCGAGATCGCCTTCCACCGTGCGTTTTACATATGGCTCCGGAACGCCGTGTAGAACGGTATCCGGCGAGAGCGTGTTGGCGCTGGCGGAGTAGACATCGGTAGTCGCGCCGCCCATGTCGATCAGCATGAACTCTTTCCACGTACTGTCGTAATGACTGATGGTTTTCACCAGCTCGTAGACGGTCCACGGCGTTGGCATCGGCTCTTCGCCGGTTTCTGCGACGATAACGTCCAGTCCTTTACCTTTGACGATCCGGGATAAGAAAACATCGCATATTGCCTTGCGGGCCGCGTACGGATTCGGGTGATCAAGATCGGGCAGAATATTGTCTACCGTGGTCAGATCTTTATGGCCGAGGATGGTCTGAATCTCGTCCTGAATGTCGCGGTTGCCGGCATAGATAATGGCGCAGTCGAGCGTTGACTCCGCCAGCGCGTGGGCGTTAGCCAGGCCGTAGCTCGTTTCACCGCCGTCGGTCCCGCCGGTAAACAGCAGAATGTCCGGCGGCGAGGCTTCCAGCGCCTGAATGTCGTGGCGATTCAGTTTATAAGAGTAGTATTGGGCGATTTTGGCCCCCGCCGAGTGGGCGGTGACTTTTGCTGACTCCAGGGTGATGGACGGCACCAGCCCCATCGCGGCGACGGCAAGACCGCCTTTGGCCGATGAGGAGTATTTCAGCGTGACGTCACCGCGGTTCAGCAGCGGGCGCGCATCGGCAACGTTAAGCACCTGGTTCAGGCTGGCAAAAAAGCCTTCCGCCAGGTGATGGGTGGTTGTCGGGGTCAGAACGTGGTTTACCAGCGTCAGCTCATCCCCCTCCTGGGTGAAGAGGGCCGCCTTGGTCCACGTCGAGCCGATATCGACTGAGACGGTTTGCATCAGATGGCCTCTTCCAGACACGGGTGTTTAACGCCATGGCGCTGGTTGATGTCGTTTGCCATCAGTTGGCAGACGTCTTCCAGATCGTGGCTGGGGGCAAAAACGCGGTTGAACCCCATCTCTTTGAACTTCGCTTCAACGTCGGCAAAGTCATGCTTTCCGACCACCAGATTGCCGCCGACGTAAAGGAGAATGTCGCCGATACCGCGTTCGATGCAGCGCTCGCGCAGTCCCAGGCAATCGATATCGCCGTGGCCGTAAATCGACGACACGACGATGGCATCCGCACCAGTTTCGATGGCGGCATCAATATATTCATCCTGGCTGACCATCACGCCCAGATTGATTACGCGAAAATCATGGGCAGTAAAAACGCGGTCCAGGACTTTATTGCCTACTGCATGGCAGTCAGCACCAATGACGCCAATAACGAGTGTTGATTTCTTCATGGGTAATCCTCTGTAGGGCTGATGGTATAAAAATAAAAACGACGATCTAATATTTGGCAGCCTGGGTTATGGATGCCTGTTAATAGGGCTGGAGTGTCTTTGGTTCGTCGGGAGGAAGCAATTGATCTATTTTCAGAATATCATTCAAAAAAAGCGCATTTTTGAGTTTTCGTTAAAAATTCTTTGTTTATCATAGTGATGTACTTAATGCTTATAAATTTGATTGGTCCTTTTTGAGTTCTCGTAATAAATATATTGCGATGTTTGTGAGCGAGATCTTATTTTATTTTTGGCTGGCTTCTGTATTTCTAAATAACGGGTTAAATACAATTCTTTAAAATTTTCTGTGAGCGCGGTAACGGAATTTATGGGCTGGTTTTTATATGTGTCAAAGGCAATTTGTTAGAATAAAGCTATCAAATGATGAATTGTTCGTTTCATATTCTATTTTTGTTGATGAGGCAGACATACGTCGTCAGAGAGTAAAAATGCAGACTGCAGATGATCCTTAAGAAGAGTAGGGGGCCTGACCTGCACAAAAAAGAAATCGATGGGCGGCGGTGACGGGATAAACGATAGTCACATAGGGGTGTTAATTAAAGGTAAATGCAATGATAAATATAATCAGTAAAAAAATAAACGATAGTAACTTGATAAAAAAAATCTGTGAACTACGCAACATTATCAGTTGAGGTCGGCATTTAAGCCGCTCACGAGGGCTCATTAAGTACCGCTCCGCTGTGAAATAAATGGTCTATCATTTTCAGTAACTGATGACACTCCTGAAAAACATACCGTTAACCTTGTGTTTACTAGTGTTGTACACAGTAAACATAATTAACATTTAAAATGAAAATTGATTTAAATCAATGTTTAAAACTTGGAAAAGAACAAGAAATGGAGTTAAATTGTCGCGGATCAAATTGACCAAAATCTGATATTTTCGCTATAAATTGATCGCCGTCGAAAACTGCAAATTTATCACAATAAAAACCTATTTATTGTAAGGGTTTTGCAGCGTAATATAATCACGGGATCAATTTGGGTGTTTTGTTAACATGTTTGTAACTTTTCACCACTACCGTTTCCTTGACAGAGGAAACGGGCGTGACGAGAAGAAGCAAATAAATTTGTATTGGGGCATGCGTGTGACCCTTTCTAACGGGGTTCACTCTCGGAGTCTTCATGCGATGAGCAAGGAGTCATGATGTTAGATATAGTCGAACTGTCGCGCTTACAGTTTGCCTTGACCGCGATGTACCACTTCCTGTTTGTGCCGCTGACGCTTGGTATGGCGTTCCTGCTGGCCATCATGGAAACGGTCTACGTCCTTTCCGGCAAACAGATTTATAAAGATATGACCAAGTTCTGGGGCAAGTTGTTTGGTATCAACTTCGCTCTGGGTGTGGCAACCGGTTTGACCATGGAGTTCCAGTTCGGGACAAACTGGTCTTACTACTCTCACTACGTGGGCGATATCTTCGGTGCGCCGCTGGCCATTGAAGGTTTAATGGCCTTCTTCCTCGAATCTACCTTTGTAGGTCTGTTCTTCTTCGGTTGGGATCGTCTGGGTAAAGTGCAGCACATGGCCGTGACCTGGCTGGTAGCGCTCGGCTCCAACCTGTCGGCGCTGTGGATTCTTGTCGCTAACGGCTGGATGCAGAACCCGATTGCGTCGGACTTCAACTTTGAAACCATGCGTATGGAGATGGTCAGCTTCTCTGAGCTGGTTCTGAACCCGGTGGCTCAGGTTAAGTTCGTGCATACCGTGGCTTCCGGCTACGTGACCGGCGCGATGTTCATTCTTGCTATCAGCTCCTGGTATATGCTCAAAGGGCGCGACTTTGCTTTTGCCAAGCGCTCCTTTGCTATCGCAGCAAGCTTCGGCATGGCGGCAATCCTCTCCGTTATCGTTCTCGGTGATGAATCCGGTTACGAAATGGGCGACGTGCAGAAAACCAAGCTGGCGGCTATCGAAGCAGAATGGGAAACTCAGCCTGCTCCGGCGGCCTTTACCCTGTTTGGTATTCCTGACCAGAAAGCAGAGGAGAACCGCTTCGCGATTCAGATTCCTTACGCGCTGGGCATCATTGCGACTCGCTCCGTCGATAAACAGGTTACCGGCCTGAAGGATCTGATGGTTCAGCACGAAGAGCGTATCCGTAACGGGATGAAGGCTTACGCGCTGCTGGAACAGCTGCGTGCAGGTTCAACTGACCAGGCCGTTCGCGATCGGTTTAACGACGTGAAGAAAGATCTTGGTTATGGTCTGCTGCTGAAACGCTATACCGACAACGTCTCCGACGCGACGGAAGCGCAGATTGCGCAGGCGACCAAGGACTCCATTCCTGCCGTGGCGCCGCTCTATTTTGCCTTCCGTATCATGGTGGCGTGCGGCGTGCTGATGCTGCTGATTATTGGCGCCTCCTTCTGGACCGTGATTCGTAACCGCATTGGCGAGAAAAAATGGCTGCTGCGCGCTGCGTTCTATGGCCTGCCGCTGCCGTGGATTGCCGTAGAAGCTGGCTGGTTTGTTGCTGAGTATGGCCGTCAGCCCTGGGCTATCGGTGAAGTGCTACCAACGGCTGTAGCGAACTCGTCGCTGACTGCGGGCGACCTGATCTTCTCTATGGTGCTGATTTGTGGCCTGTACACGCTGTTCCTGGTGGCTGAACTGTTCCTCATGTTCAAGTTTGCCCGCAAAGGACCAAGCAGCCTGAAAACCGGTCGCTATCACTTTGAACAGTCCTCTGCGGCTATTCAGTCGGCACGCTAAGACAGGAGTCGTCAAATGATCGATTATGAAGTATTGCGTTTTATCTGGTGGCTGCTGATTGGCATTCTGCTCATTGGTTTTGCCGTCGCCGATGGCTTCGACATGGGGGTGGGCATGCTCACCCGTTTCCTCGGTCGTAACGACACCGAGCGTCGAATTATGATTAACTCCATTGCTCCGCACTGGGACGGAAACCAGGTGTGGCTGATCACCGCAGGCGGCGCGCTCTTTGCCGCCTGGCCGATGGTCTACGCCGCCGCGTTTTCCGGCTTCTACGTGGCAATGATCCTGGTGCTGGCATCTTTATTCTTCCGTCCGGTTGGTTTCGACTACCGCTCGAAGATTGAGGATACCCGCTGGCGTAATATGTGGGACTGGGGCATCTTCGTCGGCAGCTTCGTACCGCCGCTGGTGATTGGCGTGGCGTTCGGTAACCTGCTGCAGGGCGTTCCGTTCCACGTTGATGAATATCTGCGTCTGTACTACACCGGCAACTTCTTCCAGCTGCTGAATCCGTTTGGACTGCTGGCCGGTATTGTTAGCGTGGCGATGATCCTGACGCAGGGCGCGACCTATCTGCAGATGCGTACCGTGGGCGAACTGCACCTGCGTACCCGCACCGTCTCAACGGTAGCGGCGCTGGTGACGCTGGTCTGCTTCGCGCTGGCAGGCGTTTGGGTCTACTATGGCATCGACGGTTACGTAGTGAAATCCGTCATGGATCATACCGGCCCGTCTAACCCGCTGACCAAAGAAGTGGCTCGTGAGGCCGGCGCGTGGATGGTGAACTTTAATAATATGCCGGCGCTATGGGCGATTCCTGCTCTGGGCGTGGCGCTGCCGCTGCTGACCGTCATTTCGACCAAAGCAGATAAAGGCGCCTGGGCATTTCTGTTCTCCTCGCTGACGCTGGCGTGCATCATTCTGACTGCCGGTATCGCCATGTTCCCGTTCATTATGCCTTCAAGCACGGCGATGAACGCGAGCCTGACCATGTGGGATGCCACCTCCAGCCAGCTGACGCTGAACCTGATGACTTACGTGGCGATTGTCTTCGTACCGATTATTCTGGCCTACACCACCTGGTGTTACTGGAAAATGTTCGGTCGCATCACTCGCGAAGACATCGAAAAGAACACCCACTCGCTGTACTAAGGTAAGGAGCTATATATGTGGTATTTCGCATGGATTTTGGGAACGCTTCTTGCTTGTGCCTTTGGGGTGATTACCGCGCTGGCGCTTGAGCACGTGGAAGCCACCAAAGCAGGTAAAGAAGAACACTGATGAGTATTATCGCGACTCTTTACGCGATAATGGACAAGCGCCCGTTAAGGGCGCTTTCCTTATTGATGGCGCTGGCGCTAGCGGGCTGCATCTTCTGGGACCCGTCGCGCTTTGCGGCCAAAACCAGTGAGCTGGAAATCTGGCACGGCTTCCTGCTGATGTGGGCGGTGTGTACCGGCGTTATCCACGGCGTGGGCTTTCGCCCGCGCGCCATCCACTGGCAGGGAATTTTTTGTCCGCTTATCGCTGATATTGTGCTCGTTTTGGGCCTGTTCTTTTTCTTCTTTTGAATAAGAAATCTCTGTTAACCATATGGGCTTGCATAAGCCCATAAAAATTTACTCCTCGTTTACTTTCCCCCATTCCAAACCACGATTCCCGCGCGTATAGTAGCGAAGTTTGAAAGCACTAACCTTTTGTTGCATTACCGGGATGTAAAGTGAATACAACGCTGTTTCGATGGCCGGTTCGGGTCTACTACGAAGACACCGACGCCGGTGGTGTGGTTTACCACGCCAGCTACGTCGCTTTCTATGAAAGAGCACGCACAGAGATGCTGCGCCATCATCACTTCAGCCAACAGGTTTTGCTGGCTGAACGAGTTGCCTTTGTGGTTCGCAAAATGACGCTGGAGTATTTTGCGCCCGCCAGACTCGACGACATGCTCGAAATCCAGACGGAGATAACCTCAATGCGAGGGGCGACCCTGGTTTTCACGCAGCGAATCGTCAACGCCGAGAACGTGGTTTTGAATGAAGCTGAAGTTCTGATCGTGTGCGTTGATCCACTCTTAATGAAGCCTCGTGCGCTTCCCAAGTCTATTGTCGCGGAGTTTAAGCAGTGACTGAGATGAATATCCTTGATTTGTTCCTGAAGGCAAGCCTTCTGGTTAAACTTATCATGTTGATTTTAGTTTGTTTTTCTATCGCCTCCTGGGCCATTATTATCCAGAGAACGCGCATTCTTAACTCGGCGTCGCGTGAAGCCGAAGCGTTTGAAGATAAGTTCTGGTCAGGTATTGAGCTTTCTCGTCTGTATCAGGAAAGCCAGGGCCGTCGCGATAATCTGACCGGTTCGGAACAAATCTTCTACAGCGGTTTTAAAGAGTTTGCTCGTCTGCATCGCGCCAACAGCCATGCGCCGGAAGCAATTGTTGAAGGGGCATCGCGCGCGATGCGTATCTCGATGAATCGCGAGCTGGAATCCCTGGAGACGCACATCCCGTTCCTCGGTACGGTAGGTTCTATCAGCCCGTATATCGGTCTGTTTGGTACCGTATGGGGGATCATGCACGCCTTTATCGCGCTGGGCGCGGTAAAACAGGCGACGCTGCAAATGGTGGCACCGGGTATTGCAGAGGCGCTCATTGCGACCGCAATTGGTCTCTTTGCCGCTATCCCGGCGGTTATGGCTTATAACCGTCTGAACCAGCGCGTGAACAAACTTGAGCTGAACTACGACAACTTTATGGAAGAGTTCACCGCTATTCTGCACCGTCAGGCGTTTACCAGCAGCGAAAGCAATAAGGGGTAAGCCATGGCCAGAGCACGTGGACGCGGGCGTCGCGAACTGAAGTCCGAGATCAACATCGTTCCGCTGCTGGATGTCCTGCTGGTGCTGTTGCTGATCTTTATGGCGACAGCGCCGATCATTACGCAGAGCGTAGAGGTCGACCTGCCGGACGCAACGGAATCGCAGGCGGTAAAAAGCAACGATGAACCGCCGGTGATCGTTGAGGTTTCCGGAGTCGGGCAGTACAACGTGAAAATTGGCCCGGAAACGCTATCGCAGCTGCCGCCTGAACAGGTTATTGCCGAAGCCAGGCGTCGACTTGAGGCGAATGAGAAAACGGTGTTCCTGATCGGCGGTGCGAAAGAGGTGCCATACGATGAGATTATTAAAGCGCTTAACCTGTTGCATAGCGCAGGGGTTAAATCGGTTGGCTTGATGACTAAGCCGATCTAATCGCTCGCAATACGCACCCCCGCCAATATGGCGACGGTGGGACAAACGTGTCCCGCGGCCGACGTCATCGAACGGGAACAGGCGAACAGTTTTTGGGAACCGATAGTGTCAAAGGCAACCGAACAAAACGACAAGCTTAAACGAGCGATCATAGTTTCAGTCGCGCTGCACATCGTCTTGATAGCGCTGCTGATCTGGAGTTCGTTTGACGAGCATCTGGATGCTTCTGCCGGCGGCGGCGGGGGCTCTTCTATAGATGCGGTTATGGTCGATCCGGGGGCGGTTGTGAAGAATTATGACCGTCAACAGCAGCAGCAGGCCAGCGCCCGCCGCGCCGCCGAGCAGCGTGAAAAGCAGGCTCAGCAGCAGGCGGAAGAGTTGCGCGAAAAGCAGGCCGCCGAGCAGGAACGGCTAAAACAGCTGGAACAGGAGCGTCTGCAGGCGCAGGAAGCGGCTAAAGAGGCGAAAGAGCAGCAGAAACAGGCGGAAGAAGCCGCGGCGAAAGCCGCCGCAGCGGCCAAAGCGAAAGCGGACGCTCAGGCGAAAGAGGCGCAGGAAGCTGCCGCCAAAGCCGCCGCTGATGCAAAAGCGAAGGCCGATGCTCAGGCGAAAGCAGCCGAAGCCGCTGCGGCGAAAGCGGCGGCGGATGCGAAGAAACAGGCAGAAGCAGAAGCCGCGAAAGCGGCCGCGGACGCGCAGAAGAAAGCCGAAGCGGATGCAGCGAAGAAAGCTCAGCAGGAAGCCGAGAAGAAAGCGCAGCAGCAGGCAGAGAAAAAAGCGCAGCAAGAAGCGGCGAAACAGGCTGCGGCTGAAAAGGCTGCTGCCGAAAAAGCGGCAGAAAAAGCCGCCGCGCAGAAAGCCGCTGCTGAGAAAGCAGCAGCCGAGAAAGCCGCCGCAGCGGAAAAAGCCGCCGCTGAGAAAGCTGCGGCAGCCAAAGCCGCAGCAGCAGAGAAGGCCGCCGCAGACAAAGCAGCGAAAGCCGCAGCCGCTAAGGCAGCAGCCGCGAAGAAAGCCGCTGCGGCCAAAGAGGCCAACGGCGTGGACGATCTGCTCGGCGACCTGAGCTCCGGTAAGAATGCGCCTAAAACTGGCGGTGGGGCGAAAGGGAGCAATGCATCTGCTGCCGGGAGTGGTAATACTAAAAATAATGGCGCATCAGGAGCTGATATCAGCAATTATGCCGGGCAGATCAAATCTGCCATTGAAAGTAAGTTTTACGACGCAGCGTCTTACTCAGGCAAGACCTGTACCTTGCGTATTAAACTTGCTCCGGATGGCATGTTGCTAAATATACAGTCTGAAGGTGGGGATCCTGCGCTTTGTCAGGCCGCTCTTGCAGCAGCCCGACAGGCTAAGTTCCCAAAACCGCCTAGTCAGGCGGTATATGAAGTATTCAAAAATGCGCCGTTGGACTTCAAACCTCAGTGATATTTTTCCCCGTGCAAGCGGGGAAAAACAATCTATTGTAGTCACAGGGTTTTAGTAGTTTTGTGTATTTGGGTTTGTTAACATTCTGCTAAATTATCGTGGGCTTTCCGCCTGGATAAGGGAGATATGATGAAGCAGGCATTACGAGTAGCATTTGGTTTTTTAATGCTGTGGGCGGCAGTGCTGCACGCAGAAGTACGCATCGAGATTACCCAAGGGGTTGACTCGGCACGCCCAATCGGCGTAGTGCCGTTCCAGTGGGCGGGGCAGGGTGCTGCACCTGAAGATGTGGGCGGTATCGTGGCGGCTGACCTGCGCAACAGCGGCAAGTTTAATCCGCTCGATCGCTCTCGCCTGCCTCAGCAGCCGGGTAGCGCTCAGGAAGTACAGCCTGCGGCATGGTCTGCGCTGGGTATTGACGCCGTTGTGGTGGGTCAGGTGACGCAAAACCCTGACGGCTCCTATAACGTGGCCTACCAGCTGGTTGATACCGGCGGCGCGCCGGGTACCGTGCTTGCACAGAACTCATTTAAAGTAACTAAGCAGTATCTGCGCTATGCCGCGCACGCTGCCAGCGACGCGGTATTTGAAAAGCTGACCGGCATCAAGGGCGCCTTCCGTACCCGTATCGCTTACGTGGTGCAGAAGAACGGCGGCCAGTTCCCGTACGAACTGCGCGTATCCGACTACGATGGTTATAACCAGTTCCTCGTTCACCGTTCCACCCAGCCGCTGATGTCTCCGGCCTGGTCTCCGGATGGTGCGAAACTGGCCTACGTAACCTTTGAAAGCGGTCGTTCTGCGCTGGTGGTGCAGACTCTGGCTAACGGCTCCGTTCGTCAGATTGCTTCGTTCCCGCAGCACAACGGCGCCCCGGCGTTTTCGCCGGACGGCAGCAAACTGGCCTTCGCTCTGTCGAAAACCGGTAGCCTGAACCTGTACGTGATGGACCTCGGATCCGGTCAGATTCGCCAGGTGACCAATGGTCGTAGCAATAACACCGAACCAAGCTGGTTCCCGGATAGCCAGAATCTGGCCTTTACTTCCGACCAGGCGGGACGTCCGCAGGTATATAAAGTCAATATTAATGGCGGCACGCCGCAGCGTATTACCTGGGAAGGTTCACAAAACCAGGATGCTGACGTGAGCGCTGATGGTAAAACTATGGTAATGGTAAGCTCGGCCGGTGGTCAGCAGCACATTGCCAAACAAGATCTGGAAGCGGGTGGTGTGCAGGTTCTGTCATCAACGTTTTTAGATGAAACGCCAAGTCTGGCACCTAACGGCACTATGGTAATCTACAGCTCTTCTCAGGGGATGGGATCCGTGCTGAATCTGGTTTCTACAGATGGGCGTTTCAAAGCGCGTCTTCCGGCAACTGATGGACAGGTAAAATCGCCTGCCTGGTCGCCGTATCTGTGATAATAAATAATTGATTATTAAAGGAATCAAAGAAATGCAACTGAACAAAGTGCTGAAAGGGCTGTTGATCGCTCTGCCGGTTATGGCAATCGCGGCGTGTTCTTCTAACAAGAACGCCAGCAACGACCAGAGCGGTGAAGGCATGCTGGGTGCCGGCACTGGTATGGACGGTAACGCTAACGGCGGCAACATGTCTTCCGAAGAGCAGGCTCGTCTGCAGATGCAACAGCTGCAGCAGAACAATATCGTTTACTTCGATCTGGACAAATACGATATCCGTTCTGACTTCGCTGCAATGCTGGACGCGCACGCTAACTTCCTGCGTAGCAACCCGTCTTACAAAGTGACCGTAGAAGGTCATGCGGATGAGCGCGGTACGCCGGAATACAACATCGCTCTGGGTGAGCGTCGTGCTAACGCCGTTAAGATGTATCTGCAGGGCAAAGGTGTTTCTGCTGACCAGATCTCCATCGTTTCTTACGGTAAAGAAAAACCTGCAGTACTGGGCCACGACGAAGCGGCTTACGCCAAAAACCGTCGCGCCGTACTGGTTTACTAAGAGAATTGCATGAGCAGTAACTTCAGACATCATCTATTGAGTCTGTCGTTACTGGTTGGCATAGCGGCCCCCTGGGCCGCTTTTGCTCAGGCGCCAATCAGTAGTGTCGGCTCAGGCTCGGTCGAAGACCGTGTCACTCAACTCGAGCGTATTTCCAATGCGCACAGCCAGCTTTTAACCCAGCTCCAGCAACAACTCTCCGATAATCAGTCCGATATTGATTCCCTGCGCGGCCAAATTCAGGAAAGCCAGTATCAGCTGAATCAGGTTGTTGAACGCCAGAAGCAGATCCTGCTGCAGATCGACGGTCTGAGCAGCGGTGGCGGCGCGACGGGCGCGCAAAGCCCGTCGTCAGCCAGTGAGCAAGGCGCTGCGGCAAGCGCGCCAGCGGCTTCATCAGGCGCTCCGGCGTCGACCGGCGATGCAAACACCGATTACAACGCGGCTATCGCGCTGGTGAAGGATGCTTCCCGCCAGGACGACGCGATGGCGGCTTTCCAGAACTTCGTCAAAAAGTACCCCGATTCAACTTATCAGCCGAACGCCAACTACTGGCTCGGTCAACTGAATTACAATAAGGGTAAAAAGGACGATGCGGCGTACTATTTCGCTTCCGTGGTGAAAAACTACCCTAAATCTCCGAAAGCGCCCGATGCGATGTTTAAAGTCGGCGTAATCATGCAGGACAAAGGCGATACCGCAAAAGCCAAAGCGGTTTATCAGCAGGTGGTCAGTAAATTTCCTGGCACCGACGGAGCCAAACAAGCGCAAAAACGCCTTAACGCCCTCGGATGATTATGGCATGACCAGAAATCGCATCATTTCTGGTCTTGTCGCATGAATCCTAAGCAGTTAAGCAATCTTTATCTAAATTGTTGTTGCGCTGAATTCTGAAATCAGTAATATATGCCGCCGTTGCCAAGGGATATCGAACAAGCCCAAAGCGACGAAAATAGTGGGTCGTTAGCTCAGTTGGTAGAGCAGTTGACTTTTAATCAATTGGTCGCAGGTTCGAATCCTGCACGACCCACCAATCGTTCTGGTGGAACGCGATAGTAAAACGTGAAGGATCACGTTGCGTCAGCAGCGGCACGTAGGGCGAGGCGAAGCCGAGTCATCCTGCACGAGCCACCGTGAAAAGATGTATCCAGCGCAGTATCGGGTGATTAGCTCAGCTGGGAGAGCACCTCCCTTACAAGGAGGGGGTCGGCGGTTCGATCCCGTCATCACCCACCACTCGGGTCGTTAGCTCAGTTGGTAGAGCAGTTGACTTTTAATCAATTGGTCGCAGGTTCGAATCCTGCACGACCCACCAATTTAACATTAAACTCAGATGTTAAACGTGAAGGATAACGTTGCGTCAGCAACGGCCCATAGGGCGAGCGAAAGCGAGTCATCCTGCACGACCCACCAATTTGGAATTGGTGACGAGTGAAGAATATTCAGGCAGTACCCGAGCGGGTCGTTAGCTCAGTTGGTAGAGCAGTTGACTTTTAATCAATTGGTCGCAGGTTCGAATCCTGCACGACCCACCAATCCTCAGCCGAGGGCGGGTAGTAAGCGTGAAGGATAGCGTTGCGTCAGCAACGGCCCGTAGGGCGAGGCAAAGCCGAGTCATCCTGCACGACGCCCCATCCTGAATCGTTCCAGTTAGCAGTAAACCCGCAAGGGGTCGTTAGCTCAGTTGGTAGAGCAGTTGACTTTTAATCAATTGGTCGCAGGTTCGAATCCTGCACGACCCACCAATGCAAAAAAGCGCCCTAAAGGCGCTTTTTTGCTATCTGCCATTTCCTCGAAAATCACAACAATCCGCAATACTTTAATGCTGCGTTATTCTACCGTCGCGCTGTGTTTACCGTGGCTACAATTGGCACAGGCCAGTAGCCCGGACAGATGCGCAGCATCGCCTCCGGGAAATGTGCCGGGCCTGATGCCTTTGCGTGGCTTCATCCCGGGGGCGGCGCTTGACGCGCCTTGCCCGGGCTACAGATTCGTGCGTTCTGCAGGTTTGGCAGCCCGGACAGATGCGCAGCATCGCCTCCGGGAAATGGTCCCTGAGGGCAAAATTCCTCACGACATTTTCTGCACAATCGGCTATCTTGTTTAGCATATAAAACACCATTACCGAATAATGCCGTTTTTCGGGCGTTATTGCGGTTTTCAAGTTAAGCCAGTGAAACGAGACTGCAAGATGAGCGTAATGTTTGATCCGGAAGCGGCAATTTATCCCTTTCCCCCCAAGCCCATGCCGTTAAACCGCGATGAGAAGCACTTCTATCGTGAAAAAATTAAACGCCTGCTGCGTGAACGCGATGCGGCAATGGTGGCCCATTACTACACCGACCCCGAAATTCAGCAACTGGCTGAAGAGACCGGTGGCTGCATCTCCGACTCTCTGGAAATGGCGCGCTTCGGCGCCCGACATTCCGCCTCTACGCTGCTGGTCGCCGGCGTACGGTTTATGGGAGAAACGGCAAAAATCCTCAGTCCGGAAAAAACCATCCTGATGCCCACGCTGCAGGCGGAGTGTTCGTTGGATCTTGGCTGCCCGATCGAGGCGTTCAGCGCTTTTTGTGACGCTCACCCGGACCGTACCGTTGTGGTCTATGCCAATACCTCTGCGGCGGTTAAGGCTCGCGCCGACTGGGTTGTGACCTCCAGTATCGCAGTGGAACTCATTGAGCATCTGGATAGCATGGGGGAAAAAATCCTCTGGGCGCCGGACCGCCATCTGGGCAGCTACGTGCAAAAACAGACCGGCGCCGACGTGCTGTGCTGGCATGGGGCCTGTATTGTTCATGATGAATTCAAAACTCAAGCGCTGGCAAGAATGAAAGCGCTATATCCGCAGGCTGCGGTTCTGGTTCACCCGGAATCACCGCAGGCGATCGTCGATATGGCCGATGCGGTAGGTTCAACCAGCCAGTTAATCAGTGCGGCAAAAACGCTCCCGCACCAGCAGCTGATTGTCGCCACCGACCGGGGTATTTTTTACAAAATGCAGCAGGCGGTGCCGGAAAAAGAGCTGCTGGAAGCCCCTACGGCAGGCGAAGGGGCGACCTGCCGCAGCTGCGCGCACTGTCCGTGGATGGCGATGAATGGCCTGCAGGCCATTGCTGAAGCGCTGGAGAACGGGGGCGCTGAACATGAAATTCATGTTGATGAACAGCTGCGTACCGGGGCGCTGGTTCCGCTAAACAGAATGCTCGATTTTGCGGCTACACTTCGGGGATAGTTCATTACTGCGTCACAGTACGCTCTGGGGATAAGATGGATTTTTTTAGTACGCAGAATATTTTAGTTCACATACCCATTGGCGCCGGGGGATATGATCTGTCGTGGATTGAAGCCGTCGGTACTATCGCAGGCCTGCTGTGTATCTGGCTGGCGAGCCTGGAGAAGATCGTCAACTATGCCTTTGGGTTAATCAACGTCACGCTGTTTGCCATTATCTTTTTTCAGATCCAGCTGTACGCCAGCCTTCTGCTCCAGGTCTTCTTCTTTGTTGCCAACGTCTACGGCTGGTATGCCTGGTCACGACAGACCAGCGATAACCAGGCTGAGCTGCAAATCCGCTGGCTACCGCTGCCGAAAGCGTTAGGCTGGCTGGCGGCCTGCGTGGTGGCGATTGGCCTGATGACGCTATTTATCGATCCGGTTTTTGCGTATCTGACCAGGATTGCCGTTGCGCTGATGCACGCCCTGGGCCTGCAGGTCGTTATGCCGGCGCTGCAGCCAGACGCATTCCCGTTCTGGGACTCCTGCATGATGGTACTCTCGATTGCGGCGATGATTCTGATGACCCGAAAATACGTTGAAAACTGGCTGCTGTGGGTGATCATCAACGTTATTAGCGTCGTTATTTTCGCCCTCCAGGGGGTTTATGCGATGTCGCTCGAATATTTGATTCTGACATTCATCGCCCTCAACGGCAGCCGGATGTGGATTAATAGCGCGCGTGAGCGAGGCTCTCGCGCGTTTTCACGCTAGTGGTGATGGTGATGGCCATGCCCGGCGTGCGTCATGTTGAGACGGCACTCCGGGCCGCTGCAGGGCTGATACTCCATCTGCACCGTTACGTGTCCAATTTCGTACTTATGCTGTAAGAAATGTTGGATCCGTTCCAGCAGGCCATCGTGATCGTGCGGCGGCACCACCTGCACGTGCAGCGTCATCACCGTTTTTTCGCCGACCAGCCAGGCGTGGACGTGATGTACATCGCGCACCTCCGGTATTGAGCGACGCAGATCGCGCTTTAGTGCCTCAACATCAAGCGAGCGCGGCGCCCCCTCCAGCAGTTCGTTGACGCTCTCCTGCAGCAAACGCCAGGCGCTGCGCAAAACCAGGCACGATACCAGCACGGACAGGATGGGGTCGATAGGCGTCCAGCCGGTCGTAAGGATCACGATAGCGGCAATAATCGCCCCGACCGAGCCGAGTAAATCCCCCAGCACATGCAGAGCGGCGGCCCGCACATTGAGATTACGTTCTTCACTGCCGCGATGCAGGATCCAAAAGGCCAGAATATTGGCCAGCAGGCCGGCAACCGCAATAACCATCATCGTTTTACCGGCCACCGGCTGCGGATGATGAAAGCGCTGAATGGCCTCCCAGACGATGAGGATCGTAATGACCACTAAAGCAATGGCATTGAGAAAAGCCGCCAGCGTGGTCAGCCGCAGCCAGCCAAAGGTATGTTGCGCATTCGGCGGTCGACTGGCGAAACGCACTGCCAGAAAGGCGAACAGCAGCGCTGCTGCGTCCGTCAACATATGCCCGGCATCGGCCAGCAGCGCCAGTGAACCTGAAATGAGTCCGCCTGCGGCCTCAACCAACATGAACCCGGCAGTAACGCAGAACGCCAGCAGTAGCCGACGGGCATTTTTATCTTCGGTGGGTTGCGCAGAATTATGCGAGTGTGATTGCCCCATGGTGCCTTCCCTACATTATTATTTTGATGATTACTTTATGACATGATTCCCTTTCTGGGGTGAATAGAATGAAAAAAAGGAGAGCCTTAGCTCTCCTCCCTGGTGTCCGGTACTCAGCTTACTGGGTGGTACCGTCGGTTTTCGTCGCTTCGTCCTGACCGACTTTTTTATCAGTATCCGGACAGCGGCCATCTTTGCACATTGAGTTTTTGTGCACTTCGTCGCTCGACATGCCGTCATGGTTCATGGTCGAGCCGTCAGGGTGGAGCATGGTGCCATTGGTATCGGTGGAACCGGAGTTGATTTTACCGTTGTCGACGTTGTTTGGCGCCACGTTTTCACGCGCATCGGGGGCGACCTGGCCCGCGTCGGCCGCTGCATTCGCTTGCCCATTATTCGACTGCGCCCCGGTATCGGCGGCCAGGGCCGCGCCGCTGGCCAGACCAAGGGTTGCTGCGAGGAGAAGACTGGTTAGCTTATTCATTTTCATTGGATGCTCCTGTTATGTCGATTTGTCGAATTACCTCTTCCAACAGTGCATTTGCCGGAGGTTTGACTCGTTGTGGTTAAAGCTTCGGTGATAGCGAGCGGCATTAATATATAATGCTGAATGCTAAAGAAAATTAAGTCCTAACAGTTAAAAATTATAGCTTGTGGCCACTATTCCGCGACTTTATGGCGTTTTTTAGCCTATTTCCAGGAATATTCTGCCGCTACTGTAAAATCACGTTTACACTTTTTGCATGAAGAGATAGATTGGAGGGATTGCATTTCACTGGATAAGTATGGCAACGCTGGAAATAAGATGAATTATCAGAACGACGATTTACGTATTAAAGAGATCAACGAATTATTACCTCCCGTTGCGCTCCTGGAAAAATTCCCCGCTACCGAAAATGCTGCCAATACCGTTGCGCATGCTCGTAAAGCGATCCATCAGATCCTGAAAGGGAATGACGATCGCCTGCTGGTGGTCATTGGGCCCTGCTCCATTCACGATCCGGCGGCGGCAAAAGAGTATGCTGAACGTCTGCTTAAGCTTCGTGAAGAGCTAAAAGGCGAGCTGGAAATCGTGATGCGCGTTTATTTTGAGAAACCGCGTACCACCGTCGGCTGGAAAGGGCTGATCAACGATCCGCATATGGATAACAGCTTCCGCATCAACGATGGCCTGCGTATCGCGCGCAAGCTGCTGCTTGATATCAACGACAGCGGGCTGCCCGCGGCGGGGGAATTCCTCGATATGATCACGCCGCAGTATCTTGCCGATCTGATGAGCTGGGGCGCGATTGGCGCGCGGACCACGGAGTCGCAGGTGCATCGTGAGCTCTCTTCCGGTCTGTCCTGCCCGGTCGGATTTAAAAACGGCACCGATGGAACCATCAAAGTGGCTATCGACGCCATTAACGCCGCTGGCGCGCCGCACTGTTTCCTGTCGGTGACCAAATGGGGGCATTCGGCAATTGTGAACACCAGCGGTAATAGCGATTGCCATATTATCCTGCGCGGCGGAAAAGAGCCGAACTACAGCGCGCAGCACGTTGCCGAAGTGAAGGTCGGTCTGGCGAAAGCAGGTCTGCCCGCTCAAATTATGATTGATTTCAGCCACGCCAACTCCAGCAAACAGTTTAAAAAGCAGATGGATGTCGGCGCTGACGTATGTCAGCAGGTTGCCGGCGGCGAGCGGTCGATTATGGGCGTGATGATTGAAAGCCACCTGGTGGAAGGCAATCAGAGTCTTGAAAGCGGCGAACCGCTGACCTACGGTAAAAGTATTACCGATGCCTGCATCGGCTGGGAAGATACCGATACGCTTCTTCGCCAGCTGGCCGAGGCGGTAAAAGCGCGTCGCGGTTAAGTCTGCAGCGAACGGCGCAAAAAAAGCGTGGATTGCTCCACGCTTTTTTTACATCCTGCGAGGATTACTTCGCTTTGCCCTGGTTGGCAACGGCAGCCGCTTTCGCAGCGATCTCGTCGGCGTTACCCAGATAGTAGTGTTTGATCGGCTTGAAGTTTTCGTCAAACTCATACACCAGCGGTACGCCAGTCGGGATGTTCAGTTCAAGGATCTCTGCTTCGCCCATATTGTCGAGGTATTTCACCAGCGCACGCAGGGAGTTGCCGTGAGCGGCGATAATCACGCGCTCACCGCTTTTCAGACGCGGCAGAATCGTTTCGTTCCAGTATGGCACAACGCGGTCGATGGTCAGCGCCAGACTCTCGGTCGTCGGCAGTTCTGCATCGGTCAGTTTGGCGTAGCGCGGATCGTGGCCCGGATAGCGCTCATCGTCTTTGGTCAGCTCCGGCGGCGTTACCGCAAAGCCGCGACGCCACTGTTTAACCTGTTCGTCACCGTATTTTTCAGCGGTTTCCGCTTTGTTCAGGCCCTGCAGCGCACCGTAGTGGCGTTCGTTCAGTTTCCAGGATTTCTCAACCGGCAGCCAGGCCTGATCCAGTTCGTCCAGCACGTTCCACAGGGTGTGGATGGCACGTTTCAGCACAGAGGTATAAGCAAAGTCGAAGCTGAAGCCTTCTTCTTTCAGCAGCTTACCGGCCGCTTTTGCTTCACCAACGCCTTTTTCAGACAGGTCAACGTCATACCAACCGGTGAAACGGTTTTCGTTATTCCATTGGCTTTCGCCGTGACGAACGAGTACCAGCTTAGTTACAGCCATACACTTACTCCTCAATACACGTCATCTTTCGCGCCGCCTCGTCGTTGGCTACTTTCACTCACCCTGGTCACATAGTTCACTATGTTCCCGGGGATTTGCTCATTTGCCGCCTTGATGCGACCCGAAATCTGTAGTGTGTATATTTATTGATTGATAACTATTCTCATTATATTGCCGCGATTTACCTCACGGCAATGCTTATCCCTAACCATAGCGAAAATAGTGGCTCAGTGTAAGGTGCTTGTAAAACAGAGGTTATGTTTTTGTCTGTAAGTGACGTAATTTTCAGCAAAATGATAAAAAGCCCTCCATCGGGAGGGCCAGAGGCTATCGAGCGATAAACTGATATTCCGTCAGGCTGACGTACTCTTCGCCGGGGCGCAGTACACAATCCGGCTGCGGCCATTCCGGATGATTCGGAGAATCTGGAAGGAACTCGCTCTCCAGAGCCAGGCCCTGCCAGTCATCGTACGCCTGCGCTGTGCGCGACGGCGTGCCGCCAAGATAGTTGCCGGAGTAAAACTGCAACGCGGGGGCGGATGTATAAACCGTCATCTGTAGCTTTTCGTCCTGCGACCAGACGTGAGCGGCCGGAGTATCGGCATTCCCCAGCGCCTGTAGCAGGAAGGCATGGTCATAACCTTTTACTTTTTGCTGATCTTCGTCGCGCAGGAAGTCGTCCGCCAGGGTTTTCGGCGTGCGGAAATCGAAGCTGGTCAGGGTGACGTTTTGCAGATCTCCCCCCGGAATACCGTCGCTTTCGACGGGCAGATAAACATCGGCAAAAATTTGCAGCTTATGGTTGCGCACGTCGCTCTGCACGCCATCGAGGTTGAAATAGACGTGGTTTGTCAGATTCACCGGGCACGGCTGGTCCACGGTGGCGCGATACTCAATAGCGATCCGGTTATCGTCGGTCAGGCGGTAGTGCGCGGTTGCCGTCAGATTACCAGGATAGCCCTGATCGCCATCGCGGGAGGAGAGAGAAAACAGCGCGTGGCGAGCGTCAGCGCTAACAATTTGCCAGCGGCGCTTATCAAAACCTTCCGGTCCGCCGTGGAGCTGATGGCCAGCCTCGTTGGAGGGCGTCAGATTGATGAGCTGGCCATCCAGGGTAAAGCGGCTGTTGGCAATACGGTTAGCGTAACGGCCTACGGAAGCGCCAAGGTAAGCGGCCTGGCGCGTATAGTCGCCGGGGGTTGCGCAGCCGAGCAGCGCTTCTCGTTCGCTACCGTCCGCCAGGGGCACGCGCGCGGAGAGCAGCGTCGCGCCCCAGTCCATCACGGTGGCCGTCATGCCTGCGTCGTTACGCAGGGTAAGAAGATTCCATGGCTGGCCGTCCGGCGCCAGCTCCGTTGTTTGCTTTAGCATTGCCCGGCTCCCTGCGACGGTTTGCAGACGTAGAAGGTCTCTTTAATGCCCGTTTTCGCTTCATACTCTCTGGCAACGGCCTGCTGCACGGTATCAACCAGCTCCTCCGGCACCAGCGCGACGATACAGCCGCCGAAGCCGCCGCCGGTCATGCGAACGCCGCCTTTGTTGCCGATGGTCGCTTTGACGATCTCTACCAGGGTATCAATCTGCGGTACGGTGATTTCAAAATCATCGCGCATGGAGGCGTGAGATTCCGCCATCAGTTCGCCCATCCGCTGCAGGTCGCCTTTTTCCAGCGCCGATGCGGCTTCTACGGTGCGGGCGTTTTCAGTCAGCACGTGGCGAACGCGTTTGGCGACTACCGGATCAAGCTCGTGAGCCACGGCGTTAAACTCTTGCAGCGTGACGTCGCGCAGAGCCGGACGCTGGAAGAAGCGCGCGCCGGTTTCGCACTGCTCGCGACGGGTGTTGTATTCGCTGCCCACCAGGGTGCGCTTAAAGTTACTGTTGATAATCACTACCGCGACGCCTTTCGGCATCGACACCGCTTTCGTCCCTAAGGAGCGGCAGTCGATCAGCAGAGCGTGATCTTTTTTACCAAGCGCGGAGATCAGCTGGTCCATAATGCCGCAGTTGCAGCCGACGAACTGATTTTCCGCTTCCTGGCCGTTCAGGGCAATTTGCGCGCCATCGAGCGGCAGGTGGTACAGCTGCTGGAACACCGTGCCGACGGCGACCTCCAGCGAAGCCGAGGAGCTTAACCCGGCGCCTTGCGGCACGTTACCGCTGATCGTCAGGTCCGCGCCGCCGAAGGCGTTATTCCGCTGCTGGAGATGCTTCACCACGCCGCGGACATAGTTTGACCACTGCTGGGTGTCGTGGCTGGTAATCGGCGAGTCGAGAGAGAATTCATCGGTCTGATTGTCGTAATCGGCGGCAATAACCCGCACGGTACGATCGTCGCGCGGCGCACAGGCGATAACCGTCTGGTAATCAATGGCGCAGGGCAGCACGAACCCATCGTTATAGTCGGTATGCTCGCCGATCAGGTTAACGCGGCCTGGGGCCTGGATAACATGGCTGGCCGGGTAGCCAAATTTCTCAGCAAACAGGGCTTGGGTTTTCTCTTTCAGACTCATGGTTATACTCCGGATTCGCGAAAATGGACGTCGCTCACAGCGCGCAGACGCTCGGCGGCCTGCTCGGCCGTCAGGTCACGCTGGGTTTCAGCCAGCATTTCATAGCCGACCATAAATTTACGCACCGTGGCGGAACGCAGCAGCGGCGGGTAAAAATGGGCGTGCAGCTGCCAGTGATTATTCTCTTCATCGTTAAACGGCGCGCCGTGCCAGCCCATGGAGTAGGGGAATGAGCACTGGAACAGGTTGTCGTAACGACTGGTCAGCTTTTTCAGCGCCAGCGCGAGATCGCTGCGCTGGTCGTCGGTTAAATCAGTCAGGCGCTGGACGTGCGCTTTTGGCAGCAGCAGCGTTTCAAAAGGCCACGCGGCCCAATAAGGAACCACGGCGAGCCAGTGGTCAGTGTCAACGATAGTACGACTACCGTCGGCTAATTCGCGCTGCACGTAATCCACCAGCATCGGCGCGCCGTGCTCGGTGAAGTACGCTTTTTGCAGACGATCTTCGCGTTCCGCTTCATTAGGCAGAAAGCTGTTGGCCCACACCTGCCCATGGGGGTGCGGGTTGGAGCAGCCCATCGCCGCCCCTTTATTTTCAAAGACCTGCACCCAGGGGTAGCTCTTTCCAAGGTCGGCGGTCTGCTCCTGCCACGTTTTAACCACGCCTTCCAGCGCCTCAACGCTCAGTTCCGGCAGCGTTTTGCTGTGATCTGGCGAGAAGCAGATGACCCGGCTGGTGCCGCGGGCGCTCTGACAGCGCATCAGCGGATCGTCGCTTTCCGGGGCATCAGGGGTATCGGTCATCAAAGCCGCAAAGTCATTGGTAAAAACAAACGTGCCGGTGTAGTTCGGGTTTTTGTCGCCGGTGACGCGGGTATTGCCCGGGCAAAGGAAACAGTCCGGATCGTGCGCGGGCAAGGTCTGCTTTGCCGGCGTTTCCTGCGCCCCCTGCCAGGGGCGCTTGGCGCGATGCGGAGAAACCAGAATCCACTGCCCGGTTAACGGGTTATAACGACGATGTGGATGGTCGACGGGGTTAAATACGCTCATGAAGGTTCCTTAGTCTGGATAACCCTGCGGATGACGGGACTGCCAGTGCCAGGTGTCCTGCGCCATTTCGTCAAGGTTGCGCGTCACGCGCCAGTTCAGCTCGCGGTCGGCCTTTTCAGCGTCCGCCCAGTAGGCCGGGAGGTCGCCTTCGCGGCGCGGCGCGAAGTGGTAGTTAATCGGTTTGCCGCAGGCTTTGCTAAAGGCATTGACCACGTCGAGTACGCTACTGCCGACGCCTGCGCCAAGGTTATAGATATGCACGCCGGCTTTGTCGGCCAGTTTTTCCATCGCCGCGACGTGGCCGTCGGCAAGGTCCATGACGTGAATGTAGTCACGTACGCCGGTGCCGTCTTCGGTTGGGTAGTCGTTGCCAAATACCGCCAGCGATTCACGGCGCCCGACCGCGACCTGCGCGATATACGGCATCAGGTTGTTCGGAATGCCCTGCGGGTCTTCGCCCATATCGCCCGATGGATGGGCGCCGACCGGGTTGAAGTAGCGCAGCAGTGCGATGCTCCAGTCCGGCTGCGCTTTTTGCAGGTCAGTCAGGATCTGCTCAACCATCAGCTTGCTTTTGCCGTACGGGCTCTGCGGAGTACCGGTCGGGAAGCTCTCGACATAAGGAATTTTGGGCTGGTCGCCGTAGACGGTGGCGGAGGAGCTGAAAATAAAGTTTTTCACGCCCGCAGCGCGCATAGCGGAAACGAGTTTTAGCGTTCCGGTTACGTTGTTGTCGTAATATTCAAGCGGTTTGGCGACGGATTCCCCGACGGCTTTCAGGCCGGCAAAATGGATCACCGCTTCAATGGCGTGATCGTGAAGAATTTCCGTCATCAGCGCTTCATTACGAATATCGCCTTCAACAAAGGTGGCGCTTTTGCCGCCGAGACGTTCAATGATTGGCAATACGCTGCGCTTACTGTTGCAGAGATTGTCGAGAATAATCACGTCGTGTCCCTGCAGTAGCAGTTGAACGCAGGTGTGACTTCCAATGTAACCGCTACCACCTGTAACCAGTACTTTCATGATTCGCTCCAATAGGCTTATCGTGTGAGAAGAAGATAGCATACCAAAGAAGGTAAAAGTGTGACACAGGGCAAATTGGTGGAATCGTTTACACTAAAATTTCCAGCCGTAGCTTTTAAGATTTTTTGATTATAGAACAGGGGGTTAATTTATGGTCAGGCTATTATTCTGAAAAAATAAGGGATCCACAGACCCCTTTACAGGCTTATTTTTCCAGCGGGCCGACCCGGTAGGTGTAACCGTCTCCACTGCTCACAAATGCCAGGCGATGGGTGATGCAGTCGGGAGCGTCTTCTGCATGGTGGGAGACAAACAGCAGCTGCGTCGCCCCTTCGCTAATGAGCACATCAACAAAGCGGCGCACCAGCTGGCGGTTGAGCGGATCCAGCCCCTGCAGCGGTTCATCGAGGATCAGCAGGGTAGGGTGCTTGACCAGCGCGCGGACGATCAGCGCCAGCCGCTGCTGCCCCCAGGAGAGGCTATGGAACGGCGCATCGGCGGTGCGTTTATCAATCCCCAGAATATCCAGCCAGTTCTGCACCAGCTTATGCTGTTTGTCGGAAACGGCCTGATAGATGCCAATCGAGTCGAAATAGCCCGAGAGAATCACGTTACGTACGTTGGTGCTGACGCGGTATTCAAGGTGCAGGCTGCTGCTGACGTAACCGATATGCTTCTTAATATCCCAGATCGTTTCCCCGCTGCCGCGGCGGCGGCCAAACAGGGTCAGGTCGTTACTATAGCCCTGGGGATGGTCGCCGGTGACCAGGCTGAGTAGCGTCGATTTACCGGCGCCGTTGGGGCCGACTATCTGCCAGTGTTCGCCGGGATTTACCGTCCAGTTCAGATGATTAATGATGGGGCGGTCATTGTAGGAAACCCTGCCGTCGTTGAGCACGATGAGCGGCGCATCGTCGTCCAGCCCAAGACGCGCGGCCGGGGCATCGGGCTCCGGCAGCGTCATGCCATCAAGCCTTTCGCTGTGGGCCAGCTGGGCAATGAGCGCCTGCTGCAGCAGGGCCTGCTTTTCGCCGGTTTCGCTCAGAACACACTCCGCCAGCACGCCGGCAAACTGAACGAACTCCGGGATTTCATCGAAACGATTAAGAACCAGCACCAGGGCGATCCCTTCGCCGTTGAGCGTGGCCAGCAGCGCCGCAAGCTGCTGGCGTGAGGCGACATCAAGACCGTCGAACGGCTCATCAAGGATAAGCAGGTCGGGGTCGCCCATCAGCGCCTGGCACAGCAGAGTCTTACGCGTTTCTCCGGTAGAGAGATATTTAAAGCGGCGCTCAAGCAGGTGGCTGATAGAGAACTGTTCTGCAAGGCGGGCGCAGCGGGAGGGGTCTTTAATCTCATCCTGGATAATTTCCGCTGTCGTGCGTCCGGTATCTTCTTCTCCGGGGCTGAGCAAGTCCGTGTTGTTGCGCTGCCACTCATCGCTGACCAGCTTCTGCAGCTGTTCAAAAGAGAGGCGGGTAATGCGTGCGAACGTATTCTCGCGCTGTCCGCTGAGCAGTGTCAGCTCTCCGGATAGCGCCCGCGCAAGGGCCGACTTCCCGCTGCCGTTGCTGCCGACGAAAGCCCAGCTCTCGCCAGCCTGCACGCAGAGTTGTTCAATATTTAACGTTTTGGTGTCGCTCAGGCGAAACGTGCCTTGCGAAATTTGCAATGATGACATTGTGTATCCCACTTTTTGCAGCGATTTATTTCAGGGATACGTCTTCACGCCCACAATGTCAATGGCGTTAGCATAACGTGGCGAGAATGATGCGATCGGCATTGAAATATGCTATCGCTTCCGCGCCTTCGGCCAGATCGCGCGTCTGTTCCACCGGCAGGGTGGCGCAAAGGCTTTGACCATCCGGGAGCGCCATCAGTACTTCGCACTGCTCCGGCCCGCGTTCGATGCGGCTGATTCGGCCGGACAGCTGATTATCAGCCTGTACCGCCTCCGCGGCATCCAGGGTGATGCCAACCCACGGCGCCTTCAGCAGCACTAATACTTCCTGGCCTTCATCCAGGCCAAGACGCTCGGCGCTCTGGGCGGTAATCGCGACTTTGAGACGGGTTTGCCCGTCGGCCAGCAGGACCTCTACGTGCTGCTGAACCTGCTGATGGTCGCGGCCGGTAATCGTGCCGAACCACTGGTTGCGCGCGCTGGTCTGCAGAGAGAATCGCGAAATGGCGGCCAGCAGGCTGTCGAGGGGAAGGGCGTCATCATCGCTCAGGACATCGAACGCTTTCTGCTGAATCTGCGCCAGCAGGTCGTAGAGCTGAATCAGCCGCTGCCCGTAACGGGTGAGGACCGCGCCGCCGCCGCCTTTGCCGCCGGTCGCCCGGTCAACCAGGGTCTGCTCGCTGAGCTGATTCATTTCATTAATGGCATCCCATGCGCTTTTATAGCTGATGCCGGCATTTTTGGCCCCCTGGCTAATGGAGCCGGTCAGGTCAATTTGCTTCAGCAGGGCGATACGACGGGGATCGGCGAACAGGCGCTGCTGTAATTTAAGGGTAAGGAGAATTTCGGCCTGCATAATCATGTCCTGATGAAAAAAAGGTATTGTGACCGATAGCGGTCATCTTGCAAGATGCTTCTGCGGCGGCAGTCCGTGAGGCACCGCACAAATGGGGCGTGTTTTTCCGGCGGAATTCGTTACAATAAAGTATTCGTACTTTCTGGAGCCAACCATGTTAGAGCTATTGAAAAGTCTGGTTTTTGCCGTAGTCATGGTCCCTGTGGTGATGGCTGTCATCCTGGGTTTGATTTACGGGCTGGGCGAAGTGTTTAACCTCTTCTCCGGAGCCGGCCATAAAGACAGCAGGCCGCAAAACCACTGATTTCCCCCGCGCCCGGTTTGACCGGGCGTTTTTATTTTTCCCCCTTCGTTTGATCCTCCGCTCATTACCCCTAATTTTCTCTGGGAAAGTCCTGGCTCTATCGTTATATTGTCAGCTACATAACGAACCTACGGGAGATTCAGATGGCAGGTCAATGGTTACGCTTTTTTGCCGGAACAACGTTAACGCTCTGCGTTGCCGGTCACGCGCTGGCGGATGAGGGCAAAGTGACGGTTTTTGCCGCAGCATCGCTCACTAACGCCATGCAGGATATCGCTAAAGAGTATAAGAAAGAGAAGAACGTTGAGGTTGTCTCTTCATTTGCTTCTTCATCCACGCTGGCGCGCCAGATTGAAGCGGGCGCGCCGGCGGATCTGTTTATCTCCGCCGATCAAAAATGGATGGATTACGCGGCCGGGAAAAAGAGCATTGATTCTGCTTCTCGGACGACCCTTCTCGGTAACAGCCTGGTTGTCGTGGCGCCAAAAGCCAGCGCGCAGGGCGAGATAAACATCAATGATAAAACCGACTGGACCAGCCTGCTGAAAGGCGGCCGCCTGGCCGTAGGTGACCCGGAACACGTGCCTGCTGGCATCTATGCGAAAGAGGCGCTGCAAAAGCTGGGAGCCTGGGAAACCCTGTCGCCGAAGCTGGCGCCGGCAGAGGACGTGCGCGGCGCGCTGGCCCTGGTTGAACGCAGCGAAGCCCCGCTGGGGATCGTGTACGGCTCTGATGCGGTCGCCAGCAAAGGCGTAAAAGTCGTCGGAACCTTCCCGGAAGATTCCCATAAGAAGGTGGAATATCCGCTGGCTATCGTCGACGGGCATAACAGTGCGACGGTCAGCGCGTTTTATGACTATTTAAAAGGGCCGGAAGCTTCCGCCATCTTTAAACGTTACGGATTCACTACCCACTAATGTTCTTAAGCGATCCTGAATGGCAGGCGGTACTGCTGAGCCTGAAAGTCTCCTCCCTGGCGGTGGTAGTTAGCTTACCTTTCGGCATCTTTTTTTCCTGGCTGCTGGTTCGTCGGGATTTTCCCGGCAAAGCGCTGCTCGATAGCGTTATCCACCTGCCGCTGGTGCTGCCGCCGGTGGTGGTGGGCTATCTGTTGCTGATTGCGATGGGGCGCCGCGGCTTTATCGGCAGCTGGCTATATGACTGGTTTGGGCTGAGCTTTGCGTTTAGCTGGCGCGGCGCGGTGCTGGCGGCGGCGGTCATGTCCTTTCCGTTGATGGTGCGGGCCATTCGCCTCGCGCTGGAAGGGGTGGACATCAAGCTTGAGCAGGCGGCGCGTACCCTGGGCGCTGGGCGCTGGCGCGTATTTTTCACTATTACGCTACCGTTGACGCTACCCGGTATTATCGTCGGCACCGTGCTGGCTTTTGCCCGTTCGCTGGGCGAGTTTGGCGCCACTATCACTTTTGTTTCCAATATTCCCGGTGAAACGCGTACCATCCCTTCAGCAATGTATACCCTGATTCAGACTCCCGGCGGCGAGGGCGCAGCCGCGCGTTTATGCTTGATTTCGATTGTGCTGGCGCTGGTATCGCTGCTGATTTCCGAATGGCTGGCCCGCCTCAGCCGTCAGCGGATGGGGAAATAACATGCTTGAACTCGATTTTACCCAGACGCTGGGAACCCACTGTCTGCAAATCCGCGAGACGCTCCCTGCCAGCGGCATTACAGCGGTATTCGGCGTCTCTGGCGCGGGAAAAACCTCGCTGATCAACGCTATTAGCGGCCTGACCCGCCCGCAGCAGGGGCGCATTGTCCTTAACGGCAGAGTGCTAAACGATGTTGAAAAACGTATCTGCCTGGCGCCGGAAAAACGCCGCATTGGCTATGTTTTTCAGGACGCGCGCCTGTTTCCGCACTATAAAGTGCGGGGTAATCTGCAATATGGCATGGCAAAAAATATGGCCGGACAGTTCGATAAGCTGGTCGATCTGCTCGGCATTGCGCCACTGCTTGATCGGCTACCGGGAGGACTCTCCGGCGGAGAAAAACAGCGGGTCGCGATTGGCCGGGCGCTGCTTACCGCGCCGGAGCTGCTGCTGTTAGATGAACCGCTGGCATCGTTGGATATTCCGCGCAAGCGCGAGCTGTTGCCCTATCTGCAGCGGCTGGCGCGCGAAATTAACATCCCGATGCTGTACGTCAGCCACTCTCTTGATGAGATCCAGCACCTGGCGGATAACGTGCTGGTGCTGGAGGCGGGGAAGGTGAAAGCCTTTGGCTGCCTGGAAGAGGTGTGGAGTAGTAGCGTGATGCACCCCTGGCTGCCCGAGGATCAGCAAAGTACCATCCTGAGCGCGATTGTTGCCGCCCAGCATCCGCAGTATACGATGACCGCCCTGGCGATCGGCGACCAGCAGATATGGGTCAACCGGCTTGACAGGCCGCTGGGCGAAACCGCGCGCATCCGCATTCAGGCCTCGGACGTGTCTCTGGTACTGCAGCCCGCTCAGCAAACCAGTATTCGCAATATTTTGCCCGCGGAGGTTATGCAGTGTATTGAAAGCCATGGGCAGGTTGAGGTCAGGCTGGAGATAAGCGGCCGCACGCTGTGGGCGCGCATCAGCCCCTGGGCTCGCGATGATCTGGGCGTTGCCCCGGGCCAGCGGCTGTATGCGCAGATAAAAAGCGTGTCGATAGCCGCCTGATTACAGCAGGTGGCGATAGATGTAGTCGGCGATGCTGGTGGTTTCGTTTTCACCGATCACCACGTTGGCGCGTGCTTTCACTTCCTCTACCGCGTTGCCCATCGCTACGCCGGTGCCGGCGGCCTCCAGCATGCTGAGGTCGTTATAGTTGTCGCCGAAAGCGATAACATCCTGCATTGACAGTCCCCGGGACGCCACCCACTGCGCCAGGCGTTTACCTTTACTGTTGCCTTCCCGGGCAATATCCACCTGATCGTGCCACGACCATTCGCACTCCAGGCCCAGCGTCTGGCCAACGTGCAGGGCAAAACGCTGCAGTTTGGCGGTATCTTCATCGGTCAGGGCGAATTTCCACACGGCGTTAACTTCGCGCGCCGCCTGCGCCAGAGAGTCGACCTGAGTAAATACCGGGCGCTGCTCGACGGGCAGAGACTGGGCCCAGTTGGCAGTGCGGATGACGTGCCCGGTCGGCTGCTCGTAGAGCATGGCGTCATCAACGTACATCAGGCCGTGAATATCATGCTGGTTCAGCAGCTCCGTCAGGCTCAGGGCTTTATCGACCGGCATCGGATCGGACTCAAGCACCTTTTTTGCATGATAATCATACAAATAAGTACCATTGCAGCAAATTGCAGGTGTATCGAGAGCCAGTGCCTGATAAAAAGGATGGATAGCGACGTGATGTCGTCCGGTGACGACAATGATCTGGTATCCAGCATCTTTGGCGCGAGCCAGCGCGTCGAGCGAGGCGGGGAGGATGGTCTTTTTGCCGGTTAAGAGCGTGCCGTCTAAATCGAGGGCAATCACGCGTGAGGTCATGTGTTGTTTCCGGTTAATGATGAAAAGTTAGCAGGCTATGATGGTACACCGCTGTGCCATTCCGGCAAACTTTTCAGCATCTACCGCTAAAGAGCCGATACACTTGATCTTTCAGGCTGCCTGGAGGCAATCTGAAAAATGTTGTGTATGCGTATTGTATTTTTCAGGGCGCCGTTAGTCTGAAAAATGAAATTTCCACGTGCAGTGAGGAAGGAGTATTCATGAAACAAACCGTTTATACCGCCAGCCCGGAAAGCCAGCAGATTCACGTCTGGGATCTGGATCCTGAGGGGAAACTGACCCTGGTGCAGGTTGTTGATGCCCCGGGGCAGGTGCAGCCGATGGTGGTGAGCCCGAACAAAGAGTATCTCTACGTCGGCGTGCGTCCGGAGTTTCGCGTACTGGCCTACCGCATTGCGCCCGATAATGGCGCCCTGACCTTCGCTGGCGAAGCCGCGCTGCCCGGTAGCCCAACGCACATCTCTACCGATCATCAGGGCCGCTTTGTGTTCAGCGCATCCTATAATGCGGGCTGCGTAAGCGTTACGCCGCTGGTGGACGGCCTGCCGCGGGAAGCGGTGGCGGTGGTGGAAGGGCTGGAAGGCTGCCACTCGGCAAATATTTCCCCGGACAATCGCACCCTGTGGGTTCCGGCGCTGAAACAGGATCGTATCTGCCTGTTTACCCTGAGCGACGACGGTTTCCTGGCTGCCCAGGAACCGGCTGAGGTGACCACCGTTGAAGGCGCTGGCCCGCGTCATATGGTCTTCCATCCGAACCAGCAATACGGCTACTGCGTTAACGAACTGAACAGCTCCGTTGACGTATGGGAGCTGAAGGATCCACACGGCAAAATCGAGTGCGTGCAGACGCTGGACATGATGCCGCCTGATTTCACCGGCGTTCGCTGGGCGGCGGATATTCACCTGACGTCCGATGGCCGTCACCTCTACGCCTGCGATCGCACCGCCAGCGTTATTACCATCTTTAGCGTTTCGGAAGACGGCAGCGTGCTGTCCATCGAGGGCTATCAAAATACCGAAACCCAGCCGCGCGGCTTTAATCTCGATCATAGCGGCAAATTCCTCATCGCTGCCGGTCAGAAATCGCATCATATTGCGGTGTATGAAATCGAAGGCAAGCAGGGGCTGCTGCAGGAAAAAGGGCGCTATGCCGTAGGCCAGGGCCCGATGTGGGTGGTGGTCAACGCTCGTTAAGCCCGCAGGTGTGACCGAAACCTCGCCGCGGCGAGGTTTTTTTACGCCTGGCGCAAGGGCTATTTCACCCGCATACGATACTCAATCATGCCGCTTTTCTCCGCGACCCAGTTGTACAAGCGCTGACCCCGCAGATTGGTTTCATGCGTGTGCCAGTACAGGCTGGCTGAGTGACGCTTCCGCGCCTGTAGCTGTACATACTCAATCAACTGTTTGCCGATATGCTGGCCCCGAACGGCCGGATCAACGAACAAATCTTCCAGATAGCAGTAGTCGCTTTCGGCCCAGGTAGAGCGGTGGAAGAGATAGTGAACGAATCCCACAATCCTGCCTTCGCATTTTGCCACCGCGCAATACATGGGTTCGACAGAATGGAAAAAACGCTTCCAGGTGAGTTGCGTGACGGTGTCCGGGATGTCGACGCGATAAAACGTCTGGTAGCTTTTCCACAGCGGCAGCCACGCGGCAAAGTCAGTTTCAGCTGCGGGTTGGAGGGTAATTTCCGCGAGGTTAACGTCGGTTTTCTGGCTCTTCATGCTTATTCCTTACTTTTAGAAACCGGATGGTTGTGCGTTATGATAGGAGGCGTTCTGGTTCCTAAAAAGTGACACTTTCTGTATATTTATAGGATCCACTTTTATTACGTTGATGCCGCTGCCGCTCATGCCAAAACCCATTGCCCCTCTGTTCCTGGAACTGTTATTAACGCGCGGCGTGATTAAAGACCAGGTCTATCACGCCCAGCGCCACGCGATTCTGGATGGCCGGTTATCGGCGGGTGCAAAAATACCCTCCAGCCGGGCGCTGGCTGAGATGATGGCGATCTCCCGCAACTCGGTCATTGCCGGGTTTGAGCGCCTGATTGATGAAGGCTATCTGCTGACGCGCAAGGGGGCAGGCACCTTTGTCTGCGACCATATTCCGGATCACGTCATTAGCGAGTACGGGTCGCCGACGGCGCCGGAAACGGCAATAGCCAGCGTTGGGCCGCTGAACCCTGATGTGTCAGCCCTGGTACCCTCATGGACGGAAAGCGAAGATAGCGGAGAGATGGGCGCGGTTTTCGCCGTCGGTATCGGCTGTACCGATCTTTTCCCTCATGCTTTGTGGGGGCGATTGCTGGGGCGCGTCTGGCGGCAATCGCGCCGTGAACTCGCATCGCACGCCTCCTCCTGGGGATTCCTGCCGCTGCGTCAGGCAATCAGCGACTATATACAGGCGACGCGCGGCGTAAATTGCCACGAAGATCGGGTGATTATTGTTAACGGCATTCAGCAAGCGTTGACGATCGCCGCGCAGGCTTTACTGGAAAAGGGCGATGAAGTCTGGCTGGACGATCCCGGATATAACGGCGCTCGCGGTGCATTCGCCGCCAGGGGAGCCGTTGTTCGGCCCGTTCGGGTTGACGATGAGGGCATGGATATTCAGGATGGAATAGACCATTATCCCGGGGCTAAGCTGGTCTATACCGCGCCGTCGCATCAGTTTCCGCTCAGCGGCACGCTGAGTCTGCCGCGGAGGCTTGCTCTGCTGGAGTGGGCGGAAGCTAACCGCGCCTGGATATTCGAAGATGATTACAATAGCGAATTTCGCTATGCCGCCCGCTCTCTGCAGGCGTTACAGGGGCTGGATAAACATCAGCGGGTCATCTATGCGGGTACATTCTCTAAGATGATGTATCCGGCATTTCGTCTGGGCTTTTTAGTTGTCCCCGAGCATTTGCGCGAACAGTTTGCCATCACCAAATATTATACTGACCTCTGTAGCGGATATCTGGAACAGGCCGTTCTGGCGCGTTTCATCCGCGAGGGGCACTATGCCAGCCACGTTCGTCGGATCCGTAAAGCCTGTTTTGAGCGAAAAAGCGCGCTGGAGGCGGCGATTAAATTCTATTTTTCCGGGCGCATGCTGGTGCATCCTACGGATTCCGGCGTGCATATAGTCTGCTGGCTGCTGGATGGCTTACGGGCACAGGAGGTGGTGCGGAAGGCGCGCCAGATAGGCTTAGGTGTACAAACTTTTGCGCGCTATTGCCAGCGGCCAATGTCACGTGAGGGAATATTGCTTGGCTTTGCAAACCATCCGCCAGAGGTTTTGGCTGAGGGGATTCGCCGTCTGGCGGCGGTCATATAACCCAATACCGCAGGCTTTATTGAAACAAAAACTATCGCGTTTATTTCTGGCGAGGGCGAGCAAAAATAAATTAAATCTTATTTATAATTAACACACACCGCTGAGCAGATGAGTCATCTGCTCAGCGGTGGCGAGTGTTAAGAACAATAATATTGCGCATGGATTGTAGATGTATCCACAGCTATATAACGAAACAACCATTCGCTTAGCGATAGGTGACATCCCTGTGAATGACTGCCGGTTAAAAAATCAGATATCATCCATGGTGTAGCTTACGACGATTTCCAGCGTTTTGCGGATAACGTCGGCGGTTACGACATCGCTGGTAGTCTCCAGCGCCGTAATTAACCACAGAATAATCGCTTTATTGTTGAGATGCCCCTCAGACTCCAGGATGCTACTGATAGCCAGTGACATCACCGCTGATTCATCGATCAGCCTGTCGCCTGCGTTGCGGAAATATTCAGAGAGTGCGGTATCGTTCAGGCCTGCGTAAATATCCGGTTGCTGATGCATAGTCTGTCTCATCATATTCTCTACGTTGTGAGTTAAACATTCGACCGTTAGAGGTCAGTGTATTTTATTAGTACCTGGCTGCTGAGGGGAGCCTAATAATGAATTCGGCTTATCCCAATTGTGTTTAGCGCCTGAAGTACCCACAGTTTTGTTGTTTCCACGGCGAGCTACCATATTACTGATTTCATCGATAATACGCCCAATTGCATTCCGCCGCTTTTTATCTTGTTCTCCGGCCTGCATGGCCTGGAGTTTACCGATCAGTGCTTGTTTACTAATAGGCCCCTTGCTTTTGAGTAGCGAGAGGACAGCCTCTCCAATCAATACATCGGTTAATGGATCATAATCATTGTGATTCATAACGGTATCTCTGATCATTGTCATCTCCTTGACTGGGAATTTAGTAGCAAGCCGGTAATCCGTGTCAGATACTGGCCCATCCCCTATATTTCCTCATTCAGTAACGACTTAAATCACCAGATAACTGAAGCTACTTTTACCCCTGATGCTCAAACAAGAGACCAATCAACGTTTGATAATGGTTTTCTTCTTCAGGTTCTGAAGCCACTTCAAGGCGACTCAGCAGTTTCGTACACAGGGATTTGCGATTCAGGTTCCGTCCTTCATTCAGGATATCCATAACAATCTGTCCCAACGTTTCCTGCTGAGAAGGCAACGAAGCTTTATTGAAGTAATGGGCAATAGCGTTAGCCGTGTCAGGAATGTAACCGTTCTGCTGCATATGTGCTCCTGTCAGTTCAATTATCAGTAAAGTTGCGATTAAAGTTATACAATGTTTGCCAACTTGTACATAGAAAATGGAAAAAATATGTTAATTTTCTTAATATTTTTTATAACATATTGATTTGTATGCTTTTTAAATTGTACAAATCTTAAGGTAAACAGCGAATGGAGATGTACGGCTTGTACAGGTGTGCAGGATGGTAAGAATGTCAGCGAAAAGAGGATGTTAATGTGATTTATTTGTTAAGGACGCGCGCTGTTTTACAGGACTTATGTGGGTAGACCTGCTACTGTAATATCTCATTAGCATTCATCTCTTCTGTCGGAAATTTCATGCTCACTACCATCATTTATCGCAGCCATATCTGCGACAACGTGTCAATTAAATCGCTCGAAAGCATGGTTGCTGCAGCAAATGTAAAAAATGGTCAGGAAGACGTGTCGGGTATTTTGCTTTTTAACGGCACCCATTTTTTTCAACTATTAGAAGGACCTGAAGAGAAGGTTGAGGAAATTTATCGCCATATCTGCGAAGACCCGCGGCACCATAACCTCGTTGAGCTCCTCAGAGACCATGGGCCAACCCGTCGCTTTGGCAAAATCGGTATGGAACTCTTTGATTTACGAGAGTTTGACCGCGATGAAGTTCTGCAGGCCGTGCTGGACAAAGGAACCTCAAAATATCAGCTCATCTATGACGACAGAGCTCTCCACTTTTTCCGTACCTTCGTCGAAGCCACGGAAAAGGAGAACTATTACGAAATTCCTGCGGCCGAAAGCTGGGACTTTGTGATAGAAGACGAGGCCTGGTATCCTGAAACCCCGCTCGAGCAGGCCGAGTGCAGCTTTGCTTTTCAGCCGGTGATCGATCCGTTTGCCAAAGAGGTCGTCTCCTATGAAGCGCTGCTGCGCACCAACTCCGGTGAATCGCCAGCGGTCTATTTTGACGGACTTTCGCGAGAGGAAATCTACTGGACGGATCTGCACAGTAAGCGCATCGCCTTCGCCATGGCGGGACGTTTGCATCTTCGTGGACGCACCTTGTCGATTAATCTGTTACCCATGACGCTGGTCAATGTTCCCAACGCTGTCGAATTTCTGTTGGCTGAAATTGAAGCCAGTGGTTTGATTCCCGAGCAAATTATTGTGGAATTTACCGAGAGCGAAGCGATTTCTCGCGTTGATGAATTTACCGATTCAGTACGAAAGCTAAAATCTGCGGGAATTCGCGTGGCTATCGATCACTTTGGCGCCGGGTTTGCCGGGCTAGTGCTGCTGGCGCAGTTTCAGCCGGACCGCATTAAGATTAATCGCCAGCTGGTCAAAGATATCCATAAGCACGGCCCGAAACAGGCAATCGTTCAGGCGATTATTAAATGTTGTAATTCCCTGGAAATTGCCATTTCAGCGGTGGGGGTTGAGCGGGCGGAAGAGTGGATGTGGCTGGAATCAGCGGGGATTACGCATTTCCAGGGAAATTTATTTGCCAGCCCGTGCTTCGGGGGCATTCCGCCGGTAGCCTGGCCGGAGAAAAAAATAGCCTGCGAGCTTCTTTAATTTTTTGAACGCTGCTCAGCGCAGCGTTTCGCTTAAAAAGCCGTGTATAACGGCAAAATAAGCCTTGTTTTTTGCTGTGTACATTGGCGTCCGACCTGTTAATTTTAGCTGTACAAGAAAAGTTAATTGTACAACTCGTCTAAATTAGTTAATTTAGTCGGTAAAGTATTATCAGGTTAGAGGGCGCTAATGGCATATTACAGCATCGGTGAAGTTGCCGAACGTTGCGGAATCAACCCTGTTACTTTGCGTGCATGGCAGCGTAGATACGGTCTGCTGAAGCCGCAGAGAAGCGAGGGGGGACACCGCCAGTTTGACGAGGAGGACGTTCAGCGGATTGAGGAAATCAAACGCTGGATCGATCGCGGCGTCTCCGTTGGCAAAGTTAAGGCGCTTCTGGAAGGCCATCAGCCTGAAACGCAAGACGCAGCCGTCCTGCTCCAGGAAGAGATGATGACGCTTCTGCGAGGTGTTCAGCCCTCAAAATTACGCACCCGCATCATGTCCCTCAGCCATGAATATCCCGTAGATAAACTTATTGACCGGCTGTTTGTCCCCGTGCGCAGCAAGCTTAATCTCGACCAGAACACTTCCCTGGCTATCATCAGTATGCTGGATGGCATTTTGATAGATTGCGTGGCGTCCATCCTTGCGGAATCGCGTAAGAAGGTGGGTAAAGAGACGCTGTTAGTAGGATGGGGTAATGAAGATCGCACTCGCCTGTGGCTGGAAGCATGGCGATTGTCCCAGCGCGCCTGGCACGTTAATGTGCTGGCGGAACCGCTCGACTCTCCTCGCCCGGAACTGTTCCCGGGTCAGCACATTTTTGTCTGGACCGGCCGCGCGCTGACCCCTTTGCAGGCAGAATTACTTAGCCACTGGCAAAGTCAGGGCTTTACCATCGAGTTTCACGGAGAGTAAGTGTCTTAGAGGGTTAGCAGCGGAACATTCTTAGAGATGTTTTTCCGCCGCTTGTCTTCCTGAAGCATGGCAACATGCGCTGGCAGGTAAACTATCAGAAATTTTGCTGAGTCCAGGCTTTAAATGTTTCGCTGCGGCTAATATTAAAAAAATCAGTGCGACCAGAACAGCCTAGTTTTTTAATTAAGGTCAGGCGAATTTGGTAAATTGTTTTAATATGTAAATTCAGTGACTTCCCAATATTAACCATCGCTTCGCCATCGTTCATCAGGCGAATCACTTCTTTTTCGCGGTTGGTAAAAACAATACTTTCAGCTTCACTGTCAGGTTTTTTACCAAACAACGTCGGGCGAAGAATAAAAGATTTTATCTCAGCGGGCGTTGAGCGCGCAGGAATTCTGTACATCGGAATTTCGCTAAGGAAGTTCAGATCGTTGCCGTCGGTGAGCAGGACAAAACGAACTCTTTTGCGGTCGTAATGATGATTGAGCACCGCATAATAGTTATCGCTGGTGAAAAAGACGTATTTTCCATGAAAACAGCCTGGTGATAATGAATCTAGTACAAGATGTAATCCTTGACGAAGAAGGTTATTGTTAATCCAAAGATCGTAATGATTAAAAAAGAGACCTTGCTTGTCGTTATTCATTTGTCCTCCGAGGCAGAAGTGTTAATTAAAGAATACTTTAACAAATCACGCTTAGTGATGATTTTTCGCGCGTAACATATGCAGCGTCTGGGTGTATAAGTCAGCGAGTATTTCATTTTTCTCGACATTCAGACGGCGCTGAACCTCAACGATTAAACGTTCATTGCTCACGGCCTCGTTCTCCATTCGCACCATATGTTCGATGTTTTTCAACAACGCAGAGTTAAATATAAATTCTGCTGGAATGGTGTTCTTTATCTGCATGGTTAATCCCGGGTTATTTTAGCCATAATCAACTAACAAAGATGAGTGATAACATCATCTTTGTTATACGGTTTTTTCACCATTTCAGAGAAATGGTGTGCAATTTTTAATTCATAAGAATTCGTTAATGCAGAGTAATCAAAACTTACGTAATAACTATAGTCACGATTTTCAGGATGTACAATTTTTGCAGAAAAATTTTGTACATTTAGTGGGTTTTTTTAACAAATAAATTTAACTATATGATTTTACTTATCTTATGGTGTAATAAAAATGTGAAAAACTTGTACAGGATTGTCGCCTGCTCTGATGAAAGAGCGTCATGACGCCAGGTAATGATTTGCAACGGAAAGGGGGCCGCAGGAAAGAGGAGGAGAAAGGGGGAGGCGCTCCCCCTTCAAGTCAGGCGTTACTGTTTCGGTTCAGCGACGACGAAGCTCCCCACGCCGCGGTTATTGTATTCCCACATGCGATTGAAGTTAGCGTCGTTCAGATTACGCTGCGGGTTGCCTTTGGCATCCGCCGTTCCGGTATTGCCGCTGAAAGGACGATTGGAACCGACCGCATCAGCCCACGGTTTGGCAATGTTAAAACCTTCGTTAATGACGCTGTCGCGAATAACGACCTGGCCATTGGTATTGCCGTCAACGTCTAACGAGCGGCCCAGCTGCGCGACGTTATCGCCGGACGCCGTAAAGCGGCTGTTGATCGCCAGGAAGCCGTAGGTCACGCTTTTCAGGGTGGCAGGGGCGAAAACGTAAGCCTCTTTCTGGGTGCGCGAGTTGACTACGCGGAAGTCGGTATTCTCAAACACGACCGCTCCGCGACCGGAAACGATGTCCACATCGCCTTCTATATAGCTGTTGCTGACCAGCGTACGGGTCTGGCGGTTATCCTGCAGGCGATTTTGCACGCCGCTGTTGGTCACGAAAAAGGTATTCTGGCGGCCAAGGATATTAACATTGTTAATCTGTACCCGATCGCCATCGTTACGCAGCGCCACCGCCTGATGCGTCCCCGCGTCAACGCTGTCGCCAAGGTTGTTGGCGATGGTCAGATTCTGCAGCTGCAGGCCGTTGTTCTGCGACCAGAATACCGCGGAACACATAACGCCAACGGTGGCGGCACGTCGGCTCTGGCAGCTGTCGTACATATACCAGGCCGGTTTACCCGGCATATATTTACCGCCCGGATTGACCTGGTGACGCCAGGAGACCGGATCCATTTCTGAATCAAGCGCTGTGCTGATTTTGACGTCAATCGGCTTCTCGCCGGTGCCGTACAGGGTCAGCGCGCCAGGCGCCGCCGGAACGTATACGGTGCCCGCATATTCGCCCGGCATAATGGCGATAAACTGACGACGGTTGGAGTGGCGGATAATCGCCGCATCCACCGCGGCCTGAATGGTGGTATGCGTTACGCCCTGGGCGCCCGCAGGACCCACGACAAAATCCGGCTGCGCCGGCAGGCTGATGGCGGATGGGCTCCACGCCGCAGCGTTAGGATCCAAAGACTGGAAATAGCTCGCCGGTAAAAAGTTTTTTGCTTCATCGGCGGTTAAAACAGGACGAGAGGCCGTGCCCGGCGCAGTCTGCGTTGAGGGCTGTTGATCGGCAGGCGTCGAACTACAGGCGGACAACGTCACGCCAAAGGCCAGCGCCAGCGCCAGGCGGGAAACGGAATATGTGTTCATGTTGCTCCGGGCAAGAATAAATTAAGGGGATAAGTCCTTTAAAGCCTGCTGTTTTATACCAACTTAAGCGAAACGGGAAGATGTAGCGCAAAAAAGTTGCTTCCTTTACATATTCAGCGCCGGAAACGGGCCGCTTTTGATCACAAATAAATAACATTTGCCCCGGTCTGAGTTGACATTTCTCGTGGAATCAAAATAAATGTCTATACAACCCATGACAAGTTGACCGCAATGACACAGACTCTTTCCGAACGCGTAATCTGGCGAAACGTCCGCCTTGCTACCCTCGACCCTCGATACGCCCGGCCTTATGGCCTGCTGGAGGACCACGTGCTGCTGGTGCGCGATGGCCGTATTGAGGCCATTGTGCCCGAAGGCGATGCGCCAGCCGGCCGAAGTATCGACCTCGGCGGCAGGCTGCTTACGCCGGGGCTGATCGATTGCCATACGCATCTGGTTTTTGGCGGCAGCCGGGCGCAGGAGTGGGAGCAGCGCCTCAACGGCGTTTCCTACCAGACCATTAGCGCAAACGGCGGCGGCATTAACGCGACCGTGCGCGCCACCCGGGAAAGCAGCGAAGCGGAGCTGCTGGCGCTGGCCCGCCAGCGGCTGGCTCGTCTGCTGCGCGAAGGCCTCACCACCCTGGAGATTAAATCCGGCTACGGGCTGGACCTTGAAAACGAGCGCAAAATGCTGCGCGTGATACAACAGCTTGCCGCGACGCATGCCGTGGAGATTTCGCCAACGCTGCTTTCCGCCCACGCCACGCCGCCGGAGTATCAAGGCGACCCGGACGGCTATATCGATCTGGTGTGCCAGACTATTCTCCCGGCGCTGTGGGAAGAGGGGTTATTCGAAAGCGTCGATGCCTTCTGCGAAAACGTCGGCTTTACCCCCGCGCAGACTGAACGGGTTTACAGTACGGCCCAGGCATTAGGTATCCCGGTAAAAGGTCACGTTGAGCAGCTCTCTTCGCTGGGCGGCGCCGAATTAGTGAGCCGCTATAAAGGCCTGTCCGCCGACCATATCGAATACCTGACCCCAGAGGGCGTGGCGGCGATGAGCCGCAGCGGCACCGTGGCGGTGCTTCTGCCCGGCGCGTTCTATTTCCTTAACGAAACCCGCAGGCCGCCGGTTGAACTGCTGCGCGAACATCAGGTTCCGATGGCGGTGGCGACGGACTACAACCCCGGTACCAGCCCCTTTGCCAGCCTGCATCTGGCGATGAATATGGCTTGCGTGAAATTTGGCCTGACGCCGGAGGAGGCGTGGGCAGGCGTAACCCGTCATGCGGCGCAGGCGCTGGGCCGTCAGGCGAGCCACGGTCAGCTGGCGGCGGGCTTCGTTGCCGATTTTGCTATCTGGGATGCGGTGCATCCGGTTGAGATGGTTTATGAGCCGGGGCGCAGTCCGCTCTGGCAGCGCGTGGTGCGAGGAGAGATCGTATGAAGCTATGGCAACCGACGCCCGCCGAGATTTGGCAGGGACGCGACGATAGCTCGGAGGCGGCCAACGCGCTGCGTCTGTTTCAGACTATCGCCCGCGTCGAACGTTTTGAACCGCAGGCGCAGCCCGGTGACATTGCTCTGCTGGGATTCGCCTGCGACGAAGGGGTTCGGCGTAATAAAGGACGAACCGGCGCTGCTAAAGGCCCGGAAATCCTGCGCCGGGCGCTGGCGAATATGGCCAGCCACGACGGCCACGACCGCTGCGTGGATATGGGGAGCGTCAGCGTAGAGGGCGACGCGCTGGAAGCGGCGCAGCAGGCGCTGCGCGAAGCGGTTACGGCCTGCCAACGCGCGGGCAAGCGTACGCTGGTGCTGGGCGGCGGTCACGAGACGGCTTTCGGCCACGGCGCCGGCGTGCTGGACGCGTTTCCCACAGATGAGGTTGGCATTATTAACCTTGATGCGCATCTGGACTTACGTATTGCCGACCGGGCCAGCTCGGGTACGCCGTTTCGTCAGCTGGCGCTGGCCTGTGAAGCGCAGCGGCGCGCTTTTCACTACACCTGTATCGGCGTGAGTTACGCCGCTAATACCCGGGCGCTGCTGGACGAAGCTGCCCGCCGCGAGGTGACGATCATTGACGATTTAGCGGTGCTCTTCGCCTTTGAAGCGCGGGTTATCCCGCAAATCGAGCATCTTATTGCCCGCTACGATCGCCTGTATCTGACTATCGATCTCGACGTGCTGCCCGCGCGTGAAATGCCCGCAGTGTCCGCGCCGGCCGCGCTCGGCGTTCCGCTGGCGACGCTGCTGCGCATCGTCGAGCCGCTGTGCCGCAGCGGTAAGCTCCAGGCGGTTGATCTGGTCGAGTTTAACCCGCAGTACGATATTGATAGCCAGGGAGCCCGCGCGGCAGCGCGTCTGGCGTGGCAAATCGCCCATTGGTGGCAATAGCGATTCAGTATATTCTGGACGTTTCGCTGCCCATTAGCACAAGGAAGCCCGGCCATGTTCTCATCGCAACCTCGTTCCGCGCCTGCGCCATTCTATGAAAAGGTGAAACAGGCTATTAGCGAAAAGATCCACAGCGGCGTCTGGCGGCCGCACGATCGCATCCCCTCGGAGGCGGAGCTGGTGGCGCAGTTTGGCTTTAGCCGTATGACCATTAACCGGGCGCTGCGCGAGCTGACCGATGAAGGCCTGCTGGTGCGATTACAGGGAGTGGGAACGTTCGTTGCGGAGCCAAAAGGGCAGTCGGCGCTGTTTGAAGTGCGCAGCATCGCTGAAGAAATCGCCTCTCGCCATCATCAGCACCGCTGCGAGGTGCTGCTGCTGGAGGAAACTCAGGCCGACCTGATTCAGGCCGCAGCGCTGAACGTAGCCGCCGGAACGCGCATTTTCCATTCGCTGATGGTGCATTTTGAAAATGAGATCCCGGTACAGATTGAGGACCGCTGCGTTAACGCCGCCGTGGTGCCGGACTATCTGCATCAGGACTACACCGTCACCACTCCCCACGACTATCTGTCGCTGATCGCCCCCTTAACCGAGGGAGAGCACATTGTTGAGGCAGTGCAGGCTACGGCGGAGGAGTGCGCGCTGCTGCATATTCATGCCCACGACCCGTGTCTGCTGATCCGCCGCCGTACCTGGTCCACCACCCATATTGTCTCCCACGCGCGCCTGCTTTTCCCCGGCAGCCGCTACCGTCTCCAGGGCCATTTTGGCTCCTGAACGCTCTGCGCGTCGGCAAAACGTGATTGCTGACGCAATATAACAAAAATGTATCATTTCTGTTAAATCCTGTCTTGCGCATGCTTGTATAGACAAGTATATGTATTTACGTACACAACGTTAATTGTCAGGAGAACCCCCGATGTCGCAAAGCAAATACCGCCAGCAGGACGTACGTGCACCGCGTGGCACGACGTTAAATGCGAAGAGCTGGCTGACCGAAGCCCCGCTGCGTATGCTCATGAATAACCTCGACCCGGATGTCGCCGAAAACCCGCATGAGCTGGTGGTGTACGGTGGTATTGGACGCGCGGCGCGCAACTGGGAATGCTACGACGCCATCGTGAAGGCGCTGAAAAACCTCGAGAGCGACGAAACATTGCTGGTGCAGTCCGGCAAGCCGGTGGGCGTCTTCAAAACCCATGAAAACTCGCCGCGGGTGCTGATCGCTAACTCCAACCTGGTGCCGCACTGGGCAACCTGGGAACACTTTAACGAGCTGGATGCCAAAGGGCTGGCGATGTACGGCCAGATGACCGCCGGCAGCTGGATCTATATCGGCAGCCAGGGCATCGTGCAGGGCACCTATGAGACCTTTGTTGAGGCCGGTCGCCAGCACTATCAGGGTAGCCTGAAGGGCCGCTGGGTACTGACCGCTGGTCTGGGCGGCATGGGCGGCGCGCAGCCGCTGGCCGCGACCTTAGCGGGTGCCTGCTCGCTGAATATCGAATGCCAGCAGAGCCGCATCGATTTCCGCCTGCGTACCCGCTACGTTGATGAACAGGCGACGTCGCTGGATGACGCGCTGGCGCGCATTAAAAAATATACCGCCGAAGGCCGGGCTATCTCTATCGCGCTATGCGGCAACGCGGCGGAAATCGTGCCGGAAATGGTGAAGCGCGGCGTGCGTCCGGATATGGTGACCGATCAGACCAGCGCCCACGATCCGCTGCACGGTTATCTGCCGAAAGGCTGGACCTGGGAAGAGTATCAGGCTAAAGCCGAGTCTGACCCGCAGGGCACTATCCTGGCGGCAAAACGCTCAATGGCCGACCACGTGCAGGCGATGCTGGCATTCCACGAAATGGGCGTGCCGACGTTTGACTACGGCAATAACATTCGCCAGATGGCTCAGGAGATGGGCGTTGACGACGCGTTTGCTTTCCCGGGCTTCGTTCCCGCCTATATCCGCCCGCTGTTCTGCCGCGGCATCGGTCCGTTCCGCTGGGTTGCCCTGTCCGGCGACCCGCAAGACATCTATAAAACCGACGCGAAAGTGAAAGAGATCGTTAAAGACGATAAGCACCTGCATCACTGGCTGGATATGGCCCGCGAGCGTATCAGCTTTCAGGGACTACCGGCGCGTATCTGCTGGGTAGGACTGGAGTGGCGGCAGAAGCTGGGGCTGGCGTTTAACGAAATGGTGCGCAGCGGCGAAGTCTCCGCGCCGATCGTCATCGGCCGCGACCATCTTGACTCCGGCTCGGTCGCCAGCCCGAACCGCGAAACGGAAGCGATGCGCGATGGTTCCGACGCCGTTTCCGACTGGCCGCTGCTCAACGCTTTACTGAATACCGCCAGCGGCGCGACCTGGGTGTCGCTGCATCACGGCGGTGGGGTAGGGATGGGCTTTTCGCAGCACTCCGGCATGGTTATCGTCTGCGACGGTACCGATGAAGCGGCGGCGCGTATCGCCCGCGTTCTGCACAACGACCCGGCGACCGGCGTCATGCGTCATGCCGATGCGGGTTACGACATCGCTATTGAGTGCGCGATAGAACAAGGTTTGAATCTTCCGATGGTAGCAGCAACGCAGGGGCACGCTAAATGAACGCTTTAACACTGATTCCGGGCCAACTCAGCCTGTCGCAGCTGCGCGACGTCTACAGCCAGCCGCTGAACATTACGCTAGACGAAAGCGCGTTCGCGGCGATTGATGACAGCGTTGCCTGCGTCAACGCGATTCTGGCGGAAGGCCGCACGGCCTACGGTATCAACACCGGTTTTGGCCTACTGGCGCAAACCCGTATCTCCACCGAAGACCTGGAAAATCTCCAGCGCTCACTGGTATTGTCGCATGCGGCGGGGATCGGCGAACCGCTGGATGACGATCTCGCGCGTCTGATTATGGTGCTGAAAATTAATAGCCTGTCGCGCGGCTTTTCCGGCATTCGCCTGAGCGTGATTCAGGCGCTGATCGGCCTGGTCAACGCCGGGGTAACGCCGTGGATCCCGGCGAAGGGATCGGTCGGCGCGTCCGGCGATCTCGCGCCGCTGGCGCATATGTCCTTAACCCTGCTTGGCGAGGGGAAAGCGCGGGTGCGCGGCGGGGAGTGGCTACCGGCGACGGAAGCGCTGCGTCAGGCGGGGCTTGAGCCGATTACTCTGGCGGCAAAAGAGGGGCTGGCGCTGCTCAACGGCACGCAGGCATCGACGGCGTTTGCCCTGCGCGGGCTGTTCGAAGCCGAAGACCTGTTTGCTTCCGCAGTGGTCTGCGGGGCGTTAACCACCGAGGCGGCGCTTGGATCGCGTCGTCCATTTGATCCGCGTATTCATGAAGCGCGCGGCCAGCGGGGACAGATTGACGCCGCGGCGCTCTATCGCCACCTATTGACCGATGACAGCGCAATTTCCCAATCACACCATAATTGCACCAAGGTGCAGGACCCGTATTCTCTGCGCTGTCAGCCGCAGGTGATGGGAGCCTGCCTGACCCAGCTTCGCCAGGCGGCGGAAGTGCTGCTGGTTGAAGCCAACGCGGTCTCCGATAACCCGCTGGTATTTGCCAGCGAGAACGACGTGATCTCCGGCGGCAACTTCCACGCCGAACCGGTGGCGATGGCGGCGGATAATATCGCGCTGGCGATTGCCGAAATTGGCTCGCTGTCCGAGCGCCGAATCGCCCTGATGATGGACAGCCATATGTCGCAGCTGCCGCCTTTCCTGGTGAAAAACGGCGGCGTCAACTCCGGCTTTATGATCGCCCAGGTGACGGCGGCGGCGCTGGCCAGCGAAAACAAAGCGCTGTCGCATCCGCACAGCGTGGACAGCCTGCCGACCTCCGCTAACCAGGAAGACCACGTCTCAATGGCGCCAGCCGCCGGTCGCCGGCTGTGGGCGATGGCGGAAAATACCCGCGGCGTGCTGGCCGTAGAGTGGCTGGCTGCCGTGCAGGGTCTGGATATGCGTGAAGGCCTGACCAGCAGTCCGCTGCTGGAAGAGGCGCGCCACCTGCTGCGCGAGCGGGTGACCCACTACACCGAAGACCGCTTCTTCGCTCCGGATATCGAAAACGCCATTGCGCTTCTGGCCGCACGTCATCTTACGCGGCTGCTGCCTGCCGTGCTCTCAGACCAACGCTAAACCATCGCTGTTCTCTGTACCTGCGCCGGGAGGATATCTTCCTTCCGGCCACCCTACACGCATATTTGTCGTCGTATAAAAACTATCAGGACACTTGCATATGCAACAACAAAACAAGCCACACCTGCTGCGCGGGCTGAATGCCCGTCACATTCGTTTTATCGCGCTCGGTTCCGCCATCGGCACCGGGCTGTTCTACGGCTCGGCATCGGCGATCAAGGCCGCAGGCCCGGCGGTACTGCTGGCCTATCTGATTGGCGGCGCGGCGGTGTTTATCGTGATGCGGGCGCTGGGGGAAATGGCGGTACGCAACCCGGTTTCCGGCTCCTTCAGCAGCTACGCGCGACAGTATCTTGGCCCGCTGGCGGGGTTTATTACCGGCTGGACCTACACCTTTGAGATGGTGATCGTCGCCCTCGCGGACGTGACCGCTTTCGGCATCTACATGGGGCTGTGGTATCCCGATGTTCCGCGCTGGATCTGGGTGCTGAGCATTATCTTTTTTATCGGCGCCATGAACCTGTGCAGCGTGCGCGTTTTCGGCGAGATGGAGTTCTGGCTGTCGCTAATCAAAGTGGTGGCGATTATTGCCATGATTGTGGCGGGCGGCAGCATTATTTTCTTCGGATTCGGTAACGCCTTCCCGGCAACCGGGCTGGATAACCTATGGAGTCACGGCGGCTTTGCCCCTAACGGCTGGGAGGGGATCGTGGCTTCGCTCGGAATCGTCATGTTTGCCTTTGGCGGCGTTGAGATCATCGGCGTCACCGCTGCGGAAGCGAAGAATCCGCACAAGGTGATCCCGCAGGCGATCAATACGATTCCGCTGCGTATCGTGCTGTTTTATGTCTGCACCCTGGCGATTCTGATGGCGATTTTCCCGTGGAACAGCTTCGGCGAGCGAGGTAGTCCTTTCGTACTGATATTCGATGGCCTGGGCATTCCGGCAGCGGCCACCATTCTGAATATCATCGTCATCAGCGCCAGCATTTCGGCGATTAACAGCGATATTTTTGGCGCGGGGCGCATGATGTACGGTATGGCGAAAGAGGGGCTGGCGCCGAAGAGCTTCCAGCGCATCGCCAGCAACGGGGTGCCGTGGATGACGGTGGTGGTCATGGGCGTGGCGCTGCTGGCAGCGGTGGTGCTGAATTATCTGATGCCGGAGCAGGTGTTTGTGCTGATTGCCTCGCTGGCGGCCTTCGCGACGGTATGGGTCTGGTTAATGATCCTGCTGGCCCACTTTGCGATGCGTCGCGGTCTGTCCGCTGAGGAGCGTAGCGCTATCGCGTTTCCGGTGCCGTTCTGGCCGGTTGCGCCGCTGCTGACGCTACTGTTTATGGGACTGGTTATTGCGGTGCTGGGGATGGTGGAAGAGACGCGGATTGCGCTGATCGCCGGTTTGGTGTGGCTCGGCCTGCTGACGGCGGTGTGGTTCGCGCGGGTCAGAAAAAACGCCGTGCTGGCGGTGACGGAGTAGTTAATCTTCCCGGAGGCGGCGCGTTACGCCTGTCCGGGCTACGGGTCCGTATGGTTTGCGGATTTTGTAGCCCGGACCGGTGCGCAGTACCGCCTCCGGGATCGTTAGCTAAACAGGGCGGTAATCGACGCGCTGCCGAGGCTGTGGAAATGGACGTTAAAGCCGACCATCGCGCCGCTTGCGCCCTCATCGACTGCAATTTTTTCGACGTCCAGCGCGTGGACGGTAAAGATATAACGATGGGTCTCGCCCTTCGGCGGCGCTGCGCCGCCGTATCCGGTCTGACCGAAATCGGTACGAGTCTGAATCGCCTCTTCGGGCAGTTCGGCCTGGCCGGAACCGGCTCCCTGCGGTAACACGCGGGTATCGGCGGGAAGGTTGGCCACCAGCCAGTGCCACCAGCCGGAACCGGTCGGCGCATCGGGATCGAAACAGGTCACCACAAAGCTTTTAGTGCCGGCCGGCACCTCATCCCACGCCAGGTGCGGTGAAATATTATCGCCATCGTAGCCCATGCCGTTGAAGACATGGCGATTAGGCAGCTTCTCGCCGTCCTGCAAATCATGACTGATTAATTTCATCGTCTCTCCTCGCATTAATTCACTGATTAGCAAAGAAGTGTAGCGCGTGCGCCGCGCCTTTACCGTCTCTTATTCGCTAAAAAATGTTTCATCCTGAACGGCGATGTTAACCGCCCGCGTCAGGCGGCTTAGCTGCTCCGGCGTAATGATGTACGGCGGCATCAGATAGATCAGGCGACCGAACGGACGTATCCACACGCCTTGTTCGACGAAGAAGCGCTGCAGGGCGGCCATATTAACCGGTCGATGCGTCTCAACCACGCCAATCGCCCCTAAGACCCGCACGTCGGCAACCTGTTCAGATTCGCGCGCCGGGGCCAGCTCGGCGTTGAGCTGCACTCCGATCCCCGCCACCTGCTGCTGCCACTCGCCGCTTTCCAGCAGACGCAGACTCTCGGTCGCCACCGCGCAGGCCAGCGGATTGCCCATAAAGGTCGGTCCGTGCATAAAGCAGCCCGCTTCACCGTCGCTGATGGTTTCCGCCACCTGACGCGTGGTGAGGGTGGCGGAGAGCGTCATGGTACCGCCGGTTAGCGCTTTGCCAAGGCACAGAATATCCGCCGTAATCCCCGCGTGCTCGCAGGCAAACAGCTTACCGGTGCGGCCGAACCCGGTGGCAATCTCATCGGCGATCAGCAGGATACCTTCGCGATCGCACATTCTGCGGATCCGCCGGAGCCACTCGGGATGGTACATCCGCATTCCGCCCGCGCCCTGAACAATCGGCTCGAGGATCACCGCGGCGATTTCATGACGATGGGCGGCCATCAGTCGGGCGAACGGCGCCATATCCCGCTCATCCCAGTCGCCGTCGAAGCGGCTCTGCGGCGCCGGGGCGAAGAGGTTATCCGGCAAATAACCTTGCCACAGGCTGTGCATTGAGTTCGTCGGATCGCAGACCGACATCGCGCCGAAGGTATCGCCGTGATAGCCGTTGCGGAAAGTAAGAAAGCGCCGGCGCGGGTCGCCCTTCGCCTGCCAGTACTGTAGCGCCATTTTCATCGCCACTTCGACGGCAACGGAGCCGGAATCGGCGAGGAACACGCACTCAAGGCTTTCCGGGGTCATCGCCACCAGCTGGCGGCACAGGGCCACCGCCGAAGGGTGGGTTATCCCACCAAACATGACGTGCGACATCTGGTCGATCTGCGCTTTCATCGCCGCATTCAGGCGCGGGTGATTGTAGCCATGAATCGCCGCCCACCAGGACGACATGCCGTCAACCAGCTGCTCGCCGCCGGCGAGGGTCAGCTCGCAGCCGTGGGCGGCCACTACCGGATAGACCGGCAGCGGTGAAGTCATTGAAGTGTAAGGGTGCCAGATGTGGCGCCGATCGAAAGCGAGATCGTCCGTTGTCATAATCGACTTGTAAACCATTTTGAAAACATTTAGGTTTACAAGTCTACACTGAACTTACAATGAATCGTACACAAAATATTTCGCGCAGCATCGAGGCGGCAAACGAGAAAACCCCATGAGCAAAGTTCACTATGTGACTGGGGTGCGCGAGTGCAGCCAACAAAGAGGCTGTGTGAAATAGAACGTGTACGACTTTTGGAGAGGCTAATGGCTCACCACCCACGTTGGACAATGTCGCAAGTCACTGAGTTATTTAATAAACCATTTCTGGATCTGCTGTTTGAAGCGCAGCAGGTCCACCGTCAACACTTCGACCCGCGCCAGGTTCAGGTCAGCACGCTGCTGTCGATTAAGACCGGCGCCTGCCCGGAAGATTGCAAATACTGCCCGCAAAGCGCGCGCTATAAAACCGGCCTTGAATCCGAACGCCTGATGGAGGTTGAGCAGGTGCTGGAGTCGGCGCGGCAGGCGAAACAAGCCGGTTCAACCCGCTTCTGTATGGGCGCGGCGTGGAAGAACCCGAACGATCGCGATATGCCGTATCTTGAGCAGATGGTAAAAGGGGTGAAAGCGCTGGGGCTGGAGGCATGTATGACGCTTGGCACGCTGAACGAGAGCCAGGCGCAGCGTCTGGCAGGCGCCGGCCTGGATTACTACAACCACAACCTCGATACCTCGCCGGAGTTCTACGGCAATATTATTACCACCCGCACTTATCAGGAGCGCCTCGATACCCTCGACAAAGTGCGCGATGCCGGAATTAAAGTGTGCTCCGGCGGTATTGTCGGGCTCGGGGAAACGGTCAAAGACCGTGCCGGGCTGCTGCTGCAGTTGGCCAATCTGCCGACGCCGCCGGAAAGCGTGCCGATCAATATGCTGGTAAAGGTCAAAGGCACGCCGCTGGCGGATAATGACGACGTTGATGCCTTTGATTTTATTCGTACTATCGCCATTGCGCGCATCATGATGCCGACCTCGCACGTGCGCCTTTCCGCCGGTCGCGAACAGATGAACGAACAGACCCAGGCGATGTGCTTTATGGCCGGGGCGAACTCGATTTTCTACGGCTGCAAGCTGCTGACCACGCCAAACCCGGAAGAGGATAAAGACCTGCAGCTGTTCCGCAAGCTGGGGATCAACCCGCAGCAGACCGCGGTGCTGGAAGGCGATAACGCCCAACAGCAGCGCCTGGAGCAGGCGTTGATGAACCCGGATACCGAGGAATATTACAACGCGGCGGCGCTATGAGCTGGCAGCACCGTATCGAACAAGCGCTGGCGGAGCGGCAGGCGGCGGATGCGTTGCGCCGTCGCCTGCCGGTGACCCAGGGCGCAGGACGCTGGCTTATTCGTGAAGGGCAGCGCTGGCTCAATTTTTCCAGCAACGATTATCTGGGCCTCAGTCAGCATCCAACGATCGTCAAGGCCTGGCAGCAGGGCGCGGAGCGCTACGGCGTCGGCAGCGGCGGTTCCGGCCACGTCAGCGGCTACAGCGAGGCGCACCACGTGCTGGAAGACCAGCTGGCCGACTGGCTGGGCTATCCGCGCGCGCTGCTGTTTATTTCCGGCTTTGCCGCGAATCAGGCGGTGATTGCCGCTCTCGCGGGCAAAGAGGATCGGATTGTCGCCGATCGTCTCAGCCACGCCTCGTTGCTGGAAGCCGCCAGCCTTAGCCCGGCGCAGCTGCGGCGTTTTCAGCACAATGACTCCCGACATCTGCGGGAACTGCTGGCGAAACCGCTATCCGGTCAGCAGCTGGTGGTGACTGAAGGCATTTTTAGCATGGACGGCGATAGCGCGCCGCTGGCGGAGGTTCAGCAAGCGTCGCGGGAGGCCGGGGCGCTTCTGCTGGTTGACGACGCGCACGGTATCGGCGCGCTCGGCGAAGAGGGGCGAGGCAGCTGTTATAGCCAGCAGGTTCATCCGGATTTGCTGATCGTCACCTTCGGTAAAGCGTTTGGCGTCAGCGGGGCGGCGGTCCTCTGTAGCGAAGCGCTGGCGGATTATCTGCTGCAGTTTGCCCGCCATCTCATTTACAGCACCGCCATGCCCCCGGCGCAGGCAGTGGCGCTCAGCGCCGCGCTTGAGGTGATACGTAGCGACGATGGCCGGCAGCGGCGGGAAAAGCTGGCTGGCCATATTGCAGATTTTCGCCGCGAAATGACCCATTATTCCGGCGAACTGACCCATTCTGACAGCGCGATTCAGCCGCTGATCGTCGGCGATAACGCTCGCGCGCTGCGGCTGGCAGCCTGTCTACGCGAGCGCGGCTGCTGGGCGACGGCAATCCGCCCGCCGACGGTTCCCGTCGGTAGCGCCCGCCTGCGCCTGACGTTGACCGCTGCGCACGATTCCGCCGATATTGCCCGGCTGCTGGAGGTACTGCATGACGGTGGTGAATAAACGCGCGGTAGCGGCGGCGTTTGGCCGCGCGGCGGGACAGTACGCCCTGCATGACGAATTACAGCGGCGTAGCGCCTCTCTGCTGCTGGCGCAGCTCGATATTAAAACCTTCCCCGAGGTGCTGGACGCGGGTTGCGGTCCCGGTAGCATGAGCCGCTTCTGGCTTGATGCGGGGAGTCGGGTGACGGCGCTGGACCTTTCCGTCGACATGCTGGCTGAAGCCCGCCGCGGCGGCTGCGCGCATCGCTACGTCGAAGGCGACATCGAAGCGCTGCCGCTGGCGAACGGCTGCGTCGACCTGGCGTGGAGCAACCTGGCGGTGCAGTGGTGCGACAACCTCGTCACCGCCCTTGACGAACTTTCCCGGGTGGTGCGGCCCGGCGGACGCGTGGCGTTCAGCACCCTACTGGCGGGCTCTTTGCCGGAGCTGAACCAGGCCTGGCGAGCTATCGATGAGCAGCCGCACGCCAACCGTTTTCTCAGCGAGCAGGCGGTGCGTGATGCGCTGGCCGGTCGCCGCGCGACCGGCCGCGTCCATGCCATTACGCTGCCGTTTACCGATGCGCTCAGCGCGATGCGCTCGCTGAAAGGCATCGGCGCTACCCATCTGCACCACGGACGCAGCCCTGCGCCGCTCAGCCGCGGTAAGCTGCGGCAGCTTCAGCTCGCCTGGCCGCAGCAGCAGGGACAAAGTCCGCTGACGTACCAACTTTTTACAGGAGTCATCGAACGTGATTAAACGTTTTTTCGTTACCGGTACCGACACCGAAGTGGGGAAAACCGTCGCCAGCTGCGCGCTGCTGCAGGCGGCTAACCGCGCGGGATTTCATAGCGCGGGCTATAAACCGGTGGCCTCCGGCAGCGACCATACGGCGCAGGGATTGCGCAATGAAGATGCGTTGGCCCTGCAGCGCAATAGCCGCGCGGTGCTGCGCTACGAACAGGTTAATCCCTTTACCTTTGCCGAGCCGACCTCGCCGCATATCATTAGCGCCGATGAAGGGAGGCCGATTGACGCCGCCGCGATCTCTGCGGGTCTGCGCGAACTGGAGGAACGGTCTGATTGGGTACTGGTGGAAGGGGCGGGGGGCTGGTTTACGCCGCTGTCAGAAACGCTGACCTTTGCCGATTGGGTACAGGCGGAGCGGCTACCGGTGATTCTCGTCGTCGGGGTCAAGCTGGGGTGCATCAACCACGCGATGCTGACCGCACAGGCGGTGCAGCAGGCCGGACTGCCGCTGGCGGGATGGATCGCCAACGATATCCAGCCGCCGGGCAAGCGTCACTCTGAATATCTGGCAACGCTAGAGCGCGTACTGCCCGCGCCGCTGCTTGGAGAAATTCCGTGGCTGGCGAATGCGCAGCAGCGCGAGGATCTCGGCCAGTATCTCGATCTCAGCGCGCTGGATCCGGCGTCATCCATTTTGCCAGCAGCGGCGCATCCAACTGCATAACGTCGCCCTGGGCCACGCTGCGTCCGCAGTGCAGGAGACAGAAACGATCCGCCACCCGACGGATAAACGGCAGGTGTTGTTCGGCGATCAGCACCGTCAGGCCAATATCGCGGTTCAACCGTACCAGTAAATCCCCGAGCTTGTGCAAAAAGCGCGGGCCGCCGCCGCGTGAGGGTTCGTCGAGGATCAGCAGGCGCGGGCGGGTTATCAACGCCCTCGCCAGCGCGAGCTGGTACTGGTCGTCGGCGGTCAGGGTAATCCCTTTACTTTGGCGCAGCGCGTAAAGCTCCGGAAAGAGCTCATAAATCTCTCCGGCCATGCCCGATGCGGATTCGCCGCCCGCAGCAAGGGCTATATGCAGATTTTCCTCAACGCTTAGCTGCGAAAAAATACGTTTATCCTGCGGGACGTACCCTATACCGATAGCGCTGCGCGACTGGGCGGAGAGCGGCATCAGGTCATAAGGAGCCGCCCCCGCGTCCTGCCAGGTCATACTGCCGCTGGCGACCGGCAGATGCCCGGTAATACAGTTAACCAGCGTGGTTTTACCCATGCCCTGACGCCCCATCACGCAGGTGCATTTCCCCGGCCAGAGTTCAAGGTCAACATTCCATAGCGTGTGCTGGCTTCCGTAATAGTGATTCACGGCACGTAGACTCAACATAGACGTTTTCTCCTTTCCTGAGATATCAGGCGACGAGAAGATGCTGCAAATCTCTTGCCAGGAAAAAGAACTCTCGGTTTTTGCCGTTGAATGCAGGCGGCGGCGTCAGAAAGCGGACGGCGCTTGCACTTTCCCGGTGCCCGCGCGCTGGAATGTGGTGCAAAAAATAATAAAAAATCCAGCTAATCTTTGCCGATAAACAGCAAAAAAAATTCAATAAAATTTTTTCGCAGCGGGTTTTGCCGGTCCGCTCGGTTTTGTTCGGGTGGCTTGGGTCAGGGGCTGCAGACAGTTATCCACTATTCCTGTGGATAACCTTGTGTATTAGAGTTAGAAAACTTGCGGTAAGCTAGAGACTACGCGGCCTGCGGGCGAATTGACGCGAAACCCGTCTTTTATTAAATTTCATTATATTTCAAATGCTTAAATAAAAGCAATGCCTGTAAGAAAAGTGTCACCGGCTGCCATAAAACATTCATCCACTCGCTTGACAAATGTTAAATGTCAATACTTTCTGGGGATAACCCCACAGAGTGGTGGATTATGCGCAAAAGCGCTATTTATTCGTCTATTCTGACGGCAAAAAGGGCTGATTCGCCCGGATACGATAATAGGATACTGTTTTTATATCCAGTATTTTTTATTGGCAAAAGCTGTGCTGGCGAGTAGAATTAAAGACCTGCCGTTCAACCCTTCTTCAGGTCCTGATAGATGAGTAAACCGTTCAAGCTGCATTCTGCTTTCCGTCCCTCCGGCGACCAGCCGGAAGCCATTCGTCGCCTGGAAGAGGGGCTGGAAGATGGCCTGGCGCATCAAACGCTGCTCGGGGTGACCGGCTCAGGTAAAACTTTTACCATCGCCAACGTCATTGCCGACCTGCAGCGCCCGACGATGGTGCTGGCGCCGAACAAAACGCTGGCGGCGCAGCTATACGGCGAGATGAAAGAGTTCTTCCCGGAGAACGCGGTGGAGTATTTCGTCTCGTACTACGACTACTATCAGCCGGAAGCCTATGTGCCAAGCTCGGACACCTTCATCGAGAAAGATGCTTCGGTAAACGAACATATTGAACAGATGCGTCTGTCGGCAACCAAAGCGCTGCTGGAGCGTCGTGACGTGGTGGTGGTTGCCTCGGTCTCCGCCATCTACGGTCTCGGCGATCCGGACCTCTATCTGAAGATGATGCTGCACCTGACGGTCGGCATGATCATCGACCAGCGCGCCATTTTGCGCCGCCTGGCTGAACTGCAGTATACCCGCAACGATCAGGCCTTCCAGCGGGGTACCTTCCGCGTGCGCGGCGAGGTGATCGATATCTTCCCGGCGGAGTCTGACGACGTCGCGCTGCGCGTAGAGCTGTTCGATGAAGAAGTCGAGCGCCTGTCGCTGTTCGACCCGCTCACCGGCCACATCGAGTCGACGATCCCGCGCTTTACCGTCTACCCGAAAACCCACTACGTCACTCCGCGCGAACGTATTGTCCAGGCGATGGAAGAGATCAAAACCGAGCTGGCGGAGCGGCGTAAGGCGCTGCTGGAAAACAATAAGCTGCTGGAAGAGCAGCGCCTCAGCCAGCGTACCCAGTTCGATCTCGAAATGATGAACGAGCTAGGCTACTGCTCGGGGATTGAAAACTACTCGCGCTATCTGTCAGGGCGCGGGCCGGGCGAGCCGCCGCCCACGCTGTTCGACTACCTGCCGGCGGATGGTCTGCTGGTGATTGATGAATCCCACGTCACGATTCCGCAAATCGGCGGCATGTACCGCGGAGACCGGGCGCGTAAAGAGACGCTGGTGGAGTACGGTTTCCGTCTGCCGTCCGCGCTGGATAACCGTCCGATGAAGTTTGAAGAGTTTGAGGCCCTGGCGCCGCAAACGATCTACGTTTCGGCAACGCCGGGCGCCTATGAGCTGGATAAATCCGGCGACGAAGTCGTCGACCAGGTTGTCCGCCCGACCGGGCTACTGGATCCGGTCATCGAAGTGCGCCCGGTAGCCACTCAGGTCGACGACCTGCTGTCGGAAATTCGCCTGCGTACCGCGATCAACGAGCGCGTATTGGTCACCACGCTGACCAAACGGATGGCGGAAGACTTAACCGAATATCTGGAAGAGCACGGCGAGCGGGTGCGCTACCTGCATTCGGATATCGATACCGTCGAGCGTATGGAGATTATCCGCGATCTGCGCCTCGGCGAGTTTGACGTGCTGGTAGGGATCAACCTCCTGCGTGAAGGTCTGGATATGCCGGAAGTCTCGCTGGTGGCGATCCTGGACGCCGATAAAGAAGGCTTCCTGCGCTCTGAACGCTCGCTGATTCAGACCATTGGCCGCGCGGCGCGCAACATCAACGGTAAAGCGATTCTCTATGGCGATAAAATTACGCCGTCAATGGCGAAAGCGATCGGTGAAACCGAACGTCGCCGCGAGAAGCAGCAGGCCTATAACGAAGAGCACGGTATTGTTCCGCAGGGGCTGAATAAGAAAGTGGTCGACATTCTGGCGCTCGGTCAGAATATTGCCAAAACGAAAACTAAGGGGCGCGGCAAGTCTCGCTCGCCGGTTGAGGCGGATGTCGTGGCGCTCACGCCGAAGGCGCTGCAGCAGAAGATCCACGAGCTGGAAGCGCAGATGATGCAGCACGCGCAGAATCTGGAGTTCGAAGAGGCGGCGCAAATTCGCGACCAGCTTCATCAGCTGCGCGATCTGTTTATCGCCGCTTCGTAGCGGAGTTGCCAGATAAATATCGCCCGGGCTTTACCGGTGCTTCAGGGGGGACGGGCGGTGTTTTTCGTGGGGCGGGTAAGGCGTTAGCCACCACCCGAGAGAAAAGCGAGCGCATGAGCCAAAACGAGGCGCAACACGTTTTGTCTATTTATTGCCCCTCTGTCGCGATTTTCCGTGATGCTTAATGTTGGCTTAATATTGTTTGGCGAAACTATCCTCAATCTACTGAGGATAGCGCCATGCAAAAATTAACCTTCCGCGAATATCTGGCAGTCACCTGCGCTTTTGTTATCGTCGTTGCCTTTTTTCATCAATGGGTGCTGACGTTCTGACGGACCGTGTCGGGAAAAAGCACCCACGCGCGAACGCCGGGCCCGGGCTGACGGTTATGTAAAAAGAACTGGGCGTCGTGCAGCTGGGCGATGCGGGTGACGATGCTTAACCCGAGCCCGATACCACCGTAGCGGCTGTCCATGCGGACGAACGCTTTGCTCAATTCACCGCTTTTGGCCTCATCAATGCCCGGACCTTCATCTTCTACCGCCAGAACCGGCGTGGAGCCGGGGGCTATCGACACTTTAATCGTTGAACCCGTCGGGCTGTAACGATGCGCGTTTTCTACCAGATTGCGTAAAATCACCTGCACCAGCGTGGCGTCACCTGACACTATCGCTTCACCCTCTTTGTCGCTGACCACCAGCTTTTGCTGACGCTGTTCCAGCATCGTCTCCAGTTCGCTGCGCAGCGGCTCGATCACATCTTCCTTCAGCCTGACCTGCTGATAGCTGCCGGCGGAGAAAGACTGGCCGACCCGCGCCAGCTGAAGCAGTTGATTAATGCTGTTGGTCATCTGATCGAGGCGCTGGATCAGCGGGGCGACGCTTACGCCATGCACTTTCGCCAGCAGCTCCAGATGCAGACGCAATCCGGCCAGGGGCGTGCGCAGCTCATGGGCGACGTCGGCGGTAAACAGGCGTTCGCGATCGAGCGTTAAGTTAAGGCGGGAGACCAGCTGATTAATCGCGGTAGTGACCGCGGTGACTTCGGGCACCGACTCTTGCAGGGCGATAGGCCGCAGGTTATCCGGGGTACGGCTTTCAAGTTCCTGCTGGAGGCGGGATAGCGGCCTGGTGATTTTTTTCACCGCCAGCAGGGAGATATAGAGCGCCAGGCCGATAATCAGCAGGCTCGGGATCAGCAGACTGGCTACCGCTTCACGAACCTCATGCTCAATATGCTTCTGATTATTATGACCTTCGATGGCGCTGGCCACCAGCAGCTGAATCTGTTCCTGGCTTTCATGCCACAGCCAGAACACGCTGATGAGCTGGCAAACCGCCAGTATCGCGCCAATGGTCAGCAGCAGCCGATGGCGCATGGTCCAGTTTTTACTGACAAACAGAGCCATAGCGTTATTCGGCTCCTGTATTATCGACCAGCATATAGCCGAAGCCGCGGACGGTGCGGATCCGCGATTTACCCACCTTATCGCGTAAATTATGGATATGCACTTCCAGCGTATTAGTGGCCGGTTCGTTGTCCCAGCTGTAGATATCGTTATAAAGAATTTCGCGGTGTACCGGACTGCCCGCCTTCATCATCAGGCGGGAGAGCAGCGCGTACTCTTTCGGGGTTAGATCCAGGGACTGTTCGCCGAGCCAGACCAGCCGCCGGGTGACGTTCAGGCGCAGGTTACCGATAGTCAGCTCGTTATCGCCCTGATTGTTGTGGCGACGCAGCAGGGCGCGGATGCGCGCGTTAAGCTCTTCAAGAGCGAAGGGTTTAACCAGATAGTCATCCGCGCCGGTATCCAGGCCGCTAATACGTTCATCGACGGTATCGCGGGCGGTGAGGATCAGCACCGGCTGGCTAAACTTCTCTCGCCGCATGCGTGCCAGAAAGTGCAGGCCGTCCTCATCGGGCAGCCCGAGGTCAAGCACCATCAGACTGTAGTGGTTGCTGGCCAGCGAGAGCGCGGCTTCGTGGGCGGTAGAGACGCCGTCGCACACGTAGCCCTCGCTTTGCATCGCCAGAATTAATCCTTGTAACAGGAGCGCATCGTCTTCAATGACTAAAATTTTCATCGGCCTGCCTCTCTACATGGCGTTAAAATATCGTCTGTTGCCTGGTACTCGTGAGTGCTGACCCCGAGCAGACCGAGCAGGGTGGAGAAAAGGTTATCCTGCGAATACGTTTGGGTTTTCGCTTTTTGCTGCAAACACTGGCTGGAGACCCCATAGCGCTGTTGATAATCCGCTGACAACCACAGCAGCATGGGCACATGTTTTTGCGTATCCGGCGCAATGGACCACGGCAGCCCGTGCAAATACACCCCATCCTCGCCAAGCGACTCTCCGTGATCCGAGAGATATACCAGGCTGGTGGTAAATTTATCCTGCTTCGACTGCAGTAATTTTATCGCTTTGTCGACCACATAATCGACATACAAAATCGTGTTGTCGTAGGTATTAGTGAGCTGTTGCTGGGTGCAGCTCTGGATCTCATTGGTATCGCAGGTCGGCGTAAACTGTTTAAACTGCGCCGGATAGCGATTGTAGTAGGTCGGCCCGTGGCTGCCGATGGTATGCAGAACGATAATCCCGTCCTGCTGTAGATTATCGATATAGCTATCCAGATTATGGAACAGCACTTCGTCGTAGCACTCGCCGTCGATGCACTGGCCGCTCAGCTTAAGATCGGTGACGTTTTCGTGCGGCACCCGGTCGCAGGCCCCTTTACAGCCGCCGTCGTTGTCATTCCACTGCACTTTAATTCCCGCCCGTTGCAGGATATCCAGCACGCCTTCCTGATGATGCGCCAGCTCTTCATCATAGTGGGCGCGCGGCATATTAGAGAACATGCAGGGGACGGAAACCGCGGTAGCGGTGCCGCAGGAAGTCGTATTAGCGAAATAGATCACGTTATCCTGCTTCAGACGCGGGTTGGTCTCGCGAGAGTAGCCGTTCAGGGAGAAGTTGGCCGCCCGCGAAGTTTCACCTAACACTACAATGGTCAGATTTTTCCGCGGTCCGCTGCGCATCTGCGGCTTCTGAACGGCGTCTTCGCCAATTTTGACCAGCGGAAGATTGTCCATTCTGTTATGCGCATACCATGAATTCACCGCCACAATGCTGTTTGACGGGCTCAGGGACTTTACCAGCTCTTTGTTGTTGCGAAACAGCGAAGCGTAATCTTTATAGAAGAGGGCGGCGACCAGAATAATCAGCAGCGCTGAAACCGCGATGCTCACCAGCCGTACGGCAAGACTGCGCCAAAGCGTCTGCGGTTTGCGAATTTTGATCCACCATGCCGCGACGACGGCCAGAATGCCGGAAAGCCCCAGTATCAGCACCATTTTCCCGGAGAGCAGCGCAAAGCTCTCCGCGGGCGTGGTATCGAAAATATTGGTAATCATCGCCCGATCGATAACCACCCCGAAGGTCCAGATAAAATACTGGGCCGAGGCGCTGAGCAAAATAAACAGGCTAACCACGAGGCGGTCGAGCTTCAGGAACGAGGCGAGAGTGGTGATGATATTCATCACGCTGATGGCCACTATCGGCATACTGAGGAATACCAGCCAGTTATGCAGACCGTTAACCGGCAGCAGGGTAAATGCCTGGCGATAGAAAGCAAGATTCAGCGCGAGGCCGATATAGCAGGCGAACAGAAGCAAATAGGCCGTACGGCTGAGTACCGGCCGACGTAAAGAAAATAACGACATAGCGAACGTCCACATGAAGAGATGTTCGCTATCCTGCCGATTCTTTTTTAAGACAACCTTAAGATTTTAAGCCAGCCAGCTTTTGCCGCCACAATTAAGCCGCTTGAGGATTAACCTAACGCCTGAATGGCCTGTTCCAGCGCGTTGCGTAATAGCTGCCGATCGTGGCGATAGGGCACATCGCTGGCGTCCAGCGGCGTCTGAATGATGACCCGCTGTTCAACCCCTGCGGTATCGGCTTTCGGGCCGACAACCAGCGCGTCAATTACTCGTTTGCCGATTTGTTGCTCCATAATGGCGACCCTGTCGGCCAGCGTCAGGCTGGCCGCCGGGCTATGCTCTTTGCCGAGGTTATCGATAAATACCATTGGCGCGGGCGTGCGGCGCAGCGCTTGCGCCAGTTCATCAAGCAGCAAAATCGGCATCAGGCTGGTATAGAAACTGCCGGGGCCAATGAGGATTAAATCGGCTTCGGCGATAGCTTCTAGCGCCTCCCGGGTTGTGGGCACCGGCGGGGAGAGCATAAGCTCGCGCGGTACGCAGGCCAACTGATCGATATTGACTTCGCCGTAAATTTCGTGCCCGTCCTGATCGATAGCCATCAGATCGACCGGCTGTTCCGACATCGGGATCAGAAACGCATCGACCTTCAGTAAATTGCGGATCAAATTGATCGCTTCAAGCGGCCGAACGCTCAGATGATCGAGGGCCTTAAGCATCAGGTTTCCGAGGTTATGCCCGGAAAGTTCGCCGTTACCGCTAAAACGGTATTCAAACATCGCCGAGGCCACGCTGGGTTCAGCAATTAACTGATTAATACAGTTGCGCATATCGCCCCAGGCGATGCCGCCTTCCGCGCGGCGAATACGTCCTGTTGATCCGCCGTTATCGGTTGTAGTCACAATGCCCGTCAGGCGCGAACCCAGCGAAGAAAGCGATGACATTACCCGTCCCAGCCCGTGTCCGCCGCCGAGAGCCACAACGCGATCAAGATCGGCGAAAGTACGATTGCGCATAAAAATCCTTATCTCAATTAATCGGGCTCACAGTAACTGATTTCACCTTAAAAAACGATGTCCGTTCTCTCCGGGCATGAAGGATATTTTAGCGTGGCAATGGCGAGAATATCAGCGTACTGGTGAATTCCCGCCGATTGCCAGGGTGATATTTTTACAGCTTTTGCGCTCCAGATAACCTACTACGCGGGAAAAATAAAATACTCAACGGGTCTGTTACCGCCCGAAGGCAAAGAAGGGAGGGATAAATTACGCTGCTTTCTCACACGCTTAGTCGTAAAAAAGCGAGATAAATCCGTTATATACATCGTTACATAACGAAATGTGGGTATGGCATAACCCTGGTTTCCGCGCTACTATTCGGCGTAACCCACTAACACTCTAGCCTCTGTGCCTGTGTCGAAAGATATGGTGCTTTGGCCGTGACAACTTCGGTTGCCACCAGGGCGCGAAAAGAAATGACCGCGTCTCCCGTATTTGGAAAGGTGTCTATGGCTTCACAGCTTACCGATGCATTTGCGCGGAAGTTTTACTATCTGCGTTTGTCGATTACCGACGTATGCAACTTTCGTTGCACCTACTGTCTCCCCGATGGCTATAAGCCCGGCGCCGTCACCAATAAAGGCTTTCTCAGCGTCGATGAAGTGCGTCGCGTCACGCGGGCTTTCTCCGCTCTGGGAACCGAAAAGGTGCGCCTGACCGGCGGTGAACCCTCTCTGCGACGCGATTTTACCGACATCATCGCCGCCGTGCGGGAAAACCCCTCTATTCGCCAGATTGCGGTCACCACTAACGGCTACCGGCTGGCACGGGATGTTGAAAGCTGGCGCGATGCCGGACTGACGGCGATTAACGTCAGCGTGGATAGCCTCGACGCCCGTCAGTTTCATGCTATAACCGGCCAGGACAAATTTCGTCAGGTGATGGACGGCATCGATGCCGCATTTGCCGCTGGCTTCGAAAAAGTGAAGGTCAATACCGTGCTGATGCGCGATGTTAACCATCATCAGCTTGATACCTTTCTCGCGTGGATCCAGCCGCGCCGCATTCAGCTACGTTTTATCGAATTGATGGAAACCGGCGAAGGCAGTGAACTGTTCCGCCGCCATCATATATCCGGCATGGTGCTGCGTGATGAATTGCTGCGCCGCGGCTGGATCCATCAGATCCGCCAGCGCAGCGATGGTCCGGCGCAGGTGTTTTGCCACCCCGACTATGCCGGGGAAATCGGCCTGATCATGCCTTATGAAAAAGACTTCTGCGCCACCTGCAACCGTCTGCGCGTCTCTTCCGTAGGAAAACTGCACCTGTGCCTGTTTGGCGAAGGCGGCGTCGATCTGCGCGATCTGCTTGCCGATGAGCAGCAGCAGCCGGCGCTGGAAGCGCGGATTTCCGAAGCGTTAACGCATAAAAAACAGACCCATTTCCTGCATCAGGGCAACACCGGTATTACCCAGAACCTGTCGTATATTGGCGGATAATGCATTTTAAGGAGCGATCTAATGAGTCAGGCCAGCGCTGAGTTTATCCCGACCCGTATTGCTATTCTCACCGTTTCCAGCCGACGCGGCGAAGAGGACGACACCTCCGGCCACTGGCTGCGCGATGCCGCCCAGGAGGCGGGGCACGTCATCGTCGATAAGGCGATTGTTAAAGAGAACCGCTACGCCATTCGCGCCCAGGTATCGGCGTGGATTGCCGGCGATGAGGTGCAGGTGGTGCTGATTACCGGCGGTACCGGCTTTACCGACGGCGACCAGGCGCCGGAAGCGCTGCTGCCGCTGTTTGACCGCGAGGTGGAAGGATTCGGTGAGGTATTCCGCATGCTCTCCTTTGAGGAGATTGGCACCTCGACCCTGCAATCCCGCGCCGTTGCCGGGGTAGCCAACCGCACGCTGATTTTTGCCATGCCTGGTTCAACCAAGGCCTGTCGTACCGCATGGGACAATATCATTGCGCCGCAGCTCGATGCGCGCACGCGCCCTTGCAACTTTATCTCTCATCTTAAGAAGTAGTTTATGTCACAGCTGACCCATATTAACGCCGCCGGCGAAGCACACATGGTCGATGTCTCAGGGAAAGCGGAGACGGTTCGCGAGGCGCGCGCCGAGGCCTATGTTGAAATGCAGGCGACGACGCTGGCGATGATTATCGACGGCAGTCATCACAAAGGCGACGTCTTCGCCACCGCGCGTATCGCCGGGATTCAGGCGGCCAAACGCACCTGGGAGCTGATCCCGCTTTGTCATCCGCTGATGCTGAGCAAAGTCGAAGTGAATCTGCAGGCGCAGCCCGAGCACAACCGGGTGCGTATCGAATCCCTGTGCCGTTTGACCGGTAAAACCGGCGTCGAGATGGAAGCTCTGACCGCCGCTTCCGTTGCCGCGCTGACCATTTACGATATGTGCAAGGCGGTGCAGAAAGATATGGTGATTGGCCCGGTGCGCCTGCTGGCGAAAAGCGGCGGTAAGTCCGGCGATTTCAGAGTGGAAGCTAGCCATGATTAAAGTTCTTTTTTTTGCCCAGGTGCGCGAACTACTCGGCACCGACTCACTGACTCTCGATCCGAACGGGCTAACTACGGTTGAAGCCGTTCGCCAGCAGCTCATCGCCCGCGGCGACCGCTGGGCGCTGGCGCTGGAAGAGGGCAAACTGCTGGCGGCGGTAAATCAGACGCTGACGACCTTTGATCATCCGCTGGCGCCCGGGGATGAAGTGGCATTTTTCCCGCCGGTTACCGGGGGCTAATATGACGCAGACGCGTATTATTGTCAGCCATGACCGCTTTAAAGTCGGCGAGGAATATCCCTGGCTGGCCGAGCGCGATGAAGACGGCGCGGTGGTGACGTTCACCGGTAAAGTCCGCAACCACAACCTTGGCGACAGCGTCAAAGCGCTGACCCTTGAGCACTATCCGGGAATGACGGAAAAATCGCTGGCGGAGATCGTGGAACAGGCGCGCGAGCGCTGGCCGCTGGGCCGGGTGACGGTGATTCATCGTATCGGCGAGATGTGGCCCGGGGAAGAGATTGTCTTTGTCGGCGTCACCAGCGCCCATCGCGGCAGCGCGTTTGCGGCGGGAGAGTTTATTATGGATTACCTGAAGACCCGCGCGCCGTTCTGGAAGCGCGAGGCGACGCCGGAAGGCGAGCGCTGGGTGGATGCGCGAGATAGCGACCGCAAGGCGGCAGAACGCTGGTAGTGTGGTACGCTTAGAAGATAAATTTCGTTAATCAGGAGACAGTCATGGACAGATATCCTCGTTCCGGTACCATCGTCCAGGGGCGCAGCGGGCTACAAACTTATATGGCGCAGGTATACGGCTGGATGACGGTCGGACTGCTGCTCACGGCGTTTATCGCGTGGTTTGCCGCTAACACCCCGGCGGTGATGATGTTTGTTTTTTCCAGCAAAATTACCTTCTTTGGGCTAATTATCGCCCAGTTGGGGTTGGTGTTCGTGCTCTCGGGCATGGTGCAGCGCCTCAGCGCCGGTATGGCGACGACCCTGTTTATGCTCTATTCGGCGCTAACGGGGCTCACCTTATCCAGTATATTCCTCGTCTATACCTACTCATCGATCGCCAGTACCTTCGTGGTTGCCGGCGGGATGTTTGGCGTGATGAGCCTTTACGGCTATACCACTAAACGCGATCTGAGCGGCTTCGGCAATATGCTGTTTATGGCGCTCATCGGTATCGTGCTGGCGTCGCTGGTTAACTTCTGGCTCAAGAGTGAAGCGCTGATGTGGGCGGTGACCTACATCGGGGTGATCGTATTCGTTGGCCTGACCGCCTATGACACCCAGAAGCTGAAAAATATCGGCGAGCAGATTGACGTTCGCGATACGTCGACGCTGCGTAAATACTCGATTCTTGGGGCTCTGACGCTGTATCTGGACTTTATCAACCTGTTCCTGATGCTGCTGCGCATTTTCGGCAACCGTCGTTAATTTGTTCCCGGATGGCGGCGCGATGCGCTTATCCGGGCTACCAGACCGCAGAAAACGATGAACCTGTAGCTTTGGTCAGAAGCAAAGTTTCCCGGAGGCGATGCTGCGCATCTCTCCGGGCTACCGGATTTCAGACGGTGGTGAACTTGTAGCCCGGTCAGCGAAGCGCCACCGGGCAAGTTCATCAACGGAGGAGTGGATAAAATAGCGGCAGATATCCACGATATCTACCAAACCGCGTGAAACTGCAGCCCCGGTCAGCATCCGCGACCGGGGATTTTTTACTTCTCACCCGCCAGCTTGCGCTGGTTTTTCGCCCGCAGATGCTTTGCCCGGCTCTCCAGAATCAGGTAGCCGATGGTCGCCAGCAGCAGCGGCAGGAAGTAGTACAGCGCGCGATAGGCGAGCAGGGCGGCGATGATCGCGCCGCGCGAAATCTCTTCGCCGGAAAGCATGGCGATAAACACCGCCTCAAGCACGCCAATCCCTGCCGGAATATGCACGATAACTCCCGCAATGCTGCTGACCAGCAGCACGCCGAGCACGAGGAAATAGTCCACCTGTGGACCCAGCAGTAGCCAGATAATCGCCCCCATCGCCATCCAGTTCAGGCTGGAAACCGCCATCTGCAATATCGCGAAGCGCCAGGAGGGCAGAACCAGCCGCTGGCCTTTTATCGTCAGATGGCGCTTTTTAGCAAAGGCGCAGGCCCATAAATAGAACGCGGAAATCAGCAGCAAAATGACGCCGAGAATTTGCAGCGACGACTGACTGATATACCAGCGCTCGGGCACCTTCACCATGCCGGAGCTAAAAATGATGCCGCCGAGCAGAATATAGCCCAGCCAGTTGGTGGTAATGCTCAGCGAAAAAATTCGGGTAATGGTTGCGCCGCTCAGGCCGAGGCGCGAGTAGAGCCGATAGCGCATACCAATCCCACCCACCCAGGTGCTGAGCGTCAGGTTAAAGGCATAGCAAATAAACGACACCAGCATCACCTGGCGTTTAGCCAGCTTGTGGCCACAGTAGGCGCGTCCCAGCAGGTCGTAGCAGCCATAGATCAGGTAGCTGGCGATAACCAGGCCTATGGCGCTGAGCAGCGCCGTACGGTTGTAATCACGAATCACTTTCCACACTTCCTGCCAGTCGATTTTCTGTGCGTAAACGACCAGCAGCACAACGACGGCGATAAAAAAGAGCACCGTCAGGATTTTTTTCGCCATCCGCCAGCGAGGGTGAGATTTCGCCATCAGGATTTGACCTCCTGGTTTTCCGGGTCCACGCGATCCTGGGTTTCAATTTCTGGCTGAACCGGAGGCTGAACGCGCGACAGCAGGGGCGTATGGGCCGGAAGCCATCCGACCCACGCGGGGAAGTGGCGCAGGAAGTGGAACGCCAGCACGCTAATCCCGAGCCGCCACCAGGTTCGTTTCGACAAAATGCGCTTATCCACTTCGCGGCAGTCGTTGGCGATTAAGCCATTGAGATTATCGCGCAGCGTCTGGTTGAATTCGCGGTCGTGGATCACCAGGTTGGCTTCCAGATTGAGTGACAGGCTGAGCGGGTCGAGGTTGCTGGAGCCGACGGTGGCCCAGTGGTCGTCCGCCAGCGCCACTTTGCCGTGCAGCGGACGGCGGCGATATTCAAAAATCTGCACGCCGCCTTTGACCAGGTAGTGGTACAGCAGACGTGCGCCGAATTTAACAATCGGGATATCCGGTTCGCCCTGGACAATAAGCTTGACGCGTACGCCGCGGCGGGCAGCGTTGCGCATCGCATGCAGCAGCCGATAGCCGGGGAAAAAGTAGGCGTTGGCGATAATCACTTCCCGGCGGGCGGTGGTCAGCATTTTCAGATAGTGGCGTTCGATATCATCGCGATGATCCTGATTATCCCGCCAGATAAACAGCGCTTGAGCCTCGCCGGGATTGCGGTTGACTTCGGGCTTATGCCGACGGCGGCGCCACCAGCGGCGGGTGGCTTCGCTGGTGGGCAGGTTTTCCAGTTCAAACTGCAGAATGTCGAGCACCACCGGCCCTTCAACCTGCACGGCGTAGTCCTGTTTGGCCTCGGGACCGTAATCGGTCATATGCTCGGCGGAGTAGTTAATTCCGCCGACAAAGGCGGTAACGTCGTCGATCACCACGATTTTACGATGCATGCGGCGGAATAAATTGGTGCGCATGCCGAGCAGCCGCGGGCGCGGATCGTAGTAGCGAAAAATCACCCCGGCCGACGTCAGTTCGCCCACAAAGCTTTCGCTCAAATCCGGAGAGCCGTAACCGTCCAGTAGGACTTCTACGCGCACGCCGCGCTGGGCCGCTTTGAGCAACACGGCATGCAGCTGCTTGCCGACGTCATCCTCGAACCAGATAAAGGATTCCAGAATCACCCGCTGCTGCGCGCGATCAATAGCGGCAAATAATGCCGGATAATAGTTATCGCCATTTTCTAATAGCCGAATGCGGTTTCCTTCCTGCCAGCTGCATTTCACAGATGTATCTCCACGCTAAGCGGTGCATGATCGGACAAATGACGCCACTGTTTTAACGCCAGCGCTTTGGGCTGGCTGGCATGGGCGTTTTTTACGTATATGCGGTCGAGGCGCAGCAGAGGGAAGCTGACCGGGAAAGTTCGCGCCGGGCGCCCTCTGGCGCGGGTAAAAATCTCCTCCAGCCCGGCCTGGGCTTTAAGCTGGCGGTTAGCCTGCTGCTGCCAGTCGTTAAAATCACCGGCCACTACCACCGGCTCGCCCGCGGGCAAACCGTTTACCCAGTCCGCCAGCATCGTCAGCTGGGCCTGGCGCTGATGAGAACGCAGACCCAGATGCGCGCAGATCACATGGATAGCGATCCCGCTTTCGGGCGGGACGATGCGGCAATAGAGCAGGCCGCGCTTTTCGCTGTTGCCGACCGAAACATCCAGATTTTGATAATGTTCTATAGGAAAGCGAGAAAGTACCGCGTTGCCGTGATGCCCTTCCGGATAAACCGCATTGCGACCGTAGGCGTAATCGCTCCACATGGTATCGGCAAGAAATTCATAGTGGGTCGTATCCGGCCAGTTTTCGATATGCAGCGGATGAATTTCGTGCGCACCCATCACCTCCTGCAGGCAAACAATGTCGGCGCTGACGCTACGCACCGCTTCGCGCAGCTCGGGTAAAATAAAGCGGCGATTGAAGGCAGTGAACCCTTTATGAGTGTTAATTGTCAGCACGTTTAGCGAAAATCGCGGCATTTGGTTGTCCTTATTTCTCTGGGCAATGTCACTTTCCTGTAGGAAATAGTGTAGTAGAGGTCACAAAAAGATGCGGTGATACGGAATTTTCCGTAAAGTGCGGTACTCTGAGTAGCAGAGAAAAATCCTTCAGGAGAGAAGCCATGAAGTGGCAACAACGTGTACGCGTCGCAACGGGTCTTAGTTGCTGGCAGATTATGTTGCATCTACTGGTCGTGGCAGTACTGGTGATGGGTTGGATGAGCGGCGCGCTGGTGCGCGTCGGATTAGGTTTGTGCGTGCTGTACGGCGTCACGTTACTGTCGATGCTGTTCTTGCAGCGTCACCACGATGAGCGCTGGCGCGACGTCGGTGATTTCCTTGAGGAGCTCACCACCACCTGGTACTTCGGCGCGGCGGTAATCGTGCTGTGGCTGCTGTCGCGCGTGCTGCACAACAACCTGCTGTTAGCCCTCGCCGGGCTGGCCATACTGGCAGGTCCGGCGGTGGTTTCACTGCTGGCGAAAGATAAAAAACTACGCGATCTTTCTTCGGAACATCGCATACGCCGCTGAGCCGGTGGTGGCCGCTATGACCAGTAGCGGCCACAAACTTCCCCACACAATTTCCCGACTCGCATCCTTCAGATAGATCTGCTTGGTGATATCGGTAAAGTGACGTATCGGGTTTACCCACGTCAAATCCTGCAGCCATTGCGGCATATTCTCCACAGGCGAAACGTAGCCCGAGAGCAGAATTGCCGGCATCATAAAGACGAACACGCCGATAAACGCCTGCTGCTGCGTGGAGCACAGTGACGAAATCAGCAGGCCGAATCCTACCAGCGACAGGCCGTAGACAATCATCGTAAAGTAAAACAGCAGCAGCGAGCCGGCAAAGGGGATTTGATAGGCCCAGATACCAATTCCCAGCACGATGGTGGCCTGCAGGGTCGCGACGATTAGCGCCGGCACCGCTTTACCGATAAAGATCTGCCAGGTTGCCAGCGGCGAGACCAGCAGCTGATCGAGCGTACCCTGTTCGCGCTCGCGGGCAACGGAGAGCGAGGTGACGATCATCACGCCGATGGTGGTGATCATGGCGATTAGCGACGGCACGACGAACCATTTGTAATCGAGATTCGGGTTATACCAGTTGCGTACCACCAGCTCGCTGTTGTTTGGTTTGGCTTTGCCTTCCATTAACGCCTGCTGATAGTTTTTGACGATCTGCTGGAGATAGTTCGCGGCGATCTGCGCGCTGTTGGAGTTGCGCCCATCAAGCAACAGCTGGAGAGGGGAGGTCTGCCAGGTATCGAGGTTGCGCGAAAAATCTGCCGGGAATCGCACGACCAGCAGCGCCTTTTGTTCGTCAATGGTCGGTCTTATCTCCTGAGGGCTTTTCAGCAGCAGGACGTGGGTGAAGGCTTTAGCGCGGGCAAAGCGCTGGGTCAGCTCCACGGCGTGCTTGCCGTTGTCTTCGTTATAGATGGCGATGGTGGCGTTAGTCACCTCCAGCGTGGCGGCAAAGGGGAACAGCAGCACCTGAATGAGTACCGGCATGATTAAAATCGCCCGCGTCTGCGGTTCACGCAGCAGCGACTGTAGCTCTTTGCGGATTAACGTCCATAAGCGATGAAACATCTCATATTCTCTCTTTGTGATCCCCGGATTGCGCTGCGCTTATCCGGGCTACCCGTTTGCCAGCCCTTGTACCGGGGGGCGCGCAGGCAAATTAATCCAGACGTCGTTTGGTTTTCAGCCACGTCAGGCCGATAAACATCACCGCCGAGGCGATCAGGAACAGCACGTTCACCAACAGCACCACCGGGATATTGCCCGCCAGAAACAGGCTTTGCAGAGTGCTGACAAAATAGCGCGCCGGGATCACGTAGGTCACGGCGCGAATTATCGCCGGCATGCTGTCTATCTGAAAAATAAACCCGGAGAGCATGATTGACGGCAGGAACGCGGCATTCAGCGCGACCTGCGCGGCGTTAAACTGGTTACGGGTGATGGTGGAAATCAGCAGCCCCATGCCCAGGGTACTCAGCAAAAACAGACTGGTAATAAAAAACAGAATCACCAGCGAACCGCGGAACGGCACGCCGAGAATAAACACCGCCACCAGCATACACAGCAGCATCGCCAGCATGCCGAGAAAATAGTAGGGGATCAGCTTACACAGCAGCAGCTCGGCGCGGGTAATTTCGGTCGACAGCAGCGCTTCCATCGTGCCGCGTTCCCACTCGCGGGCCACCACCAGCGACGTCAGGATCGCGCCGACCACCGTCATAATGATGGTAATCGCGCCGGGGATAATAAAATGCTGGCTGATGGCGGCCGGGTTAAACCAGTAGCGCATCTGCACGTCGATCAGCGGCTCGAAGGTTTCACCGCGATCTTCCGCCCGCTGCTGCTGCCAGATTTGCCAGATGCCTTCGACGTAGCCCTGGGCGAAGTTAGCGGTATTGGGTTCGCTGCCGTCGGTGATGAGCTGGATCGGCGCGTCGTCGCCGGGACGGGCCATCTTCTGGTCGAAGTCCACCGGTAGGGTGACCAGGGCGCGAATGCGTCCCGCCTGCATCATCTGCACCAGTTCCTGGCGGTTATCGCTGATGGTGGCGTCAATATAGGGGGAGCCGGTCATGGTATGGACAAAATCCAGCGCCTCTTCGCTCTGCTGCTCCAGCAGCACGCCCACCCGCAGCTTGCTGGAGTCGAGGTTAATCCCGTAGCCAAAAATGAACAGCAGCAGCAGGGGGATCACCACCGCAATCAGCCAGCTGCTGGGGTCGCGGACGATCTGCCGCGTCTCTTTCACGCACAGGGCGCGTACGCGCCGCCACGATAGCAGTTTAGCGCTCACCGGCGTTCTCCTTATCCCAGTCATGGATGAGGGTGATAAATGCCTGCTCCATCGTTGGGTCAGGCTGTTTTTCATCCGCCGCCAGCGCCTTCAGATCGTCCGGCGTGCCGCTGGCGATCAATTTGCCGTGATAGACCAGACCGATACGATCGCAATACTCCGCCTCATCCATAAAGTGGGTGGTCACCATCACCGTGACGCCTTTATCGACCATGCTGTTGATATGCAGCCAGAACTCGCGGCGGGTGAGGGGATCGACGCCGGAAGTGGGTTCGTCAAGAAACAGGATATCCGGCTCATGCATCAGCGAGCAGGCCAGCGCCAGGCGTTGTTTATAGCCAAGCGGCAGATCGTCGGCGGCCTGCCTGGCGATGCTTTTCAGGCCGAACGCCTCGCTCATGCTGGCGATTTTGTCGTTCTGCGCCCGTCCGCGCAGGCCGTATACGCCGGAGAAGAAGCGCAGGTTCTGCTCAACGGAAAGGTTACCGTACAGCGAGAACTTCTGCGCCATATAGCCCAGATGCTGACGCGCTTTGCCGGAGCTGACCTTCAGGTCCATCCCCAGAACCAGCGCTTTACCGGAGGTGGGGACCAACAGGCCGCACATCATCTTAAAAGTGGTAGACTTACCCGCGCCGTTAGGCCCGAGAAGGCCGAAAATCTCCCCACGTTTGACCTGAAAATCGACGTGATCGGTAGCGGCGAAATCGCCGAATTTCTTGGTCAGGGTCTGCGCTTCAATCACCGTGTCCTCATGGGAGCCTTCCACGGTATGGATAATTTTGCCCAGCGGCGATTCGGCGGTACCGGCACCGCCGAGCAGGTCGATAAAGGCGTCTTCAAAACGCGGCGCGGTTTCAGCGACCTCCAGCGGCGGCATACCGGCAGCGTTCCGTACTTCGCTGATGCTGGCCTCTTTTTTAATGATCAGGCGTACCGATTTACCCTGAATGACGCCATCGCTGACCTGCGGTAGCTTCAGGGTGCGCTGGAGCAGGCGGCGGTTATTCTCCCGGGAACTGGAAATCAAAAAACTGCGTCCCGCCATGGTTTGCGTCAGCTCTTTTGGCGCTCCCTGGTAAAGCAGCTGGCCCTCGTTCATCAACAGAACGTCCCGGCACTGCTCGGCCTCGTCGAGGTAGGAGGTGCTCCAGAGGATCAGCATCCCGTCGCCCGCCAGCTCGTGTACCATCTGCCACAGCTCGCGGCGTGAGATGGGGTCGACGCCGACGCCGGGCTCATCCAGCAGCAGCACCTTCGGCTCGCCGACGAGGGTACAGGCCAGGCCGAGTTTCTGCTTCATGCCGCCGGAAAGCTTACCCGCCAGCCGGCCGGTAAAGGGGCCGAGAGAGGTAAACTCCAGCAGCCGGGCGAAGGTTTTCTCCCGCGCCTCGCCGGTCACGCTGCGCAGGTCGGCGTAGAGCGTGAGATTTTCCATCACCGTCAGATCTTCATACAGACCGAATTTTTGCGGCATATAGCCGAGCACCGCGTGCAGGGCGCTATCGTCAGCAATCGGGTCGAAGCCGATCACCTTTGCGCTGCCTGCGTCGGGCTTCAGCAGCCCGGCGAGCATGCGCATCAGGGTGGTTTTTCCGGCGCCATCCGGGCCCACCAGACCGGTCACATAGCCGGAGTGAATGGTGCAGTCCAGCGGCGCTACGGCCGGGCGGTCCATCCCGGCAAAGCTCCGGGTCAGGCCGCTCAGCGTAATCACGTCTTCGCTCATTGGCCGTTTCCATGACTGAAAGCGACGGTGACCGGCATCCCCTGACGCAGCGCGTCGTCGGCATCGGTGACCACAATTCGCAGGCGATAAACCAGATCGGTGCGCAGGTCCGGGGTTTCCACGGTTTTCGGCGTGAATTCAGCGGTAGGGGAGACGAAGCCGATTTTGCCGCGATAGGGTTTATCCGGGCGACTATCGGTGTAAAGCAGCACTTCGCGCCCCGGCAGGGCCTGGCCCAGGTTGGTTTCATCGATGTAGGCGCGTACCCATACCGGATGGGTTAACGACAGCGTCATTACGGTACCGCCCGCGCTAAGCATACTGCCCGGCTCGACGGCGCGGGTCATCAGCGTTCCGTCGGACGGCGAGGTCAACGTGGTATCGTGCAGGTCCAGCTTCGCCTGCGCCAGCGCGGCCTGCGCCTGTTCGAGGCTGGCTCTGGCCTGGGCGATTTCCTGCGGACGGTTCCCCGCGCGATACTGGCGCAGCTTATCCTGCGCGGATTTCAGCGTCGCCTGGGCCTGATCGCGCGAGGAGCGGGCGTTTTCCAGATCGTTCGCGGAGATGGCGCTGCTTTTGCGTAGCCCCAGCTGGCGCTGATAGAAGTTCTGCGCATAGTCGTAAGCCGCCTGCGCCTGGTTGACCGCGGCGGCGGCCTGGGCAATCTCCTCCGAGCGATATCCCGCCATCATCAGGTCGTACTGCGCCTGGGCGGTGGAAACGTTGGCTTGCGCCTGCTGCAGGGCGTTTTCGTAGGGCGCGCGATCAAGCTCGCCCAGCGTCTGCCCGGCTTTTATCGCATCGCCCTCGTCGACGCTGAGCGATGCCAGCCGTCCGCCCACGCGAAAGCTCAGGTTAACGGTGCGAATATCCACGTTGCCATAAAGCGTGAGCTCTTTTTGCTGGCTGCTCTGGTACCACCACCAGCCTCCGCCAATGACAGCGGCCAGCAGGAGAAGCAGCACAACGACGATGAGCGGTTTTTTCATGACTCCAGACCCCTTTGCGATAATCCTTCCAGAACGAAATCTATATGGCAGGTAATAACTTCAAAAATTTGCTCGGTTTTTTGCCGATCGAATTCAGCCCAGCCCGCGCGGCGTAGCACCGTTTCCCGACCAAGACGAAAGGCGAGCACTTCGCCAAGTAGCGCGTGCGTGTGCAGCACCATCTGCGTGCTGTCAGGGTTAAGGCCGGTATAAGCGGCGATTAAACGGGTCAGGTAGCAGTGTAGCGGAGCAATGACCTGATCGTGGATAAGCCGGTAGGCCGCAGTCGGCGATAGCTGTTCGCGGGAGATAAATTTGCTCAAGTTAACCGTATCATCCTGGGTCAGCAGCAAAATCATATTCTGACAGGCGCGCAGAATCAGAGTGCGCATGGCGGCTTTGTCCGGAAGAGGCTGAGCGAATAGCGCTTCTGCCGCCTGCGCGTGGGGGCGGAAATTGTGCTCGATAAAATCGGCGATCCACTGGGCGCAGGCGAGATAGAGATCGTCCTTAGAACCAAAATAGTAGGCGATCGCAGCGATATTCTGCCCGGCCTGGGCGGCAATATCGCGGGTCGTGGCGTGCAGGCCGTATTCGCCGAACTGGGCGATAGCGGCGGCGATGAGCTGGCTTTTCGCCTGCTCTCCCTTGCTGGTAGTCGGTGTGGTGGTCATCACGCTGAAAGAATTAATCAATCGATTGATTAACTCTAGGCGCAGGTTGCTGCTTTGTCCAGCATCGACGATTAGATATGAAATCCCTCATGACTGAGCTCTTCGGCAACCCAGTTAAAAAAGATCTTCACTTTCTCTTTTTGCTCGTTAGGGTGCGGCAAAACGAAGTGATGGGCGTTAACCGGCATACTCGCGTCGCTGGAAAAAACCGGCTCGAGGTGCCGTTGCCGAACGCTCTGACCGGCCAGCAAATTACTTTCAAGAATAATGCCCATACCCATGCGTGCGGCCTCAATGCTCATATAGGAACGGTCAAAATTAAAAATAAATCTCTTATTCCAGCCGCGAACCTTGTGCCAGGATAACCAGTTGCTCCAGCCGATCAGCGTGCTGTCGGAGTGGATAAGATCGCAGGCCAGTAAGTCTTCAATAGTCTGAACTTCGCGGCTGGCTAAATAAGTTGATGAGCTATAGGGGAGCATGCGTTCATTTTTTATGGTTTTGACCACCAGAGTCGGCCATTGTGAGAGCCCATGGCGAATATCGATATCAATATTATCGCGGGAGAACTGGATACTTTCATAAGAGCAGGTCAGGCTAATTTTAAGCTCGGGCCAGGCCTGGCGAAATTTATTCAGGCGGGGCATCAGCCACAGGAGCCCAAAGCTGGGCGCGGAGTGAATGCGTAAATAATCCTGATGGATATCGTTAATCACCTGATTGGTGGCCTGGCCAATAATATTTAACGCTCCGGAAACCTCTTTAAGATATTTTTCACCAATTGCGGTTAACACCATGCCTTTACTGCTGCGGGAAAATATTTTCTTTCCGAGATACTGTTCCAGGCTGGCTATCTGATGGCTGACCGCTGAGGCCGTAATATTGAGATGCTCTGCGGCCAGATTGAGACTGCCGGTATCCGCCACTTCAATAAATGCCTGAATATTGCGTAAGGAGGGCATCGGTAAACTTTTATTTTGCAGCGGCTGATTCATCATTTCTCCAGCAAATAGAAAATGTCTGGTGGTATTATTTTTACTTCGCAAGAAGCTACGCTCGCCCTTATCTCCACAATGGCACATCAGCATAACATAGAGACAAAATAAGTAATGGCGTAATTCGTGATGAAGTTAACAGTTTTAGGGCGAGGGATGCCAGGCAACATAATTCGCAGGAATTTGCGTGCAGTCACGAAGCAAATTTTTCTCACTCATAATTGAGGTTTTTTGAATACCCTTTCTTTTTTGGGTTGTTATATTGCAACCACAGGCCTGATACCAAGGCGCGATGCGGTAAGGTTCGCGACAAAAACATAAAACAATAATGAGGATACCCTATGTCACGTATAGAGACTGTTGTCTGTACTGACGCCAGGAAAACAAAATATCGTTTCGTGGTTTTGACGATGATTTTTCTGGTGTATGCCATAAATTACGCTGACAGAACGAATATCGGCGCGGTGCTGCCGTTTATCATTGATGAGTTTCATATCAATAACTTTGAAGCCGGGGCCATCGCCAGCATGTTTTTTTTGGGCTATGCGGTAAGTCAGATCCCGGCAGGATTCTTTATTGCCAAACGCGGTACCCGGGGGTTGGTTTCGCTATCCATTTTCGGCTTTTCCGCTTTTACCTGGCTGATGGGCACCGTGAGCTCCGTTTTTGGTCTGAAAATGGTGCGTCTGGGACTGGGTCTTAGCGAAGGGCCGTGCCCGGTAGGACTGGCTTCAACCATTAACAATTGGTTCCCGCCGAAAGAGAAAGCCACGGCGACGGGCGTTTACATTGCAGCTACCATGTTTGCGCCGATCATCGTTCCGCCGCTGGCGGTGTGGATTGCGGTAACCTGGGGGTGGCGGTGGGTCTTTTTCTCCTTTGCGATACCGGGGATTGTGGCGGCGATAGCGTGGTACCTGTTGGTTAAGTCAAAACCCTCGGAGAGCGGATTTGTTTCACCAGCCGAACTGGAAGAGATCAATGCCGGGCGTGAAACCGATGATAACCTTGTGCGCGAAAATATCTTAATTGCCAATCGTTTTACCTGGCTGGATAAAATTATTCGAGTGAAGAAAATGGCGCCTATCGATACGGCGAAAGGATTATTTACCTCAAAAAATATTCTCGGTGACTGTCTGGCCTATTTTATGATGGTTAGCGTACTGTACGGATTATTAACCTGGATCCCGCTGTATTTAGTCAAAGAGCGCGGTTTTGATGTGATGAGCATGGGCTTTGTGGCAAGTATGCCGTGCATCGGCGGTTTTATTGGCGCGATCGCCGGAGGGTGGATTTCAGATAAAGTATTAGGCCGTCGGCGTAAACCCACCATGATGTTTACCGCTATTTCAACGGTGGTCATGATGTTAATCATGCTGAATATTCCAGCGAGTACCCTGGCGGTCTGTATTGGTTTGTTCTTCGTCGGCTTTTGTTTAAATATCGGCTGGCCGGCTTTTACCGCTTACGGTATGGCCGTTTCGGACAGTAAAACCTATCCGATCGCCTCTTCTATTATTAATAGCGGTGGCAACCTTGGCGGATTTGTTGCCCCGATGGCTGCGGGATTTTTACTGGACCAGACCGGCAGCTTTAATTCTGTATTTACTTATTTTGGTATCTGCGCAGCAATTGGTTTGCTGGTTATTCTCTTTCTCGATGAGCCACAATAACGGAAATATATCCTGTTAATTAATATGACGTAATGTCATGGAGTAAAAATATGTTATTAAAAGATAAAGTCGCCATTATTACTGGCGCGGCCTCCGCACGCGGTTTGGGTTTTGCTACCGCGAAGTTATTTGCCGAAAACGGCGCTAAAGTGGTCATTATCGACCTCAATGGCGAAGCCAGCAAAGCCGCGGCGACGGCATTAGGCGAAGGCCATCTCGGGCTGGCGGCAAACGTCGCCGATGAAGTTCAGGTTCAGGCGGCAATGGAACAGATTCTGGCGAAATATGGTCGGGTAGACGTGCTGGTGAATAACGCCGGTATCACCCAGCCGCTGAAGCTGATGGACATTAAACGTGCCAACTATGACGCGGTATTGGATGTCAGCCTGCGCGGTACGCTGCTGATGTCGCAGGCGGTTATCCCGGCGATGCGGGCGCAAAAATCGGGCAGCATTGTCTGTATCTCGTCGGTTTCCGCCCAGCGCGGCGGCGGTATCTTCGGCGGCCCGCACTACAGTGCGGCAAAGGCCGGAGTGCTTGGCCTGGCGCGAGCGATGGCCCGCGAGCTGGGTCCGGACAACGTCCGCGTCAACTGCATTACCCCGGGGCTGATCCAGACCGATATCACCGCCGGTAAGCTGACCGACGAAATGACGGCCAACATCCTCGCCGGAATCCCGATGAACCGCCTCGGCGATGCGGTTGACATCGCGCGCGCCGCGCTATTCCTCGGCAGCGATCTCTCTTCCTACTCTACCGGTATCACTCTTGACGTAAACGGCGGCATGTTAATCCACTAAGCGAGGCAAGCAGATGAAGATCACCGAAGCACAAAAAGTCGCCGCGGCGGCGTGGCGGATTCGCCGCTATGCCCTGCGCATGGGGGAGGTTCAGGGTCAGGGCTATATCGGCCAGGCATTAGGCTATGCGGATGTACTGGCCACCGCGTTCAGCCACGCGATGACCTACCGTCCGCAAGAGCCGCGGTGGGAAGGGCGCGACCGCTTCCTGCTCTCTCACGGCCATTACGCCATCGCCTACTATGCGGCGCTGCTGGAGGCGGGAATTATCCCGGAAGAGGAGCTGGAAACCTACGGTTCTGACGACAGCCGCCTGCCGATGTCGGGAATGGCGACCTACACCCCGGGTATGGAGATGTCCGGCGGCTCGCTGGGGCAGGGGCTCTCTATTGCCGTCGGGATGGCGCTGGGGCTGCGGCAAAAAGGGAGCACATCCTGGGTCTACAACTCCATGTCGGATGGGGAGTTGGATGAAGGTTCCACCTGGGAAGCGGCGATGTCGGCGGCGCATTACGGCCTGACGAACCTGATCAACATCGTTGACGTGAATAAACAGCAGGCGGACGGCGATTCGCGCAAAATTCTCGGCTTTGAGCCGCTGCATGAAAAATGGGCCGCCTTCGGCTGGTACGTGCAGCGCGTCGACGGTAACGATCTGGCGGCGGTGATGGCCGCCTTTGATAACGCGAAAAATCATGCGGGCAACCAGCCGCGGGTCATCTTATGCGACACATTGATGGGTAAAGGGGTCCCGTTCCTCGAAACCCGGGATAAAAACCATTTTATTCGCGTCGATGCCGATGAGTGGCAAAAAGCGATTGCGGTGCTGGACGCCAACAAACCGGAAGGAGTGCTGTAATGAGCCAGAGTAAACCACGTTTAAAAACGTCCGCGATGATCGCTTCTATTGCTGACGAAGGTCAGGCGACGATTCCGGCACCGTTTGGCGTTGCGCTCTCGAAGCTGGCGGCGCAGCGACCAGAAATCGTTGGTATGACCGCGGACCTGTCAAAGTACACCGATCTGCACATTTTCGCGCAGGCTTTCCCGGATCGCTTTTTCCAGATGGGAATGGCGGAACAGCTGCTGATGGGGGCGGCGGGAGGAATGGCGAAAGAGGGATTCATTCCCTTCGCCACCACCTATGCCGCTTTTGCTACCCGCCGCGCCTATGATTTTATTCATCAGGTCATTGCCGAGGAGCATCTCAACGTGAAGATCTGCGCGGCGCTCCCGGGCCTGACCACCGGCTACGGGCCGAGCCATCAGGCAACGGAAGATCTGGCGATCATGCGCGGCATTCCCGGCATGGTCATCGTCGACCCATGCGATGCGCTGGAGATAGAGCAGGCGGTACCGGCGATTGCCGACCATAACGGTCCGGTATATATGCGCCTGCTGCGCGGTAAGGTGCCGCTGGTGCTGGATAAGTACGACTATCAGTTTGAGCTGGGCAAGGCGAAGCTGCTTGAAGATGGCAACGATGTGCTGATTATCTCTTCCGGGCTGATGACCATGCGCGCCCTCGAGGCGGTCGAAAAGCTGCGGGCCGATAATATCAGCGCAGCCGTACTGCACGTGCCAACGATCAAACCGCTTGATGAAGAAACGATTATTGCACAGGCCTCGAAGCCCGGTCGCCTGGTGGTTACTGCCGAGAACCATACTTCGGTTGGCGGACTGGGGGAGGCGGTTGCCGCGTTGCTGATGCGCAAAGGCGTGCGCTGCGAGCTGGATACCGTTGGCTTGCCTGACGAATTCCTGCTGGCCGGCGCGCTGCCGACCCTGCACGATCGCTACGGTATTTCCACCGCGAGGATGGTCGAAAAAATTAAGTATCGCCTGCGTTAATTGCTTTCGCCGCCGCGTCCTGCGGCGGCGCTTCTCTGCTTTTGTTCGCGGCTTCCCTGTCGAGGCATTAAACGTGCTATTTCGAGGACGCCTGGCGCGAAGCGCCATCGCCGCTTCTCATCGACAGAACGGGGAGCTGTCGTTTGTGAGGCAGAGGATTCTTTTCGGCAGATTTTATGCGGTTCGTCACAAAATCTGCTAGACTGCGCAACTTCATGGCATTGTGGTTTTTGCCATCTCTTTCGCAATAATCTCCCTGAAAACTACGCCTGTGACGGGCCGGGGCGGTTCGGAGTTGTTATGTCTTTTGATTCCCTTGGCCTGAATCCTGAAATCCTGCGCGCCGTCGCTGAGCAGGGCTACGTAGAGCCAACCCCTATTCAGCAGCAGGCTATCCCGGCAGTATTACAGGGCCGCGATCTGATGGCCAGCGCCCAGACGGGTACCGGCAAAACGGCGGGATTTACGCTGCCGCTGCTTCAGCACCTGATCCAAAAAGAACCCCACGCCAAAGGTCGTCGCCCGGTGCGCGCCCTGATCCTGACCCCGACGCGCGAGCTGGCGGCACAGATTGGCGAGAACGTCCGGGATTACAGCAAATACCTTAACGTTCGTTCGCTGGTGGTTTTCGGCGGCGTAAGCATTAACCCACAGATGATGAAGCTGCGCAGCGGCGTCGATATTCTGGTGGCAACCCCTGGCCGTCTGCTGGACCTTGAGCATCAGAACGCCGTGAGCCTGGACAAAGTCGAAGTGCTGGTGCTGGATGAAGCCGACCGTATGCTGGATATGGGCTTTATTCACGATATTCGCCGGGTGCTGGCGAAGCTGCCGGCAAAGCGGCAGAACCTGCTGTTCTCCGCAACTTTCTCCGACGACATTAAATCACTGGCGGAAAAGCTGCTGCATAACCCGCTGGAAATCGAAGTCGCCCGCCGTAACACCGCTTCTGAGCAGGTGAGCCAGCTGGTGCATTTTGTCGATAAAAAGCGCAAGCGCGAGCTGCTGTCGCAGATGATCGGCGAAGGTAACTGGCAGCAGGTTCTGGTCTTTACCCGCACCAAACACGGCGCAAACCACCTGGCGGAACAGCTCAATAAAGACGGCATCCGCAGCGCCGCTATTCACGGCAACAAGAGCCAGGGCGCGCGTACCCGAGCGTTGGCTGATTTTAAATCCGGCGGCATCCGCGTGCTGGTCGCAACCGATATCGCCGCGCGCGGTCTGGATATTGAAGAGTTGCCGCACGTGGTGAACTACGAGCTGCCAAACGTGCCGGAAGATTACGTGCACCGTATTGGTCGTACCGGGCGCGCTGCGGCAACGGGCGAAGCGCTGTCGCTGGTCTGCGTAGATGAACATAAGCTGCTGCATGATATCGAACGCTTGCTGAAGAAAGAGATCCCGCGCATCGCCATTGCGGGTTACGAGCCGGATCCGTCGATCAAAGCCGAGCCGATTCAGAACGGTCGCCAGCAGCAGCGCGGCGGCGGTCGTGGCGGTCAGAGCCAGGGCCGGAGCGGCCAGGGACGTGGTGGTCAGGGACAAGGTCGTGCCCAGCAGGCTGCTCCGCGTCGCACCGATGGCGAAGCGCCGAAAGCGCGCACTCAGGACGGTAAGCCTCCTCGCCGTCGCCGCCCGCGCAAACCTGCTGCGGCTGAGTAAAGTTGTTCTGGCTGCGGTGGGGAAATCTACCGCAGCTTGTTCCTTTGAGAACACATCGCGATTAAAATTTAACACTCTCCCGCTAAGTCTGACTTCAATGTTGCCGCTCGCTATTTATCTTTTATGAGATCTTACTTTTGGCAATGAACTATTTTTACGATTTTTGCAATAACTAACAAAGTTATAACCTGCAACTATCAAAAGAATGACAGATACTAATAACATTAAAAAAGCAACCATATATACCCTCAATAATTTACAGACCCTGCGGGTTCATAAAGCAGTATACGGATTAGCGTTTAAGATATAATATATTATGAGTGTAGATATTCTTAATGTATCTGAAATTAAAGGATTAATTTTAATTTCACGGTCTTTTTGACGATATTTTTCGGAATTCGTTTAGATGATTTTAAACATCTTCATGTTTTTTTGAATGCCCATAAAGTTAAATTGATAGCGATTTTGGTGACTGTGCTGGTATTTTGAAAATTATATTCAGCCCGGATAAAATAACGTTATGACACATTATTCATTAAGTGGATGTCGAGCGTTGGTTGTGGCTGCATAAACCGACTTCAACCTGATTCTGCGAGACCGCTTCCTGTTTGCCGAAAAAGGGATACCTCCCTCCCGGCAAAAATGGCACAATAGTGGCTGTTTATACAGTATTCAGGTTTTCTCATGGCTTTGACCGCAGCGCTGAAAGCGCAAATCGCCGCCTGGTATAAGGCGCTTCAGGAACAAATTCCTGACTTTATTCCCCGGCCTCCGCAGCGGCAGATGATCGCCGATGTGGCGAAGACGCTCGCCGGAGAAGAGGGGCGGCACCTGGCGATTGAAGCGCCGACCGGGGTCGGCAAAACCTTGTCGTATCTGATCCCTGGCATTGCTATTGCCCGCGAAGAGCAAAAAACGCTGGTGGTCAGCACCGCCAACGTTGCGCTGCAGGACCAAATCTACAGTAAAGATCTGCCGCTGCTGCGCAAAATCATCCCCGATCTGCGCTTTACCGCCGCCTTTGGCCGCGGGCGCTACGTCTGCCCGCGTAACCTGGCCGCGCTTGCCAGCACGGAACCGACGCAGCAGGATTTGCTGGCCTTTCTTGATGACGAACTCACGCCTAACAACCAGGCGGAGCAGAAGCTGTGCGCAACGCTGAAAGCGGATCTCGATAGCTACAAATGGGACGGCCTGCGCGATCATACCGACAAAAACGTGGATGATTCTCTGTGGAGCCGCCTGAGCACGGATAAAGCCAGCTGCCTGAATCGAAACTGTCATTATTATCGCGAATGTCCGTTCTTTGTCGCCCGACGGGAAATCCAGGAAGCGGAAGTGGTGGTGGCGAACCATGCGCTGGTGATGGCGGCTATGGAGAGCGAAGCGGTGCTGCCGGAGCCGAAGCATCTACTGCTGGTGCTTGATGAAGGCCACCATCTGCCGGAGGTCGCCCGCGATGCGCTGGAAATGAGCGCTGAAATTACCGCCCCGTGGTATCGCCTGCAGCTGGATTTGTTCACTAAGCTGGTTGCAACCTGCATGGAGCAGTTTCGCCCTAAGACCACGCCGCCGCTGGCGAATCCCGAACGTCTGACTGGACACTGCGAGGAGCTGTTCGAGCTAATCTCCTCGCTGAATAATATTCTCAATCTCTACATGCCGGCCGGCCAGGAGGCGGAGCATCGCTTTCCGATGGGGGAACTGCCGCAGGAAGTCATGGAGATCTGCCAGCGGCTGGCGAAACTCACCGAAACGCTGCGCGGCCTGGCGGAGCTGTTCCTTAACGATCTGGGCGAAAAAACCGGCACGCACGATGTGGTGCGTCTGCACCGGGTTCTGCTGCAGATGAACCGCGCGCTGGGGATGTTTGAAAGCCAAAGTAAACTGTGGCGGCTGGCGTCGCTGGCGCAGTCCTCCGGCGCACCGGTGACTAAATGGGTTACCCGCGATCTGCGCGATGGTCAGATGCATATCTGGTTCCACTGCGTGGGGATCCGCGTCAGCGATCAGCTGGAAAGGCTGCTCTGGCGCAGCGTCCCGCATATCGTCGTCACCTCTGCGACGCTGCGTTCGCTGAACAGCTTCTCTCGCCTGCAGGAGATGAGCGGGCTGAAAGAGAAAGCCGGAGATCGCTTTGTGGCGCTGGATTCGCCCTTCAACCACGTCGAACAGGGTAAAATCGTCATTCCGCAGATGCATTATGAACCGCTTATCGATAACGAAGAGCAGCATATTGCCGAAATGGCCGCCTATTTCCGTGAACAGGTCGAGAGCAAAAAGCATCTCGGCATGCTGGTGCTGTTCGCCAGCGGAAGAGCGATGCAGCGTTTTCTCGAGCACGTGACCGATCTGCGCCTGCTGCTGCTGGTTCAGGGCGATAAGCCCCGCTACCGACTGGTGGAGCTGCACCGCAAACGCGTTGAAGGCGGCGAGCGCAGCGTACTGGTTGGGCTGCAATCCTTTGCGGAAGGTCTGGACTTAAAAGGCGAGCTGTTAAGCCAGGTGCATATCCATAAGATAGCTTTCCCGCCAATAGACAGCCCGGTGGTGATCACCGAAGGTGAATGGCTCAAAAGCCTCAACCGCTATCCGTTCGAAGTCCAGAGCCTGCCCAGCGCGTCATTCAACCTGATTCAGCAGGTGGGGCGCCTGATCCGCAGTCATAGCTGCTGGGGAGAGGTGGTGATTTATGATAAACGTCTGTTAACCAAAAATTACGGTAAGCGCCTGTTGAACGCATTACCCGTATTTCCGATAGAGCAGCCTGCCGTCCCTGAGGTTATAGTAAAAACGAAAGCAAAACCGACGCGTCGCAAGCGGCGATAGTGGTGCAATGTCGACGATGTGAGAAGCTCAGAGGAGCCTGCAATGGACTACAGCAAGATTATTAAAGAAGTCGGGCGCGGAAAGAACCACGCCCGCGACCTGGATGTGGAGACAGCCCGCGCGCTCTACTCGCGGATGCTTAACGGCGAGGTGCCTGAGCTTGAGCTCGGCGGCATTCTTATCGCTCTGCGCATTAAAGGCGAAGGCGAAGCGGAGATGAAGGGCTTCTATGAAGCGATGCAGGCGCATACGATTAAGCTGACTCCGCCGGTCGCCAAACCGATGCCCATTGTGATCCCCAGCTATAACGGCGCGCGTAAACAGGCAAACCTGACCCCTCTGCTCGCCGTCCTGCTGCATAAGCTCGGCTTCCCGGTCATCGTCCACGGCGTGAGCCACGATCCGACCCGCGTGGTGACGGAAACGATTTTTGAACTGATGGGTATCCCGGCGACGCTTCACGCGGGTCAGGCCCAGGCGCGATTGGATAGCCATCAGCCGGTTTACGTTCCGGTCGGCGCATTTTGCCCACCGCTGGAAAAACAGCTGGCGATGCGCTGGCGCATGGGCGTGCGCAACAGCGCCCACACGCTGGCCAAGCTGGCGACACCCTTTGCGGAAGAGGCGGCGCTGCGCCTGTCGAGCGTTTCACACCCGGAATACGTCGGCCGGGTAGCGAAATTCTTTGCCGAAATCGGCGGGCGGGCGCTGCTGATGCACGGTACCGAAGGGGAGGTTTACGCCAACCCGCAGCGCTGTCCGCAGATTAGCCTGATTGATGCATCTGGTATGCGGGTGGTAAATGAACGACAGGATAGCGTAGCCGCGCAGGCACTCGCCCTGCCGGAGTCAAAAGATCCTGAAGTCACCGCCCGCTGGATTGAGCGCTGCATCGTCGGGAGCGCACCGCTACCGCAATCATTGCGAATTCAGTTGGCCTGCTGTCTTGTGGCCACCGGCGCCGTTCCGTCTCTTGAACAGGGCCTGGCAAAGGTGGCTGAGCGCTGGTAACCGTAGCGGCAGGCAAAAAAAAGCCCGTCCAGTGGCGTGGACGGGCAAGGCAAGGGTATTAAAGGATCTTACAGGGTTAAAACAGTGGCATTACAGGATGTGGCTACAGGAAATAGCGGCAAGTCGCGGCGATTATTTATAGATAACCGCGGTACCGCTAAGTTTGTTGTTGCTGTTAGCTGAGGTAATGCTATAACCGGTCGCGCCGGCAGCCTCTGCTTTTTCAGCCAGTTTAGCTTCCAGTCCATCCAGCGTCGTCGCGCCTTCAGCGGAAACTACACCAATTTTATTCATGCTTTCTGCCTGAGCCGAGGTCACCGGCTGGGCGGCGAATGCGCCAAAAGAGAAAGCGGAAAGGGCGATGGCAGCGGCAGCAAATTTCATGTTTTTCATAGTTAATCTCTCGCAGGTTGTTCTGTTCAGGGGACGATGTTGCGTCGATGTGATAAGTATCACGGTTTTTTACGGGAGATAAAATCGAAGGAAATTAACAGTGTCCATCTAATTTTTTGAATAAGTATTAATTTATTGAATATTAATAAATTATTTTGGCCGGGAAAAGCAAAACCCGTGAGGATGAAGTTCAGAGGGCTTTAAGGGCACATATTGCCACGCCGCTTGCCAAAAAACGTGCGCGAAAAGATAACGCGATATGCGGTAATGAACGGTAAATATCGGTCAACGAAGCTGGCTATCTTTGGAACCTCTACGATTATATCCTGAAAATGTATTGTTATGTAAATCTTTCTCCTGCTGGCATTTTATGCAGTATTTCACGCCCGCGACCGCGCGCTGACGCGCTTCGGGGATCGGTTCTCCGCATTCTTCACAAAATTTGTTGCTCTCACCCGATGACAGCTCATTTCGCGCCCGTGCAATCGCGTCATTGATAGTGCTATCGATTTGTTCCTGCACCGCGTCGTCATTTGCCCAGCCTGAAGCCATAGTCCACCTCGCTATCTCGTCTTTCTTTAGTATAGGAAATATGGGGGCAAAAAATGACCAGACAAGGAGTCATGTTCACTGCAGAGAAAATCCAGGGGTGAGGCAGTGGAGAGAGGGATACTGAAGGGCGTTTGCGCGCAGGCCTCCGCAGGGGAGGTTAAAGGGATGATAACAGGCGGATAAAAAGCTGCTTCCCGACCAGCCCGGCGGGGAGCTTGCCGGTCGGGGGAGTCGGAATAAACGTCTGGCGGGCGTCCGGACGCACAAGGTCAAAGCGCAGGCTTTCATCAATGGCGTAATAGGCGCTGGGACCGCCCGCGCGCAGAATCGGCTGAGCCCTGGCGGTCTGGTAAATCCCGTCCTCCAGCAGCGACTCATCAATATGCACTGCCACAACTTCGCCCAGCACCAGCCAGGTATCAACCGCCAGCCCTTCGGCGGTGGTTAACTGGATGCATTGCGACAGGCGACACTCAAAATTGACCGGACTTTCGGCTACCCGGGGGGCGCTGACGAGGCGGCTGGCGGCGGGAGTGAGCCCGGCGCGGACAAATTCATCTTCGTGACGCGGGATACTGGCAGAGGTTTCGTTCATCGCGACCGCCAGGGGGCGGGTGGCGAGGTTCCAGACGAACTCTTTGGTCTCAACGATATTCTGCACGCTATCTTTCCAGCCGCTGCTGGCGAAGCCAATAATCGGCGGCCGATAGTTAAAGCAGTTGAAAAAACTATACGGCGCAAGATTATGCTGGCCGCTATTATCCACGGAAGCTATCCAGCCGATAGGCCGTGGTCCGATAATCGCGTTAAGCGGGTCGTGCGGCAGCCCGTGTCCTTGCGAAGGTTGGTAGAAGTACATACGACACTCGTGACAAATAAAGAAGATATCCAGACTCACTTATTTACCGCGCCGCCGTCAACGGGTATCTTACGCGGCTGTTCAAAGGAGAATGCCATGAAAGCCCAGAAACCGGGGTTACACCCGCGTAACCGTCACCATCAACGCTACGATCTGCCCGCGCTGTGCCAGGCCCATCCTGAGCTGCAGGCCTTCATCACCCTTAATCCGGTGGGTGAGCAGACCATCGACTTTGCCAACCCGCTGGCGGTGAAGGCGCTGAATAAAGCGCTGCTGGCGCATTTTTACGCGGTGAAACACTGGGATATTCCCGACGGCTTTCTCTGTCCGCCGGTGCCGGGCAGGGCGGACTACATCCATCACCTCGCCGATTTGCTGGCGCTGGATAGCGGGACGATCCCGGCTAACGCCAGCATTCTTGATATCGGCGTGGGCGCAAACTGCATCTATCCGCTCATTGGCGCGCACGAGTACGGCTGGCGCTTTACGGGTAGCGAAGTGAACGCCGAGGCATTCGCCAGTGCCCAGGCTATCATCAACGGCAATCCGGGGCTCACTCGCCAGATCCGCCTGCGCCGTCAAAAAGATGCCAACGCGATTCTGAACGGCATTATTCATAAAAATGAACACTACGATGCGACCCTCTGTAACCCGCCGTTTCATGATTCCGCTGCCAGCGCGCAGGCGGGCGGCGAGCGTAAACGTCGCAATCTTGGGCTGGGCGAACAGAGCGTGCTGAACTTTGGCGGTCAGCAGCAGGAGCTGTGGTGCGAAGGCGGCGAGGTGGCCTTTATTACGCAGATGATTGAAGAGAGCAAGCCCTTTGCTCGTCAGGTTAAATGGTTTACTTCGCTGGTTTCTCGCGGCGACAACCTGCCGCCGCTATATCGCGCGCTGACCGACGTCGGCGCGGTGAAAGTGGTGAAGAAAGAGATGGCCCAGGGGAATAAGCAAAGTCGCTTTATCGCTTGGACCTTTATGGATGAGGCCAAACGTCGCCGCACGCTATAACGTGGGCTCGGCGGGGGCAGGCGGTCCTGCGGGTGCTGGCATCGGCAGAACCTGATAAGTTTGTACCGGCGCCCGCACGCCTGCGAGGTCAAAATGCCTTTTCACCTGCGTATCGAGGGCGAATCTGACCGTCCACTGCTTGAGCGGCAGGGTGGTAAAGGTGACGCGCAGGGTGAAGGCGGTATTGCTTAAGCCTACCACGCCGGTGAAGGATGGCTCGCCAATGATCAGCCCGCGAATCTCTTCCTGCGCCATCACTTCCGCGACCGCATCCTTCAGCGCCTGGTTAGCCTTATCCAGATCTTCATGCCGGTCAACGTCATAGTTGGCCACCACCGAGCCGATACCGCGAACGAAGTTGGCGAAGGTGGTTATCGAAGACCACGGAATAATATGGTAAGCGCCGGTATCCTGACGGACGCCGACGGAGCGAATCGACATGCGCTCCACCGTCCCGGTGAGCGGCCCTATCGTCACCAGGTCGCCGGTATTCATACCGTTCTCGAACTGAATAAAAATGCCGGTAATAATATCTTTGACCAGGGTCTGCGCGCCAAATGAAATTGCCAGGCCCAGCGCGCCCGCGCCAGCCAGCAGCGGGGCGATATTCACCCCCACTTCCGAAAGCAGGATCATAATGGTAATAGTGCTGATCACCACCGCCAGCGCGTTGCGAAACAGCGTCAGCAGCGTTCGGGCGCGGGCGCTGGGCAGCGGGCGACCGTGAATGTCCGATGCCAGCCGGTTTTCAATCAGGCTGGCGAGCAGCGTCCAGCCAATCGCCGAGAAGAACAGGATCAGCGCGATACGAATCAGCACATCAACCGCTTTTTGCCCGCTGCCGTTATGCATCCACTGCCAGAAATCGAACAGCCCCCATGCGCTGAGCAGCAGCATAATCGCCACGCAGACCGTCAGGATGCGCGCGGCCTTCAGCGATGCGGAGATCCAGCCGTTAAGTCGTTTTTGCAGTTCAGGATAGTTACGCTGGGTTTCCGGCGACAAGGTGATGGTTTTCGCAATCCAGCGCGACAGAATACCGGAGACCAGCGCGGCGGCGCCGACGATGGCCAGGCTGCGTAGGGTCGCGCCCATCATAAATTTCAGGCTGTTACCGGGGTCGAACAGCGAGAAGAAAAACAGCACGATGAAATAGGCGCAGGCCAGCCAGTGCCACACCAGAGCAAAGGCGCGGATAAACAGGCTAAAGAAGGCCAGCGATCGGTCGGCAAGATGGATAAGCCCTTGGGTAATTAACTGCTTATTGTGGAATATCAGATACAGGGCCCAGAGCGTAATGCACAGCATAATGACCACATTGGCCAGCGCCCCGAACTGCACGTTAACCTGGTTGGAGATAATTGGCACCGCAACGATCAGCCCGTAGCCAATCAGGCTGCTGAGCGCGCTGAGGCGCAGATTCCAGTATTTTGCCGCTTCATCGCTAAGGTTAAACGGGCGTAGCTCCGGGATGCGTGGGCAGAAAATCAGCCGCAGAATGGCTTTGAAAAACTCGATCAGCGCAAAGGCATTGAGAAACAGACTTTGCTGGAAGGCGATAGTGGGATTATTACCGTTCAGGCGATCGCTTAATAGCTGGCCAACAAACAGCGTCAGGGCCAGCAGAAGCAGGTCGAAAATAAATGCGCCGGCAATCGTGGCCGGCAGCTGTAGCCAGTTGCTGCGGTCGCGGTTTTTATGTCGTCCCCAGTGCCCCATTTTGCGATACAGCGGCAGGGCAGCCAGGCGTACCAGCCACCAGAATGCAAAGACCAGACCACCAAGCAGCAGGAAATGCCAGGCGGCGCTGATGAACGATTGCGAATTAAATGGTTTGTGCGGAGAGCCGGTGATGTTGCGCCATAGCTGGGAGAAGCGCGACGAAAGCTGTTCGCCATATTCACGACTGATCTGAGTGACGTTTTCCAGCACCGTCGTTTCGTCTTTAATTTCCGGCGGCGTCAGCGTCGGGGTACTGTCCGGCGGCGGCGTGGCGGCGGCTTTACGCAGCTGATCGATAAGCTCCTGGCGGGCATCGGCGTTTTCAAGCACGTCGGCCAGCGCGCCGTAGGCCGCTTTTTTCTGCGCCAGATCGGGTTCGCTACTGCTGGAGTGGTCCGTTGTGGTTGCCGGAACGCCGGGCAGCGTCGCGGCCCATAGCGGAGCGGTGAAGAGTAAAGCGAGCAGGAACAAAATCCGCGGCACAGGCACCTCCATTGCATCTCAAACCGTTAAGTATAGAAGACGAGATCCGGAGCGCGAGGTTGGGATGATTCTGGAAAGCGGCTCTCCCGCGAAGGGAGAGCCGGGCTGGGGTCAGGCGACGTGCTGTAAAAACTCCCGCAGACGCGGGCTTGGTGGGTTGTTGACCAGCACCTGCGGATCGCCATCTTCGGCAATGCGCCCTTTATCGATAAAGATCAGGCGGGAAGCCACTTTTTCGGCGAAGCCGATTTCGTGGGTGACGATGACCATGGTCATGCCTTCTTCAGCCAGATCCTGCATCACTTTCAGTACTTCATGACGCAGTTCGGGATCGAGCGCGGAAGTTGGCTCATCAAAAAGCATCATTTTAGGTTTAACCGCCAGCGCCCGGGCAATAGCTACGCGCTGCTGCTGGCCGCCTGAAAGCTCGGAAGGGTAGTGGTGCGCGCGTTCCGCGAGGCCCACTTTTGCCAGCAGATCCTTCGCCAGTTTTTCCGCCGCCGCTTTATTGGCGCCGCGTACGCGCAGCGGGCCAAACATCACGTTTTCCAGCGCGGTCAGGTGCGGGAACAGATAAAACTGCTGGAACACCATCCCGGCTTCCTGGCGAATCAGCTGCTCATCAACCTTCGGGTCGTTGACCTTCAGACCATCGACGATCAGCTCGCCGCTGGTAATCTCTTCGAGTTTGTTAATACAGCGCAGCAGGGTCGATTTACCGGAGCCGGACGGCCCGATAATCACCACGACTTCGCCCTGGTTGATCTTCAGATCGATATCATGCAGCACTTTGGTTGGGCCAAAGTGCTTGGAAACGTTTTTAAATTCAATCACAGGATTTTCATCCTTCTTTCAAGACGACGCAGAACAAAGCTCAGCACCAGGGTGATGATCAGATAGATAACCGCAACGGCGCTCCAGATCTCCAGCGCGCGGAAGTTACCGGCAATAATTTCCTGGCCCTGGCGGGTCAGCTCGGCTACGCCGATGACAATAAACAGCGAGGTGTCTTTAATGCTGATAATCCACTGGTTGCCCAGCGGCGGCAGCATACGGCGCAGCGCCAGCGGCAGGATTACGTAGCGAATAGTTTCACGACGAGAAAGACCCAGGGCGAGGCCGGCTTCCCGGAAGCCTTTGTGAATCGACAGCACCGCGCCGCGGGTAATTTCCGCAATATAGGCGCCCGAGTTGATCATAATGGTGACTACCGCCGCGGAGAACGGGTCGATACGTAAATCGCTAAAGGCCATCGGCAGAGCGAAGTAGATGAACATGACCTGCACCACAATCGGGGTGCCGCGGATGATTTCAATAAAGACCAGCGCAATGTGGTTGGCAATCCAGCCGCCGAAACAGCGGGCGAAACCGGCTACCAGACCGATTATCAGACCGCCGACCAGGCCGAGGACCGAAATCCACAGCGTCATTTTGGCGCCTTCCAGCAAAATGGGGATGGCGGGCCAGATGGCACTCCAGTCAAACTGCATAATATGTTCCTGTTACCGTGTCGAAAACAGAGGAAATTCCTCTGAGAAAACTATTCAGGCCTGCTGACGGGTAGCCCGGAAAGCTCCAGGTCTACCAGACCACAGCAGGCCTGGAAGAGAGCATCGCTAATTATTATTTAGGTTCAGTACCGAACCATTTTTTATAAATTTCGTTATAAGTGCCGTTTTCACGCAGAGTTTTCAGCGCGCCGTTCACTTTTTCACGCAGCTCGTCGCTACCTTTCGGGAAAGCGATACCGTAGTTTTGCGCTTCCAGCGAGTCGCCTACCGCTTTGAACTTACCGTTACCTGCGGTTTTGATGAAGTAAAGGATGTTTGGCGTATCGTGCAGAACCGCATCGGCGCGCCCGGTACCGAGTTCCATATAGGCATTATCGATGTTCGGGAACTGGCGCAGATCTTTGGTTTTGATATTGGCTTTCGCGTAATCAACCGAGCCGGTACCGCCCTTCACGGCAACCACTTTACCGTTCAGGTCTTTGACATCCTTAATTTCGTTATTATTTGCGTTCACCATCACCAGAAGACCGCTTTTGTAGTAGCCGTCAGAGAAGTCGATGGCTTTTTTACGCTCGTCAGTGATAGTGATCCCCGCCAGCGCGAGGTCGATGTTTTTCGTTTGCAGCGCCGGAATAATACCGCTGAAGTCCATTGGCTTCAGGGTGTAGTCAAGCTTCAGCTCTTTTGCGATGGCAGCCCACAGGTCAACGTCGAAACCGACGTACTTATCGCCCTGTTTAAATTCGAACGGAACAAACGCCGTGTCGGTAGCGACAACCAGTTTTTTATCAGCGGCGTGAGAAGAAACCGCAAAAGCCAGGGTCAGTGCAGCCAGTGAAACTTTAAATACAGACTTCATAGCATTTCCTTTTATATCCACGGGACGATCCCCTGCGAGAACGAGTTGCCTTATGAAAAAATCATGCCAGTTTTACAACCTGTTGTTTTATAACAACCAGGATAATTCCTGCTGCACGATTTTGATAAGGGATAACGTTAAACGCACCGATATGGGGCGCTATTTTGGTGCGTCATAAGCGCATCGCATAACAAGAGCATTTTTAACGCAAACCCTGATGTTAAAACAATCTTGATGTAACGATTGTGTGAGGTGATTATTACAATTGATTTACTTTGGCGCGTATTTTGAACAATCTCATGCACTAATGTGGTGCGAAGCGGGGCGTGGGGAAAAGAAATAAAAAAGCCGCCAGCGTGGCTGACGGCAGTTGGCTTACTCGATATTCGCTTCGATGAACCACAGGAACTGATCCAGGTCGCGGGAAGCGGCGGTAAAGATATCAGCGGTATCTTCATCTTTTGCTTCGTCGATGGCTTTACGCACGTCGTTGGCGACGATGGCATAGCGGTCGGCCAGCTCTTTCAGGTGGTCCTGGACGCTATGGATATCCAGCGGATAGCTTTTCAGCGGGCTCTTGCTGTTGATGACCTGAGTGGTACCCAGCGCCACGCCGCCAAGCTGGACGGCACGTTCAGCCATGGTATCAAGGTGGTTGACGAGCGCGGTGCGGAAGCCGTCCAGCATTTCATGAACGGCAATGAAGTTTGCACCGCGCATATTCCAGTGAGCCTGTTTAGTAATCAGAGACAGGTCAATGAACTGGATCACCTGGCGATTCAGCAGCTCAACGGTCGCTTTCTTCGCGCTATCTGCGACGTCGTTACGGGTATAGAGCAGATTCGTTGCTTTAGTTTTAACCAGTTTTGCGGTACTCATAATGTCATATCCTCTTGATATTTGTACTCGTCATACTTCAAATTCGAATTATTCGGAGCGTCTCATCCCAATAACTTGCGGAATTAAGTATAGCAACGGATTTGAGCTTTGCAGCGGCGGTAGTCTCTATCGGTCTGATAGCGCAGGGCTGTTGGATTGGCAAAAATCTTTATGAATCAAAGGCCCTGACTGGTTTTCTTGCTCAGGGCCTGTTCTTTAGCTGATGTCGACTTTCTGAATTTTTGTCTCCCGGCGCATTGTCAGCGTCGAGCCCATTGATGCCAGAATGATCGCCCCGAGCGCCAGGGTCTGGGTTGCAGTTAGCGTTTCACCAAGAAACACCATGCCGGAAAGCGCGGCCAAAGCGGGCTCCATGCTCATCAGGGTGCCAAAGGTCTTGCTGGGCATCCGGGTGAGGGCCACCATCTCCAGAGAATAGGGCAGAGCAGTGGATAAAATGGCGATCCCAAGGCCCGGTAACAATAGTCCCCACTGAAATAGCGTATCGCTGGCCTGAATCATCCCCATCGGCACGAAGACCACCGCAGCAATGAGCGATCCCATGGCGACCGTGGCAGGACCATGCTCTTCCCCTGCGCGCTGGCCGGTGAGAATGTAGACCGCCCAGCAGGCGCCGGCGCCAAGCGCCAGCAGCGCGCCGATGGGATCGATCTGGGCAACGCTTTGCCCCAGCGGCAGCAGAAACCAGAGTCCAAGCACCGCCAGCGCTACCCAGACGAAATCCAGCGGGCGGCGGGAGCCAAAGAGCGCCACCGCCAGGGGGCCGGTAAATTCCAGCGCGACGGCAACGCCTAGCGGAATGCGCTGAATTGATAAATAGAACAGGTAGTTCATTGCGCCCAGCGACAGGCCATAGAAGAGCAGCGGCAGACGCTGCTCCGGCGCAAAGCGAAGACGCCAGGGTTTGAAAATAACCACCAGGATGAAGGTACCGAGAGCCAGGCGCAGGGCGGTAACGCCGGGCGCGCCGACGAGCGGAAACAGCGATTTGGCCAGCGATGCGCCACTCTGAATGGAAATCATGGCGATTAAAATAACCAGTATCGGCAACCATGCCGGTACTTTGCGGGACGAGCCGGGCATCCTTTCTCCTGTCAATTTTGTCAAATGCGGTAAAGGTTCCAGTGTAAATGAATTACCCCGCGCCGGTTGAGCTATTGTTGAAAAAAAGGGGAGTGAAAGCAGTACAATAGCGCGGGGGCGAAGATAAATTCACCAGAAGATTAGGAATAATCTGGATACACGTCGGGTGCTTTATAGGCCTTAATAGGTCTATATTTGTAAAAAAGGTTTGTTTTCCAGTTTGTTATAGAAACGTAGAAACCTTTAGTTACATGAAAAAGTACGTTAGACAATGTAAAGTGAAAAGAGTTTCCCAAAAGTTTTTGTTATATTTAAGACTTAGGACTTATTAGAAACACATTTGAGGTGGTTATGAATAAAATTGCACGTTTTTCAGCACTGGCCGTTGTTCTGGCTGCATCCGTAGGCACCACTGCTTTCGCTGCGACTTCTACCGTTACCGGTGGTTACGCTCAGAGCGACATGCAGGGCGAAGCTAACAAAGCAGGCGGTTTCAACCTGAAGTACCGCTACGAGCAAGACAACAACCCGCTGGGTGTTATCGGTTCTTTCACCTACACCGAGAAAGATCGTTCTGAGTCTGGCGTTTACAAAAAAGGCCAGTACTACGGCATCACCGCAGGTCCGGCTTACCGTCTGAATGACTGGGCAAGCATCTACGGCGTAGTAGGTGTTGGTTACGGTAAATTCCAGAACAACAGCTACCCGAACAAAACTGACATGAGCGACTACGGTTTCTCTTACGGTGCTGGCCTGCAGTTCAACCCGATCGAAAACGTTGCTCTGGACTTCTCCTACGAGCAGTCTCGCATTCGTAACGTTGACGTTGGCACCTGGATCGCTGGCGTAGGTTACCGCTTCTAATCACTTCGGTGATATAAAAAATCCGCCTCAAGGGGCGGATTTTTTTTGCCTGCGGTTCACGCAACCGTGTTAATTGACGGTGAACGCGTCGGTACCCAGATGGGTATAGTCGACCTTCTTCAGCTGGAAGTTAGTGATGTAGATAGGGCCAGCTTTCTGCTCTGAGATAAAGCGATAGCGCGGACTGATCTCCTGAGCGCTGATACCGGTCCACTGCGAAAAGAAGCTGAGAAAGTCGTTGGCGGAACGTCGCGCTTTAATGATCTTATGCGCTTTATCATCGCTGGAGATCACCATAAACGGCACCTGGAAATTCTGCTGGTACTTATCGTCGTGTGCCAGATACTGCACCTCTTTCCCGCGCTCCTTAAAGGCCAGACCGTGATCGGAAAAATAGGTCATCGAGAAGGTTTCCCCCGAATTTTGTAGCTGAGTATAAAGATTGCTCAACAGCGTATCGGTTTGCGTCATGGTGTAGAGATAGCAGGAGGTCTCTTTCGACTGCACGAAAACGGCGTATTTGCCTTTGGTGCGATCGCAGGCCTGCGGGTGTGAGCCCATCAAATGCAGGACGATTAGCTGCGGCTGGGTACGGCGGGTGGCAAGCACCTGCGCGGTCAGCTTTAATAGCTGCTCATCCTGAGTGTTTTTGTTGGCCTCAAAATCGCCGTTTTTAAGGAACTGAACTTCGTCTGCGCGTTTGGCGATACTGGCAATCGCCGTATCATATTCACCAATTTGCCCCTGATTTGAGAACCACCAGGTCTGAAAACCGGCACGGTTGGCGAGGGTGACAAAGTTATCCTGAAACTGCGGTTTGTCATCGACCACCCGGTTCAGGGTCAATCCGAGGGATTTCTGCGTTGAACCGCTGGCGGCGATATAGTCGTTGAATAAATAGCCTTTGACCGAGCTGGCGAACGGCGTATTGTCCCAGTGGCCGCCAAAGGCACCGAGCGCATCACGGCGCGCGCTCTCTCCGATAACTACCACGTACAGATGATACTTTGGCTTTACCGCCAGCACGTGCCAGCTGTCTTTCATATTTGCCAGCTGCGCCATCCGCGCCTGCTCATCCAGTACTTCACTATTATTCACGACCACATCTTTAACGAAGCGGACGGCAGGGTAGCCGGTATCGATGACCTTAAAGACGCCGCCCCAGGCAAGGTTTTGCACCGGTTGCAGAAAGAAAATAGCGATGCAGAACAGCAGTCCCAGCGTATCTGTTTTCCCCCAGCGCGCCGGCGCTTCCGGTTTGCGGCGCACGGCAATCACCCCGAGCGCAAAGATAAACACGGCCAGCAGATAGCTGTACCACGGGAAAATGGTGAGGATTTCGGTGGACTCTTCGATGTTCGTGGCGTGCAGCGCCAGCAGCGTGTTGAAATTCGGCGCGCCGTAGGCCTGGCCAAACGGATAGTACATAGCCGCCAGCAGTGAATAGACGCCAACGACTACTTTTTGCGCGCGCGGAAAGCTCCGCCACAGCAGATGTAGCACGCAGGCAAAAGCAACGGTATAGAGCAGACTAAACTCATAGCCCAGCGCCAGGTTAATAAACAGCGATTGTAAAAAGTAGAATCCTGTCCATGGGTTCAGTACCGGCCTGCGGGCGACCAGCGTTTCTTTCAGCGTGACATTCATAGTAAACAATCAAAAAGAGCCATGTGTATCCCCTGGCATCAAGGGGTAAAACCTGCTGGACAGTGCGTGAAGAGGGTCTCTGCGAGCCGCAGTAGTGGCAGGGCTGACAAAAGATAGGGCTTGCAAATGGTAAGGTCAACAGTCCATAACGGATTGTTTTGGGAGAAAGCTTACAAAACTTGAAAAAAGTCGCTGAAGCGCTGAGTAATCAGCCAGTGTGGCAGGAATTTGTGACAGAAAAATGAAGCGGCGTACCGCGACGCCGCATTAGTTGTTGGGTTTATCCTGCTGCGGTTTGCCGTTGATCAGATCGCACAGCATCCCGACAAGCATTAACCGCACTTTAAAAGGAGAATGGGTAAACACGTTTAAGCACCTCTTGAATTCATTCATATCGACCTCCTGTAACTTCGTCCTTCGCTCCTTGAAGGATGTGTGTATTACATACAGATATAGCACAGGCTATATTTTATAGCTATGGCTAAAACGTTAATTTTTTGTTCTCTGTGCGCGATCCATTACAATGGGGATCCTTTTATATGATGCTTGATGCGTCACAGGAATGAGGAAGCACAATGAACCGTCGCGCAGGTAAGCCAATAACAAAAAAAGTGACGCAGCTAGTGAATGTCGAAGAACACGTTGAGGGATTTCGTCAGGTACGCGAGGCGCATCGTCGGGAGTTGATTGATGACTACGTGGAGCTGATTTCCGATCTGATAATGGAAGTGGGCGAAGCCCGCCAGGTGGATATGGCCGCGCGGCTTGGGGTGTCGCAGCCAACAGTTGCCAAAATGTTAAAAAGACTGGCCAGCGTTGGGCTGATCGAACAGATCCCCTGGCGGGGGATCTTTTTAACGCCTGAAGGCGAGAAGCTGGCGCATGAAAGCCGCGAACGTCACCAGATCGTGGAAAACTTTTTACTGGTGATTGGCGTTAGCCCGGAGATTGCGCGTCGCGACGCCGAAGGTATGGAGCACCACGTCAGCGAAGAGACGCTGGCGATGTTTAAACAGTTTACCCTCAAGCAGGGGTCATCGGGAGAATGAACCTCGTCTTTGTTCAGTCGCTGATCCGCGACCGCTTTCTACACCTGCTGCTGGTTGTCGGCGTTGTTTTAAGCTTCTTTGTACCGTTTGCCCCTGCAGGCTGGCTACACGCCATTGACTGGCATACGATTATCACCCTTAGCGGGCTGATGCTACTGACCAAAGGCATTGAACTGAGCGGCTATTTTGACGTAATAGGGCGCAAAATGGCGCGCCGTTTTGTCACCGAGCGCCAGCTGGCCATATTTATGGTGCTGGCGGCCGCGCTGCTATCCACCTTCTTAACCAACGATGTGGCGCTGTTTATCGTTGTGCCGCTCACGCTGACCCTGAAAAAATGGTGCGCTATTCCGACCAGCCGGTTAATCATTTTCGAAGCGCTGGCGGTGAACGCCGGGTCGTTGTTAACCCCTATCGGTAACCCGCAAAATATCCTGCTATGGGGGCGCTCCGGCCTCTCATTCCCGGCCTTTATCGGCCAGATGCTGCCGCTGGCAGCAGCGATGATGATGACACTGCTGGCGCTGTGCTGGTTCTGTTTCCCCCCCAGGCATCTCAATTATCAGAGCAGCGACAGGGTGCCCTCCTGGCGGCCAAAGCTGGTCTGGAGCTGCCTGGCGTTCTATGTCGTCTTTTTGACCGCCCTGGAGCTAAAACAGGAGCTGTGGGGACTGGCGCTGATCGCGCTGGGTTTCCTGCTGCTCGCGCGGGCGGTGATCGTTAACGTCGACTGGACGCTGCTGCTGGTGTTTATGGCGATGTTTATCGATGTTCACCTGTTGACTCAGCTCCCCGTTCTACAGCATGCGCTCAACGGCGTTGGCCAGCTCTCGGCGGGAGGTTTGTGGCTGACCACGATTGGTCTGTCGCAGTTCATCAGCAACGTTCCGGCAACTATTTTACTGCTCAACTACGTTCCACCATCGGCGCTGCTGGCCTGGGCGGTTAACGTCGGCGGATTTGGCCTGCTGCCGGGCTCCCTGGCCAACCTGATTGCGCTGCGCATGGCTGGCGATCGTCGCATCTGGTGGCGCTTCCATCTCTATTCGCTCCCCATGCTGCTGTGGGCGGCGCTGGTGGGATACGGCCTGCTGCAGCTCTGATATTCAGAGAATTGGGCAAGAAACGGACAGAAACGCCACATTCGCGTTCTCCTTTTCCGGGGTATAACTCTCTTCACGGCAGTGAATCACCCTGATTGAAGGAGAGTCCTATGCGTTATCAAAAATTGGGTCATACCGGCCTTTTTGTCTCTGAGCTGTGCCTGGGCACCATGACCTTCGGTGGTGAAGGCGGCCTGTGGGGGAAAGTGGGGCAGCTGCGCCAGGCGGAGGCAGAGCAGCTGGTGGGCAACGCGCTGGATGCGGGCATTAACTTCATCGACACCGCTGATGTCTATTCAGAAGGACGCTCGGAAGAGATTACCGGCCAGGCGCTAAAGAATCTGAAAGTGCCGCGTGAAAACGTGGTGGTGGCGACTAAAGTCTTTGGCGAAACCGGCACTGCAGGCGTGAACTCGCGCGGCAGTTCGCGCTATCACATTATCAGCAGCGTCAAAGAGAGCCTGCGTCGTCTGCAGCTCGATCATATCGATCTCTATCAGCTTCATGGTTTCGATCCTGCGACTCCGATCGAAGAGACGCTGTATGCGCTGGATAATCTGGTGCAGCACGGCCACGTCCGCTATATCGGGGTGTCGAACTGGGCGGCATGGCAAATAGTGAAAGCGCTGGGCATTTCCGAACGCCTTGGGCTGGCGCGCTTTGCCTCTTTGCAGGCTTACTACACGCTTGCCGGGCGCGATCTGGAGCGCGAGCTGGTGCCGATGATGCAGAGCGAAGGGCTGGGCCTGATGGTCTGGAGCCCGCTGGCGGGAGGTCTGCTCAGCGGTAAGTACGATCGCGATGGGCAGTCGGCGAGCGGCGGCCGTCGTCAGGAGTTTGATTTCCCGCCGGTGAACAGAGAGCGGGCTTTTGACTGTATTGATGTGATGCGCGAGATTGCCGAGGCGAAGGGCGTTTCGGTGGCGCAAATCGCGCTGGCCTGGCTGCTACACCAGCCGGCGGTGAGCAGCGTGATTATTGGCGCGAAGCGGGTCGAACAGCTTACCGATAATCTGGCGGCGACCCGCATTGCCCTGAACGAGGATGAACTGTCGCGGCTTGATGCGGTCAGCGCGCTGCCGCGGGAATATCCGGGCTGGATGCTGGAGCGTCAGGGCGAATATCGCCGCAATCAGCTCGCACAGCAGTAATTTCTTTTCCTCTAAGCCGGATCGCCCGCGTCGCGATCCGGCTTTTTTTATCCGTGGCGCTCACAAAAAACGATCCTCGACTTTGCCTGCTAATGAAAATTCGTTTATATGACTAGTCATGAAAATTATATGACTAGTCATAGGGGCGAGAGATGAACAGAACACTGCCGGCAGATTTTTTATGGGGTAACTCGGTTTCCAGTATGCAAACCGAAGGGGCGTGGAATGAGGGCGGAAAAGGGATGTCGGTTTACGATATTCGTCAGCCGGCGGAATTTGCTTCCGACTGGAAGGTGGCGACCGACTCCTACCATCGCTATCGGGAAGATTTCGACCTGATGCAGGATTTGGGCATGAACTGTTACCGCTTCCAGATTGCCTGGAGCCGCGTTTGCCCGGAAGGCGACGGTGAGTTCAATGAAGAAGGTATTGCTTTCTATCACCAGTTTATCGACGAGTTAATTGCCCGTGGCATTGAGCCGATGATTTGCCTGTATCACTTCGATATGCCGCTGTCGCTGGCTGAACGCTTTAATGGTTTTACCGACCGTCGGGTGATGGAAGCCTTTATTCGTTACGGGCAGAAGATGATCGACTGCTTTGGCGACAAGGTGAAGTGGTGGCTGACCTTTAATGAGCAGAATCTTTACCATATGCCGGACGCGTTTCTGATTTCAGGCTATATGCGCGGCGAGAAGACCCTGCGCGAGCTGTATCAGATCCAGCATCACGTGATGATGGCCCACGTTCATCTGACGCAGTATCTGCACCAGGCTAAGCCGCAGTGTCTGATGGGCGGGATGCTGGCCCATGCGCTGGTCTATCCCGCTACCTGCAAACCGCGCGATATTCTTTGCGCCCAGCAGCTGGACGAGTTTTTAAACCAGAACCTGCTGCGCGCCTTTGCCGGAGAGGGCTACAGCCCTGAGGTCATGCACGTGGTCGCCCGCGAAGGCCTGGAGGATATCTACCGCGCAGAGGATCTGACGCTGATGGCGCAGGTTAAAATCGACTATCTGGCCTTTAGCTACTATGCCAGCAAAGCGCTGGATAGCGACCCGATCCCGCCGGGCACGCCGGTCAACTATTACATGCAGTTTGGCGATAAAAAGAATGACTATCTGGAGGCCACCGAGTGGGGCTGGCAGATTGATCCGCTGGGCTTTCGCACCATTATTACCCGCTACTACAACGACTGGCGTCTGCCGGTGTTCCCGATAGAAAACGGCATTGGGGTGATTGAGTCCTGGGACGGCGTAAACCAGGTGGCTGACGACTACCGCATTGCCTATCATCGCGACCATATCAACGCCATGAAAGAGGCGATATTTGACGATGGCGCGCAGGTAATTGGCTACCTGGGCTGGGGGTTGATCGATATCCTCAGTTCGCAGGGCGATATGCGTAAACGCTACGGAGTTGTCTACGTGAACCGGGAAAACCACGACCTCAAGGACCTTAAGCGCGTACCGAAGAAAAGCTATGCCTGGCTGAAACGGGTCATCCATAGTCATGGTGCAGAGATGTAGCGGCGCCTCGCGCGGGCAGATGGTATATTCTGCCCGCCAGCCACAATCAGTCACGTAAAAGGATCGGGGAATGACGGCCAAATATCTGAGTATCGCGCGGGAAATCAAAAAACGTATTATCAGCCGCCAGTATCCCGCCAGCGCGCCGTTACCCGATCAGTTCGCCCTGGCGGCAGAGTTCAGCACCAGCAGGATGACCATTCAACAGGCGATGCGCCAGCTGATTGTCGAAGGCCTTATCTACACCCGTAAGGGGCAGGGGACCTTCGTGCGCAAAAATTTCCTCCAGCTTTCGCAGTGGGAGCTACCCGGCAGCGACTATTTTGGCGCCACCAAAACCTGGGAACATTTAGGGGAAGTCACCAGCCGGGTGATTCGCTTCGAGCTGCGTTTCCCCACGGAAAAAGAGCAAAGCTCGTTGCTGATTGACGCCGATGCCCCGGTCTATGATTTCGTCCGTCTGCGGTTGCTCAATGAGGAGCCCGTGTCGCTGGATCTCACCGTGATGCCCGTTGCGCTGGTGCCCGACCTGAATAAAACGATTCTGCAAAGCTCGGTGTTTCGCTACGTACAGGAGACGCTGGGGCTTAAAATGATGGGCTCGTATCGGGTGGTGCGGGCGATGAAACCGCAGGCGCTGGACAGAGAACATCTCAACTGCGAAGCGACCGACCCGGTGCTGGAGGTGGAACAGGTGATCTATCTGGAGGATGGTACGCCGCTGGAGTATGCCCATTGCCACTATCGCTACGATCACGGCGGAATCATTCTGGTCAATAACGGTTAAAAAAATGGCGGGCACCGGGCCCGCCACTCTCTGCATTATGCGCGTTTAGTTCAGACGCACCGGCATACCGGAACGGTTCTGAATCGCCTGATCGAGCACGCTCTGGTCTACGTCAGTCTGGCTGGTAATCGCCTGCACTGATTTGGTCAGATTAATCGGCACGATTTCACCGCCCTGGAACTGCTCTTCGGTCGTGGACAGCGGGTTGTGAACTTCAATGAAGCGGCTGCCGTCTGGCTCAGTCGTCGCTTTTACCGGCTCATCGATAAACTCAACGCGGGTGCCGACCGGCACGTTTTCGAACAGGAATTTGATGTCGTCGTTACGCAGACGCACGCAGCCGTGGCTGACGCGCAGGCCGATACCAAAGTTGGCGTTGGTGCCGTGAATGGCGTACAGGCGGCCGATATACAGGGCGTACAGGCCCATCGGGTTATCAGGACCGGCCGGAACAACCGCTGGCAGCGGTTCGCCAGCCGCGCGGTATTCCGCATGCATTTTGGCGGTAGGGGTCCAGGTCGGACCGGCTTTTTTACGCTCAACTTTGGTGACCCAGTTGACCGGCGTGTCTTTACCTAACTGGCCGATACCGATCGGCAACACGATAACGGTGTTGGTGCCTTTCGGGTAGTAGTAGAGGCGCATTTCCGCACTGTTGATGACGATACCTTCATGCACGGTGTCCGGCAGGATCAGCTGCTGCGGGATGTTTAGCACGGTGCCGCCTTTCGGCAGGAAGGTGTCCACGCCCGGGTTGGCTTCCAGCATGTTGGATAAACCCATCTGGTATTCGGCGGCGAAGTATTCCAGCGGCTGCTTGTTGCCTTCCGGAATGGTGATCACTTGGTTCTGACCAATCAGACGGCTGCCGTCGGTGGGCAGAGGATAAGTTACAGCAGAAGCTGTGTTGCAAAAGCCCACGATGGCGAAGGCTGCCGCGAAGAGTGTTGATAATTTCATAATCTTTATGTCGTGGGCGATGTTAATGCCGCACAGGCCTTTGTCAGTTTAAACAGGGAGTCGATGGGAGCGCATTATATGTGCTTTCCGCCAAACAGGTAAATGAGATGTGTACGAAATCACATTTTTTTCCTGTGACCGAGAGTGTAGCCCGTCAACGCTGGCCCTGCCGCCTGAAAACGGGAGGGGATTACCCCTCCAGAAGCCGCGACTGGAGCGCTTCACGCGCCTGCGGCGTAAGCTGATACTCTTTCTCCAGCCAGGCATCGACGCTGGCGTAGCGGTCGTCGATTTGAGAAAGCGCGGCAGCAAGATAAGACTCATGAACCGTCATGATTTCCGCCAGGTTCTGCCGGCCGCGAGCGGTCAGTTCATCGCCGAGGGAATCGAGCATGAAATTCTCGACCTCAGTCAGCATGCCCTGGGTCAGCAGGTACTCTTCCATCACCGTATGGCGATCGCAGCCGAGGGCGAACAGCGTCAATGCGCAGCCAACGCCGGTGCGGTCTTTGCCCACCGCGCAGTGCTGCAGCAGCGCGCCGTCGAAGGGTTCCATCAGCCAACCGGCCAGCTGGCGATAAGCGGCGTTGTTGAACGGCAGCTGGCGATAGAGCTCCAGCATAAACTGCTCGCCGTTAAGGGCATTGAGCGTGGCGGCGCTGAGCTCGGTGACTTTAGCGTTGACGTCGCGAACGTGCGGATTCGCCGGGGCGTTGAGATAGTGGGCCGTTTCGTTCAGCTTATCGGGGCTGCGATGCACTTCTCCCGGATCGCGATAATCTATCACCCGGCTGAGCGGGATAGCGTCCAGGTGGGTTAAGTCAGCGGTCGTCATCATATGCAGCGAGCCGGAGCGGAAAAGCTTCCCCGACCGCACGCGGCGGCCGTCGGCGGTACGCTGGCCGCCCAGGTCACGAAAGTTGATACCGCCCTGCAGCGATAAGAAGGCCGGATGGCGGGAGATTGTGGTCATAGGTTCCTTCCAGATTAGGGTAAAAAATTACGCACTGAGTAGTATAACCGCGCAAGGTGACAACGACCCTAACACAGGCGGCAGTGATGATTTTATAACGGCCCGTGAAAAGTGAAGCAATTGCTGGCATAATGTCTGGTTCATCACACTTCTCATTCTCTATTTTCAGGATAACCCCGTGCTAGTATCCAGCAACGTCACCATGCAGTTCGGCAGTAAGCCGCTGTTCGAAAACATTTCCGTCAAATTTGGCGGCGGCAACCGTTACGGCCTGATTGGCGCCAACGGTAGCGGCAAATCGACCTTTATGAAGATCCTCGGCGGCGATCTTGAGCCGACGCTGGGCAACGTCTCCCTCGATCCGAACGAGCGTATCGGTAAGCTGCGCCAGGATCAGTTTGCGTTTGAAGAGTTCAGCGTGCTGGATACGGTGATTATGGGCCACGGCGAGCTGTGGGAAGTGAAGCAGGAGCGCGATCGCATCTACTCCCTGGCGGAGATGAGCGAAGAGGACGGCTACAAAGTGGCTGACCTTGAAGTGCTATATGGCGAGATGGACGGCTATTCCGCTGAGGCGCGCGCCGGCGAGCTGCTGCTCGGCGTGGGGATCCCGGTTGAACAGCATTACGGTCCGATGAGCGAAGTCGCTCCCGGCTGGAAGCTGCGCGTGCTGCTGGCGCAGGCGCTGTTCTCTAATCCGGACATTCTGCTGCTCGACGAACCGACGAACAACCTGGACATCGACACCATCCGCTGGCTGGAGCAGACGCTCAACGACCGCGATAGCACCATGATCATCATTTCGCACGACCGTCACTTCCTGAATATGGTCTGTACCCACATGGCGGATCTGGATTACGGCGAACTGCGCGTTTATCCTGGCAACTACGATGAATACATGACCGCGGCGACCCAGGCGCGCGAACGTCTGCTGGCTGACAACGCCAAGAAAAAAGCGCAGATCGCCGACCTGCAATCTTTCGTCAGCCGTTTTAGCGCTAACGCCTCTAAATCTCGCCAGGCGACCTCGCGCGCCCGTCAGATTGACAAAATCAAGCTGGACGAAGTGAAAGCCTCCAGCCGCCAGAACCCGTTCATTCGCTTTGAGCAGGATAAGAAGCTGTTCCGTAACGCCCTGGAAGTGGAAGCGCTGGCTAAAGGTTTTGATAACGGCCCGCTGTTTAAAAACTTCAACCTGCTGCTGGAAGTGGGAGAAAAGGTTGCCATTCTGGGCGCCAACGGCGTGGGTAAATCCACGATGCTGAAAACCCTGGTCGGCGATCTGGCGCCGGACAACGGTACCGTTAAATGGTCTGAGAATGCGCAGATTGGCTACTACGCGCAGGATCATGAATATGAATTTGAAAACGATCTGACGGTATTTGAGTGGATGAGCCAGTGGAAACAGGAAAGCGACGATGAGCAGGCGGTGCGCAGCATCCTTGGTCGACTGCTGTTCAGCCAGGACGATATCAAGAAGCCGGCGAAAGTACTCTCCGGGGGGGAAAAAGGCCGTATGCTTTTCGGTAAGCTGATGATGCAAAAACCGAATATTCTGGTGATGGATGAACCCACCAACCACCTGGATATGGAATCGATCGAATCGCTGAACATGGCGCTGGAGATGTATCAGGGCACGCTGATTTTCGTTTCCCACGACCGTGAGTTTGTAAGCTCGCTGGCGACCCGAGTGATTGAAATTACGCCGGAGCGCGTTGTGGACTTCACCGGTAACTACGAAGATTATCTGCGCAGCAAAGGTATCGAATAATTTTCCTGTTGTTTGTACCGGATTGCGGCGCTGGCGCGCCTTGTCCGGGTATCTCCCACAGACGGCGATGAACCTGTAGCCCGGGCAAGGCGCGTTAAGCGCCGCCCCCGGGAGCAGCGTGCAGAATACCCCTTGTAGAGAACAGAGCGGCTGAATTCCCGGAGGCGATGCTGCGCATCTGTACGGGCTACCACACTGCAGACGGCGATGAACCTGTAGCCCGGGCAAGGCGCGTTAAGCGCCGCCCCCGGGAGCAGCGTGCAGAATACCCCTTGTAGAGAACAGAGCGGCTGAATTCCCGGAGGCGATGCTGCGCATCTGTCCGGGCTACCACACTGCAGACGGCGATGAACCTGTAGCCCGGGCAAGGCGCGTTAAGCGCCGCCCCCGGGAGCAGCGCGCAGAATACCCCTTGCAGAGAACAGAGCAGCTGAATTCCCGGAGTCGATGCTGCGCATCTGTCCGGGCTACCGCACTGCAATCGGCGATGAACCTGTAGCCCGGGCAAGGCGCTTTGAGCGCCGCCCCCGGGAGCAGCGCGCAGAATGCCCCTTGCAGAGAACAGAGTGGTTGAATGCCCCGGAGGCGCTGCTGCGCCTTATCCGCACTACACCCGCCACTCGCTCCTTTCTTCACCATTCACCAGCAGCCTGCGGGTTTCCCCTGCCGGTAACGACACCTTCAACGCTTTCCACGCCGGTCGATAATCGCCGCGCGCGCTGACCTTCAGATTGATGCTGGCGCTATCGCAAACCATTTCCCACTCTACCCACAGCGCATGGCCATTCTGGTAACCCCAGCTTTCGCCATCATCCTCAAACAGCAGGCCGCGGCGGGTTCCCACGCCTTTCAGCGGGAACAGTTTCAGCTCACGACGATCGTCTTTTTGCGCATCGACGTGACGGATGCGTTCGCTGAGCGGCAGGCCTGCTCCGGCACGAACCAGCAGCGGCAGCTTTTCCAGCGGCGCATCAAGGACGATCCACTGCCCGCCTGCGAACCACTGGTGGCTATCAAAGTCGTACCAGCCGTCCTGATTAGCCGGCAGCCAGACGCGGCGCTGACGCTCACCGGGCTCGACGACGCTGGCGACCAGCAGATCGCGACCCAACAGGAAGTCGTCGCACTCGGCAAACGTCTGCGGATCGTGCTCGTGATCGAGGAAGGTCGGGCGCAGCATCGGTTCATCGTCGGCGTGAGCCTGCCAGAGCAGGGTATAGAGGTACGGCAGCAGACGATAGCGCAGCTCAATGGCCGCACGGATGGCCGGCGTGATTTCCGGATACATCCACGCTTCATTAACCGTCTGGTCGTCATTCCATGAGTGAATGGTAAAGCGCGGATGCATAACGCCGTTTTGCACCCAGCGAACGAACAGTTCCGGGTCCGGTTTATCGCCAGAGAAGCCGCCAACATCGTGGCCGACGTTGAACAGTCCGGAGAGGCTCATTCCCAGCCCCATCCGGGTGTTGTAGCGCAGCGTATCCCAGTTAGTACGGTTATCACCGCTCCAGGTCTGAACATAGCGCTGCATCCCGGCGCAGCCGGAACGAGAGATAAGATACGGACGTTTGTGCGGCGCAAAGCGCTGCTGAGCCTCCAGCGACGCGCGCATCATCAGCAGCGGCATGACCGGGCGAATATGTTTAATGGCAATCTCCTGGCCAAACCCATAACAGCGGGCTTCGCCGTCCCACACTTCATACTCGTTATTATCGTTCCACGTGGCGTCGATACCCATCTCCAGCAGCTGGGTTGTCACGCCTTCCTGCCACCAGGCGACGGTCTGCGGGTTGGTAAAGTCGAGGTGCGACCCTTCGTCGTCCCAGAAGCTGGAGCGCTCGGGGGCATCGGCCTGTGAATCACGAATAAATAGCCCGCGTTCCGCCACTTCGTTATAGCGCGGATGGTCCTGCAGCAGGCAGGGCTTAATATTGGCGGCGAGCTTCAGCCCGGCATCGTGGAAGGCCTGGCTCATCACCTGCGGCTGCGGCACTTTATCGTAGTTCCAGTTAAAGACATAGCGTTTGCCATTAATCGAGGTATAGCCGGATGAGAGCTGAAACGAATCGCACGGAATGGCGTGTTCATCGCACAGACGGATAAAGTTCATCAGCTGGTTTTGCGCATCCGGCGCGTCGGTGTAATGCATCGTCGAACCGCTATAGCCGAGGCTCCATTTTGGCCCAAACAGCGTTTTACCGGTCAGGCGAACGAAGGCTTTAGTGATATCCAGTACGCGCTTGCCGGTGAACAGATAGTAATCGATATCGCCAGCTTCCGCCTGCCAGCGGCGATAGGCGGTATGGTAATTATCGATTTCGTTACCGAGATCCAGCCAGCAGCTGCTCAGGTTGTCGTAAAACAGGCCGTAGCTGACATCGCTACGCTGCGCGATGGTAAATGGAATATGTTTATACAGCGGGTCGGTGCTCACCGCGTTATACCCCATCGCGTCGAGGTTACGCATCTCATAGCGTTTGCCGGTACGCTGCAGATCGCCCGCCTTCTCACCCAGACCGTAGAAGCGCTCATCTTTACGTCGGCTCAGGTAGTGAGCAACGCCGTCGCCGTGCGCATTCGCCAGATAGGCGCTGGTCGGGCGGTCGTTCGCCAGCGGCTGCCACTCGCCGGCTTCATCGCGATAGCTCCATTCCAGCCACAGCGGCTGGTGGACGATAACGCGCAGCTGTTCGGTGGCGATACAGAGGGTGCCTTCCTGTTCCGTGAGCTGCCAGGCGGGGAGGCTAAAGCCGCTTAGCTCTTCGCGCGGACGGCCTTCCCACGGCACATCCTGTCCGGGAGCGATACTCCAGGTGCGATCCACCGCCAGCTGACCGTGCCGTTTCAGCAGCACGCGGAACATATTCTCTTCCAGAACGTACAGACACAGGGTGTGTTGGCCGTCGACGGTCAGCTCAACGTGGTGCTCCAGCCGTTGGCGTAAAGTCCAGTTTTTCAAAGTCTTCATTTTTTACATCCACTCTCAGGCGCGTTTTGCGCGACGTTCAGCAATAAATGCCACCAGGAATACCGCGCCAATCAGGTCAAAGAACCCCATGGCGATAAACAGCGGGTTGAAGCCGATTTTGTCGGCGGTGACCCCAATTAACAGTGAGAACAGAAAGCTGGCGATCCACGCGGCGGATCCGCGCATGCCGTTCACGGTCGCCATCTGTCCTTTATCGAACGACTCCACCACCAGCGCGCTGAGCATGCAGGAGATAATCTGGTGACCGAAGCCGCCTATTGAAATCAGTACGATGGTGATATAGGGATCGCGGGTGATCGCCACGGTGGCGAGCGAAATCATCAGGAAGGCGCCGGTCACGGAGCTGGCGACCACCGAGTTCACCCGTGAACAGCCGAACCAGCGGGTATACAGTTTGGTCAGATAGCCGCTGGCGACGCTGCCGAGGTCGGCCGCCAGAAACGGTAGCCAGGCGAACATAGCGATTTGCTTTAAATCCATTCCGTGCTCTTTTGCCAGATAGAGCGGTACCCAGAAGCTCAGCACCGCCCAGGCGGGTTCCGCCATAAAGGCCGGAATGGCGATACCGTAGAAGCGCTTGTTTTTTGATACGGTTTTCAGCGCGGTAAAGAAGGGCAGTTTGACCGGCGGTGCTTCATTATCCTGCTGGATCAGCGCCAGCTCAGCTTTCCCGAGGTTAGGGTGCTTCTCCGGATTATGATAAAACGCCCACCACAGCACGACCCACAAGAGCGCCAGCGCGCCGGTGAACATGAATGCGCCCTGCCAGCCGAACGAGGCGTGCGCAAAGTAGATAATCGGCGGCGCCAGCATGGCGCCGACCGAGAAACCGACGCCAGCCCAGCCAGCCGCTATCGGCCGCTCGGATTTTGGAAACCACTCACCCAGCGTTTTGGCGTTGGCTGGCGTCGCCGCAGCCTCAGCGCCGCCCATAAAAAAGCGCAGGATCGCCAGGTGCAGCCAGCTTCCCGCACCGGCATGGGCAATGCAGGCGACGGCCCACAGCGTGGCGCAAATCATAAAGCCGAGCTTGAGGCCGATTACGTCGATGAGCCAGCCGCAGAGCGGCTGGAAAATGGTATAGGCCAGCTGAAATGCGCCGACTATCCATGAATACTGTTCGGTGGTAATACCCAACGAGGTTTTTAATTCCGGGGCGATAATCCCCAGCGAGTTGCGCGTAATGTAGTTCACGGTCACGCCCAGCAAAAACAGCACCAGTATCCACCAGCGCAGATTTTTTACTATGCGGCCTGATTTACTCACCGCCATATCATTATTGAGACCTTGGCTCATAGAACTCTCCACGAGACATGTAGTAGGGAAAATTGACCAGCCTGATTCCTGAGTGGTCGCTAAAATTTTCTGTTTCGTTGTTCGATAATGCTGCTGTTCCGCCACGATTGGTTGACTTATTTGATTTGTGGTGGACCAATTCAGGCTAAGGGAGAAAAGAGGTGGACCCTAGCGGCAATTCTGCAAATTTTTTCATGAGCCGATCGCGATCGCAGTAAGAAGCGGGCAATTCCCTTAAAAATATTCATATTCTGAATATGAATATTTTTTCATCAGCAAATTAGAGCGCGATCACAAAATGGATAAAAAGCTAAAAGTGAGCGAAATAGCGGGCCGCACGGGGCTCTCTGTCAGTACGGTATCGCGAGTGCTGGCAGGGAAAGCGAATACCAGCGCCAGAGCCCGCCAGAGGGTTCTGGAGTGCGCTCGCGAGCTGGGCGTCATGGACGGTATCGCCGCCGGGAGAATGCTGCTCAATAATCTGGTGGTCTTTGCCCCTCAGCGGGCGTTCGATGAGCGTACAGATATTTACTACTATCGCGTTATTCAGAGCATCAATTCGGCGTTGGTGCCCCATGAGGTGCATCTGCGCTACTGCGCGCTGGAGGAGAATGACAGCGATGCCAATTTGTTTTTGCAGCGTATGCATGAAACATCGACCCAGGCCGCCATCTTACTGGGAATCGACGATCCGCATATTCACGATCTGGCGGCGGACCTGGCTAAACCCTGCGTGATGATTAACTGCCACGACGCCGGAATGCGCCTCCCTTCCGTCGCGCCGGATCATCGACTGATCGGTCAATTCGCCGCCCGCTATCTGTTTGAGATGGGGCACCAGGCGATCATGAACGTGATGTGCCTGCGCCGCTATACCATGGAACTGCGTTTACTGGGGATTAAGCAGGCGTGGCGTGCGCGGAATCTGCGCTTCGTCGATAGCATGGATTTAATCGACGTCGCCAATTTCAGCGCCCGGGATACTGAGACAAAAGTGGGCGAGTGGCTGGATCAGCGCGGTGATGGCCCGCTGCCAACGGCGTTTCTGGTAGGCGGTGATTTTATGGCGGCAGGGACGATCGCTGCTCTGCAGAAGCGCGGATTACGCGTGCCGCAGGATATTTCTATCATGAGTATCGACGGCTTTAACCTGGCGGCGATTCAGGATGTGCCGTTAACCGCTGTCCACGTCCCGCGCGATGAATTAGGCGTTGAAGCAGTACATTTGTTGCAGCAGAGGCTGATTCGTCCCGATGCGCCGCACGGCTCACTATTATTGCATGGTACGCTGGCGGTACGTGATTCGGTGCGGCGGATACGTGCCGGTAACCGCCGCACCGCCGTTGAGCCTAAGGGGTTATACGACGATTAATCCGCCATCCCCAGCGCCCGCTTGCCGTGGACATTTAAATCCTCCAGCGTGAAGCGGCCTTCCCAGTCGGTTTCATAATCTTCACGCGGGAAATCTCCCGGCGAAGCGCCGCGCGCCAGCGCGGCTTTAACCTTCTGCGCGTAGGCGAGGTTTTTCTCACACATCGGCGCGGCGGGAATATACATGACGTTGCCCCAGCCTTGCTGATTTTCCACCGGCGCGACTGAGTGGATGACGTCGCAGTGCCACCATACCGAATCGCCCGCATTGAGCGCCGGAATAGAACTTAAGGCTTTGATCAGCAGCGGGTGCCATTTTTCCGAAATCGGCAATACCTTGCCCGGCGCGACGCCGCACAGTTCATCCTCCGGCACATCGTCGAGCAGCGGACGCAGCAGTACGTAAGCCATAGCTTCCGGGATCGGCACGACGTGCAGCAGGCCCTGATCGGGGATCATATCGGAGAGCGCGGTCCAGCCCTGGAAGGTACGGAATACCGAGCATTTGGTGGTATTGTCGACCGTGTACTCTTCGACGTCAGTACGGTGCGCCGCGTCCCACGGGTCGTAAGCATCAACATTGCCGTTAAACACGTCGGCAAACACTTTCTGATAGGCCGGTAGCAGCCAACGTTCCAGGGCGCCGGAATCGGTATGCGCGCCCAGACCTTTCGAGGTGGTTCCCGGCGGGCGGCGGCGAATGCGGTCCGGGTAAATAACGCTGATATCCGGGTTAAACCACTGCTTGCCGTCGTGGTTAAACGTCCACAAGCGGTTAAGAAATGACTGTGCGGCGGCCATTTCATCGCTCTGGCGCGCCTGCATCTGCGCCTGGGACCAGTAAATCGGATAGATTTCCGGGCGCGACGCTTCCAGTGAACCGAAAAAAGTATCGCCGGGGCCTTTGTAGACCTCATCGAAATGGTTGCGGTCCAGATACGCGAGCATCGAGTTATCCCATCCCAGCGCCTGTTCGCGGGGAAAATGGCTCTTGATCACCACGCAGCCGCGACGCTTGATGAGCTCGCGCTGGGCTTGCGTAACCCGATCCCGGGCAATATCGGCGAACGGGATCGTCGGCCAGACGTCCTGTCCGCTGGTTTTAAGGGCATCAATCTCTTCCACACGCGCAGCGATTCGCGCCGTCAGACGATCGAACACCGCCTGCACGTCGCCAATTTGCGCCCGCAGCTCTTGCTTAATCTGGCGGATGGCCGCTTTTGGGTCGGCAGGTAAAGTTTCACAGGTACAGGTAATAGCCATAATGACCTCTCATCTTTCATTCGAAAGTATTAAATCTTACATACGATAATTTAAGTTAAAATTAAGTTAATGCAAGTTTAAAATTATGCGGAGATGCACAAAATGGAAAATCGGGGCGGTAAGCCCCGGAGAGGCGTTACTCGTCGAACGGGGTGGCGTGGTCGAGGACGGCCTGAATCACCTTCAGCGCGCCGTCGTGGTTGTTGTCATCGGTAGCATAACGCGATACCGCTTTAATGCTTTCGGCGGCATTGGCCATTGCGAAAGAGTATCTCACCAGCTTCAGCATTTCCGTGTCGTTCGCGCTGTCGCCGATGGCTACGCACGCCTGCGGCGAAATGTTCCAGCGCTTAAGCAAGCGGCTGATACCGTTGGCTTTATGCAGGCCGGGGATGATCAAATCGACGAAGCCAAAACCGCTGGTGACCGGCTTCATAATGCCGTCCAGCGAGACGTGCAGTTTGTCGATAAGCTGCGGAATTTCGCTATCCGGCAGGTTAAGGGAAAACTTAAACAGCTTATCGTCGATGTCATGGTAGCTGCCAATACGCTGCAGACGATGGTAGTGCTTTGACATCAGCGCGACAAAGGCGTCGGGCGCGCGATCGCTGACGTAAGCGCTCTCGAGGCCGCAGGCGACAAAGTTGAGCTGCGGGTCTTTGAGCAGTTCGCCAATCACCACCTGGGATTCATGGCGGGTAAGTTCACCGTGGAACAGCTGTTGACCGTGTTCGAAAACCAGCGCGCCGTTCTCGGCAACAAAGGAAATTTGGTCGCGGATTTCCGGGAAAAAAGAGATCAGCTGATAGTACTGGTTGCCGCTGGCGACCACAAATTCAATACCCTGCTGCTGGAGTTGCGCGAACTGCGCAAGAAAACGCGAGCGATCGTACTGCTTGGCGTCATTGAGAAAAGTTCCGTCCATATCGGTGACGATAACTTTAACGGTCATAACACATGCTCCTGGCTTAACTTCGACCAGTAACATTCTAATTACAATGTGATGGGGAGCACAAATTTATTTCGAATGAAAGTTTGTGTTCACCCTTGTGCAGCATAAAACCCCGGGTTGCGGCGTAAACGCCTTACCCGGACTACCGGCCCGCAAACGGCTTCGAACCTGTAGCCCGGCTAAGCGCAGCGCAAGCCGGGGGATGTGGCTTACAGCGTATGCTCGGTACGGGCGATAATATCGTCCTGAGCATCCGGCGACAGGGCGGTAAAGAACGCCGAGTATCCGGCCACGCGGACCACTAAATCACGATACTGGTCAGGATGTTTCTTCGCTTCCAGCAGCGTTTCGCGCGACACGATGTTGTACTGAATATGCCAGCCTTTGTGCACCTCGAAGAAGGTGCGCAGCAGCACCATCAGTTTCTGCTTATCCGACTCATTCTCCAGCGTAGCCGGGTTCAGCTTCTGGTTAAGCAGTACGCCGCCAAGAATTGAGCCGGTTGGCAGTTTTCCTACCGAGCTGATCACGGCGGTCGGCCCCAGGTGGTCGGTACCCGAAGCCGGACTTGCCCCTTCCGCCAGCGGCGAGTGCGCTTTACGGCCATCCGGCGTCGCCATCGTTTGAGCGCCAAACGGCACGTTGGCGGAGATGGACGAGGTGCCGGCGTAGTAGTTACCGCCGATCGGGCCGCGGCCATAGCGCGGGTTATGATACAGCTTCAGCTCATCAATATAGGTCTGGTAGGCGCGAGCCAGCAAAATATCGACGCTATCTTCATCGTTACCGTATTTCGGCGCGCCGTTGATTAAGCGCTGGCGCAGCTGCTCGTGGGTCAGGCCTTCGAAGTCTTCAGCCAGCGCTTTGGCCAGCTCTTGTTGACCAATGACGCCCTGGTCGAACACCAGTTTCTTCACCGCCGCCAGGCTGTTGCCGAGGTTAGCGATACCGACCTGCAGACCGGATACCCAGTCATATTTCGCGCCGCCCTGCTTGATGCTCTTCGCACGCTCAATGCAGTCATCGACCAGCGCCGAGCAGAGGATATCGTGCACGTTCTCTTCCAGCATGGTATCGACCACGTACTCAATCTCGATAGATTTGCGCGTGTAGTAGCGGATCTGCGTATCCCAGTCGGCCAGGATCTGTTCAAAGTTGTCGAAGTTGCCTTTTGACAGCGCATGTTCCTGCGGCAGGAAAACCTGGCCGCTGGTGGCGTCGCGGCCGCCTTCCAGGGTTGCCAGCATGACGCGGGCGAAGTTGATAAAGCTCATCCCGGTGCAGCGATAGCCCCATTTACCGCCGACGGCGGTTTCAATGCAGCCGATAGCGGCATAGTCGTAGGCATCCTGCGGCTCGATCCCCAGCTTGATAAATTCCGGGATGACGATTTCATCGTTGTTGAACGCCGGCATGCCGAAGCCGCAGCGGATCACCTGCACGCAGGCGTCGAGGAAGTCGTTGCTCATGCCCGCGTGATAGCGCACGCTGAGGTTAGGCTGAGTCGAACGCAGCCGACCGCAGGATTCCAGGATGGCGTAGGAGAGCGGGTTCACCGCATCCTGCGCTTTACCGTCCACCAGATTCTGGCCGCCGATGGTGACGTTCTGATACAGCGGGCTCCCGGCGGAAGCCTTGGAGTGCGAGCCGGAGCGAATTTTGTTCACCTCCAGCAGTTTAAGCCAGCAGCAGTGCAGTAGCTCAATGGCGTGTTCGCGATCCAGAGAGTGTGCCAGCTCAACGTCACGGCGGTAGTAAGGGTAGAGATACTGGTCCATACGGCCGAAAGAGACCGAGTGACCGTTGGACTCGATCTGCAGAATCAGCTGGATGAAATAGCACAGCTGCAGCGCCTGCCAGAAGGTTTTCGGCGGCTCATGGGCGATGATGTCGCAGTTTTCGGCAATCGCCAGCAGCTCGTCGCGGCGGGATTCACGGCTCTCCGTCGCGGCCATGCTGCGCGCCAGCCCGGCATAGCGCTTACAGTGTTCGCTCACCGCTTCCAGCACGATATCAATGGCTTTCAGGAACTGCTCGCCGTGCAGATCTTCCAGTACGGTCAGGTTAATGCGCGAACGGCGCTCGGCGACTTTCGCGCGCATGCCGTCGAGGCCTTTTTCCAGCAGCAGCGGATAGTTGACTGCAAGGTGAGCATCGCCGGAGGTCATATTGCCTTCCGCTTTGATAATGCCGGTGGCCAGCAGCGCTTTTTGCTCATCGGTGAACATGCCGTAGCAGCGGTCCTGTACCGTTTGACCGCGCCACCACGGACACACTTCGTGCAGCACGCGTTTGTTTTCTTCGCTAACGGCAAAACCGGCGCCGGGGCGATCGGCGAGGTCGTCGATCTCTTTTTCGATCCAGCTAACGGTGTATTCCGGGAAGATTGGCGCCGCGCGAACTTCGCTGGCCTGGTTGCCGACGATCAGTTCATCGTGCTTGATCCAGATTGTGCGTTCCGCCAGGTGGTGGGCCAGCGCCAGCGCGCGGCGTACCGGGATCGGCTTATCCAGATGCTGCTGATAGGCTTGGGTATAGTGCAGGGCGCGTTCGGTACAGACCGGCGGCTTGACGATATGCACCAGCGCCATTTTATGCGCCTGTATGCGCGGGCTCAGAGTATCCAGTTTCAACGTTGTCATAAGGTTATCCTCGTAGAGTCGCCGTTAAACCTTTGCTCTGAGCATAGTGCTGCGCGAAGGCGAGCAGCTCGGGTGCAGCAAGCGGTTTATCCGGAGCGGTATAGGGCTGACTGAGTAATTGGTATTTATTCATGCCTAACGTGTGGTAAGGCAGAAAGTGGATCTCGCCAACCTTTAAACGGTCAGCGGCAAAATCGGTAATGGCGGCGATATCGCTTTCGTTGGCGTTAAAGCCCTGGATCAGCGGTACGCGAATGATGATTTTCTTTCCGGCCTGCGCGACGCGCTGCAGGTTATCCAGTACCCGACGGGCGCTGCCGTCCGTCCACTGCTGGAAAATCGCTTCGTTGACGTGCTTGAGATCGGCGAGAAACAGATCGATAAACGGCAAAGCGGGTTCGACGTATTTCCACGGCACGTGCAGGCAGGTTTCGACCGCGGTGTGGATCCCGGCGCGGTGGCTGGCCTCAAACAGCTGTCGGGCCAGCTCGGGATTCATAAACGGCTCGCCGCCGGAAAGCGTGACGCCGCCGCCGCTGCGGTCGTAAAACGGTTTGTCGCGCAGCACCGTGGCCATAATCTCTTCGACGCTTTTCTCTTCGCCGCACACCGTTAACGCCGTCGTCGGGCAGCAGTCGCGCAATTTGCCGATATGCGCATCGGTGAGCTTTTCGCGATGGATAATCAGACCGTCCAGCTTACGGGTAATCACTTCCGGCGCAGCCTGCTGGCAGAGGTCGCAGCCGTCCAGGCAAAGGCGGGCGTCATACAGCAAATCCGCCGTGCGGGCGCGGCTTTCCGGGTTCTGGCACCAGCGGCAGCCCAGCGAACAGCCTTTGAGGAATACGACAGTGCGGATCCCCGGGCCGTCATGGGTTGAGTAACGCTGAATGTTGAAGATCATGATTCACCCTCTTGTTTGCATATGAAGATTAAATTACTTTCGAATGAAAGTTGTATTGATATAAATCAACAAGCAGAAGGAGGGAGGAAAATGGAGGCTAAAAAGCCACTGCGGGTCACAAATCATCCGGCGACGGCAGTCGCCGGAAAAGGGCTAAGGCGTGCCACACACCTCACACTGAGGGTTACGCATCAATTTCATTTCGCGGAACTGGCAGCGCATGGCGTCGTACATGACGATTTTTCCCGTCGCCGGGCTGCCGTAGCGAGTCAGCAACTTTATCGCTTCCATCGCCTGTAGCGAACCAATGGTGCCGACCAGCGGCGCCATCACCCCGGCTTCTACGCAGGTGAGGGCGTTTTCGCCAAACAGACGGCTCAGGCAGCGGTAGCAGGGTTCATCTTCCTGCCAGGTAAAAACGCTGATTTGCCCTTCCATGCGAATTGCCGCGCCGGAGACCAGCGGTGTTTTATGACGAAAACATCCGGCGTTGAGCTGGTTACGGATCGCGACGTTGTCGGTACAGTCGAGCACCAGATCGTGGGCGGCGATTTGCGCCGCCAGCGCCTCGTCTTCCAGCCGCGCGTTGAGCGCCGTGAGCTGAACGTGGGGATTAATCCGCGCCAGTGCGGCGCGGGCGGAGTCGACCTTCGGCTGGCCGATGGTGGCGTCACTGTGCAGAGTCTGGCGCTGAAGGTTGGAGAGCGAAACGGTGTCGAAATCGAGCAGGGTAAGCAGGCCGACGCCTGCCGCCGCCAGATACTGCGCGGCGGCGCAGCCCAGCCCGCCGAGGCCGACAACCAGCACGCGGGAGGCTTTCAGCTGCTCCTGACCGTCAAAATCGAAATCGCGCAGAATAATCTGCCGGTTATAGCGCAGCATCTCCGCATCGCTCAGCTCCACGCTCATTACAGCCCTCCGAACAGATGATTAAAGGGCTCAACGTCCACCCATTCGCCCGCTTCCACGTTGCCGCGCTCGCGCTCCAGCACGATAAAACAGTTGCCGAGGCTGAATGAGCTGAAGATATGCGATCCCTGGTGACCGGTGCTGTTAACCGTCAGTTCGCCGTCCGGACCGCGCTGCAGCACGCCGCGTTGAAAATCGAGTCGTCCGGGCGATTTTTTCAGATGGGTTGCGGCGCGCACGCGCAGACGCATCGGCTGAGCCTGCCCACCGTTGCCGGAGAGCTTCGCCAGCAGCGGCTGGACCAGCTGGTAAAAGGTTAGAGTTGCGGAAACCGGGTTACCCGGCAGACCGCAAAACCAGCTGTGGTTGAGCTTGCCGAAAGCGAAAGGTTTACCCGGTTTAATCGCCAGCTTCCAGAAGCCGATTTCACCCAGTTCTTCGAGAATCGCTTTGGTGTAGTCTGCTTCGCCGACGGAGACGCCGCCGGAGCTAATCACCACGTCTGCCTGTCGATCGGCCTCGATAAAGACTTCCCGCAGCTTAGCCGGATCGTCGGGAATAATGCCGAGGTTAATGACCTCGCAGCCCAGCTCCTGCAGCATCAGGTGTACCGCCAGGCGATTAGTATCGTAAATTTGCCCGTCGGCGAGGGGCTGGCCCGGCAGCTGGAGTTCATCGCCAGTAGAGAAAACCGCCACGCGCACTTTGCGTATCACCTCGACGTCGGCAATCCCCAGCGAGGCCAGAACCGGCAGCTCGGCAACGGTCAGGCGGGTACCGGCAGGGAAAACGACCGCACCGTGGGCGATATCTTCGCCGAGACGACGGATATTCTGTCCGCTTTTCACCGGCGCGAGGAAGCGGATGCCCCCATCGGTTTGTTCCGTCTGCTCCTGCATCACCACCGCGTCGCAGCCTTCCGGCACCGGAGCGCCGGTCATAATGCGGATACAGGTGCCCGCCGGCCAGTCACCGCTAAAAGGTTGACCGGCGAAGGCCTTGCCGGTGACCGGCAGCGCTGCGCCGTCGGTGAGATCCGCCAGGCGTACCGCATAGCCGTCCATTGCCGAGTTATCAAAACCGGGCACGTTGAGCGGTGAAACGAGATCATGGGCGGTCACGCGCGAAAAGGCCTGCAACAGCGGTACGGTTTCCGTCGCATTCAGCGGCGTAATACGATTGAGCATCTGGGTCAGGGCTGTGTCGAGCGGCATCAGTCCGGCGGTAAAATCCATGGGTTTCTCCTGCGGGCAAACATCGAAAACGCCTATTATACCTTAAATAATTCGCGTTGCAGGCAGGCGGCGACGTAGGGACAAATTCGTCGGGAACGAATTTGAACAGCTGAAGGCTGCCTCTGGTGAGGGACAAGGATGTCCCTCATTACATCCCCGGGAGCTTACTTCAGTAAGTGACTGGGGTGAGCGACAAATCTGTACGGAACAGATTTGAACGCCGTGTAACGGCGGCCCGTCAGGGCGAGGCTCATGGATGAGCCGAGTAACGAAGCCAACGCACATGCAACTTGAAGTATGACGGGTATATGGCAGAAAAGAGAGACGGGCTATAACCCACCTGGGTACAAGCTTTACATCACCCTCCGCTCTTTCTATATTCAAAAATTGTATAGGACAGTCAGCACGATAATGATATTTATACACTTTATCGTTAAGGAATGGCGCGATGGGGAAGGCGGTTATAGCAATTCACGGCGGAGCCGGGGCGATTAGCCGCGCGCAGATGACGCCGGAGCGCGAGCGGGAGTACGTGGCAGCGCTGTCGGCGATTGTCGATAGTGGACAAAAAATGCTGGCGGCCGGGGCCAGCGCGCTGGATACGGTAACCGAAGCAGTTCGGCTGCTGGAAGAGTGCCCGCTATTTAATGCTGGTATTGGCTCCGTGTTTACCCGCGATAGTCGCCATGAACTCGATGCCTGCGTCATGGATGGTTACAGCCTACAGGCGGGAGCCGTGGCCGGCGTTCAGCATTTACGCAATCCGGTGCTGGCGGCGCGGCTGGTGCTGGAGCAAAGTCCGCACGTGCTGCTGATTGGCGAAGGGGCGGAAGCGTTTGCCGCTTCCCGCGGTATGGCGCGCGTCGATAACAGCCTGTTTTCTACCCCTGAGCGTTTACTGCAGCTGCGTCAGGCGCAGGAAGGCGACGATATCGTGCTCGATCACCACGCCGCGCCGCTGGATGAGCGGCACAAAATGGGGACCGTCGGCGCGGTAGCCATGGATCTGACGGGCAACCTCGCGGCGGCGACCTCAACCGGCGGGATGACCAATAAGCTACCGGGACGCGTCGGCGACAGCCCGCTGCCGGGAGCGGGCTGCTACGCCAATAACGCCAGCGTCGCCGTGTCCTGTACCGGTACCGGGGAAGTGTTTATGCGGACCCTGGCGGCCTACGATATTTCGGCGCTGATGGAGTATAGCCAGCTCAGCCTGCAGGAGGCCTGCGAAAGGGTAGTGATGGAGAAGCTTCCGGCGCTGGGCGGTAGCGGCGGCCTGATCGCCATCGACAGAGAAGGCAACGTGGCGCTGCCGTTTAACAGCGAAGGCATGTACCGTGCCTGGTGTTATGCGGGCGATACGCCCACGATTGGTATTTATCGCGAATAAGAGGAAAGGGCGTTGCCGCATAGTCAAGAAATCGATGCCGATGATGTTCTGCAGGTGCGCGGCCTGAATGTCGTGTTTAATCAGCAACAGCAGGCTTTTTCCGCCGTCCGCGACCTGTCGTTTACCCTGCGGCGCGGCGAAACGCTGGCGATTGTCGGCGAGTCGGGCTCGGGAAAATCGGTGACTTCGCTGGCCCTGATGCGCCTGCTCGATCGGGCGGTCAGCGAAGTGCGCAGCGATGCGCTACTTCTGCGCCGTCGCAGTCGGCAGGTGATTGAGCTGAGCGAACAGTCTGACGCTGAAATGCGCGGCGTGCGCGGCGCGGATATGGCGATGATCTTCCAGGAGCCGATGACCTCGCTCAATCCGGTCTTCACCATCGGCGAGCAGATTGCCGAATCTATCCGCTTACATCAGGGCCTGAAGCATGATGAGGCCCTGCGCGAAGCGAAAAAAATGCTCGATCAGGTGCGCATTCCGGAAGCGGAAGCCATGCTCTCACGCTATCCGCACCAGCTTTCCGGCGGGATGCGTCAGCGGGTGATGATCGCCATGGCGCTCTCCTGTCGTCCGGCGGTGCTGATTGCCGATGAACCGACGACCGCGCTGGACGTCACTATCCAGGCGCAGATCTTACAGCTGATTGCCGTCCTGCAAAAAGAGATGGCGATGGGCGTTATCTTTATTACCCACGATATGGGGGTGGTCGCCGATATCGCCGACCGCGTGCTGGTGATGTATCGCGGCGAAGCGGTGGAAACCGGCAGCGTGGAAGAGATTTTTCGCGCGCCGAAGCACCCGTATACCCAGGCGCTGCTGGCCGCGGTGCCGCGGCTGGGCGCGATGCGCGGCACTTCGCTGCCGCGTCGCTTCCCGCTGTTAAACCAGAGCCCGTCGTCGGAGGGGCAGAACACCGTTGTGGCCGGAGAACCGATCCTTAAAGTTCGCGATCTGGTGGCGCGCTTCCCGCTGCGTAGCGGAATTCTCAACCGCGTAACCCGTGAGGTGCATGCGGTCGAAAAGGTCAGCTTTGATTTATGGCCCGGCGAAACCCTGAGCCTGGTGGGCGAGTCCGGGTGCGGTAAATCGACGACCGGCCGGGCGCTGCTGCGGCTGGTAGAGACCCAGGGTGGCAGCATTATCTTCAACGGCCAGCGAATTGATATGCTAACGGGCAGTAAGCTTCAGGCGCTGCGCCGCGATATTCAGTTTATTTTTCAGGACCCGTACGCTTCCCTCGACCCACGGCAAACGGTGGGCTATTCGATTATGGAGCCGCTGCGGGTGCATCGGCTGCTGGAGGGCGATGCCGCCCGTGAACGGGTCAGCTGGCTACTGGAACGCGTCGGGCTGGAGCCGGAACATGCGTGGCGCTACCCGCACGAGTTTTCCGGCGGCCAGCGGCAGCGCATCTGTATTGCCCGCGCGCTGGCGCTCAATCCGAAAGTGGTGATTGCCGATGAGTCGGTATCGGCGCTGGACGTGTCGATTCGCGCGCAAATTATCAATCTGATGCTCGATCTACAGCGTGAGATGGGCATCGCATTTCTGTTTATCTCCCATGACATGGCGGTGGTTGAGCGCATCAGCCACCGCGTGGCGGTGATGTATCGCGGGCGTATTGTCGAGATTGGCCCGCGCCGCGCCGTGTTTGAAAACCCGCAGCACCCCTATACCCGTAAACTGATGGCCGCCGTTCCGGTGGCTGACCCTGCGCATCGCCGTCCGCAGCGCGTGCTGCTCTCCGACGAGCTGCCGGGTAACATCTTCAAGCGGGGCGAAGAGGGGATCAGTACACCGTTACAGCAGGTGGGGCCGGGGCACTTTGTCGCCAGAGAGTCCGCCGCCGACGTGCTGGCGCGCTAACAACGACACCAATAATGCAGCATTTCAGGAGAACAACATGACTCAACGCGTATCAGGCAAATGGCTGTTGGCGCTGGGCGTCGCCTCGGCGCTGACAGCCGCTCCGGCTCTGGCCGCAAAAGATGTGGTGGTGGCGGTCGGTTCTAATTTTACGACCCTCGACCCGTATGATGCTAACGACACGCTGTCGCAGGCCGTCGCCAAGTCCTTCTATCAAGGGCTGTTCGGCCTCGATAAAGAGATGAAGCTACAGAACGTGCTGGCGGAAAGCTATACCGTTTCCCCGGACGGCCTGGTGTATACCATTAAGCTACATCCGGGGGTGAAGTTCCAGGACGGTACCGAGTTTAATGCCGAAGCGGTTAAGGCGAACCTCGATCGCGCCAGCAACCCGGAAAACCATCTCAAGCGTTATAACCTGTATAAAAATATCGCCAGCACCGAAGCGGTAGACCCGACCACGGTGAAAATTACCCTCAAACAGCCTTTCTCGGCGTTCATTAATATTCTGGCCCATCCGGCGACGGCGATGATTTCTCCGGCGGCGCTGAAGAAATATGGTAAAGAGATTGGCTTCCATCCGGTTGGCACCGGGCCTTATCAGCTCGATACCTGGAACCAGACCGATTTTGTGAAAGTGAAAAAATTCGCCGGTTACTGGCAGCCAGGGCTGCCGAAGCTGGACTCCATCACCTGGCGCCCGGTCGTGGATAATAATACCCGCGCGGCGATGCTGCAGACCGGCGAAGCGCAGTTTGCATTCCCGATCCCCTACGAGCAAGCGCCGCTGCTGGAGAAAAACAGCAAGCTAGAGCTGGTGGCCAGCCCGTCAATTATGCAGCGCTATATCAGCATGAACGTGACGCAGAAGCCGTTCGATAATCCCAAAGTGCGCGAAGCGATTAACTACGCTATCAACCGTCAGGCGCTGGTAAAAGTCGCTTTTGCCGGCTACGCCACACCGGCGACCGGCGTGGTGCCGCCGTCTATCGCCTATGCTGAAAGCTACAGCGCCTGGCCGTACGATCCGGCTAAAGCTCGTGAGCTGCTGAAAGAGGCGGGTTATCCGAATGGCTTTACCACGACGCTATGGTCATCGCACAACCACAGCACGGCGCAGAAAGTACTGCAGTTTACCCAGCAGCAGCTGGCGCAGGTGGGCATTAAGGCGCAGCTGACGGCGATGGATGCGGGCCAGCGCGCGGCGGAAGTTGAAGGTAAGGGACAGAAAGAGAGCGGCGTACGCATGTTCTACACCGGCTGGACGGCGTCGACCGGGGAAGCCGACTGGGCGCTTTCGCCGCTGTTTGCGTCGCAAAACTGGCCGCCGACCCTGTTTAATACGGCTTTCTACAGCAATCCGCAGGTCGATAAAGATCTCAATGACGCGCTGAAAACCACCGATGCGCAGGAAAAAACGCGGCTGTATAAAGACGCGCAGGATACTATCTGGAAAGAGTCGCCGTGGGTGCCGCTGGTCGTAGAAAAGCTGGTCTCGGCGCACAGTAAAAATCTGACCGGGTTCTACATCCAGCCGGATACCGGATTTAGCTTTGAACAGGCGGATCTTAAGTAGAGAGTTGTGGGTCCCCGGGCGCAGGCTGCGGGGAATTTGCGCAAGGAGAAGCATGCTCAATTATGTGATTAAACGCCTGCTGGGGCTGATCCCCACGCTGCTGATTGTAGCGGTGCTGGTGTTTCTGTTCGTGCATATGCTGCCCGGGGATCCGGCTCGGCTGATTGCCGGGCCGGAAGCCGATGCCCAGGTGGTGGGAATGGTGCGCCAGCAGCTTGGGCTCGATCGCCCGCTGCACGTGCAGTTCTGGCACTATATCAGCAACATTTTGCAGGGCGACTTTGGCACCTCGATGGCTTCCCGCCGCCCGGTGAGCAGCGAAATCGCCAGCCGTTTTATGCCCACTTTCTGGCTGACGATTGCCAGTATGGGCTGGGCGGTCATCTTCGGGATGGCGGCAGGGATCGTGGCGGCCGTGTGGCGCAATCGCTGGCCGGATCGTATAGGCATGGCGCTGGCGGTCACCGGCATCTCGTTCCCGGCCTTTGCGCTCGGTATGCTTTTGATGCAGATCTTTTCCGTTGAACTGGGCTGGCTGCCAACGGTGGGCGCCGACAGCTGGCGGCACTATATTCTGCCTTCGCTCACCCTGGGCGCGGCGGTGGCGGCGGTGATGGCGCGTTTTACCCGCGCCTCGTTCGTCGATGTTCTGCATGAAGACTATATGCGCACCGCGCGGGCGAAAGGCGTCAGCGAAACGCTGGTGGTGCTCAAGCACGGCCTGCGCAACGCGATGATCCCGGTCGTCACTATGATGGGGCTACAGTTCGGCTTTTTGCTCGGCGGTTCAATCGTGGTGGAAAAGGTCTTTAACTGGCCTGGTCTCGGACGTCTGCTGGTGGACTCGGTGGAGATGCGCGATTACCCGGTGATTCAGGCGGAAGTGCTCCTGTTTTCGCTGGAGTTTATTCTTATTAATTTAGTGGTGGACGTACTGTATGCCGCCATTAATCCGGCTATCAGGTATAAGTAAGGTGCGATTGCTCAACTGGAGAAGACAAGCGGTTATCAACGCGATGCCGGGGGTTAAACCCGGGCAGATACGTACCCCGTGGCACGAGTTCTGGCGGCGGTTTCGCGGCCAGCCGGTGGCGATGGGCGCGGGGATATTTGTGCTGCTGCTGATTGCGGTGGCGATCGTGGCGCCGTGGATCGCGCCGTTCAATGCGGAAAACTATTTTGACTACGATCGGCTCAACGATGGCCCGTCGATGATGCACTGGTTCGGCGTTGATTCGCTGGGGCGCGATATTTTTAGCCGGGTGCTGGTCGGCGCGCAGATTTCGCTGGCCGCCGGGGTACTGGCGGTATTGATCGGCGCGGCTATCGGCACCGTACTTGGGCTACTGGCCGGGTATTACGAAGGCTGGTGGGATCGCATCATTATGCGCATCTGCGATGTGCTGTTTGCTTTCCCTGGCATTCTTCTGGCGATTGCCGTCGTGGCGGTGATGGGCAGCGGAATGTCGAACGTCATCATCGCGGTGGCGATCTTTTCGATCCCGGCATTTGCGCGTCTGGTGCGCGGCAATACGCTGGTGCTTAAGCAGCAGACTTTTATCGAGTCGGCGCGCAGCATTGGCGCCAGCGACGCTAACATTCTGTTTAACCACATTTTGCCCGGAACGGTATCATCGATTGTGGTCTACTTTACGATGCGCATCGGAGTGTCGATTATCTCTGCCGCCAGCCTGTCATTTCTGGGCCTTGGCGCGCAGCCGCCGACGCCGGAGTGGGGGGCAATGCTGAACGAGGCGCGGGCGGATATGGTGATGGCGCCGCACGTGGCGCTGTTCCCGGCAATTGCCATTTTTCTGACGGTGCTGGCGTTTAACCTGCTGGGTGATGGCCTGCGCGATGCGCTGGATCCGAAGATAAAAGGTTAGGCGTTCGAGGATTGTGCAGCCCGGACAGGTGTCCGGGAAAGCACATCGCACGCTAATCCTGTGCGGTTTTGTCGCCCGGATAGGGCGCATGAGCGCCGCTATCCGGGACAGGTTGGCGGGCGGAATTAAACCCGGCTGCCCCACAGATCGTATTCGTCGGCGTGTTCGACTTTCACTCGCACAACGTCGCCCGGTTTGACTTTACTTTCGCCGTTGAGGTACACCGCGCCGTCGATTTCTGGCGCATCGGCCATGCTGCGGCCAATGGCTCCTTCTTCATCGACTTCGTCGATCAGCACCATAATTTCGCGGCCGACTTTCTCCTGCAGACGCTCGGCGGAGATCTGCTGCTGAAGCTGCATAAAGCGGTTCCAGCGCTCTTCTTTAACGTCTTCCGGTACCTGATCCGCCAGTTCGTTGGCGGTCGCGCCTTCCACCGGGCTGTACTTGAAGCAGCCGACTCGGTCGAGGCGGGCTTCCTTCAGGAAGTCCAGCAGCATCTGGAAATCTTCTTCCGTCTCGCCCGGGAAGCCGACGATAAAGGTCGAGCGCAGGGTGAGTTCCGGGCAGACTTCGCGCCACTGCTTGATACGCGCCAGCTGACGGTCGGCGGAGCCGGGACGCTTCATCATCTTGAGAATGCGCGGGCTGGCGTGCTGCAGCGGGATATCGAGGTAGGGCAGAATTTTGCCTTCCGCCATCAGCGGGATCACATCATCAACGTGCGGATAGGGATAGACGTAGTGCAGGCGCACCCAGATGCCAAGCTTAGCCAGTTCTTCGCACAGGCTAACCATGCTGGTTTTAACCGGCATACCGTTGTGGAAGCCGCTGCGATGTTTAACATCGACGCCGTAGGCGGAGGTGTCCTGAGAAATCACCAGCAGCTCTTTTACCCCCGCGTCGGCCAGGCGTTTGGCTTCTGCCAGCACTTCACCAATCGGACGGCTGACGAGATCGCCGCGCATGGACGGGATGATGCAGAAGGTGCAGCGATGGTTGCAGCCTTCAGAAATTTTTAAGTAAGCGTAATGACGCGGCGTCAGCTTCACGCCCTGTTCCGGCACCAGGCTCAGGAACGGGTTATGTTTAGGCTTCGGCGCGTAGTGGTGGACGTGCTCCAGCACCTGTTCATAGCTGTGCGGGCCGGTAATTTCCAGCACCTTCGGATGCACTTCGCGGATCTGATCTTCTTTTGCGCCCAGGCAGCCGGTGACGATCACTTTGCCGTTTTCTTTCAACGCTTCGCCAATCGCTTCCAGCGACTCCTGCACGGCGCTATCGATAAAGCCGCAGGTGTTAACGATAACCATATCAGCGTTATCGTAGGAGGGAACCACATCATACCCTTCGGTACGCAGTTCAGTCAGGATACGTTCTGAGTCCACGAGATTTTTCGGGCAGCCCAGAGAGACAAAGCCGATCTTCGGCTGAGGGGTGACATTGCTCATAGCTTAAAAAGTGTTCAATTATTGGGATGGTCAGGGCAGGGATTCTACAGAGATCGGCGGAAAGTTTATACTCCTTTTCTTGTTAGCCCGCAGACAGCAGCATCTCTTTTTACGGCGTTGATTATCCGTATTGTTGAGAAAAATAACGCCGTTATTCATCTTTTGCCGCCGGAGCCAGCGCAGGGTGGTTTAAATCAGGTTTAAGCCAGAGACAGTAAAATAGTCACTGCTATGGATTTTCATTTTTTATCAGGTTTCCGATGTTTAAAAAGTTGGGTGGTTCAGCGTGCGCGCTGGTAATGATTGGCACAGCGCCAGTTTATGCCGACGAGCTGGCGTTATATTCAGTGAATACCGGTTCATTTGTCTATCATATGACCGGCAATCACGGCCAATATAACGAAAAATTCAATAATCAATTTTTTTCCGTTGAGCGCAAGCTGTCGGCAGATTCGAAGTACAGCCTGTTAGTCGGGACCATGAAAAATAGTTTTGACGATCGCTGCCTCTCTCTGGGGGCAAGGAGAGACTGGTATGCGGGGACAAATGGCTGGACGTTTAAGGGCGTCTATGCCTACACCGGGGAGTTCTTCTTTAAAGCTTTTAGCGATTGCGGCGATTCAGGTACCTATCGAACGGCGAAGAAACTGACCGGCGTCGGTTTCTCTCCCTATATTTATCATGGCCTGCAGTACAATTTTACCCCTTATTTCGGCGTAGAAACCGGGATTATTATCCCGGCGATATTTGTGGTGAGCGTGCAGTGGAGTTTTCGTTGATTCGCCCGAAAGCTGCTTCCGGGCGAATTGATGATTAATGGCTTTGCGCAACGCCAGCGCCTGGCGCAGACCCCGGCGCGGTCGGTTCTCTATTATCGCGAAGCGTAAATACCGAAATTAACGTAAATACCCCGGCAACACCGCCCAGGATATAATACGTCTGCGCGAAGCCGATAGTGTCATACAAATACCCCGCCAGCGGCGAGTAAACGGCGGTGGCGATGGAGGCGACAAACAGCACCAGCAGGTAAACCGTCGATGACAGCTTGTTGTCGAAGTTGGCGGCAATGAATTTAAATACCGACACCAGGATCAGCGGTTTTTCCAGCGCATGCATCATTTTGACTGCGCCGATCCACACCGGACCCAGCGGGATCGCGGAGCCTACGATACGGACCGACATGATCAGTCCGGCGATGATCAGCGCCCACTTCGCGCCGGTGCGGTTTACAAACCACGGCATCAGGCATAAAAACAGCGTCTCCCCGCACACCTGAATGGAGGCCAGAATTCCGTACCAGCGATTCCCCTCCTCGGGCGTCGGGAACTGCAGGGAAAAGTACTGGGCAAACTGCTGATCGTAGGTATCGTAGATTTGCGTGACGAAAAGGGTGAAGACCAGCAGCATCCAGAACTGCCCGTTCTTCGCCAGCTCCAGGGCATGGGAAACTTTCAGGGCGCTGGTTTTCTGCATCTCCGCTTCGCTCAGTTCGATTTTGGTCAGCATAAAACAGATCGCGGCAATCACAATGGCGATGCTGGCCAGCCAGAAAGCAAGGTTCGGATTGCTGTCGATATACTTACCGACGATCCACGCCGCGGCGGCCCAGCCTAACGATCCCCACATCCTTACGCGGCCATATTCGAACTGGTAGCGCCGCGAAATTTTATCGATATACGAATCGATCACCCCGCAGCCGGAGTTAAAAATAATCCCCAGGTATACCCCGCCGAGCAGCGCGCCCAGCCAGAAGCTGTGCACCAGCAGCGGTGCATATAAATAAATAAAGAACGGACCCACCGGTAGCAGCATGGCGACGAGAAACCAGATGAGTCGTTTTTTCAGGCCGAATTTATCGGAAATAAAGCCAAAGAAGGGCTGCATCAGCAGGGCAATAAAGGCGTTAACCGAGTAGAGCAGGCCGGTTTTCGTGGCGCTAATCCCGAGATGCTGGGTCGTCCAGATAACAAAGAATGCCATGGTCGAGGACCAGGCGAAGAGGTAGAGGAAGTCGAAAAGACTCAACAAGATATAGTTTCTTCTGCCGGGATTAATCATTTCTGTTCCTTCAAGCGATAGCGTCAAAGGTTACAAGCAAGATAGAGCAACCTGCTGCGACCTGTTTTGTTATACGTATTACATATTTGTGAGGTGATATGACACCCGGTGACATTTTCAGGCAATGTGAATGGCGCTAATTTGTGATCATTGCAGCAAAAAAATAATTTTCCATCACATGAAAAAGAATTGATCTTGATTGAGAGCGTATAACATTTTTTCTTGAGGGGCGCAGGTTGAGCAGGCGAGGATTATAATCTTAGTTGTAACATTGTAAATAATGTTAATGACCTGAGAATTATTGATCTCACACAGCGTTTTGTACAAAAAATAACCATATTATAATTATGGTGAAGGACGATAGAGGAGGAACTGAGATGAACGTTGACAGACTGTATCGTAACCTGATGAATAAACTGATTAATGCCTCCATTGATCTTGATGCTTATTTACAGTTGCGTAAAGCAAAAGGCTATATGTCAGTCAGCGAAAACGACCATCTACGTGATAACTTGTTTGAACTGTGCCATGAAATGCGTGAATACGCGCCGCGCCTGCAGCACGCCGTTGCGCCGGAGGAAAAGGAAGCCCTGCGCCTTGCGGGCGAAGCCGTCGCTTCCGCGGCGGTATGCCTGCTAAGCGGACATCATGATTGCCCGTCCTACATTGCGGTCAACGTAGATAAACTGGAAAGCTGCCTGGCGGTATTGCGGCTAAACATTCAGAAATTGAATGATTTTGCCCCCATTACCCACGCCTGAGACAGGGGGAGCCTGCTCCCCCTGATTAATGTTATGTAAAAATCCCTTCCCGCTTCCCCACGCTGGCTACCCTTATCAGCATTGCTGACAAAAGGAGTATGCCATGCACCAGACCGTCACCCTGATAGCGCTTACCACGCTGTTGTTACCCACTGCCGTCCTTGCCGCCCGGGAGCGCGTGGAGGTGTTGCAGAACCAGCTCGAACACCCGTGGGCGCTGGCCTTCCTGCCGGACGATCGCGGTATTTTGATTACCCTGCGCGGCGGCGAACTCAAGCTCTGGCAGCGCGACAAAGGCCTCTCGTCGGCGATCCCGGGCGTACCGCAGGTCTGGGCTAACGGGCAGGGCGGTTTGCTGGACGTGGCGCTGGCACCGGACTTTGCCCAGTCGCGCCGGGTCTGGCTGAGCTATGCCGAGGGCGGGGATGAGGATAAAGCCGGGACCGCGGTGGGCTATGGCCGATTGAGCGAGGATCTCCAGCGTCTGGAAAACTTCCAGGTGGTGTTCCGCCAGCAGCCGAAGCTCTCGACCGGCAATCATTTTGGCGGACGGCTGGCGTTCGACGGTCGTGGTCATCTGTTTATCGGTCTCGGAGAGAATAACCAGCGTTCAACCGCTCAGGATCTCGATAAGCTGCAGGGAAAAGTGGTGCGGCTAACGGCTGATGGCAAGGTCCCGGCCGATAATCCTTTTGTCGGCCAGTCTGGCGTCAGGCCTGAAATCTGGTCTTACGGAATTCGTAACCCTCAGGGATTGGCGATAAACCCGTGGAGCGATACGCTGTGGTTACATGAGCACGGGCCGCGCGGCGGGGATGAGATCAATATCGTGCAAAAAGGTAAAAACTACGGCTGGCCGCTGGCGACGCACGGCATTAACTACAGCGGCCTGCCGATCCCGGAAGCCAAAGGCAAAAAGGCGGAAGGCACCGAAGCGCCGCTATTTGTCTGGGAGAAGTCGCCGGCGGTGAGCGGTATGGCGTTTTACAACGCGCAGGTTTTTCCGCAGTGGCAACACAGGCTGTTTATCGGCGCGCTGAAGGATGAATCGCTCATTGTGCTCAAGGTTGATGGCAATAAAGTCACGGAGCAGGAGCGCATTCTGACCGATCGCGGTAGACGCATTCGCGACGTACGCGTTGGACCCGATGGTTATTTGTATGTGTTAACCGACGAATCCAACGGTGAGCTGCTGAAGGTGAGTCCGGCGGGTTAAAATCAGGTGACCGGGATCATCACCACGTTGCGCCAGGCCTGACGTTCGCCGATCTGCTGGTACCAGCGCTGCAGATGCGGGCGCGGCTGCCAGGTTTTTACCGTTTCCAGCAGGTTGTAGACGAACGGCGCGACGGCGATATCGCCGAGGCCGAAGGCATCGCCCGACAGCCACTGATGGCGCGACAGCTCGTCGTCCAGAATAGCGAACAGCGTCTCGCAGGCGGCAATACCGGCTTCAATGGCGGCAGGATCGCGTTTTTCTACCGGCGTTCTGACCAGGCCCATTAAAACGGGTCGATGGGCAGGCGAGAGCGAACCGTTGGCCCAGTCCATCCATTTTTCTCCCTGGGCGCGCTCGGCTGGCGACTCCACCCACAGGCGATTCTGACCATACTGCGCGGCCAGATAGCGGATAATGGTGTTTGATTCCCAGAGCACGACATCGGTCGTTGCATCTTTCAATAGCGGTACCAGACCGTTGGGGTTCATGGCCAGATAGGCCGGATCGTGATTCAGACCGAACTCCAGGCCTGCCAGAATTTGCTGATACGGGAGGTCGAGTTCTTCCAGCACCCAGCGCACTTTCTTCACATTGGTTGAGTTATTTCTGCCCCACAGCGTAATCATATCCGCTCCTGCTTTTTATTTCGCCGCCATTGCGGCGTAGTGAGCATTCATGTTGGAATAAAGTTAATATTCCGGCAAGTGATTTTATTCTACTGAAACTAAACGTTTTTTATGCCTACTACCTTGCGTTTGGGGCACCCTTGGGACACAACGTCAGAAAAACTGTTATTCAACATTTCCACCTGGTTGCGGTCCATCTCTCCGATCCACTTTGAGTAAATCTCATAAACCATCTTCGCGTTCTCGTGGCCCATCTGCCCGGCGATGAAAGAAGGGTTAGCTCCGGCAGTTAAAAGCCAGCATGCGAACGTGTGGCGCGACTGGTAAGGGCGTCTGCTCCTAATTCCCGCCTTCTTTAGTCCCGCCTCCCAACTATACCCCAGAGACTGAGAGCCATAATACTTCGTTTCCCCGCGCCAGTTTTTGGGCGGGATAAACACGAACCGCAATTTTTGTTGTTCAGTTAAACCATGTTCGCGGTGATGGAAAGTGATTTCGGTTTTGCTTAATGCGCCAGTTAGCTTGAATTGCTCACGTAAGGCGTTCAGCGCAGGCTCAAGCAGGGTTACAGTTCTGATCCCCGCTTCGGTTTTGGGTGGCACAAACAGGCCCTCATTCGTCTGGTTACGCCTGACGTGAACCTCACCCTTATCAAGGTCCACATCCTCCCAGGCTAAAGCTGTTAGCTCTCCATGCCGAAGGCCAGTAAAGATAGCTGTAGTCCAGAGCAAAGCATACCGAGGAGATAACGCTTTTATGAAACCTTCGAATTCACTCTGGAGAAGTGGATCTGGGTCTCTCCTGGAGCGCTTAAGCATCTTTATACCTTCGTGAGGGGTATGCTCGATAAAGCCGCTCAGGTTCGCCAGTTTGAGCAGCGCAGTCAGGTTGTTCATCAGGCCGTTGACGGTGGATACAGCGCGACCTTTTCTTTTAAGCCAGGGCGCGTGATCGCTAAAGGTGTTACCAGTTAATAGCGCGTTCCTGTAATTCAACAGGTCGGTATGCTGAATATCCGCAATATGCGTATTACTTCCGACGATAGCGCAAAGTGTTGCTATCCGTGATTCCGCGCCTCTGAATGATGCAGCTGAAACCTCAAGCTTTTTGGCATCAAGATAAACTTTGCATAATTCACCGAATGTTTTAATTTTTTGCGTCGTGGTGAATTTTTTAAGCGCCTTTGATTCAGGGAAGTGCTCTGCATAGTCAAATTTACCTTGCTGAATCTCACTCATAATTAAAGCGCGGAGATTGCCAGCCTTTCTTATATTGCTATTTGATACAGTCCAGCCTCGCAAAACTTCGCGGCAACGTATGCCGCGATATAGAAAGCTAATTCTTATTCCTTTCCCATGCAGCTCTACGCCAGCAGGCATATTCATTATGTTTCCCCGACAAGCCTATTAATCCTGGTGTAGTTGTAGAGAAGCGTTACCCTTCCTTCTGAAGCTTTTGGATCTGGTGGGTGCTTCTTATAATGAATGCCCTCGATCCATCTCCCCTCCCGGTAAGATTTAATTTGCCGGGGAGTCATATACATCTTCGCTACAATTCCCTTTTCCATCACCCATTCATCTTCTTGAGTAATATCGGCCATAAATAACCTCATGGCCGGGAAACTATAATCAGTTCCCCGGATTAATGTTGATTATTGGAAATCAAATACTGGATCCATCAAGATGATCAAACAAACTCCAGTATCTCGACCAGTCTGGCTGCATATACTCTTCCGCTTCTTCATCCCATTCGCCAGCAAATGGGTCCTCACAGACCGAGGTAAGCCATAGCCCAATTGCCGGACAGTCAGGATTTCCCTCAAATAATTCAGCGATAGAAGGCCAGTGGTTTACAGTGGCTTCATTTGGAGGGAAATCAGCAAGGTAAAGCCGGATGTATTCAGCTGCACGGGAGTAATGCTCCTTGAGGATATACATCCGGTCATATGTCATTGCTAATACAGCTCGGTGATGAAGAGGAATGTCCTCACGATTGGCCAGAGGCCATAGCTTATCGATACATGCCATATAACCATGCGGGGCCGTTCTCAGATAACAGATAGCCATGTCGTTCCAGATTACGGGACCGCTGCCCCATGCATTGCGAAACTCTTCAGCAGTCTCTGATTTTTCGCCTGGCCAAACTCGTATTACTGTTGTGTAGCTCATCGTGAAGCCTCCGCTTTAAGCGCTTTATACGCACGAAGCACATGTGATGTTTTCCCGGAAATAACTGTTTTCATTATGAAGAACCCGCTACGTTTAGACCGAACGGAAGGAGCCAGGAATAAGGCGGTATCAACGGCGCGGTTGTGTAGGCGGAATTCGAATACCGTGCTGGTTATAATAGCGGTTGCGATTACACCTTTATCGTTAAATTCTATTTTCATAATTATTTATTCCACGCTGCTGGTCGTAATTGAAAGTTTGCAGGCCTTGAAGGTAATGACTTACGAACTAAAGACTGCGTAGCCTTTAATTGGTCTTTCTTTTTTTCCTTTTCGTTACAGATAGGGCAGTAATAAGCCACTTTGCGATAAGCTCCTCGGCCAGAAGGGCGATATTGCAACTCTTCGCGTGCAAAGGAGCCGCCGCAGCTATAGCAATGGAGTTTTTCGGCATCCATAATTATTCCTTTGTTTAGGTGTGTGGGTACCTGCCATTTAAGGCATTGAATATTTTGGTGATAATTAAAATGAAACTTCGGTATTTACTTTATATTGACCTGTAAGCAAGTCAGCATCGACGGAAATTAAATCTCCATACAGGTCATAATTTAAAACGACATCACGAAATTGAAGCCCTGAAAGCGCATCCGTACGACCGCAAAACATACGGTCTTCTTCGTGCTTTGCTGCTTCATGAATATCTTTTATTGACGCCATGGCATCAGACCACATGCCACTGTTACCAATAAATTGCGCAATAGCGAGTTTGCTTTGAGCTGCTTTAACCACCGGGTTGCTTTGCAGAAAATTAGCCATTGAACACCCCCGTAACATAAAGAATTTCTACAGCCAGCCCGACCCAGAAAACCATTCCGATAGCCAGAACAATTACCAGTGAACGAAAGCCGTTTCTGCTCATCTCCTTTCCCTCATGCGTGTTGAGTACCTAACAGACCTTGCAATGCAGTGCCGGGTGCCTCCCGGTGATACCAGCCAGTTAACAACTGGTATCGACAGCTTCTTTTCCACCCCACTCTTTTTAGAAACGAGTGATACCGATTAACTGTGCCGCGTGCGCATAGCCGCATTCACTGCATTGCAAAGTCTGTTGATTTTTAGCCTTCAGGCGGCCAACCGAACGTTTAACCTATCGCACCGTTGTGTCGATAAGTAGAGAATACTACATAAAGTAGATTGGTCAACACCTAAAGTAGAAATAAATATCTACTAAAAGTTTTTTTTGACGATGCGGAGACACAAAAAAACCCAGCATTGCTGGGTTTGGTGTGGTTGTTTCTGATTTATTTTTTGTCTGGATCTGCGTACTCGCTATAGAACTCCAGGAGCTTCTTATAGCGAATCTCAAAGGCCAGAAGCATGTTGTTTGCTTCTGCATCAGGGAATTTTCTGAAGACTCGAATCAGGCGTTTCTCTTCATCGCTTAAGCTCGCGAATTCTGTTTCATCGCCTTTCTCTGGTTGGGTGAGGGTGACGGTCTCCAGGGCTGCGTTGGATTCAGCACTGTTTTCTACTGCCCCGTAGTCTAGCCAGGCTGGAGGCACGCTCAACCACTCCGCAATTCTCATCAGCTTTTCATCGCGCGGTTTTGCTGTGCCAAGCGTATACCGCCTAGCCATTTCGTAGGTGACCTGTCCCGCATGACTTAATTGCTTAACAGACAAGTTCTTTTTACTCATCTCTTGGTTAAGTCGATCTGCGAAGTCTTGATGCTTATTCGATTTTTCTACCATAGGTAGAAGATTACGGCAGAGAGCGTTTTTAGTCATTTCTATTTTAAGTAGTTGCATTTTCTACTTTGTGTAGTATTCTCTACTTACCAACTCACAGGAGGTAAGAATGCCTACACCATACAAAAACATAACGGAGAAAGCCGTTAGAGCGATTGGGAATGTTTCCTATGTCGCCCGCATGTTCGACTTTAAGTCGAGCCAGTCAGTAGCAAATTGGATAAACCGAAATTGCGTCCCTAGTGATCGCGTCATCCCACTCTGTCGCATGGGAGGGTGGGTAGTAACCCCTCATGAACTTCGCCCGGACCTTCATCCAACACCGATTAGTGGACTTACGGAAGAAATTATCACCAAGCGGCAGAGGGAGTCTGATTAATGGAAATCAAACACGAGCACGTTGAAATAGTTCTGCTGGCCTGGGCTGCTGAAGTCGGTCAGGCATATGCAGCTAATGCCATTACTGAAGAGTATGTGCGTTCAGGTGGGACTGAGCTTCGCCTGGTACCGGGCAAAGCGTGGGCCAATCAGCAGAATATCTTCCATCGTTGGCTGAAGGGTGAGACCGAACAGCAGCGCGAGAAAATCCGCCTGCTCCTTCCCTCAATCCTGCGCGTTCTGCCGCGTGAAATCCGTCATCGTCTGAGCATTTACGACACGATAGAGCGTCGGGCATTGCTGGCGGCCCAGCATGCCATCGGAACGGCTATTGATGCGCACGACGACGCTATTGAAGCCATATACAGCAAGGCGTATCAGCCTGTCGCTGTTGAAGTAACGAAATACCACTGATTCCGGAGGTGACTATGTGTAACCAGTCTGCTGCTGAATTGATTGCTCGCCTGAAACGAGCGTATCCGGCGTATGAGCCGTCTGAAGGAGATTGTGCAGGCACTGGCATTCCTAAGGCCGGTTCTCGCTTCCAGCACAGACACAAAGGCCACATGGTGACGGTACTCACAGCGACAGAGAAAGAAGTTTCCTACCGCAAAGCCTGCGGGGCTATTGGCTGGGTGGGATTGAGAGAGTTTTTACGGCTACACAATGAGGTTTCGGAATGAACAATCAGGTTTTTGAAATTGTTCAGGCCATGTCGGGGCAGGGGAACTGCATAACGATCCCCGGACCGTATCTGGATTTCTTTGCAGGAGACAGGCAGCAGCATTTGCTGGCGGCCATTCTCAATCAGCTGGTGTTCTGGTCGGGCAAGTCTAGCCTGGAAAATGGCTGGTTTTACAAAGAGCACGCAGCGCTTGCTAAAGAAATTCGCGCTAAAGACGGCGATGTGGTCAGAAAGGCAATGTTCAAGATTACAGAGCAGTACCTGGCGGGAGTTATTGAGGAAGAACTTCGGCAGGTAAGCGGCACGCCGAAGAAGCATTACCGCGTCGATCAGGACGCACTAATCGCCAAAATATTCCCGCAAGGGGGAAATTCAAATAAACCATTGAAAAACATGGATTCGGCTCAAGAGCCGAATGGAAACGGCTTAAGAGCCGAATCAAAGCAAGTTGTTGAAAGTAATGGAAACGGCTCTCAAGCCGAATGCATTCGTCCCAAGAGCCGAATGGAAACGGCCCAAGAGCCGAATCCTGGAAACGGCTCTCAAGCCGAATCCTATCTCTATACAGATCTTAAAAACAGATCACTACATACAGATCATAAAAACCACGCGGGAGAGATTCTTCCTGTGGATAACTTTGCTGAGTCAGGACGTGAACCGGTCATCCCGGCAGCATACATTCCTGACGCTACCGAAGACAGTAACCTGGCTACCGATGATGACTTCGATCTCGCGATGTGGTTCTGGTCGACCATCATCGAGATGTACGAACGCGCCGCCGAATTTGATGGCTCTCTGGCAAGACCGAGAGAACCGAACTTTGTTGGATGGGCTAACGAGGTTCGCATGCTTCGCCAGGAACATGGCTGCAGCCACGACCAAATCCGCACCATGATTGAGCGCATTCAGCGCGATCAGTTCTGGTGCCCAAAAGTTCAAACCATGAAGACATTACGTAACAAATGGCCTGAGCTGGCGCTGAAGCTGTGCCCGGTAAACCTTGCTGTAGGCGGAAACCTTGGTTTCAGCGGCAAAGTTCAGGCAGATATCCCGAAAGGTTTCAGGGGCTAAGGAGTTTTTTCAATGAAAACAACTAAATCCAAGAAAACAGAATACAGCGGTGAAATCACGATGATCGAATTTCTCAAGGCCAATCCTGATTTGACCACCAGAGAAATTGCCGTTGCACTGGGTCGCGGTATGTCGTCGGTCGGTAATCAGCTTCGCCAGTTACACGGAACAGGTCAGATTACCCAAAGCGGCATGCGGAATGGCGCGGCAATGTGGTGCTTCAACGATATGCCGTTTGGCTGCGCGAACCGGCTTCGGGCGAGGTTTGAAAGCCTTCTGCGGGAATGTCGTGGGGTCGCTCAATGAAATTACAGAAATGCCCTGATTGCGGCGCGTTACCTGAGTACCACTGGAAAGATTATACGTTTGGCTCTTGCTCTGGAGCACTGAAATGCCCGTATGACCATTACCGAGTCCAGCAAAGCTACTGGGCTGGTGGCAAGGATAAAGCCAGAAGAAAGCTGGAAGAAAAATGGGCTGAGACGGTTAATAAAAACGAGGTTAAAAATGGCTAAGAATTCAATCGACGCATACGGTGCCAGCGGCAAGACAAACGTTCTGATGTTTGAGCCGGAAAATCTGCATATTGTCACTGACAAGGCACACCCGCTTTACGATGAGCGTATTCACTTACCTCTCAGTGAAGCCATGGTGCTGAACATCATGGACCAGGGGGTTCTGGAGCCGATTATTGTGTGGAAAGACCCGGAAACGGGGCTGTCCTGCGTGGTCGATGGCCGTCAGCGTGTGCGCCATACCCTAGAAGCTAATAAGCGCCTGGCAAAAGAGGGTAAAACCCCGCTGCTGGTTCCGGCAGTCACTAAACGCGGTTCAGCTGTTCGCATGGCTCAGGCAATGGTCAGCGCAAACGAAATCCGCCAGGCCGACACACCGCTGGGCAGAGCCAAAAAGATGGCTGATGCGCTGGAGCGCGGGCATGACGAGGAAGACCTCGCGCTGATGTTCGGCGTCAGCGTCCCCACTGTACGCGCTACCCTATCCCTCCTGGATGCCACTCAGGCAGTCAAAGACGCGGTAGAGTCCGGCACAGTAACAGTTACCCAGGCGCGTCAACTGGCATCACTAAAACCCGAAGAACAGAGGGAAAAGGTAGCCGAAATCGAAGCGGCGACCGCTGGCACTACTGGTCATGAAAAAGCGCGTCGTCAGCGCCAGGTTCTCGGTGAGGCAAAGCCGCGCATCAAATCACGCAAAGAAATCACTAAAGCCCTCGAAGCTGCCAGCGGTGAATACGCTGATGCTCTGCGCTGGGTACTTGGGGAGGTAACATTATGAGTAAAGTAGGAGATCATTTCTTTGAGTTCCCTGCATCACGTGGAACTCAGGGCGGTTCAATTGTCCTGATGCTGACTGTTCCTGCACGGACACTAACGCGAGTTCTCGCCAGCGATAATTACGGGGACACTCTTGAACGCTCGCAGCGAGAACTGAACCCAGCCAGGGCGAAAAAGTTTTATCAGTATCTTGTTGAGGCATACGAGAACAAAGAGCCATTTATCATTCCACCGCTGGTAGGTAACTGCGACTCGTATGTTGAATTCGAAGAGTTCGGTAATACGAATGTCGGGGTGGCCCGTTTCCCGATGGATGCAGAAATTAAATTGTTTGATGGTCAGCATCGCGCAGCCGGTATTGCGGAGTATTGCCGAACCATTGATGAGCCGATCCATGTGCCGATGATGCTTACTCTCCAGTTACCACTGAAGACGCGACAGCAGTTTTTCTCGGACATTAACAACAATGTTTCGAAGCCATCTGCGGCTATCAACATGGCCTATAACGGGCGCGATAAGAACGCGCAGGAGATGGTTAGTTTTATCAGCTCACACGATGTCTTTTCTGAAGTCACCGATTTTGAGCATAACGTCGTTCCCGCGAAAAGCGATAAGTGGGTGAGCTTCAAAGCCCTTAGTGATGCCACTGCAAAATTTTCCGGTTCATGTTCACAAGATGATCTTGAGGGGTTGTGGAATGCGTGGCTGATGCTGACTGGTTTAGATGATATTCGCCGAGGTACGAACCAGGCCGAGTACAAACGCGAGTATATCCAGTTCCATGCTGTGATGATTAACGCCTTCGGCTACGCAGTGCAGAGATTAAGCGAAGGTCGGGGAGTTCGCGGGGTCACGCTGATGATTGAGGATCTGGTAATGAATACCGGCATTGCCGATCGTGAAGATTTCTTCCTCATTTCATCATGGGATGGTATTTGCGCCAGCTGCGAGAAAACAAGGCCAACGGTAATTGCGAATGTCTCATCTCAGAAAGCTGCAGCATCACGCCTGATGGATGCCATCGTGAATAAAAACTTGTCTGTTAGTCGCGGTAAGGAGGCCAACCATGACTGATGCCCTGACGAAAGAAAAAATCATTGATGCTATGCGCAGTTCAATTGAGGGCTTCTCCTTCTTAGTCGTCGATTCGCTGGAGTTTGAACTTAAGCGCCAGCTTGACGACGCTGAACAGCAGGAAGTTTCAACGGTTGTTGAACAGCTGGTTCTAACGTTTCCTGAACCATGTCCGCGCTGTGGCGTAACGTCTACGCGCCCGAATGGTGAGCATTATTGCCATGCTAACAGCGTGGAGGATGAATAAATGACCAGCAAATTAACCAGAGAGGCAATCACTCACGAATTGAAAATTTACCCTGAATTCTTCTCTGCTGTCTGTACTGGCGTTAAACGCGCAGAGCTACGCAAAAATGACCGTGATTATCGGGTAGGCGACACCCTCCACCTGCTGGAGACACCTCGCGGTAGCTGTAACCCGACAGGTGAATACATCAATGTGAAAATCACCCATATCGCTGACGTTGGCGAATGGATGCCGGGATATGTCCTGCTGAGCATTGAGCTACAGGAACGCCGCAAAGCCGCAATGGACAGCGAGCCGGTGGCGTATACCGACGAGCGCAACCTGGGCTATATCGACCGAGGGAGGGAGACGGCATATCTGTGGGGCAAGCAGAACTCAGAGGCGGGAGATGTCCCGCTCTATCGCCACGCGCAGCCGGTAGTGCCTGCAACTCTTCCGTGCTCCGTTGAGTTAAAGCCAGGTCTTATCATCGGCAAGGGGTGCAAAACAGAGACTTTGCTGACTGCACTGCGACGCCGTGCCGACTATAACGCTGACATTGACGCCATGACGCCAGAAGAACGTGCAAAGCATGACGCCAGTATCAAAACGTTCAAGGCCATGCTCGCAGCCGCCCCGCAGGAGGTGCCAGATGGAAAATGATAGCGACAACGTCATCACTCTGGTGCAGCCCAAGCGCGACGAAGAGAAGTTGCTGAACATCACCGTAACCGACAGAAAGGACTACAGGCAGCAACACTGCAAGCATAAAGCCGTTGAAGTCGATGAGAAGGCGCGGATCATTCTGTGCCTTCAATGCGGCTGCGCTGTAGACCCTTTCCAGTACGTTCTTCAGTGTGCGACTGATGGCGAGGCTGTGGTGAGAGAGATTCAGCAGCTTCATAACCGTCGTGATGAGCTGCGCGAAGCCGTCTCCAACCTAGAACGAGAAGAGAAAAACGCCAAGGCACGGTTACGTTCCGCCAGAACAGCAATCCTCTTCGCGGAAAACGACCTGAAAAATACTGAGCAGAGGATAAAGCAATAAAACACAAACACCATATTTGTTATCAACAAATCTAAGGTTTGTTATTTATGCAAATGATAACCAGAAAAAAAACAGCCTTTACCGAGTTGTATCAGACCGGCGTTATGACCCGTATTGTGGCAGTCAGAAATGCAGATAGCGGAAGCTGGCGACTGTTTGGCCTCTGGAGAGATAAGCAAATCGGCGTATACGTAGAAGCCGCTCGTGGGGGTGTCCGGGAATGGTCCGGGTTGGATTACCTGGCTAACTTCTGCGGTAGTTGCGGAATCAGTCGTTGGGAAGTTCACAGCAAGGTCGAGCCAAAGGCACCTCAGTAAATTCTCTATGCAATACAACCCGCTGCTGCGGGTTTCCTTTTATCAATCCTGACAAAAATTAACGTTTTGTGCTCTTAAGATATTGCTCATTCAATGAGTTAGGTGTACTGTTTATTTATACAGTATATCGAGTGGGGTGATAATATGAAAATCGAAGTAACCATCGACAAGACTAAAAAACTGCCAGAAGGGGCCATTCCCGCCCTTGAAGTTGAATTGCTGCGCCGTCTTCATCAAAACTATGAAGGCTGCAAACTAAATATAAGGCGCTCAAGTACTGACGGATTGACCGTTCTGGGCGGCGTTGATGGTGATAAAAAGCGCATAGAGCAAATCCTGCAGGAAACGTGGGAAAGTGCCGACGACTGGTTTTTCTGATTTTTGATTGGTAGTGCGCATTACCTCTGATGCCACTGCTCGATATTAGCGAGATAATTTCGCACTGGAGGTAATGTGAAAGGCACCAATAACTGTAAGGCAGAAACTGCCACTGGTGAAAAAATATCTTCATAAGGTGGCGGTCGATGAATACTGATGAGTTAATAGAGGCTATCCGCATTCCTGGTAGTTACGTGCTTGATAGCCTTCCAGGCGGTAAATATATACTCACTCCTATAGAGCCGGGTGAGATAAAAAATACTGAAACCTCTCACGAGGAATGTAAAAGCTTCTTCCAGCAGGACAGAAGCTGATTTATAATAATCACCTCGGCTGAACACCGAACCTATCGCGCCATCACCGGAGTAAAGTGATGACGCAAAAATGCAGCAACGCCATTTTTCGCCGTGCCTCAGTGCGCGGTGTTTCCGTTTGTCTGTCGCGCCAAGGCGGTGCGATATGAGCAAAACCAAAACAAAAGCTGAAAAGCTTCATCTTAGCCGCGTAGCCGCCCTAGGCTGCATAGTTTGCCGCAACCTTGATTACGGTGAATCACCCGCTGAAATACATCACTGCAGCTCTGGCACTGGCTTGTCTGTCCGCGCAGATAACTTCCATGTAATTCCTCTTTGCCACGCTCACCATCGCACTGGTGGTTACGGCGTTGCTATTCATGCCGGTCGTAAATCATGGGAAGAGAAATTCGGTACTGAGAGCGAGTTGCTGGCGCAGGTTCTTCAGGAATTGGGGGAGGTCACTGTATGACGCCGGTGGCCTACTACAACGAAATCGATCCCTTTGCAGCAGAATGGCTGCGGAATTTAATCGCCGGCGGTCACATCGCGCCTGGCGAAGTTGACGAACGGAGTATTGAAGATGTCACACCTGACGACCTCAGAGGATTTACCCAGTGCCACTTTTTCACCGGGATCGGCGTCTGGTCTCATTCCCTCCGCCTCGCCGGATGGCCTGACGATAAACCAATCTGGACAGGTTCCTGCCCATGCCAGCCTTTCAGCGCGGCAGGCAAAGGAGATGGGTTTGCTGACGAGCGGCACCTTTGGCCCCACTTCTTCCATCTCATCAGCGAGTGCAGACCTCAGCATGTCTTTGGCGAACAGGTTGCAAGCGGTAACGCAAACACATGGTTCGACCTTGTACAGGCAGACCTGGAAGGAGTGGGATACGCCTTCGGGCTTGTGCCGTTTACGTCAGCGGGCATCGGTGCGCCGCACATCAGAGAGCGAGCTTACTGGGTGGCCCACGCCGGTAGCCAATACGAATCCACAGCCGGAGACGAAGCGCGGATTACAACATGTCTCCGGAGCGGCACGATTAACGGGCTGGCAAACTCCGGTGGCGAACGACTCAACCGGATCAACCCATTGTTACAGTGGGAAGAATGTGGACGGGTCACCGAAAGTGTGCTTGAAGCTTCCAGGGACCGTAATGCTGGCAGCGTGGCCAACACCAACGGCGAGCGATCACAAAGGGAGCGGGAAAACTGTCATCAGGATCGATGGGAAGGATCGGACGTTCGACAGGCTGGATTACGCTGCGGAACAGGGGTTATCAGCACCCTTGAGGTTAACGGTTTTTGGCGAGATGCGGGCTGGCTCTTTTGTCGAGATGGCAAATGGCGTCCAGTTGAACCCGGAACATTCCCGCTGGTTGATGGGGCTGCCTCACGCCTGGGACGAGTCGAGCCCGGGGTGGCAAGAGTGGCAAGCAGCAACCGCGTCGGGCGTCTCAAAGGCTACGGCAACGCCATAAACGCCCAGGCAGCTGCGGCTTTCATTCGTGCTTATATGGAGGTCGTATGACTAATCCGTACTGCGAATCCCTCTCAGCTCTACGCAATGCGCCATCCCATTATTTAAAAGAGGTTGGCGACCAGTGGCGAACGCCGGATCCGCTTTTCTGGGGTATCAACGCGATGTTTGGTCCATTGATGCTGGACCTGTTCGCTGATGACAGCAATGCAAAATGCCCTGTCTGGTACACCGCAGAAGATAACGCGCTGACGCAAGACTGGTCTGGTCGCCTGGCAGAACTCGGCGGCGCAGCATTCGGCAATCCTCCATATAGCCGCTCTCAGTACCACGAAAAGCAAGCCATCACCGGCATGACGCACATCATGCACTACGCAGCTGCGCAACGCGAGAAGGGCGGTCGCTATGTTTTCCTGGTTAAATCCGCAACGAGCGAAACCTGGTGGCCGGAAGATGCGGATCATGTCTGCTTTATCCGTGGGCGGATTGGTTTCGATCTGCCTGTCTGGTTTAAACCCGCCAACGACAAACAAAGGCCGACCAGCGCGTTTTTTGCTGGTGCCATAGCTGTATTTGATAAGACCTGGCGAGGTGAGAAATTCAGTTATATCAACCGTACCGAATTGGAAGCGAAAGGCCAGTCATTTATGACGCTGGCACAGTTTGCCGCCGAGCAACCGAAAATCAAAAATGAGGTGAATAAATGATTAACCCTTCTGAGGTTGGTAAATCAGGTGAAATGGTTCGCCTCCGCACTCTGGAAAGCATCTGGATACAGGGAAAGCTGCGTATGTGGGGCCGCTGGTCGTATATTGGCGGTGGTAGCGGCGGCAATATGTTTAATCAATTGCTGGCATCCGGGAAGATAACGAAAACAGCTATCAACGATGCACTACGCCGGATGAAGAAATCAGGCATTTCCAAGCCAGAGCTTGAAGCGTTCTTTCAGGAGATTCTTAACGGCAAAAATAAAAGTGGACTGGCGTTCTGCACTGATGAAGAGGCGCTGACCATCAATTCAGTTCTCGGAGAAATACTGGTTCGCTCAGGGCATAAGAGTCTGTATGCGCTCATAGAAGACAGATATATCAAGCGTCTGAGTAAAAAAGCAATGGCTCGCGACCTTAACAAAAAACACCCAGAATGGTGTCTGCGCACATGCGAAAGCAGAATCGACGTTTGGCTAAATCTTGCAGAATCGATGCTTTATGCACCTATGTGTGATGCTTTCGGCACAAATAGCGACAGGTTTTACTTGAACTCTTGCGCAGAAAATGCTTGAATTGTGTTAGGCTCGGGACGTTAAAGCGAACTGAGCAACAACATTGAAGGCCCGCCATTGCGCGGGTTTTTTGTTGTAAAAAATGGCTGGTGGGTTACTATTCTCCCAAGGGATCATTAATTTATTCACAAGTGGCAACAATCAAATGGCTGATTTAGCTTACATTAACCCACAGATTTTCAATTGGGCACGTGCCAGAGCGCAAGTGTCTGAAGAAGATCTGTCTCATAGTTTAGGGGTTAAGCTAGAAAAAGTTATAGGTTGGTCCAGCGGTGATCAAAAGCCAACTTTTGGACAGGCTCAAAAATTAGCAAGTAAGTTACATATCCCGTTCGCATTCTTTTTTCTGCCATCTCCTCCAATCGATGTTCTACCTATACCTGATCTTAGAACTCCTGGTAATCATGGGTTGGCAAACATTAGCGTGGACTTGAAAGATACCATTGCTTCTGTAGTAAGACGACAAGAATGGTATAAAGATTATTTGAAAGATCAGAACGCGGAGCCTCTTGGTTTTATTGGTTCTTATGATGTCAATAGTAATCCAGATGATGTTGCTGAGAGCATCAGACAGACTCTTGGACTTAAGGATTTAAATCCAAGGGGCTTGAATTGGGAAGAATACCAAAGAAAGATTGTCGAGGGTGCTGAGGCTGCAGGAATACTGGTAATGCGAAGCGGCATTGTTGAAAACAATACTCGTCGTCCTCTAAGTGTCTCCGAGTTTCGTGGTTTTGCGATAAGTGATAATCATGCACCGGTTGTTTTTGTTAATCTACGTGATGCTCCTTCCGCAAGATTGTTCACATTGTTGCACGAACTAGCGCATTTGTGGCTGGGACAAAGTGGGGTTTCCAGTGTTGGTGCTTTTGAGGATCGCAGAGAAGAACGGTTTTGTAATGCAGTTGCAGGAGAATTTCTGGCTCCCGCAAGGGAGGTTACTGCCCTCTGGAGTGAAGACAAAGAGTTGAATGATAATGTGAGCGATATCGCAAGGACTTTCCATGTGAGTCGCTATGTCATCATCCGAAGAGCATTCGATCTTGGTTTGGTCTCTTACGATACTTATCAAGATTATTACAGAGAATTAATCAACCAGTTCAACAATGCTGATGGGGGTGGTGGCAACTTCTATGCAATTGCCAAGAATAAGAATAGCGCCCTTTTTAGCAAAGTTTTATTAAATGAAGCACTTAGCGGAAAAGTGCTTCTGAGGGATGCAGGTAAATTACTCGGTATATCTCCTGCAAAGTTAAAACAATATGCTATGGAAATTGGTGCCTAACTAATGTTTTTGATTGATGCCAACGTCTTCATCGAGGCGAAAAATAAGTACTATAATATGTCCTTTTGTCCGGCCTTTTGGGATTGGCTTCTTCGCGAGTGTGCAGGGCATAATATTTTTAGTATTCAAGGTATCTATCAAGAGCTGATAAACGGTAACGATGAGTTACGAACATGGTCTATGGATAACCGTCATTTCTTTCTACCCATGAGTGATGAAGATACACAAAGAAATGTTGCTGTTGTTGCCGCACATGTTGCAGATAAACAGCAGAGTGTGCCAATGTCAGTTGGTGCAATGGAAGAGTTTTTAAGAGGCGCTGATACATGGCTTATAGCAAAAGCTATGTCCACAGGGGCAACAATTGTTACGCATGAGAGACTTGATTTACAATGTAAACGCAAGTTTCTGATTCCTAACATTTGTAACCACTTTGGTGTTCAATATGTTGACACTTTCACTTTGTTGCAACAATTAAATGCATCTTTTATTCTTGCCGCATAATATATTTTACATATATTTAAACCTATTTTTTATATCAAAAAAGGGCTACCAAATGGTGGCCCTTTTTTTTATCTCCCCTCGTTTTGAGAGGACTCACAGCAATAGAGGGGGCTAAATGTCCGATCCTGTTTCTGGCACTACGGTAGCGGCTGGTGGGCTTATGGGGGCCAGCATGTTCGGCCTTGCAACTGGCATTGATTATGGCGTGGTGTTTGGTGCGTTCGCTGGTGCGGTGTTCTATGTAGCAACGGCGGTGAATATTAGCCGCATTAAGCTGGTGGGATACTTCATCACGTCATTCATCTTCGGCGTTATCGGCGCGCCTCTCCTTGGTTCGTACTTCTCAAAATGGACGGGGTATAGCGACAGGCCGCTTGATGCACTAGGTGCTGTAATCGTTGCAGCCATAGCCATTAAATTGCTGACATTCGTTAACAGTCAGGACCTGGGTAGCCTGTTTGGGATTCTCTCTCGCTTACGTGGAGGAGGGACAAGCAATGGTAACAAGTGATCCGAGCGCAATCATCAATGCGGTGATATGCGCTGTAATTGTTGTTGCGTTGATGTTCTACCGGCGCGACGGGTCAAGACACCGCCCCATGATATCGCTGATGGCTTACTTCACTGTGCTGGTTTACGCCAGCATCCCTTTCCGTTTCCTGTTTGGCCTGTACGAGTCATCCCACTGGCTGGTGGTGCTGGCGAACATTCTTATCTGCGGCGCGGTTCTCTGGTTCAGGGGGAATGTGGCGCGACTGGTTGATGCACTGAGGCACTGATGAACAAATCACAATTCCAGAAGGCGGCTGGTATAAGCGCCGGGTTAGCTGCGCGCTGGTTTCCGCACATTGATGCTGCGATGAAAGAATTCGGTATCACTGCTCCACTCGATCAGGCGATGTTCATAGCGCAGTGTGGGCACGAAAGCACGTCATTTACCCAGCTGGTCGAAAGTTTTAACTACAGCGTTGCCGGACTGGCTGGTTTTGTGAAGGCAAAGCGTATCACGCAGGACCAGGCAAACTCACTCGGGCGCAAATCATCGGAGAAGGTGCTACCGCTTGAACGCCAGAGAGCAATCGCAAATCTGGCCTACAGCAATCGCTACGGCAATAAGTCAGCAGGTGATGGCTGGAAATATCGCGGGCGAGGACTGAAGCAAATCACCTTCCTGGATAACTACCTGAGATGTGGCACTGCGCTAAGACTCGATTTAGTCAGCAACCCTGAACTGCTGGAGAAAGATATTAACGCAGCCCGCAGCGCCGCATGGTTCTATACCTCAAGCGGTTGTTTGAAATATCCGGGCGATTTAGTGCGCGTGACTCAGATTATCAATGGTGGTCAGAACGGCATTGATGACCGACGCGCCCGATTCCTGAAAGCTAAATCTGTTCTGGTGTGAGGTTCTCATGGGCATTGAAATGATTATTGGTCTGGCAACTGCGTTGCTGGCCATTGTCGCTGGCGCATTTGGGTTAGGCCATGCGCAAGGTACTAATAAAGCGGAAGCCAAAGCCGATCAGCAACGAACCGAAGATAATGCCGCTGCTACCGTTGCCGCAGCAGCAAGAAAAGCAGAAGTCACCAAAGAGGCCAGCAATGTACAGCAGACTGTTAGCCATATGCCTGATGACGATGTTGATCGGGAGCTGCGCGAGCAATTTACCCGCCCCGGTAGTCGTTGATACCGCGTGCAACTGGGTACGGATTATCTACCTAACAGACCACGATATCGATGTTCTCGACCGTCAGACGAAGCGCGACATTCTGGCGCATAACAAATCAGTGCAGGCTAACTGCCCAAATCTTAACCCCACATTTTAATCCCACATCGGGATAAATAATCCACATTACCGGCCTCTGCTTTCAAAAGAGCGAATAGCCAATTAGATGGGATTCGGGGAACTGAACATAGCAGGAAAGAGTCAAATTTTGTGACCTCAAACAACTTATCGCGTTGAAATTTAAAATTAGTCGCCAATATTAGAAGTACCATGATATGCATGGTTTATATGGAGATTAAACATGTTTGAAAACTATGCCTACGCGACAAAAGAAGAGCGTAACCGCGGTGAAATTGTAAAAGCAGCTTTAGAAATTATCAAAGCATCGGTATCAGCCTCTTCCAGCTACACAGGGAGAGACAAACTAGAAAAGGACATGAAATTTGCTATCGCAAATGTTGAGTCCTTGGCAGATGCTATTGAAGAGGCGATGAAAGGCAAGTGAGTAGAACTGCCTTATTGAGCTATTTATAGCCATCACAAAGGCCACCTACTGGTGGCTTTTTTAATGGCTTTAACAGAAGGACAAGAACCATGTCAAAACCGGACTGGGAGGCCATCGAATCGGCATACCGGGCCGGAGTCCTTGTTCTCCGTGATATAGGCGAGCAATACGGCGTAACTGAAGGGGCTATCAGGAAGAAAGCTAAGAAGTTTGGTTGGGTACGCAAGGCTGGTACGCAAGTACGCAAAAACGGTACGCAAAGTGGTACGCAAAAAAGCAAGGCGCGTACCAGCGAAAAGCCTGCCAGCGCTAGCCGTACACAAAAAAGTACGCAACCAAAAGCTGAACCTCCACACGATACGAAACCGATTCGCGGATCGCGTACCGATCCTCCGTCCAACCCATTCAAGCCCGGTAACCAGCATGCATTAAAGCACGGTGGTTATGCCCGTCGCCTTCTTCTTAAAGATGAGGTTATAGAAGATGCCCGAGCCCTACAGTTGGAGGATGAATTATTCCGTCTCAGGGCTAATAACCTGACGGCAGCTGAGAATATAGGCCGCTGGATAACCCTAATGGATGATGCGGAAAGCGATGAGGCGCGGGACAAACTTCAGGCACTGATAGTGGCGGCAGACAAAGCCATGATGCGCAACACAGTACGGATTGAGTCTATCGTCGGCACTCTGGCCACGGTTGGCAAAATCTTTGCTGATACTGACTACCGCAAGGCCGCCACTGAGAAGGTGTCTCTTGAGGCTGATCGCCTGCGCCGTGATGCTGGTATTGATGATGGTAACGGAGAGCGCGACCTCAATGACTTCTACTCTGACATCCAGACCGACGCTGAATCCGACTCTGCGTAACTTCTGGACTACCCAGGCACGTAACAAGGTGCTTTTCGGTGGCCGGTCATCGTCAAAATCATGGGATGCTGCTGGGTTTGCTATATTCCTGTCAAACAAATACAACCTACGTTTTTGTTGCGCCCGTCAGATCCAGAACAAAATTGAAGAGTCGGTTTATACCCTGCTCAAAATACAGATTGAGCGTTTTGGCCTGCGTCATCGCTTCCGCATTCTGAACAACAAAATTATTAACCGGGTCACCGGGTCTGAGTTCGTGTTTTATGGGCTCTGGCGCAACATTGAAGAGATTAAGTCTCTGGAGGGTATCAGCGTGCTGTGGCTTGAAGAGGCCCACGCGCTGACGGAGTACCAGTGGAAGATACTGGAGCCTACCATCCGTAAAGAGGGCTCAGAATGTTGGTTCATCTTTAACCCTGGACTGGTCACTGATTTCGTATGGCGTAACTTTGTGGTCGACCCTCCCGAAGATACGCTGATACGCAAAATCAACTACGACGAAAACCCGTTCCTGTCTGACACAATGCTGAAGGTCATCGAGGCCGCCAAGCGGCGCGATCCGGATGGATTTAAGCACGTCTACGAGGGGGTGCCGGAGTCTGATGATGATGCGGCTATTATTAAGCTGTCATGGATAGAGGCGGCAGTAGATGCGCATAAGATTCTTAACTTCGAGCCAAGCGGGCGTAAGCGTATTGGTTTCGATGTTGCTGATAGCGGTGCAGATAAGTGCGCTAACGTCTATCGCCATGGCTCTGTCGTGTACTGGGCGGATGAGTGGAAGGCGAAAGAAGACGAATTGCTTAAGAGCTGCCAGCGAACTTATCAGGCGGCTCTGGGGCGTGATGCTGATATCGTGTACGACTCGATAGGGGTGGGCGCTTCCGCTGGTGCCAAATTCTCAGAGATAAACGAGGATCGGAAGCGTGAGAACATGAACGCTTCACGCATTAACTACCAGCGATTCAATGCTGGTGCTGGCGTGAACGAGCCGGACAATGAATACATTGGCATTCCGAATAAAGACTTTTTCGCCAACCTAAAAGCGCAAGCCTGGTGGTTGGTGGCCGACCGCTTCCGTAACACCTTCAACGCCATAAACAATGGTGAGCAGTACCCGGTAGATGAGCTGATAAGCATCGACTCATCCTGCCCGCTGCTGGAAAAGCTCAAGCTGGAACTTACCACCCCACACCGTGACTTTGATAAAAACGGTCGCGTGATGGTGGAGAGCAAAAAGGACCTCGCAAAGCGTGATGTGCCATCGCCGAACGTGGCCGATGCCTTCATCATGGCGTTCGCTCCTACCGATACGGCTATGGATATCTGGGAAGCGTTGGGAAACAGCTAAACACCAGAAAATAGCCGCTTCGAGCAAAATTAACGCTATTCATTTTTTGACCCTGTTTATGCATGTTTTATTCACGCGCTTTTAGCCACTTAATCCAGTGAAATAAGCCTTTGGTGGACATTTCATCATGGGAGGGATCTGGCTGGTGCGGGTAACAGTCATTATGTTAAATCGGGCCGATTTTTAACAAATTATCTGATCCGTCACGGGTATCGAAAAACCGGAGTATCACCATGGCGAAAAAAACGGTACGAGTCGCCACGGCGGATTCGTACGATAACTTTATTGCCCGTGTCGGCATGCAGCAGCCAAACCAGCATGCCGCATCGACCTACCGGGCAAACTATACAAGCCGCAACCGCCTGCTTATTGAGTGGGCTTATCGTTCCTCCTGGATTATTGGCGCTGCTGTCGATTCGAAAGCGGACGACATGACCAAAAAGGGCGTCCGCATTACCAGCGAGATTGACCCGAAACGCCGTGGCATTCTGGAATCACGCTTTGATGAGCTTCAGTTGTGGGATTGCATCAACGAAACGTTGAAGTGGTCCAGGCTATATGGCGGGGCTGTAGCGCTGATCCTGATTGAAGGGCAGGCACCACTGACGCCGCTGATTCTGGACAAGGTTGGCAAGGGCAGTTTTAAAGGGCTGGCCGTACTTGACCGCTGGATGATTAACCCGCAGCTCACCAGGCGCATTAAAGCGCTTGGGCCTAACCTCGGCAAGCCTGAGTTCTACGACATCGTGACGACAGCGCAGGGGCTTCCAGCGTGGACCGTCCATCACAGCCGCCTGATTCGCATGGATGGTGTGAAACTGCCTTATCAGCAGAAAATCACTGAGAACGAGTGGGGCATGTCCATAGTCGAGCGTATTTTCGACCGCCTGACATCCTATGACAGTACCAGCGTTGGCGCTGCTCAGTTGGCGTACAAGGCGCATCTGCGAACGGCAAAGATTAAAAAGCTGCGTGAGATTATCGCCGTGGGCGGTAAGCCATTCGAAGCGCTGATTAAAAATATGGATATGGTCCGCCAGTTCCAGACGAACGAGGGCATGTCCCTGTTTGATTCGGAGGACGAATTTGAAACTCACTCATATTCTTTCGCGGGCCTTTCAGACCTGCTTGGCGAGTTTAAAGAAGATATTGCGGGGGCTGTTGGAATCCCGCTTGTTCGTCTGTTCCGTCAGTCGCCGAAGGGGTTCTCAACCGGTGATGCTGACCTTGCGAACTACTACGACGACGTTGGCACGCTTCAGGAGCGAGATTTACGGCCTCACATCCGCTTGCTATTCGATGTACTGCATCGCTCGGAGTTTGGCGAACCGCTGCCGGAAGATTTCACCTTTGAGTTTAATCCCCTGTGGCAGATGAGCGATACCGACCGCTCCACGGTAGCGACCAATACGACTACTGCGCTGGCTACTGCTGTGCGTGAGTTGGGTATGTCTCCGGCTGCTGCGCTGACAGACCTTAGAGAGATGTCTGACGTCACTGGCGTAGGTGCATCAATTTCTGATGAGGATATAGCAAATGCGGCGAAAGAGTGGGAGGAGGCTGAATCTGAAACCGAACCTCCGCCGACGATCGGAGCGTCAGTATCACAAAAGCCTGTTGGCGATAGTCGACCAGATAAATCAAATCGTCACGGCCTCTTACGATGGTTCACAGGCAAGCGCTGACAGCATTGCTAACACGCTGGTTGACTATTCCGGGATAATTGACGATTGGGCCGAAATGGTTGGCCGCAAGATGTTCGCCCAGGTAGAAAAAGAAGAGTGGAGCCAGTGGCGCTCTGTCTCGGAAGAAATCTCCGCTGGGCTGCGCGATGTGGTGGGTAACACGCCTGTCGGTATGGTGGCTCAGGATATCGTGTATCGCCAGATTCAGCTGATGAAGTCACTACCGATAGAAGCCGCAGACCGGGTTAAGGACATTCAGCAGCGGGCGATACAGGCCGTTATCAACGGTGAGCGACCGGATCAGCTCTATGAGATGATCATGCAGTCCGGCGACGTTGCAGCCAGCAGGGCCAGAATGATAGCCCGCACTGAGATTGGACGCGCAACCGGTGCACTGACTCAGGCGCGAGCGCTGGCCGTTGGTTCTGAAGGTTACTGGTGGCGTATCGAAGGGGCTGGCACCCGACCATCACACCGCAAAATGAAAGATAAGTTTGTGCGCTGGGATAACCCGCCAACACTCGACGGAATGACCGGCCACGCGGGATGTTTGCCTAACTGCAAATGCTGGTCGGAAGTTCAGATACCGGAGCCGAGAAAATGAGTAAACACAACTATTACACTTATTTCGAGGGTATTAACAAAGATGGAGTTGCTGTGTATAGCGGCAATAGCAGCTTCTACACTGAGCCATCCTGTGCTGATGGCGAGATTATTGAAGAGCACTCCAGGTACTTGCTTCTCGTTGCTCAACAAGCAAATCCCAAGGTTTTACGAATAGTGATAAAGAGCATCACAAAACTGTAGGTAATAACTTTAGAAAATACAGCTTTCACCCGCGAATCTAACCGAAGCCTCATACCCGTCAAATGTTATCAAAATGTTGTGTTCGAAAAGGATTCATTTCTGTCCAGATAAATGCTGGTTTCAGGGCTTTAGCGGGACATTTTAATCCAGTCCATTTTCGGTGGTGCGGGTAAGAACCATTATGTTAAATAGCCCGGTATTTCGAACAATTATCTCTTTACTGAAGGTCGCCAATGAGCGGCCTTTTTATTACGCCCCCCGGGAGTCCCAATGGTGAGAATCAATTTTATCGATGAGGACAGGTGGATAACCGTCCACCCCAACGGCGGGACGGGTACACCGGTTTTGATTGGCGAGGATGGGGTTGTCAAAGCCGGGATGGGAGGGAAATTTAATGGGCAGAGCATCACCCAGACCAAGAATAAAGAAACGCAGCCGGAAAAATCAACGCCAGTTAACGAGTTGACGAAGCCGAAACCGGAATTTGAAGGTAAGTACAAAATCAGCCTGAATGAAAAGCAGAGCGTTGCCTACCGAAGCTGGAAAGCCGAACTGGAAAAACCACCAAAAAGCGACAGCGATGCCAGATTCAATTCAAAGGTTCGACAGCTTTTCAATGAGGCATCTGAAAATAAGGATGCAAGAGATTTGTTACTGCGATTCCTGAATAACAACCCAAAAGCATTTCTGGATATATCACGTAGATATCAACGCAAAGGCGGCAAAACCGGCGACGCCGATACAGGGCGACACACCATGAAATATTTCTTTAAAACCCGCCTGGGGAACACTCGTTTCCAGCTCGCTGATGGCTCAGTGCTGTTCAAGGATGTGCCGATCGGCCGTACAGGAGAGCAGGAGTACGACAAAACCGAGCGCCCAGAGCTTACCCCTGATGCGCGGGGGAAAATCATCGTACGGCGGACACCTGAACAGGTGTTTAGCGAGCGAGCCATGGCGTCCTTTGAAGGCATGGCCGTAACGATAGGTCACCCGCGAGATTTCAATGGCGACATTATTTTTGTTGCTCCTGAGAACTGGCGACTTCTGGCGCACGGACACATTCAGAACGTCAGGCGCGGGGAGGGCGACAAGTCCGATCTTCTGCTTGCTGATGTCATTGTCAAAAGCCCTGAAGGACTCCAGGCAATTGATGATGGCGATGATGAGGTGAGCTGTGGTTACGACGCAGACTACGAACAAATTTCACCCGGCCTCGCAATTCAATCTGCGATAACCGGTAACCATATGGCCCTCGTCCCTAATGGGCGTGCTGGCTTTCGTTGCAAAATAGGGGATGCTATGCCAAGCACAACTAAAAACTGGTTTACCCGGCTTCTTAAGGCCCGAAAAACCAATGACGCCGCTGAAATGGCGAATCTTGTCGATAACGCGCCGGAAAGCATTACCGGTGATGACGACGTAAGTTCTTCGATTACGCCGGGTGGTGTGGTGATTAATCTCTCACCGCAAAGCCCGCTGCCGGGTCCAGCTCTTCCGGGGACTGGTGATGCTGAAGAAGAAATTCCCGCGTGGGGTAAAGCGCTGATCGAGGCGGTCGCTAAACTCGCCCCGGCATCTGCAACAGGTGATGCAGACGACGATGACGAAGAGAAGGACGAAAAGGAAGGGGCTGTTACTGGTGATGCCGCGTATCGTGCCGATCTGATTCAGCCTGGCATTCAGTTACCTGCTACGGCAAAGCCTACCGCGTTCAAGCGTTCAGTTCTGGCAACTGCCGATCAGGCGATGGTGCGCTCTATCGTGGGTGATGCCGATATCAGCAAACTGAAAAAAGCCACCGTTGATATGGCATTCAATGCTGTCTCTGAAGTGGCGAAAAACCGTAATACCGCAGCCAAAACCGCTGACGGCTTCCGCTCTATCAACTCCAACACCACCAAATCCATCGCGGAGATTAACGCTGCCGCGAAGGAACTCTGGGCTAAACGCTAACGAGGCATTCAATGGACAACACTATTCTCTACCGGATGTCTTCGGGCATCGCCGGTGCAATTTCACGTCCGCAGGATCTGACGGTTGAACCTCAGACACTGGACAGCACGAAGGCTTTTGCCGCCTACGGACTCGCCGGAAAGTTCTCCGCAGGTAAATTTGTGCCGATTGAGGCGGCTGACACGGCGGCTGTTGTGGTGGGTATCTATGTTCGCCCGTACCCGACAGCCTCGCAGCCTGACAAGGTACGTCAGATCGGTACTGGCTATAACTTCGCGGGCGACTGCATGAAGCGCGGTTATGTGACGGTGAACCTCGGCGCGGATGCCAGCGCAGTGGCGCTTGGTGGTGAGGTTTATATGCGTGTAGCCACTCCATCCGATACCAGTCCTCTGGGTGCCTTCCTCGCTGCTGCTGATGGCGAAAACACCGTTCAGCTCACCAACGCTTATTTCAATGGACCTGGCGATGCCAACGGCAACATTGAACTGGCCTTTAACATTTAAGGAAATCGCAAATGCCAATGACATTTGACCAGGCAACAGTCGACAGTTCTGGTGCCTTTCTGATTCACGAGCTGGAGCGCCTCGATCAAACGCTGAACCTGCCACTGACCTCCCAGACGTGGAGCCGTGATATTCAGCTGCGTGAAGACGTTTCTATCGCTGACGAAATTAGCTCCTTCACCAACACCACCTTTGCCGCTGCCGGTACACCTAACGCCAACGGTAAAAACTGGATCAGCCCGTTGGCCACTGCGATTGCAGGTGTCAATGTTGATATCGAGAAAAAGGGCTTCCCGCTGGAATTATGGGGCATGGAGCTTGGCTGGACCGTTATCGAACTGAATGCTGCGGCACAGGTCGGGCGTCCTATCGATACCCAGAAGTACGATGGCATGCAGCTGAAGTGGAACATGGATACCGATGAGCAGGTTTATATCGGTGATGCGGCGAAAGGCGCTAAAGGTCTGCTTAATCTGTCTCAGGTAACGCCGACCAACGCGACCAAAACGTGGGCGACCTCCACTGCCGACGAGATCCGCGCCAGCATTAACCAGGTACTGAGCAATGCGTGGGCTCGTTCCGCTTACTCCAAAGTGCCGGAAGATTTGCTGATCCCGCCTGAACAGTATTCGTTTATTGCGAGCACCATCGTTTCCAGCGCCGGTAATCAGTCTCTTCTGACCTATCTGGAGACGAACACCATCGCCTACCACCAGAACGGCAAGCCGCTGAACATTCGTCCGGTTAAATGGATGAAAGGTCGCGGTGTGGGCGGTACTGATCGCATGGTGGCTTACACCAACGATAAGAAGTTTGTGCGCTTCCCGATGGTTCCGCTGCAGAGCGTCCCGATCCAGTATCGCGGCCTGTATCAGCTGGTGACCTACTACGGCAAGCTGGGTGCAGTTGAACCGGTTTACCCGGAAACCCTGAACTACATGGATGGCATTTAATCCAGATACAGCCCCTTCACAGGGGCTTTTTTCTAAGGAATCCCGATGAAGAGAATCTATGTACTGACCGCGTTTAACTTCAACGACGGCGACAAAATCACGCCATTCGCTGCAGGCTTTCATGACGTTGATGATGCCATTGCAGAGCATTGGTTTGTAAAAGCGCATTGCTCACCTGATGGTGAGGCCCCGGCAGTGGGTGAAGATCCGCGCATTGCTGAGTACGAAGCGCGTATTGCAGAACTCGAAGCGAAGCTGGCGGAGACTACCACCAATGGCAAGAAATCAAAGTCTACCGACGCCTGAGCAGTTCAGAGCCGCATTCCCACAGTTCGATGACGAAACAAAGTACCCCACCCCCATGATTCAGGCGAGGCTTGCTCTCGCTGATGTCCTGTTGAGTGAATCGCGTTTTGGTGAGGATATTTTCCCTTACGTCGTCGGGCTATATGTCGCGCACTATCTGTACCTTTACGCCGCTGACATGCGTGGTTTGGCTGTGGGTACTGCTGGTGGCGCAAATAGCGGCGTACAGACTTCAAAATCAGTGGATAAGGTTTCGGTAAGCTATGACGCCAGCGCGACACTGGACCCTAACGCGGGCTTCTGGAACAACTCCCGGTATGGTTCTGAATTCTGGGAATATCTGATGCTGTTTGGTGCAGGAGCAATTCAGTTGGGGACGCCGTAATGAAAAGCGGACTCTCGATACGCTCAGATAATTACGCCGATGTTCTGGATGCGCTGAATAAGCTTTCCGGTACTGATGTGCTGGTGGGTATTCCTGCGGGTCCACCGCGTGAAGATTCCCCACTGAGCAACGCTGAAATTGGCTACCTGCAATCTACTGGCGCGACCGTGGAGATCGACGGTGAAACCGTAACTCTTCCGCCCAGGCCGTTTCTCGACATGGGTATAGAAGATTCTCGGGACAAAACCACTGAGCGGTTAAAGCTTGCGGCTCAGTCAGCCCTTGAGGGTAACGCAGCAATGGCGGAGCAGCACCTTGAAGCCGCAGGCCAGATTGCCCGCGATGCGGCAAAGGCGGTTATTGGTGACGGTGAGAGGCTGGAACCCTTATCTGAAAAGACGCTCCAGCGACGTCGTGCTGCTGGTTTGCGAGGTAATAAGCCTCTCTATGCTCATGGCTTCCTGTTGCGTGCGATTCAATACGTCGTGAGGAAAAAATAATGCCCTTTCTCGATGTGACAGAGGTTCTGCTGGACCCTGATTTTGTCGACCTGACGCTGGTATGTCACCGGCAGACGCAGACGGTCGATGAGGATAACTTCCCCATTAACACGCCTCAGGATATTCCGTTCTCCGGGGTGGTGACCGTCGACCGTTCGCTTGAAGCAAAGCGCATGGCTGCCGGACAGAACATTAACGGCGCAATCCTCATCGTGACACAGTTCAGACTGACGCAGGGCCAGCCCGGCTTAGATGCCGATATCGTGACTTATCGCGGGCGAGAGTATCGCGTGACGTTTGTCGATCCGTATACGGCGTACGGTGCCGGGTTCGTCCAGGCACATTGCGAGCTGCTGGAATTCGACGGAGGAACGCCAATTGAGTGATGACAGCAGATCGGCTGGCTATCTGGCACCGGTCGGTGACTCACCACCCTACGATACGGAACTGGAGCGGTTAATCAGTCGCTGGATTCGCTGCGTGACCGGGCTGGATGCCAAGCTGGTTTACCCACGCTGGACCGACCCACAAAAGCAGATACCTAAAAACGGCACCACCTGGTGTGCATTCGGCATTACCGGTATTCAGGAAGACTTTAACCCCGCATATGTGCAGGGCGAAGAGAACACTGCTCAGTGGTCGCATGAGACTATCAGCCTGATTCTGTGTTTCTACGGTCCTCAGGGACTGGCAACGGCAACGCGCTTTCGTGACGGGCTGCTGGTGGCGCAAAATAACGAAGAACTTAACCGCTCCGGGCTGACGTTTATGCAGCAGGGGCGGATCCTCAACCTTCCCGAACTCATCAATAACCAGTGGGTACGCCGCTACGATATCAGCGTTGACCTGCGTCGAAAAATTACCCGCCAGTACGGCATTCAATCGCTGGTCGATGCGCCAGTTCAATTCTTTGGAGATTAAAACATGGCACAGGGCTTACCTGTTTCCAATGTCGTGAATGTTGACGTCATTATGTCAGCCGTTGCGGCAACGGGGCGTAACTTCGGTGCGCTCCTTATCCTGGGAACCTCTACCATTATTCCGTTGACTGAGCGCATTCGCCAGTATTCGGCCATTGAAGATATCGGCGATGATTTTGGCGTTGACTCCCCGGAATACGAAGCGGCGACCATCTTCTTTTCACAGTCACCAAAACCGACGCTGGTCTATATCGGCCGTTGGGCGAAGACGGTGGTTTCTGCTGAAGAGGGTAGCGTAGAGACGCTGCTACAGGCCGTTAATGCCTGCCTTCAGTATACCAACTGGTACGGGCTGGCAATTGCCGACAGCGCCGATGTGGTTGAGGCTGACGTGATTTCCGTTGCTGCCGCTATTGAGGCATCCAGCTTAAGCCGCATTCTGGCCGTTACTACTGCTGATGTGAATGTGCTGGTGGCCGGCAATACCGACAATATCGGCTACAAACTGAAAGCCGCTGGCTATGCCCGTACATTCTGGCAGTACAGTTCAAGCAGCAAATACGCCGCTATCTCGGCCTTTGGCCGCGCATTCACGGTGAATTTCACCGGCAGCAATACCACCATCACCCTGAAATTTAAAACTGAGCCGGGTATTACCTACGAGACGCTAACAACCGCACAGGCCGCAGCCATTGATGCCATTAACGGTAACGTCTACGTCTACTACGCCAACGATACGGCAATTATCCAGCAGGGTGTGATGGCGAACGGTGATTTCTTTGATGAGCGGCATGGTCTGGACTGGCTGCAGAACTACGTTCAGACCAATCTCTATAACCTGCTTTACACCTCGACCACCAAAATCCCGCAGACCGACGCAGGCGTGACCCGGTTAATGACCAACGTCGAAGCCTCACTGGATCAGGCGGTTAATAACGGCCTCATTGCTCCGGGTGTCTGGAACGGTGGCCCGATTGGCCAGATTGAATCCGGCGATACCCTGACCAAGGGTTATTACGTCTACGCCGACGCGGTAGCCAACCAGGCGCAATCCGACAGGGAAGCGCGTAAGTCGCCGGTGATTCAGGCGGCAATTAAGCTGGCGGGTGCCATTCACTATGGCGACGTACAGATCAACGTGGTTCGTTAAGGGGAACTAAATGTCTACTTACTCTTTTATTGACGTCTCTGCATCCCTGACGGGCCCGACCGGCAGTATCGATCTGGGTTACGGATCGGCGAACTCCGAAGAGGGGATCACCGTAGTCATGGCAGAGGCAAAAAACACCATGACTGTCGGCGCTGACGGGGAAGTGATGCACAGCCTACACGCCGGTAAGAGCGGCACCATCACGGTAACGCTGCTTAAGACCTCCCCGGTCAACAAAAAACTGTCTCTGATGTACAACGCACAGAGCCAGTCTTCAGCCACCTGGGGTAACAACGTCATCGTAGTGCGAAACAAAGTCTCTGGCGACATCTCGACAGCGCGTTCCTGCGCCTTCCAGAAACAGCCGGATCACGCCAACGCAAAGGTTGGTAACACAGTGTCGTGGGTTTTTGACTGCGGCAAGATTGACCAGCTGCTGGGGGAGTTTTAACAGATGGAATTTGAAATCAAGGGCGTTAATTACCGAACCGCTAAACTCGACGTATTCCAGCAACTGAAGGTCAGCCGTAAGCTGCTGCCGGTGCTGGCCGGGCTCGTTAGTGAATTTTCCATGCTGAAAGCGCAGGCCGCTGCGGGTAACTCAGGTGCAGTGCTGGAAAGCGTACTGCCGAAAATTGCCGATACGCTGGCCGCGCTGCCGGATGAGGACGTTAACGCGGTGATTTACCCGTGTCTGGGTGTCGTGTCCCGCCAGCACGAAAAGGGCTGGGCGAAGGTGTTCGATCAGGGCGTATTGATGTTCGACGATACGGACCTGTTTACCATGCTGCAGCTGGTGGCGCGGGTGGTCGCCGATAGTCTGGGAAATTTTTTGAAAGAACTCCCCGCCAGCGAGACGCCCACCCCGCCAGTGGCCTGACGCTGGAAACTCTTCCTGAGGGTGAAAGCTTCCTGATGCGCCCGGTGGATGCCGGGTACATCACTTACACCGCACTTAAAGACGGCTCGGTCGACCTGGCCGATGTTGCCCGCATGAATGACTGGCTTGACCTAAAAGCCGATAACGAATATCGCATAGCGAAATGGAGAGAGGACAATGAACGCTGAAACGCTCAAGGACTTTCTGATCTCGCTTGGGTTTAACGTTGATGAGGCCGGTGCTAAAAAGTTCGATGCTGTAGTGGCGGGTACGACGCTGAAAGCGATTGAGCTGGGCGTCAAGGTCGAAGCGGCAGCTCTTTCTGTTGTCGCGTTCACCGCCAAAATAGCCAGCAGCCTCGACAACCTCTATTGGGCCTCTCAGCGCACCGGAGCGACGGTAGAGGGCATTAAGCAAATCGGGTATGCAGTTAGCCAGGTAGGCGGCAGCGCCGACTCAGCGCGTGGATCGCTTGAGAATCTGGCACGGTTTATCCGCAATAACCCAGGCGCGGAAGGTTTCCTGAACCGTCTTGGAGTCCAGACCCGTGACGCCAGCGGCAATATGCGGGATATGGCGACGATCTTTACCGGCGTCGGCCAGCGACTCAGCAATATGCCGTATTATCGCGCTAACCAGTATGCGCAGATGCTGGGGCTGGATGAAAACACCCTGATGGCAATGCGTCGCGGTATTGGCCAGTTCAGCGGCGAATACACCGCGATGGCGAAGGCGATTGGCTATAACGCCGATGTGGCCGCCGTCAGCTCTAATAAGTTCATGACCTCGCTTCGCTCCTTCGGCCTTATGGCAGGCATGGCGCGGGATAAAATCGGCTCTAATCTGGCTAACGGGCTGGCAGGCTCTATTGACACCCTGCGCCGTCAGATTATGGAGAATTTCCCGAAAATTGAAGGTGTGATAACCGCCACGATTAAGGGCATCCTTTGGGCTGGTGAGGTAATAGGGAGGATTGTCTATCGACTTATCCAGGTCGGCCAGGGGATCAGCGACTGGTGGGATTCGCTCGACAGGCAGTCTCAGGAACTGATCGAGCTTATTGGTGGGCTTACTGCTGCGTGGTGGCTGCTGAATCGGGCAATGATGGCTTCACCGGTAACGTGGGTTCTCGGGCTGGTGGCGGCAATCGCGCTACTCTGGGAGGATTACCAGACCTGGAAGGAAGGTGGAAAAAGCTTCGTCGATTGGGAAAAGTGGCAAGGCGAGATTGATACTGCAGTCACCAACATTACTGAGCTGCGGGACAGTGTTTCTACTCTGGTGAAGGCGCTCGGTAAGCTCCTGGGTATTGACCCTAAATCCTGGTCTCTAAAATGGGACTTCAGTAACTTCATCTCGCAGATGGGCGAGTTTGGCAAAATGCTGAACCTGATAGCCGATCTGCTCAACGCCATAAAGGACGGCAACTGGAGTGAAGCGGCGCGTATTGGCAAGGCATTGCTCAATCAAGGGAGTACAAATCCAAATGCTCTTCCAGGGGTTTCTGACAGCGCTAACAGCACCGCCGACTGGATAAAGGATAAAACAGGATTTGACCCTCGCAGCATTGGCCGCTTTTTCCGTGGGGAAGGTAATACCCTGGCAGACCGCAACAATAATCCGGGAAATATACGGCCTGTAGGTGGTGGTGGCTTTCGCTCGTTCGGTTCGGCTCTGGAAGGTTGGGAGGCCATGAAAAACCAGCTGATGCGATACTTTACCGGGAAAACTACCGGCAGGCGCCTACAGACCATCATGGACATCGTCAGCACCTGGGCACCTGCTGCCGATAACAACGACCCGGCTAAATATGCACGTGACGTGGCTGGCTGGATGGGCGTTTCTCCTACGGCAGCGCTTAATCTGTCAGATCCGAATACGATGGGGGCGCTGATGCAATCCATGGCCCGTAAAGAAGGTTATTCAAACTGGAATAGCCCTCTGGCGCATCGTGCTGCTGGCGCGACATTGAATCAGAGCACGGTTATCAATATTTCGGGTGTCAGTGACCCGAGAGAGGCCGGAAAAATCGTTTCTGATAATCAGGGGAATGTTAATGCCCGCGCAACCCAGCAACTGACTAAGGGGCCGAGCTGATGGACATCCTTTCTACGCTGTTTCAGCAGCAGACGAGAAAAATTGGGCTGATAGTTCCGGATGTCGTTATCACTGAACGGCATAGCGACACTCTGGAAATAACAGAACACCCCGTAGAGAAACCGACCAGCGACGGAGTTGGTTTTGTATCCGACCATGCTTATCGGCGTCCCTCTGAGTTAGTAATGGAGATCGGCTTCTCCGGTGGTGGAACCCTGCTTGATCTGCTTGATACGTCGTCAATTGGCCTCTCTCTGGGGATTAGCCCGTCAGAAACATATCAAAAACTGTTAGACCTTCAGCGCAGTCGTGAACCTTTCAGTGTCACCACAGGTAAACGCCAGTATACAAATATGCTCATACGAGTACTGGATGTGACCACTGATAAAACCAGTGAAAATGTTCTGATGGCTACCCTCACCCTGAGGGAGCTAAACACAACGCAGACACAGACAGTGAGCGTTGCTGCCAAAGAGAACATGAAAGAAGGGGCGAATACTTCAGCGGTGCAGAACTCTGGGGTAAAAACGCCGACTCCGCAAAATGAGTCCTTAATGAGCCGGTTTATCGGATTCGTGTCTGGAGGTTAAATGGCTGTATCTGAAATACCCCTGTCACCAGACAATCAGCAGTTTGCTATCGCACTTGCTGGGCAGAACTTCCAAATGGCTGTTACATGGCGTGCTGCTTTCTGGTGCCTGGACATTATGGATAGCAGTGGTGTCGATTTGATAAAGGGCATCCCGTTAATCACAGGTGCTGACCTGCTGGCGCAGTATCGCTATCTCGGTTTGGGATTTTCCCTTTATGTTGATTGCGACGATCCGGCAAATGACAACCCTACCGAAACAGACCTCGGCATTAAGAGCCATCTTTACGCAGTAACGGAGTGATTATGTCTCAGAACTGGATGCGGCACTTTGAGTTGCAACTTATTGACGATAAAGGCGATGGGATATCGCTGTCGGAATTTAAAGTGACATTCAATATCCAGAAGATGCCCTCGACAATCTTTAACGGGTTCGTGGGTAACTTCAAAATCTACAATCTCTCCCCTCAGACTCAGAACCGGATCATGGGGAAAGAGTTTACCCGCGTGAGGGCTATAGCAGGGTATAACGGCACGCCGGACAGTAGCGGCAACTACCCCGATAAAAATGTCGGTATCATCTTTAACGGCGATATACGCTTTACCATTACCGGAAAAGAGAACGTTACCGATAGCTGGATACTCATCCAGTGCATCGATGGCTGGGAAGGGCATTTAAATGCCAGCGTGAAAACGACAGTGGCGGCGGGCTGGAAACATGCCGACCTGTTTGATTTGGGCATGCAATCACTACGGCCGTACGGCATATCCGAAGGGAGTAGACCGGATTTTGGTTCAACGGTCTTCCCGCGCGGGCGGGTTATCTATCAGAATACCGGCCGCCTGATGTACAGCCTGGCAGGGCAGTGCAAGGCCAACTGGTGGTATGAAAACAACCAGGTGCATATCGTTCCTGAGGATAAGTATATTCAGGAAGCAATTGTGCTTAATGCTGATACCGGGCTGGTGGGTATGCCGCAACAGACGATGGGCGCGGGCGTTAATGTGCGCTGCCTGATAAATCCAAATATTAAACTGGGTGGCCTTATCCGGCTGGATCAGGCGTCAGTGTATCGCGCAGCCCTCGGCAATGACCAGGTTGGACAGTTGCCGGGCCGACTGGGTGAAACCACCACAGACGGCAATATCTATGTCGATAGTCTTCCCGGTGCGCAGTTGGCTGCAATCAATACCGATGGTGATTACATTGTCGGCAGTATTGACTATACTGGCGATACTCGCGGGCAGGCGTGGTATATGGATTTACTCTGTCTGGCAAAAGGGGCTCGGGATTTGCTCAACTCAAAAGGTTTGGATGCGGCGCAATACACATGAAGAAAAACATCATTGCTTGTATTTTTACTCTCTTTCTTACCACTCCTGCCTTTGCGGATACGGCCTGCGGACCGTTTGGGATTAACTGGAAAGCGCAGGATGGGTTTGCAAGGATAAACGGGTCTAAGCCTGAGTCTCAGAAAATCACCTTTCTGAAGACAAAGGATGATTACAACAACGTGAAAATACAGTGGATGCTTCCGGATGCTAAATCTGGCCGCTGGCTTGGAATGGATTTTGTGGCTCGAAACGGCAAACCCATACTCAACGTTGAAGTGATCCGCAAGAACATGGATGAACCGAGAGAATTCTGGACGTACGACTGCCAAAAGGTGAAGTGATCGGGTCGTTTCCGTGTAAGAAGGTTTCTGGTTAAGCCCACCTCTGTGGGCTATTTTAAATGGAAGCTATCTATCTTTAAATTTTAATTGCTTGCATTCATTGATAACCTTTATTAATTCATCTGCGGAAAGGTTTTCAACTTTAATTGAGCCATTTTCGGTTGTCATTGTGACTTTTTTTGAATGTTTGGTTTGAATCCATTTCCTGATTATTGAAGCAATAGCTATACATGCTGGTGAAGAGGTGGCGACAATAATGGTTACATCGACCAAAGCGCCGAGACCAGCACCAAGAGAGTCTCCAGTACGTATTCTTCTGCGAACCTTATAATCTCCTTGTGGTATCATATCCTTAATTAAGGGTAGCACTGCGTTCCCAATCTCTGGAGGTAAAACTATGGATGTTTCTGATTTTGGCATAAAAATATCAGGCCCTTATGTAGAGAAGCTTAAAATTGCCTTCCGTCTTTTTCTGAGTGGTATTTGGCTTGCAACAAATCACGATGTAACCGTGGTTTTAAGCAAGGCACATATCCAAGGTTTCAACAAAGATCAGTAACACGCATTATCTACCTTTGACATCCTGATATTTGATCAGTAACCCGCCTCTGAGCGGGTTTTTTAATGCCCGGAGTAAAGTAAATGCCCGTATCACTTAACGCTCAGCTCGGCAGTAAAGAGCAGGCCGACGCGCAATTGGCGCAGGCGATCATGTCCGCTATGCGCGTTTCCATTCCCGGCATCATCCAGTCGTTTGATACGGATGCCGTCACTGCTGTTGTTCAGCCAGCCATTAAAGGCTCAGAGCAGGATGAATCAGGTGCCGAGGTCTCGGTAAACCTCCCGCTGCTGGTGGATGTTCCCGTCGTCTTTCCTCGTGGCGGCGGCTGTACGCTGACTTTCCCGATCAAAGAAGGTGATGAGTGCCTGGTTATCTTTGCCGACCGCTGCATTGATTTCTGGTGGCAGAGTGGCGGGGTGCAGGAACCAGTAGACGGCCGCATGCATGATTTGTCGGATGCATTTTGTATCGTGGGTCCGCAGTCGCAAGCGAAGAAAATCAGTGGTATCAGCGCCAGCGCGGTAGAACTGCGCAGCGATGATGGGTCAGCAAAGTTGAGCCTTAACCCTGCCAGCGGAGCAATCAACGGTACGGCACCGGGAGGCTTTAACCTGAACGGCCTTCAAATTCTGCCTGACGGACGCCTGCAGTTGGTGGACGGCTCAATTGTCGATAAGCATACACATGGTGGTGTTGAATCTGGTGGGAGCAATACAGCTCCGCTGGGAGGATAGTTACCGCTGGCGAATAAAATTGCCCAGCGCAGCAATAAAAAATAACTTCCTGTTATCGGGAAAAAACAAAACCCCGACTGTTGCAAGCAGTGCGGGGTTTTTTATGTTCAACGTTACCGTTACTAACGAGGAACCTGTGACCATGTTGTTACGGCAAGGAGACCGTGCGTGAATTATAAACGAATTCTACTGAGGTTGACTATGAAAAACGGTTTAGAAATCGACGCGCCGGTGACGAAAGAAATCAGCTCAGCAGCCGCATGGGCTATCAGGGCAGTCGCTGTTACCGTCGTTCTGTATGGCGTCGCCCGATTAATTATGGCTATTCGCTGGTGGTGACATATGCGCTACCGTCGAGAAGATGATGATGGGGATTACACGTTTGGCCAGGGCGATGACACCTGGCTGGTAAACTCTCCGGAGGCCGTCGCGCAGGCCATTAAAACGCGCTTCCTGCTCTGGTACGGTCAGTGGTTCCTCGATACCACAGAGGGTACGCCGTGGATTCAGTCCGTACTCGGAAAGCAGCGACCCGAAACCTACAATTTGGCTATTCGCCAGCGCATTCTTGAAACACAGGGCGTCAGCTCTATTACCGCATTCAATACTATCGTTGACGGCCGCACGCGCCGTGTAACGTTCACAGCAACGGTAGAAACCATCTACGGAACCACGACAGTAACCTCGGAGGCGTAATGGCTCTGGACCTTGAATCGCTCGGCTTATCGGCAACGGTAACCGCTGAGGGGATAAGTGCGCCTGACTATCAAACCATCCTGTCTACTGTGACGGGATACTTTCAGCAGATTTACGGCAGTGATGCTTATATCGAACCGGATAGCAAAGATGGTCAGTTAATCGCGCTGGTGGCGTTGGCAATCCATGACGCCAATAATACCGCAATTTCAGTTTACCGCTCATTTTCACCAGCGACGGCGCTGGGGGATGCACTGACGAGCAACGTCAAAATTAACGGCATCACCCGGCGTTCAGCGACAAATTCAACCGTTGACCTTCTTCTGACCGGCACAGTCGGCACAACCATCACGAATGGCTCAGTGCGCGATAACAACAGCGTTATCTGGAATCTGCCTGCGACGGTGATTATCGGTACTGATGGGACGGTGGTTGCTACGGCCACGTGTGCCAGCACCGGCGCAGTAGCCGCGCTGGCGGGCAGCATAACCACCATCAATACACCTACCCGGGGCTGGGTGTCGGTTACAAATCCCCTGGCGGCGACCGTGGGCGTTGCTGCGGAAACTGACGCACAGTTGCGCGTAAGGCAGTCGCAAAGCGTTGCGTTGGCGTCTCTCACGCCGTTTGATGCTGTAGACGGTGCGATTGCTAACGTTGAAGGCGTGACCCGTCACAAGCTGTTTGAGAACGACCAGGAGGTGACAGATTCTAACGGACTGCCTCCGCACTCGATCTCGGCGATTGTCGAGGGTGGTGATGCGACGGTAATAGCTAACACCATCCGCAGTGTTAAGGGGCAGGGCGTAACAACCTACGGCACAACAGCGGTGATAGTTACCGACAAATACGGCAATCCTTACACCATTCGTTTTTCCCGTCCGGTTGATGTGCCGATTTACGTCTCAATCACGCTTAAGGCGCTTACCGGGTACAGTTCACAGGTCGGAGACGAAATTAAAGCGGCAGTAGCGGCGTATATCAATTCGCTGGCTATCGGTGACAGTGTGTTACTAAGTCGTGTTTACTCCCCGGCTAACCTCGGCGTGGTCAGCGGCGGTAATGCTCGCTATTACGACATCATGGAACTGATGATCGGCAAGTCGAAAGCGACCGTTGCAGCGGCCAACGTAGTTATAGCCTATGACGAATCAGTGTCGTGTAGCGTGGACAATATAGCGATAACGGTGACGGCATGAGCAAATACACCGACCTGATAACCAATTACCACGCCGGGAAGCCGAAATTTGTCGATCATGTTGACCTTTCAACACGCCCACTGATTGATGTGTCGACTGCAACTTCTGGACTGGTCGCCGCTTTTGATGTGGACACAGCGGTAGGAAATCAGCTTGATATTCTCGGTGAATGGATTGGTATCGACCGGACAGTCGCTGCGCCCATATCAGGTGTCTTTCTGGAGTGGGATAAAGAGCGCGTCGGTTGGGATCAGGGAGTGTGGTTGGGGCATTACCAGTCTACCGACGAATTAACCTATTTGAGCGACGACGTTTACCGAATTGTTCTGAAAGCAAGAATTGGCATCAATAACTGGAACGGCCAGAACCGTACGCTACCGAATATCCTGGAGACTGCGCTTGCAGGTACGGGAATAAAAATGATTATTCTGGATAATCAGGATATGACTATTTCAGTGCTGATTGTTATCGATGAAGAATATCTTATGTCGGTAACGGACAGGCTGATATTCGATTCAGGCATGAACCGGGGGCCGTTCATTACACTTCCTGCCGATTACGTGCCTTCAAGATACGATATTAATCCCATTGATAAGTTACCAGCTGAATTTGTTTTCGTTATACGCGCCGGTCTTTTGACGGTTAAGGCTGCTGGCGTCAGGGTCAGAGAAACCGTAACCCCCTCAAACGGGTATAAATTTTTTGGATTTGATGTTGATAATGACTATATCGCTGGCTTTGAAACTGGCGCATGGGGAGAAAACTTCTGATGGCGGAAAATAATTTTAAACCGTTCGCAATAGCCGCTGGTGCAAATGTTGCGACTCAGCCTGAATGGGAAGCGCTCATTGCTTTAGCTACAGGATTCACAGCAGGCATAGCAAGATCCGGCCAGATAAATAAGGCCCTGCGCCAGGCTACAGTCATAGCGAGTGTTCTGGCTCAGTTCATTGCAGATAAAACAGAAACGGATGTGCTGGACGATGGTGATACATCGAAGTTATTAATTCAGTTAACTCAGGCGCTGAATAAAAGTGGTGACGAACGGTATCTTAAGGTCGCAAGCTATCTGTCTGAAATATCGAATGCTGGTGATGAGGCTAAAGCATCTTCTCGCAATAATTTAGGGCTGGGTAGCGCATCTACACGCGATACGGGAACTAAGGGAGAGGTAATTCCATTACTCTCTGGCGCTAACGCATGGTCTTCAGCCCAGTATTTTATTGGTTCGGGCTCATCCAGTGGCGGAGAGGTTCGATCTTCAGCCAATATTTTTTATCCATATGGTACCAATGGGACCATGTGGGCTGAGTTTTACAGTTCTGACATTTCTGATGACCATTTTGAGCATCGTGTCGTTGTTTATAAAAGCGGAACACGAAAATATTTCCGTTTCAAAGAAAGTGGAGAGTTTGCTACTGATGGAGATATTAAGTCAGGTTCGGGAATTTACGATACTGGCCAACGTGTTTACAGCCCTTCAAATAAGCAACCCCCCGCATTAATAAATGAGGTTGGCGCGTATGCGTTTGCCTGGTATGACGGTGCTGCAGAGTACAACGCTACCGTTAGTGGATCCGCATTATATCCAGCCACTGGCGATGGTAATCACTCATCAACCGCGCTTAGTGGAACGTGGCGTTGCATGGGGCGAACGGAAACGATTAACGATCAGCACAGAATAACGCTATGGCAAAGAATCAATTGATACTGTCAACCAGAGCCTTTCTGTTGCATCATTTCTGAGGTAATACCCCTATGCCATTTTATTTAACGCGGGACCCGGTCCCGTCGGCAGACATGCGCAACGTATTCGATAATGCGCAGAATTTAGACCTTTTTCTGAACGACATAACATCGGCATTCTGGACGGATCGACTTGGCCGTAGTCGCATGTCATGGTTTGGGATGGAATCTGCATTCACAGTAAAACTTACGGATTTTGAATCTCGTTTCTCCACCCAACTTACAGCCCAGGAAACTGAATTTGATGCTGCGCAGGCTGACAAAGAGGCTCGCTTTGTTCATTTCCTTGATAGCTCTGGCTATGTGTTCCTGGGTGACTATGAAGACGGCCCATTCCAGTTTAGTGCCCGCAACCAATATATTCGCTTTCAGGGACAATTTTTCCGACTGAGTAAAGAGACTGATACAGGCTTTACTACTACCGGTACTGATGAAACAAGCTTTGCTAACGATGTAACCCACCTGGTTCTGATGGATGGGGACACGCTTCGCCAAAACCTGGGTTCAGACGAAGAGGGTATGGGTACCTGGCTGAGCACTCACGTGCAGGATGGTGTTGTTACGCAAAATCTGCATGATTTCCTGAATGCTGCTATTAACGAAATAACACCTGAAATGTTCGGCGGTAATTTGCAGGCCGCTTTTACGTTTGCTTCTGCAAATAGGCTTGCATTGAATCTTGCGGCTAAAACCTACGTAATTACTGGACCTGTCACGTTTACTGGCGGGATTACTGTATCTGGCAAGGGACAGCATAAAACAAAAATTCAGCAAACCTCGGGTTCGTGTGGAATTATTCAGACGCTGTCTGCAACGGATGACCCGGTTGTGTACGAGGGTTTTACGCTGGAGACGACGCAGGATTTTAACGAGGACAACCGGTCGCTGGTAGTGGATGGCTCCGGACTGGTGGCATCCGCCGGCGCACAGATTGGGGACAGAACACGACGGCGTGGTATGTTCAGGGACCTGAGGATTGCAGGGTCAGCATCCAGCCGGATTTCGGGTATCGGCTGGGGTGTCGCGCTCGACTTGATTTCTCTTGGCTGGTATGAGACGGATGGATTGAATATCCGGGGGTGCTCGACAAAGGATAACAACTATAAATTCCAGGGCATTGGCATACTTCATCGAGGCGGCGGATGGACGGTGGAGACCTACCATTCAGATGCGTGGATGTATTTCCTTGAATACTGCTGGTATTGTCCTGACTATACGGAAGGCGTTTTTATTGACAAGTGGAATATTGTCAATGTTACTAACGCTATTGTAGGTGGTGTGACCGATGAAAAATGGTCAGCAGACCCGGCAGGAAAGCTGGGCGTTTATCAGGCTTCTTTAAGCAATATCCACATAAATGCAACAACGGTTGGAATATATCTGGTAAATACTAACTACTCAGATATTCAGAATGTATTTACTTTACTTGATGACCATGGAGTGGCTACTGCAAATTACGCTGTTCATCTGCGTAACGGAAAGGCCTGCAATGCCAGTAAAGTTAATGTGTTGCACTACAGTACGAATACCGGTGTAACCCGGCAGGGCATAATCCTGAATGCAATGTCTGATTGCTTTATCAGTAATTTCCAGTGCCAGTCTTACAGCGCGGACTATGAGAAGGTTACATCAGCATTTAACACAGTTAACTCTAGTAATCGCAATGTCATTGACGGTATTAAAGTTTCATTCGCGGATGTCGCCGTAACTAACGGCGCGGGTTGCGGCAACACTTCCATCAAAAATTACAGATTCTCTAGCGTCACCTCTCCTGTGCTCGATAATAACGGGGATATGGACAGGGGGAATATTGATAGCAGGTACGAAGCGTTTACTTTGTCCGCGGCGGCTGATTCGCACACGTTAACGATTGTACCTCGCTGTTATATGAGTCGCCGTCCGACTGGTGTTTCCGCGCAGATAACATCACCATCTGGCCTCTCATTTCCAATTGAGGCATTTCCAAATTATGCAGAATCCACTGCAACATCTGTTTCAATTGTTATTAAGCCAACGTTGTCAGGGAACAAACTTCCGGCAACAACATACGGCGTCACTCTCATCATGAAGGATTAATTATGTCAATTAAATTAGACCAGACGATTAACGGCGTTTCTGTTACTGACTGCATTATCACAGTGGGGGCGATAACTATCTCTCCGGACCGCTTGAGACTGAATTTCAATGTCGGGTTCTATGCCACTGAAGGCGGCCCGCTACTAATGGAAGATTATTTTGTATATGAGGGGTACGCATTGAATGGAGACGACCCGGAAACTCAGGCCTATGCCTATCTGAAAAGCCTTCCAAGATTTTCCGGCGCGATAGACGCATAGTTAATATCCCGCCAGTAATGGCGGGATAATCAGAGGATTAATGTGGATGAAACGAATTAACATCCTGAATTTAAGGGCAGGACAGCAGGTAATAATCAGAACCCAAAAAGGCGAAACGCTTAGGGGCGTTCTGGTTGATAAAAGCGACTGGTCTGTAGGATGCCCAGTGGTTGATGCAAGCGGAATTCGTTATGGAATTGGCTATGAGGCTGACATTGTCGGTTTGCCGAAACATAAATAAAGATGAAGGATGGAACTACCCGGCAGCAGGCACAGAATTGCTCTACTCAGGTGGCAATTTAGAATTATGAGAGGTTGAATGCTGATGGAATGGTATTTTGGTTTTGGATTGTTACTCTGGATTATCGCTCAGGTCACAGGAGCAGATGAAACGAAAGGTGTGCTAAATAACCTCTGTGGACTTTTAATGTTTGTAGTTCTTTGGCCCGTGACTTTCATTACGATTTTAACTGAAATAAAAAAAGTATAGTAATCAACTGATACATTGTTCTGTGTTATGAATTGATAGCCGCAACCACTCTTGATCTTCCATCTCAATATAACTACTGTATATACAAACAGTGTTGTTGGAGGGTAGATCATGGGATTCCCGTCACCGGCTACGGATTACATTGAAAGCACGTTAACAGTAAATTCTCTGTGCAACATCACAGCAAACTCGCGAGTTATCTCAACCGACCGTGGGTATGTTGTTCTGGACTTGTCTCTAAAGGTTAAGCAGGGGAGTATTCTGCTCATACGTTCTGCTGGCGAACTTCAGTTTGCAAAGCTAATGGGTAGATCGTTCATCACGGTAGAGGGGGAGTCGATTGAAGGTGATGCCATGGATGAGGTTGAAGTGCTCGGAGTTGCAACGCACGTGATCAACGATATGAGGCAGGATGATAGCCCTGTTTGAAGGGGGTAAAAATGGGGCAGATTTTGGGGCAAAATGGCGTTTGGGGCACGGTTTGGGGCAATCAAATGTCCGCATTTGTCCGCATTTGTCCCGAAGTCAACCGAGCTATATCGTTGAAAATATTGCAGATCATTGAATTTGCTAAACTATTTTTTTGCATGCCATAATAAAGTTAATATTTAGGCAACCGCGATCAAAAAAATTGCGCTGTTTGCAGCGCCGCGCGAGGTTATTGCGTAAACTTTAAAAACTTTACCAACTCGCTGTTTCTTTAAGGTCATTTGTACGCTTTACTCACCGGCTGCTGCGGCGCGGAACGAGTGTGGCGGCATATTTTTGTTTGGAAAGGATACTTGGGTGGCTCTTATGACGCATGATGCTTTTTCCCTTCGCGGCCTCGCGGCAGGCTGCGCGCTTTTATTTCTCGTCGCGCCTGCGGTGCAGGCTGCGGAACAACTCCCCGATGCGCCATCCATTGACGCGCGCGCCTGGATCCTGATGGACTATGCCAGCGGCAAAGTACTCAGCGAAGGCAATGCCGATGAAAAACTCGATCCGGCAAGCCTGACCAAGATCATGACCAGCTACGTTGTCGGCCAGGCGCTAAAGGCGGGTAAGATTAAGTCTACGGATATGGTGACCATCGGGCGCGATGCGTGGGCCACCGGTAACCCGGCGCTGCGCGGCTCCTCGGTGATGTTCCTCAAGCCTGGAATGCAGGTGTCGGTGGAAGATCTTAACAAGGGCGTTATCATTCAGTCCGGCAACGACGCCAGCATCGCGATTGCCGACTACGTGGCGGGCAGCCAGGACGCCTTTGTCAGCCTGATGAACGGCTATGCGCAGAAGATGGGCCTCACCAATACCACCTTTAAGACCGTGCACGGGCTTGATGCGCCGGGTCAGTTCAGTACCGCCCGCGATATGGCGCTGCTGACCAAAGCGATGATCCATGATGTGCCGGAAGAGTATGCGATCCACAAAGAAAAAGAGTTCACTTTCAACAAAATCCGTCAGCCGAACCGTAACCGCCTGCTGTGGAGCACGAACCTTAACGCTGACGGCGTGAAAACCGGAACCACTGCCGGTGCGGGCTACAATCTGGTCTCTTCCGCGACGCAAAACGACATGCGCCTGATTGCCGTCGTGCTCGGTACCAAAACTGACCGTATCCGATTTAACGAATCTGAAAAATTGCTGACCTGGGGCTTCCGCTTTTATGAAACCGTGACGCCGATTAAACCTGATGCCACCTTCATTACCCAGCGCGTCTGGTTTGGCGATAGCAGTGAAGCGAAGCTTGGCGCGGGCGATGCCGGTTCCATCACGCTGCCGAAAGGCCAGTTGAAAAACCTGAAGGCCAGCTACACTTTGAATGATACGCAACTGACCGCACCGCTGACTAAAGGTCAGGTTGTCGGCACCATCGACTTTAAACTGAATGATAAAACCATTGAACAGCGGCCGCTGATTGTTATGGAAGCGGTCAATGAAGGCGGGTTCTTTAGCCGGATGATCGATTTCGTGCTGATGAAACTGCACGGCTGGTTCGGCGGCTGGTTCTCGTAAAATGCAGGCCGCGCCCTGCGGGGCGCGGTTTTAGTAAAGAAGTGAAATCTGTTTTTCTTTCGCCAGCGTAAGCAGCTCGTCATCCGGACACACGTCGCTGGCAATCACGTCAAACTGCGATAAATCGCCCATCCGCGCCGGCCGAACTTTGCCAAATTTACTGTGATCGACGACCAGCACGTGGTAGCGCGCGCTTTTCATCGCCCAGTGTTTAACCGGCAGCTCCTCGAGGTTAAAGCAGGTCGCTCCCTGCTCGCAATCGACGCCCGCGGCGGAATAAAACGCGATATCCGGGCAAAGATGGCTTAGCGTATCCTGCAGGCTCAGCGGTTTAAAAATGGCGTTGCTGGCGTGGAACTCGCCGCCGCACAAAATCGCGCGGCACTGTGGCTTTTCCTGCAAGGAAAGGAAGGTGTTGAGCGAATAGCAGACCCCGGTAAACGGCAGGGCGTTGTCGATGGCATCGATAATCCACGGCGTGGTGGTCCCGCAGTCGAAAAAGGCCATCTGATGGGCCTCAAGCAGCTTTGCCGCATGGCGGGCGGCGCGGCGTTTTTCATCAACAAGGCGCGTTTTCTGGTCGCTTAGCAGATAGTGCGTCGCGCTGCGCGGCTCCAGAACGATATAGCCGCCCAGCAAAACGACCGGGCCGCTGTGGCCGTTGAGGTCGCGACGAATAGTCATCTCCGACACCCCAAGCAGGGTGGCCGCTTCTTTTAGATGCAGTTTATCACTGCGCTTGAGTGCCTGAATAAGCTGGCTGATGCGTTCGTCACGACGAGTTTCCATATTCCCTCTAGGCTAAAGCGCCCTGCATCGACAGGGCGTCAGCGGCGATTTTACCTGCCGAAAGAGGGTTAGTCACGCGCAGGCGTTGGGCTCTGCCGCAATTTACCGGCGGCTGAGAAACAGGTTATTCGCGCACCCAGCCTTTGCGAATCGGTAGCGAAAAGAACAGGCGGTACAGCCGCTGCAGATGCTGATAAAGGGTCTTTCCGCCGCTTTGCCACAAAAGCTGGGCGCTTAGACAGGCGCTCATCGCGGTGAGAAGTCCGCCCAGCATATCCATCGGCCAGTGAACGCCGAGATAGACCCTGGACCAGGCAATTGCGCAGGCAACGGCGAAAAGCAGGACTCCCGACCACAGGCGGTGCCAGAACATAAAGGCCAGCGCAAAGGTAAAGCAGATGGTGCCGTGATTGCTCGGGAAGGAGTTGTTGGGCGAGTGGTGCAGGAAGTTATAACCCATACCGGCGGCGAACGGCCGTTCGTGCGGAAAAAGCGCGCCGAATATCCATGACAGCGTAAGACTAATGGCTAATGCCATCATCACCTTAAATACTAGCTGACGCTGGTTTGGACCCCAAAGCCATAAGGCTAATACCAATAATGGCACAATAATAATCAGGTCTTTGGCGATAAACGTCGCGATCTCTATCGCCCACCACGGGGACGAGGGAGTGGCATTGAGTAATGCAAACAGCGAGTAGTTAATATTTTCCAGCATACGTCCGGGCTCTTTAATCCGTTATCAACAAGCCGCCCACCCTAAGAAACGGTGGCGCTAAGGTAAAACAGTATTTTCTTAATTATCAGTTTGTTATGAGTGAAATCTTGCATGTATCTTCGTTAACAGACTGAATAAAGGAGTATATAGTGTGTAATCTAATTGAAACATAAACGAAATACATACAGCGGGATTTTTTATTCGCTGGTGGCGAAGAGGTTGCAGAATGGCGATATTTTTCGCCATCGCTCACAATTCGCTATCTCCCCGGCACGACTTTCATTAAACTTTGCGCGGTTTTATTTAAATAAGAGATTTCATGCACAATTCTTCACTTTCAGGCAAACGCCTCGGACGTCAGGCGCTGCTCTTTCCGCTGTGCCTGGTGTTATACGAATTCGCCACCTATATCGGCAATGATATGATCCAGCCGGGCATGCTCTCGGTCGTGGAAGAGTTTGGCGTTGGCAATGAATGGGTTCCGACCTCCATGACCGCCTATCTCGCCGGCGGTATGTTTTTACAGTGGCTGCTGGGCCCGCTTTCGGACCGCATCGGCCGCCGTCCGGTCATGCTGACCGGGGTGGTGTGGTTTATCGTGACCTGCCTGGCGACGCTGCTGGCGCAAACTATTGAGCAGTTCACGCTGCTGCGCTTTTTGCAGGGTATCAGCCTGTGCTTTATTGGCGCGGTTGGCTATGCGGCGATACAGGAGTCTTTTGAAGAGGCGGTATGCATCAAGATTACCGCCTTAATGGCCAACGTCGCGCTGATTGCGCCGCTGCTTGGGCCGCTGGTGGGCGCGGCCTGGGTACATATCCTGCCGTGGGAGATGATGTTTGTCCTGTTTGCCGTACTGGCCGCTATCGCCTTCTTCGGGCTACAGCGGGCGATGCCGGAAACCGCCACCCGCATGGGCGAGAAACTCTCGGTAAAAGAGCTGGGGCGTGATTATCGTGAAGTGCTGAAAAACCTGCGCTTTGTCGCCGGCGCGCTGGCCACCGGTTTTGTCAGCCTGCCGCTGCTGGCGTGGATAGCCCAGTCGCCGGTGATTATCATTAGCGGCGAGCAGGCGACCAGCTACGAATATGGCTTGCTGCAGGTGCCAATCTTTGGCGCGTTGATCGCCGGTAACCTGGTGCTGGCGCGCCAGACTTCCCGCAAAACGGTGCGTTCGTTGATTATCCTCGGCGGCTGGCCAATTATGCTTGGCCTGCTGATTTCCGCCGTCGCTACGGTCGCCTCGACGCACGCTTATTTGTGGATGACCGCCGGGCTGAGCGTTTACGCCTTCGGCATTGGGCTTGCTAACGCCGGGCTGGTGCGCCTGACGCTGTTTGCCAGCGAAATGAGCAAGGGGACGGTATCGGCGGCGATGGGGATGCTGCAAATGCTGATCTTTACCGTGGGTATTGAAGTGAGCAAGCACGCCTATGAGTCTGGCGGCAGCGGACTCTTCAGTTTGCTGAATTTGCTTAGCGGGGTGCTCTGGCTGGCGATGATGGTCTACTTCCTGAAGGACAAACGCGTAGGCAGCTCCCTCGAACCGCAGTAACTCTCCAATGACCTGCTGCGACGTTACGCGCCGCAGCAGGCGCTGTCTCAGACGAACGGCGCTTCGCGATTAAGCACTTTATCAATGATATGGAGTACGCCTTCTTCGTTATTGTGCGGCGCACGATAGCCAGCAACGGCCTTCACCGGCGCGGCGGCGTTGGCCATCGCGTAACCGAATCCGGCATGCTGCAGCATTTCAATATCGTTGCCGCTATCGCCAAAGGCGACCACTTCATGATTCTCGATCCCCCAGCGCTCCTGCAGGATGCGCAGGCCGTTAGCCTTGTGTACCCCAGGAATAATCAGGTCAATGCTGCCGTAGCCGGTAGCGACTGCGGTTACCATATCGCCAAGCGCGGCGTGCAGCTTCGGCTGTATCTCAGGGATCAGCTGGTCCGGGACGTTGAGGCCAAATTTCAGAATCGCATCATCAGCAATATGATTAAAGTCGTCGACCAGTTCGAGGCGATGATAGTACTTCGCCGCGACCGCTTTCAGCTCATCATTATACTGGTTGAGGGTATAAGCGCTGCGCTTACCGCAGGCGATGATTTCAATGTTGGTCAGCGTCTGGAGATGATCGATGACGGTATTGAAATGTTCCTGCGGCATCCGGCAGTTAAATACATCTTCTCCGGCGCTGACCACCCAGCCGCCGTTTTCGGCGACAAAGGCGATCTCGTGCGCTACCTCCGGGAAGAAGGAGATAAGCTGGTAATACTGGTTGCCGCTGGCGACGACGAAGCGGATGCCCTGCTCGCGCATCCGCTGATACTGGGCGAGGAAGCGCTGACGGTTATAGGTTTTGGCATCGCTCAGAAAGGTGCCATCCATGTCTACCGCAATCAATTTGATGCTCATTAACTATTCTCCATCACGGGTTCAGAGTGTGGCTTCGCAACCGCCCGGGCGACGATGGCCGCGACCAGCACCAATGCCAGCACTACCATCATGGCGCTACGCAGGCCGAAGTGCTCGCCGAGGAAGCCCAGCAGCGGCGGCCCGACGAGGAAGGCGAGGTAGCCGGTGATCGCCACCACGCTGACGCGCTTCGGCGCATCCGGGCCAGTGTCGCTGGCGGCGGAAATGGTCAGCGGGAAGCCGAGCGATGCGCCGAGGCCCCATAATAGTACCGAGAGGCCGGCGACCCACGGGTTATCGACAAAAATAATCAGGCCAATGCCCAGCGCGCCCATGACCGCGCTGGCGCGAACCACAGTCACCCGGCTGTAGCGGTCAATAAACCAACCGCCGGTAAAACGGCCGAGGGTCATACCGAGGGTGAAGCCCGCGTAAATCAGCGACCCGGAAGTCGGGCTGAAGCCGTGGCCGTCCACCATCAGCAGCGGCAGCCAGTCGTTGGCGGAACCCTCGGCAAAGGCCATGGCCAGGACGATGACGCCAATCAGCAGCAATTGAGCATCTCGCCATATCGGCAGGCCTTTGCCTTCATGGCGCGCCGCTTCCGCTGCATTCTTGCCGGTACCTTCCGGAATTGCGCGAATGGCGATAGCGATGGGGGCGACAGCCACCAGCGCCGCCAGCAGAATGTGCGGCGCGGCGGGCAGGCCGAAGCCGGTGACCGCCATGCCTATTCCGGCGCCGACGAGCGTGCCGAAGCTGTAGAAACCATGCATCATCGGCAGCACGGTTTTATTCATTTCGCGTTCAACGGCGGCGCCTTCAACGTTAATCGCCACTTCCGCTGAACCAAAGCTGGCGCCGAAGATGGCTAAGCCAACAGCAAACAGCACCGCCGAGGTAAACCATAGCGCGGCGCTGAGGACCAGCATGCCGACCACCGCGCAGGACATGGTGGTACGAATCACTTTTCGGGTGCCGAATCGATTGACCAGCCACGCTGAGCAGAGGATGCCGCTCATCGAACCTATTGATAGTCCAAATAATACAATCCCCATTTCCGCCGTCGAGAGCGCGAGCAGATCGCGAATCGCCGGCGTGCGGGTCGCCCATGAGGCCATGAGTAATCCAGGGATAAAAAAGAACATGAAGAGCGCCCACAGCCTTAGCTGAAGGGCTCTGCGGGAGGTTTGCGCTGTCATCCGTAAATGCCCGAGAGTGGAGAGATGCAGACAACAGTAGCAAGGTTGTGTACATTTGTACATCCAGGCTGCTTGCTGAAGAATGTTTTTTTATTGACCTCTATGATTCGATTCAGCCTGAGGAATGCGCCCAGCATCCGCTAAGGGATTAAGCGCCTATTTAAATGAGAGAGGAACACTGATGGCCCGTCGACCAAACGACCCGCAGCGTCGGGAGCGGATTTTGCAGGCGACGCTGGACACGATCGCGATACACGGCATCCACGCGGTCACGCATCGGAAAATCGCCACCTGTGCGGGCGTGCCTTTGGGCTCGCTGACCTACTATTTCAGCGGTATCGAGGCGCTGGTCGAAGAAGCGTTCAGCCTGTTTACCGGCCAGATGTCGGCGCAGTATCAGCTGTTTTTTGCCGATGTGCATAGCCGCGAAGAGGCCTGTGACGCGATTGCCGAGCTGATATTCAGCGCCCAGGTGACCACCGCACGCAATATGGAGCTGATGTATCAGCTGTATGCTTTTTGCAGCAGCCAGCCGAATTTAAAAGCAGTCATGCAAAACTGGATGCTGCGCAGCCAGCAGACTCTGGAACAGTGGTTTGAACCAGCAACGGCCCGCGGGCTTGACGCCTTTATCGAGGGTATGACGCTGCACTTCGTGACCGACAGAGCGCCGCTATCCAGAGAAGCAATTCGACTGATGGTGGGAAGGCTGGCGGGAGAGTGAGCGGGGCGCAGAAGACAAAAAAACATTTATGTAAGCGGGTTGGTAATAATAAATATTTATAGCTTTCTCAACGGGTTAGGTCCTTTATAAGGAGTGGCGATTAGGGGGGCGATGCCAACCGCTGCCGCCACTTAAACTCATGAAGAGTGTATCTCCTGCGTTGGTAAGTTTGAATGTAAATTTCAAAATTTCCTACTGTCGTTAGTTTATTTATCATGCGGGAATTTGTATTTCTCCCCAAATAGGAGCAGTTTCTGCGATGAAAAAAACAACATTATATCCATCTTTTGATAAAAATCGATAAGCATTTGCTATAGCTTTTTTGTTGTTTTCATCATTCTCATTGCCATAAATACTGACATATACTTTAGTGATTTGACTCTCTCGGATTTGGTCAAATATATGCCTGTCGTTCTTATCCATTGAATGTCCGTATATGAACAATGTCCCTTTCAACCTACGTAACGCTGCGTAGCAAAAGTTTAAATAGGGATTGTGTAGAATTCTCTCTTTTTTCTTTTCACTTGTTGGTTCGGAAACAAAAAGAGGGAAAGCATCTTCATCTAAATTTATCTGAACTTGTTCGATAATAGTGTTACCATTATCACTACTTGCATGTTTCTTTATTAAAGAACCTTGCTCATACAAATGTAGCGCACCATGCAAGAAAAATACTTCTTGATCAGTGTCATAGCGTTGCCATGTTCGTCCAGCCCTAAAGCCATCATCTGTCTCAAAGTTTAAAGGCTCAAGGCTGTTTTTATTTCTAGCCCAATACATTAATAAATCATAGTTAAGCGTGAACAATCCTTCAAAACAAGATAAGAAAAACCTCGCGGAAGAAAATTGCCTGCCTGATATTTGATGTGGGTATGTTGGGTGAGAATTAGAAATGGCATTGATAAGTGCCGTTTTCAGAGCTTCCTGATGTTCGTTGATTAGATTTATCATTTCGCAATGAGGGTCATAGTGTTTAATTATCCTATTTGCTGATGAAAGTTTATCCATTACTGACTCAAAATCGAATGTATTTAGCTCTTGAAATAATTTTCTTATTAAATCTCCATGAGCACCAAAGTTGGCATTGTCGAGAATATTCCGGTAATTGAATATTTGTGGAGACCAAGCTTGTGAAAAACCATTTCCCATAAGCAGGGAGGGTTTTTCCCCTTCCTGCAAGGAAGCGAGTGCTTGTGCAAAAGTATGCATGAATCATACTCATTTGTTGTATGTAGATGACTTGATTCTATGTTAGCCTTAGAGAATAGAAAAGTGGGCTAATCACAATTTTACTATGAGCAGAGCATATTTACAAATTTACGTACTGCCATAAAAAGGCCCCCATGTCAGAGGGCTAAATTTAACTGTACTTTAGAATAGTGGTTAATGTATAATATAAGCTATTTCATACAAGCACTACTATAATTCTGTGTACATCGCTATAGGTTCTAAAATTAACTCTTTGTCAGCTACATCTAAAAAAGATTTTTCGACATTATAGTTTGCTTCGTTAAGTCCTTTGATCGCACCTCTGAAGTCATTGAATCCAACATCAGGTATAGTCCATTCGTCAGTTTTAAACTGAGTAGTAATACCAAGTATAGTGAATTCTGTAACAGTTTTTCTGGAGTACCTTTTTAAAATAGTTGACACTGGTTGTTTGAGGAATTCCCTCTCAAAGAATCCAGAAATAATATATTCACCCATGTTTTGATTGATTTCTATTTCCGTTCCATAACTGAATTCTAAAATTTCTGCAAGGCTATCATGATACTTCTGATTTGAACATGTACGAATATACGCTAGCTCATCTTCAAGTGATTTTATTTTTGAGCGTATATCAGCTATTTGTTGTTTGTTATTTTTTGTGAGTTCTTTTAGTTTTGAGTATAATTCATTGATCTCTCCAGCATTAGTTATATATGCAAGGTGGTCATTGAATTTGTTAAAATCTTTGGTTAAATTAGTAAGTGCAACCGGGTCTGTTATTAATATTACACCAGTGGATTTAATAAATGGATGATTTTTTATTTTGTTGAAAGATATCTTTTCATTAAATGCGCCTTTTGATAGGGTGGTTATTTTGTCAAGCTCATGTAGCTTATTTTCGAACATAGAATAATGATAGTCATAAGGTTTTACATAATTCTTACGACTATCATTCTCCGTGTTGTTGTTTTCAAAGTTTTTTATGCTATCCTTCTCGGAGAAACTGTATCCTTTTTCAATTAATGATTCAAAAACAACACCTTTAAATAACTGTGCACTGAGTGAATACATTTTCTCATAATCGAGATAAATTATATTTTTAATAGAATTGTTATTATTTTCAGAACTCATTCTAAATCTCCTTTGTTTTATCTTTGTATTGATTCTTCTTTATTTCTAATCGTTTTTGGTAATCATCAAGCTCTTTTTTAGTTTTCCTGATATTGTAAACGCTATAAATAATAGCTATCAAAGAGACTAGTACTGATACCCAATTGAGATATGTGAAAAATTTCTCCATGTCTACATCTCCTCCATTGACAATTGTTCATTGCTTTGAAGTTTATGATGTGCGGTAAAACTCAAAAGTGTTGATGATAAACAAATAATAAACAATACAAGTATGCTACTGTTGAGATTCATTATTTCTGGATTTTCTTCAGAAATAATGGATAAGGCATAGTATAGTCCAGAAAAAAGAATCAAGACGGTAGTAATGCTAAAACAAACAGTCTTAAATTTTTTGTGCTCATCATTCAATATTTCTGCTGCCCCTACAGTCGAGACTTGCATTACTAATGAAAATGCTACTAAATCAGAGATTGTTAATATGTGCGGGCTGATGTTAGTGGTAAAACCTAAAAGGAATCTTACCATGAATGGTACGATTGCAATGACAAAGGTATAGAAAAACCAGCGAAGCTTTGTTTCACTCATTTTTTGACCTCAGTAATAATAACTCTCACGAAGCTAATGAATGTAATATCATTCTTGTTATACACAAAGGTACTATCTTGATACCGCACTTGTATTTTTGAATTTGATAAAAGAACAATGTCTCGCAATGTTTTTTGCCCATCAATATCTATAAGCCATTTTCCATCTTCAACATGATTGAAATTCGAATCGCAGATATATGATCGTTTCTCATCTACTACGATATATAGTGAGTCTTCCTTGATAGAAATATAATTTTTATCCCAGACGCACTCACCATCCTCCTTAAGATTTCCTTGAGTAAGACAAAATTTTTGAAGCTTGAAAACTTCATTTGTTGATTTATGAACAGATTCGCCAATACCGGATACTAACCAATCTAGAGGCACACCTGTTTCCAAAGCACATTGGATGATCCAATCTGCAGGAAATGTATTACGCATATATCTATTCGCTAGCGTGCTTTTAGATACGCCCAAGTGGTCTGCCAAGGCCTGCCGAGTTGTAAAGCCATATGCCTCAACTAAACGTTCAATAGCCGCCTTTCCTCCTTGATTGAGATTAGTTATGTTCTCAATTGGGTACTTTGTGTTGTTAGAACATCGATTGCTCGGAGATATACCTTGTGTTGGAGTTGAGTCTGCGGGGAGATACACGGGTGCATTTATGTCAACACCTGACGATAACCATTCAATTGAAACGCCAGTCTCAATTCCACAAATAACAACCCAATCAGCAGGAAATGTATCCCGTGCATACCTGTTGGCCATTGTGCTCTGCGGAATACCCAGATGATTACATAGTGCTTTTCGCGAAGTGAAATCGTAGGCGGCAAGTATGCGTTCTATGATTTGCTGTCCCCCACAGTTTTGTATGATGGATGATTTTAGATTGCCGCTAATGTGGCGAAATGTGTTTTTTTGAGTTGATATAACCAAATTGCGATCCTATTATCCGAATTGTGAAGTTTTTGGTCACTATTTAACCAGAATAATCACAAGCCAACGGGAGATTGTTGCATCATGACCCCTTACATTTCAATCACTCTTAACACGCCTCACATCACAATTGAGCGTTAATAGAGAAACAACTGGTCTTTCAATCGATACCATCAGCGATATGGATGGAAAGGCCTGCCGCTTTTTTCAAAAGGGAAATTTACCGTTGATGAGATAGAGCATAGCGGCAGCTCGGACCGACTGACAATCCGTGCCCGCAGCGCTGATTTCAGGGAGACGCTAAATGTACGGCGTGAAAAGTCCTGGCACAAAACGACAGTGGGTGAGGTGGTGAAGAAGATTGCCACTCGGCACAGCCTGAAGGTTGCCATCGGCAATGATGTAGCGGGCAGGCTGTAAATCACCTAGAGCAGACCAACGAGAGCGACGCCAGCTTTTTGATGAAGCTGGCGGGACGGTGCGATTGCCTCAGTGAAGGACCGTAATTTGCTGTTTATCCGGCAGGGGCAGGGGAAAACGGCCAGCGGTAAAGCGCTGCCGGTCATCACTATTACCCGCCGGGACGGTGGCAGTCATCGCTTCAGCCAGGCGGACAGGGGAGCGTACACTGGGGTAATTGCTCACTTGTTGCATACGCGCGAACTGGAGAAAAAAGAAACCACCAAAGTGAAGCGCCGCCGGAAGACGACAAAACCAAAAGAGCCGGAAGCAAAGCAAGAAGATTACCTGAGCGGGACGGATGAGAACGTCCTGGTTCTGAACCGGACCTATGCCAAGCGCGCTAATGCGGAACGCGCAGCAAAAATGAACTGGAAGCGGCTGCAGTGTGGTGTGGCGTCATTTTCCCTGCAGCTGGCAGAAGGCCGCGCGGATCTCTATACGGAAATGCCCGTGAAGGTCATCGGCTTTAAACAACCCATTGATGATGTCAGCTGGACCATCACCACGTTAACGCACACGGTAAACCCGGATAGCGGATTTACAACCAGCATCGAGCTGGAAGTGAAAATTGATGATTTAGTAATGGACTGAGGTTTTCATAAGAGAACTTAAAGTTCACGAAATGAAATAATGTTGTATCATTATTGCGATTTCAGCAAAAAAGGCGGGGATGTAAAATGATGATTTGCCCAGTATGTGGAAGTGCAGCCCATACTCGCAGCAGTTTCCAGGTCTCTTCAATGACCAAAGAACGTTACCACCAGTGCCAGAATATCAACTGCAGCAATACGTTCGTAACGCATGAGACTTTTGTTCGCTCAATTTCTACACCTAAAGAGGCCCATCCTGTGCAGCCTCATCTCACAAATTCAGGCCAGGCTGCGCTGGCTCTTTGAGGCTGTCGCCACTTTGTCGCCATGACTTAAAAAGAGGGTTTGTAACTCAATGATTTTAAAGGCCGTAAAATTCAGGCAACAAAAAACCCATCAACCTTGAACCTAAGTGGCGGGGTTGATGGGCTCCACAAAATGGGGACATCAAAGAAAAGCAGTGGCACTACTTATGACTGATGCCAGCAAAAAAAGTTCTGCGTATGCGCGTTTTTTTTCTTAAAAAATTCACTGTAGTCCCGGCCAGATGATGACAATCAGCGTACCTGCCAGGGTTAACAATACGTTAGCGATGGCGTAGGTCCCCGCGTATCCCAGCGCCGGGATATTGCTGCGGGCTGTATCGCTGATAATTTCCATCGCCGGCGCGCAGGTACGGGCGCCCATCATGGCGCCGAAGAGCATCGCGCGGTTCATGCGCAGGATGTACGCGCCGAACAGGAAGCAGATAACCACCGGTACCAGGCTGACGATCAGGCCCGCCGCCAGCATCTGACCGCCGACGGCGCCGAGGCCGTTGTTAATCCCGGCGCCCGCGCTGAGCCCCACGCCGGCCATAAATACCATCAGGCCGAACTCTTTCACCATATTCAGCGCGCCCTGCGGGATGTAGCCGAACGTCGGATGGTTGGCGCGCAGGAAGCCGAGCATAATGCCGGCAAACAGCAGACCGGCGGCGTTACCGATGCCGAAGCTGAACGAACTGAACTGGAAGGTGATCATGCCGATCATCAGGCCAACGATAAAGAAGGCGCAGAAGGCGAGCAGGTCGGTCACCTGGCTGTGAATGGAGATGAAGCCGATACGATCGGCGACGGTTTTAACGCGACGCGCGTCGCCGCTGACCTGCAGCACATCGCCCTTGTTGAGCACCACGTTATCGTCGATAGGCATTTCGATCTGGCTGCGAATGACGCGGTTTAAGAAGCAGCCGTGGTCGGTCAGCTTCAGCTGCGCCAGGCGACGGCCGACGGCATTGTGGTTTTTGACCACGATCTCTTCGGTGACGATTCGCATATCGAGCAGATCGCGGTCGAAGACCTCTTTGCCGTTACGGAAGCTTGGGTCGAGGCGGGCATGGGCATCCGGGTAACCCACCAGGGCGATATCATCACCCATCTGCAGCACCGCATCGCCGTCCGGGTTCGCGAGAATGCCGTTGCGGCGGATGCGCTCAATGTAGCAGCCGGTCTGGCGGTAAATACCCAGCTCGCGCAGATTTTTACCATCAGCCCACGCCACCAGCTCCGGACCGACGCGGTAGGCGCGGATCACCGGCAAATAGACCTTACGCCGGGAGTCGGTATCGAGACCGCGCTCGCGGGCGATTTGCTGGGCGCTGGTCTGCAAATCCTGATGCTGCAGCTTCGGCATATAGCGGGCGCCGACGATCAGGCTGACCAGGCCAATCAGATAGGTCAGCGCATAGCCGAGGCTCAGATGATCGAGCGAAAGGGCGAGCTGATCGCTGGGCATGCCGAAGTGGCGAAGCGTATCCCCGGCGCCGACCAGCACGGGAGTGGACGTCATCGCGCCGGCGAGCATCCCGGCCGTCAGGCCGATATCCCAGCCGAAGAGCTTACCCAGCCCCATGGCGATCAGCATTGCGCTGCCGACCATCACCAGCGCGAGCATCAGGTAATTTTTCCCATCGCGAAAAAAAATAGAAAAAAAGTTGGGGCCCGCTTCTACGCCGACGCAAAAAATAAACAGCATAAAGCCGAGATTGAGGGCGTCAGTGTTAATACTGAAATGCTGCTGCCCTAATAATAGGGAAACCACTAAAACGCCAATGGAATTACCAAGTTGTACCGACCCGAGACGCAGTTTCCCGAGGCAGAGTCCCAGTGCAAGTACAACGAACAATAACAGGATGTAATTCCCGTTTAACAAATCTGCGACGTTTATATTCACGAAAGCCAACTTCTCATTTACTAGTAAGTTGTTGAAGGAAATGGTTATTTGGTCTAAGGTTGGTCCAGTGTTCGCGTTGTCCCGAACGCTATTCTGGCATCCCGTTATAACCAGCAAAATATAGTCGATAGTTTAATCTTTCCTGGGGGCTGCGGCTAGCAACAATCGTTATTACCTTGACGGGATCTTTTATTGGCATGGATTGCCAGAATCTTTATCTGACTGGGCGAAGTGGAAGTTGGTTAGAGGCAAAATCAGGAGGATGTCGTGAAATCTGAGCGTGCTTGGGCCGGTATTATCTGTGGGTTCTTTCTATTTATCGTGGTTTGCTTATCGCTGCTGTTACATATGAAAGGCGCCTTTCGGGCTACCGGTAACCCTGAGCTCGGGCTGCTGTTCTTTTTGCTACCCGGTGCGGCGGCAAGCTGCCTCTCCCCGGGTCAGCGGGTGCTGCGTCCGCTTATCGGCGCTATGCTGGCTGCGCCTATTTGTCTGGTCGTCATGCGGTTATTCTTCGTCACTCAACGATCTTTCTGGCAGGAACTGGCGTGGCTATTTAGCGCGGTGTTCTGGTGCGCGCTGGGCGCGCTGTGCTTTTTATTTATTTGCGCCTGGCTTGATACCAGACGCAAGCCCTCGTCAGAGGAGTGAGTCGTCTCAGGCAAACAGACCGAGATTCTCTTTCGCCCAGGCTTCAAAGTCAGTGCAGCCGCCAATGTGCTTCTGATCGACAAAAATCTGCGGTACGGTTTCAACCGGTTTACCCACGGTTTTCTCCAGATCGGCTTTGCTGATGCCTTCAGCGTGGATATCAATGTAGCGATAGTTAAAATCATCGCGCTCGTTGCTCAGTTTTTCCGCCAGTTCTTTGGCGCGAACGCAATATGGGCAACCTGGACGACCAAAAATTACCGTAAACATACTCTCTCTCCTTAAACCTCAGCCGGATGGCGAATGGGGCGTATCATGCCGCGTTATGGCGACGGGGAAAAGAAGGTTCTGCCTTTTGCTTTGATGGCTTAAGGCTATGTTTGTTAAATATTCTGCTGATGAAACCGCTATACTCCCTCTGATACGCGACTTTTTTACCCGGTTGCGTGATTGCTTTGGACCGGAGGAGCGTTATGCGATCGCCCGCAGCATTACCCAAAAGCGTTCTGGTAGTTGAGTTTATCGGCATGGTGCTGTTGACCCTGGCCTGGCTCTCGCTTAATCAGTACGTCAGCCTGCCTGCGCCGTTTTCCAGCCCGACCGCGGCGCTGCTGATGATCTTCGCGGGGATCCTGCTGATGCTTCCGGCCGCCGTGGCGTTAATCTGGCGTGTGGCGAAAGTTGTTGCCCCGCAGTTGACGCAAACGAAAAATTCCCCTTCATCATTGCCTGACAGAGAAAAACGAGATGACGCCGACCATTGAGCTGCTGCGTAGCCACCGTTCTATTCGCCATTTTACCGACGCGCCGATCAGCGAAGAACAGCGCGCCGCAATTATCGCCAGCGCGCAGGGAGCCTCCAGCTCCAGTTTTTTACAATGTACCTCAATTATTCGCGTTACCGACCCGGAAATACGTCAACAGCTGGTGCCGCTGAGCGGCGGACAGCAGCACGTGGCGCAGGCTGCGGAATTCTGGGTATTCTGCCCTGATTTTAACCGCAATCTGCAAATCTGCCCGGACGCTCAGCTGGGTCTCGCCGAACAGCTCCTGCTGGGCTGCGTCGACACCGCGATTATGGCGCAGAATGCGCTGGTGGCGGCGGAATCTCTTGGCCTGGGCGGCGTCTATATCGGCGGGCTGCGTAACAATATTGATGCGGTGACCCAGCTGCTGAAGCTCCCACAGCACGTAATGCCGCTGTTTGGCCTGTGCCTTGGCTGGCCTGACGATAATCCGGAAGTGAAACCGCGCATGCCGTCGGCGATGCTGGTTCATGAAAATTACTATCAGCCGCTGGATGAGACGGTCCTTGCTGAATATGACGAGCAATTGGCGCACTATTATCTCTCTCGCGGCAGCAACACGCGTCGCGATACCTGGAGCGACCATATCCGCCGGACTATCGTCAAAGAAAGCCGGCCATTTATTCTGGAATATCTGCATAAGCAGGGATGGGCTACGCGCTGATTGCGTGTAAACTGCACCCGGTCTGACGCAAGGAAATTCCGCAGGTCAGCGCTAATTTAAAACGTTGTTTGCTACTCAGAGGCCCGCCAGAGCGGGTCTTTTCGCAGAGGTGCAGGGTGAAAATTGCCATATTATCCCGGGATGGAACGCTTTATTCATGTCGACGCCTGCGCGAAGCCGCGCAAAAACGCGGTCATCAGGTGGAAATCCTCGATCCGCTTTCCTGCTATATGAACGTCAGCCCGGTGGCCTCGTCAATTCACTATAAAGGCCGCCAGCTCCCGCATTTTGACGCCGTGATCCCGCGTATCGGCACGGCGATCACCTACTACGGCACCGCGGCGCTGCGTCAGTTTGAGCTGCTCGGCAGCTACCCGCTGAATGAATCGGTAGCCATCACGCGCGCCCGCGACAAGCTGCGCTCGCTCCAGCTGCTGGCGCGCCAGGGCATCGACCTGCCGCTCACCGGTATTGCCCACTCGCCGGACGACACCAGCGATCTGATCGCCATGGTTGGCGGCGCGCCGCTGGTGGTCAAGCTGGTGGAGGGGACGCAGGGGATCGGCGTTGTGCTGGCCGAAACGCGCCAGGCGGCAGAGAGCGTTATTGACGCTTTTCGCGGCCTGAATGCGCATATTCTGGTTCAGGAGTATATCGCCGAGGCGAAAGGCCGGGACGTGCGCTGCCTCGTGGTGGGTAATGAAGTGGTCGCGGCGATTGAGCGGCGGGCGAAGGAGGGCGATTTTCGCTCCAACCTGCATCGCGGCGGCGTAGCCTCGGTGGCGCTTATCAGCGAGCAGGAGCGTGAAATGGCCATTAAGGCGGCGCAAACGCTCGGGCTGGACGTGGCGGGCGTGGATATACTGCGCGCCACGCGCGGACCGCTGGTGATGGAAGTGAACGCTTCTCCGGGGCTGGAGGGGGTTGAAACCACCACCGGCGTCGATATTGCCGGCAAGATGATCGCCTGGATTGAACGACAAGCGACGCCCGGATTTTGTCTGAAAATGGGGGGATAGCTGCCTTTCGCGACACCGTCATGGAATACGGCGCTTTTTTTGCGTAAGCTATGGCGTCGCATTTTTCACAGTAAGAGGTCACAGGTCATATGGATTCACTGGTCGTTCCGGGTCTTGATACGTTACGTCAATGGCTCGACGAATTGGGCATCAGCTTTTTTGAGTGTGATTCCTGCCAGGCACTGCACCTGCCGCATATGCAAAATTTCGAAGGCATTTTTGATGCCAAACTTGACCTGGTTGATAACGTGGTGCTTTTCTCCGCGCTGGCTGAGGTGAAACCCTCCGCGCTCCTGCCGCTTTCCGCCGATCTTTCTGCGATTAACGCCAGCTCGTTGACGGTGAAAGCTTTCCTCGATATTCAGGATGATAATCTGCCGAAACTGGTGGTTTGCCAGGCGTTGACCGTCGGCGTCGGCGTGACGATCGATCAGTTTGCATGGTTTTTCCGCCAGAGCGAAGAACAGATATCGATGGTCATCCTTGAAGCCAGTGCTAACCAGGTGCTGTATAAGTCTGAGGAAGAAGAGCCGATAGCTGAGAATATTCAGTACCATTTTCTTCACTGAGGCTGGCGAAAAATAGCGCAGTCACTGCCATGGTGGCTGCGTATTACCCGCGATTATTCTGTTGTTAACCTTTCTGTAAAGAATTTTTCACCGCCATTCCGCCGTTTTCGGCTTATCACATAGACCCTTATTGCATAAAAAATTGATAAAAGCCCTTTTTTTCTCCTGGGCTATAGCCTCTTATTCTGGCTACAGTTATTCTGACGCTGCTTCCAGTTGCGGGCAACCATTCCGGGAGAGGTCCTCTCTCCTTTTCTTAGGCATTGAAAAAATATGCATGATTATTGCATGCGAACAAGTGCGTATATTCAGCCCGCTTGTTAACGGGCATTGAGAAGGAATAAGAGATATGACCGCCTTTGGTAAAAAATGGTTAACAGGTCTGGTTACGGGTGCGCTGATGGCCGTCTCTGCCGGTTCGCTCGCAGCCGAACAAAAAACCCTGCATGTATATAACTGGTCTGATTATATTGCTCCGGATACGGTGGCGAATTTTGAAAAAGAGACCGGTATTAAAGTGGTGTATGACGTTTTTGACTCCAATGAAGTGCTGGAGGGTAAGCTTATGGCGGGCAGCACCGGATTTGACCTGGTGGTGCCGTCGGCCAGCTTCCTCGAGCGCCAGCTGGCGGCAGGGGTGTTCCAGCCGCTGGATAAGAGCAAGCTCCCCAACTGGAAAAATCTCGATCCGGAAGTGCTGAAACTGGTCGCGAAGCACGACCCGGACAATAAATACGCGATTCCCTACCTGTGGGCGACAACCGGCATAGGCTATAACATCGATAAAGTGAAAGCCGTGCTGGGCAAAGATGCGCCGCTGGACAGCTGGGATCTGGTGATGAAACCGGAAAATCTGGAGAAACTGAAAAGCTGCGGCGTCTCCTTCCTTGATGCCCCGGAAGAGATTTTCGCCACCGTGCTGAACTACCTCGGCAAAGATCCTAATAGCACCAAAGCCGATGACTACACTGGCCCGGCAACCGACCTGCTGCTGAAGCTGCGTCCGAATATTCGCTACTTCCACTCTTCGCAGTACATCAACGACCTGGCGAACGGCGATATCTGCGTCGCGATCGGCTGGGCGGGCGACGTATGGCAGGCGGCTAACCGGGCGAAAGAAGCGAAGAACGGGGTCAACGTTTCCTACTTTATCCCGAAAGAGGGCGCGCTGGCGTTCTTTGACGTCTTCGCTATGCCGGCAGATGCGAAAAACAAAGAAGAGGCTTATCAATTCCTGAACTATCTGATGCGTCCGGACGTTATCGCGCATATTAGCGATCATGTCTATTACGCTAACGGCAACAAAGCATCTACGCCGCTGGTCAGCGAAGCGATCCGCAGCAATCCGGCCATCTACCCGCCGGCTGACGTCTTCGCCAAGCTGTTCACCCTGAAAGTCCAGGATCCGAAAATCGATCGCGTGCGTACTCGCGCATGGACGAAGGTGAAAAGCGGTAAGTAATTCTCCGTGAGTTGTAGGCCGGATAAGCGTCGCGCTGCCGGCAACAGGTGCACCGTTATGGTGCGCCTGCACCATGATTTGATTTCTGCCGGAGAACACCCCGTGAATGATGTAATTCCTCGCCCGCAGGCGAAAACCCCCAAAGCGCTGACCCCGCTGCTCGAAATCCGTAATTTAACGAAGTCCTTCGATGGCCAGCACGCCGTCGATGATGTCAATCTCACCATTTATAAAGGCGAAATTTTTGCCCTGCTGGGCGCATCCGGCTGCGGCAAGTCAACCCTGCTGCGCATGCTGGCGGGATTCGAACAGCCTACCGCCGGGCAGATTGTCCTGGATGGCGTCGATCTGGCGCGGGTGCCGCCGTATCAGCGGCCGATTAACATGATGTTTCAGTCCTATGCGCTCTTTCCCCATATGACGGTGGAGCAGAACATCGCCTTTGGCCTCAAGCAGGACAAATTGCCTAAGGCTGAAATCACCAGTCGGGTGCAGGAGATGCTGGCGCTGGTGCATATGCAGGAGTTCGCAAAGCGTAAACCGCATCAGCTCTCCGGCGGTCAGCGTCAACGCGTGGCGCTGGCCCGCAGCCTGGCGAAAAGACCGAAACTGCTGCTGCTTGACGAGCCGATGGGCGCGCTGGATAAGAAGCTGCGCGACAGGATGCAGCTGGAAGTGGTCGATATTCTTGAGCGCGTCGGCGTCACCTGCGTGATGGTGACCCACGATCAGGAAGAGGCGATGACCATGGCGGGGCGTATCGCCATTATGAACCGCGGCAAGTTCGTACAGATCGGCGAGCCGGAGGAAATTTACGAGCACCCAACTACCCGCTACAGCGCGGAGTTTATCGGCTCGGTTAACGTCTTTGAAGGGCTGGTAAAAGAGCGCCAGGAAGATGGCCTGGTGCTGGATTCCCCGGGCCTGACGCATCCGCTGAAGGTCGATCCCGATGCCTCCGTCGTCGATAACGTCCCGGTGTGGGTGGCTCTGCGCCCGGAAAAAATTATGCTCTGCGAGGACCCACCGGCGGATGGCTATAACTTCGCGGTAGGTGAGGTTATCTATATTGCCTATCTCGGTGACCTGTCTATCTACCATGTGCGCCTGAAAAGCGGGCAGATGCTCAGCGCTCAGCTGCAGAACGAGCACCGTTACCGCAAAGGTGCGCCAACCTGGGGCGATGAAGTCCGTTTATGCTGGGACGCCGATAGCTGCGTCGTGCTGACGGTGTGAGGAGAGGGCAATGAGTACATTAGAACCCCCGTCAGGCGTAAACAAACCGGGCGGTTTCGCGCTGTGGCTGGCGCGGCTGCAGATGGCCCACGGGCGCAAGCTGGTGATTGCGCTGCCTTACATATGGCTGATCCTGCTGTTCCTGCTGCCATTTCTGATCGTCTTTAAAATCAGCCTGGCGGAGATGGCGCGGGCGATCCCGCCCTACACCGAGCTGCTGGAGTGGGCCGACGGCCAGCTAACGTTAACGCTGAATCTCGGTAATTTCCTGCAGCTTACCGACGATCCTCTCTATTTTGAGGCGTATCTGCAGTCGCTCCAGGTGGCAGGGATCTCGACGTTCTGCTGTCTGCTGCTGGGTTATCCGCTGGCGTGGGCGGTGGCGCACAGTAAGCCATCGACCCGGAATATCCTGCTGCTGCTGGTCATTCTGCCGTCATGGACGTCGTTTCTGATCCGCGTCTATGCCTGGATGGGGCTGCTGAAAAGCAACGGCGTGCTGAACAACTTCCTGCTGTGGCTGGGGGTTATCGACCAGCCTCTGGAGATCCTGCACACCAACCTGGCGGTCTATATCGGTATTGTTTACGCCTATCTGCCGTTTATGGTGCTACCGATTTATACCGCCCTCACGCGCATCGATTACTCGCTGGTTGAGGCGTCGCTGGATCTGGGCGCCCGGCCGCTGAAGACCTTCTTCCAGGTGATCGTCCCGCTCACCAAAGGCGGGATTATTGCCGGGTCGATGCTGGTGTTTATTCCGGCGGTAGGGGAGTTCGTTATCCCGGAACTGCTGGGCGGCCCGGACAGTATTATGATTGGCCGCGTGCTGTGGCAGGAGTTCTTTAACAACCGCGACTGGCCGGTGGCTTCGGCGGTAGCGATCGTGATGCTGCTGTTGCTGATCGTACCGATCATGTGGTTCCACAAGCATCAGCAAAAACAGGTGGGGGAACACGGATGAATAATTTACCGGTAGTCCGTTCGCCGTGGCGAATCGTCATTTTGCTGCTTGGCTTTACCTTTCTGTATGCGCCGATGCTGATGCTGGTGATTTACTCGTTCAACAGCTCAAAGCTGGTGACGGTATGGGCCGGATGGTCGACGCGCTGGTATCGCGAGCTGTTTCATGACGATGCGATGATGAGCGCGGTAGGCTTAAGCCTGACCATTGCCGCCTGCGCCGCGACGGCGGCGGCGATCCTCGGTACCATTGCCGCAGTGGTGATGGTGCGTTTTGGCCGCTTCCGCGGTTCAAACGGCTTTGCTTTTATGATCACCGCGCCGCTGGTGATGCCCGATGTGATTACCGGCCTGTCGCTGCTGCTGCTGTTTGTCGCGCTGGGGCATTCAATTGGCTGGCCGTCAGATCGCGGCATGCTGACCATCTGGCTGGCGCACGTGACCTTCTGTACCGCGTACGTCGCGGTGGTCATTTCATCGCGCCTGCGTGAGCTGGACCACTCTATTGAAGAGGCGGCGATGGATCTGGGCGCCGCGCCGCTGAAGGTCTTTTTCGTCATTACGCTGCCGATGATTATGCCGGCGGTGGTCTCCGGTTGGCTGCTGGCCTTTACGTTGTCGCTCGACGACCTGGTTATTGCCAGCTTTGTTTCCGGGCCGGGGGCGACGACGCTGCCGATGCTGGTCTTCTCCAGCGTGCGCATGGGGGTTAACCCGGAGATTAATGCCCTGGCAACGTTAATCCTCGGCGTGGTCGGCATTGTTGGTTTTATCGCCTGGTATTTGATGGCCCGCGCGGAAAAGCAGCGGGTGCGCGATATCCAGCGTGCAAGAAGCGGCTGAACCACCTAAAATCTGCAATAGAGTTAACATCGGCGCCGCATTTGTGGCGCCGTTTTCATGGAAGACTTTACGTTGGGATTGTTTACTAAAACGCGTTCGTCTCATGCTCGTCTTAACGTTCCTGCGCTGGTGCAGGTGGCGGCCTTCGCCATTATTTTAATCCGCGGCCTGGATTTGCTGATGATCCTCAACCAGCTTGGCGTTCAGGGAATCGCGGATTTTGTCCATCGCAGCGTGCAGACGTGGGCGCTCACCCTGGTGTTTCTCTCAAGTCTGGTGCTGGTATTTATTGAAATCTGGTGCGCGTTTTCGCTGGTAAAAGGGCGCAACTGGGCGCGTTGGCTGTTCCTGTTGACGCAGATTATCGTGATTGGCTACCTGTGGGCCGCTTCTTTGGGCTACGGTTATCCTGAGCTGTTTAGCATTGCCGGTGAATCGAAGCGCGAAATATTTCGTTCTCTGGTGCTGCAAAAGCTGCCGGATCTACTGGTGCTGGCCATGCTGTTTGTTCCGGCCCCGTGCCGACGCTTTTTCCGTTTACAGTAACGGTGATACAATCCCCGCCCCTGTTTTTTTGAAGGTCTTGTTATGCACTGCGCACTCTATGACGCGGGCCGCTGTCGCTCCTGCCAGTGGCTGGAACTGCCGGTATCGCAACAGCTCGCCGATAAAATGGCCGATTTGCGCACGCTTCTCGCCGATGCGCCCGTCGCTGAATGGTGCGCGCCGGTTTGCGGCCCGGAAAGCGGGTTTCGCAACAAAGCGAAAATGGTGGTCAGCGGTAGCGTAGAGCGCCCGCTGCTCGGAATGCTGCACCGTGATGGCGCCCCGGAAGACCTGACCGACTGCCCGCTTTATCCGCAAAGCTTCGCGCCCGTCTTCGCTGCGCTCAAGCCGTTTATCGCTCGCGCCGGGCTCACGCCCTATAACGTTGCCCGCAGGCGCGGAGAGCTGAAGTACATTCTGCTGACCGAAAGCCGGTTCGACGGCGGTATGATGCTGCGCTTTGTCCTGCGTTCGGAGACCAAGCTTGCCCAGCTGCGCGCCGCGCTGCCGGAGCTTCAGGCGCTGCTGCCGCAGCTGCAGGTGATTACCGCCAATATTCAGCCGGTGCATATGGCCATCATGGAAGGAGAGCGGGAAATTTTCCTCACCGACCAGCAGGCGCTGGCGGAAAACTTTAACGGCGTGCCGCTATGGATCCGCCCGCAAAGCTTCTTTCAGACCAACCCGGCGGTGGCCAGCCGGCTGTATGCCACCGCTCGCGACTGGGTGCGCCAGCTACCGGTTAATCATATGTGGGATCTCTTTTGCGGCGTTGGCGGCTTTGGTCTGCACTGCGCCACGCCGGAGATGCGCCTGACCGGGATTGAGATTGCCGCTGAGGCCATCGCCTGCGCCAGACAATCGGCGGCGCAGCTCGGACTGCAGAATCTGCATTTCCAGGCGCTCGATTCCACGCAGTTTGCTGCCGGCGAAGGCGAAATTCCCGATCTGGTACTGGTGAACCCGCCGCGTCGGGGTATCGGCGACGGACTGTGCGACTATTTAAACCGTATGGCGCCGGATTTTATTATCTACTCCAGCTGCAACGCCCGCACGATGGCGAAAGATATCGCCCGGTTGAATGGCTACCGCATCGCGCGCGTCCAGCTATTCGATATGTTCCCGCATACCGCCCACTATGAGGTGTTGACCCTGCTGGTTCGCGAAGTATAAACAAAATGTGAACTCTTCAGCCGGCAAAGATCGGGTAAGCTTGGCTTATCAGAACGTAAGAATAGCGGAGTGCTGCCGGTGGCAAAAAAAATTCTGTTGGTTGAAGATGATGAAGATATCGCCGCGCTGCTGCGCCTGAATCTGCTGGATGAGGGCTATCAGATTGTCCACGTGGCGGACGGAGCCCAGGCCCTGCGCCTGCTGGAAAAAGAGCTTTGGGATGCGGTGATCCTCGACCTGATGCTGCCGGGCGTAGACGGTCTGGAAATTTGTCGGCACATTCGTCAGCAAACCCGCTATCTGCCGGTTATCATTATCAGCGCTCGCGCCAGCGAAACCCAGCGGGTACAGGGGCTGGAGATGGGAGCGGATGATTATCTGGCCAAACCCTTTTCGATTCTCGAACTGACCGCCCGGGTCAAAGCGGTGTTCCGTCGCCAGGAGGCGATGGGGCAAAATTTGTTAATGGATGCCGGGCGTATCAATAGCCACGGCTTGAGCATCGATCCTCTATCCCGCGACGTTAAGCTGCGCGGCGAGATGGTGGATCTCACCCCGCGCGAGTTCGATCTTTTATACTATTTTGCTCGTCACCCCGGGGAGGTCTTTTCCCGTCTTGAGCTGCTCGATCGGGTGTGGGGCTATCAGCACGACGGCTATGAGCATACGGTCAATACCCATATCAACCGTCTGCGCACCAAAATTGAGCGTGACCCGGCGGAGCCGGACATCATTTTGACCGTCTGGGGTAAAGGCTATAAATTTGCCGTGGAGCGCAAAGAGGCGCAGCCATGATCCGCCGTCTCAGCCTCAGCCAGCGCCTGGCGCTGGTGTTTACCTCGTTACTGCTGCTTTGTGCGTTAGCCGTTTGCCTGATCCAGCTCTACAGCAGCGCGCAGTACGGCAACGTGATGGTCCAGCGTCTTTCCGCCGGGCTGGCGCAGCAAATCGCCGCTCGCGAGCCGCTGCTGGACGCTCAGGGGCAGGTTGACCGCCGGATGCTGAAACCGCTTTTCGACCGGCTGATGACCTTCAACCCCAGCGTGGAACTGTATCTGCTTTCGCCCGACGGCGAGCTGCTGGCCGACGCTGCGCCGCCCGGTCATATCAAACGTCAGCGCATCGATCTGGCGCCGGTGCAGACGTTCCTTTCCGGCGGCGCGTGGCCGGTATACGGCGACGATCCGCGCAGCCTTGATAAACAAAAAGTATTTAGCGTGGCGCCGCTGCGCCAGGACGGTCAGCTACGCGGCTATCTCTATATCATTCTGCAGGGCGAAACCTTTAATGAACTGGCGGCAAGCGCCTGGCTGAAAACACTGTCCAGCCTGCTGCTGTGGACTCTGCTGCTGGTGGCCGCTCTCGGCCTGCTGGCGGGACTGCTCGCCTGGCGGTGGGTCACGCGCCCGGTGCGTCAGCTCACCGCGCTGGTGGCTACGAATGAGCAGGACAGCATCCATGCGATTAAGGCGCTGGCGGCGCAAACCCCGGAGGCGAATCCGGGAAACGAAGTCGCCGTACTGCATAACCGCTTTATTGAACTGGCCCGCCAGATTGCCGGGCAGTGGGATCGTCTGGCCGATAGCGACCGTCAGCGGCGGGAGTTCGTTGCCAATATCTCCCATGATTTACGCACGCCGCTCACCTCCTTGCTGGGATATCTGGAAACGTTAAGCCTGAAGGCCGATCGCCTGACGATGGAAGAGAACAAGCAGTATTTGAATATCGCGCTGCGCCAGGGCAATAAAGTGCGCCATCTTTCTCAGCAGCTGTTTGAGCTGGCCCGCCTGGAGCACGGTGGGATTAAGCCGCAGCCGGAAACGTTCGTGCTGGCCGAGCTGGTGCAGGATGTGGCGCAAAAATTCGATCTGCCCGTCGCGACGCGCAATATCGGTTTGCAGCTGGAGCTGGCTGCCGGATTACCGCCGGTCACCGCCGATCTCTCAATGATTGAACGGGTGTTGACCAATTTGCTCGATAACGCCATTCGTCATACGCCGGAGGGGGGGGTTATTCGCCTGGCGGCTCGGCGGGCAGGGCCAGAGATTATCGTCGAGGTGGCCGATAGCGGGCCGGGCATCGCCGGCGAGCTGCGGGCAACCTTGTTTGAACGACCTTCGGTGCTGGAACCTGGCGCGCAAAGCGCATCGAGAGGAGGGTTGGGATTAATGATTGTCCGGCGGATGCTGCAGCTGCACGGCGGCGATATTCGCCTGCTTGAAGCGCCGGCAGGAGCCTGTTTCCAGTTTACCCTGCCGGTTTAAGGTGGCGGATTGGTTGCTCGGGATACAGGTTTAGCGCTGTCTGCTCAACGGTAGCCCGGAGAAGGCGTTTACGCCGTAATCCGGGGAATGCGCCGGGATGGAGACTTTGGCGCGGCTTCTTCCCGGGCCGCGCTGTGCTTGCCTGGGCTACGGGGCCACGGTTGTCTGCGGGCCGGTAGCGCGGGGAAGGCGTTTACGCCGCAACCCGGGGAATGCGCCGGGATGGAGACTTTGGCGTGGCTTCTTCCCGGGCCGCGCTGCGCTAGCCCGGGCTACGGGTCCACGGCTGTCTGCGGGCCGGTAGCCCGGACAGGCGCGTCAAGCGCCGCCTCCGGGAGGGTTTACTCCGGGAACCACTGCTTGCTGATTTTATCGTAGGTACCGTCAGCTTTAATCGCCTTCAGCGCGGCGTTCAGTTTTTCCAGCAGCGCTTTGTTATCCGGGCGTACCGCAATGCCGAGGCCGGTACCGAAGTACTGCGCGTCGGTGACTTTCGGCGTTGCCGCACCCAGCTGCGGGTTGGTTTTCAGCCACTCGTTGACCACGGCGGTATCGCCAAACACCCCATCAATACGGCCATTTTTCAGGTCGATGAACGCATTCTGGTAGCTATCGTAAGCCACGGTTTTCACTTCCGGATGTTTATCCTGGAGGTATTTCTGGTGCGTGGTGCCGTTTTCCATCCCGATGCGCTTGCCTTTCAGATCGGCGAAAGAGTGGAAAGCATCTTTCTTCGAGATAACCAGCGCGGAGTTAGCGTAGTACGGGTCGGTAAACGCCACCTGCTTGCTGCGCTCCGGGGTAATGTCCATGCCGGAGATGACCGCATCATATTTCTTGAATTTGAGCGCCGGGATCAGGCTGTCGAAGGCATGGTTGGTAAAAGTACACTCGGCCTGCATCTGTTTGCACAGCGCGTTGGCCAGGTCGATGTCGAAACCGGCGATTTGGTTATTGGCGTCCATCGATTCAAACGGTGGGTAAGTTGCAGAAACGCCAAAGCTGATTTTTTCTGCGGCAGCGGCGCCAAAGGCGAAAGAACTAAGCAGTGCGGCCAGAACTAACTTTTTCATCGTGGAACTCCCGTCGGTCAATCTTATGTTGTTGTGCCGTGTCTGCGGCTGGCAGTAACAATGCCACTAAATGAATTTATATTCAATAAATATGGATATTTATTTTGGTTTGAATAAAAAAAGACGGGTAATTCAGTGAACTACCCGTCTTGATTTGGCTGGATATGCGTTTTTAATTGCGTCGCTCAAAGGCCAGCGCTTTATGTTCCACCAGACGCATCAGTAGCGTCAGCAGGCCATTGACCACCAGATAAACGATGCCGGCGGCGCCGAACACCATTACATCATAGGTGCGTCCATAGAGCAGCTGGCTGTGGCCCATCACTTCCATCAGGGTAATGGTGTAGGCCAGGGACGTGCTCTTGAACACCAGCACCACTTCATTGGAGTAGGAGGAGAGGGCGCGTTTAAAAGCGTACGGCAGCAGGATCGCCAGCGTATCCTTCTTACTCATCCCCAGCGCGCCGCAGGATTGCCACTGGCCGTCCGGAATGGCGCGGATTGCGCCATAGAACAGCTGGGTGGTATAAGCGGCGCTGTTAAGAGAAAGGGCAATCAGCGCGCAGAGCCAGGGCTCGGAAATCAGATGCCAGAGCAGCGGATACTCCTGCAGCGACGGAAACTGGCCCGGGCCGTAGTAAATCAGGAAGATCTGCACCAGCAGCGGCGTGCCGGTAAACAGCGTGATATAGCCGCGCACGACCCACACCAGCCCCGGGGTTTTTAACGTCAGGATGATGGTGAAGATTAGCGACAAAATCAGCGCCACGACGATCGAGGCCGCGGTCAGCGTCAGGCTGGTATGCAGCCCTTTTAGCAGTTCGGGTAAGTAATCAAGCATCAGCCTGGTCTCCGTTCGAAGCGCGTCGCTCGCTGATCAATACGTTTCAGAATGTACTGACTCAACAGGGTGATGACCAGATAGATTGCTGCCGCGATGATATACCAGTTAAACGGCTCCTGGGTTCGGGTAGCGATACTTTTGGTTTGCAGCATCAGATCGTTGACGCTAATGAGGCTCACCAGTGCGGTATCCTTCAGCAGCACCAGCCACTGGTTGCCGAGGCCCGGCAGCGCGTGGCGCCACATCTGCGGCATCACCAGGCGGAAGAAAATAGCGGCTTTTGATAATCCCAGCGCCTGACCGGATTCCCATTGCCCCTGCGGAACGGCTTTAAGCGCCCCGCGCAGCGTTTGCGATGCGTAAGCGGCATACAGCAGAGAAAGCGCGATAGCCCCACACAGGAACGGGCTGACGTCAAAATTTTCAATCTGCATCTGTACCGGGATCTGCACAATGCCGAGATTAATAGTAAAGCCGTCAGAAAGGGTCAGCAGCAGCTGAGAGGAACCAAAATAGATAAACAGAACTACCAGGATTTCCGGTAGTCCGCGCAAAAGGGTGACAATGCCGGTTGCGAGCCAGGCGACCGGACGCAGCTTCACCGACTCGAGGACGGCAAACAGCATCGCCAGCACCAGACCGATGATCAGGGCGCAAACGGCAAGGCCGACGGTCATCCCGGCGGCGCTTGCTAATGGAAAAAATTCGTTCATTCAGCGTTACTTCTGGAACCATTTGTTATAGATAGACTGGTAAGTCCCATCGCTCTTCACTTTTTCCAGCGCAGCGTTAAATTTCTGCTGCAACTCGGTATTGCCCTGGCGCAGCGCAATGCCGAGACCGGTGCCGAAGTAGTCTTTATCGGTGACTTTGTCGCCGACTGCTCCCAGCTTCGGATTGCTCTTCAGCCATTCTGTCACCACTGCGGTATCGCCAAACACGGCGTCAATACGGCCGTTCTGCAGGTCCAGCTTCGCATTCTGGTAGCTGTCGTAAGGAACGGTAGTGATTTCCGGATGTTTGTCGGTGATGAATTTCTGGTGAGTGGTGCCGTTCTGCACGCCGACTTTTTTGCCTTTCAGCTGATCGATGCTGGTGAATTTACCCTGCTGGCCGACGAACAGCGCAGAGTTTTCATAGTACGGGGTCGTGAACAGCACCTGCTTTTCACGCTCAGGGGTGATATCCATCCCGGCCATTACCGCGTCGAAACGGCGGAACTTCAGGCTGGGGATCAGGCTGTCGAAAGCCTGGTTGGTAAAGGTGCAGGTCGCATCAATCTCTTTACACAGCGCGTTCGCCAGATCGACGTCAAAGCCGACAATTTTGTTATTAGCGTCGATCGATTCAAACGGAGGGTAAGAGGCCTCGGTGGCGAAACGAATGGTCTGGGCAGCGGTAGCGGAGAGGCTCATGCCCGCAAGAAGAGCGGCAATCAGTACTTTTTTCATCGTCATTTCCCCGAAAACATCAATGTGAAAGATAGTTTTTAAACGCGTCGGTCTGCGGATGCGCGAAGCAGCCGGCATCACCTTGTTCAACGATATGGCCGTTTTCCATATACACCACGCGGCTTGCCGTTTTACGCGCCACTTCCACTTCGTGGGTGACGATGACCTGCGTAATGCCGGTTTCAGCCAGTTCGCGGATAATACTGACGATCTGGGCGGTGATTTCTGGATCGAGCGCCGCCGTAGGTTCATCAAACAGCAGAACCTGCGGTTCCATCATCAGGGCGCGGGCAATGGCGACACGCTGCTGCTGGCCGCCGGAAAGATGCAGCGGGTAGCGATCGCTATAGGGTTTCAGGCGCAGACGTTCGAGCAGCTTTTCTGCGCGCGCTAAAGCCTGATCTTTGCTTAAACCGAGCACGCGGCAAGGCGCTTCAATCAGGTTTTGCTGCACGGTCAGATGCGGCCACAGATTGTACTGTTGGAACACCATACCGACGTTCTGGCGCAGCTCGCGGATAGCTTTGTCAGAAGGCGCTTTGGTAAAGTCGAAATGGTTCCCGGCGATGTTCAGCGTGCCGGAACGCGGCATCTCCAGCAGGTTAAGAACGCGCAGCAGCGAGCTTTTTCCGGCACCGCTTGGGCCGAGCAGCACCAGCGTTTCCCCCTGCGGGCAATCCAGCGTGATGTCGAACAGCGCCTGGTGCGCGCCGTAGAAGCAATTAATGCCGTTTAATTTAATGCTCATCTGGGCAGTCTGATACAAATAGCAATTGAGGCCGCAAATAGTACCTTTGGCAGAATAGTTATGCAATATTTATGCGTTAAAAGTTAAATGTAAACCACGTTTACATTTAAAGTTAGCACAAAATATGGCTTCGTGGAGGCGGGGGAAGTAAATGTCGGCAATACCAGAGTAATTACCGACATTTTACCGGGTTATACCCGTCATACTTCAGGCCGCAGAAGCGTTGGCTTTGTTACCCGGCTCAGCCATGAGCCTCGCCTCTACCGGCCCCCGGTCTGCGCCTTGAAGGAGACCGGGGATTCTTTGCCAGGTGCCAGCGGCCGGTTAGCGTTTTTCCAGACTTTGACGCAGGGTGCCTGCCGGCGCATGGCCGTTATTGCCGAGGTAGCGGACGTCATCTACCGCCCAGCACTGGCCTTCCTGAATCATCAGCACTTCATCCTTCCAGCTTTGGGTGCCCTGTTTTAGCTCCACGCGCAGCGGAATGTTGCGCGCATCGCGGTTGGGGATCGTGGAGGCGCTGGCGACCTCGGCGCTGTCGGCCGGGGTACTGCTGCTGGAGAACAGATTAGACTGCAGCAGGGCGTTGTTCGACGGATCCTGACGCGCGTCGTTCAGCAGTTTTGCCAGACCGTCGCTCAGGTACGGACGCAGCGCGGTTAAATCGCTATTGCGATTCTGCAGCTGGTAGTCATAAAACTTCTGCGCCACGTCATCCGGGCCGCCTTCGATGCAGGGGCCGCTACGGGTGCCGTTATCTTTGTAGGCAGGCGTGACGGTAGTACAGGCGCTGAGCGCCAGCGCGCAGGGGAGGACGAGTGCAAGAACTTTGTAGCGCATGATGATTTCCTTATGAGCTCACTACGTTAGAATATCTTTTCAAGCATAGTGTATCAGATAGGGATTGTGCTTGACCCTTAGAGCTAACGCATTGAACGCTAAAGAAGGAGTTTCATCATGCAATTTTCCACTACTCCGACCCTTGAAGGTCAGCCCATCATTGAATACTGCGGCGTCGTCACCGGGGAAGCGATTCTCGGCGCCAACGTATTCCGCGATTTTTTCGCCAGCATTCGCGATATCGTCGGCGGTCGTTCCGGCGCCTATGAAAAAGAGCTGCGCAAGGCCCGCGAAATTGCGTTTGAAGAGCTGAGCGAGCAGGCGAAGGCGCTGGGCGCCAATGCGGTGGTCGGGATTGATATTGACTACGAAACCGTGGGAAAAGACAGCAGTATGCTGATGGTCAGCGTCAGCGGCACCGCGGTGAAGACCCGCCGATGAAACGATGCCGGGCAGGCGTACTGCTGGCGCTGCTGCTGGCGGGCTGCGCCAGCGAAAAAGGTATTATCGATCGCGATGGCTATCAGCTGGATACGCGCCATCCGGCGCAGGCCGCTTATCCGCGCATCAAAGTGCTGGTGATCCACTATACCGCCGATGATTTCGACGTTTCCTTAGCGACGCTGACGGATAATCAGGTGAGCTCTCACTATCTGATCCCGGAGAAACCGCCGCTGCACGGAGGCAAACCGCGGATCTGGCAGCTGGTGCCGGAAGAGGATCTGGCCTGGCATGCGGGGGTCAGCTTCTGGCGCGGCAGCACGCGCATTAACGATACCTCGATTGGCATTGAGCTGGAGAATCGCGGCTGGCAAAAAACGGCGGGGGTGAAAAGCTTTACGCCGTTTAATCCGGCGCAGATTGACGCCCTGATCCCGTTGGCGAAGGACATCATCGCTCGCTATCAGATCCTGCCGCAGAACGTAGTCGCGCATGCCGACATTGCCCCGCAGCGCAAAGACGATCCGGGGCCGCTGTTCCCGTGGCACAGGCTGGCGGAGCAGGGGATTGGCGCATGGCCGGATGCCCGGCGCGTGGCGTTTTATCTGCAGGGGCGTCCGTCATACGAGCCGGTAGACACTGCCGAGCTGCTGGACGTCCTGGCGCGCTACGGCTATCAGGTGACGCCGGAAATGACCCCAGCGCAGCAAAAGCGGGTGATTATGGCTTTCCAGATGCACTTCCGCCCCGCGCGCTGGGACGGCGTTGCCGATGCGCAAACGCTGGCGATGGCTGAAGCGCTGCTGGAAAAGTACGGGCGCGGTTAATAGTGCAGCTTGCCGTGGTCCTTCAACCACGCGGCGGTGCGGATAATCCCTTCATCCATGTTCACCACCGGCTGATAGCCCAGCTCCTGCTGAGCGCGAGAGATATCAAGGGTAAAATCGAAGTTCAGCTTGGAGACACCGTAGTGGGTAAAGGCGGGCTCTTTAGCTGACTTATTGCCAAAGCGCTCCATGCTGCGGGCGATAATATCCAGCATAGGATAGGGAACCGATCGGATGCGGCACTTAATCCCCAGCTCATCGATGAGTTTCAACACGATGCTGTGCAAGGTTTGCGGTTCGCCGTTAGTGATGTTGTACGCCCGGGCCGAGGGCAGAAGGTCGCACTGTGGCTGGCTGGCGAGCCACATCGCGTGCACCGCGTTTTCATAATAGGTCATGTCCACCAGCGCGCTGCCGCCGCGCGGTAACAGAACGCTGCCATAGTGCTGCATCATCTGCGCCAGACGCGGAATAAACACTTTATCATGCGGGCCAAACAGGCTTTGCGGACGCAGGATCGTGAAGCGGGTATTCGGGTTGGCTTGCGCCAGAAGATGGATCACGTCTTCGCTTGCCGCCTTGCTGCGGGCGAATTCGTTGGCGAAACGCTGCGGACGAAAATCTTCCTGAACATCGCGATGATGGTGGTAATCAAAATAGAGCGACGGTGAGGAGATATGTACGAAGTTGCGTACGCCCCAGGCAACCGCCCATTCGCCGAGGCGACGGGTTGCGCGGACGTTGGCTAAATCGAAAGCCTGCTGAGTGCCCCAGGGTGAAGTAAAGCTGGAACAGTGCCACAGGGTATCGATACCGGCGAGCATCACTTTGGCCTGCGAAGAGACCAGCTCGGTTAAGTCCGCAGGGACGAACTCTGCGCCCATTTTGCTCAGAAGCTTGCCCATCGCTTCGTTGCGCCCGGTCGCTCTGACGCTAATGCCCCTGTTACGCAGATATTCCACCGCGTTGCGGCCTAATCCGCTGGTCGCACCGGTAACCAGTACCTTCATATCGATCCACTGTTTAACAAAAGAATTTCGTGCGCATTTTTCCGTGATTCTGACTACGATGCAATGAGAATCATGAAAGAATTCTGTACCTATACTCTATTTGATGGTGATTTGCTCCGCCAGGTGCGCGATGCGTCGGGCCATACCGCGAAAAATAAACAGATGCGCCGGGATCATCAGCAACCAGTAGCAGAGTCCCGGCATACCGTGCGGGTGCCACCAGGCGCGGACGTCCAGTTCGCGATGGTCGCCTTTATCGCGCAGGGTAAAGCTCAGGCGGCCAAGGCCGGGCGCTTTCATGCCGAATAACAGCGTCAACTGCTTTTCCGGCTCGACGATAATCACCTTCCAGCTGTCCACCGCATCGCCGGTCTGCAGATATTCATTTTCCGGGCGACCTTTTGCCAGCCGGTGACCGACCAGCAGATCCATCGCCCCGCGAGTTTTCCACAGAGCGTTGCCGAAGAAATAGCCCTCTTTGCCGCCAATTTGGTTGACCACCTTCCACAGCGCAGCAAGGCTGGCGGAAGTGTTAACGGTGCAGCCCGCCTGTTTCGGGTAGTAACCGTACTCTGGGCGCCAGCGGGCAAAGGCCTGCGCATCGTAGCCCCAGTCGCTGGAGTTCACCAGTTGCTCCTCTTCCTTTAGCGTGCGGCGCACCGCTTCATCAAAAGCGATGAGAGGTTGCGGGATGAGCGCCCGCAGGGCGCGGTCGTCGGCGATCAGATCGTGCTTTAGCCCCTGAATTAGCGCCCTGGCCGTGGTTGACGGCACTGAAGTAATGATGTTGAGAAACCACACCGAAATCCAACGGGTCGGAAAAGGAATGGGGATCAACGGCCGACGTTTGCCGCTGACTGCCATAAAGCGGATAAACTGCTGCTGATAGCTCAAAATTTCCGGCCCGGCGGCTTCAAAAATGCGATGCTCTGCCGCAGGATGGTTCAGCAGCTGCAGCAGATAATAGAGTAAGTTTTCCAGCGCAATCGGCGTGGTGCGCGAGCGCACCCAGCGCGGCGGCGTCAGTACCGGCAGGTTGTAAACCATATCGCGCATCACTTCGAACGCGGCGGAACCGGCGCCGACGATAATGCCGGCGCGAACTTCCGCTACCGGTACGCCCGATTCGCGCAGCAGATCGCCGGTGATCTGGCGGGCGCGCAGATGATCGGATTGCTCCTCTTCTGCAACCTGTAACGAACTGAGAAAAATGACTTCGTTCACCGGCGTCTTGCGCAGCGCGTCGCGGACGTTAAGGGCGACCTGCCGCTCGTGGCGGATAAAGTCGCCGCCTTCGCCCATCCCGTGTACCAGATAATAAACGGTGTCAACCTGCGCCAGCAGGGCGGGTAGCGCGTCAGGCTGGTTTAAATCGAGCGAATAGCACTCGACGCCGGGGAGATGCTGCTTCTTGAGTCTGTCGATCTGGCGTGCCGCCGCCAGCACGGTGAAGCCCTGCTCGCTGAGCCTTGTCACCAGATGCTGGCCGATATAACCGCTGGCGCCAAGCACCAGAATTCGCTGCGACACGCCGGACTCCTTAGCGATTTAAAAATGTCTGCCAGTGGCTAACCACCTCGGCAAGCTGCTGACGGTTCACGTCAATATGCGTCACCAGGCGCACGATGGGCGAGGCGTTGATCAGCACTCCGCGTTCGCGCAGATACTCGCCCAGGGCGGCGGCGCGCGCTTCACCGACGCGAACAAACAGCATATTGGTGTCATGACGCATCACATCCGCGCCGGCGGCGCGCAGCTGTTCTGCCATCCATGCGGCGTTATCATGATCCTCTTTTAAACGCTCGACGTTGTTCTGCAAAGCATACAGGCCCGCCGCGGCCAGAATCCCGGCCTGACGCATCCCGCCGCCGACCATTTTCCGCCAGCGGATGGCGCGGCGAATATACGCTTCGCTCCCCACCAGCAGCGAGCCTACCGGCGCGCCGAGACCTTTAGACAGACAGATGGTGAAAGAGTCGCAGTAGCGGGTGATCTCACCCAGCGCGCAGCCGTATTCCACGACGGCGTTAAAGATACGCGCCCCGTCGACGTGCAGCCCCAGGCCGCGCTGACGCGTAAACTCCCAGGCATCTTTAAGATATTCACGCGGCAGCACTTTGCCGTTGTGGGTGTTTTCCAGCGACAGTAGCCGGGTAGGGGCGAAATGGATATCGTCCGGTTTGATTTTGGCTGCGACTTTATCGAGCGGCAGGGAACCGTCAGCTGCGGCGTCGATAGGCTGCGGCTGGATACTGCCGAGCACCGCCGCGCCGCCGGCTTCGTAGAGATAATTATGCGCGCCCTGGCCGACAATATACTCTTCGCCGCGCTGGCAGTGGCTGAGCAGCGCGACCAGGTTGGCCTGAGTGCCGGTCGGCAAGAAGATAGCGGCCTCTTTGCCCGCCAGGTCGGCGGCAAAGCGCTGGAGTTCGTTAACGGTCGGGTCATCGCCATACACGTCATCCCCGACCGGGGCGGCCATCATCGCTTCCCGCATGGCGCGGCCCGGGCGGGTGACGGTATCACTGCGTAAATCTATCATGACATATCCTTATACACTTCATCCTTCGCGCTGCCTCTGCGTTGGCTGCACCCTCAAACCCCGGTCACATCGTTATTTCTGCTTCCGGGGATTTTCGGGCTTGCCGCCTTAATGCGACACGAATGTTTTTGCGTATGAATTGAAAAGGATATTTTTACCTTAGCCAGTTAGTTTTCGCCAGTTCGATAACCTCATCGCCGCGGCCGCTAATAATCGCGCGCAGCATGTAAAGGCTGAAACCTTTGGCCTGCTCCAGTTTGATCTGCGGCGGCATCGCCAGTTCTTCACTGGCGACCACCACATCCACCAGGACCGGGCCGTCGGTACTGAAGGCGGTTTGCAACGCCTGGTCTACGTCAGCCGCTTTTTCGACACGGATGCCCTTAATGCCGCAGGCCTCGGCGATGCGGGCAAAGTTGGTCGCATGCAGCTCGGTGCCGTCTGTCAGATAGCCGCCGGCCTTCATCTCCATCGCGACAAAGCCCAGGACGCTGTTATTGAAGATAACGATCTTGACCGGCAGCTTCATTTGCGCCAGCGAGAGAAAATCCCCCATCAGCATACTAAAGCCGCCGTCGCCGCACATTGCCACGACCTGACGGTCGGGGGCGGTGGCCTTCGCGCCGATGGCCTGCGGCATGGCGTTAGCCATCGAACCGTGGTTGAACGATCCGATCAGGCGGCGCTTGCCGTTCATCTGTAAATAGCGCGCAGCCCACACGGTTGGCGTTCCGACGTCACAGGTAAAAATGGCGTCGTCGTCGGCAAAGTGGCTGATCCGCTGCGCCAGATACTGCGGATGAAGGGTTTTATCGCTTGGCTTCGCCAGGTCATCGAGCCCCTTGCGCGCGTCGCGATAGTGTTCCAGGGCTTTGTCGAGGAACTTGCGGTCGGTTTTCTCTTCCAGATGCGGCAGCAGCGCGCTGAGGGTGGATTTGATATCGCCGATCAGCGCCATGTCCACTTTACTGTGCGCGCCGATACTGCCGGGGTTGATATCGATCTGAATAATTTTTGCGTCCGTCGGGTAGAAGGCGCGATAGGGGAACTGGGTGCCGAGCAGCACCAGGGTGTCAGCGTTCATCATGGTATGGAAACCGGAGGAGAAGCCTATCAGCCCGGTCATCCCAACATCATAAGGGTTATCGTATTCAACGTGCTCTTTGCCGCGCAGCGCGTGAACGATAGGCGCTTTCAGCTTCGCGGCGAACTCTACCAGCTCTTTATGCGCTCCGGCGCAGCCGCTGCCGCACATCAGCGCGATATTGCTCGAATAGCGCAGCAGCTGGGCCAGTTTTTTCAGTTCTTCTTCTGCCGGCGTCACCTGCGGCAGCGGGGCGTGGTACCAGTGGCTGCTGGCGCTTTCCGGCGCGGGTTTTAGCGCAACGTCGCCGGGGAGCACCACTACCGAGACGCCGCGGTTAATCACCGCTTTGCGCATAGCGATGGCCAGCACCTGCGGGATCTGCTCCGGCGAGGAGACCAGTTCGCAGTAGTGGCTGCATTCGCGAAACAGCTCCTGCGGATGCGTTTCCTGAAAGTAACCGCTGCCGATTTCGCTGGAAGGAATATGGGCGGCGATGGCCAGCACCGGAACATGGTTGCGGTGGCAGTCGAAAAGACCGTTAATAAGATGCAGGTTGCCCGGCCCGCAGGAACCGGCGCACACCGCCAGTTCGCCGGTAAGCTGCGCTTCCGCTCCGGCGGCGAAGGCGGCAACTTCTTCATGGCGCGTGGGCATCCAGTCGATGGTCCCCATGCGGTTCAGGCTGTCGCTTAAGCCATTAAGAGAATCCCCAGTCACGCCCCAAATACGTTTAACGCCAGCCTGTTCTAGAGTTTTGGCAATGTATGCCGCCACGGTCTGTTTCATGGTTTTCCATCTCCTTAAGTGATAACGCTTACAAGCTTAGATGAAAATGACCATTACGCCCGCCGTTTGCCCCTCATTTTCAGCTGCTTTTATTCGTCGGACATTGCGCATACGCTGTGTTGACCTTCGGTGGTAAACAGGAATCATTTCAAATGGTTAAATCTCTGTTAAATGGTGTTAATAAACTGCTGTCGCATGATGATTTTGGCAAACTTTTGTTACGACTTGCCGTTGGCGGCCTGATGCTGTTTCACGGATTACACAAGCTATTCGATGGCGTGGGGGGCATCAGCAGCATGCTGGTGGCGAAAGGTCTGCCAGGCTTTATCGCTTATGGGGTTTTAGCTGGAGAAGTGGTTGCGCCATGTCTGCTGATTGTGGGGATCCTGACGCGCCCTGCGGCGCTGGTGCTGGCATTCACGATGGTTGTGGCCTGGCTAATGGTCGGGACGGGTAAAACCTTCGCGCTGGATGCGGTAGGCGCGTGGGCGATTGAGAGTCTGGTCTATTTCTTTGTTGGCGCGCTGGCGATTGCCTTCCTCGGGGCAGGCCGATATTCCATTGGTGGAAACTCGGCCTTGCGGTAAGTGCACCAGTGTTTTCTGCCTCACCCTGGCCACATCCTGTTTGCCGGGGTGTCGCCGCTCGTTTTTCAGACCCTTTTTTTGGGGGTTATTTTAAGATATTGATTTTTTAAAATTTTTATTCTTGCCTAAAAAAGGGTAAAAGGGCCTTTTATTGATTATTGCATGATAAAACAATAAGGCAGGTGCGCCGGGCTAGTGTTCACTGCCGTACAGGCAGCTTAGAAAGGATGACCGATCGCATCGGCATTTTTGAATTGGTTCACTGCCGTTCCGGCAGTTCAGTAAGAGCCATGCTACCCGACGATTACCGCGTAGCATGGCCAGCAACAACATTAAGCCAGTACCAAATCTCCCTGCGGCTGGCAGGAGCAGGCCAGCACGTAGCCTTCAGCGATTTCCGCATCGGTTAACGTCATGGTGCTGCTGACGGTATATTCACCGGAAACCACTTTCGTTTTGCAGCAGCCGCAAACGCCCGCGCGGCAGGCGACGGTAACCGGCACCTTATTGCTTTCCAGCGCTTCGAGCAGCGTGGTGCCGACCGGGGCATAAAACGTTTTCGCCGGCTGCAGTTTGGTGAACTTCAGACCGCTGGTGGCCGCGACGGCGACTGGCGTAAAGAACTGCTCTTTAAAGAAGCGCGTCGCGCCCAGCGCTTTCACTTCCTGCTCGACGAGATCCATATACGGCGCCGGACCGCAGGTCATCACGGTGCGCGATGCCAGATCCGGCACGCTTTGCAGTAGTTCAGTCGTTAAACGTCCTGCCACGAAACCGTGGGTAGCGTTATTTTCCGCCACCAGCGTCACCGGATACTGACGCCACTCCTCAGCGAAAATCACATCCTGCGGCGAACGAACGTTAAAAATCACCTGCACATCAGCCTGCGGGCGATATTTTGCCAGCCAGCGGCGCATCGACATGATCGGCGTGACGCCGCAGCCTGCGGCCAGCATCAGGAACTTATCGTCCGCTTTATCATCGCAGGTGAAATCCCCCATCGCGTCGGACAGCCAGATATAGTCGCCGCGCTTTACGTCGCGGGTGAGCCACTGTGATCCCGCGCCATCGTCAATACGGCGAACGGTCAACGTAATATATTCGCTGACGCCCGGCGTGGACGAAATAGTGTAAGCGCGCAGGGTCTCTGCCGAATTACGCACGCTCACCAGCGCGTACTGCCCGGCACGGTACGGATAATAGTCATGGCAGAGCAATGAAATGGTCCACACATCCGGCGTTTCCTGATGGATGTGATGCACCTGCATCCGCCACGGGCATTGTGAGGTTGGCATGGTCATGGATAGCTCCTTACGCGCTCAGCAGTTGCTTCATGTCTTCTTCTACGGTGGTCACAGAGCGCAGACCGAATTTCTCATTGAGCACGGCCAGCAGATCCGGGGTGAAGAAGCCTGGCGCGGTCGGGCCGGTTACGATGTTTTTCACGCCCAGTGAGAGCAGGGTCAGCAGAATGACAATCGCTTTCTGCTCGAACCAGGAAAGCACCAGCGATAGCGGCAGATCATTGACGCCGCAGCCCAGTTTTTCCGCCAGGGTCACCGCCAGGATAATCGCCGAGTAAGCGTCGTTGCACTGACCGGCATCGACCAGACGCGGCAGGCCTTCAATATCGCCGAAATCGAGTTTATTGAAGCGGTATTTACCGCAGGCCAGGGTCAGGATCAGGCAGTCGTCCGGTACGCTGGTGGCAAAATCGGTGAAGTAATTACGCTCGCCCCGCGCGCCGTCGCAGCCGCCAACCAGGAAGATGTGGCGCAGTTTTTCCCGGCTCACCAGATCGATAAGGGTATCAGCAGCGCCCAGAAGGGTCTGACGGCCGAAACCTACGGTGATGAGATGCGGGATCTCGCTGTACGGGAAGCCTGCCATCTGCTGCGCCTGGGCGATAACCGGGGCGAAATCTTCGCCTTCCAGATGGTTCACGCCCGGCCAGCCAACGATGCTACGGGTCCAGATACGATCGTCATAGGCGCCGACGGTTGGGTCGATGATGCAGTTAGAGGTCATGACGATCGGCCCCGGGAAACGGGCGAACTCCACCTGCTGGTTCTGCCAGCCGCTGCCGTAGTTCCCAATCAGGTGTTTGAATTTACGCAGCTCCGGATAGCCGTGCGCCGGCAGCATTTCCCCGTGGGTGTAGACGTTAACGCCGGTGCCTTCGGTCTGCTCCAGCAGGTTATAGAGATCTTTCAGGTCATGGCCGGAGATCAGGATGCACTTGCCCTCGGTCGCTTTAACGTTGACCTGGGTTGGGGTCGGATGACCGTATTTGGTGGTCTCACCGGCGTCCAGAATGCTCATGACTTTGAAGTTCATCTGGCCGATTTCCATTGAGCACTCCAGCAGAGCATTCATATCGGCAGGCCAGGTACCCAGCCATGCCATGATTTTATGGTACTGGGCGTAGATGTCGTTGTCGTACTGGCCCAGAACGTGCGCGTGCTCCATATAGGCCGCAGCGCCTTTAAGGCCGTACAGGCACAGCAGGCGCAGGCCGAGAATGTTCTCGCCGATGGCTGCTTTGTCTTTGTTCGGAGTAAATTCCGCCGCCTGACGCTGCAGGTCGCCCAGATCGTCGCTGGCCAGTTGCAGAGCGGCCATCGGATTGTTAACCGTCGCGTGGGCATCAATGTTCAGGCACTGGGCTTTAAGCGCTTCACGCATGGCGATAGCCTGACGCGCATAGCCAACGATACGCGGGGAGTCGAAGTTAACGTTAGTCAGCGTAGAGAAAAAAGCGCGCGGCGCAAAGCTATCGACGTCGTGGTCGATGATGCCATATTCACGGGCTTTAAGCGCCCAGGCGGAGAGGCCCTGCAGAGAGGCAATCAGAAGATCCTGCAGATCGGACGTTTCGGCCGTTTTCCCGCACATACCCTGCGCGTAAGAGCAGCCGTTTCCTGCCGGAGTACGGATGGTTTGTTCACATTGCACACAAAACATGGTCACACCTTTTAAAGTTATATTTAATATACATGTTTAAGGTTATGCCCGAGCGCGTGAGGAGAAAAGGTATTTCTGATACAACTTACAGGGAGATTGATTTAGCGCAAAATTGGCGGCAGAGGGCTACCGCCTGAGAGGTATTAAGCGGAGAAAAAGGCCATCAGGATGGGCACCAGCAGGCTGAGAATGAAGCCATGAACAATAGCTGCCGGCACGATCTCCACGCCGCCTGAGCGCTGCAGCACCGGCAGCGTAAAATCCATCGATGTTGCGCCGCACAGGCCTAGCGCCGTTGAACGGCTGCGGCGTACCAGCCCCGGGATCAGCATAATCGCCAGCAGCTCTCGTGCCAGATCGTTAAAGAAGGCGGCGCTACCAATCACCGGGCCATAGGATTCTGTTAACAGGATGCCGGAAAGCGAATACCAGCCAAAGCCGGAGGCCATGGCCAGGCCGGTTTTTAGCGGCAGGTCGAGAATAAAGGCATTAATGATTCCGCCCAGCAGTGAGCTCACCATCACCACCACCGCAACCATCATTCCGCGGCGATTCAGAACGATTTGCCGCAGGGTCATGCCATTATTACGCAGCTGAATACCGATCAGGAACAGCAGGAAAATCAGCGTATATTCACTGGCCTCGGTGGCGTGTTGTAAAAAAGGCAGGCCGCTCAGGCCAATAAGAAAACCAATAAGGACTACGCCGCATAGCTGAAGGGATTCCAGCGCCATTGCCAGACGCGAGGGTAATTTTTCCTGGCGATGATGATTTTGCCAGGGCATTTTCTGCTCAAGCCACATCAGAGCCGCAATATTACACAGCAGGATAATGACGACGCTGACCGCTGCGTAATGAAGTATCGACAACAGGTTGCTGGCCAGATTATCGAGGAACGCCAGGCTAATTCCCATAAAAAAGAGAATAACGTAAACGATCCAGCTCAGAAGTCGTGCGATAAGTTTAAGGGCTGACGGCCGATGGAGAGGAATAAGGTAGCCTGCGATTAACGGCAGCAGAATGATTAATAGTCCCGAAAACATGAACGACGTGGTCCTTGCAGAGTGAAAATAGCGTCCCTGACACTACCCAAATCGCCGGACTGAGTAAAGTAGTCGAAAAAAAGAAAGGCCCGGGAAACCGGGCCTTCAGAGAAGCGAGGGTGCTTAACTGCGTTTTTCCAGCAGAGTACGGTAGAGCACGCCGCCGAGAATACCGCCGATAATCGGCATCACCCAGAATAGCCACAGCTGCTGCAGCGCCCAGCCGCCCTGGAAAATCGCTACCGCGGTGCTACGAGCCGGGTTGACAGAAGTGTTGGTGACCGGAATGCTGATCAGGTGAATAAGGGTCAGCGCCAGGCCAATGGCGATAGGGGCGAAGCCCGCCGGAGCGTTTTTATCGGTGGCGCCGTGGATGACCAACAGGAAGCCGCAGGTCAGGACAATCTCAATCACAATTGCGGAGAGCATGGAGAAACCGCCCGGTGAGTGTTCGCCGTAACCGTTCGACGCGAACCCGCTGGCGGCGGCGTCAAAGCCCGCTTTACCGCTGGCGACGATATACAGAATAGCGGCGGCAATAATACCGCCGACAACCTGGGCGATAATATAGCCAATCACCTCTTTAGCCGGGAAACGACCGCCGGCCCACAGGCCTAAAGTGACTGCCGGGTTAAAGTGGCCGCCGGAAATATGACCGACGGCAAACGCCATGGTTAATACCGTTAAGCCGAAGGCTAACGCGACGCCGGCAAAACCAATACCTAATTCCGGGAAGGCCGCCGCCAGAACGGCGCTGCCGCAACCACCAAACACCAGCCAGAATGTACCAAAGCATTCTGCTGCTAATTTTCTAAACATAACCACCTCAATAAAATAATGTTACGAGCGCGGAAAACCGCGCCGGTCTTTATTTATCGATATAAATAACGACGATAAAAATAAAGCGCCGCTATTTTATGGACGTTCAACATTGTCGCACTAGCAATATAAATCGAGGTAACTTGATTTAGGGCAAGGTGATGTGATTCCTTCAGTAATGTCTACCGAGTTGAAGTGTAGAACAGAACAAATTAAAAAACTGGCAACCCGGTAAGTAATTTGCAAGCTGAATAGTCACCGTGCGGATACATACGCTTAAGATTTATCCTGCAGCGCGGAGTAGCGGGTGTGTCATGTTCCTCCCCACCTCGCTATACTGCTGATAACTGAAGGAGAAAGTAGCCACCGAGCGGAGGGGATATGCATCTTGAGCGCGTCGAAATAGTAGGCTTTCGCGGCATCAACCGGTTATCGTTGATGCTGGAGCAAAATAACGTGCTGATTGGCGAAAATGCATGGGGTAAATCCAGCCTGCTGGATGCCCTGACGCTGCTCCTGTCGCCTGAGTTCGATCTCTATCATTTTGTTCGGGAAGATTTTTGGTTTCCGCCCGGGGATGTTCAGGGGCGCGAGCGTCATCTGCATATTATTCTGACCTTCCGTGAAAATGAACCGGGCCGCCATCGGGTCCGCCGCTATCGGCCGCTCAGCAATTGCTGGGTACCCTGCGACGATGGCTATCAGCGAGTGTTCTACCGCCTGGAGGGGGAGCTTGCCGATGATGATAGCGTGATGACTCTGCGCAGCTTTATTAACGGCGAAGGGGAAGCGCTGGAGGTTGAAAATATTGATGAGCTCGCCCGTCACCTGGTGCGGCTGATGCCGGTGCTGCGCCTGCGCGATGCCCGTTTTATGCGGCGGATCCACAACGGTACCGTGCCGCATTCGCCGCAGATCGAAATTACCGCCCGCCAGCTCGATTTTCTCTCCCGTGAGCTGGTGCACCATCCGCAAAATTTAACCGACGGGCAAATCAGACAGGGGCTGTCGGCCATGGTGCAGCTGTTGGAGCACTATTTTGCCGAGCAGAGCAGCGCGCAATCTCGTCACCGCCTGATGCGCCGCCATTCACATGATGAACAGCGCAGCTGGCGCTATCTGGACATCATCAACCGTATGATCGACAAACCCGGCGGCCGTAGCCATCGGGTGATTTTATTGGGGCTCTTTTCCACGTTGTTGCAGGCGAAAGGGACCGTCAGACTCGATCGCGATGCGCGGCCGCTGCTGTTAATTGAGGATCCGGAAACCCGACTGCACCCCATTATGCTATCCGTGGCCTGGCATTTGCTCAATTTGCTGCCGCTGCAGCGGGTGACGACGACGAACTCCGGCGAGCTGCTGTCGCTAACGCCCGTCGAGCATGTGTGCCGACTGGTGCGTGAATCGTCACGGGTGTCGGCCTGGCGGCTGGGGCCTGGTGGAATGAATGCAGAAGACAGTCGACGCATCGCATTTCATATTCGTTTTAACCGCGCTTCATCGCTGTTTGCCCGCTGCTGGCTGCTGGTGGAAGGCGAGACGGAAACCTGGGTTATCAACGAACTGGCCCGCCAGTGCGGCCATCACTTTGATGCGGAAGGGGTGAAGGTGATCGAGTTTGCCCAGTCGGGTTTAAAACCGCTGATTAAGTTCGCCCGGCGAATGGGCATTGAGTGGCACGTGCTGGTGGATGGCGATGAAGCCGGGAAGAAATACGCCGCCACCGTTCGCAGTTTGTTGAATGACGATAAAATGCTGGAGCGAGACCATCTCACCGCGCTACCGGCGATGGATATGGAACATTTTATGTATCGTCAGGGATTCGATGATGTTTATCATCGGGTCGCGCAGCTGCCGATGAATATTCCTATGAATATGCGGCGGGTGATCACCAAAGCGATTCATCGCTCGTCTAAGCCTGACCTGGCGATTGAAGTGGCGATGGAGGCCGGACGTCGCGGCGTTGACGCCATTCCGACGCTGTTGAAAAAAATGTTTTCTCGCGTGCTATGGCTGGCGCGCGGGCGGGCGGATTAGCGGCGACCAACGTTTATCTCTTCGTGCCGGGAGCGATTCCGGCGCGTCTGCATCTGCACGTCACTCAACCTCAGTTAAACAAAAATTAAGCGCAGCTAAAAATGAACGTTATTCTGTTACCGCATTTAGATAGAATTGACGCGGGTTCTGCGGATTAAAACATCAGGAATGGTTATGAAATTAAATGGAAAGCGCAGGAAAATTTGGTGGCTGCTGGCGATTGTCGTGCTGGCCCTCGCCGTCTGGGGATGGCGAATACTGAATGCGCCGCTGCCGCAATATCAGACGCTGGTGGTGCGTAAAGGGGATCTGCAGCAGAGCGTGCTGGCGACCGGTAAGCTGGATGCGTTAAAAAAAGTGGATGTCGGGGCGCAGGTGAGCGGACAGCTCAAAACGCTGCGCGTCGAGATTGGCGACAAAGTGAAAAAAGACCAGCTGCTGGGGGTTATTGACCCGGAGCAGGCGGAAAACCAGATTAAGGAAGTTGAAGCGACGCTGATGGAGCTGCGGGCGCAGCTCAACCAGGCGCGCGCGGAGCGTAAACTCTCTGCGGCGACTTTAGCTCGCCAGCAGCAGCTGGCGCAGCGTCAGCTGGTCTCCCGGCAGGACCTGGACACCGCCGCGACCGACCTGGCGGTGAAAGAGGCGCAAATCGGCACGATTGAAGCGCAGGTCAAACGCAATCAGGCCACCCTGGATACGGCTAAAACCAACCTCGACTACACCAAAATTCTGGCGCCGATGTCCGGGGAAGTGACGCAAATCACCACCCTGCAGGGGCAGACGGTGATTGCCGCCCAGCAGGCGCCGAATATTTTGACCCTGGCCGATCTCAGCACCATGCTGGTGAAGGCGCAGGTTTCGGAAGCGGACGTCATCCATCTCAAGCCGGGGCAAAAGGCCTGGTTTACGGTGTTGGGCGATCCGCTGACGCGCTATGAAGGGACGCTGAAGGATATTCTACCGACGCCTGAAAAGGTTAACGACGCCATCTTCTACTACGCCCGCTTTGAGGTACCGAACCCGCAGGGCATCCTGCGCCTGGAGATGACCGCCCAGGTGCATATTCAGCTTTCGGAAGTCAAAAACGTCATCACCATCCCGCTGAGCGCGCTGGGGGAGGCCATCGGCGATAACCGCTATCACGTGCGTCTGCTACGTACCGGTGAAGTTAAAGAGCGTGAAATCGTTATCGGTGCGCGGAATGACACCGATGTGGCGGTGGTGAAAGGGCTGGAAGAGGGGGATGAAGTCATTATCGGCGAAGGTGCGGCCGGAGCAGCGAAATGACGGCGTTACTTGAACTGCGTGATATTCGCCGCAGCTACCCCTCCGGCGATGGCAACGTTGAGGTGCTGAAAGGTATTACGTTGAGCATTGCCGCCGGCGAGATGGTGGCTATTGTCGGGGCCTCCGGCTCAGGGAAATCCACGCTGATGAATATTCTCGGCTGTCTGGATAAACCCACCAGCGGCACCTATCGGGTTGCCGGAACCGACGTGGCACGTCTCAACGGCGATGAGCTGGCGCGCCTGCGGCGGGAACATTTCGGTTTTATTTTTCAGCGCTATCATCTGCTATCGCATCTCACCGCGGCGCAGAACGTGGAAGTGCCGGCGGTCTATGCCGGAGCGGAGCGCAAAGCGCGGCTGGCCCGCGCCCATGAGCTGCTGGTACGACTGGGGCTTGGCGACCGGGCAGAATATCAACCTTCACAGCTCTCCGGCGGCCAACAGCAGCGGGTGAGTATCGCCCGCGCCCTGATGAACGGCGGGGAAGTGATTCTGGCGGATGAGCCTACCGGTGCGCTGGACAGCCGCTCCGGCGAAGAGGTCATGGGGATCCTTCACCAGCTGAAAGCGCAGGGACATACGGTCATTATCGTCACCCATGACCCGCAGGTGGCGGCTCAGGCTGAGCGGGTCATTGAGATACACGACGGTGAGATCGTGCGTAACCCGCCCGCGTTGAGCTCCGCGCAAGGCGGCGCGCTGCGCCAGCGCACGGCGGCCGAACCGTCGGCATGGCGTCAGTTCAGTAGCGGTTTTCGCGAGGCGCTGGTCATGGCCTGGCGCGCCATGGCGGCGAATAAAATGCGCACGCTGCTGACGATGCTCGGGATCATTATCGGCATTGCATCGGTGGTGTCGATTGTGGTGGTGGGCGATGCCGCGAAGCAAATGGTGCTGGCCGATATCCGCGCCATCGGCACCAATACCATTGATGTTTATCCCGGTAAGGATTTCGGCGATGACGATCCCCGCTATCAGCAGTCGCTGAAGTACGACGATCTGCTTGCTATTCAGAAACAGCTCTGGGTCAGCTCGGCGACCCCTGCGGTCTCCAAAAGCCTGCGTCTGCGGGCGGATAATATCGACGTTGCCGCTAGCGCTGAGGGCGTGGGGGCGCAGTACTTTAACGTTTACGGTATGACTTTTAGCGAAGGCAACACCTTCAACGAACTCCAGCTAAATAGCCGCGCGCAGGTGGTGGTGCTCGATAGCAACGCGCGTCGACAGCTGTTTCCGCACAAAGCGCGGGTCGTTGGCGAAGTGATTCTTGTCGGCAACATGCCCGCGACGGTCATCGGCGTTGCCGATGAAAAACAGTCGATGTTTGGCAGCAGCAAAATTCTGCGCGTCTGGTTACCCTATACCACGATGGCCGGCCGGGTTATGGGGCAGTCGTGGCTGAACTCCATCACCGTCCGGGTCAATGAAGGTTACGACAGCGCGCTTGCCGAGCAGCAGCTGTTACGTCTCCTGGAACTGCGCCACGGTAAGAAAGATGTTTTCACCTGGAATATGGACAGCATCTTGAAAACGGCGGAACGGACCACACATACACTACAGCTGTTTCTGACCCTGGTGGCGGTGATTGCGCTGGTGGTCGGCGGGATTGGCGTGATGAATATTATGCTGGTCTCTGTTACCGAACGCACGCGAGAGATCGGTATCCGTATGGCTGTCGGGGCGCGGGCCAGCGACGTACTGCAGCAGTTTTTGATTGAGGCGGTGCTGGTTTGCCTGGTCGGCGGGGCGCTGGGCGTGACGCTTTCGTTGCTGATTGCCTTCGTGCTGCAGCTGTTTTTGCCCGGCTGGGAAATCGGCTTTTCGCCGCTGGCGCTGCTGACCGCATTTTTATGCTCGACGCTGACCGGAGTGTTGTTTGGCTGGCTCCCGGCGCGCAATGCGGCTCGTCTGGACCCGGTCGACGCCCTGGCACGGGAGTAGCGATAAAAAAATGCCAGTCAGAAGGACTGGCATTTTACTGGCAGGATGTACACAATGAAGCAAAAGAGTTATGCGGCTGTTTCTGTTTCTTCCGCTTCAACAGGGACGATCACGCTGGCGTGATTACCTTTTGGCCCCTGGTGAACATCAAACCGAACCGCTTGTCCGGCTTTTAGCGTTCTGTAACCATCCATCTGGATGGTCGAGTAATGGGCGAAAATGTCTTCGCCGCCGCCCTCAGGGCAGATAAAACCGAACCCTTTGGCATTGTTGAACCACTTAACAGTACCCATTTCCATACTTCGACATCCTTCGTAAATCTTATAAGTAAGATGGAATGAACCGGTAGTGGAGTGACGAGTTGTTCATTTGCTCGCCAACTCTCGCCACTACAATTTAGAGAAATCAGGAAATGCGTCAAGCGATTGACGACCGGGGACGGTGAAAAATGCGTCAAAATTTGAAGCAGTTAACGCTATTGCCGGGGAATGTGACAGACATCGCGGATGGAAGTAATAGATGATAATTATCTATGATCTATTGTAGATTTGTGATGTGCATAGCCTCTGGTCATCGACAGGCCACCGCCTGTTGGCAACAGCAACCGATGATGAACACTGACGATGAGTAAGAGAGACTGGTTGGACTTCGATCAGCTAATCGAGGACGAAGTTAAAGATGCGCTAAAACCGCCATCTATGTATAAAGTGATATTAGTCAATGATGACTACACTCCAATGGAGTTTGTTATTGACGTGTTACAAAAATTCTTTTCTTATGATGTTGAACGTGCAACGCAACTGATGCTGACGGTTCACTATCAAGGTAAAGCGATTTGCGGGGTGTTTACCGCTGAAGTCGCGGAAACCAAAGTATCGATGGTGAACCAATATGCGAGGGAGAACGAACATCCGTTGTTGTGTACGCTAGAAAAAGCCTGAATGCAGGCAATAAACTTGGGGGAGGTGCCTATGCTCAATCAAGAACTGGAACTCAGTTTAAACATGGCTTTCGCCAGAGCGCGCGAGCACCGTCATGAGTTCATGACCGTCGAGCACTTGTTGCTGGCGCTGCTTAGCAACCCTTCGGCCCGCGAAGCGCTTGAAGCGTGTTCAGTGGACCTGGTCGCGCTGCGTCAGGAACTTGAAGCCTTCATCGAACAGACCACACCCGTACTGCCTGCAACGGAAGAAGAGCGCGACACTCAGCCGACGCTGAGCTTCCAGCGCGTGTTGCAACGTGCTGTTTTCCACGTCCAGTCATCCGGTCGCAGCGAAGTGACCGGCGCCAACGTTCTGGTCGCGATTTTCAGCGAACAGGAGTCTCAGGCGGCATACCTGCTGCGTAAACATGAAGTCAGCCGACTTGATGTGGTGAACTTCATCTCTCACGGTACGCGCAAAGACGAGCCGAGCCAGTCTTCCGATAACAGCGGAAGCCAGCCTGGCAGCAGTGAAGAGCAAGCAGGCGGGGAGGATCGTATGGAAAACTTCACCACCAACCTCAACCAGCTTGCCCGCGTAGGCGGTATCGATCCGCTGATCGGCCGCGAGAAAGAGCTGGAACGTGCTATTCAGGTTCTGTGCCGCCGTCGCAAGAACAACCCGCTGCTGGTGGGGGAATCCGGCGTCGGTAAGACCGCAATTGCCGAAGGTCTCGCCTGGCGTATCGTGCAGGGCGACGTACCGGAAGTGATGGCCGACTGCACTATCTATTCACTGGATATTGGCTCGCTGCTGGCTGGCACTAAATACCGCGGCGATTTTGAAAAACGCTTTAAAGCGCTGCTTAAGCAGCTGGAGCAGGATACCAACAGTATTCTGTTCATTGATGAGATCCACACTATCATTGGTGCGGGCGCGGCTTCCGGCGGGCAGGTCGATGCCGCTAACCTGATTAAGCCGCTGCTTTCCAGCGGTAAAATCCGGGTTATCGGTTCGACGACCTACCAGGAGTTCAGCAACATCTTTGAAAAAGATCGCGCGCTGGCGCGTCGTTTCCAGAAAATTGATATCACCGAACCTTCCGTGGAAGAGACGGTGCAGATTATTAACGGTCTGAAGCCGAAGTATGAAGCGCACCACGACGTGCGTTACACCGCGAAAGCGGTACGTGCGGCGGTGGAACTGGCGGTGAAATACATTAACGATCGTCATCTGCCGGATAAGGCGATTGACGTGATTGACGAAGCCGGGGCGCGCGCGCGCTTGATGCCGGTGAGCAAACGTAAGAAAACGGTCAACGTGGCGGATATTGAGTCCGTGGTGGCGCGAATTGCGCGTATTCCTGAGAAGAGCGTTTCCCGCAGCGACCGCGATACGCTGAAGAACCTTGGCGATCGCCTGAAAATGCTGGTCTTTGGCCAGGATAAAGCGATTGAGGCCTTAACCGAAGCGATCAAGATGGCGCGCGCCGGGCTTGGCCATGAGCACAAACCTGTCGGCTCTTTCCTGTTTGCCGGGCCTACCGGGGTGGGTAAAACCGAGGTTACTGTACAGCTGGCGAAGTCGCTGGGTATTGAGCTGCTGCGTTTTGATATGTCCGAATATATGGAACGTCATACCGTCAGCCGCTTAATTGGTGCGCCTCCGGGATACGTCGGTTTCGATCAGGGCGGGCTGCTGACCGATGCGGTTATTAAGCATCCGCACGCGGTACTGCTGCTCGATGAAATTGAAAAAGCGCATCCGGACGTCTTTAACCTGCTGTTGCAGGTAATGGATAACGGTACGCTGACCGATAACAACGGCCGCAAAGCGGATTTCCGCAACGTGGTGCTGGTGATGACCACCAACGCCGGCGTGCGTGAAACCGAGCGTAAATCGATTGGCCTTATCCATCAGGACAACAGTCCGGATGCGATGGATGAGATCAAAAAGATCTTTACGCCGGAGTTCCGTAACCGCCTCGACAACATTATCTGGTTCGATCACCTGTCCACGACGGTTATCCACCAGGTGGTGGATAAGTTTATCGTTGAGCTGCAGGTCCAGCTGGATCAGAAAGGCGTCTCTTTGGAAGTAAGCCAGGAAGCCCGCGATTGGCTGGCCGAGAAAGGCTACGACCGGGCCATGGGCGCGCGTCCGATGGCGAGGGTGATTCAGGACAACCTGAAAAAACCGCTGGCCAACGAGCTGCTGTTTGGCTCACTGGTTGACGGCGGTCAGGTGATCGTTGAGCTGGATAAAGAGAAAAATGCGCTGACCTACGCCTTCCAGAGCGCGCAAAAGCACAAACCGGAAGCGGCACATTAAGTCGCTTACGTGAAACGTCAAAACCGGCCTCAGGGCCGGTTTTTTTATGCCTCTCTTCTGAATCCTTTTATTCGTTTTTTTAACATGTTGATTTTAAATAAAAAAAACCGGTTAAAAATAATATGGCAGAGGAGGTTTATTATTTAATTTCAATAATAACAATATGATGGGGTGCGGTTTGCCCAGTTCACTGCCGTAAAAGCAGCATTCCATCCTTAAATTTCCTGACTTACCGCATAGTCACTCAGCATTTTCACAAAACGCTCAACGGACCACTCTTTGATATCCGATACCTGGCCGTCACCCATCTCGACGAGCCTCAAAGCACCAGCTTCATCATTGATAACATCTATAGAGTAAAAAGGGCTGTTTATACGTGCGGCGATTTCGCTAACCCTGGCAGGAATATCGCCGTTTGCGGCATGAACTTTGCCATCGAGAACAAAGAATCGCCTTTCGCTGGATGTATCAAATTTCTCCACGCGTCTCAGGCAAACTCCTCCTTCAATTTCACCGCGAAACTGTTTAAGCAATGTGATGATTTCATCAATTTCTTGCGCATTGCGAGCGATTGAGCCGCGGGAGGTTGTGAGCGACTTTACATAGTCCTTCACAAAATAAGCAGGCCAACCATATTCCTTAGTGAGGGCAGCAAAGTCAGCATCTTCGCTAGTCACGATGGTTTCTGGCGTGAGATCCCGACAACTTTCATACCAGCCCGGCAAATGGTGGCATTGAAGATATTGCTGGCATGACGTTAATAAGCGAGCGCCTCGCTTTTCCACCGCTCGGGATAAACTTTCGTACTCATCCGGGTGCAGCATCCATCCGCGCCACAGTACCGGCATATTGGCTGAAAAACTGGATGAAAAGCGGTAGTCGCCCAGCGCCACAGCCTCTGATGAGAGTAACAGGCAGGTAATACTGCTTTGGCAGGCATAAGTGTACTCAGCTAAAAACATCTCGTCAGGTTGTGACGGATGAAGCATATCGTTGGGATAGATAATTTGCAGGGCGCTCATTGGGTATCCTTTCTCGCCAGGACAATCCAGCTATTATTTTACGGGCGCAGAGACAGGGCCGTCAAAGCCGAAGAGGGAAACGGCGTGAGAATAAAAGAAATGAAAAGACCGGGAATTATCCCGGCCTTCAGCATCTGGCGCGTTAAGCGCGAAAACGATCAGCGACTACGGAAGACAATGCGGCCTTTGCTCAGGTCGTACGGGGTCAGCTCAACAGTCACTTTGTCGCCCGTCAGAATGCGGATGTAGTTTTTACGCATTTTACCGGAAATATGCGCAGTTACCACGTGACCGTTTTCCAGTTCTACGCGGAACATAGTGTTAGGCAGCGTATCAAGTACGGTGCCCTGCATTTCAATATTGTCTTCTTTGGCCATCTAGTCCTCTGGGGTATCACTACCGTAGTTTTGAACCGGCAAGATAATGCCGAAGTTCAGCAAGTATGTAAAGTTTTACGTCAAATCGCCGAAGTAGTTTTGGCGCATTGCCCGTAATTCACGCGGATAAACCGGGCGACAGGCGCAAACGTAAAGGGGGAGTGACAGAACGATGGGCGTTATCTGACTCTTATTATTCCCAAACGGCGGCGGGGCAACGGGCAGAAGCTACTCTACCGCGCAATTATAACATCCCGACAAAAAATGTGCTGAAAACATTTATGCTTCTCCTGCAAATAGCACCCTTGGCACCCAGAACCGCTCCGGCAGACGATACGTCCGCAGTACGGAGAGATAGTCGAGATAATCGCGGCGAGGAATTTCCACTGCGCCCAACGAAGCCGTATGCTTGTTTAGCACCTGGCAATCGATTAATTTTCCACCATCGTGCATAAACGCCTGGCTAAAGACCAACAGTGCGGTTTTGGAGGCATTTTCGGCTCGGCTGAACATTGATTCTCCGCAAAACAGCGCCCCCTGTGCAACACCGTACATGCCACCCACTAATTCCTCTCCCTGCCACACTTCAACAGAATGAGCGTGCCCCAGCTCATGTAGCTGATGGTATGCCTGAACAATACCCTGCGTTATCCATGTTCCTTCATCACGATGATCGGCGCAGCCTTCAATAACCTGACCGAAGGCGTGATTCAACGTTACGCGATACGGGGAGCGCTGATGAAAACGCTTCATACTGCGGCTGAGATGGAATTTCTCCGGCCACAGTACCGCTCGCGGGTCGGGGGACCACCAGAGAATTGGGTCACCGGGCGAAAACCATGGAAAAATACCGCGCTGATAGGCCATCAGTAACCGCGCCGGGCTAAGATCGCCGCCCAGCGCTAACAGACCATTAGGTTCGCGCAAAGCGCCTTCCGGGGAGGGGAAGGCGATGGAATGATGAGAGAGCTGAACCAGCCGCATTTTTACCTCAACGCATCAGGCAATGATTCAATAGTAGCCTACAGACGCTGCTTAAACTGGTAGTAACGCCCCTGTTCAGCCAGCAATTCTGCGTGACTACCTTGCTCAATAATCTTTCCGTTGTCCATGACTATTATCTGATTAAACCGCGCCAGCCCGCGCAGACGATGAGTTACCATCAGCACGGTTTTTTCACGCATAACTTCAGCAAGTAAATCAAGTATTTGGCTTTCGGTCGTCGCATCAAGGCCTTCAGTAGGTTCGTCCAGCAGCATCAGCGGCGCATCGTGAAGCAGGGCGCGAGCGATAGCCAGCCTGCGCAACTCGCCGCCGGAAAGCTGACGACCACCTTCTCCCAGCCAGCTATTCAGGCCGCTATCTTCCAGCAACCTGGCTAAACCGACGCGTTCAAGCGTTTCTGCAAGCCGGGCATCGCTGGCCCCCGGAGAAGCCAGCAGCAGGTTGTCGCGCAGGGTCGCGCTGAACAGATGTACGCGCTGCGGCACGACGCTCATCGCCTGGCGCAACGTCGCTTCGTTAAGCTGCGTCAGCGGCTGATCATTGAGTAATATCTCTCCCTCCGCCGGATCCCAGGCACGGGTCAGCAGCTGTAACAGCGTCGATTTACCGCAGCCTGTTCGTCCCAGGATGGCGATATGCTGACCGGCCTCGATCTGCAATGATATTTTCTCCAGCGCAGGGGAGGGCTGCTGCGGATAGCTGAAGGTAACCTGATTTAAGCTCAACGAAACGCGATCCAGCTTTTGGCTTTCGCCCTGAGTGAAGGCGACTTCCGGCTCTTGTTCGGTAATTTGCGTGATGCGCTTTGCGGAAGCGATCACCTGCCCCAGATGCTGAAATGCGCCGGTTACCGGCGCCAGCGCTTCAAACGCCGCCAGCGCGCAGAAGACAAACAACGCGATCAGCGCGCCCGGTTGAGTATCGCCGCCAACGCCTGCTGAGGCGAGCCACAGCATAGTAATAACCGCCACTCCGCCAATCAGCAGCATCAGCGCCTGGGAGAGGGCCGTCAGTTCCGCCTGGCGACGCTGCGCATCCAGCCAATGCGCTTCGGTTTTTACCATTTGCTGCCGGTAACGATCGCTGGCGTTGAACAGCATCAGCTCCGCCTGCCCCTGCAGCCATGAGGTCAACTGCTGGCGATACTGCCCGCGGAAATGAGTCATGCTTTCACCGGCGGGCTTACCGGCGCGATAGAACAGCGGCGGCATCACCAGCAGGGTAAGTAGCATAATACCGCCCAGGGTCAGAGCCAGAGTAACGTCCAGTACGCTCAGCCCCACGGTGACGACGAGAATTACCACCAGCGCGCCTACCAGCGGCGATATGACGCGCAGATAGAGATGATCCAGGGTATCGACATCTGCAACCACCCGGTTAAGCAGTTCACCCTGACGAAAACGCGCCAGCCCGGCGGGGGAGAGCGGTAGCAGTTTGCTGAAGGTAAATACCCGCAGATGCTGCAGGACGCGAAAGGTTGCGTCATGGCTGACCAGACGCTCAAAATAACGGCCAGCGGTGCGAATGATCGCCGCGCCGCGTACGCCCGCGGCTGGCAACATATAGTTAAAGCTGTAGATGCCCGCTACGCCAACAACGGCCGATGCCGACAGGAACCAGCCGGATAACGTTAATAAGCCAATGCTGGCCAGCAGCGTAACGATCGCCAGCACGATACCGAGCAGCAGCAGCCATTTGTGTCGTTTGTACAGCGCCAGGTAAGGCCATAATGCGCGCATTTAAATCTCCTCCTGACGATGAGCAAGCAGGGTTGCAAAAGGGCCGCCTGCGGTCGCCAGTTGCGAATAACTGCCTTGTTCAACAATTTGACCATCCTGCATCACCCAGATTGCATCCCAGTTCGCAAGGCCTTCCAGCTGGTGGGTAACCATTAGCGTGGTTTGCTGCGTTGATGCATTGGTCAGCGCCTGCATCACGCGCTGCTCACTATGGGCATCCAGGCTGGCTGCGGGTTCGTCCAGCAGCAGCAGGCGGCAGGGTACCAACAGCGCCCGCGCGACGGCGACACGCTGAGCCTGCCCGACCGACAGGCGACCGGCCTGATCGCCGACAGGCGTGTTAATACCCTGCGGCAGAAGGGAGAGGAACTCGCTGACCCACGCTTTATCCAGCGCAAGCTGTAGCTGTGCTTCGGTGGCATCAGGGCATGACAGCAGGACGTTGTCACGCAGCGTTGCCGCCGGCAGTTGCGGATTTTGCCCTACCCAGCTCAGGAGACGGCGCCAGCGGTCGGCATCCAGACTCTTCAACTCAACGCCATTGACCTTGAGCGAGCCCTCATAGGGAAGAAAACCCGTTAGCGTATTCAATAGCGAGCTTTTACCGGAGCCGCTTTGCCCAACCAGCACCACGCGCTCGCCAGCGCGTAGGGAAAAATTCAGCGGCCCGGCCAGCACTTTACCCTCAGGGGATTTGATCAGCAGGTCGCGGGCTTCGATGCTAATCATTTCATTATCGCTTAATACTTTTTCCCCACGTTCTGGCTGCGCCAGCGGCGTTTCCATAAAGGTCTTCAGGCTATCTGCGGCGCCAATAGCCTGCGCTTTCGCATGATAAAAGGTGCCTAAATCGCGCAGCGGCTGGAAAAACTCGGGGGCCAGAATCAGCGCGAGGAAACCGGCCATCAACGTCACACCGGCGCCGTAGTGGCCAAAGTTGAGCTCTCCCAGATAGGAAAAGCCAAAGTAAACGGCTACCAGCGCAATCGAGAGCGAGGTGAAAAATTCCAGCACGCCGGAGGAGAGAAACGCCAGACGCAGCACTTCCATTGTTCGCTGACGGAAATCCTGAGAAGCCTCGCGTATGTTTTCCGTCTCTGCTTGACCGCGATGAAAAATTCTCAGCGTCTCCATACCGCGCAGGCGGTCGAGAAAATGGCCGCTTAAGCGCGCCAGAGCGAGAAAGTTACGTCGGTTGGCATCGGCCGCTCCCATGCCAACCAGCGCCATAAACAGAGGAATAAGCGGCGCTGTGCCCAACAGAATCAGCGCTGCGGCCCAGTTGATGGGGAAAATAGTGATGACGATCAGTAAGGGAATGCTGGCCGCCAGCGTCATCTGCGGTAAATAGCGAGCATAGTAGTCATGCATATCGTCGATCTGCTCAAGGATCAGCGTGGCCCAGCTGCCTGCGGGTTTCCCCTGTATCCAGGCAGGCCCCGCCTGCTGTAAGCGATCCAGAACCTGGCGGCGAATCTCAACGCGGATATGCTGGCCCGCCTGAAAACCCACTCTTTCACGCAACCAGACAACCCAGGCGCGCAGCACAAAGACCAGCACCAGTAACACAAAAGGCAGCAGCAGCGCCGTGGCGGGAATATTTTCCATAATCATGCGATGAAGGATCCGCGCCAGGAACCAGGCCTGAGCAACGATGAGCAGGCCGCTAACGACGCCCAGGAGACGGGAAATCATCAACCAGCGACGGGAGATAATGCTTTGATCTTTTAACCAACGGGTTAAATCTTGTTGACGGGTTTTATTCATTGCGCGCTTAGCAGGTGTAGTTATGAGTTTTTTGGGCACGGCAATGTTACAACGGGGCAAAAATAAAGGCGACTTTTCGTCGCCTTCTTTACCTTTGTTACTGACTTGTAAAGATTATTTGCAAGCGTCGGCTAAACCATCCAGATAACGCTCTGCATCCAGCGCAGCCATACAGCCTGTTCCGGCAGAGGTAATCGCCTGACGATAGATATGGTCCATCACGTCACCCGCAGCGAAGACGCCAGGAATGCTGGTCTGGGTGGCGTTGCCGTGGATGCCGGACTGAACTTTAATGTAGCCGTTTTCCAGCTCCAGTTGACCGGCAAAAATCGCCGTGTTCGGGCTATGCCCGATAGCAACGAACAGCCCGGCAACGTCCAGGGATTCAACATTGTCAGCATTCTGCGTATCGCGCAAGCGCAGGCCGCTCACGCCCATCTGATCGCCGGTTACTTCTTCGAGGGTGCGGTTGGTATGCAGCACGATGTTGCCGCTTTCCACTTTATCCATCAGGCGTTTGATGAGGATTTTTTCCGCGCGGAAGCCGTCACGACGGTGGATCAGATGGACTTCGGAAGCGATGTTGGACAGATACAGCGCCTCTTCAACAGCCGTATTGCCGCCGCCGATGACGGCGACTTTCTGGTTACGATAGAAGAAACCGTCGCAGGTGGCGCAGGCAGAAACGCCGCGGCCTTTAAATGCCTCTTCTGATGGAAGCCCCAGATAACGCGCTGATGCGCCGGTGGCGATAATCAGGGCGTCACAGGTGTATTCACCGCTGTCGCCGGTCAGGCGGAACGGACGGTTTTGTAGATCGACGCTGTTGATATGATCGAAAATAATTTCGGTCTCAAACTTGGTGGCATGTTCGTGCATGCGCTCCATCAGCAGCGGTCCGGTCAGATCGTTAGGATCGCCTGGCCAGTTTTCCACTTCAGTGGTGGTGGTCAGCTGACCGCCTTTTTCCATTCCGGTAATCAGTACCGGCTGCAGATTTGCGCGCGCTGCGTAGACCGCAGCGGTATATCCCGCAGGTCCAGAACCAAGAATAAGCAGTTTACTGTGTTTGGCCGTGCCCATGAGATCCTCGTAATTTATTAGCATACATGCGCTGGATTGTAGGGAATTTGTGGACGTAAAAAAAGAGCGTGGCAGTTTTGTTAACGATATGTGTAATAGAAGCTGCCGATTAATTGGCGATTTAACGAACGAAGAATATAACTAATTCTACTGTCAGGGGGACAATTATAAGAGGAAAACATGAGAATCAACGGGGGAGGATAATGAATATCTGGCATCTTGTACTAAAAATCGATGTTTTGCTTTGACAATCCCCTGTGCTTTTGCGAAAACATTCATGGAAGAAGAAAAGCAGTGTTTAGCGTGTGGCGAATTTTAATGCACGCAAATGCCATTTTTATCCGGGTTAGCGAAATCTACGCATGGTGTGGACAGACGCCATGCGTGATGTCGGTGACTGCCGTCAGGCAACGGGCTTCTCACGTACCCCTGGGTTACCCATCGTCGTAAGGGTAATGACAGGATGGACTCTGGCAGTGAAGGCTCAGAGTCGGAACAGGAGTAGGGAAGGAATACAGAGAGACAATAATAATGGTAGATAGCAAGAAGCGCCCTGGCAAAGATCTCGACCGCATTGATCGTAATATTTTGAATGAATTGCAAAAAGACGGGCGTATTTCCAACGTCGAGCTTTCTAAACGGGTGGGACTTTCTCCGACGCCTTGCCTTGAGCGCGTGCGTCGACTGGAAAGACAGGGTTTTATTCAGGGCTATACAGCGCTGCTCAACCCGCATTATCTGGATGCATCACTTCTGGTATTTGTTGAGATTACTCTGAATCGTGGCGCGCCGGATGTGTTTGAGCAATTTAACTCCGCTGTGCAAAAACTTGAAGAAATTCAAGAGTGTCATCTGGTTTCCGGGGATTTCGATTACCTGTTGAAAACCCGCGTGCCGGATATGTCTGCGTATCGTAAACTACTGGGCGAGACCTTGCTGCGCCTGCCGGGCGTAAACGACACCCGTACCTATGTGGTAATGGAAGAAGTCAAGCAAAGTAATCGTCTGGTAATTAAGACGCGCTAACACGGAACAGGTGCAAAATCGACGTAGTTTGATTACACTCCTGTTAATCCATACAGCAACAGTGCCGGGGAGACCCGGCACTGTTGTCCGTTTTAGCTGAAGGCAGGAAACAGCCTGATACCTGGAGAGCCTTTCTTGAGCCAGGAATACACCGAAGACAAAGAAGTCAAGTTCACAAAGCTGAGTAGCGGGCGCCGTCTCCTTGAGGCATTACTCATTCTTTGCTCCCTTTTTGCCATCTGGTTGATGGCGGCCTTACTCAGCTTTAATCCCTCGGATCCTAGCTGGTCGCAAACGGCGTGGCACGAGCCTATTCATAACATAGGCGGTACGCCCGGAGCATGGCTAGCCGATACGCTATTTTTCATTTTTGGCGTAATGGCTTACACCATTCCGGTCATTATTATCGGCGGCTGCTGGTTTGCCTGGCGTCATCAGGAAAACGACGAGTACATCGATTATTTCGCCGTCTCGCTGCGTTTGATCGGTGCGCTGGCGCTGATTCTCACGTCCTGTGGGCTGGCGGCTATCAACGCTGATGATATCTGGTACTTTGCCTCCGGCGGGGTGATCGGCAGTCTGCTGAGCACCACCCTGCAACCTCTGCTGCACAGCAGCGGCGGCACAATCGCGCTGCTCTGCATCTGGGCGGCCGGATTGACGTTGTTTACCGGCTGGTCCTGGGTCAGCATTGCCGAAAAAATCGGCGGTGTGATTCTCTCTGTTCTCACGTTTGCCAGCAACCGTACCCGTCGTGACGACACCTGGGTTGATGAAGGGGAATATGAAGATGATGAAGAAGAATATGACGATGATGAACCCGCCAGGCCGCAAGGTTCTCGACGCGCGCGGATTCTACGCAGCGCCTTAGCCCGCCGCCAGCGCCTGGCCGAAAAATTCGCTAACCCGATGGGGCGTAAAACTGATGCCGCTCTGTTCTCCGGTAAGCGGATGGATGATGCGGAAGATGAGATTCAGTATAGCGCCAGCGGTGCGCCTGTTGCCGCTGATGATGTGCTCTTTTCTGGTTCCAGCGCAGCGCGTCCGGCCAATGCCGATGACGTTCTGTTCTCCGGAGTCAGCGCGGCACGCCCTGGCGATTTTGACCCATACGATCCGCTGTTGAACGGCCATAGCATTGCCGATCCGGTAGCAGTGGCCGCGCAGGATACCGCTGCTCCACAGGCATGGGCTGAACCACTGCCAGGGTACGACGCTCAGCCAGTCTATCAGCCCGAACCAGTGACACCGCCGCAGCATGCGTACCAGCCGCAGCCGTCTCCGATGCAGCAGCCAGCTTATCAGCCGGAACCGATCGCGCAGCCGCAGCACGTGTATCAGCCGGAGCAGGCTCCGGTGCAGCAGCCAGCTTATCAGCCGGAACCGTTCTCGCAGCCGCAGCATGCGTACCAGCCGGAACAGGCTCCGGTGCAGCAGCCAGCTTATCAGGCGGAACCGGCATGGCAGCCGCAGCACGCGTACCAGCCGGAGCAGGCTCCGGTGCAGCAGCCAGCTTATCAGCCGGAACCGGCATGGCAGCCGCAGCACGCGTACCAGCCGGAACAGGCTCCGGTGCAGCAGCCAGCTTATCATCCGGAGCCGATCGCACAGCCACAGCATGCGTACCATCCGGAGCAGGCTCCGGTGCAGCAGCCAGCTTATCAGCCGGAACCGTTCTCGCAGCCGCAGCATGCGTACCAGCCGGAACAGGCGCCAGTGCACCAGCCCGATCCCTATGCTGCCCCCGTTGAGCCTGAGCCTCCGCAAGAGGAGGTGAAGCCTCAGCGTCCGCCGATGTATTACTTTGAAGAAGTAGAAGAGAAACGCGCGCGTGAACGCGAGCAGCTTGCCGCCTGGTATCAGCCGATTCCTGAACCCGTCAGTCCGGTGGCGACAAAACCCATCACGCCTCCGTCTTCACCGGCGGGAGATGTTGCCGCCGTGAGCGCACTGGCGGCCGGGGTCCATCAGGCAACGGGTGCGGCTGCAGCTAGCGCCGCCGCGGCCTCAACCGCTTCTGCCGCATCCGGCGCTGCGCCGTTATTTAGCCCGGCTTCGGGCGGTCCTCGCGCGCAGGTAAAAGAAGGCATTGGCCCGAAATTGCCTCGTCCAAATCGCGTTCGGGTTCCCACCCGCCGGGAACTTGCCTCCTACGGGATCAAGCTGCCTTCGCAGCGGTTAGCCGAAGAGCGCGCGCGTCAGGCTGAGCATCAGCACTATGATGATTCGCTGTCTGACGAGGAAGTTGCAGAGCTCGAGCAGGGAGAGCTGGCGCGTCAGTTCGCCGCTGCGCAAAATCAGCGCTATGGTGATAGCTACGCTGCCGAAGATGAAACGGCAGATGACGATTCCGCTGCTGAAGCCGAGCTGGCTCGTCAGTTTGCCGCATCTCAACAACAGCGCTACGCAAGCGAGCAGCCGCCGGGATCGCATCCGTTCTCTGCGGCTGACTATGAATTCTCGCCAATGAAAACGTTAGTTGACGATGCGCCGAGCGAGCCTGTCTTCACGCCATTGCCGGAAGTGCAGCAGCCTGCTCCGCAGTATCAGCAGCCGGTCCAGCATTTGCAGCCCGTGCCGCAGCCGATGCCGCATCAGCACGCCCCTCAGCAACCGCAAAATGTGCAGCACCAGGCTTATCAATCCGCGCAGCATCAGCCGGCTCAACATCCGCAGATGCAGCAGCATGCTTCTCAGGGGCACGCCCCGCAGCAGCCGGCCCCACAGCCGCAGGAGAGTCTCATTCATCCGTTGTTGATGCGCAATGGCGACAGTCGCCCGTTGCAGAAGCCGACGACGCTGCTGCCGTCTCTTGACCTGCTTACGCCGCCCCCGGCTGAAGTTGAGCCGATTGATACCTTTGCGCTTGAGCAGATGGCGCGCCTGGTTGAAGCTCGTCTGGCCGATTTCCGCATTAAAGCCGACGTGGTGAACTACTCACCGGGCCCGGTAATCACTCGCTTTGAGCTTAACCTGGCGCCGGGCGTGAAAGCAGCGCGTATTTCCAACCTGTCGCGAGATTTGGCCCGTTCCCTGTCCACAGCGGCGGTGCGCGTAGTCGAAGTTATTCCGGGTAAGCCTTACGTTGGCCTGGAGCTGCCTAATAAAAAACGGCAAACCGTTTACCTGCGCGAAGTGCTGGATAACGCGAAATTCCGCGACAATCCTTCACCGCTCACCGTGGTCCTCGGCAAAGACATCGCGGGCGAACCCGTAACCGCCGACCTGGCGAAGATGCCGCACCTGCTGGTGGCTGGTACTACCGGTTCCGGTAAGTCTGTTGGGGTCAACGCCATGATCCTGAGCATGCTTTACAAAGCGCAGCCGGAAGATGTGAAATTCATCATGATTGACCCGAAAATGCTCGAGCTGTCGGTTTATGAAGGCATACCGCATCTGTTGACCGAGGTGGTGACGGATATGAAAGACGCCGCCAACGCTTTGCGCTGGAGCGTTAACGAGATGGAGCGTCGGTATAAGCTGATGTCTGCGCTGGGCGTGCGTAATCTGGCGGGTTACAACGAGAAAATTGCCGAAGCCGCGCGTATGGGACGGCCAATTCCGGATCCGTACTGGAAGCCTGGCGACAGTATGGATGCAACCCATCCGGTACTGAAAAAAGAGCCTTATATCGTGGTGCTGGTCGATGAATTTGCCGACCTGATGATGACCGTTGGTAAGAAAGTGGAAGAGCTGATCGCCCGTCTGGCGCAGAAAGCGCGCGCCGCGGGTATCCACCTGGTGCTGGCAACTCAGCGCCCTTCGGTTGACGTGATTACCGGCCTCATCAAAGCCAACATCCCGACGCGTATCGCCTTTACCGTCTCGAGTAAAATTGACTCGCGTACCATCCTCGATCAGGGCGGTGCGGAATCTCTGCTGGGGATGGGCGATATGCTCTACTCCGCGCCTAACTCGACGATTCCGGTGCGCGTGCACGGCGCTTTTGTGCGCGACGAGGAAGTTCACGCTGTCGTTCAGGACTGGAAAGCGCGCGGTCGTCCGCAGTATGTCGATGGCATCACCTCCGACAGCGAAAGCGAAGGCGGCGGCGGTGGCTACGATGGCGGGGAAGAGCTCGATCCGCTATTCGATCAGGCCGTGAATTTTGTGACGGAAAAACGCAAAGCCTCCATTTCTGGGGTACAGCGTCAGTTCCGCATTGGCTATAACCGCGCCGCGCGTATTATTGAGCAAATGGAAGCCCAGGGTATTGTGAGCGAGCAGGGTCATAACGGTAACCGTGAAGTGCTGGCTCCGCCGCCCTTCGAGTAACCGCTAAGCTGGGTAAATAAGTGAAAATCAGCCTTTTCTGCTGTTTAGCCGCCGTTAGCGGGTCTAAATTTGGCAGAAGAGGCTCCCGCGTCGGGAGTGACGCACATAAAGGAATGATAATGAAAAAACTCGCAATCACCTGTGCATTACTGTCCGGTCTGGTTGTCAGCCAGGTATGGGCGGATGCCGCCAGCGATTTAAAAAGCCGCCTTGATAAAGTGAGCAGCTTCCACTCCAGTTTTACGCAGAAGGTCACCGACGGCAGCGGTAATGCCGTTCAGGACGGGCAGGGTGATCTCTGGGTCAAGCGGCCAAATCTGTTCAACTGGCACATGACTCAGCCAGATGAAAGCGTGCTGGTTTCTGATGGCAAAACGCTATGGTTTTACAATCCGTTTGTTGAGCAGGCCACCGCCACCTGGTTAAAAGACGCGACCAGCAATACGCCGTTTATGCTGATTGCCCGTAATCAGGCCAGCGACTGGCAAAACTACAACATTAAGCAGAACGGTGACGATTTTGTTCTGACTCCGAAAAACGGCAGCGGTAATCTTAAGCAGTTCACCATCAATGTGGGTCGTGACGGTACGATTCATCAATTCAGCGCCGTGGAACAGGACGATCAACGCAGCAGCTATCAGCTGAAATCGCAACAAAATGGTGCCGTGGATGCATCTAAGTTCACCTTTACGCCGCCGCAAGGGGTTACGGTGGACGATCAACGTAAATAGAGGCGAACGTGAGCAACCTGTCGCTCGATTTTTCCGATAACGCGTTTCAACCTCTGGCCGCCCGTATGCGGCCAGAAAATTTAGCGCAGTACATTGGCCAGCAGCACCTGCTGGCGCCGGGTAAACCCTTACCGAGGGCGATTGAAGCCGGGCACCTGCACTCGATGATCCTCTGGGGGCCGCCGGGGACGGGAAAAACCACCCTCGCTGAGGTCATTGCGCGCTACGCCAGCGCCGATGTTGAACGTATTTCAGCGGTTACCTCCGGAGTGAAAGAGATCCGCGAGGCCATTGAACGCGCGCGTCAAAACCGCAATGCGGGTCGCCGCACGATCCTGTTTGTCGATGAGGTCCATCGGTTTAATAAAAGCCAGCAGGATGCCTTTTTGCCGCATATCGAAGATGGAACTATCACCTTTATCGGCGCGACGACGGAAAACCCTTCCTTTGAACTCAATTCTGCACTGCTATCCCGCGCGCGCGTCTATCTGCTGAAGTCGCTGACCAGCGACGATATCGAACAGGTTCTTAATCAGGCCATGAGCGACAAAACGCGCGGCTACGGTGGGCAAAATATTGTACTACCGGACGAGACGCGCAAGGCCATCGCTGACCTTGTCAACGGTGATGCGCGCCGGGCGCTGAATACGCTGGAAATGATGGCCGATATGGCTGAAACCGACGCCTCCGGCAATCGCGTGTTGCAGGTTGAACTGCTGACCGAAATTGCCGGCGAGCGCAGCGCGCGTTTCGACAACAAAGGCGATCGCTTTTACGATTTAATCTCCGCGCTGCATAAATCGGTCCGCGGAAGCGCGCCGGATGCCGCCCTCTACTGGTACGCGCGGATTATTACCGCCGGCGGCGATCCCCTCTACGTTGCCCGCCGCTGCCTGGCGATTGCCTCTGAAGATGTAGGCAATGCCGATCCGCGCGCGATGCAGGTTGCGATCTCCGCCTGGGACTGCTTTACCCGCGTCGGACCGGCGGAAGGTGAACGCGCCATTGCTCAGGCCATTGTTTATCTTGCCTGTGCGCCCAAAAGCAACGCTGTTTACACCGCCTTTAAAGCGGCAATGGCCGACGCGCGCGAACGTCCCGATTACGACGTCCCGGTGCATTTGCGCAATGCCCCCACGAAGCTGATGAAAGAGATGGGCTACGGGCAGGCGTACCGCTATGCACATGATGAACCTAATGCTTATGCCGCCGGAGAGCAGTACTTCCCGGAGGAAATGGCGCAAACTCGCTATTATCAGCCGACAAACCGGGGGCTGGAGGGCAAAATAGGCGAAAAGCTCGCCTGGTTAACCGAACAGGATCAAAATAGCCCGATAAAACGCTACCGATAATTGAGGCGTTGCGGTAAGGTTGTCACACTATTTCCGTGGTCGCGCTCTGCGGCCATTTTTCTTTATTAATTCGATAAGCACAGGATAAGCATGCTCGATCCCAATCTGCTGCGTACCGAGCCAGACGCAGTCGCAGAAAAACTGGCACGCCGGGGCTTTAAGCTGGATGTAGATAAACTTCGCGCTCTGGAAGAGCGTCGTAAAGTTCTGCAGGTTCAAACTGAAAACCTGCAGGCGGAGCGTAACTCCCGATCGAAATCCATTGGCCAGGCGAAAGCGCGCGGGGAAGATATTGAGCCATTACGCCTGGAAGTGAACAAGCTCGGTGAGCAGCTTGATGCCGCTAAGACCGAGCTGGACGCGCTGCTGGCGGAAATCCGCGATATTGCGCTGGCTATTCCAAACATCCCGCATGATGACGTACCGGCCGGTCGCGATGAAAACGATAACGTTGAAGTCAGCCGCTGGGGAACCCCGCGCGAGTTCGATTTTGACATTCGCGATCACGTCACGCTGGGCGAAATGCACGGAGGGCTGGATTTTGCCGCCGCCGTGAAGCTGACCGGTTCTCGCTTTGTGGTCATGAAGGGCCAGCTGGCACGCCTGCACCGCGCGCTGGCGCAGTTTATGCTGGATCTGCATACTGAACAGCACGGTTACAGCGAAAACTATGTTCCGTATCTGGTTAACCAGGACACGCTGTACGGCACTGGTCAGCTACCAAAATTTGCCGGCGACCTGTTCCATACCCGTCCGCTGGAAGAAGAAGCCGACAGCAGCAACTATGCGCTGATCCCAACGGCGGAAGTCCCGCTGACCAACCTGGTTCGCGATGAAATCATTGATGAAGACGATCTGCCGATCAAAATGACCGCCCATACGCCGTGCTTCCGCTCTGAGGCGGGCTCTTACGGCCGTGATACCCGTGGTCTGATCCGCATGCACCAGTTCGACAAAGTTGAGATGGTGCAGATTGTGCGTCCGGAAGATTCCATGGTCGCGCTGGAAGAGATGACCGGTCACGCCGAGAAAGTGCTGCAGCTGCTGGGTCTGCCGTATCGTAAAGTGGCTCTGTGCACTGGCGACATGGGCTTCAGCGCTTGCAAAACCTACGATCTGGAAGTGTGGGTACCGGCGCAGAATACCTATCGTGAAATCTCTTCCTGCTCCAACGTGTGGGATTTCCAGGCGCGTCGTATGCAGGCGCGCTGCCGCAGCAAGTCTGACAAGAAAACTCGCCTCGTACACACGCTGAACGGTTCTGGCCTGGCGGTTGGGCGTACGCTGGTCGCGGTGATGGAAAACTATCAGCAGGCGGATGGCCGCATTGAAATTCCGGAAGTGCTGCGTCCGTATATGCGCGGCCTTGAATTTATCGGCTGATTTTTCGACTCTTTTCTCAAAAGCGCCTGCGGGCGCTTTTTTTTTACCCCCTTCTTGATACCGGGCAATAATCGACTTCGCGAATACGCAGATACTCCCTTTGGATTAACCAGCATAAAAAACTAATAAAGTCTAATTTCGTTATATATAAAACTATATAGCGGCTTTAAGTTAATTGTGAGCAACCAAAGCGAGTATCTATGAAAACCAAAACCCCCGATGCTTTACTGGCTGCCGAGGTGAGCCGGCGTGGTTTAATGAAAACCACGGCGATTGGCGGGCTGGCAATGGCCAGCAGCGCTTTTACCTTACCCTTCACGCGCATTGCCCACGCTGCGGATAGCCTGAGTCCCACCAGCGAAACCGTTACCTGGAGCGCCTGTACGGTTAACTGCGGTAGCCGCTGTCCGCTGCGGATGCATGTGGTCGATGGTGAGATCAAATATGTTGAAACAGACAATACCGGCGATGATAGCTACGACGGCCTGCATCAGGTTCGCGCCTGTCTGCGTGGCCGCTCGATGCGTCGACGCGTCTACAACCCGGACCGCCTGAAATATCCGATGAAGCGCGTGGGCAAGCGCGGCGAGGGCAAATTCGAGCGCATCAGCTGGGAAGAAGCATTTGATACTATCGCCAGCAATATGCAGCGCCTGATAAAAGAGTACGGTAATGAGTCTATCTATCTGAACTATGGAACGGGTACCCTCGGCGGAACTTTGACTCGCTCATGGCCACCGGGAAAAACCCTGATTGCCCGCCTGATGAACTGCTGCGGCGGCTATCTCAACCATTATGGCGACTACTCCACCGCGCAAATCGCCGCTGGCCTGAACTACACCTACGGTGGCTGGGCCGATGGCAATAGCCCGTCGGATATCGAAAACAGTAAGCTGGTCGTATTGTTTGGCAACAACCCCGGGGAAACCCGAATGAGCGGCGGCGGGGTAACCTATTACCTGGAACAGGCGCGGGAGAAATCCAACGCCAGGCTGATTATTATCGATCCACGCTATACCGACACCGGTGCCGGACGCGAAGACGAGTGGATCCCGATTCGCCCGGGAACCGACGCCGCGCTGGTCTCCGCGCTGGCGTGGGTGATGATTACGGAAGACCTCGTTGATCAACCTTTCCTCGATAAGTACTGCGTAGGCTATGACGAGAAAACGCTGCCGGAAGGAGCGCCAGCCAATGGCCACTATAAGGCCTATATTCTCGGTCAGGGCAAAGACGGTATCGCGAAGACCCCTGACTGGGCGGCGACGATTACCGGCATTCCCCAGGCGCGTATCGTGCAGCTGGCGCGCGAAATCGCCAGCGCTAAACCTGCCTATATTTCTCAGGGCTGGGGCCCGCAGCGTCATGCCAACGGTGAGCTGGTATCCCGTGCAATTTCAATGCTGGCGATCTTAACCGGTAACGTCGGGATTAACGGCGGCAACACCGGCGCGCGTGAAGGTTCTTACTCCCTGCCTTTTGAACGCATGCCGACGCTGGATAATCCTGTGGAAACCAGTATTTCCATGTTTATGTGGACCGATGCGATTGAGCGCGGTACGGAAATGACCGCGCTGCGCGACGGCGTGCGCGGCAAAGATAAGCTTGACGTCCCTATCAAAATGGTCTGGAACTATGCTGGTAACTGTCTTATCAACCAGCACTCAGAAATCAACCGTACCCATGACATCCTGCAGGATGACAAGAAGTGCGAAATGATTGTGGTCATTGATTGCCATATGACCTCCTCAGCAAAATATGCCGATATTCTGCTGCCGGACTGTACGGCCTCGGAGCAGATGGATTTTGCGCTGGATGCTTCCTGCGGCAACATGTCCTACGTGATTTTTGCCGACCAGGCCATCAAGCCGCGCTTTGAGTGCAAAACCATTTATGAAATGACCAGCGAACTGGCGAAGCGCATGGGCGTTGAGCAACGCTTCACCGAAGGTCGCACGCAGGAAGAGTGGCTACGTCATCTCTATGAACAATCCCGTAAAGCGATCCCGGCACTGCTGCCGTTTGATGAATTCCGCAAGCTGGGAATCTTCAAGCAGCGCGATCCGGAAGGTCACCACGTTGCCTATAAAGCCTTCCGTGAAGATCCCGCCGCCAATCCGTTAACGACGCCGTCAGGGAAAATTGAAATTTACTCTGCGCAGCTGGCGGAAATTGCGGCGACCTGGGAGCTTAAAGAACAGGATGTCATCGACCCGCTACCGATCTACAGCCCTGGGTTTGAAAACTATGACGATCCGCTGGCTGAAAAGTATCCGCTGCAGCTCACCGGTTTTCACTATAAAGCCCGTACGCACTCCACTTACGGCAACGTTGACGTGCTGAAAGCGGCTTGCCGTCAGGAGATGTGGATCAACCCGCTGGATGCGCAGAAGCGCGGCATCGCTAATGGCGATCGGATCCGCATCTTTAACGATCGTGGTGAAGTCCATATCGAAGCCAAAGTGACCCCGAGAATGATACCTGGCGTGGTCGCGCTGGGTGAGGGGGCCTGGTATAACCCGGACGCAGGCCGCGTGGATCAGGCTGGCAGCATCAACGTGCTGACCACCCAACGCCCGTCGCCGCTGGCGAAAGGCAATCCATCGCATACCAACCTCGTCCAGGTTGAAAAGCTGTAAGGAGTAACCGATGACAACTCAATATGGTTTTTTTATTGATTCCGCCCGTTGCACCGGTTGCAAAACCTGCGAACTGGCTTGTAAAGACTATAAAAACCTTACGCCGGAAGTCAGCTTCCGTCGTATCTACGAATACGCCGGCGGCGACTGGCAGGAGGATAATGGGGTATGGCAGCAAAACGTCTTTGCCTATTACCTCTCTATCGCCTGCAACCATTGTGAGGATCCTGCCTGCACTAAAGTTTGCCCTAGCGGAGCGATGCACAAGCGTGAAGATGGCTTTGTCGTCGTCGATGAAGATGTCTGTATCGGCTGTCGCTACTGTCATATGGCCTGCCCGTACGGCGCACCGCAGTACAATGCGACAAAAGGCCATATGACCAAATGCGATGGCTGCCACGAGCGCGTCGCCGACGGCAAAAAACCGATTTGCGTGGAATCTTGCCCGCTGCGCGCGTTGGATTTCGGCCCGATTGAAGATCTGCGTAAAAAACACGGTCAGCTGGCTGCCGTCGCGCCGCTGCCTTCGGCGCATTTCACTAAGCCGAGCATTGTGATTAAACCTAATGCCAACAGCCGACCGTGTGGAGATACCACCGGCTACCTGGCTAACCCGAAGGAGGTGTGAGATGGGGAGTGGATGGCATGAATGGCCGCTGATTATTTTCACGGTCTTGGGTCAGTGCGTCGTGGGCGGATTTATTGTACTGGCTCTGGCGCTAATAAAGGGCGATTTAACGCGTGAACAGCAGCAGCGCGTGGTGCGAAGTATGTTTGGCCTGTGGGTGCTGATGGGCGTAGGTTTTATTGCCTCGACTCTGCATCTTGGGTCGCCGATGCGCGCTTTTAACTCGCTTAATCGCGTGGGGGCTTCATCGCTCAGCAACGAAATCGCCAGCGGTGCGCTGTTCTTTGCCGTCGGCGGCATTGGCTGGCTGCTGGCGGTGGTGAATAAGCTACCCGCGGGACTGCGTCACCTCTGGCTGGTTATTACCATGGTGCTCGGGATAATCTTTGTCTGGATGATGGTCCGCGTCTATAACACCATCGATACGGTGCCCACCTGGTACACGGTCTGGACGCCACTGAGCTTTTTCCTGACGATGTTTATCGGCGGTCCGCTGCTGGGGTATCTGCTGCTGCGCTTTGCGGACGTCAACGGTTGGGCGATGCGCCTGCTGCCGGCGGTGACTCTGCTGGCGCTGGTGGTGAGCGTGACCGTGGTGCTGATGCAGGGTCAGGAGCTGACAACAATCCATAGCTCTATCCAGCAGGCCTCGGCGCTGGTGCCGAACTATGGTTCGCTGATGGCGTGGCGCGTGGTGGCTCTGGTGCTGGCGCTGGTATGCTGGATAGCTCCGCAGCTCAAAGGCTATCAGCCCGCATTGCCGCTTCTGGGGCTGGCATTTGCGCTGGTGCTGGTTGGCGAAGCGATCGGCCGCGGCGTCTTCTATGGCCTGCATATGACCGTCGGGATGGCAATCGCCAGCTAATCGTCCTTTATCGCGCCAGAATTATGATTTCTGGCGCGATAAAAAGTGCGGTCGATTCATGAAATATTTCTACTGATATTCCCACCGCTTTTTTTTAATAAATTAATAAAAACAATGGAATAATATAAATAACTATTCTGTTGACGATCCGCTGGATAAAAAACTTCAATCGTTCCCCCGCAAACCGCGTCAGGCCTGATTTCAGGTAGATTGACAATGTTTTCAGCAGTGGCATGATGCGCACGAAATCTGAACTCCATCACGGTTTATATCCATGACCATCTACACCCGGCCAGTGCAAATGCTGCTCTGTGGCCTGCTTCTGTTGACTCTGGCGATAGCGGTTTTAAATACGCTCGTCCCGCTTTGGCTCGCCCATGAAAATATGCCGACCTGGCAGGTTGGAATGGTGGGGTCGTCCTATTTTACCGGTAATCTGGTGGGAACGTTGCTCGCCGGATGGGTAATTAAGCGCCTGGGGTTTAACCGCAGCTATTACCTGGCATCGGTTATTTTTGCCGTGGGCTGCGTGGGTCTTGGTATCACTATTGGCTTCTGGAGCTGGTTCAGCTGGCGTTTTATCGCCGGCGTCGGCTGCGCGATGATTTGGGTGGTGGTTGAGAGCGCGCTGGTCTGTAGCGGCACTTCGCGGAGCCGGGGTCGACTGCTGGCGGCCTATATGATGATTTATTATGTCGGCACGGTACTGGGCCAGCTAATGGTCAGCAAACTGCCGACGGATCTGATGAGCGTTCTGCCGTGGGTGACGGCGCTGGCTCTGGCGGCCATCCTGCCGCTGCTGTTTGCTCGCGTGGCGACTCAGGCCGATGAACCGCATGAACCGGCGCGTATCTGGCCAATGCTACGGCTGCGTCAGGCCCGCCATGGGGTCAACGGCTGCATTATTTCCGGCATCGTTCTCGGTTCGCTGTATGGCCTGATGCCGCTATGGCTTAACCACCAGGGCGTTAGCGATTCCGGCATTGGCTTCTGGATGGCGGTAATGGTGAGCGCGGGTATCGTTGGGCAGTGGCCGATTGGCCGTCTTGCCGATCGCTACGGGCGTCTGCTGGTCCTGCGCGTTCAGGTATTTATGGTAATCCTCGGCTGTCTGGCAATGTTAAGCCAGGCCGCAATGGCACCAGCGCTGTTCGTGCTGGGGGCATCCGGCTTTACGCTCTATCCGGTGGCTATGGCCTGGGCTTGTGAAAAAGTGGAGCGTCATCAGCTGGTGGCGATGAACCAGGCGCTCTTAATGAGCTATACCGTGGGTAGCCTGCTTGGGCCGACCCTTACCGCGATGCTGATGCAGAATTTCTCTGATAATCTGCTGTTTATCATGATCGCCAGCGTGTCATTCATCTATCTGCTGACGCTGCTGCGCAAAGCGGGCCACCATCCTACGCCGGTGGCGCACGCCTGATTTATGCAGAACATAGCCAGGGCACGCCCTGGCTATGGTTTAATGCGAAGCAAGAAGCGCGGCAAACTCGGTCTGGCTTTGCACCGTGCTGAATCGCTGAAGTCTATCCCCCTCATCCAGCCAGCAGACTAACCGCTGGATCGTCTGAATATGCTGTTCGCTATCTGCCGCCGCCAGTATGACTATCAGCCGAATTCCGGGATGATCCGGAAAATCAACGGCTTCGCTACAGCAAAGCAGCGAAAGCGCGCTATTTTTGCTCAGCACGCCCGCTTCCGGACGCGCATGCGGTAGCGCAAATCCCGGGCTCAGTATATACCAGGGGCCATCCTGCTCTGTGGCGTGGATAATCGCACCGGCATACCCGGCGGTAATTTTCCCCTGTTGCTCTAGCGGGCGGCAGGCGAGCTGAACAGCGCTGCGCCAGTTCAGGCAGTGGCTGGTGAACTGACAGGCGGAAAACAGCGTCTCTTCCATACACATTCCTTTTATGCGCGAGCCGACCGCCATCTGACCGGCTCGCCTGGTGGTTAGCGTAGAGCATTAAACAGCGCTTCTCCCGAAATGCCGTATTTCGCTTTTAGCTGTCTGCTGTTACCCGATTCGGTAAATGTATCCTGTGTTCCCAACCGCGTAAGGCGCGCCGGATGCGCCTTTTGCGCCAGGGTTTCCGCGATCAGCCCACCGAGGCCGCCGTTGACGGTATGATTTTCAAGCGTAGCGATAAGTGGGCAATAATTAACCAGCCGATAAAATTCTTGCTGATTAAAGGGCTTAAGGGTTGCGACGTGAATCAGCTTGCCCTTTTTGCCGCTGGCGACCAACTTTTCATAACCCTCGGTGGCCTGCTCCAGAACCGTCCCTTCAAAAAGAATCGCAAAATCATTGCCGCTGTCGGCGATGGCGGCGATATCGCTCACCCGCGGCACGACGCTTTTGTCGCGAACCGGCATCGGTTCGCGGGCAACGCGGATATAAACGGGCCCCTTTATTTTTGCCGCCTGCTCGAAGGCCTCGGTGATTTCTTCCGCATCTGCTGGCGTCAGGATGGTTAATCCCGGAAGGACGCGGGTCAGCGCTAAGTCCTCCAGCGCATGATGAGAAGCGCCGTCAGGTCCATCATCCATACCGGGATGGCTACCGACGAGTTTTATATTGGCTTTGGCGTAGCAGGCCTGCCGCAGCTGGGTCCAGGCGGTGCCGGTGACGAACATGGCAAAGTTAACATAGAAGGGCATAAAGCCTTCCAGCGCCTGGCCGACCGCGAAACTCATGGCGGAGCCTTCCGCAATGCCCATTTCGAAGAAGGCCTCAGGATAGATGGCCTGAAACTGGTCAGTACGGGTTGAGCTGGCTAAATCACTGTCGATAACAACGACGGGATAGCCTTTTTCTTTTAGCGCAATCAGGGCATTACCGATCTCATCACGGGGTGCTTTCATCACTGTAACTCCTCCATTGCCTGCTGAAATTGTTCTTTGCTCGGGGTTTTTGAGTGCCAGTCGCCGTTGTTTTCCATATAGCTGACGCCGGAACCTTTCGTCGTGTGCGCCACAATGGCGACTGGCTTGCCTTTCAGATGGCGGGATAGCATCAGGGTATCGGCAACCTGATGCATATCATTGCCATCGTGCAGCTCCAGTACATGCCAGCCAAAGCTGCGGATTTTGTCCGCCAGCGGCTCGAGATTAACGACTTCATTAACGGGGTCGTGGGAAGAGAAGCCGTTGTAATCGAAGATGGCGACCAGATTATCCATTTTCATGTGACCAGCCTGCTGTAAGGTTTCCCAGATTTGGCCTTCATGCATTTCGCCATCGCCAACGATGGCAAAGACCCGGTGCGGATCGTTGCGCCGCTTTTTGGCGGCCGCCATACCAAAAGCAATCGACAGCCCCTGACCCAGCAGACCGGTTGTGGCATCGACCTCCGGTAGTGATTTAATGCTTGGGTGTCCCTGCAGGCGTGAGTTGATCTGCCGGAACGTATGGAACTCGCTGCGATCGATCTTTCCTTTTTGATAGAGCATGGCGTACTGCGCGGCGACGGCGTGGCCTTTACTCATCACCACGCGCGAGCGCGGGGAGGCTTGCAGATCGACTTCCTGATAATAGAGCCAGGTAAGAATGTCGATTATCGACAATGCCCCGCCCGGATGGCCAATCCCGGATTCGTAAATCATGGTGACTATCTCGCGGCGAGCGGCAAGCGCATGGGATTTCAGTTCATCAATATTCATGTTCTTTCCTTCTTAGGGCAGCATTTTACCGATGTAGTACACGACCAGACCCAGGGCAACGAAGTCAGTTTCCGGGAAGCTGGTGCCTGAAAGACCGACGGACTCCATAATCGGATAAATCAGCGCAGGGCCAATACCGATCAGGATCCCGGTGATGAAGCTTCCGGCAATCGCGCCTTTCCAGCCGCCGGAGGCATTACCAAATACCGCAGCGGTGGCGCCGATGAAGAAGTAGGGAATAGCGACCGGGATAATGACGGTTTGTCCGAGGATCGCCAGCAAACCCATCACCACCAGCCCGCCGACAAAAGACGAGATAAATCCGAGAACCGTGGCGGTTGGAGCGTAGGGAAAGACGACCGGGCAGTCGAGCGCGGGTTTGGCATTAGGAATAAACTTCTCCGAGATGCCGAGAAAGGCCGGAACAATTTCTGACAGCAGCAGGCGCACGCCGGTAATGATGATGTACAGAGAAGCGGTAAAGGTCAGCGACTGAAAGAGCGGGTAAACCAGCCAGTGCATGCCGCCGGCCGCTGCGGTGACCGCAGCTTTTCCGGCCGCGAGCGCGGCGATGTAATAGAAAATACTCACCGAGATCGATACTGAAACAATGTAATCTTTGAAGATCCCCAGCCAACCGGGGAGATTCAGCTTTTCGGTAGATTGTTTAGGATCGCCGACTTTAGAACCGATCCAGCCGGAGGCGGCATAGGCCAGCGTGACGTAGTGCCCCATGGCGATCTCATCGTTACCGGTAATTTTTCGCATCCACGGTTGCGCAATAGCCGGATAGAGGCAGGCGGCGAGCCCCAGCAGCACCGAGCCGACAATAATGGTCGTCATGTCGCTGTAGCCCAGCGCCTTTAGCGTCACGGTAAGCAGCGCGGAGAGATACAGGTTATGTTGCCCGGTAAGAAAGATGTATTTAAACGGTGTCACGCGGGCAAAGAACAGGTTCCAGGCAAAACCAATCACCATAATCAGCGAAACGCACATGGCGAATTTGGTTTGCGCCAGTCCGGTTAGCGCTTCAGCCAGCGGCATTACGCCCTTCAGGCCAAAACCATCGCTGAATAAGGTCTGAAAGTTACCCAAGGAAGTCACCGCCAGACCAGCGCCGCCGGCGAATACCAGAAAGCCGACGATGGTTTTAAAAGTGCCGGAAAGCACTTTTTCAATCGGCTTGCGTTGGATTAACAGGCCGATTAATGCAATAAAGCCAACTAAAAGTGGGGTTACGCCCAGAATGTCGAATACAATAAATCTGAGGAAATCCATATTGCCTCCGGGAGAGGTTAGTTGCTTTGAACGATGTCGGTGAGCGCAGATTCCATCTCTTCACTGTTCATCAGGTCGGTGATGCCGACAGCTCTGAATCCGGCGGCTTCGACTTCATCGGTGAGATCGCGCATAGTGATGACAAAATCAATATCTCGCCAGGTGCGTAAGCCTGAGAGGACGTCGTGTTCCAGCTCGATATTCCAGCCGTGTTTGTCGATGATTTTTTGTGCTTTTATTTTGAGCATTAAGGAGCTGCCCATACCGGTACGACAGACTATGAGACCTTTCATTCGATGTTCTCCTGTTTGTAAAAATAATTATTTTTATTTGTTTGTGTGAGATAATAATTATTATCTTTGCAGCAGGACGAAAGATGTGACTGTGTTTGCATTTTGAGCAAATAAGGCAAAACATGAGCCAGATAGACAATAACTTGTTGATAAGCATAAGAAATGGAGCTTCAGGGCTAAGCCCGATACTGGAGAAAGTTAGCCGTTTTATTACGGAAAATCCTGACTTTGTGATGCGTCACACGATTTCAGAACTGGCCGACTCCATTGATACCAGTGAAGGGAGTATCACCCGTTTTTGTCGGGCATTCGGATTTAAAGGTTTCTCGGATTTCAGAACCGCGCTGGCGATGGAGCAGGGCGCCGCGCGTTCGGAAGACAACGGTATCAACGAGAACGAAGAGATTGCGCCGGTGCTGGCGAGCATTCGCGACAGTAATGCTATCGTGGATTACCAGGAGCTGAAAGCCGCAGCTGACTGGCTTAACGCCCTGAACAGCATTGCTATCTATGCCGTGGGCACGGCAGTGCCGGTCGCGTTATTCCTGCAAATGAATTTAATCAATATGGGTAAGGCGGCCAGCTTTGTCGATCGCTCTTATCCGGCGGCGATGCCGTTGCTGGCTGATAACCAAAAAACCGGCATTATCGTCGTGCATACTGAACAGGCCTCGGCGGATATGATGCAGTCCCTGTCCCTGGCAAAGCAGCAGGGCGTGAAAATATTGTCGCTGACGCGGGGGACGTTCGCGCCGTTAGCCCGCTTATCTGACTGGAATCTTCAGGCGGCGGTGGCTTTACAGGGGGAGGGGGAGTCAGGATTTGCGGAAATTGCCGGCGCCATGATGGTGGCCGACCGGATCCTCAGCGCGCTGGAAGAGCAGGATGAACGCTATGCGGAATACCGTAAAGCGCATCAGAAGCGCATTTTCTCTATTGAAAGCGTGGCAAATAAGCTGTCGGAATACTTTATGTCCTGATGCTTATCATAGTTTGGCAAAAACCCGGTAGCGCTTGCGCTACCGGGTGGGGAAATTTAGTACATCACTTTATGACCGTACTGTTCCAGAATTCCCTTCACGCGTTCCATGGTCTCTTTTTTAGGCGGATGGACGCCATCCAGCTTGTACTCTTCGCCCATGGCCACCCATTTATGTTTGCCCAGCTCATGATACGGCAGCAGTTCAATTTTCTCGACGTTGCCCATATCGCGGGTAAACTCGCCCAGGCGATGCGCGGAATCATCATCGTCGGACCAGCCAGGGACCACCACGTAGCGGATCCAGACTTTGATGTTTTTATTTGACAGATAGCGGGCAAATTCCAGCGTTCGATGGTTAGAGACGCCAACCAGGTTCTGGTGAATTTCATCATTCATTTGCTTGAGATCGAGCATCACCAGATCGGTCACTTCAAGCAGTTCATCGATAACCGGATCATAACGGCGCACAAAGCCGTTAGTGTCGAGGCAGGTATGAATACCTTCTTTCTTACAGGCGCGGAACCAGTCGCGAACAAATTCGGCCTGCAGAATGGCTTCGCCGCCGGATGCCGTTACGCCGCCGCCGGAAGCGTTCATAAAGTGGCGATAGGTCACCACCTCTTTCATCAGCTCTTCAACGGTAATCTCTTTACCGCCGTGGGTATCCCAGGTATCGCGGTTGTGGCAATAGAGGCAGCGCATCAGGCAGCCCTGGAAGAAAGTGATAAAGCGGATCCCCGGGCCATCGACGGTGCCACAGGATTCAAAGGAGTGAATGCGACCAATTGTTGACATTGCGGTGATATCTCCAGATTCGGCCCGTCCGGGGCCTGTGCATGCACAGCTCAAACCGGCTGTGTTAAGTCTGTTTTGGCTGTTATCCATAAAGTATAGACAGCGGACAAAAGAGACTGGGACAGGAAGGTATTGCTAAAAAGGCCCCACTTGCGTGGAGCCTTTATTGTACGCTTTTTACAGTACGATTTCAGTCAATACCATTACATGGTCTGAGTGAAGGTACGAGTAATAACGTCCTGCTGCTGTTCTTTAGTCAGGGAGTTAAAACGTACTGCATAACCGGATACGCGGATGGTCAGCTGCGGATATTTTTCCGGGTTTTCCATCGCGTCGAGCAGCATTTCGCGGTTCATGACGTTGACGTTCAGGTGCTGACCGCCTTCGATGGACGCTTCGTGGTGGAAGTAACCATCCATCAGGCCTGCGAGGTTAGTTTTACGAACTTCGTCGTCTTTACCCAGTGCGTTCGGAACGATAGAGAAGGTATAAGAGATACCATCTTTCGCGTAAGCAAACGGCAGTTTAGCAACGGAGGTCAGAGAGGCAACTGCACCTTTCTGGTCACGGCCGTGCATCGGGTTAGCACCTGGTCCGAACGGAGCGCCAGCGCGACGACCGTCTGGGGTGTTACCAGTTTTCTTACCATACACAACGTTAGAGGTGATGGTCAGAACGGACTGAGTCGGGATAGCGTTACGGTAGGTGTGCAGTTTCTGAATTTTCTTCATGAAACGTTCAACCAGGTCAACGGCCATATCATCGACGCGAGAGTCGTTGTTACCAAACTGCGGGTATTCGCCTTCGATTTCGAAGTCGACAGCCAGACCGTTTTCATCACGAATCGGTTTAACTTTCGCATATTTGATTGCAGACAGGGAGTCAGCAGCAACGGACAGACCTGCGATACCACATGCCATAGTGCGGATAACATCACGGTCGTGCAGCGCCATCAGGGAGGCTTCGTAGCTGTACTTGTCGTGCATGTAGTGGATGATGTTCAGCGCAGTGACGTACTGTTTAGCCAGCCAGTCCATGAAGTGATCCATGCGGTCCATCACTTCATCGAAGTTCAGAACGTCGCCTTTGATCGGTTCAGATTTAGGACCAACCTGCATTTTCAGTTTTTCATCAACGCCGCCGTTGATTGCGTACAGCATGGTTTTCGCGAGGTTAGCGCGAGCACCGAAGAACTGCATTTGCTTACCAACAACCATCGGGCTTACGCAGCAAGCGATAGCGTAGTCATCGTTGTTGAAGTCTGGGCGCATCAGGTCATCGTTCTCATACTGCAGAGAAGAGGTATCGATGGACACTTTTGCAGCGAATTTTTTGAAGCTCAGCGGCAGTTTTTCAGACCACAGAATGGTGATGTTCGGCTCCGGAGACGGCCCCATGGTGTACAGGGTGTTCAGGAAACGGAAGCTGTTTTTGGTTACCAGAGTACGGCCGTCAACGCCCATACCGCCGATGGATTCAGTTGCCCAAATCGGGTCACCGGAGAACAGTTCATCATATTCTGGAGTACGCAGGAAACGAACCATACGCAGTTTCATGACCAGGTGGTCAATCATTTCCTGAGCGTCTTGCTCGGTGATTTTACCGGCTTTCAGGTCACGTTCGATGAAGATGTCCAGGAAGCTGGAGGTACGACCGAAGGACATTGCCGCGCCGTTCTGAGATTTAACGGCAGCCAGGTAACCAAAGTAGGTCCACTGGATAGCTTCCTGAGCGGTGGTAGCAGGACCAGAGATATCGCAGCCATATTTAGCCGCCATTTCTTTGATCTGACCCAGCGCACGGTGCTGCTCAGAGATTTCTTCACGCAGACGGATGGTTGCTTCCAGATCTTCACCGCTTTCCAGTTTGTCTTGCAGAGAGACGAACTGAGCGTATTTGTCTTTCATCAGGAAGTCGATACCGTACAGCGCAACGCGACGATAGTCACCGATGATACGACCACGACCATAGGCATCCGGCAGACCGGTCAGAACGCCAGATTTACGGCAGTTCAGGATGTCTTTGGTGTAAACGTCAAACACGCCCTGGTTGTGGGTTTTACGGTATTCAGTGAAGATTTTCTTCAGCATTGGGTCCAGCTCGCGATTGTACGCTTTGCAGGAGCCTTCTACCATTTTGATACCACCGAACGGGATAATCGCACGTTTCAGCGGCGCTTCAGTCTGCAGACCAACGATTTTCTCGAGACCTTTCTCGATGTAGCCAGCGTCATGAGAGGTGATGGTGGACGCAAGGGAAGTATCAAAATCAACAGGCGCGTGAGTGCGGTTTTCCTGTTTAACGCCTTCCATTACGGTGTCCCACAGCTTGGTGGTCGCTTCAGTTGCGCCAGCCAGGAAGGACTCGTCACCTTCGTACGGGGTATAGTTTTTCTGGATGAAGTCGCGGACGTTGACTTCGTTCTGCCAGTCACCTTTCGCAAAACCTTCCCAGGCTGTGGCTAACTTTTCATTAAGCTCGGACATGTAACACCTACCTTCTTAAGTGGATTTTTTATTTACTGCCTGAAACAACCCTTAGTGATGGTTGTCGCCACGCAGGTAAATGACCCAGTATGTCAACCCAACCAGCAGACCACCGCCGATGATGTTCCCGATTGTTACCGGAATCAGGTTATCAGTGATGAAGTTCATGACGGTCAGGTGAGAGAAACTTTCCGGAGTTGAACCAACTGCGGTCCAGAATTCCGGGCTCGCAAAGTCGCGAATGACGATACCCAGCGGGATCATAAACATGTTCGCGATACTGTGCTCAAACCCGCTGGCAACAAACATTGCCACCGGTAAAACCATAATCATGGCTTTATCCATCAGGCTACGGCCGGAGTAGCTCATCCATACCGCAAGGCAGACCATCAGGTTTGCCAGGATACCCAGGCACACAGCTTCAATAAAAGTATGGTGCATTTTGTGGTCGGCGGTTTGCAGAACGTTAAGTCCCCATTGACCGTTGGCAGTCATATATTCGCCTGAAAGCCACATCAGCAATACAAAGAGTAAGCAACCAACCAGGTTACCAACATAGACGTTTAGCCAGTTTTTAGCCAGCTGACCCCATGTTATTCTTCCGCTGGCTTTCGCCACAACGATAAGAACGGTTGAAGTAAACAGGTCGGCACCGCATATAACGCAGAGAATCAAACCCAGTGAGAAGCAGATGCCTCCAATCAGTTTGGCAACCCCGAATGGCATCCCGGCCGTGCCGGTTGTCGCGGTAATATAGAAAACAAAAGCGATAGAGATGAAGACACCTGCGGTGATAGCCAGATAAAACGTCTTTATCGGATGTTTTGTCGCTTTATAGACACCTGCTTCTTCGGCGACTTTCGCCATGGCAGCAGGGAGTAAAAGATCAAAAGGGTTGTCAGCTTTCACACTAACTCTCTCTTTATGTAAGTTGGCGGTGAGATACTAACAAAGCATTATAGAAGGGAATTTGATGTAGATCATATCCTACCGGAACTATAGGCCCTTTTAGTGTGTGGAATTGATGTTTTTTATATCTAATTATTTGATTTTTAACGAAAAAATAAATTTTAAATTTTACAAATAATGTTGATTATTTTCATTTTACCCCCGTTTTTCGGTTAATTAAAATGGGGTATTTTTATTAAATATTAACAATATTTGCGGCACCATTTTATTATTTCTCACCACTAATTAACTTTATGGCTACAACCTGGTTGCGGGTTGTGGAAAACATAAAAAAAGGGGGCCTATTTGCCCCCTCATCATACGGTGATTCAGGCAGTAAAGTGAGCTTATTTACCCCAGAATACAGCTTTTGCGCGCTGTAGCTTTTCGTAGGCTTTCAGTAGCGACTGGTGAGCCGGGAAAGCGAGCAGATCGCTGTCTACTGCCTGCAGCCCATAGAACGGTGCTTCTCCGCTAAGCGCGGCGCTGGCGGCTTCAACGGCATCGGCGCCGTACATGCGTACGAAAGCGTTGAGATACTGCAGCGGCTGACGCTCCTCTTCCTGGCTCAGCAGCAGCAGAGTTTGCAGGCAGCGGTAGTAATTAGCGCGTTCGGCGCTAAAGATTGAGGCATTAAATTCCATGGTCCACTCGGTCCAGATCAAGGCCTGCTCGAGATCGCCGCCCGCCAGCGCCAGCATTGCTTTTAGCTCGCCAATGCGCAGCGTATACCAGCCGTTGTCTTTACCGGTCGCCAGACCGAGCAGTTCGCGCACGCGGGTGAAATCATCAAGGCCTTCATCATCCATTTGCTCGATAAGCGCCAGATAATCTTCTTTTTCCCATTCGCTTTCCGGCAGAGAAAGAATCGTTTCCCGCAGAGGTGCGCCCATGCTGTTATTCGCCAGCCAGAGGTCTTCCGCCGGATAGATATCAGACATGCCCGGAACAATTATCCGGCAGGCGTAGACGCTAAGGTGTTCGTAATCGGCGATGTAAACTTCTTTATCTTCTTGTTTAAAGATAGCCATCAGGGTGGCGAACTCTTCCTCCGTGCTGCCGGAGAAGCTCCAGTCCACGAACGGGTAGTCGGCATCCTGCTTAAACATATCCCAGGAGATCAGGCCGCTGGAATCGATAAAGTGCGTTTCAAGATTCGCATGTTCGGCGACTTCTTCATCATCAAAGGTTGGCGGCGTGAAGACGTCGAGATCTTTCAGGCTGCGGCCCTGCAGCAGTTCGGTAACGGTACGTTCCAGCGCCACGCCGAAATCAGGATGCGCGCCAAACGAGGCGAAACAGGTGCCGTTTGCGGGGTTAAACAGCACAACGCAGATAACCGGATATTTGCCGCCGAGCGAACCGTCATAAGCGAAAATCGGGAAACCTTCGGCCTCCAGCTTGTTGATGGATTCAACCACGCCCGGATAGCGCGCCATCACCTCCGCCGGGATCTCCGGGAGGCTGATACTTTCAGCGATAATGCGGTTTTTAATATGGCGTTCGAACACTTCCGAGAGGCCCTGAACGCGGGCTTCGTTGCGGGTGTTGCCCGCGGACATTCCGTTAGAAACGTAGAGGTTGCCGATGATATTCATCGGAATATAGACCGTTTCGCCATCTGACTGACGGGTGAACGGCAAACCGCAGACGCCGCGATCGTCATTACCAGACTGCAGATCGACCAGCATGCTGGCGGTTAACTGATCGTCAGGATCGTAGAACGCGCGCAGGCGGGCATCCAGCAGGCCTTCCGGTACTTCGTCATCGTCGGTTAAAGGGAACCATTTTTCATTCGGATAGTGAACGAAAGGCGCGTTGGCGATGGTCTCGCCCAGCCAGAAGTCGGCAAAAAAATAGTTAGTCGAGAGACGCTCAAAGTACTCTCCAAGGGCCGAGGCCAGCGCGGCTTTTTTGGTGGCGCCTTTGCCGTTGGTGAAGCACAGGGCGCACTCTTTATCGCGGATATGCACTGACCAGACGTGCGGTACCGGGTTGAGCCATGAGGCCTCTTCAATATCAAATCCGAGGTCGTGCAACTTCTGCTGGAAGCGAGCGATGGAATCTTCCAGGGCGGCATCTTTGCCGGGAATAAACGTTTGAGTCATGGCAGTCACTTTTATCGTACGTAAAGCGCGCAATGATACGGGTTTTATATGACAGGTGCTATCTCCATCGTCTGGCTATGCTTATGTCACTCAATAACTGTTCAGGCGTTAACCATGAAGACATTTGACTGGCATCGTATGGCACTGGATAAAGTGCCCGTGGAGTTTCTGGCCGAGGTGGCACTGCGTAGCCTCTATACCTTCGTCCTGGTATTTATTTTTCTTAAGATAACCGGGCGGCGTGGCGTTCGCCAGATGTCTCTTTTCGAAGTCCTCATCATTTTGACCCTCGGTTCGGCGGCAGGGGACGTCGCGTTTTATGATGATGTTCCCATGCTGCCGGTACTGGCGGTATTTATTACCCTGGCTCTGCTGTATCGATTGATTATGTGGCTGATGGGGCATAGCGAAAAACTGGAGGACTTGCTGGAAGGTAAGCCGATTATTGTTGTGGAGAACGGCGAACTGGCCTGGGAGAAACTGCAGGCGGAAAATATGACCGAATTCGAGTTTTTTATGGAACTGAGAATCAGCGGGGTTGAGCAACTGGGTCAGGTACGGCTGGCCATTCTGGAAACCAACGGCCAGATCAGCCTTTATTACTATGAGGATGAAGATGTTAAAGCCGGGCTTTCCATTCTGCCTTCCCGTTTTACCGATCGTTTTATCACCATCCCTCACGATGATGAGTACGCCTGCGTTCGCTGTAGCGCAATCCTTACGCTACGAGCTGGGGATAAACAATTATGCCCTCGCTGCGCAAATGCAGAATGGTCGAAGGTCAGTCGGGCAAAAAGGGTCACCTGACAGCAATTATGTCGGTTTTATGACGTCAAGCTGGCAGATTCTTTTGTGTGACCGAGTCCGCATTTCCCCCAGGCTCAGTTTTAGCCATTGCGGTGCGTGTCACTGAATGATAAAACCGATAGCCACAGGAATAACTTATGCCCGCGACGGTTCGCGGGTAAATAACATAGCAAGTGGTGAGGGGAAATGGCTCAGGTCTATAACTTCAGTTCAGGCCCGGCAATGCTGCCGGCGGATGTCCTCAAACTGGCGCAAAAGGAGCTTTGCGACTGGAACGGTTTGGGGACGTCGGTGATGGAAATCAGCCACCGTGGTAAAGAGTTCATCAAGGTGGCTGAAGAGGCGGAACAGGATTTTCGCTCCCTGCTCAATATTCCTTCCAATTACAAAGTCTTATTTTGTCACGGCGGCGGTCGCGGACAGTTTGCTGGTATCCCGCTGAACCTGCTGGGTGATAAAACCGTTGCCGACTACATTGATGCCGGCTACTGGGCAGCCAGCGCGGTTAAAGAAGCGCATAAATACTGCAAACCGAACGTGATTGACGCCAAAATCACCGTTGACGGCCAGCGCGCGGTTAAACCGATGAGCGAATGGCAGCTGACTCCGGGCGCGGCCTATCTGCACTACTGCCCGAACGAAACTATCGATGGTATTGCCATTGAAGAAACGCCTGATTTTGGCGACGATGTCATCGTGACGGCGGATTTCTCCTCGACTATTTTGTCTCGTGAAATTGACGTAAGCCGTTATGGCGTAATTTACGCAGGCGCGCAGAAAAACATCGGTCCTGCAGGTCTGACGCTGATTATTGTGCGTGAAGATCTGCTGGGTAAAGCCAGCATAGCCTGCCCGTCGATTCTTGATTACTCCATCCTGTCGGCCAATGACTCTATGTTTAACACGCCGCCGACGTTTGCCTGGTACCTCTCCGGCCTGGTGTTTAAGTGGCTGAAAGAGCAGGGCGGCGTTGCCGCTATGGATAAAATCAACCAGCAGAAAGCCGACCTGTTGTATAGCACCATCGATAACAGTGGTTTCTATCGCAACGATGTCGCTGCGGCGAACCGTTCGCGCATGAACGTGCCGTTCCAGTTGGCCGATAGCGCGCTTGATAAACTGTTCCTCGAAGAGTCGTTTGCCGCTGGTCTGCATGCGCTGAAGGGCCACCGCGTAGTGGGCGGCATGCGCGCTTCCATTTATAACGCCATGCCGCTGGCGGGCGTGAAGGCGCTGACCGACTTTATGCAGGACTTCGAACGCCGTCACGGCTAATCGCTGTCGTATTTTTCATCCCCGCAGCTCGTCTGCGGGGTTATTATTCTGTTTGTTTGAGAGTTGAGTTTAATGGAATCCCTGACGTTACAACCCATCGCACGCGTAGATGGCACAATTAACCTGCCCGGGTCCAAGAGTGTTTCTAACCGTGCTTTGCTACTGGCGGCATTGGCCCGCGGCACGACGGTGCTGACCAATTTGCTGGATAGCGACGATGTACGCCACATGCTGAATGCCCTGAGCGCGCTGGGAGTTCATTACACCCTGTCTTCCGACCGTACCCGCTGTGAAGTCACCGGTAACGCCGGCCCACTGCACGCGGCTGAAGCATTAGAACTGTTCCTCGGTAATGCCGGAACGGCTATGCGTCCGCTGGCGGCGGCGTTATGTCTGGGGAGTAACGATATTGTGCTAACCGGCGAGCCGCGAATGAAAGAGCGGCCGATTGGTCACCTGGTTGACGCGCTGCGTCAGGGCGGGGCGCAGATTGATTATCTGGAGCAGGAGAATTACCCGCCGCTGCGCCTGCGCGGTGGTTTCAGCGGTGGACAGGTTGAAGTGGACGGCAGCGTTTCCAGCCAGTTTCTGACCGCGCTCCTGATGACCGCCCCGCTGGCGCCTCAGGATACCGTCATTGCGATTAAAGGCGATCTGGTATCCAAACCTTATATTGATATTACGCTGCACCTGATGAAAACCTTTGGCGTTGAGGTTGAAAATCAGTCTTATCAGCGATTTATCGTGCGCGGCAATCAACACTATCGCTCGCCGGGCGATTATCTGGTTGAAGGCGACGCCTCCTCGGCATCCTACTTCCTCGCCGCCGGAGCCATTAAAGGCGGGACGGTAAAAGTCACCGGTATTGGCCGCGATAGCGTGCAGGGCGACATTCGGTTTGCCGATGTGCTGGAAAAAATGGGCGCAACCATTACCTGGGGCGATGATTATATCGCCTGCACGCGCGGCGAACTGAACGCCATCGATATGGATATGAATCATATCCCGGATGCCGCGATGACTATCGCCACGGCCGCCCTGTTCGCCAAAGGCACCACGACTCTGCGCAATATTTATAACTGGCGCGTCAAGGAGACTGACCGCCTGTTTGCTATGGCCACTGAGCTGCGTAAAGTGGGAGCTGAAGTTGAAGAAGGGGAGGATTTCATCCGCATCACTCCGCCTGCGAAGCTCCAGTTCGCTGAAATCGGCACCTATAACGACCATCGTATGGCAATGTGTTTCTCGCTGGTGGCGCTTTCCGATACGCCGGTCACCATCCTTGATCCGAAGTGTACGGCAAAAACTTTCCCGGACTACTTCGAACAGCTGGCGCGAATCAGTACGCTGGCCTGAATCACGCGAATTTTAGGTGAAAACGCCGACCCTTGGGTCGGCGTTTTTTTATGTCTGCTTGTCGGGCGGAAAACTAAATGCTAGCCTTGGTTGCTTGTAAATACAGGATTTATAAGCATTTAATATGCTAATCAATGGATGATTGATATGAGAAATACAAAAGTAATGCTGGCTTTAGCGGTTTCCGCCACGTTGTTGGCAGGTTGTAAAAATATGCAGGGGGTGGACACCAACGCCCTCGTAAGTTCAGGGATGACGGCCTACAAAGCGGCAACGCTTTCTGACTCTGAAGTCAAAGCGCTTTCCGACGATGCCTGTAAGCAAATGGATAGCGAAAATAAAAAGGCCGGCGCTTCAAGTAAGTACACCAAGCGTCTGAATAAAATTGCCAAAGCGTTAGGAAATAATATCAACGGCACGCCGGTAACCTATAAGGTTTACATGACATCAGACGTCAACGCCTGGGCAATGGCCAACGGCTGCGTCCGCGTCTATAGCGGCCTGATGGACATGATGACCGATAATGAAGTTGAAGCGGTTCTGGGCCATGAGCTGGGTCACGTAGCGCTGGGACATTCGCGCAAAGCGATGCAAACCGCCTATGCGACCATTGCCGCGCGTGATGCAATTTCAGCCACCAGCGGAGCGGCTGCAAGTTTGTCTAAATCTCAGCTGGGCGATATCGCAGAGGGAATGATTAACTCCGCTTTCTCCCGCTCTCAAGAGTCCGATGCTGATGATTTCTCCTACGATCTGCTGAAAAAGCGCAACATCAGCACTCAGGGGCTGGTGGGCAGCTTCGACAAACTGGCCAGCCTTGACGCCGGCCACAGTAAATCTCTGTTCGATTCACACCCGCCTTCAGCTGAACGCGCGCAGCATATCCGCGACCGTATCGCGGAAGATAAAAAGTAAAACTGCCTCATCTTCCGGGCTGATGCTCCATCAGCCCGCTATAATTGCACAATTCTTCCGCATTAGATTTCCAGTTATCCGTAATTTACAACCAATGCTCACTTTCCGTCGAAGAGATGCGTATAATGCGCGGCGTTTATATATTTATGCGCCTTGCTAAAGGAGAAAAAGATGACGGCAACAGTTCCGGTAATCACCATTGATGGGCCTGGCGGTGCGGGCAAAGGCACGTTATGCAAGGCAATGGCAGAAACGCTGGGCTGGCATCTGTTGGATTCTGGGGCGATTTATCGCGTTCTTGCTCTCGCTGCGCTGCATCACCATGTTGATGTTGAATCCGAAGAGGCGCTGGTGCCGCTGGCCGCGCATCTTGATGTCCGTTTTGTCTCCACTGATGGTAGCCTGGAAGTCATTCTGGAGGGGGAGGACGTTAGCGCGGAAATCCGCACTCAGGATGTGGCCAATACGGCCTCTAAAGTCGCCGCTTTTCCGCGCGTGCGCGAGGCATTGCTGCGCCGTCAACGAGCCTTCCGTGAGCTGCCCGGTTTGATCGCTGACGGACGCGATATGGGAACCGTGGTATTCCCCGATGCGCCGGTGAAAATTTTCCTTGACGCTTCCGCGGAAGAACGTGCGCATCGCCGCATGCTTCAGTTGCAGGAGAAGGGCTTTAGTGTTAACTTTGATCGCCTTTTATCCGAGATAAAAGAGCGCGACGACCGCGATCGCAATCGTACAGTGGCGCCGCTTATCCCGGCTGCCGATGCCTTAGTTCTTGATTCCACAGAACTAAACATTGAGCAAGTGATTGAAAAAGCGCTACAATATGCGCGCGAAAAACTGGCTTCCGCTTAATCTTATCGTCGATAAAGCACAATAGCCTGCGAATTATAGCAGTACCCCGCAGCAACGGACTGTTAGCGGGTATGTTAAACAACCCCATCCGGCATGGAGCCTGGTGGACGTTAAATATGAAACCTGAAGATTAAACATGACTGAATCTTTTGCTCAACTATTTGAAGAATCCTTAAAAACAATCGAAACCCGTCCGGGTTCCATCGTTCGTGGTGTTGTTGTTGCTATCGACAAAGACGTAGTACTGGTTGACGCCGGTCTGAAATCTGAGTCTGCCATTCCGGCAGAGCAGTTCAAAAACGCCCAGGGCGAGCTGGAAATCCAGGTTGGTGACGAAGTTGACGTTGCTCTGGATGCAGTAGAAGACGGCTTCGGTGAAACCCTGCTGTCCCGTGAGAAAGCTAAACGTCACGAAGCTTGGATCACGCTGGAAAAAGCTTACGAAGACGCTGAAACTGTAGTCGGTATTATCAACGGCAAAGTTAAAGGTGGCTTCACTGTTGAGCTGAATGGTATTCGTGCGTTCCTGCCGGGCTCCCTGGTAGACGTTCGTCCGGTGCGCGACACGCTGCACCTGGAAGGCAAAGAGCTTGAATTCAAAGTCATCAAGCTGGACCAGAAACGTAACAACGTCGTTGTTTCTCGTCGTGCCGTTATCGAATCCGAAAACAGCGCAGAGCGCGATCAGCTGCTGGAAAACCTGCAGGAAGGCATGGAAGTTAAAGGTATCGTTAAGAACCTCACTGACTACGGTGCATTCGTTGATCTGGGCGGCGTTGACGGCCTGCTGCACATTACCGATATGGCATGGAAACGCGTTAAGCATCCGAGCGAAATCGTAAACGTTGGCGACGAAATCACTGTTAAAGTGCTGAAGTTCGACCGCGAACGTACTCGTGTATCTCTGGGCCTGAAACAGCTGGGCGAAGATCCGTGGGTAGCTATCGCTAAACGTTATCCGGAAGGTACCAAACTGACCGGTCGCGTGACCAACCTGACCGACTACGGCTGCTTCGTTGAAATCGAAGAAGGCGTTGAAGGCTTGGTTCACGTTTCCGAAATGGATTGGACCAACAAAAACATCCACCCGTCCAAAGTTGTTAACGTTGGCGATGTAGTGGAAGTTATGGTTCTGGATATCGACGAAGAACGTCGTCGTATCTCCCTGGGCCTGAAGCAGTGCAAAAACAACCCATGGCAGCAGTTCGCGGAAACCCACAACAAGGGCGACCGTGTTGAAGGTAAAATCAAGTCTATCACTGACTTCGGTATCTTCATCGGCCTGGACGGCGGCATCGATGGCCTGGTTCACCTGTCTGACATCTCCTGGAACGTTGCAGGCGAAGAAGCAGTTCGTGAATACAAAAAAGGCGACGAAATCGCAGCAGTTGTTCTGCAGGTTGACGCAGAGCGCGAGCGTATCTCTCTGGGCGTTAAACAGCTCGCAGAAGATCCGTTCAACAACTGGGTTGCACTGAACAAGAAAGGCGCAATCGTAAACGGTAAAGTGACTGCAGTTGACGCTAAAGGCGCAACCGTAGAACTGGCTGACGGCGTTGAAGGTTACCTGCGCGCTTCTGAAGCTTCCCGTGACCGCGTTGAAGATGCCACCCTGGTTCTGAGCGTAGGCGACGACGTTGAAGCTAAATTCACCGGCGTTGATCGTAAGAACCGTGCAATCAGCCTGTCTGTTCGTGCGAAAGACGAAGCTGATGAGAAAGATGCCATCGCAACTGTTAACAAACAGGAAGATGCAAACTTCTCCAACAACGCAATGGCTGAAGCTTTCAAAGCAGCTAAAGGCGAGTAATCTTAGTCTTTCGGGTTACAACAACCTGAATTATGACGAGTTTACTTGACAGATTGCAGGATTCGTCCTGTAATCAAGCACAAAGGGCGGCTACGGCCGCCCTTGTTTAAGCTGTTAGCTAATTTTGCCTTGAAGGAAACCGGAGGAATAATGACCAAGTCAGAATTGATAGAAAGACTTGCCAGCCAGCAATCTCACATTCCTGCGAAAGCAGTGGAAGATGCTGTTAAAGAAATGCTGGAGCATATGGCCTCAACGCTTGCTCAAGGCGAGCGCATTGAAATCCGCGGTTTCGGCAGCTTCTCTCTGCATTATCGAGCACCCCGCACCGGGCGTAACCCAAAAACTGGCGATAAAGTTGAACTGGAAGGTAAGTACGTTCCCCACTTTAAGCCGGGCAAAGAATTACGCGACCGCGCCAATATTTACGAAGAGTAAGTTTCGCTGAGCGGCGACAACATACTTAAACGTTAAAAAAGCACCTTTGGGTGCTTTTTTTATGCCTTTAAAGCTGTACTGGAAGTTGCCTCGCAAAACGTCAGTTCTTTTGCGTTAACAGAGAAAGTTCTCTGGATCGCGCAATCCACTTCTTTTCAGTCCTCAAAGACACTTTCTGCATTTAGCGCAACACTCCCTCTGACAGGGAGGTGCTAATGCGTTTACCACAACTTGCTGGCTGTGTAATTATCGGCATTCTGCCGCTGCTCTGGTTGCCCGATTTGCCCGGGCGTTCGGTTACCTGGGGACTGATGCTGCTGGTGCTGCTTATTGCGCAATGTCGCCGTAGAGCTGCGCAATACGCGGCATTGATAACGCTGTTTTTTGTCTGGGGAGTACTCAGCGCTCGCCAGGCCCTATGGCCGACACAGACGTTAACAAACGGGAATCGTCAGGTTGAGGTTGTGCTGACCGCAACAGATGGGCAGACAACTCATCAGGGCAGAATTGTCCGTCTGGATGGGCGACGGCTATTTCCCGCGCCAGGGGTAAGCCTCTACGGTAATTATTTGCCTGAACCGCCCTGTGCAGGGCAGGTTTGGGCCATGACGCTACGCGCGCGTCCGGTACATGGTCAGCTCAACGAAGGCGGGTTTGACAGCCAGCGCTATGCGCTATCACAGCATCGTCCGTTAACCGGACGCTTTATCAGCGCTGAAGTTCGCGAGCGAAACTGTAGTGTACGAGCGCGTTATCTGGCCTCGCTCAATCAAACCCTGGCGGAACTGCCCTGGCAATCGGTGATGCTGGGGTTAGGCATGGGGGAACGTCTGGCGATCCCTCGCGAGATAAAGATCCTGATGCAGGAAACCGGTACATCGCACCTGATGGCGATCTCAGGGTTACATATCGCGTTAGGAGCCACTCTGGGCTGGTTGCTGCTAAGGGGTTTGCAGTTCTTTCTTCCGTGCCGCTGGCTGGGCTGGCGGGCGCCGCTGCTTACTGGCCTGGCGAGCGCTATTTTTTACGCCTGGCTAACCGGAATGCAGCCGCCCGCGCTGCGCACCTGTGTTGCCCTGATCGTTGGCTGCGCGCTGCGGCTATCCGGGAAACGCTGGTCGCCATGGCAACTATGGCTCTGCTGCATTGGTGCAATACTGTTTGCCGATCCGCTGGCAGCGTTGTCAGAAAGCCTCTGGCTATCGGCGTTTGCCGTTGCGGCGCTTATCTTCTGGTATCAGCTGGCCCCGATGCCTGGCGGTAAAAGGTGCTGGCTGCTGCGCCAAAGCCTCGCGTTATGTCATCTGCAGATCGGCTTGATGTTTTTACTTGCACCTTTACAGATTGCTCTCTTCCACGGCATCAGCTTAACGTCGGTGCTGGCGAATTTGATTGCCGTGCCTCTGGTGACTTTTATCGTTGTTCCGCTGATTCTGACCGCCATGTTTTTACACCTCTGTGCTCCGCTCACCATTGAGATGGTGATATGGCAATCAGCAGACCGTATCCTGGCGGCGCTATTCGGGTTCCTGCGGCAGCTGCCGCCCGGCTGGCTCGAGCTGGATGCTCGCTGGCTTGGGATAAGCCTGCTGCCGTGGCCGGCGTTAATTCTCTGGCGTTTTCATGCGTGGCGCACGTTGCCGGCGTTTTGTTTAGCATGTCTCGGGCTATTAAGCTGGCCATTCTGGCGGAGTACGGCTACTAACGAATGGCGAGTCACCATGCTGGATGTCGGGCAGGGGCTGGCTATGGTGATTGAACGCCAGGGCGCGGCCCTTCTCTACGATACCGGACTCGCCTGGCCTGAGGGTGACAGCGGTGAGCAGATTATCATCCCCTGGCTACGCTGGCATCACTTGCATCTGGAAGGCGTCGTACTCAGCCACGAGCATCTCGATCACCGCGGGGGACTCAACTCGGTGTTAAAAGCATGGCCTCAAATATGGATACGAAGCCCTTTAGGCTGGGCGGGCCATTTAGCATGCCAGCGCGGTGAGATCTGGCAGTGGCGAGGTTTAACCTTTCGTGCGTTCTGGCCGCTGCCCGGCGCGACAAAGCAGGGGAATAATCGCTCATGCGTGGTGCGTGTTGATGACGGCAAGCACAGTATCCTGCTCACCGGGGATATCGAAACGCCAGCGGAGCAAGCGATGATTAGCCACTACTGGCAACATCTTGCGTCTACACTTATCCAGGTTCCCCATCACGGCAGTAATACGTCGTCCGGGACCGCCCTGTTGCGCAGCGTTGGCGGGGAGGCTGCGCTAGCTTCTGCTTCCCGCTATAACGCATGGCGTATGCCGTCAACCAAGGTGAAACAGCGCTATCGAAACCAGAATTATCAGTGGTTCGACACGCCGCATCAGGGGCAAATTACGGTTATTTTTTCCGCGGATGGCTGGCAAATCCATAGCTTACGGGATCAATTTTTACCGCGATGGTATCATCAGTGGTTTGGCGGGAACGTTCAGAACGGGTAGAATATGCGGCTATTTCAACACAAGCTGGTTTATTGAATGCAGAACGATAAAGATCTTTCCACGTGGCAGACCTTCCGCCGACTCTGGCCGATTATAGCGCCGTTTAAACCCGGGCTAATCGTTGCAGCGGTAGCGTTAGTGCTTAACGCGGCTAGTGATACCTTCATGCTATCGCTTCTTAAACCGTTACTGGATGATGGTTTTGGTAAAACGGATCGCTCGGTGCTGATATGGATGCCGCTGGTGGTGATCGGATTGATGGTTCTGCGCGGCATCACCAGCTACGTTTCGAGCTACTGCATCTCGTGGGTGTCCGGCAAAGTCGTGATGACGATGCGCCGTCGTTTATTCAGCCACATGATGGGAATGCCGGTTGCATTCTTTGACAAGCAGTCCACCGGGACGCTGCTATCACGTATTACCTATGATTCGGAGCAGGTGGCCTCTTCCTCCTCCAGTGCGTTGATTACCGTCGTGCGTGAAGGCGCGTCGATTATTGGCCTGTTTGCGATGATGTTTTATTACAGCTGGCAGCTGTCATTGATTCTGATCGTTCTGGCGCCGATCGTGTCTATTGCTATTCGCGTGGTCTCGAAGCGTTTTCGTAATATCAGCAAGAATATGCAGAACACCATGGGCCAGGTGACGACCAGTGCAGAGCAGATGCTGAAAGGGCATAAAGAAGTGCTGATGTTTGGCGGTCAGGCCGTCGAAACCAAGCGCTTTGATAAAGTCAGCAACAAGATGCGTCTGCAGGGGATGAAAATGGTCTCCGCGTCCTCAATTTCTGACCCTATTATCCAGCTAATCGCCTCCCTGGCTCTGGCTTTCGTACTTTATGCGGCAAGCTTCCCGAGCGTAATGGAGACGTTAACGGCTGGTACAATTACCGTTGTCTTCTCCTCAATGATCGCGCTGATGCGTCCGCTAAAATCGCTGACTAACGTCAACGCACAGTTCCAGCGCGGGATGGCCGCTTGTCAGACGCTTTTCGCTATTCTTGACTCCGAGCAGGAGAAAGATGAAGGCACGCGGGTTATCGAACGTGCGAAGGGCAACCTCGAATTTAAAAACGTTACCTTCAGATATCCGGGGCGTGAAGTCGCTGCGTTGCGCAATATTGACCTCAATATTCCGGAAGGGAAAACCGTGGCGCTGGTAGGGCGCTCAGGGTCAGGTAAATCTACCATCGCCAGCCTGATTACGCGTTTTTATGATGTTGATGAGGGGCAGATCTTGCTGGACGGCCACGACCTGCGTGAATACACGCTGAGCTCTCTGCGCGATCAGGTTGCGCTGGTGTCGCAAAACGTCCATCTCTTTAACGACACCGTGGCGAATAATATCGCCTATGCCCGAACCGAAGAGTACAGCCGCGAGCAGATTGAAGAAGCGGCTCGCATGGCTTATGCCATGGACTTTATCAATAAAATGGACAATGGCCTGGATACGATTATCGGTGAAAACGGCGTTATGCTTTCCGGCGGCCAGCGCCAGCGCATCGCTATCGCTCGCGCCCTGCTGCGCAACAGCCCGATTCTGATCCTTGATGAAGCAACTTCGGCGCTGGATACCGAATCAGAGCGCGCCATTCAGGCGGCGCTGGACGAACTGCAGAAAAACCGCACCTCGCTGGTTATTGCTCACCGTCTCTCGACGATTGAGCAGGCTGACGAAATTGTGGTAGTGGAAGATGGCCAGATCGTTGAACGCGGCAGCCATGCCGATCTGCTTGAACATAAGGGCGTTTACGCTCAGCTGCATAAGATGCAGTTCGGCGCATGATTGCGCGCATCTGGTCCGGCGAATCGCCTTTATGGCGGCTACTGCTTCCGCTCTCCTGGCTCTATGGCCTGGTGAGCGGATTAATACGGCTAAGCTATAAACTGGGATGGCGAAAAGTGTGGCGAGCGCCGGTGCCGGTAGTGGTGGTTGGCAATCTGACCGCCGGCGGCAATGGTAAAACGCCGGTTGTTGTCTGGCTGGTGGAACAGCTTCAGCAGCGCGGTATTCGCGTCGGCGTGGTGTCACGCGGCTACGGCGGAAAAGCCGCGAGCTATCCGCTGCTGCTTAATGTGGATACGCATACCGGGGAAGCGGGCGATGAGCCGGTGCTGATTTATCAGCGTACCGGCGCGCCGGTTGCCGTCTCGCCGGTACGCAGCGATGCGGTTCAGGCGCTGCTCGCTGCCAACGATCTTCAGCTTATCGTCACGGATGATGGTCTGCAGCACTATAAGCTGGCGCGTGACAAAGAGATTGTGGTGATTGACGGCGTACGTCGTTTTGGTAATGGCTGGTGGTTGCCTGCGGGTCCTATGCGCGAGCGCGCTTCGCGTTTGCGCAGCGTGGATGCGGTTATCGTTAACGGCGGTCTCGCCCGCCCGGGAGAGATACCTATGCAGCTTCGTCCCGGGCTGGCGGTGAATCTGCTGACCGGTGAACGCCGGGATGCGGCGGCGTTGGACAACGTGGTGGCGATGGCAGGAATCGGCCATCCGCCGCGTTTCTTCGCCACCCTCGAGAGCTGCGGCGTACGTCCGGTGAAAACCATCTCCCTGGCCGATCATCAGGCTCTGTCGCAGAGCGATGTCGCCGCGCTGGCGGCGCCGCAGCAAACTCTGCTGATGACCGAAAAAGATGCGGTGAAGTGCCGCGACTTTGCGCAGGCAAACTGGTGGTATCTACCGGTCGACGCGATAATGACTGACCAGCGCGCACAGCGCCTGCTCACGGATTTAGTGACGCTGGCGCAGCGCTAATTTCGCTTATCACCGCCTGCGCCGGAACCTTTTACGGAGAAGCTGCATGCCGGTATTGTCCCTCTCGCTTAAAGAAGCTCGCCATCTTCACCTGGCCGCGCAGGGGCTGCTGAAAAAGCCCCGCCGTCGCGCCAAACCCGAGGATGTTCCGCAAACCATTAAGCAGATGTCCCTGCTGCAAATCGATACCATCAACGTTGTTGCCCGCAGCCCTTATCTGGTGCTTTTCAGCCGCCTTGGCCACTATCCGCAGCGCTGGCTGGATGAGGCGCTTCGCGCCGGTGAACTGATGGAATACTGGGCGCATGAGGCCTGTTTCTTACCGCGCAGCGACTTTTCACTGGTGCGTCACCGTATGCTGACGCCGGATAAAATGGGCTGGAAATACCATATCGCATGGATGACCGAGCACGCTCCGGCCATTCAGGAACTGCTGGCCCATATTGCCGAAAATGGCCCGGTTCGCTCGGCAGACTTTGAACATCCGCGTAAGGGCGCCAGCGGATGGTGGGAATGGAAACCGCATAAGCGCCATCTTGAAGGTTTATTTACCGCTGGAGAGCTGATGGTTATCGAGCGGCGCAACTTTCAGCGCGTTTACGATCTCACGCAGCGGGTCATGCCGGACTGGGAGGATGAGCGGGATGGCCTCTCTCAGGAGCAGGCCGAAGCCATTATGTTACGCAATAGCGCACGCAGCCTCGGGATCTTCCGCGCGCAGTGGCTGGCGGATTATTATCGTCTACGTCGGCCCTCGCTACCCCCACTGCTGGCGAGCTGGCAGGATGAGGGGCTGGTGAAACCGGTAAACGTTGAAACCCTGGGGGAAATGTGGCTTCACCGTGATGCGCTAAAGCTGCTGGAGTCCTCACCCGGCGGCAGGCTCGCCGCCAGCCACAGCGCGGTGCTCTCGCCTTTCGATCCGGTGGTGTGGGATCGCAAGCGGGCTGAGCAGCTATTTAACTTCACCTATCGCCTGGAGTGCTATACGCCCGCGCCGAAACGTCAGTATGGCTATTTCGTATTACCGCTGCTGCATCAGGGGAAGCTGGTGGGCAGAATGGATAGCAAAATGCATCGTAAAACCGGCGTTCTGGAAATTATCGCTCTGTGGCTGGAGGAGGGGGTCAAGGTGACCTCGGGACTCGAGAGCGGGCTAAAACGCGCCATTGATGATTTTGCCCTCTGGCAGGAGGCAACACGGGTGAGCTGCGGGAAGCTGCCGGCAGAACTTTTTGCCGGGCGGCAACAGGGTTGGGAAATTGACGCCGCCTGAGCCAGCGTATGATATGCTGCTGAAGAATCTATTCGGTCCATCTGGAGGAATCATGGATCACCGTTTACTTGAAATTATCGCCTGTCCGGTTTGTAACGGTAAGCTCTATTACAGCCAGGATAAGCAAGAACTGATCTGCAAACTCGATAGCCTGGCTTTTCCGCTGCGTGAAGGTATCCCCGTACTGCTGGAAACCGAAGCCCGTTCGCTTGCCGTAGAAGAGAGCCAGTCATGAGTTTCGTGGTTATCATCCCCGCGCGCTTCGCTTCTACTCGCCTGCCAGGCAAACCGCTCCAGGATATCAACGGCAAGCCGATGATTGTCCACGTTCTTGAGCGCGCCCGTGAATCCGGGGCCGAGCGTATTATCGTTGCCACCGATCATGCAGACGTAGCCCGAGCGGTTGAAGCCGCCGGCGGTGAAGTCTGCATGACGCGTGAAGATCATCAGTCTGGCACCGAGCGCCTGGCCGAGGTGGTTGAAAAATGCGCTTTCAGCGATGACACCATCATTGTGAATATCCAGGGCGATGAGCCGATGATCCCGCCCGCCATCGTGCGCCAGGTAGCCGAGAATCTGGCTGCCAGCACGAGCGGTATGGCAACCTTAGCGGTGCCAATCCACGATGCGGAAGAGGCGTTTAATCCGAATGCGGTCAAGGTTGTCATGGACGCAGCTGGCTATGCCCTCTATTTTTCTCGCGCCACCATCCCGTGGGATCGCGATCGTTTCGCTAAATCCCGCGAGGCTATCGGCGATTCGCTGCTGCGTCATATCGGGATCTATGGCTATCGCGCCGGTTTTATTCGTCGCTATGTTAGCTGGGCGCCAAGCCCGCTTGAACAGATCGAGATGCTCGAGCAGCTACGCGTGCTGTGGTACGGCGAGAAAATCCATGTCGCGGTGGCGGAAGTGGTTCCCGGTACAGGCGTCGATACGCCGGAAGATCTGGAACGCGTCCGCGCGGAGCTACGTTAATCTCCCTCCATCCCCTCCGCCAGGAGGGGATATCTTCAGGCCGTTTTTCCATACTTTTTTACGTCAATTTTGATCTTACCCGATGACAACCCCGGCACAGGCGCTCATTATGAAACCAGTAGTGTTCATAGGGGTAATCAGAAATGGAACAGTTGCGTACCGAGCTGAGCCACCTGCTGGGTGAAAAACTAAGCCGCGTGGAGTGCGTCAGCGAGAAACCCTCGTCGGCGCTGTGGTCGCTATATGATGCGCAGGGAAACCCAATGCCGCTGCTGGCGCGCAGCTTTACGACGCCGGGCGTGGCGCGTCAGCTGGCGTGGAAGATATCAACCCTCGCGCGAAGCGGTACTGTCCGTATGCCGGTGGTCTACGGCGTAATGACGCACGAAGAGCATCCGGGCCCAGATGTACTGCTGATCGAACGACTGCGCGGCGTTTCGGTAGAAGCCCCCGCCCGTACGCCGGAGCGTTGGGAACAGCTACAGGAGCAGATTGTTGAAGCGCTGCTGGCCTGGCACCGTCAGGATAGCGGCGGCTGCGTCGGGATGGTCGACAGCACTCAGGAAAATCTCTGGCCATACTGGTACCGCCAGCGTGTAGAGGTGCTATGGAGCACGCTGAACCTTTATCAGGATACCGGCCTGACGATGCAGGACAAACGCATTCTGTTCCGCACTCGCGAATGCCTTATGGATTTGTTTAAGGATTTCAATGATAACTGCGTGCTGGTCCACGGTAGCTTCACGCTGCGCAGCATGCTTAAAGATCCGCGCAGCGATCAGCTGCTGGCGATGGTAGGTCCGGGCATGATGCTCTGGGCGCCGCGTGAATATGAGCTATTCCGTCTGGTTGATAGCGGCCAGGAAGAGCAGCTGCTGTGGCACTATCTCCGCCGGGCGCCGGTAGCGGAAGCGTTTCTCTGGCGGCGCTGGCTGTATCTGCTGTGGGATGAAGTGGATAATCTGGTCAATACCGGACGCTTTGACCGCGTCCGGTTTGATCTGGCGGCTAAATCAATCCTGCCCTGGCTCGCCTGAAGATCCTTTCAGTCGCTGCCAGATGCGACCTAACGTTTCGTAACCAACCCGATCGCTATGCATTAGCCAGACCGGCGAGGGGATTGCCCGCTCCCATGGGTTGAGCGGTGACTCAATCGCCAGCTGGTTGGCCGGGGCGGGCAAGGGCGCCAGCCCGGCGCGGCGAAAGAAAATCATCGCCCGCGGCAGATGTGAAGCGGAAGTGACCAGCAGGAAAGGCGCATCGCCAACCGCCTCTTTCACCGCGGCGGCTTCCTCTTCGGTATCTTTGGGTTTATCGAGAACGATAATTTCGCTGCGCGGTACGCCCAGGGTCTCGGCTACCCGGGCACTGGTTTCCGCAGAACTTACCGGGTTGGTCTTCGCTCTTCCGCCGGTAAAGATCATTTTGGCTCCCGGATTTTCCTGCCACAGGCGGATGCCCTCCGTCAGCCGCGGCAGGCTGTTATTAATGAGATTTGAACTGGGCGCCCAGGCTGGATTCCAGGTGTATCCTCCGCCCAGTACGACGACGTACTGTACGCGCTCTTCTCCCCGCCACGTCGGGTATTTATCTTCAATCGGTTTGAGCAAACTATCGGCCACCGGTTGCAGGCTTAATAGCAGCAACAGCAGCCAGCCGAAGCTGACGCAGAGCTTGCCGGTGCGCTGGAAACGGCTAAACCACAGCAAGGCGATGCCGACCGCCATAAGCAACAGCAGCAGGGGAAGCGGCAGCATCATGCCGCCTAAAACCTTTTTCAGCGTAAAAAGCATGCCCAATGGTTCCTTTTTTAACCATATAACCAAAGATATACCCGGATCTTACAACAGATCGCTTCATTCTCCGCGCGGGTATGACAAAATAGCGGCTTTGTGTTGGCTTGTGGAGTCACCCGTGCAGGATCGTAATTTCGATGATATTGCTGAAAAGTTTTCGCGCAATATATACGGCACCACCAAAGGCCAGCTGCGGCAGGCGATCCTCTGGCAGGATCTACAACCGCTGCTGAACCAGATGGGGCCTGGGCCATTGCGAGTTCTTGACGCGGGCGGCGGCGAAGGGCAAACGGCGATCAAAGTGGCGGAAATGGGCCATCACGTCACGTTATGCGATCTCTCTGGTGAAATGGTGGCTCGCGCCAGGCAGGCGGCTGCCGATAAAGGTGTGATCGACAACATGCATTTTGTACAATGCGCGGCTCAGGATATTGAGCAGCATTTGGAAAGTCCGGTCGATCTGATACTGTTTCATGCGGTGCTGGAATGGGTAGCCGAACCACAGGCGATGTTGCGTACGCTGTGGTCGATGCTGCGCCCCGGCGGCGCGTTATCGCTGATGTTCTACAATGCTAACGGCCTGTTGATGCACAATATGGTCGCCGGCAATCTGGACTATGTGCAAATCGGCATGCCGAAAAAGAAAAAACGCACGCTGTCGCCGGACTATCCGCGCGATCCGCAGCAGGTTTACGGCTGGCTGGAAGAGATTGGCTGGCAGATTACCGGCAAGACCGGCGTGCGGGTGTTTCATGATTATCTGCGTGAAAAACACCAACAGCACGACAAATTTGCGGCGCTGCTGGAGCTGGAAACGCGCTACTGTCGCCAGGAGCCGTATATTAGCTTAGGCCGTTATATTCACGTCACCGCGCTTAAGCCGCAGATGCAAGGATAAACTATGAGTGAATTTTCCCAGACAGTCCCCGAACTGGTTGCCTGGGCCAGAAAAAATGATTTTTCTATTTCGCTGCCGGTCGACAGACTCTCTTTTTTGCTGGCGATTGCCACGCTGAACGGCGAGCGGATGGAAGGGGAAATGACCGAGGGAGAACTGGTGGACGCGTTCCGCCACGTCAGTGATGCGTTTGAGCAGACCAGCGAAACCATCAGCCAGCGCGCCAATAATGCCATTAACGATATGGTGCGCCAGCGTCTGCTGAACCGCTTTACCAGCGAAATCACCGAGGGTAACGCTATTTATCGCCTGACGCCGCTGGGCATCGGGATCACCGATTACTATATTCGTCAGCGCGAGTTCTCCACCCTGCGCCTGTCGATGCAGCTCTCCATCGTTGCCGGCGAACTCAAGCGCGCCGCCGACTCGGCAGAAGAGGGCGGCGATGAGTTCCACTGGCATCGTAACGTTTTCGCTCCCCTGAAGTACTCGGTTGCGGAAATTTTCGACAGTATCGATCTGACCCAGCGGATCATGGATGAGCAGCAGCAGCTGGTGAAAGATGATATTGCCCAGCTGCTGAATAAAGACTGGCGGGCGGCGATCTCCAGCTGCGAGCTGCTGCTGTCGGAAACGTCCGGCACCCTGCGCGAGCTGCAGGATACTCTGGATGCGGCGGGCGATAAGCTGCAGGCAAACCTACTGCGTATTCAGGACTCGACCATGGCGCGCGACGATCTGAATTTTATCGATCGTCTGGTGTTCGACCTGCAAAGCAAGCTGGACCGCATCGTCAGCTGGGGTCAGCAGGCGATAGACCTGTGGATCGGTTACGATCGCCACGTGCATAAATTTATCCGTACCGCTATCGATATGGATAAAAACCGCGTCTTCGCGCAGCGTTTACGCCAGTCGGTCCAGACTTACTTCGACGCTCCCTGGGCGCTCACCCATGCGAATGCCGATCGTCTGCTTGATATGCGCGATGAAGAGATGGCGCTGCATGATGAAGAGGTTACCGGAGAACTTCCGGCGGATCTGGAGTACGAAGAGTTTAACGAAATTCGCGAACAGCTGGCAGCGCTGATTGAAGGTCAGCTGGCGGTCTATAAAGAGAAGGGACTGCCGCTGGATCTTGGTCTGGTGGTACGCGAATATCTTTCGCAGTATCCGCGCGCTCGCCACTTTGATGTCGCGCGCATTGTTGTCGACCAGGCGGTACGTTTGGGCGTAGCGCAAGCAGATTTCACCGGACTGCCGGCAAAATGGCAGCCGATTAATGATTACGGAGCCAAGGTACAGGCGCATGTCATCGACAAATATTGAACAAGTGATGCCGGTTAAACTGGCGCAAGCGTTGGCTAATCCGTTATTTCCGGCGCTGGATAGCGCCCTGCGCGCGGGCCGTCATATCGGCCTTGACGAGCTGGATAATCACGCATTTTTAATGGATTTTCAGGATTACCTGGAAGAGTTTTATGCTCGCTACAACGTCGAGCTGATTCGCGCGCCGGAGGGGTTTTTCTATCTACGCCCGCGCTCGACCACGCTGATCCCGCGCTCGGTGCTCTCCGAGCTGGATATGATGGTGGGCAAAATTCTTTGCTATCTCTACCTCAGTCCGGAGCGCCTGGCGAATGAAGGCATCTTCACCCAGCAGGAGCTTTACGACGAGCTGCTGACCCTGGCGGACGAAGCCAAGCTGCTGAAGCTGGTCAATAACCGTTCGACCGGCTCCGACCTTGACCGCCAGAAGCTGCAGGAAAAAATGCGCGCTTCGCTCAACCGCCTGCGCCGCCTCGGCATGGTGTGGTTTATGGGCCACGACAGCAGCAAATTCCGCATCACCGAATCGGTGTTTCGCTTCGGCGCCGACGTGCGCGCCGGTGACGACCCGCGCGAAGCGCAGCTGCGTATGATCCGTGACGGTGAAGCCATGGCGCTGGAAAATCGTCTGCAGCTTAATGATGAGAATGAAGAGAATCAGCCGGATAGCGGGGAGGAAGAGTAATGATTGAACGCGGTAAATTTCGCTCGCTGACGCTGGTTAACTGGAACGGCTTTTTTGCCCGCACCTTTGATCTTGATGAATTAGTGACCACGCTTTCCGGCGGTAACGGCGCCGGTAAATCCACGACCATGGCGGCCTTCGTCACCGCGCTGATCCCCGACCTGACGCTGCTGCATTTCCGTAATACTACGGAAGCCGGGGCCACCAGCGGCTCGCGAGATAAAGGGCTTCACGGTAAGCTGCGCGCAGGCGTCTGTTACTCGGTGCTGGACGTCATTAACTCTCGCCACCAGCGAGTGGTGGTTGGCGTACGCCTACAGCAGGTCGCCGGTCGCGATCGTAAAGTTGATATCAAGCCTTTTGCGATTCAGGGGTTGCCTACCTCCATCCAGCCGACTCAGCTGCTGACCGAAACCCTTAACGAGCGCCAGGCGCGCGTGGTGACGCTCAACGAGCTGAAAGATAAGCTCGAAGCGATGGAAGGGGTACAGTTCAAGCAGTTTAACTCTATTACCGAGTATCACTCGCTGATGTTCGATCTGGGCGTGGTGGCTCGCCGCCTGCGTTCAGCTTCCGACCGTAGCAAGTACTATCGCCTGATCGAAGCGTCGCTGTACGGCGGCATTTCAAGCACCATTACCCGCTCGCTGCGCGACTACCTGCTGCCGGAAAACAGCGGCGTGCGTAAAGCATTCCAGGATATGGAAGCGGCGCTGCGTGAAAACCGCATGACCCTGGAAGCGATTCGGGTAACGCAGTCGGATCGCGACCTGTTCAAACATCTGATCAGCGAAGCCACCAACTACGTTGCCGCCGACTATATGCGCCACGCGAACGAGCGACGCATTCATCTCGACAAAGCGCTGGAGTATCGCCGCGATCTGTTCAGCTCCCGCGCTCAGCTCGCGGCTGAACAGTATAAGCACGTCGATATGGCCCGCGAGCTACAGGAACATAACGGTGCGGAAGGCGATCTGGAAGCTGATTATCAGGCCGCCAGCGACCATCTGAACCTGGTGCAGACCGCTCTGCGCCAGCAGGAAAAAATCGAGCGCTATGAGGCGGATCTTGATGAACTGCAGATTCGCCTCGAAGAGCAAAATGAAGTCGTTGCGGAAGCGGTTGACCAGCAGGAAGAGAACGAAGCCCGCGCCGAAGCCGCCGAGCTGGAAGTGGATGAGCTGAAAAACCAGCTTGCCGACTACCAGCAGGCGCTGGACGTGCAGCAGACCCGTGCGATTCAGTACAACCAGGCGCTGCAGGCGCTGGAAAGAGCAAAAGCGCTTTGCCATCTGCCGGATTTAACCCCGGAGAGCGCCGACGAGTGGCTGGAAACTTTCCAGGCGAAAGAGCAGGAAGCGACGGAGAAAATGCTGTCGCTGGAACAGAAAATGAGCGTGGCGCAAACTGCGCATAGCCAGTTTGAACAGGCATACCAGCTGGTGGTGGAGATCAACGGTCCGCTGGCGCGTAATGAAGCCTGGGACGTGGCGCGCGAGCTGCTGCGCGAAGGCGTTAATCAACGCCACCAGGCAGAGCAGGCGCACGGGTTGCGCAGTCGCCTGACGGAACTTGAACAGCGTCTGCGTGAACAGCAGGATGCTGAACGCCAGCTGAACGAATTCTGTAAGCGTCAGGGCAAACGTTACGATATCGACGAACTGGAAGCCCTGCATCAGGAGCTGGAAGCCCGCATAGCCTCGCTTTCCGACAGCGTTTCCTCCGCCAGCGAACGGCGAATGACCCTGCGTCAGGAGCTGGAACAGCTGCAAACGCGGACGCAAACGCTGATGCGCCGTGCGCCCATCTGGCTGGCGGCGCAGAACAGCCTCAATCAGCTGTGCGAACAGAGCGGCGAGCAGTTTGAGTCGAGCCAGGAAGTTACCGAATATCTCCAGCAACTGCTGGAGCGTGAACGCGAAGCTATCGTAGAGCGCGACGAAGTTGGCGCCCGCAAGCGCGCAATCGATGATGAAATCGAGCGCCTTAGCCAGCCGGGCGGTTCAGAAGATCAGCGCCTGAACGCGCTGGCGGAACGCTTTGGCGGCGTACTGCTGTCGGAAATCTATGATGACGTTAGCCTCGATGATGCGCCGTATTACTCGGCGCTGTACGGCCCTTCCCGCCACGCTATTGTGGTACCGGATCTGTCGCTGATTGCCGAGCAGCTGGAAGGCCTTGAAGATTGCCCCGAAGATCTCTACCTGATCGAGGGCGATCCGCAGTCGTTTGATGACAGCGTATTTAGCGTCGATGAGCTGGAAAAAGCCGTTGTCGTTAAGATTGCCGATCGTCAGTGGCGCTATTCACGCTTCCCGACGCTGCCGCTGTTTGGCCGCGCCGCGCGTGAAAGCCGCGTTGAAACGCTGCACGCCGAGCGTGAAAGCCTCTCCGAGCGTTTTGCGACCCTGTCGTTTGATGTGCAGAAAACCCAGCGCCTCCATCAGGCGTTCAGCCGCTTTATCGGTAACCATCTGGCGGTGGCCTTTGAGGACGACCCGGAAGAAGAAATCCGTAAACTGAATACTCGTCGCGGCGAGCTGGAGCGGGCGCTGACCGCCCATGAGAGCGATAACCAGCAGAACCGGGTGCAGTATGAGCAGGCGAAAGAGGGTGTATCCGCGCTCAACCGCTTGTTGCCACGTCTGAATCTGCTGGCCGACGACTCGCTGGCCGATCGCGTCGATGAAATCCAGGAGCGGCTCGACGAAGCGCAGGAGGCCGCGCGCTTTGTGCAGCAGTATGGTAACCAGCTGGCTAAGCTGGAACCGATCGTTTCCGTTCTGCAGAGCGACCCGGAGCAGTTTGAACAGCTAAAAGAAGATTACGCGTACTCGCAGCAGACTCAGCGCGATGCGCGTCAGCAGGCGTTTGCGCTGACCGAAGTCGTGCAGCGTCGCGCCCACTTTAGCTACTCTGATTCCGCAGAGATGCTCAGCGGTAATAGCGATCTGAACGAGAAGCTGCGCCAGCGCCTGGAGCAGGCGGAAGCGGAGCGCGCCCGCACCCGCGAAGCGCTGCGTACCCACGCCGCGCAGCTCAATCAGTACAACCAGGTGCTGGCATCGCTGAAAAGCTCCTACGACACCAAAAAAGAGCTGCTCAACGATCTGCATAAAGAGCTGCAGGATATTGGCGTACGCGCCGACGCCGGCGCCGAAGAGCGCGCCCGTTTGCGTCGCGATGAGCTTCATGCTCAGCTCAGCAACAACCGCGCGCGGCGTAACCAGCTTGAAAAAGCCTTGACCTTCTGCGAAGCGGAAATGGATAACCTGACCCGCAGGCTGCGCAAGCTGGAGCGTGATTACTGCGAAATGCGCGAACAGGTGGTCAGCGCCAAAGCCGGCTGGTGCGCGGTCATGCGCCTGGTGAAAGACAACGGCGTGGAGCGTCGTCTGCATCGCCGCGAACTGGCCTACCTTTCGGCTGATGAGCTGCGCTCAATGTCGGATAAGGCGCTCGGGGCGCTGCGTCTGGCGGTCTCTGATAACGAACACCTGCGCGATGTGCTGCGTATTTCGGAAGATCCGAAACGCCCGGAACGCAAAATCCAGTTCTTTGTCGCCGTTTATCAGCATCTGCGCGAGCGTATCCGCCAGGATATTATCCGTACCGACGATCCGGTGGAAGCGATTGAGCAGATGGAGATTGAACTTAGTCGACTGACGGAAGAGCTGACCAACCGCGAGCAGAAGCTGGCCATCAGCTCTCGCAGCGTGGCCAACATCATCCGCAAGACAATCCAGCGCGAGCAGAACCGTATTCGCATGCTCAACCAGGGGCTGCAGAGCGTCTCCTTCGGCCAGGTCAACAGCGTGCGGCTGAACGTCAACGTGCGGGAAACCCACTCGATGCTGCTGGACGTGCTGTCCGAGCAGCATGAACAGCATCAGGATTTGTTCAACAGCAATCGTCTGACCTTCTCGGAAGCGCTGGCGAAGCTGTATCAGCGCCTGAATCCGCAAATTGATATGGGGCAGCGTACGCCGCAGACCATTGGTGAAGAGCTGCTGGACTACCGCAACTATCTGGAGATGGAAGTGGAAGTTAACCGCGGTTCCGACGGCTGGCTGCGCGCTGAATCCGGTGCGCTATCGACCGGTGAGGCTATCGGTACCGGGATGTCGATTCTGGTTATGGTGGTGCAGAGCTGGGAAGATGAATCCATGCGCCTGCGCGGCAAGGATATTTCGCCGTGCCGCCTGCTGTTCCTCGATGAAGCCGCGCGTCTGGATGCCCGTTCTATCGCCACGCTGTTCGAACTGTGCGATCGACTGGAGATGCAGCTAATTATCGCAGCGCCGGAAAATATCAGCCCGGAAAAAGGCACCACCTACAAACTGGTGCGTAAAGTGGTGAACAATCACGAGCATGTGCATGTAGTAGGTCTGCGTGGCTTCGCGCCGCAGCTGCCTGAAACGCTGCCGGGAACGGCTAATGCTTCATAAGCTTGTACAATAAGTAGCCAAAGGGCGACATGATGTCGCCCTTTTTGTTATCCGTACCTGTATTTTAGGATTGTATAATCTTTTAACTTCTTTACATTTGGGAAGGCAAAAGCGTTTTCGTCTTCATATACTGAAAGTAAGCCCCATTTTAGCGGGCAGCAATGTGTTAACAGGGGGCAAGGGATGTTGCTTAAGAAACGTTATGGTCGTCAATTGTCTGCGCTCAGTCTGGGCCTGGCTTTTGCATTCGCTCCACTGTTCAATGTCCAGGCCGAAGAGCCTGAAATTGTACCATCGGATAGCTCAGCCACCATCAGCGAGCTCTCTTCCGCGCTCAGCCAAAGCGCAAACCAGTCTGCGGCGGTTGCCAAAATGGCTGGCGAGCAGGCGCTTCCTGCCGATGCGGCGGCGAAAAGCCGTGCCGATATTCAGGCGGTGCTGCCGTCCGGTTATCAACCCGTCTTTATGAATCCGCTGGTCTCGCTGTATGCGGCCAGGGATATGAAGCCGATGTGGGATAACCGTGAGGCGGTGCAGGCGTTTCAGCAGCAGCTGGCTGAAGTCGCTATTGCCGGTTTTCAGCCGCAGTTCACCACCTGGGTTGAGCTGTTAACCGACCCGGCGGTGAACGGTCTGGCGCGGGATGTTGTTTTGTCTGACGCCATGATGGGCTATCTGCATTTTATTAGTGGTATTCCCACTCAGGGCAACCGCTGGCTGTATGGCACCAAACCGTATGCCATGTCGACGCCGCCGCTATCGGTGGTTAATCAGTGGCAGGTGGCGCTGGATAGCGGTTCGCTGCCGCAGTTCATTGCGGGCCTGGCGCCGCAGCATCCGCAGTATGCCGCAATGCATCAGGCGCTACTGGCGCAGGTTGCCGATTCGCGTCCGTGGCCGCAGCTCACCGGTAAGACCTCGCTACGTCCCGGGGAGTGGAGCAATGATGCCGGTGCGCTCAGGGAGATTTTACAGCGCACCGGTATGCTCGATGACTCGGCGAAAATTGCCCTGCCGGGCGATGACGTGGTGAGCCCATCCGCCGGGAAAAAGGCTAAAAACAGCGGCCGCGGCGTTTACGATCGCCAGTTGGTTGAAGGCGTTAAGCGCTTTCAGGCGTGGCAGGGGCTGGGCGCTGATGGCGTGATCGGTCAGGCGACCCGCGACTGGCTCAACGTCTCTCCCGCGCAGCGCGCCGGCGTGCTGGCCTTAAATATCCAGCGTTTGCGTCTGCTGCCGGGTAATCTTGCGACCGGTATTATGGTGAATATTCCAGCCTTTTCGCTGGTTTATTACCAGGATGGCAGCGAGGTGCTGGCATCACGAGTTATCGTTGGCCGCCCGGACCGCAAAACGCCGATGATGAGCAGTGCCCTAAACAATGTGGTGGTCAACCCGCCGTGGAACGTGCCGCCGACGCTGGCGCGCAAAGATATCCTGCCGAAGGTGCGCAATAACCCCGGCTATCTTGAACAACACGGCTATACGATGATGCGCGGCTGGAACAGCAAAGAGGCCATCGATCCTTATCAGGTGGACTGGGAGACGATAACCGCATCGAATCTGCCGTTCCGCTTCCAGCAGGCTCCCGGCGCGCGTAATTCGCTGGGGCGCTATAAATTTAATATGCCAAGCTCAGATGCCATATATTTGCACGACACGCCAAATCACACTCTGTTCCAACGGGATGGGCGAGCGCTGAGCTCTGGATGTGTGCGGGTGAATAAAGCTTCAGAGCTGGCGAATATGCTGTTGCAGGACGCGGGCTGGAACGACGCGCGTATTTCGGATGCCCTCAAGCAGGGAAATACCCGCTATGTGAATATTCGTCAGAATATCCCGGTTAATCTCTATTATTTGACCGCCTTTGTCGGGGCTGATGGACGTACACAATATCGAACAGATATTTACAATTACGATCTCACCGCGCGATCCAGCGCACAAATCCTGCCTAAAGCTGAACAATTAATCAGATAAATGAAGTAGTTCAAGGGATTCGGTTGTCCTATCTGTGTGTGAAAACGGGTCTTGCAGTCTGCAAGGCCCGAGTTTACTGGGGGGAGGCTGCCTTGACGTTGGCAATAATGCCCGGTAAGGTGCCTTTCGTGCGCCAGAAGTGCATATACATATAATCCTGCAAAAGCGTAATGGTGGTGAGCAAGCCAGGCCTTCGTCGCTGATATCGATTAGCCGCCGGAGAACGAGCGTATGCTGGCGGCTAACGGGCGGATTGCGGGAAAAGTATATTACGATTCATTTACCTGTAGACCTGATTATCATGGACAAATTTGACGCTAATCGCCGCAAACTGCTGGCGTTAGGTGGAGCCGCGCTCGGTGCTGCTGCCATTCTGCCTGCGCCGGCATTTGCCACCCTCTCGACCCCACGACCGCGTATTTTGACGCTGAACAACCTGCATACTGGTGAATCACTCAAGGCGGAGTTTTTCGATGGCAGAGGCTATATTCAGGATGAATTAGCAAGACTTAATCATTTTTTCCGCGACTATCGCGCGAATAAGATTAAGTCCATCGATCCCGGTTTGTTCGATCAACTCTATCGTCTGCAGGGATTACTTGGTACGAACAAGCCTGTCCAGCTTATTTCCGGTTATCGCTCTGTTGATACCAATAATGAGCTTCGCGCGCGCAGCCGGGGAGTAGCGAAACACAGCTACCACACCAAAGGCCAGGCCATGGATTTCCATATTGAAGGCATTTCGTTAAGCAATGTTCGCAAAGCCGCGTTATCTATGCGTTCAGGTGGTGTAGGATACTACCCACGTAGCAACTTTGTGCATATTGATACCGGGCCGGTACGGCACTGGTAACGAAAGGAGCCTCATGAACTATCGTATTATTCCGGTTACTGCGTTCGCGCAGAACTGTTCTTTAATCTGGTGCGAACAAACCAGGCTGGCGGCGCTGGTGGATCCCGGCGGTGATGCTGAGCGAATCAAACAGGAAGTCACCGCGGCAGGCGTCAGCCTGATGCAAATTCTGCTGACGCATGGCCATCTCGATCACGTTGGTGCGGCGGCGGAGCTGGCGCAACATTATGGCGTGCCGATTATCGGGCCGGAAAAAGAAGATGAGTTCTGGCTGGAAGGATTACCGGCGCAGAGCCGGATGTTTGGTCTGGAAGATTGCCAGCCGCTTCAGCCGGATCGCTGGTTGAACGAAGGCGATGTAGTCAGCGTGGGGAACGTCTCTCTGCAGGTGTTGCACTGTCCCGGTCATACTCCAGGGCACGTGGTCTTCTTCGATGCCGCTTCCCGACTGCTGATTTCTGGCGATGTCATATTCAAAGGTGGGGTGGGGCGTAGCGATTTCCCTCGTGGCGACCATAGCCAGCTGATCGATGCGATTAAACGCAAACTCTTGCCGTTGGGCGATGACGTATCGTTTATTCCTGGCCATGGCCCTATGTCGACGCTTGGGTATGAGCGTCTGCATAACCCATTCCTGCAGGATGAGATGCCTGTCTGGTAAATTTGCCGGAAGAAAATAGATGAAAAGGCCGCGAATGCGGCCTTTTGCTTTTGCTACAGAGCGGGCTTACAGTACGGCAACAATCGCTTCGCACAGCGGCGCCATATTGTCTGGCGTCATGCCCGCGACGTTAATACGCCCGGATGCCACGGCGTAAATCGCAAACTCTTCGCGTAACCGCAGGACCTGCTCTTTGGTCAGGCCGCTAAACGAGAACATCCCGTTTTGCTGAATGATGAAAGAGAAATCGCGGCTGGCGCCTTTTTCCTGCAGGGTATTAACGAACAGCAGACGCATGCGCTGGATGCGTTGGCGCATGTCGGTTAACTCTTGTTCCCAGATGGCGCGCAGCGCGTCATTGCTGAGAATGGTCGCCACTACCGAGGCGCCGTGAGCCGGCGGGTTAGAGTAGTTTGCGCGGATAACGGACTTCATCTGGCTGAAGGCGCGGTCTACCGTTTCCTGGTCAGCGGCAACCAGCGTGCAGGCGCCTACGCGTTCGTTATACAGGCCGAAGTTTTTCGAGTAGGAGCTGGCTACCAGCAGCTCTTTATGCAGCGCGGCGAAAGCGCGCAGGCCTTCAGCGTCCTCTTCCAGGCCCCGGGCAAAGCCCTGGTAGGCAAAGTCAAACAGCGGCAGCCAGCCTTTCTCTACGGAGAGCTGCGCCAGCTGTTGCCACTGTTCCAGCGTTGGATCGATACCGGTTGGGTTGTGGCAGCAGCCGTGGAACAGAACCACGTCACCGGCCTGCGCTTCGTTCAGGCTGGCCAGCAGTCCATCGAAGTCGAGTTTGTGGTTTGCGGCATCGTAGTAGGTATATTCGCGAACGTCGAGTCCGGCTGAATTGAATACGCTTTTATGGTTCGGCCAGCTTGGGTTGCTCACCCAAATACGTTTAACGTCGGTATTCTTCGCCAGAAAATCAGCGGCGACGCGCAGGCCGCCTGTACCACCGGGAGTCTGGGCGGTACGAGCGCGTTTATCATTGATAATCGCGCTGCCTTTCCCAAACAGCAGCTCCTGAGTGCAGCGACCAAACTCTGGAATACCATCAATACCCAGGTAATTTTTGGTGGTTTCATTTTCCAGCAGATACTGTTCTGCTTTCTTCACGCTAGTCAGGACCGGTGTTTTACCCGTTTCATCTTTATAAACACCAATTCCAAGATTAATTTTTGTTGGGCGGTCATCGGCACGAAACAGATCGGCCAGGCCCAGAATTGGGTCGGCAGGGGCGGCGGTAATGTTCTCAAACATGACGAGGTTCCATTGTGATTACTGAAGGGAAATCCGCTATCAGGTTAACGGGAGTTATGTTAATTGCCAACCGTTTGCGACAAAAAGCGAGAAGGTTTTTAAAAGTTACGATCTTCCTCTCAGGAACGCAGAAAAGCAGGACCGAAGTCCTGCTTTTTAGGCATATCACGAAGGGGTGTACTGCAAATTAGAACTGGTAAACGATACCAACCGCTGCCTGATCGTCGGTCGCGACTTTCGCAGCACGGGTGTAGTCGTTGTCGTCCAGCTGGTTGAATTTATACGCAGCGTAGACGTTCATGTTTTTGTTGAAGTAGTACCAGGTACCCACTTCGACGTATTTAACCAGGTCAGCATCGCCGCCGGAGAAGCCAGCGCGGGAGCGCAGGTCTTTACCTTTAGTCTGTACGTAGCCGATGGACGGACGCAGGCCGAAGTCGAACTGATACTGAACAACGGCTTCAAAGTTCTGAGTTTTGTTAGCGAAATAGTTGCCTTCGTTTTCCGGAGTCATGTTGTAGGTCTGAGAGTACATGACTGCAGCGTAGATGTTGTTCGCATCATACTTAGCGGAGGTTGCCCATGCTTCAGCTTTTTCGCCCTGACGGTCTGCTTTCTGGTCGCCGCTGCGGCTGGAGTTAGCATAACCAGCGGACAGCGCTACACCGTTGTCAAACGCGTAGGTAGCCGCGGTGCTGAAGCCGTCGCCGTTTTGTTTCTTCACAGCGCGTTCTTTGTTTTTACCCTGGTACTGCAGCGCAAAGCTCAGGCCATCAACCAGACCGAAGAAATCAGAGTTACGGTAGGTCGCAACGCCGTTGGTACGCGCGGTCATGAAGTTGTCGGTGTTGGTCCAGCCGTCGCCGCCCCATTCAACCAGCATATCGGTCGCCGCTTCAACGTCGTAGATGGCGCCGTAGTTACGACCGTAGTCGAATGAACCGTATTCACCGGCTTTTAAGCCAGCGAAAGCCAGACGGGTTTTCGTGGTCTGGGAGCCTTCAACGTTGGACGCATCCATGTTGTATTCCCACTGGCCGTAACCGGTCAGCTGATCGTTGATCTGGGTTTCGCCTTTCAGGCCGATACGGGCGTAGGTGGTGTCGTCGCTGCTGGTGTCACCGTTAGTGGTCCAGACGTGCTCGCCAACCATTTTTCCGTAAAAGTCGAGTTTGTTGCCGTTTTTGTTATAGATTTCTGCAGCGTTCGCTGCACCGGCTACCAGCAGGGCAGGAATTACCGCTGCCAGAATTTTGCGCTTCATCATTATTTATTACCCTCATTTATATTTTTTTATGAACACTTGCCACTGCCGCCAATACGTTTCGTCAATAAAAATTTACGGAACTATTGATGATAGTTTGGTGTCTGGAGGCATCTTTCCATTCAGAACAACGTTTCGCTAGCCTGAAAATGCTACCAATATCTCATATGAGTAACAAAAGGAAATTCTATGTAACTAAATGTGTATTTTTGGGAACTTTGTGAACTCTATCAACATTCCGTCCCTGTTCGCTGACAAAATCAGCTCTCTTTATATATCTATATGAATTAATTATGATTAATTTAGATAACAGAGGGGTTGTGCATTTTACAGCTGCTTTTTGCTTTTTTTTTATTCAGATTTTGTCGTTGCAAGATGTGCGGTGGTTGATTAAATAGTGAGCAATATAATCAGCAGGTTTGACGATTTTTGGACATTAAGTGCGGTTTGTAACTTCAGGTAAGAGCGTAATAGTGCGTAACATATTTATGAATTTCGCGGGTTGATGTTTAAATTTCCTGAAACTCGTTAACGTAAATTGACATAAAAAAAGGCCGGCTTGCGCCGACCTTTGCGTTAGATAACAAAAAAATCAGAATGTGGCGTTACGTGGAGTGCGCGGGAACGGAATCACGTCACGAACGTTCTGTACGCCGGTCACGTAGGCAATCAGACGCTCGAAGCCCAGACCAAAACCGGAGTGCGGCACGGTGCCGTAACGGCGCAGGTCGCGGTACCACCAGTAGTCTTCTTTATTAAGACCCATTTCCGCCATGCGCGCGTCAAGTACGTCCAGGCGTTCTTCACGCTGGGAGCCGCCGATAATTTCACCGATACCCGGCGCCAGAACGTCCATTGCGGCGACGGTCTTCCCGTCTTCGTTAAGGCGCATATAGAACGCCTTGATCTCTTTCGGGTAGTTTTTTACGACTACCGGCGCTTTAAAATGCTCTTCCGCCAGATAGCGTTCGTGCTCGGAGGAGAGATCCACGCCCCAGTACACCGGGTTTTCGAACTGCTTACCGCAATTTTCCAGAATGGTGACCGCGTCAGTATAATCCACCTGAGCGAAATCCGCGGAAACGAAACGTTGCAGACGATCGATCGCATCTTTATCAACGCGTTCGGCAAAGAACTGCATGTCATCTGCCCGCTCTTCCAGAACGGCTTTGAAAACGTACTTCAGCATCGCTTCCGCCAGACCTGCCACATCGTTCAGATTAGCAAAGGCGACTTCCGGCTCCAGCATCCAGAACTCTGCCAGGTGGCGGGTGGTGTTGGAGTTTTCCGCACGGAAGGTTGGGCCGAAGGTGTAGATTTTGGATAGCGCGCAGGCGTAGGTTTCGCCGTTCAGCTGGCCAGAAACGGTCAGGAATGACTCTTTACCAAAGAAGTCCTTATCGAAATCGACTTTGCCCTGATCGTTGCGCGGCAGGTTTTCCAGATCCAACGTGGAAACGCGGAACATCTCGCCCGCGCCTTCGGTATCGGAAGCGGTAATCAGCGGGGTAGAAACCCAGAAGAAACCCTGTTCGTCAAAGAAGCGGTGCAGCGCCTGCGCCAGGGTATGGCGAACGCGCGCCACGGCGCCAATCAGGTTGGTGCGCGGGCGCAGGTGGGCAACTTCACGCAGGTATTCAATGCTATGGCGTTTAGCCGCCATCGGATAAGTTTCCGGATCGTCTACCCAGCCGCTTACTTCAACATGACTGGCCTGAATCTCAAAGCTCTGGCCCTGACCCTGGGATTCCACGACTTTACCGGTCACGATGACTGAACAGCCGGTGGTCAGGCGCAGCACTTCCTGATTGTAATTGGGAAGAGAATTACTAATAACGGCCTGTACAGGATCAAAGCAGGAACCGTCATAGACGGCGAGGAAAGAAAAGCCAGCTTTAGAATCTCGGCGGGTACGCACCCATCCGCGCACGGTGACTTCGCTGTCAACGGCAACGCGGCCCTGGAGTACGTCGGCTACAGGCACAACGCTCATAATAGTCTCTCTTGTTAGTCCAATAGAAAAATCTGTATACCCCTTCGACAGGGGGATATCTATGTTACCTGTCATCTTCCATCAGACAAGTAGATTTCGCGCAAGAAAGGGGTGTTTTAGGAAATAAATAAGGAGATTGTCTCCTTTACGACGGGAGAGCCTGATATTAAGAGAGTTTTGAGCATTGCCTTTATCCCGCGCAGGGCATTTCGCAATGAAAACAGGGCGGTGAATATGAAACACTTTTCTGAGCGGAAAGGGGGATGATAATAAAAATGCGTCCGGTTTTACGGACGCATTTTTTCGCACAGTGTTAGCTGGCTTTTTTGACCGGCGGCAGATCGAAGGCTTTACGCAGGGCGCGCACGAAGGCTTTATCGTGGCAAATCGTTTTACCCGGGCTATCGGAAAGTTTCGCTACCGGCTTGCCGTTGCACTCCACCAGCTTAATAACAATATTCAGCGGCTTAACCTGGGGAATATCGCAGGTTAAACGTGTGCCGATACCGAAGCTCAGATTGACCCGTGAGGAGAAGTGGCGATAAAGATCGACCGCTTTCGCCAGGTCGAGATTATCAGAAAATACCAGCACTTTGCTCAGCGGATCAATGCCCAGCTTCTTGTAATGGGCAATAGCCTTCTCGCCCCATTCTACCGGGTCGCCGGAGTCGTGGCGCAGCCCCTGATAGCGGGTTGCAAATTCCGGCCCGAAATCGCGCAGGAAAGCGTCCATCGTGATGCAGTCAGTCAGTGCGATACCTAACCGATCGGGATACTCTTCCAGCCAGGCCGCGAGGGCCGCACGCTGGCTGCTGGCCAGGTTCGGGCTGATCTGCTGGTGCGCCTGGAACCATTCGTGCGCCTGGGTTCCCATTGGCGTCAGGTTAAGCCGACGCGCCAGATCATAGTTGCTGGTGCCGGTGAACCACGGCTCCTGCTGCAGACGCTGAACAATGGCCTGCTGCACCTCGCGTGAGAAGCGGCGGCGAGTACCGAAATCCATCAGGCGGAAGCCGGACATATCGACATCAGCGGTGAGACGGTTAAAGTCGGACAGCTTATGTTCAAGGGTATTCAGCGCTGTCGTCACGGTGATTTCCGGCGAGCGGTAGTGGTGCACCAGCTCGCTTATCACCGCCAGCAGCGGAACCTCCCACATGATGACTTCAAGCCATGGCCCGGACAGGCGAATATTCAGCTTACCGTTGTCATTAGTGACGGTAACCTGGCGCGGATCGTAGCGGAAGCCGCGTAGCCAGTCGAGATAATCTGGCGCAAAGAAGGGCAGGCTCGACAACCAGTGATATTCATCGTCCTGCAGCCTCAGGTCGCGCATCGTCTCAACCTGCTCGCGAATCGCATCGGCGTAGATGCCGAGCAGATCGTCCCCGCGGCAGCGGAACTCCGCCGCAACCTGTACATCATTGTAGCGGTGGAAGACAGCCTGCTGCATATGCAGCTTGTAGGCATCCGTATCAAGCAGCGAATGCAGTACAGGAGAAGTGAATTGGGTCATGGTGCGCAGTAGCATCCTCTCACTGGAGCGTTTCCATCAAAACCAAAGCGGTAAAAGGAGGCGGAGTATACCTGTAATACCCGACTCTGTCCCGCGGCGACGGCTGATGGCGACGCTAACGGTCATTTGCGAGGCCTAGTTTAATATATTGAACACGCATCACACCACAAGCTTTGCGCCTGGTCGAGCGCATTTCGTGCCTCTGGTGTTATCAGAATGTAGCAATTTTCATGTTTAGCATTGAAAAGATGAAGATTCTGCATAGCGAGATTTGCGCAACAGGAATAGACTGAGTCGACACTTTACAGGACAAGCTAAAGGTTTTTTATGACACAACAGCCCCAAGCCAAATACCGCCACGACTATCGTGCGCCGGAGTATCTGATTAGCGATATCGATTTGACCTTTGACCTGGATGCCGCGAAAACCGTTGTTACGGCTGAGAGTAAGGTCTCCCGCCACGCGGCTGCGTCTGATGTGCCATTGCGTCTGGATGGCGAAGACCTGACGTTGGTTTCTCTGCTGGTTAATGGTCAGCCGTGGAGCGACTATAAGGAAGAAAATAACCAGCTGGCGATCGGCGGATTGCCGGAACATTTCACCCTTACTATCGTCAACGAAATCAGCCCGGCGGCCAATACCGCGCTGGAAGGGCTGTATCAGTCCGGCGAAGCGCTGTGTACCCAATGCGAAGCGGAAGGTTTTCGCCATATTACCTGGTACCTTGACCGTCCGGACGTGCTGGCGCGCTTCACTACCAAAATTATCGCCGACAAGGCCAAATACCCGTTCCTGCTCTCCAACGGTAACCGCGTAGCCCAGGGGGAGCTGGAGAATGGTCGCCACTGGGTTCAGTGGCAGGATCCGTTCCCCAAACCGTGCTACCTGTTTGCGCTGGTGGCCGGTGATTTCGACGTCCTGCGCGATACTTTCAAAACTCGTTCGGGACGTGAGGTTGCGCTGGAGCTGTATGTAGACCGCGGCAACCTCGATCGCGCTCCATGGGCGATGACTTCGCTGCAAAACTCAATGAAGTGGGACGAAACCCGCTTTGGCCTCGAGTACGATCTTGATATCTATATGATTGTCGCCGTTGACTTCTTCAACATGGGCGCCATGGAGAACAAAGGGCTTAACGTCTTTAACTCTAAATACGTGCTGGCGCGCACCGATACCGCGACCGATAAAGACTATCTGGATATCGAGCGCGTCATTGGCCACGAATATTTCCATAACTGGACGGGTAACCGCGTAACCTGTCGCGACTGGTTCCAGCTCAGCCTGAAAGAAGGCCTGACCGTTTTCCGCGATCAGGAGTTCAGTTCCGATCTCGGCTCACGTGCGGTCAACCGCATCAATAACGTGCGTACTATGCGCGGTCTGCAGTTCGCCGAAGATGCCAGCCCGATGGCGCATCCGATTCGTCCGGATAAGGTTATCGAGATGAACAACTTCTACACCCTGACGGTGTATGAGAAGGGCGCTGAGGTGATCCGCATGCTGCATACGCTGCTGGGCGAAGAGAATTTCCAGAAAGGAATGCAGCTGTACTTTGAACGCCATGACGGCAGCGCCGCGACCTGCGATGATTTTGTCCAGGCGATGGAAGACGCTTCGAACGTTGATCTATCCCACTTCCGCCGCTGGTATAGTCAGTCCGGGACGCCGATCGTTACCGTCCATGATGACTACAATCCAGAAACGGAGCAGTACACGCTGACCATCAGCCAGCGCACGCCGCCGACCGCTGAGCAGGCTGAGAAGCTGCCGTTGCATATTCCGTTCGATATCGAACTCTACGACAACGAAGGCAAAGTCATCCCGCTGCAGAAGGGCGGTCACCCGGTGCATCATGTGCTGAACGTGACCCAGGCGGAGCAGACTTTTGTTTTCGATAATGTCTACTTCCAGCCGGTACCGGCGCTGCTATGCGAGTTCTCTGCCCCGGTGAAGCTGGAGTACAAATGGAGCGATCAGCAGCTGACTTTCCTGATGCGCCACGCGCGTAATGATTTTTCCCGCTGGGACGCGGCGCAGAGCCTGCTGGCAACCTATATCAAACTCAACGTTAACCGCCACCAGCAGGGGCAACCGCTGTCGCTGCCGATCCACGTAGCCGATGCTTTCCGCGCCATCCTGCTGGATGAGAAGATCGATCCGGCGCTGGCGGCGGAAATCCTGACGCTGCCTTCGGCGAATGAAATTGCTGAGCTGTTTGCGATTATCGATCCGCTAGCTATCGCCGCGGTGCGTGAAGCGCTGACCCGTACGCTGGCGAAAGAGCTGGCAGACGAGTTCCTGGTGATTTACAACGCCAACAAGCTTGACAGCTACCGCGTTGAGCATGCCGATATCGGCAAGCGTTCTCTGCGTAACACCTGCCTGCGCTATCTGGCGTTTGGCGACGCGGAGCTGGCGGATAAACTGGTTAGCGCGCAGTATCACCATGCGGACAACATGACCGACGCGCTGGCGGCGCTGGCGGCGGCAGTCGCTGCCCAGCTGCCGTGCCGTGATGCATTGATGCAGGAGTATGATGATAAATGGCATCAGGACGGCCTGGTGATGGATAAATGGTTTATCCTGCAGTCAACTAGCCCGGCCGATAACGTCCTGCAGACGGTTCGCGGCCTGCTGAATCATCGTTCGTTCAGCATGAGTAACCCGAACCGCGTCCGTTCTCTAATCGGCGCTTTTGCCGGCAGCAACCCGGCGGCGTTCCATGCCGAAGACGGCAGCGGCTATCAGTTCCTGGTGGAAATGCTCACTGAACTGAACAGCCGTAATCCACAGGTTGCGTCGCGTCTGATTGAACCGCTGATTCGTCTGAAACGCTATGATAACAAGCGTCAGGCGCTGATGCGCGGGGCGCTTGAGCAGCTGAAAGGTCTGGAGAATCTTTCCGGGGATCTGTTCGAGAAAATCAGTAAAGCGCTGGCATAACGCCAGCACGAGTCCAAACCTGTCGCCCCGCTCGCGCTGCGCGAGCGGGGGAACGTCGCAGTCGTTAACCGTGACTCACTAAGCGTGGCGAGGATTCGTTCTTGCCGCGCTGCATCACCCGATGCAGCACTTCCGCTTCCAGTTCGGCCAGCTTCGCCGAGCCGGTGCGCCGCGGACGAGGGATGTCCACCAGCAGATCCAGACCTATTTTTCCCTCTTCTATCAGCAATACGCGATCGGCCATCGCCACCGCCTCGCTGACGTCGTGGGTGACCAGCAGGACGGTAAAGCCATGATCCTGCCACAGAGAAACGATCAGATCCTGCATTTCCAGACGAGTCAGCGCGTCGAGTGCGCCGAGCGGCTCATCAAGCAGCAATAATCCAGGACGATGAATTAACGCACGCGCCAGCGCTACGCGCTGCTTTTGCCCGCCGGAAAGCGCTGCAGGCCATTCACCGGCGCGGTCTTCAAGGCCAACGCTCGCCAGGGCATTAAGCGCCGCCTCACGCCACTGGCCTTTCAGCCCCAGTCCGACGTTGTCGATCACCGTTTTCCACGGCAGCAGGCGGGCATCCTGGAACATCATCCGGGTATCGTCCTGGATTTGTGCCAGCGGCGTCGAGCCCGCCAGCAGCTGGCCGCCGTTGGGCTTTTCCAGCCCAGCCAGCAGCCGCAGCAGCGTACTTTTACCGCCGCCGCTGCGACCGACCACCGCGACGAATTGCCCGGTGGGGATATGCAGATCGAGTTCATTCAGAATCGTCTTGCTGCCGTAACGCTTGCTTACGCCGTTTAACAGCAGCGGAATTCCGGGATTAAGACGCGCGGTTGTCATGCGCTGGCCTCCTGAAGGTGATAAGCCGGATTCCAGCGCAGCCAGACGCGTTCAAGGAGCTGTGCGCTGAAATCGGCCAGTTTGCCGAGAATAGCGTAAAGAATAATGGCGACGACTACGACATCGGTCTGCAGAAATTCGCGAGCGTTCATTGCCAGATAGCCAATACCGGCGTTAGCAGAAATGGTTTCCGCAACAATCAGCGTTAACCACATCAGGCCGAGCGCAAAGCGGATACCGACCATAATTGAGGGCAGGGCGCCGGGCAGGATCACGTGACGGAACAGCGCAAAGCCCGATAAGCCATAGCTGCGAGCCATCTCTACCAGTCCTCGGTCAATGTTGCGGATGCCGTGCCAGGTGTTGATATAAATCGGGAACATCGTCCCCAGCGCCACGAGGAAAATTTTGGCGCTTTCATCAATGCCAAACCATAAAATGACCAGTGGAATCAGGGCGAGGTGCGGCACGTTACGTAGCATCTGAATAGAGGTATCCAGCAGGCGTTCTCCCCAGCGCGAGAGGCCGCTGATAAGCCCGAGAACCAGACCAATGGAGCCACCAATACTGAAACCAATAAGTGCCCGCCACGAGCTAATGGCCAGATGCTGCCATAGTTCGCCGCTGGCGGAGAGCGTCCAGAAGGCTTTGAGAATGCCTTCCGGCGACGGTAAAATCCGGGTGGAAAGCCAGCCGATGGAGGAGGCGAATTGCCAAATAATCACGCTGCCCACCGGTAAAAGCCAGGGAGCTATGCGGATGAGAAATTTTTGCGAAAGCGTCGCCATGGAGTATTCCTTATTCGCTAGCGTATTGCCCTGTTAAGGGTAATACGCTGGTCGTTAAACGTGCTCAACCCGCTGTAAGGTTTTCAGCGCCGGCGCGCGGCTGCTGGGGCGATGCAGCGCCTGCCAGAAAGTTTCCAGCGCCAGGTCGAGGCGACCCTGCAGATTCGGCGTAAACTGCGGTTTATGCTGATAATCCGTGACCTGGCTATCGTCAGCAAAAACGCCGTGGAGGATCTCCTGAGCTTTCAGCGCATTGAGTACCGGTTTTAAGGCGTAATCCACCGCCAGCATATGCGCGATGGTCCCGCCGGTAGCCAGCGGCAGAACGATTTTGCCTTCCAGCGCGCGTTCCGGCAGCAGATCAAGCAGCGTCTTGAGTGCGCCTGAAAAAGAAGCCTTATAGACCGGCGTGGCAATAATCAGCCCGTCCGCGCCGGCAAGCTGTTCATTAAGCGCGTGAAGAGCGGGGTTATCGAAGCGAGCATAGAGCAGGTCTTCCGGGGCAAAATTCTGCAGGTGCCAGTGGCAAACCTCGATATCCGCCGCGGAGAGGGTCTCTCTGGCGTATTCCAGGAGTGCGCTGGAGCGGGAAGGGTAACGCGGGCTACCCGCAAGTGTTATGACTCGCATATTCTCTCCTTATAACCAAATATTTTCATTTATCTATAATTGATAACATTTAGCCGCAGTGTGACAGAGCGCTTATCTTTCCCTAAATGATTTATCCGGCGTTGGATTGTCAGAAAGCGCATAACGAAGGGGGAAAAGTAAACGTTTGCGTCGGAGATAAGATTTTTTGTCGTAGGTCAATTCCCTTTCCGGGGTGGATCGCACATAATACGCCCCCGGTTTGCACACCGGGAATCCAGGAGAGTTCATGTACTACCCCTTCGTTCGTAAAGCCCTTTTTCAGCTCGATCCTGAGCGCGCTCATGAAGTCACTTTTCAACAATTACGCCGTGTTTCGGGTACCCCGCTGGAAATGTTGGTTCGCCAGAAGGTGCCGGCTAAGCCGGTGACCTGCATGGGACTCACATTCAAGAACCCGCTGGGCCTGGCCGCCGGGCTGGACAAAAACGGCGAATGCATCGATGCCCTTGGCGCAATGGGCTTTGGTTCCATTGAAATTGGTACCGTAACGCCTCGTCCGCAGCCGGGCAACGATAAGCCAAGGATCTTCCGCCTGGTTGATGCCGAAGGTTTGATCAACCGCATGGGCTTTAATAACCATGGCGTGGATAACCTGGTAGAGAACGTAAAAAAAGCGCATTTTGACGGCATTCTGGGGATTAATATCGGTAAGAATAAAGATACCCCGGTAGAGCAAGGCAAAGATGATTACCTGATTTGTATGGAAAAAATCTACGCTTACGCCGGATATATCGCCATTAATATCTCCTCGCCGAATACCCCGGGCTTGCGTACGTTACAATACGGAGAAGCTCTCGACGATCTGCTCTCTGGTATTAAAAATAAGCAGCGCGAACTCCAGGAAAAACATCAAAAATATGTTCCACTGGCAGTAAAGATCGCTCCGGATCTTTCCGTCGAGGAATTGATCCAGGTTGCGGACAGTTTAGTCCGACATAATATTGATGGGGTCATTGCCACCAATACCACTTTGGATCGTTCACTGGTGCAGGGAATGAAACATTGCGATGAAACCGGTGGGCTTAGCGGGCGTCCGCTGCAGCTGAAAAGTACCGAAATCATCCGTATGCTATCTGAGGAATTAAATGGTCGTCTGCCAATTATCGGAGTCGGCGGTATTGACTCAGTGATTGCCGCTCGTGAAAAGATAGCCGCCGGTGCGACTCTGGTGCAGATTTATTCCGGATTTATTTTTAAAGGTCCGCCGCTGATTAAAGAAATTGTTACCCATATCTAATCTTTTCCCCTTCTGATACTCCACCAGGGCTTTATTTATAGCCCTGGTTGTTTTATATTCCTTCATTGTTGCTTATTTAGACATTTTAGTCTTTTCTTAATTTTTGAAATATTCTGTAGCAGTTTTGCTGTTTATTGCAGATGGATGTGAAAGAGGACGGGGGTAGAAATGCGGATTAAACCTGACGATAACTGGCGCTGGTATTACGATGAAGAGCATGACCGCATGATGCTCGATCTGGCTAATGGTATGTTATTCCGATCCCGTTTTCCCCGCCGGATGCTGACGCCAGATGCCTTCGCCCCTTCCGGATTTTGCGTTGATGACGCCGCACTCTATTTTTCATTTGAAGAAAAATGCCGCGACCTTGAATTATCCAAAGAACAGCGCGCTGAATTAGTGCTCAATGCGCTGGTCGCCATTCGTTTCCTTAAGCCGCAGATGCCGAAAAGCTGGCATTTCACTACTCATCAACAGAGCTGGCAGCCCGGTACCGGTGATGCCGCTAGCGCATGGCTGAGCGATACCGGTCAGCAGGTTAATCTGCTGGTGGTTGAGCCCGGCGAAAACGCTGCGCTGTGCCTGCTAGCGCAGCCGGGACTGACGCTTGCGGGGCGAGTGATGCAGTTGGGGGACGTGATTAAAATTATGAACGACCGACTGCAGCCAGCGACCGCCGTCGCCAGCTACAGCCTGGGCCAGGCGGTTTAAGGCGCCAGCCTTACCGCGGTTTTCGGTACGCAGCTGCAGCACAAAATGGTGCCATCGGCGGCGACCGCATTTTTCTTCAGCGCGCTGACTTCCCCTTCTTCCAGACGGATGCGACAGCTGCCGCAAATCCCTGCCCGGCAGGAGTAAGGAATGCGAATTCCCTGCTGTTCCAGCTGCTCCAGCAAGATCTGCTGATTATTACCGGTAAAGCTCAGTCCCTGCCACTCAATTTCCACCGTTGCGTTCTGCTGAGTCTCAGGCGCCAGCGAATTGTCGCTTTCCCCGGCGCCGTAGGCCTTCGCCGGGCCGCGGGCCAGCACTTCTAACTCATCGCCGACGCGGATCGTGCCGCTATTTCGCGCGATCAAATTCTGGCCAAAATCAACATCGCCATTATCCAGCGCCGTGCGGAATCCCTGTAGGGTGGTTAATGGCTCACCGCCAGGGTGCTTTTGCCCACGTTCCGCGCTGACGGTTGTCAACACGCAGCGGCTGCAGGGTTTCGCGACATCAAAAACGACCTCGCCAATACGCACCACTTTCCAGGTATCTTCCTCCCAGGCGGCCGCGCCGGTCACCAGCAGATTCGGGCGAAATTGTTCTATGCTTACGCTGGCCGGACAGCGATTTTGCAGGTCCCGCAGCGAGGCCTCATTGGCCAGCAGATAGGGAAAGCCGTCGGCAAAGGAGAGGGGGACGGCATCGTGACGTTTTACCCGACGGCTAAGCTCTGGCCCCAGCCAGCGCAGCTGAACGCTGCGGTTGAAAAAACCGCTTAGCCACTGGTTCACCCCGGCCGGGGCAATCAGGGCGGTAAAATGGTTGCCCCAGACTTCGGTCGGCTCCTGCTGCACGGAGAAATCGCTGAAGCGCACGATCGCGCTACTGCCGTCCGGAGCGGTCAGATGCAGACCATCATGGAGCGGCGCGGGAGTAAACTTGACCATTTGCGGGAACTGACGAGCGGTGATAAAGGTGCCATCGGTTTCCGTCACCATAAATATACGATCGAAGGCCAGCCCGCTGATGTCTGCATAAGCGTGGCTCAGGCCAATTCCCCGCATCGATTTGACGGGATGAATAAAAAGTCGCGAAAGGGTTACCATACGCTGCCCCTGGCTTTAAAAATAAGCCTTTAACTTTATGACATGGGGCGCATATTGGCTATAATGCGCACCAATTTTCTTTTAGTAAAAGTGACGATATGAATTCTCTGTTTGCCAGTACGGCTCGTGGGCTGGAAGAGCTGTTAAAAACTGAACTGGAAGGGCTGGGCGCGGTGGACTGCCAGTTGGTCCAGGGCGGGGTCCATTTTCAGGGAGATACGCGACTGTTGTATCAAAGCCTGATGTGGAGCCGACTGGCTTCGCGGATTATGCTGCCGCTGGGGCAGTGCAGCGTATACAGCGACCTGGATCTGTATCTTGGCGTGCAGGCCATTCCATGGACGGAGATTTTCAGCCAGGATGCCACTTTTGCCGTGCATTTTAGCGGGCTGAACGAAGAGATCCGCAACAGCCAGTATGGGGCGCTGAAGGTTAAAGATGCCATCGTCGACAGCTTTACGCGTAAGAATTTGCCGCGTCCCAACGTCGATCGCGAAAACCCCGATCTGCGCATTAACGTCTGGTTGAATAAAGAGACCGCTCATATATCTCTGGATCTCAGCGGCGAGGGCCTGCACCTGCGCGGCTACCGCGACGGTACCGGTATGGCGCCAATCAAAGAAAACCTGGCCGCGGCGATAGTGATGCGTTCCGGCTGGGCTACCGGTACGCCGCTGCTCGATCCCATGTGCGGTTCCGGTACGCTGTTGATTGAAGCGGCGATGCTGGCGACCGATCGGGCGCCGGGTTTACACCGCGGCCATTGGGGTTTCGGCGGCTGGGCGCAGCATGATGATGCTATCTGGAAAGAGGTGAAGTCCGAAGCGCAAACCCGCGCCCGTCAGGGGCTGGCGGCGTATGAGTCGCGCTTTTACGGTTCCGACGTTGACGCCCGGGTTATCGAACGCGCGCAGCGTAACGCCCGCCGTGCCGGTATTGGCGAGCTGGTTACCTTCGAAGTGAAAGATGTCGCCCAGCTGAGCAACCCGTTGCCGAAGGGCCCTTACGGGACAGTGATTAGCAACCCTCCATACGGCGAGCGTCTGGAGAGCGAGCCGGCGCTGATTGCCCTGCATAGCCTGCTGGGGCGGATTATGAAAAACCAGTTTGGCGGCTGGAACCTGTCGCTGTTTAGCGCCTCGCCGGATCTGCTGAGCTGCCTGCAGCTGCGCGCCGATAAGCAGTTCAAAGCGAAAAACGGCCCGCTCGACTGTGTACAGAAGAATTACCACCTTGCGGAAAACGAAGGCGGCAAAACCGCGATGCTGGCGGAAGATTTCGCCAACCGCCTGCGTAAAAACCTGAAAAAATATGAGAAGTGGGCGCGCCAGGAGGGTATTGAATGCTATCGCCTGTATGATGCCGACCTCCCGGAATACAACGTCGCTATTGACCGTTACGCCGATTGGGTTGTGGTGCAGGAGTATGCGCCGCCGAAAACCGTTGACGCGCATAAAGCCCGTCAGCGTCTGTTCGATATTATTGCTGCCACCATTGCCGTGCTTGGGATTGCGCCGAATAAGCTGGTGTTGAAAACCCGCGAGCGGCAGAAAGGTAAAAATCAGTACCAGAAAATGGGCGAAAAAGGTGAATTCATTGAGGTGCAGGAGTATAACGCGCGTCTGTGGGTTAATCTGACCGACTATCTGGATACCGGGCTGTTCCTCGACCACCGTATCGCTCGCCGCATGCTGGGGCAGATGAGTAAAGGTAAAGACTTCCTCAATCTGTTCTCCTATACCGGCAGCGCCAGCGTTCACGCCGGCCTTGGCGGCGCGCGATCCACGACCACGGTTGATATGTCGCGTACCTACCTCGAATGGGCTGAGCGTAACCTGCGCCTCAATGGTTTAACCGGTCGCGCGCATCGCCTGATGCAGGCCGATGTGCTGGGCTGGCTGCGGGAGACGACCGAACAGTTCGACCTGATCTTTATCGATCCGCCCACCTTCTCCAACTCGAAGCGTATGGATGACGCCTTTGACGTTCAGCGCGACCATTTGCGCCTGATGACCGATTTAAAACGTCTGCTGCGTAAAGGCGGCACGATTATGTTCTCAAACAACAAACGCGGTTTCCGTATGGATCATGACGGGCTGGCGCAGCTGGGCCTGAAGGCACAGGAGATTACGCAAAAAACGCTGTCTCAGGACTTTGCCCGCAACCGTCAGATTCACAACTGCTGGCTGATTACCGCAGCCTGAAAGGAATAAAGAATGTCTTTAATTAGTATGCACGGCGCCTGGCTCTCTTTCAGCGATGCGCCGCTGCTGGATAATGCTGAACTGCATATCGAAGATAACGAACGTGTCTGCCTGGTGGGGCGCAACGGCGCGGGTAAATCGACCCTGATGAAGATCCTCAACCGAGAACAAGGTCTTGATGATGGGCGCATTATCTATGAGCTGGATCTGGTTGTGGCGCGTTTGCAGCAGGATCCGCCGCGTGACGTCACCGGAACCGTGTATGACTTTGTGGCGGAAGGGATTGCTGAGCAAGCAGCATACCTTAAGGGTTATCACGATGTTTCGCAGCTGGTGATGACCGATCCGAGCGACAAGAATCTCAATGAGCTGGCGCGTCTGCAGGAACAGCTGGACAATTTAGGGCTGTGGCAGCTCGACAGTCGTATTAATGAAGTGCTGGAACAGTTGAATCTGGATCCTAACGCCGAGCTATCATCGCTCTCCGGCGGCTGGCTGCGTAAAGCGGCCCTCGGTCGCGCGCTGGTCAGCGGGCCGCGGGTGCTGCTGCTCGATGAACCGACCAACCACCTCGATATTGAAACCATCGACTGGCTGGAAGGTTTCCTGAAGATGTTTAAAGGCACCATCATCTTTATTTCGCATGACCGTTCCTTCATTCGCAATATGGCGACGCGTATTGTCGATCTCGATCGCGGCAAGCTGGTGACCTATCCGGGTAACTACGATCAGTATCTGCTGGATAAAGAAGAAGCGCTGCGCGTGGAAGAGCTACAGAACGCGGAGTTCGATCGCAAGCTGGCGCAGGAAGAAGTGTGGATCCGACAGGGGATCAAAGCGCGCCGCACCCGTAACGAAGGGCGCGTGCGGGCGTTAAAGGCCATGCGTCGCGAACGCGGCGAGCGTCGTGAAGTGATGGGCAGCGCGAAGATGCAGGTGGAAGAGGCCGCGCGTTCGGGCAAGATTGTGTTCGAAATGGAGAACGTCAACTACCAGGTTGATGGCAAGGTGCTGGTTAAAGACTTCACCGCCCAAATCCAGCGCGGCGACAAAATTGCGCTGATTGGCCCGAACGGCTGCGGCAAAACTACGCTGCTGAAGCTGATGCTCGGTCAGCTGCAGGCGGATAGCGGACGTATTCATGTAGGCACCAAGCTGGAAGTGGCCTACTTCGACCAGCACCGCGCGGAACTTGATCCGGATAAAACGGTGATGGACAACCTCGCGGAAGGTAAACAGGAAGTGATGGTGAACGGCAAGCCGCGCCACGTCCTGGGCTATCTGCAGGATTTTATGTTCCATCCGAAACGCGCGATGACGCCGGTGCGTGCGCTATCGGGCGGCGAGCGCAACCGTCTGCTATTGGCGCGTCTGTTCCTTAAGCCCAGTAACCTGTTGATTCTCGACGAACCGACAAACGATCTGGATGTCGAAACCCTGGAGCTGCTGGAAGAGCTTGTCGACGGCTATCAGGGAACCGTGATGCTGGTTAGCCACGACCGTCAGTTTGTCGATAATACGGTAACAGAGTGTTGGATCTTTGAAGGCGCAGGGCAAATTGGCCAATACGTTGGCGGCTATCATGACGCCCGCGGTCAGCAAGCGCAGTACCTCGCGCGTAAGCAGCCGGTTTCCAAAAAGAGTGTTGAAGTTGCTCAACCGAAAGCAGAAAGTGTCAAACGTGCTGCCAGCAAACTAAGCTATAACCTGCAGCGCGAGCTGGAACAGCTGCCGCAGAAGCTGGAAGAACTGGAAGCCCAGCTGCAGAATTTGCAGGAGCAGGTTGCCGACCCTTCTTTCTTTGGTCAGTCGCATGACCATACGCAGCAGGTACTGGCGCAGCTGAGTGAAGCGGAGCAGGCGCTGGAAGCCGCCTTCGAACGCTGGGAATATCTTGAAGGGCTAAAAAACGGCGCATAAGCTGAGGAGTTTTCATGTGCGATCATCATCATGCTGCGCGGCATATTTTGTGCCGACAATGTGATCTGCTGGTGGCTTTGCCGCAGCTGGAGCATCGCCAGAAAGCTGCATGTCCGCGCTGCGGAACGACATTGACAACGTCATGGGACGCGCCACGGCAGCGTCCTACCGCGTATGCGCTGGTCGCGTTGTTCATGTTGCTGCTGGCCAATTTGTTTCCCTTCATCTATATGAAGGTCGGGGGGATTAGCAGCGAAATTGAATTGCTGGAAATCCCGAACGTCCTCTTCACCGAGGACTATGCCAGCCTCGGCACGTTCTTTTTGCTTTTCGTCCAGCTGGTGCCGGCTTTCTGTCTGGTCACTATACTCCTGTTGGTCAACCGGGTGCGCATGCCATCCGGGCTGAAAGCGTTTCTGGCGCGTATTCTGTTTCATCTTAAAACCTGGGGAATGGCGGAAATCTTTCTCGCCGGGGTACTGGTCAGCTTCGTTAAGCTGATGGCCTATGGCGATATTGGCGTTGGCCTGAGCTTTGTCCCGTGGTGTATGTTCTGCGTATTACAGCTGCGGACGTTCCAGTGCGTGGATCGCCGCTGGCTGTGGGATGATATTGCGCCAATGCCGGCTATCAAGCAGCCGCTGAAAGTTGGCGTGTCCGGACTGCGTCAGGGGCTGCGTTCATGCTCATGCTGTACAGCGGTGTTGCCGATTGATGAGGCCGTCTGTCCGCGCTGTCATACAAAGGGGACTGCCCGGCGTAAAAACAGCCTGCAGTGGACGCTGGCGCTGTTAATGACTTCGCTAATCCTTTATATGCCCGCCAATATTCTGCCGATCATGATTACCGATCTGCTTGGCGATAAAATGCCTTCCACCATTATGGCGGGGGTGATCCTGCTGTGGAGCGAAGGATCCTATCCAGTGGCGATGGTGATATTCATCGCCAGTATTATGGTGCCAACCTTAAAAATGATCGCCATTGGCTGGCTCTGCTGGAACGCCAGCGGCAGGGGAGATCGCGACTCAGAGCGCATGCATCTGATTTATGAAGTCGTCGAGTTTGTTGGCCGCTGGTCAATGATTGATGTGTTTGTCATCGCAGTCCTCTCCGCTCTGGTGCGCATAGGTGGGTTAATGAATATCTACCCGGCGATAGGGGCGGTGATGTTTGCGCTGGTGGTAGTGATGACAATGTTTTCGGCCATGACCTTTGACCCGCGTTTGTTGTGGGATCGTGAGCCAGATTCAAGCCATGAGGAAAGACTGCAGCATGGAAAATAAGAGCGGAGAAGCGAAGGTGCAAAAGGTGAAGAACTGGTCACCGGTGTGGATCTTCCCGATAGTGACGGCGCTAATTGGCGCCTGGATTCTTTTTTATCACTATAGCCACCAGGGGCCGGAAGTGACCCTGATCACAACCAACGCCGAAGGCATTGAAGGGGGAAAGACCCGCATTAAAAGCCGCAGCGTTGACGTCGGCGTGATTGAAAGCGCAACGCTGACGGACGACCTGACTCACGTGGAGGTTAAAGCCCGACTGAATTCTGGCATGGAAAAACTGCTTCATCAGGATTCGGTTTTTTGGGTGGTTAAGCCGCAGGTTGGTCGTGAAGGTATCAGCGGCCTCGGCACGCTATTGTCCGGCGCCTATATCGAACTGCAGCCGGGGACCAAAGGCTCTGTCCCTGCGCAGTATCCGCTGCTGGATTCACCGCCGCTGGCCTCACCCGATGCGAAAGGCATTCGTATTCTATTGGAAAGTAGCAAAGCAGGTCAGCTGTCACCCGGCGACCCGGTGCTTTTCCGCGGCTATCGTGTAGGTTCGGTGGAAACCAGCACCTTCGATGCGCAAAAACGCAATATCACCTATCAGCTGTTTATTAGCGCGCCTAACGATCGGCTGGTCACTAATAACGTGCGTTTCTGGAAGGATAGCGGTATTGCGGTGGATCTGACCGCGGCCGGCATGCGCGTTGAGATGGGATCGCTGTCGACGCTGTTTGGCGGCGGCGTCAGCTTTGATATCCCTGAAGGACTCCCGCTAGGGGAACCGGTGGCGAATAAAACCGAATATCATCTGTTTGACGATCAACGCAGCATTCAGGACTCTGTGTTCACTCAACACATTGACTACGTGATGTTCTTTAAAGATTCTATTCGCGGTCTGCAGCCCGGCGCGCCGGTTGAATTCCGCGGTATCCGTCTTGGGACCGTAGGCAAGGTACCATTCTTTATCCCAGGCCTGAAGCAGAACATAAACGACGATTACCGTATCCCGGTAGAAGTGCGAATTGAGCCGGAACGCCTGATCAATCAGTTAGGCGCCGATCCTGATATTCGTAAGCATATCGATGATCTAATGAATCGCGGGCTGCGCGGTTCGCTTAAAACCGGCAATCTGGTGACCGGCGCGCTGTATATCGATCTCGACTTCTATCCGAAAGCCCCTGCGCGCGGCAAGATGCAGGAATTTGGCGGTTATCCGATTATTCCGACCGTAAGCGGTGGTCTGGCGCAGATCCAGCAGCGCCTGATGGATGCGCTGGATAAGATTAATAATCTGCCAATTAATCCACTGCTGGAGCAGGCAACCAGTACGCTGGCGCAAAGTGAAAAAACCATGCAGCACGTACAGGCGACGCTCGACAGTCTGAATAAGATCACCTCAAGTCAGTCTATGCAGCAGCTGCCGGGTGATATGCAGAGTACGCTACGTGAACTTAATCGTAGTATGCAGGGCTTCCAGCCTGGCTCCGCGGCTTACAATAAGATGGTTGCGGATATGCAGCGTCTCGACCAGGTGCTGCGCGAACTGCAGCCGGTACTGAAAACGCTTAATGATAAGAGCAATGCGCTGGTATTTGAGGCGAAGGATAAAAAAGATCCGCAGCCGAAGGGAGCGAAATAATGAAGAAATGGCTAATAGCGGCGGCGGTATGCGCGTTGACGGCATGCAGCAGCGGCGGTGAGAGTAAAACTTACTACCAGCTTCCCGTGGCTCAGGGCGGCGCGCAAAGCGCCGCACACCAGAGCAAAAATTTGCTTTGGGTCGAGCAGGTCAGTATTCCGGATTATCTTGCCGGTAACGGGGTGGTCTATCAGACCACCGATGTTCAGTATGTGATTGCAAATAACAATCTGTGGGCGAGCCCGCTCGATCAGCAGCTAAGAACGACGCTGGTGGCGAACCTTAGCAATCAGCTTCCCGGCTGGGTCGTGGCTTCTCAACCGCTGGGTAGCGAGCAGGATACCCTAAACGTATCCGTCAGCGGTTTTCACGGTCGTTACGATGGTCGGGTTATCGTTAGCGGTGAGTGGTTACTGAAGCATCAGGGACAGCTGATTAAGCGGCCATTCCATATCGAGCTCAAGCAACAAGAAGATGGCTACGATGCGATGGTGAAAACGCTAGCTCAGGCCTGGACTCAGGAAGCGGCGGTGATTGCCAGCGAGATTAACCGCTTGCCATAAGTAAAATTAATAAGAAAAAAAGCCGCAGCGAAAATGAAAATCGCAGCGGCTTTTTTATTTGTCTCATCAGATTGTTACTTGTGCTGGTTCACAGTTTTTGTACAAATGAAGTTTCATGTAGCTCACAAATATGACAATGGCGTGAATTTTGCGCATTGACGCTATCCCCGATTCGCGGTATTCGTTAACCGTGGTTGCGTATTTAGTGACCATTGTTTTCTTTTCCACCAGATCAAAGAATGAGGGAAACGAGGCATGAAGAGACAAAAACGAGATCGCCTGGAACGGGCACATCAGCGTGGGTACCAGGCCGGTATTACCGGAAGGTCGAAGGAAATGTGTCCTTACCAGACCTTAAACCAGAGGTCTTATTGGCTGGGAGGCTGGCGAGAGGCCATGGAGGACAGGGTACAAATTGCCTGACTGTCTCTTTAAAAAGAAGCCTCCGCTGCGCGGGGGCTTCGCCGTCTATAAGCGTGACTGCTTATATCAGAATGAGGAAGTGTCCTGGAACAGGCCCACTTTCAGATCGGTTGCGGTGTAGATCAGACGATCGTCAACCAGCACTTCACCATCCGCCAGGCCCATAATCAAACGACGATTTATCACGCGTTTGAAATGAATGCGGTAGGTTACTTTCTTCGCCGTTGGCAGTACCTGGCCGGTGAGCTTGACTTCACCTACGCCTAACGCACGACCTTTACCCTCGCCACCTAACCAGCCCAGGTAGAAGCCCACCAGCTGCCACATGGCATCCAGACCCAGACAGCCCGGCATTACCGGGTCACCAATGAAGTGGCAACCGAAGAACCACAGATCCGGGTTAATATCGAGTTCTGCCTCGACATAACCTTTGTCATAGTTACCACCGGTTTCGGTCATTTTGATGACGCGGTCCATCATCAGCATATTTGGCGCCGGCAGTTGAGGGCCTTTCGCGCCAAATAGTTCACCACGACCGGAGGCAAGAAGGTCTTCTTTTGTATAGGATTCGCGTTTATCTACCATGTTTTCAGTAAGCCTTATTTTGAGTTCGGGACGCAGGATAGCTAACACGTGTAAGCTGAACAAGTCCGATCAGTTCGAACCTGAACCGCCTAACCAGCGTAGCGGCCACGGAAAGCGATGACGACTCTCTTGCTGTGTCGCCTGCGCAATCCGCTCCTGTATGGTTTGCCGTAAAGTTTGTCCTTCGCCGTCCCAGAGTAACTGGGTCAGAATGGGCAGCGCTTCGGTTACGTCATCGACCGCCCAGATAAAGAACTGTTCATCCGCAACCGCCTGTTGCAGCTCCTGCGCAAGGCTCAGATGACGAACGTTGGCGGAAGGAATAATGACGCCTTGTTTACCGGTTAGCCCACGCTGCTGACAAATAGCAAAGAAGCCTTCAATTTTCTCATTGAGCCCGCCTACCGGCTGTACGCGACCAAACTGATCGACTGAGCCGGTAATGGCGATACTTTGATTAATCGGCACATTGGCCAGAGAACTGATCAGCGCGCACAGTTCGGCCATGGATGCACTGTCGCCATCCACTTCACTGTATGACTGCTCGAAGGTCAAAGATGCGGTGAAGGGGAGCTGTTGTTCAAGCTCCAGCTCGGACATCAGGAATGCCTGCATAATCATCATGCCTTTCGCATGAATATTGCCACCCAGTTCCGCCTTGCGCTCAACATCAATAAATTCACCGTCGCCAATATGCACAACGCAGCTGATACGAGAAGGCTCGCCAAACGCGCGCGGATGGCCCGGAAACTCGATGACTGAGAGGGCGTTGATCTGCCCTACGCATTCGCCTTCCGTCTCGATCAGGATTTGCTCCTGCAGGATTTCATCCTGGATGCGTTCGGCAAGATAGCCTTCGCGCCACAGACGACGCTCAAGCATGGTTTGCATCTCTTCGGCGCTAATCTCGTCACCTTCACAGAAGGCGGTGGCTTCGCGAAGCTGGCGGGCGATCCACAGTATGCACAGGGGCAAGGTTTCCTGGTCACCGGTATAGCGAGCGCCTTCCTGAATCAACAGCGGCCAGGCGGTAGCGGACAGCCCCGGAAGTTCGAGCCGCTGGGCATTTTGCCAGACCCATTGACACCACTGCTTAAGCGTCTCTGCATCAGCGATTTGCAGGTTATCTTCATATTCGCTGTAGATAGCCTGAGCAGAAAGCTCGGGCTCCATCTCCTGAAAATCAGCAAGAGATTCCCGCTCGCCGACCAGGATCACTTTCAGGCTCAAAGGCATAGAGGGAATGCTCACCGGAAGAGGGCGAGACTCATCAAATGACAGCCAGTCAAAACGCTGGCGAGCCACCATATTTTTTAGCCGCATCCATAGCAGAGGCTGAGCCAGTAAGGCCCGCAAGGAGAGGATCAGTACGCCGCCATTAGCCCGATGGACAAGACCCGGTTGTAAAGCGATCTCGCCGTTAAACTGGCGCACGCAGCCAAATAGCTGCTCCGCTTCGACCCAATCTGCCGCTTCGACCGGCACGACGCTTGCGAAATTATCTTCAGCGGTTTGCGCCGGCGAGAGCGAGATTTTTCCGCCATCAATCTGATAGCGTACTCCGCAGAGGGATTCCGGCGGTTGATGTAAAGTACGAGTTTCGTTAGCGAGCCATTGCAGGTACTCCGGCTCTTCCGGAATTTTAACCAGCATAAATGGCGAAATGGCTGGAGTGACCAGAAGCTGCTCCAGGGCATAGAATAAACGGGGTTGCAGTTCGCCTGAGAGGGATGCCTCTGCGTGAGCTAAGTCGGCTTGTGCAAACAGCGCCTGATAACTTTCCGTATCAGGAGCGAGGTCGTTTCGGGTAAGTTTCGTAATGGTCAAAGTCGCTGTTTTTTAGTCAGATGTAAAACGCGCGATTATACATTATGCGGCGTCTGAGCACACGGGGGATTGCGATTGTCACGGCGATCGGCCATCTACCAACATCACGAAAGATGATTTATTCTCAGCACATCGAGAAAAAACTGATATCCTGAAATGAGTTACACGGTCACATTGAGATCGCAATGAAATATCAACAACTGGAAAATCTCGAAAGCGGCTGGAAATGGACATATCTGGTAAAAAAGCATCGGGAAGGTGAGCTTATTACCCGCTACATTGAAGCCAGCGCTGCGCAAGCGGCGGTCGATCTATTACTGACGCTTGAAAATGAACCCGTGCTGGTGAATACCTGGATTGAGCATCATATCAACCCAGAGCTGGTTAACCGCATGAAGCAGACGATCCGCGCGCGACGCAAACGTCATTTTAACGCGGAGCATCAGCATACGCGTAAAAAGTCTATCGATCTGGAGTTTATGGTCTGGCAACGCCTCGCCGGTCTGGCTCAAAGACGGGGTAAAACGCTGTCGGAAACCATTGTGCAGTTGATTGAGGATGCTGAGCATAAAGAGAAGTATGCCAGCAAGATGTCGAGCCTGAAGCATGATTTGCAGGTTCTGCTAGGTAAAGAATAGCAATTGGGGCGAGGGTATAAGCGCCTCAACGTTCTGCAGCTTTGACTTTGATGACAGCAGTTGAAGCAAAAAAAACCCCGCATCGCGGGGTTTTTTATTAACGAGATAACTTAAGCCTGCGGCTGAGTTACAACGTCTTTGTAGCCTTTAACTTCGATTTCTACACGACGGTCCGGCGCCAGGCAGTCGATCAGAGCTGCGCGTGCTTTCACGTTGTCACAGGTGTTGCCAGTAACCGGGTTGGATTCACCCATACCGCGAGCGGAGATTTTGCTGGCCGGGATACCTTTAGATACCAGGTAATCAACAACGGACTGAGCACGTTTCTCAGACAGCTGCTGGTTGTAGGCATCGGAACCGATACGGTCGGTGTAGCCCAGAACAACTGCGGAACCGTCTTTCGGATCCATGTTGCTCAGCTGGGTGTACAGCTGATCCAGAGCCTGCTGACCTTCTGGTTTCAGAGTAGATTTGTTGAAGTTGAACAGAACGTCAGACTTCAGGGTGAAGTGCTTGGTAGTCACTTCCGGAGCCGGAGCCGGAGCCGGAGCTACAACCGGAGCAACATCTTCCTGACCGAAACGGTAGGAAACACCCAGGCTCAGCATGCCGTTATCAGGACGGGTACCAACGGTGCCTGCGTCGCCGATATTGTTAACCCACTGGTATTCCAGACGGGTTGCGATGTCACGAGTAACAGCCCACTCTAAGCCACCCGCGAATACCGGGGATACGCCAGTGTCGTGTTCGCTACGGGAAACACCGGTAGAAGCGTAGTTACCTTTGGAGTCAGCGCGCCAAACCATGCCGCCCAGACGGGTATAGATGTCCAGATCGTCAGTGATTGGGTAACCCAGTTTAGCAGTCAGCTGAACGCCCTGAGCTTTGAAAGCGCCGTTGTCTACGCTGCCTTTATAAGCCATGCGGCCCAGCCAGTCGTAACCCATTTCGAAACCGAGGTACGGGTTAACCTGGTAACCACCGAACGCACCAGCACCCAGCTGATCGTTACGAACTGGACCATTGTTACCTTTGAAACCGTTACCGTAGAAACCGGTATCGTGATACTGGGACCAGCCCAGCTTACCACCTGCATACCAGGTGTTATCTTTCGGAGCGGCCTGCGCTACGGTAGCGAAGCCAGCCAGTGCCACTGCAATCGCGATAGCTGTCTTTTTCATTTTTTGCGCCTCATTATCATCCAAAATTCGCCATGAAGGTTCAGAAGACCTCACGGTTAAATCCTTCACCCGGGGCGTGACTTGTTGTTAACTGTGCTGATACATGCAGCGTAAGCCGATCACCCCTGGCGATGTAAAGTCTACAACTTAGTTAGAAACTTACAAGTGTGAACTCCGTCAGGCATATGAAAAAAAAGGGTTGTGTACACTATGTTTAACAAATAGGGTTGGCTTCAATCGAGGCAAAAAAAGTCGCGAACCCGCATCAGACAAGCATTTTAACAAAAACGCCCGCGATGAAAGCCAATCTCAGTCGCGGGCAAAAAAAATTCCAGGATTAATCCTAAACTCAGTTAATGATACAGGTTTGAGTGAATTTTTAGCCCGGAATGTTGTCTGCCAGGCTGAGCGGTATTTCTTACCGGACGCATGATAAAGCCCATCGCGTGACCTTCTTCTGCAGCGGCAACCAGTCGTTCATGTTCCTCAACGGTGAGTTCTTCCGACAGCCAGCCAATGACCACGCTATAGTTTCCCGTGCGCAGTGAGCGAACCATTGATTCGAGCGTATTAGCAGGGGAGAGCTGACTGATTTGCATCACCTTGGATAGCGGTAAACCGGATGACTGCACCCATTCGCGACTCAGCTTCTGCTGTGGTGTCAGCCAGAGCTGCCAGCGCGACTGCTGACCAAGCTGTTGTAATAAAGGAAGCAGTAGCAGTTGCGTCATCATGGGCTGATCTTCTCGATAGACTATTTCACTGATCAGCCCGTTAGCTGGCTGTTCGGCAGCGTCATGAGAGCGACGACGTACTGAAGTAGAAGTCAGTGGTGAACGATTTGCGTGAGCTGATGTAAACATAGTCTATCCCGCCTGTGGGTTACTGTATGCATATACAGTATATGCGACAGGATGAAAGATCAACTCTATTTTCTCGTTTTCTGGATGAAATTTGTACATCTTTGGCAATGAAGACAAGCTGACAGCGTTGAGTGATGGGGTGTACAGAATGTGAATTCATCGTTGTGGTCATTTCTTCTTTAAAAAATTCCTCCCACAAATTATGACGTTAACCATTTACAAATCGCGGGTGACGCCATGCTTTATGTTCTCCGGGTTGATTAATATTAATTAAGCATTTTACCTTTCCTGCTTTTTACTTCATCAAAAGGCTATTTTCGGAAAGCTGCTCGCAAAAAAACAAGCTGAGTAAAATAAAGAGATAATTCATGTTGCTGCATAAAGGGAACTCCCTTATTTTCTTATTAGCGGATCCGTTAGCAAATTTATGTCTTATTTACATGATTAACAAAGGAATAATCATGAAGAAACTCGTATGTCTTAGGATCCATCAGTTTCGGGCATGTTTGTCTCCATTAGGAAAAATAAGCTGTCGGCCCTTATTTGGTGGCTATAGCCTGGCGATAGATAATACCGTGTTTGCCATGATGGCTGAGGGGGAGATCTATCTTCGGGTTTGTGAGCAGAGTGCGCAGTATCGCGTGGCGCATAAAAACCCGCTGTTGAAGATGCAGAAGAATGGTCGTCTGGTTGCGCTTAAGTACTATCATATAGATGAAGGGCTTTGGCGTGACAGCAAAATGCTTTTTCATTTATCAGCGCTATCATTACAGACCGCTCGTAATGAAAAACATCGGCAGCGACATTCCGGAAGATTAAAGAATCTTCCAAATATTAGTTTTCACATGGAGCTCCAGTTGATTAATTCAGGTATCAAAGATGAATTAACGCTGCGAAAAATTGGCGCTAAAGAAGCCTGGCTCAGACTACGAAAAATGAATAAAGCGCTAACGGTAAACGTCCTTTATTCATTAGAGGGAGCTATTGCGGGCGTGCATGCGGCCACGCTCCCGACGCAACAGCGTCAGGAGCTTGAGGAGTGGGCGGCGGTACAGGTACAGGAGATGGAGGCCTACTCAGGTTGAATCTCAACCTGTCGCTGTAGCCGACAAATTTCTGGCAGTAGCGCCAGCAGCAGTCCAATTTGCTGCAGAACTAAAGGCTCTTTGCTGTCGGCGCGAGGGTCAAGATGGTGGATCCGGGTCTGCAGGCTTGCTAAAGCCTGCTGTACCCGTAGTTCATCGGCTGGCGAATGGTGCAGTGCGTCATCCACATAACACACGGCATCGTCCAGCAGCGCCAGAATATCTGGCGTTGTCAGCTTTTCCCTGTGGGCTCCCAGAGCAGAGATATAGCTGGTAAAGGTATGGTTCAGGCAGAGCAAACGAAAAGCAGTTTCCCGCATTTGTGAGCTCGCTTTGGGTTCTGTTGATAAGTTCGATACGACAGAGGCCAGTTCGCTATCCCGGTTATGCGCGGCTCTGCGTGCAACACGATAGGCCAGGCGGTTGTCGCGCCCCTGGTGATATTGCTCAAGAATGGCATCTAAATATCGGCAGTTGGCATTGATTGCTTGCTCGAGCACTCGAGGGAGATTGCGGAATTTCCAGTCCGGCCAAATAAAACTCACTGCGGCCCAGGCGATAGCGCAGCCAATCAGAGTGTCGAATATGCGCGGTAGGGCAACTTCGAAACCTTCTCCCAGGAGGTTAAAACAGAGCAAGACAAGGAGCGTAATGAACATTGTCGCGTGGGCGTACTGCACATTACGGAAAGCGAAGAACAGCACGCCGGTCAGGACAATCAAAAGCAGCTGGCCTTCAACGGACGGGACGAGGAGCAGTACCGGCAGGCCGATGGCCACACCGATCAAGGTCCCGATTATCCTTAACGCCAGCCGATGGCGAGTGGCGTTATAGTTTGGCTGACAAACAAACAGGCTGGTCAGTAATATCCAGTAGCCATGGTTCAGCCCGGTCAATTGGATAAAGGCATAACCTGCGCACAGGACTATCGACATTCGAACCGCATGACGAAACAGGGCTGACTCAGGAGACATATTACTGCGCAAGCGCAGCCAGATATCGCTAAATCCGTTAGGCTGGTCGTCGGCTAACAGGTTTTCCGTACTGTGAATGGACTGTTCGGTGGTCTGGACCGATTCAATTGTCGCCAGCTGGGCGTCAATAGCCCGTAAGTTATTCAGCAAAAAACCCAGCGCTTTAATCTGTTCCGCTGGCGCGCCGCTGGCCTTAACGCGATCGAGCGCTGCGTCAAGATGCATAAAAGCGCGCTCAAAATGAGTGTCGTGCAGGTAGGGCTCGCGCAGCAGAATGGCACGCGACAGTTTCTGGCAGGCCTGCGCCTGCATTGATAGCATACGCTGAAAGCGGAACATCACATCGCTATAACGAAAATGTTCGCGTAGCGTTTGGTACTGAATATGCGATGAACTCGCACGTTCATGGATATCCTGCGCCACGAAATAGTACTGTAACGTGCGGCGAGTACCGCGCTGGCCGCGATCTCCGCGCAGACGAGTCAGCAGGGAAACTTTGGTCTGGTTCAGCGTAGTCACCAGCTGGCCGTTGGCTATTGCCAGGTCATAGAGCGGGGCCTGGCTTTCATCTTCTATATCCGGATCGAATAGCCGGGATTTAAGCTCTAGATAGCGGGCGAGCTGCTCATAGCTACGTGCCAGATTGTCCTGAAGGGGACGGATAGGGAAAATCAGATGCCCGGCGAGGGTGAGCAGGTTGTACCACACCGCGCCAGCCAGCAAAAACAGCGGCTGGAGATACCATTGGCTGTAAAGCGTTACCCCCAACATGGTGTAGATGGCAATTAATAGCGCGCCAAAGGCGATGGTGGCGTAGCGCTGTCCCAGACCACCAAGCAAAATAAAGCCGATAGTGGAAACGGTTAATCCTGCCGCGAATAACCAGGGCCAGGGGAAGAGAAGCTCCACCGAGGCCGAAGCGATAAAGAAGCATACAAGGGTAATGGCCAGATTACGCAGACGTCCTGCCAGACGATCGTCCAGGTCAGTCAGCGCCGCGGCCACGACGCCAAGCGTTAAAGGGATGGTGAGTTTTACTTCGCCGAGCCACCAGGGAAATGCGGTCGTACCGCAGAGTGCGATGAATATCCTGATGTAATATAACCAGGCACTGTTCCAGGTATAGCGGCGTAGCAGGGGGCTGAGCATTTCTCTGTTCCATTCAATTACTGAAAGCGGCGACGCGCGTTGGCTTCACGCGCAGCACGAGCGGTCTCAACGGAAACGACTCGCCGGCCTACCGGCCACAAAGCAATCGCGGCGATTTTAAAATTGGCGATGCCTACCGGAATGCCGATGATGGTCAGACACTGGGCGATCCCACAAAAGATATGCATCAGGCACAACCACCAGCCGAAGAAAATAAACCATAAAATATTCAACAACGTTCCGCCCGCGTTAAGCAGGCTATTCTTTCCCTGAGGGTCGAGTTCATCAACATGAATGGCTTCATTACCATAGGGAAGGAGAGAGAGTTTTGTTATCTCCCAGCAGGAGCGGGTGAGAGGCAGCGTAAAAATCAGTACTATGCTGACCAGCGTCGCCAGAAGCCAGCCGAGCGTGGTGGCGAATCCGCCAAGGATAAAGTTTAAAATATTCAGAACGGTACGCATAAACCCTCGGTTTAATTCTGTAGATAATAAGGTCCGGCCATTGTAGCGTTTTTTACGCTGGAGCACCCGGTCGCTGGCGGTTAAACTTAAAAACATCCAACCTGATTGAAATTCGACATTATATGGAACTCAGAGCGACAACATTGGGCAAACGCATGGCTCAACACCCTTATGACAGGGTGCAACTTCTTAATGCCGGAGTAAAGGTTTCCGGTGATAGCCATGAATATCTTATACCTTTCAATCAGTTATTATCTATTCATTGCAAGCGTGGGCTAGTGTGGGGAGAGCTGGAATTTATCCTACCGGGCGAGAAAGTTGTGCGATTGCATGGTACCGAATGGACCGAAACTCAGCGTTTTTACCATCATCTGAATGCTCTCTGGCAGCAGTGGAGCGCGGAAATGAGCGAGATTTCCGCCGATCTGCTGCGCCAGCAGTTGGCTGATGTGGCGCGTTCAAGCGCCGAGGGTAAATGGTTGACGCGTCAGCAGGTGTCCGATATTCAGCAGAAAATTCGCCATGCCCTTAGCGGCCTCCCCGTGCCGACAAGCCGCCTTGAGGGATTTGAAAACTGCCGTGAATTATGGCGGCAGTGCCAGAGTTGGTTGGGGGATACGGAAAAGGCCAGGCTTGAGCATAACCAAAAATTTACTGAATCAATGCTGGAACAATATCGGGGATTTTTTGCTGCAGTTGAATCATCGCCGCTGAATCCGGCTCAGGCGCGCGCCGTGGTGAACGGCGAGCGTTCATTGCTGGTACTGGCAGGGGCCGGAAGCGGTAAAACCTCTGTTTTAGTGGCGCGAGCAGGTTGGCTATTGACCCGGGGCGAAGCGGCAGCTGAGCAAATTTTGCTGCTGGCTTTTGGTCGACAGGCCGCGCAGGAGATGGATGAGCGCATTCGCGAACGCCTCGGAACCGACGAGATCTCCGCGCGCACTTTTCATGCTCTGGCTTTGCATATTATTCAGCAGGGCAGTAAAAAAGCGCCGATGATTAGCAAGCTGGAAAACGACAGCGCTGCGCGGCAAAAACTTCTGCTCGAAAGCTGGCAGCAGCAGTGTCAGGAGAAAAAAGCGCAGGCGAAAGGCTGGCGACTGTGGCTGGAGGAAGAAATGGGCTGGCCGATCCCTGAAGGGGATTTCTGGCAGGATAAAAAGCTGCAGCGCCGCATCGCCAGCCGCCTCGATCGCTGGGTTAGCCTGATGCGCATGCATGGCGGCTCGCAGGCTGAGATGATCGCCGGGGCGCCTGAGGAGGTACGCGATCTTTTTACTAAGCGCGTCAAGCTGATGGCCCCTTTACTAAAAGCCTGGAAAACGGCGTTAAAAGATGAAAATGCCGTCGACTTCTCCGGTCTGATTCATCAGGCGATAAATATTCTCGATAAAGGCCGCTTTGTCAGTCCGTGGAAGCATATTCTGGTGGATGAATTTCAGGATATCTCTCCGCAGCGGGCGTCACTACTCGCCGCGTTACGTCGACAAAATACGCAGACTACGCTGTTTGCCGTTGGCGATGACTGGCAGGCTATCTATCGTTTTAGCGGTGCTCAACTCTCTTTGACGACGGCTTTTAATCACTATTTTGGCGAAGGGGATTGTTGCGCGCTGGATACGACCTACCGATTTAATAGCCGGATAGGCGAGGTCGCAAACGGATTTATCCAACAGAACCCGCATCAGTTGACGAAACCACTCAACAGTCTGATTGCAGGCGACAAAAAAGCGGTGACGTTGTTAGCGGAGGATAAACTCGACGATCTGCTCGATAAAATGAGCGGTTACGTCAAGCGAGAACAACGGATCTTGCTGTTAGCGCGTTACCATCATTTGAAGCCAGCGGCGCTGGAAAAGGCTGCAACACGCTGGCCCCATCTTCAGCTCGATTTCATGACTATTCATGCCAGCAAAGGGCAGCAAGCAGATTACGTCATTATCCTTGGTCTTCAGGAAGGTGATGATGCGTTTCCGGCTTCGGCGCGTGAGTCGATTATGGAGCAGGCACTGCTACCACAACCGGAGGATTTTGCCGATGCAGAAGAGAGACGTTTGCTGTATGTCGCACTTACGCGCGCGCGTCTGCGGGTCTGGTTGTTGTTTAATAAAGAGCAGCCGTCACCGTTTGTTGATATGTTGAAGGCGCTGGACGTGCCGGTTGCGAGAAAGCCGTAATGACTGGCGGCGAGGCCGCCAGCGTGGTTTATTTCAGACGCTCAGCGAGATAACGCTGGTAATCAGGAATCAAAATATCGACCGGATCGCTAAAGTGGGGAGACTGGATGATAAAGTCGGCGGTCGAGACATTCGTTGCAACGGGAATATTCCACACGGTTGCCAGACGGAGTAACGCTTTAACATCAGGGTCATGCGGCACCGCATTCAGCGGGTCCCAGAAAAAAATCAAAACATCAATTTTACCTTCTGATATCAGGGCTCCTACCTGCTGGTCGCCGCCCATTGGGCCGCTCAGCATAGCGTGCACCTCCAGCCCGGTTGCGCGTGATACCAGATTACCGGTTGTTCCTGTTGCCGATAGCGTATGTTGTGCCAGAAGTTGCTGGTGGCGCTCTACCCATTTCATCAGCATATCTTTACAGTGATCGTGAGCAACCAGCGCAATATGTTTACGTGCTGGCAGTGTACGTGTTGTTAGTTCCATCATTTCATTCCACATTTTGACCTGCAGACAGATTACTGGAAGTGTCTGCTGCTGCAAGCATCGGGATGAAAAAATTTGACGCATCTGCGGGTTAGCACTAATGCTGGTTCATTCGGATTAGCATACACTTGGGCTAAATAGCAGGAGGATGATGATGAAAGAGAACGATATCGCAGGTATTCTGACCTCGACCCGGACTATCGCCCTGGTGGGGGCAAGCGACAAACCCGATCGCCCAAGCTATCGGGTGATGAAGTACCTTCTGGAGCAGGGATATCATGTCATTCCGGTTTCTCCTAAGGTTGCGGGTACTACGCTGCTGGGGCAAAAAGGATATGCCACGCTGGCCGAGGTGCCGGAAAAAGTGGACATGGTTGATGTCTTCCGCAACTCAGAAGCAGCCTGGGGCGTTGCCCAGGAAGCGGTGGCTATCGGTGCTAAAACTTTGTGGCTACAGCTAGGGGTCATCAATGAACAAGCGGCAGTGCTCGCCCGAGATGCCGGTCTAAACGTGGTGATGGATCGCTGTCCGGCGATAGAAATTCCGCGATTAGGATTAGCCCGCTAAACCTAAAACCCCGCTTGACGCTGAGGGATCCCCAGTAATGGGCGGGTGAAAAAAGACAGGCATAGAGTTTTGTGATCTACTGATTGTGCTATCAATTCAATGAGATCACCTCTATGCCTGCCTGCCGAGTATGTCAGAATTTCTTCCGGGATGCTTTAGCTCCGTTTCACAAATACCGACAAAATGCCCTTCTTGACGCCACGCTTGCCTTAATCAACGGCGCGTCACTGACGCTGACCAGTATCGGACGTTATTTACCCGGTGCTGCTCAGGTCAAAAACAAAATCAAACGAGTTGATCGTCTACTGGGCAATAAATCACTCCATCAGGATATTCCTCTGATTTTCAATGGCATTATCACCATGCTGACACGGAAATTATCGCTGTGTGTTATTGTGGTTGACTGGAGTGGCTATCCGTCTCAGGAATATCATGTGCTCCGCGCCAGTCTGCTTTGCGATGGGCGTTCGCTTCCGCTGTTAAGCTGGATAGTCCCGTCAGAAAAGCAGCAGAATGGACAGATACAAAAGGCCTTCCTTGATGCCCTTGCCGGGGCGGTGAACCCGACGGCCAGAGTCATCATCGTTACCGATGCGGGCTTCCAGAATGCCTGGTTCCGGCATATCCGGTCGCTCGGATGGGATTTTATTGGCCGTG